>CAXRAE010000024.1:0-22228 GCA_964229025.1 Limnobacter sp. | reverse complement strand
GCTTCAAGCGTGTCGAAGTCGCTTTCGGCTTGCGCCATTTCAACCAGTTCTTGCGCGTCGCTAATGTTGGCTTGCACAGTGTTCATGGTGACTACCACGCCATCGAGCATCTTTTTTTCTTTGCCCAGTTCCTGCGCATGTTTGGGGTCGTTCCAAACGTTGGGATCTTCCAGTTCGGCGTCAACTACCGTGAGTCGTTCGGCCTTGCGGTCGACGTCAAAGATACCTCCGCAACTGGCCAGCGCGGTCGGCAAGGTCAGTCAGGGCGTTGATGATGGCATTCAGGCGTTCGGCTTCCATATTTCTCTAACAAATTCAATGTGCGTAACCCGCTATTGTAGCGCATGCGGGCCTACAACACGTGTTCCACAATGATTTGGACGGCATCACCGCCAGTGAAAGTGTCGCGTTCGAACCGATACGCCAAAGTGACTTTCGGGCCGATTGGTTCGACAGACCGCCAGCGCAATGCCACGTAGGTTTTGCCGTCGCGGCGCAAGGTGAACTTGCTGTGGGCGTTTTTCAACAGGCGCTGGTCGAGCACTTCGAACTCGTCGCAAAACAAAGGCGCAGGAAACCCTTGGCCCCAAACCTGAGTTTCGAGCAAGTCCACCGAGGCTGCAGCAATGTAGTCGGCCGGAATGGAACCATCGGTTTCCACCACCTGTGTCAAGGCACTGGGGTCGCTCAGGTCGACGATTGCACGGGCAAACTCCACTTTGAAGCGTTCAATTGCATCGGCGGCCAAGGTTAAACCAGCCGCCATGGCGTGCCCGCCAAATTTGGGCATGCTGCCTTCAGGAAGGCGCTTGCACACCAAATCCAATACGTCACGCAGGTGAACACCTTGGACCGAACGGCCACTGCCTTTCCAGAAACCATCGTCACCTGGCGCCAGCGCAATGGTGGGCCGATACACACGGTCTTTGATGCGGGAAGCCAAAATACCAATCACGCCTTGATGCCAGGTGTCATGCGCCACCACGATGCCTGCTGCAGGCTCGTCCTGACCAATGAATTTTTCCACATCATCAAGCGCATCGCGCTTCATGTCAGCTTCAATGCGTTTGCGCGCCTCATTCATTTTGCCAAGCTCGGCAGCCAGCGCACTGGCTTGCGCCGCGTCATCAGCCAACAAGGTTCGAATGCCAATCGACATGTCGGCCAACCGGCCCGCTGCATTCAAACGAGGGCCCAAGGCAAAGCCCATGTCGGCTGCACTGGCTTTGCGAGGGTCTCGACCGGCTTCATGAAACAGGGCCAGCACACCGGGCTGTGCCCGGCCTGCGCGTATGCGCTGCAGACCATGGGCAACCAAACGGCGATTGTTTGCATCCAGTTTCACCACATCGGCCACTGTGCCCAATGCAACTAAATCCAGCAAAGCGTCAATTCTGGGTTGGTTGGTTGCATCAAATACACCGCGACTGCGCAACACGGCACGGGTGGCCAGCAACACATAAAACATCACCCCAACCCCTGCGATCGACTTGCTTGGAAAAGTGCAACCAGGCTGGTTGGGATTCACAATGGCCAAAGCCGGTGGCAGTTGCTCGCCGGGTAAATGGTGATCGGTCACAATCACGCCAATGCCAAGTTCATTGGCCTCTTGAACGCCCTCGACGCTTGCAATGCCGTTGTCCACGGTCACGAGCAAATTGGGCTCGAACTGCTCTGCGGCCAAACGCACAATTTCCGGGCTTAAGCCATATCCATATTCGAAGCGGTTGGGCACGAGAAAATCAACGTGGTAGTTGGCAGCGTCTGTGTCTGCACCCAGGCTTTGCAAGAGCATGCGCAAGCCCCGAACCCCCACCGCGGTGGCGGTGGCGCCATCGCAATCGTAATCGCCAACAACCACGATTCGCGCCCCGGCCTCCAACGCATCGGCCAGAATGTCCGCTGCTTGTTCAATGCCTTTGAGCTCACCTGGCGGAATCAAATCAGCCAATCGGCTTTGTGCCTCATCGGGCGTTTGTACGCCGCGTGCTGCCAACAGGCGCGCCATCAAAGGGTGCAACCCACCCTGGCGTAAAGCCGCTTCAGCTTGTGGCTGAGGCGCGCGGGCCTTGTGTAGTGGCGTGTGTACCAGGCTCATCAACGATCCTCCCATTGCGCCATGATTTGATCCTGTTCGCGTTGTCCCTGTTGCCAGGCCGCTTGCATGTCTTCTTCTGACACGGCATCTTGCGGCTCAGGCTCGGCCAACACCTGCCAATCGGGCGAATGCTTCCAGAACTTGAACCGGTTCAACCAATTGCTTTGCAGGGCTTTCCAACCCTGTTGACCCAAAAGTACCCAGTCAAAGGACAAGCCCGCCAAACGCATGGGTTGAAGTACCTGTTTTTCCAAGCGCGTAAAGACCTCGGTGGAGCTGCCCCATCCCTGAAAATTCACACAGTACAAACACCCTGGTTTGCCCAAGGTCAGGCCCTCGGGGCGAAGATTCTCCATGCGCTGCGCCCAGAACACGAAACGGGCCAACACTTCGTCGTCAGTCTGCATGGTCTGGGTCGTGACCACATCAAAGACTTCATCTGCACCAACCGATTTAATCAAAGGCATGGGCTCCAAACTCTCCCAACTCTGGCCACCGCCCCAAAACCACAATGCATTCAAAGGCTTTAAGCCCTTGGCCTCGCGTGCTTGGTTGAACGGTGCGTTGTGCAATTCAACCTGCATGTTCAGCCACATGCGTCGCCAATCGGCGCAATCAGCGCTCATGGGCAAGTAATCGGTTAGCCTGATTCCTTGTACCGACCAAGGTGAAGCTTGCTCCATCGGCACCGGCACGGGGTTGGTCAGCAAGGTGTGGAAATTGGCATCGGTGAGGTGCCGCCAACCGTGAGCAGCCAACAAAGGGTTCACAACCGCCCAAAACGCCTTCATGTCAGACTCGTCAACCCCAAGCACATCCGCTGGGGTGAAGCGAACACCGTCGCGCTCAATTTCCAAGGCCCCCACCGTTGCCCAAAACCGCGTGAAGGGAGTCACGTCCACATCGTCATGGCCCTGAACTGCCGAATTCAACATGGCCCAAGCTGGGTATTGGTCGAACTTTGTATCGGCTTTGGGATCCAAGTAACCCAACAACCAGGATTCAACCCGGTCCAGTTGGCCCGCTGACTGATATTGCGGCGTGCGGCTTCTGGCCATGGCCTGTAACAAACCCGCGGGCAGACCATGAAAGGTTTGGTTGAGTCGCTGCGCGGGCAGGCGCGCCAAAGCGGCTTGCGGCACAAGAATATTGGGGATGAACACCTGCAAAGGCGCTTGGGGGGTTCTGGACACAGTTTTATTCACACTACAATGAGGGCGCGCTGGAAATTCCACCCAAACGCGCTTTGGATCAATTCAGGAATATTTGTGATTAGTTTACCCTTTGATGTTGAAATTGCGCTGCGCTATGTGCGAGGCGGCGGCCATAGAAGCCGTGACAAATTCATTTCCTTCATTTCCGGCCTTTCCATGGCGGGCATTGGCTTGGGCGTTGCGGCGCTGATAGTCGTGTTATCGGTGATGAACGGCTTTCAAAAAGAGGTGCGCGACCGCATGCTGTCAGTGATCGCTCACATTGAGGTGATTGCACCACAACAGGGTTTTGACAACCCAGACGCCTTGATCGCGCAAATAAAACAAGGAAGCGAGCAAATACTGGGCGTGGCTCCGTTCGTTTCAGGTGAAAGCATGCTGGCCCACGGCGATTTGCTTCGCCCGGCCATTGTTCGTGGCATTGACCCAGAACTCGAACCCACCGTGTCAGATTTCAAAGAGGTGATTTCTGGCAGCTTGAGCAACCTCCAGGCTGGTGAATTTCGGGTCATTTTGGGCCTGGAACTGGCCAAACAAATTGGCGTCACGGTGGGCGACCGGATCACCTTGATTGCACCATCAGGCCAAATGACGCCAGCCGGGGTCATCCCTCGTTTGAAGGCATTTGAAATCACGGCCTTGGTGAACACCGGTCACTACGAATACGACAGTGGGTTGGTCTTGATGAATCTGGATGACGCCGCCCGTTTCTATCGAAGCCTTGGCCCAACCGGCATTCGAGTCAAAATCAAAGACATGGATTCTGCTCCCTGGGTGGCACGCGACCTCGAGCAACAACTACCCCCTAGCGTGTGGGTACGGGACTGGTCTGTGCAAAACCGCACCTGGTTTGCAGCCGTGCAAACAGAAAAACGCATGATGTTCATCATCCTGACTCTCATCATCGCCGTGGCCGCCTTCAATCTGGTTTCCATGCTGGTCATGACCGTGAAAGACAAACGCGGTGAAATCGCCATACTTCGCACTTTGGGAGCAAGCCCATTTGCCATTCAGCGAATTTTCATGTTGCAAGGCGCATTGGTGGGCTGGATCGGTACCTTTCTGGGCGTAACCGCTGGTTGGTTGCTAGCCTCAAACCTGGGCACCATCGTTCCCGCCATCGAACGCGCATTGAATGTGGAATTTCTGCCGAAATCCATCTATTTCATCAGCCAGCTGCCTTCTGACCCCAGGGCAAGCGATGTGGTCACGATTGTCAGTGTCGCTTTGATTTTGAGCGTGCTCAGCACCATTTACCCAAGCTGGCGCGCCTCGCGTGCTGAACCAGCGGAGGCACTGCGCTATGAATGAAATTGTGTTGGAAACCCGTGGCCTGAGCAAGGCGTTCAAGGGCATCACTGCCAACGACCAAGCCACTCAAGTGATCAAGAATCTTGATTTCCAAGTGCAGGCTGGTGAAACCGTGGCCATTGTGGGCGCCTCCGGTGCTGGTAAAAGCACGCTGCTGCATGTGCTTGGCGGGCTGGAACGCGCCGACCGCGGCTCGGTGCTATGGAACGGCGAGCCCATCGAGCCGTGGTCAGTTCGAAAACTGGGTGCAAAGCGCAACAAAACCTTGGGTTTCATCTACCAGTTTCACCACCTGCTACCGGAATTCAATGCACTGGACAACGTAGCCATGGCTTTGAGAATCGGCGGAGAAAACAAAAAGGACGCGCAAGCCAAAAGCGCCGTGTTGCTCAAACAGTTTGGGCTGGAACACCGCCTGAACCATCGACCTGCCGAATTATCGGGTGGAGAGCGCCAGCGTGTGGCGATTGCACGCGCCATGGTGACCAACCCCAAGGCGATTCTGGCCGACGAACCCACAGGCAACCTTGACCAAGACACGGCGGACCAAGTGTTTGAAAGCCTGATTCACAGCAAAACGGAACACAAAGCCGCGTTGATCATCGTGACCCATTCCATGGAACTGGCTGGTCGCTGCAGCAAAGTGCTGCGCTTGGACAAAGGCGAGCTGAAAGCGGTTTAAGCCTGTTTGTACCGCTCCCTGCGCTTGAGTACAACCATGCGAACATGCACGTTCCAGGCAATGCGCACAAGCAGGTAACCGGATAGGGAAAGCGTGGCCATCAATGCAGGCAAACCAACCGCCAGAGATGGCCCCATGGAAAGCAGCCAGTCCAACATGTGCTGGCTTGATTGGGCTACGTCGGCCCAGTCCCAGCGCGGCAAGGGCTGCACACTGGCCGTGCCGATTTCACCCAGCAGCAATTGACCGTAGGCCACCGCCAACACGTACAACGGAACAATGGTCAATGGGTTGGTATACAAGGTCACAACAAACGCAACGGGCAAGTTGACCTTAAAAACAACCACCCACAACAAAGAGCCGAAAATCTGGAAAGGCCCGGGAATCAAGCCACAAAATAAACCAGCCGCCACGCCACCAGCCACGCTTCGTCGATTCAAGGCCCAAATCTTTGGATGCCCCAAAAACTTTTTAAATGGGCGCGCCCATGAAATGTGATCGAAGTGGCTCGGGGAAGGCAGGTATTTTCTGATTTTTCGACGAAACATGGCAAACTTCTAAAAATGTGGACTGATACGCACCTTCACTTGGACGCACAAGAATACGACCCGGATCGACCCGAGGTGGTTCAACGCGCCAGAAGCATGCATGTTAACCGGTTTGTCTTGCCAGCCGTGTGCGCGAACAACTTCAACACCGTAAAAGCACTGGCCACGGAAACACCTGGCGCAGTCTATTGCCTGGGCATACACCCCATGTTTGTTGAGAAGGCCAATCCCGGCGATTTGGCGCTGCTTCGCCAGTGCATTGAGGACAGTTTGAACGATCCTCGGTTTGCCGGTATCGGTGAAATCGGGCTGGACGGTTTTGTGCCTGGGCTTGACTTTGACAAGCAAGTGGAGTTTTTTCATGTCCAGCTCAAATTGGCCCGTGAATTCGACCTGCCCGTGGTGATGCACGTGCGCAAAGCTCAAGACCCGGTGTTAAAGGGGCTGCGACGCTACCGACCCAAAAGCGGCATCGCGCACGCCTTCAACGGCAGCTTTCAGCAGGCCGAACAATTTTTAGGGTTGAACATGTGCCTGGGGTTTGGGGGTGCCGCCACCTTCACCCGGGCGCTGCAATTGCGAAGACTGCTTCAACACCTGCCCGATGACGCCATCGTACTGGAAACGGACGGACCAGACATTGCGCCCGAGTGGATCAACAAACAGCGCAATGCGCCTGAACACCTGGCTCGCATTGCACAGTGCATTGCCAATATTCGTGCAATCAGCTTGACCGAGTTGTCTGCCATGACGCAAACCAATGCGGAACGGGCACTACCTGCACTTGCGCAGACCAAACCTGCCAATGACTGAGTTCACCCTGGCTATGTAATCAAGAAAGTATCACCGTTGGCGACGGCTTCAGCTTCAGGCAAGGTGTTCGACTTTGTTCATGATGTTTCGCACCAGTCATCGGTCTGCCTGAATGCCCACCCTGCACCTGTTCAGCTTTTTTTATCTGTTGGGGCTGGTCAGCTTTCACTCGCTCACTTCCATACCTGCGCCTTTTGTCTGGTTGCAACACACTTTGGGGAGTGCTTCGGGCGTTGTGGGCTGGGTCTTTTTGTGTGGTTTTGTGCTGCTGTCCAAACCCTGGAGCACTTGCAAGTGGACCTCCGCCATGGGCGCTGCGTGTGGATTTTCGCTGGCATTCATGATGGCAGGCACCAGCGCTGCTTCGCATCAACATCAACAGGTTGGCATCGCTTGCCACCGCAGCAACGTGCCTTCCGAATTTCAATTGTTGAAAACCGCACAGCGCGAACAGGGTGCGCAACAGTGGCTGATCAAACATGCAGGTGATCAACCGTGCTTGAAACAGGGTGCCATGCTGTTGAGTCATGTTGAAGCACAACCCATGATTCAACACATTGAGGCCGGCGACATGTTCAAAGCCACCGTGCAGATCAAGGCACCCAAGGCTTCACTTCAATTGTCAGGCTTTGACGTACAGGCACACTGGTTCGCCAACCAAATTGCGGGAATCGGGCAGATCAAAAGCACGCCTGCACTCATCCAAAAAGCATCTCCATGGAACCCGCTTCACGGCTTGCAACGCACCCGAGAGCGCATTGCACAAAACCTGATCAGTACGCTGAATGGCCATCCGGAAACGCCATTGCTGTTGGCCATGGTGGTGGGCGACCAAGGCCTGATCAGCCCAAGCGACAGGGAATTGTTCAACGCCACAGGCATTGCCCACCTGGTGGCCATTTCCGGCCTTCACATCACCTTGTTTGCTTTGCTTGCGGGTGGTTTCGGAACCTGGATTTGGAAGCGCATGCCCAGCGCCTGCCTGTGGGTACCTGCACATGTTGCAGGTGCGGCAGTTGGGCTTGTTATCGCCCTGTTGTATGCAGGAATAGCTGGCTGGGGCCTGCCGGCACAACGAACCGTATTCATGTTGCTTGCGCTATTCATTGGAACCCTGCGCCAAGGCCAACCAAACAGCTGGGACACTTTTCATTTGGCGATGGCACCCACCATGCTGGTTGACCCTTGGGCCGTGCTGGATGCCGGTTTCATTCTGTCGTTTGGCGCAGTGGCCGCCCTGATATTTGCCAACCAAGGGCATTACCGCTTCGTGAAACCACAGCAGGAATGGTTGCTGACCGCCGCTCGCACTCAATATGTAGCCACCATTGCTTTGTTGGTGCCTTGCGCCATGCTCTTCAAACAACAATCCGTGGTTAGCCCATTGGCCAATGCCCTGTCCATTCCATGGATGAGTTTCATCAGTACACCTTTGGCCTTAATCGGTGGTTTGCTGAATCAAGGCTGGGCGCTACAGGCCAGCGCATCAAGCCTTGGCGTTCAGCGCCTGTGGCTGAGTGCGATGAGCGACCTTCCATGGGCGGTGTGGCCCATTCACGACCAACCCTCGTGGGTGTGGGTGCTGGCGTGTATCGGAATTGTTTTGCTACTGCTGCCAACAGGCCTGGTGAATCGACTGGTCGCTCTGGCTTTGTTGGGCACCTTGTTCTGGCCCGCCCCACGCCCACAAACCAACGACTTTTGGCTGCATGCATTGGATGTGGGCCAAGGCACCGCAGTGGTGATACAAACGCAAAACCATGTGATGTTGTACGACGCAGGCCCGGCTTTCAATGATCGATCAAACTCCACGCGCCGGGTCACTGTGCCGTGGATGCAATCGCAAGGTCACTCACACTTTGATTTATTCATGTTGTCTCATGACGATGCAGACCATTCCGGGGGCGCGCCCCTACTGCTTGAACAGCACAAAACCAAACAGCTATCCGCCTCGATGGCAGGTCATCACCCATTGTTTGAACAAGCAAAAAAACATGCACTTGACACCGTCAATTGCCATGAACAACAACACTGGACCTGGGACGGCGTCACCTTTGAACCCCTACCGCTTCACATACACAGAAACAGCGAACGAAAAAACGATCAAAGCTGTGTGATCAGAATTCACAACGGCACACACAGCGTGTTGATCGCGGGCGACATTGAACGCTGGGGAGAAGCACACCTGATCGCCTCACATGGTTCACAAAAACTTCAATCCACCGTGCTCGTGGTGCCACACCATGGGTCAAAGACTTCGTCCAGCGCGGCATTCCTCAGAGCGGTGCGCCCACAGTATGCGATTGTTCAAGCTGGTTGGAAGAATCACTACGGCCACCCACACCGAGATGTGGTTGAACGATATGCATCGAGTGGCGTCGAACTTTTCAACACGGCCCAAACTGGTGCAATGCACTGGCAATTTAACCGGGACGAGGCCTCGCCCAAGGTCATTTTGGCCAGTGAAGCAAGGCTGCGCTACTGGCACCTGCACGAAAGCGGTGCAAAAGGGCATGAAGACTGATAACTTTATAGCCATTCCCGTGTCATTTAATCATCATGGATGTGGCACGGTTCTTGATATTCCAAGAACAACAGAACAGGAATTACTACATGTCAACTCGCCCCTACGACGAAATGTTCACAGCCAACGCGGAAGTTCGCACCCACTACCAAGACTTCTCCCGTTGGCTGGAAGCCCAGGCGCCTGAAAGGCTTCAAAACAAACGCGCTGAAGCGGACCTGATTTTCCGGCGCGTGGGCATCACTTTCGCGGTGTACGGTGAAGAATCGGGTACCGAGCGCTTAATTCCCTTCGACATCGTGCCGCGCATTATCACTGCTTCTGAATGGAAAACACTGGAAGCCGGTCTGCGTCAACGAGTCACTGCGTTGAACATGTTTCTTAAAGACATCTACAACGATCAAAAAGTACTGGAATCGGGCTTGATCCCACCCGAGCAAATTTTCAAAAACGAGCAATACCGCCCTGAAATGCAAGGGGTACAACTGGCCGGAGATATTTACGCCCACATTGCCGGTGTGGATGTGGTGCGGGCTGGCGAGGGCGAATTTTACGTTTTGGAAGACAATCTGCGCGTGCCCTCTGGCGTGAGCTACATGCTGGAAAACCGCAAGATGATGATGCGTTTGTTTCCGGATTTGTTTGCGCGCAACCGTGTCGCCCCGGTCGAACACTATCCGGATTACCTGTTGGAAAACCTTCGATCAGTGAGCCCGCAAAACAGCGACGACCCCACTGTTGTAGTGCTAACCCCGGGCATGTACAACTCGGCTTATTTCGAACACGCATTCCTTGCTCAACAAATGGGTATTGAGCTGGTTGAAGGCAAAGACATGTTCGTCGAGGGTGAAATGCTCTACATGCGGACCACCCAAGGCCCCAAGCGCGTGGATGTCATTTATCGCCGGCTTGATGACGACTTCCTCGACCCCTTGGCGTTTCGTGAAGATTCCCAACTTGGTGTCCCCGGTTTGCTGTCGGTGTACCGGGCTGGCAACGTCACATTGGCCAATGCCATCGGAACTGGCGTTGCCGATGACAAATCCATCTACCCTTACGTGCCAGACTTGATTCGTTTTTACCTCAGCGAAGAACCCATCATCCACAACGTTCCCACTTGGCAATGTCGCAAGCCTGACGACCTGAAGGAAGTGCTGTCCAGGCTGCCTGAACTGGTGGTCAAGGAAGTGCATGGTGCGGGTGGATACGGCATGCTGGTGGGCCCGGCATCGACCAAACAGGAAATCGAAGATTTCCGCAAGAAACTGGTCGCCGACCCAGCGAAGTTCATCGCCCAGCCCACGCTGGCCTTGTCCACCTGCCCCACTTTTGTGGAATCGGGCCTGGCACCCCGGCACATTGACTTGCGCCCCTTTGTATTGTCGGGCAGCAAGATGTCGCTGATTCCCGGTGGCCTGAGCCGTGTCGCATTGCGTGAAGGCTCATTGGTGGTGAACAGCAGCCAAGGTGGTGGCACCAAAGACACCTGGGTGCTTGAGCGATAAACACAGAATCAGGAGAACACACATGCTAAGCCGCACCGCAGACCACTTGTTCTGGATGGCCCGTTACATTGAACGCGCGGAGAATACAGCGCGCATGCTGGATGTGAACGTGCAAACCGCCCTGCTTCCTCAGGATCCGGAAAATGCTGAACAGGGTTGGCGCGCCATGCTGTCAATCTGTGAACTTCAGGAAGCTTTTTCAAAAAGACACATTGAAGTGACCCCGGAAGCCGTGATCGATTTCATGGTGAAAGACCCCAACAACCCGTCAAGCATCTATTGCTGTTTGCAAGCGGCCCGTGAAAACTCGCGCGCTGTGCGCGGTGCCTTAACCACCGAAGTTTGGGAAACCAACAACATCACGTGGCTTGAACTTCGCAAGTTGTTGGCCGAAGGCATATTGGAGCGCGACCCTTCCGAGTTTTTCGAGTGGGTGAAATTTCGAAGCCATTTGTCACGCGGCGTCACCATCGGCACCATGCTAAAAGACGATGCCTTTCGTTTCATTCGTTTGGGTACTTTTCTGGAGCGCGCTGACAACACCGCGCGCTTGCTCGATGTGAAATTCCACAGCATGCCTTTCAGTCCGCTGGCTGGCCTGGGCTCAGCCGACCCCCATGCCGACTATTACCACTGGGCGGCCATTTTGAGGTCGGTGTCAGCCTTTGAAACCTACCGCAAAGTGTATCGCGATGTGATCACCCCCGACCGGGTTGCCGAGTTGCTGATTCTGCGCGATGACATGCCCCGCTCACTGCTGGCCTCGCTCGACGAGGTGTGCAACAACCTTGAAATGATTCGCAACGATTACTCGGCCAGCACCGAGCGCCGCGCCGGCAAACTGCGGGCCGAGCTGCTCTACAGCCAGATCGACGACATTTTGCAAATGGGACTACATGCTTACCTGACCAACTTTCTTGAACGCGTCAATGACCTGGGCAACCGAATCAGCAAAGACTTCCTGGTTCCGCTGGAAACATGAAACTTCTGATACAACACCAGACTACTTATGAATACACTTGGCCTGTGTTGTATAGCATCCAACACGTGCGCCTGACCCCGCAACAAGTTGGGCACCAAAAAGTGCTGGCCTGGCACGTGAAAACACCGGGCAAAGCCAGCCAGTCAGTCGACCATTTTGGCAACACGGTGATGACCTTCGCTGTGAATGGCCAACACAGTGAAATCAGCGTGGTGTCACAAGGCACCATCGATATTGCACCACTCACCGACGGGTACCTGCCTCAAGAGAAAAGTGGTGCCAACCCCATGGTTTTTCAGGCATTCACACCCCTGACACACGCGAATGCAGAAATGCGCGATTTTTCAAGTTTGATTGCAGATCAAAAGATGTCATTCAAACACCGTGTGTTGGCATTGGCCAACGTGGTGGCCGACCGTGTGGTTTACACCAAAGGCAGCACCACTGTCGCCGATTCAGCACAGCAGGCCTTTGACCATGGCCAAGGCGTGTGCCAAGACCATGCGCATGTCATGCTGGCTTGTCTACGAACACATGGTATCGCAGCGCGTTATGTCAGCGGCTATTACTACAATCCGCACGCCACCACCCATGACAGCCATGCCTGGGTAGAAGCGTTCGACCCCGACTTGCAACAATGGCTGGGCATTGATGCGACCCACCGCGCGTGGGTCGACGAAAAACACTGCAAAGTCGCTGTTGCCAAAGACTTCACAGGCGCCTCACCGGTGCGCGGCATACGCACCGGCGGTGGCGAAGAACGCATGCAAAGCCAAGTGAGCATTGCACGCATCGATTGAACTAGAACTATTGTGCCACCCAGCCACCATCCATGTTCCAGGCCACGCCTCGCACTTCCTGAGCATCTTCTGAACACAAGAACGCGACGAGCCCACCCAATTGCTCAGGCGTAACAAATTCCTGTGAAGGCTGCTTTTCGCTGAGCAGATTAACCTTTGCTTCTTCAATGGTGGTGCCCTCGTTTTTAGCCCTTGCATCAACCTGGGCTTGCACCAATGGGGTCAAGACCCAGCCTGGGCACACCGCATTGCAAGTGATTCCCGTTTTGGCATTTTCCAAAGCAACCACCTTGGTCAGCCCGACAATGCCATGCTTGGCCGCCACGTAGGCCGATTTATTCGCGGAAGCCACCAGGCCATGCGCCGAGGCAATATTCACAATGCGCCCCCAGTTCTTCGCTTTCATGGCTGGCAAGACCAAACGCGTGGTGTGAAAAGCCGCGCTTAAATTGATTGCTATCACGGCATCCCATTTCGCAGGATCAAAATTTTCCACCGGCGACACGTGTTGAATACCCGCATTGTTGACTAACACATCAATCTCGCCCAGTTGCTCGCCTGTGCTGTGAATCAACGCGTCGATTTCATGCGGCTTGCTCAAATCCGCACCGTGATAGCCTACCTTCACACCGTGGGCAACAATGCTTTGGCGAGCCTGCTCAATTTGTTCGGTGGTTCCAAAACCATTGAGCATGATGTTCATGCCCTTGGCGGCCAGGCGTTGCGCAATGCCCAAACCAATTCCACTGGTGGAACCGGTCACCAATGCATTCATTTTTGTAAAATCCACCATGGGAACCTCTTTGAATAAATGAACTCTGAAATACTAAACAACAAAACCGGAGGGTAGTGAACAATGCTGACAGCGCGCTTGCACGACGTGCAATGGTTAAGCCCCCAAGGGCTGCACTCACTAGGCTACCGCGAATGGGGAGACCCCAACAACCCCAAAGTTCTGGTGTGCGTGCATGGCTTGACTCGCAGCAGCGCCGACTTTGAAACCCTGGCGCAAACCATGGCCGACCACTATCGCGTCGTGGCCCCAGACATGCCGGGCCGTGGTCGCTCTGCCTGGCTGTCCGACCCAGCTTTGTACGCGGTGCCCACTTACGTCAGTGCCTGTGTGGCACTGGTTGCACGACTGAATGCAAACACCCTGGATTGGCTGGGCACATCCATGGGCGGGCTCATCGGCATGGCCTATGCAAGCCTGCCGGGTACCCCCATACAACGATTGATTTTGAACGATGTCGGCCCAAGCTTGAATTTCCCGGCACTTGAACGCATTGGCCAATACGTAGGAAAACCGCTGAAATTCATGAGCCGGGAGGAAGGGCGCAGTTACATTCGCAGCATTTCCGAGCCCTTCGGCCCGCACAGCGACGATCAATGGAAAGCACTGGCCGACAGCGTGCTTGTTGAACAAGGCGCACACTGGACCACACATTACGACCCCAACATTGCCCATGCTTTCAAAAATATCAGTGCAGAAACCACGCAGTTGCATGAGGCCGCCTTGTGGGCAGCTTATGACAACATACACGCAGAAACGCTTGTGATCAGGGGTGAACATTCCGACCTGCTGACACGGCAAACCGCGCTGGCGATGAGTCAACGCGGACCCAAACCACGCGTTATTGAAGTGGCCGATGTGGGCCACGCACCAACTTTCATGCAGGCCGATCAAATACAAATCGTTCGCGATTTTTTGATTTAAACTGTTTATAAACTTACTTCAAAAAGCCTACATGGTTTCAGTGTCATCCACCCTTGGATCGGAAAACAAAGGCATCTCGATGGCGCCAGCCTTGGTGCTACTTAACCGCTTCGACTCCGCTCGTGTTGAAGAAGCCCTGAATTACGCCAAGGACAAAGCAGGCGACCAGCTTCTGGATACGCAAGAACCGGCAGTGCAGCACATGCTTGCAGTGGCCGACTTGCTGGCTGAGTTGCGAGCCGATGCCAACACTCGAATAGCAGGCGCATTGGGCCCTTTGGTGTTTTTCGACAAACACCTTGAAAGCCACATGGAAAAGAAGTTTGGCGAAGAAGTGGCGCGAATGATCGCAAGCCTGCGCAAACTTTTCCGCATGCGCTCCATGGTGGGGCCAAGCGCCACCAAAAACACCATAGAAACCCTGCGTTGGGCCGATCAGATTGAAACCCTGCGCAAGATGCTGCTGGCGATGTCCACCGACATCCGCGTCATCATGATCCGCTTGTGTTCGCGCCTGCAAACCCTGCGGCACTTCACGAGCCAGGAAGACATTAAAAACGGACAAGGTGCGCTTTGGCCATATGCAGTGTCACACGCGCAAGAGACACTCGACCTGTACGCCCCTCTGGCCAACAGGCTGGGCTTGTGGCAACTGAAATGGGAACTTGAGGATTTGTCGTTTCGCATTTTGCAGCCAGAAACCTACAAAAACGTAGCTCGCATGCTCGATGAAAAGCGCACCGAGCGCGAGGCATTCATTGAATCGGCCATGCAAAGCATCAAGGAAAACCTGTTGCTGGCCGGCATTCACTGCGAAATTTCAGGCCGACCCAAGCACATTTACAGCATCTGGAACAAGATGCGTGGCAAAGGCATCAGCTTTGACAAGCTTTACGATGTGCGTGCATGCAGGGTCATCGTCGACACGGTAGACGACTGCTACACAGCCCTGGGTATTGTGCACAACCTGTGGCAACCCATCGCACAAGAGTTCGACGACTACATTAGCAAGCCCAAACCCAATGGGTATCAAAGCCTGCACACCGTGGTGCAGGACGAGACAGGCAAAACACTGGAAGTGCAAATTCGCACGGAATCCATGCACCAGTTCGCGGAATACGGTGTGGCCGCGCATTGGCGCTACAAGGAATCTGGTCAGGATGGCTACAGCGGCGACAGCCGCGCCGAAGGCGAATTTGAGGAACGAATCGCCCTGCTGCGCCAACTGCTGGCATGGCAGAAAGACGTAACCGACACCATGGGTGAAGCCAGCGACTGGGCCCAGGAGATGAAGCTCAGCGCCTTGAACGACCGGGTCTATGTGTTCACGCCACAAGCCAAGGTGGTTGAATTGCCCACAGGCAGCACACCCTTGGATTTCGCCTACCATGTTCACACCGAGCTTGGGCATCGCTGCCGTGGTGCCAAGGTGAATGGCCACATGGTTCAACTGAACACCCCACTCGAAAACGGTCAAACCGTGGAAGTGGTTAGCGCCCGGGGTGATTCTGGTGCCGGGCCATCGCGTGACTGGCTGAATCCTTCCCAGAAATATTTGGTGAGCCACCGCGCTCGCCAGAAAGTGAAGCAGTGGTTTGCGCACCAGGAACGCAAGGAAACGATTGAACGCGGGAAGAATATTTGCGAGCGAGAGCTTCAGCGCATCGGGCAAACCGCACACAATCAAGACAACCTCGCCCAAAAGCTTGGTTTTAACAAACCCGAAGAGCTTTATGTTGCTTTGGCGCGCGAGGAAATAAGGCCACGTGCAATCGAGAATGCACTGCGTGCTGATCTTGCTCCTCAAGGCCCGCTTTCGGATGAAGAACAACTCGAGGTGCTCACCAAGCGCAAGCCTCAAGGCGACAGCAGCAAAGATTCGGGGGTTTTGGTTGTCGGCGTGAGTACCCTGATGACCAACCTGGCGCGTTGTTGCCGGCCTGCCCCACCCGACCCAATCATCGGTTTTGTGACCAGGGGCAAAGGTGTTTCCATTCACCGCCTGGGCTGCTCCAATTTGGCTGAGGTGATGCGAAAGCAACCCGAGCGTTTGATTGAAACCACTTGGGGCGAATCCGCAGGGTTGCACTACCCGGTGGACATTGCTGTCACCGCCAACGACAGGCAAGGCCTGCTGCGAGACATTACCGAGGTGTTCTCGAAAGACAAAATCAATGTGATCGGCGTGCAAACAGAAAGCCAGCGTGGGGTGGCCAAAATGCAATTCACAGTTGAAGTGGGTAGTGGCAGCCAGCTGAGGCTGGCGCTTAGCCACCTGCTGGAAATTGACGCGGTGTATGAGGTGCGACGGCGCTAAGCCTTCTGCACCCCATAAACTGTTGCCTACAGACTAAACATTGAATGTTAGGTGTTTGAAGCAGTTGAATTGCGAACACTTGACTGGGGAATAGTCGCGCCTGCAATGGTGGTATTGGTAACCGTGCTGTTGGTCAATGACGGGATGGTTAACATCGGGTCGACCGATGTGGTGTTGTTGGCGTTTGATGTGGTGTTTGTTGCAAGATTTTCTTGAGACACAAAATATTTACAACAGTGTTCGGCGACCTTCCTTGAATCATGCAGGCGGGCTTTGATCGTATTGGAAACCGCCCCGCACACAGCAGTGGGAATGAGGCCTGTTATGGCCAAACATATTGCGGATGCACCTATGGCTTCGGCACCTGCAACACCACCTATCGCAGCAACACCTGTCAAGCCAGCGGAAAGATAGCCACTGATTGAGTAACATTTTTTGAGCAAACCCAGTGGCTTACGATCACGTATGGCATCGATCTTTTCTTGTTCTTGGTCGAGGCACCCCTCTTTAGTCAACCCATCGATATGTGCCTGAATAATACCGTCGTGACAAAGGCTGTTGTAAGGGTAAGGATCCGGGCTAACCTCAACGTGACTATGACCTTCTAAAAGCCTCCTGCCCTGATTGAAGCCAGTTGAAGCCTCAGCCTGCCCGGCAGACAATGCCAAAGCCAGCGTACCCAACGTTTTTCCAAGACGAGGAAGACTCATTGCCCTGGAGTTATCACCGCCAGACGCTGTTGCTAACGCGACATCCGACGGAGCGCTTGAAACCAATGAAACCGAGTTCGAAATCACCATGCGATCCACCTCTTGAACCGTTGAAAGGACTGCTAGGTGATGGCTTGCCTGGTAAAGTTCCGTTTAAATCGACTCAACAGACACTAAATGAAGTCAGTGCCTTCGTTCTGCTCACTGAACCCCACCCCTAAAGTTCTCAACAAATGAACTTGAGCATTCAGTCGCCGTGAACCGGAAGGCTCCTTTCGTGTGTAGGCGCCATGAGAATCCATAGTCCAGGCCAGTATGTTGTCAGCAATCATCAATTTCAAACCTTCATCGATGACTCGCTTTTTCAGTTTCTTATCCGTCACGGGAACCGCCAATTCAACCCGCCGGAAAAAGTTGCGGTCCATCCAGTCGGCACTGGAAATGAACACGTCTTCAGCGCCATCGTTGTAAAAATAAAAAACCCGACTGTGTTCGAGCAAACGGCCCACCACAGAGCGCACGTTGATGTTGTCGCTCAGACCTGGCACCCCCGGGCGAAGCGCACACACGCCCCGCACGATCAGATCAATGCGAACGCCAGCCTGCGAGGCCGCATACAGTTCATTGATCAAGTGTGGCTCCAATAAAGAATTCATTCTGGCCATGATTCGGGCTTTCTTGCCAGCCTTGCCCAGTTCAGCCTCATTGCGAACCGCCTGCACCACGTTGCTGTGCAAATTAAACGGCGAATTCCAGATTTTGGTCAGCTTTCTGGCTCGCCCAAGGCCGGTGAGGTGATTAAACACCTCGTGCACATCATTGCCCAACACCTCATCGCACGAGAACAGGCCAAAATCGGTGTACAGGCGCGCCGTGCGCGGGTGGTAGTTCCCTGTGCCCAGGTGTACATAACGACGCAGCATGGAGCGGCCTGCGTCTGTTTTTTCTCGACGCACCACCATCAACATCTTGGCGTGGGTTTTTTGACCCACCACACCATAAATGACGTGCGCCCCAACCCGCTCCAATTTGGCAGCCCAATTGATATTGGCCTCTTCGTCAAAACGCGCCATCAATTCAAGCACAACAGTCACTTCCTTTCCGCTGCGCGCGGCAGCCATCAAGGTTTCCATCAACACCGATTCCGTGCCCGTTCGGTAAATAGTTTGCTTGATTGCGACCACATCGGGATCGGTGGCAGCCCGTTTGATGAATTCCAGCACAGGGCTGAAACTTTGATAAGGGTGATGAAGCAGCACATCGCCTTTTTGAATGGCTTTAAAAATATCAGGTTGCTTGATCAACGCATCCGGGCGGCCGGGCGTGAAGGGTGGAAACTTCAAATCAGCCCGGTCAACCCAATCGGGCAACTGCATCAAGCGCACCAGGTTCACAGGGCCATTGACACGGTACAGCGCTTGCTCAGTCAAATTGAACTCCTTGAGCAAACGCATGGTCATGTCGGGTGAACATTGCTCCGACACTTCAAGCCGAACCGCATCACCAAAATGCCGTTGGGACAATTCACCCTGCAAGGCCACGCGCAGGTTCGTGATCTCTTCCTCGTCCACATACAAATCGCTGTTACGCGTCACACGAAATTGATACACACCATGCACTTCCATACCAGGGAACAACTCCGGGATGAAGGCTTGCAGGATCGAAGTCAGCATCACAAACCCGTGGGGGTAACCAGACAGGTTCGAAGGCATTCGAATCAAGCGTGGCAAGGCTCTCGGTGCCTGTACAATCGCGACATTGGACACTCGCCCGAAGGCGTCGTGACCCGACAGCTCCACCGCGAAATTCAATGATTTGTTCAACACCCTTGGAAAGGGGTGCGCTGGGTCCAACCCGATGGGCGTAAGTACGGGCAACACTTCGGTCCTGAAATACTGACGAGCCCAGTGGGCCTGCTCTTCATTCCAGGTGGACAAGGTCATCAAGGCCACACCTTCATTGCTTAAGGCGGGCAGCACTTCTTCGTTGAGCAATCGGTATTGGTGCGCAACCAACTGCTGGGAAACATCAGACACCAGGCCAAGGGTTTCAAGCGCAGTCAGTCCGTCTTTGTCCTTGAAATCCGGGTTCTGACGAATCTGTTCTTGCAAGCCAGACACCCGTATTTCGAAAAATTCATCCATGTTGCTGGACACAATACACAGGTACTTCAGGCGCTCCAGCAGTGGCACCCGAACATCCTCCGCCATGGCCAACACACGTTGGTTGAAGGCCAGCACCCCCAGTTCCCTGTTCAAATAAAGATCTTTGTTTGGCGCCACATCGGACACAGCAGCAATTTTCAACTCACACTCCCGGTGATCGCTTCGATTGTTAGATGGTATTGCAAAAAGATGACAAACATTTGAATGTCGCCAATTCGATACATGCAAAACCGCCGCCACGCATTTGTGGCATGCTAGCGCCTTAATTGAATTGTTCACATTGACATGTCAAAACCACGACAACTGATAGCCTCCGTGGACATGGGCTCCAGCAGCTTTCGAATGATTGTTGCCAGAGTCGATGAACTCAATGGTCAATCGCAAATTTACATCACAGACAGCCTGCGCGAACCAGTTCGCTTGGCTGCAGGCTTGAATGCAGACAAATGCCTGGATGAAGAATCGCAACAACGCGCCCTTGATGCACTCGCTCGCTTTGGCGAGCGTCTGCGCGCATTCGAGGCGAAAGACGTGCGTGCGGTGGCCACCAATGCCGTGCGTGTTGCCCGCAATGCAGCCCAATTCATCGACAAGGCGGAGGCTGCGCTGGGCTTTCCGATTGACGTCATTTCAGGCGTTGAAGAAGCTCGCTTGGTGTATTGCGGTGTGGCCCATCAACTGCCCACGGGTCAGGGCAAACGTTTGGTGGTCGACATCGGCGGTGGTTCTACCGAGTTCATCATTGGCGAAGACTACGAACCCGCCGCCATGGAAAGCCTCTACGTGGGCTGCGTGAGCACCGCTCAACAATACTTTGCAGATGGCAGCATTTCAGCCAAAGCCATGAAAAATGCGGTGCTGGCCGCCCGAAGTGAAGTGGCGGTGTTACGCCGTGACATTCTTGACTCCGGTTGGTCGCACGCCATAGGCTCATCAGGCACTGCGCGTGCACTGGCTGAAATTTGTGTCAGCAATGGCTTCACCGAGCATGGTATTTCGGCGCAAGGGTTGGAAAAAATACGGGAACATGTCGTGGCTGCCGGCCATCTCGACAAGATTACCTTGAATGGCCTGAAAACGGATCGCCTGCCCATGATGCCCGGTGGCTTGGCGGTGATGAGTGCCGTGTTTGAAGAACTGGAAATTGAGCAGATGGAAGTCACCGATGGTGCCCTTCGCCAAGGTTTGCTTTACGACATGCTGGGCCGGCAGCACGCCCACGACATGCGTGAAATCACCGTAGCCCAATTCTTGCACCGCTACAAGATCGATGAAAAGCATGCACGCAAAGTCGCCGAGTTAACCGACGAATTGTTCGGGCAGCTCAGCAAGAAAGATACATCATTGGTCAGTCAGCAACTGTTATTACATTGGGCGGCTTTGCTGCACGAAATTGGGCTATCGATTGGCCACAACAGTCATCACAAACACGCTGCCTACATTTTAAGCAATGCAGACATGCCAGGCTTCTCCAAGCGCGAACAAAATCTACTCTCCACCTGGGTTTTGGCTCACAACGGAAAGCTTGGAAAGGTCAGTGAACTGGCCAATCAAGAAATCCAGTGGCTGGCCCCGATGTGTTTAAGACTTGCCACCTTGTTCTTACGGCGCCGGGAAATAGAAGCACTGCCCGACCTTCGGGTGACGCTAATCGATCAGGGGCTGGAACTGAGCGTCAGCAAAAGCTGGCTGCAAACACATCCTTTAACCCAGTACAGCCTTGAAACCGAAGTGGCGCAGTGGCAAAAAATCGGTTTAACGCTTCAAATCAAGATACGTCGCTGATGTTTAAATAAAACCAAAGTGCCGGGCATAACGTGGACTCATCCGGTCGATCGACAACAGCATCATGAAATCCGCGGTGTTGAAATCCGGATCCCAGGCAGGCTCGCCACACACCACAGCGCCCAAACGCAAGTAACCTTTCACCAGCGGGGGCGGCTCAATGGCAACATCGGCACTGAGTCGTTCGATGGGCAGCCTGTTTTTTGGAAACACTTGGCAGCTGGCTTCGGCCATGTGGGGCTCAAGCTGCTTGAACAGGCTTGCAGCCTGATGGCCACCATCACGCAGGCTAACACTGGCACAACCAATCAAGTGCTTGTAGCCGCCCATTTTCATGTACTGGGCGATGCCACTCCACAGCAGCATGATGGCAGCGCCACTGCGATGATCCGGGTGCACACATGAACGCCCTACTTCCACCGTTGTTTTCCTCAAGCGTTCAATCCGGTTCATGAAGAACTCTGTTTCGGAGTACCAACACTTCAAACGGGCTGCATTCTCGGGCGACAAAATTCGATAGGTGCCAACCACCTCACCGGTTTCCCGGTTCCTGACCAGCAAATGATCGCAATAGGCGTCAAACACGTCGTGATCAATCCCGTTGCTGCCCAGCTGCGCACCGTATTCTTCAGAAAATATGCTGTAGCGAAGCTTTTGCGCCTCGAGAACTTCTGATGCATTTCTGGCCAGGCACACCTCAAGTGAGGGTGAATGCGCCTTGGCAGGAACACTGAGGTAAAGCTTTTCGCAAATTGAATTTTGTTTGGCAGCTTGCATTGACCTGTCCATTTTTCATTTCGATGACAGGAAATTTACGCACGCTGTATGACAGCCAGATCAAGAATTTGTTAAGAAATAATGACCAGATCGAAAATGTTGCTTGACAGTTGGCTGGAAAAGCCTAAACTGCAAGGAGCAAAAAAAATTTGGCGCTACTTCAGGTCAGTTCAATTCAGGCAAACCGCTTAAGCAATAGTTCTGTTTCTCGAATTTCACCCAGTTTTTTAGCTATTTTGTTCAATTCAGAAATCCAGGATATTGCTATGTCTGATACCGT
>CAXRAE010000023.1:0-235968 GCA_964229025.1 Limnobacter sp. | reverse complement strand
ACCCTTGGCTTCACCGCTACCATTCAAACGGGCCAACACTGTGGTAATCGCCGCTGTCAACGTCGTCTTGCCGTGGTCCACGTGACCAATCGTTCCAACGTTTACGTGTGGCTTGTTACGCTCAAACTTTCCTTTTGCCATGACGACCTCTATGCAGGCACTCTACACAGCGAGTGCGGTTATTACGGATTATGGTGCTCATGGGCAGGATCGAACTGCCGACCTCTCCCTTACCAAGGGAGTGCTCTACCACTGAGCCACATGAGCATCTTTTCACTTAAAGCTGGAGCGGGTGAAGGGAATCGAACCCTCGTCTTAAGCTTGGAAGGCTTCAGCTCTACCATTGAGCTACACCCGCACACCTTGTGGACCACCTTTCAGCTGCTCACTCGGTTAAACTGCTTGAATTCTTGGTGGAGAGAGTAGGATTCGAACCTACGTAGGCGTTAGCCAACAGATTTACAGTCTGCCTCCTTTAGCCACTCGGACATCTCTCCAAAAGAGAACCCCGGATTATCTACACATTTTTAATAAACGTCAATACCCAGATGCCTCCTTTTCGACTGATTTGCATTTTGATCCTTGGTTTTTCCAGTGGTCTTCCCCTCGCCTTGACTGGCAGCACCCTTCAAGCGTGGCTTGCAGTGGAGAACGTAGACATTAAAACCATTGGTTTGTATGCCGTGGTGGGTTTTCCATACACCTACAAGTTTTTGTGGTCACCCTTTCTCGATTACCTGAAACCTGGTTTTTTCGACCAGCGTCGCGGCTGGATTGCGTTGATGCAACTTGGTTGTGCGGCCCTGTTGGCGTGTATGGCATTTGTGGAGGCACACTCGGCGTGGACCGTCGCCGCTGTGGCTGTTGGCATTGCTTTTTGTTCGTCCACTCAAGACATGGCCATTGACGCCTACAGAACCGACTTGTTGCCCGCCAAAGAGCGAGGGCTGGGGGCTGCCTATTATGTGGCCGGTTACCGCGTGGCCATGCTGGTTTCTGGCGGCCTTGCGCTGATTTTGGCAGGGGAGTTGCTCGGTTGGCGTGGAACTTACTTGCTGATGGCCGGTTTGATTGCGCTGTGCGCAATCATCACAGCAGTGAGCCCAAGTGCTGAACAAACCTCCGAGCAGGAATCGAAGCCCAAGCGTAAATTGCTGGACATTGTTCGGGAATCCGCACGTGATTTTCTAGCCAAGGATGCCGCCTTGTGGATCTTGCTATTGATCGTTCTTTATAAACTGGGCGATGCTTTTGCCGGTTCGCTGACGACCGCTTTCCTACTTAAAGGGCTCGGTTTTACTTTGACTGAAGTGGGGTCTGTCAACAAAACGGTGAGCCTTATTGCCACACTGATGGGCGCATTCCTGGGCGGCGCGCTCATGACCCGCATGGGTCTGTACGGTTGTTTGATGTTGTTTGGAGTGCTTCAGGCCATTTCCAACCTGTCGTTCTGGGCATTGGCGGTGACCACACCAAGCCTGTGGACGATGGGTGCGGCCGTGTTTGTAGAGAACCTGTGTGGTGGCATGGGCACAGCGGCTTTCGTGGGCTTGCTGACGACGCTGTGCAGCAAGGATTTTTCGGCCACCCAGTATGCCCTGCTGTCGTCATTGGCTGCGATGGGCCGGGTGTATCTGGCCGCGCCCGCTGGCTATGTGGTGGCGGCGTTCAGCTGGGCTGAATTCTTCATCTTTTCAACAGCAGTGGCGCTACCTGGCCTTGTGATGCTTTATCTGCTTCGCGGCAGCATCCAGAAACTGTCCCGGTGAACATTGATGCCAGGCTTGGAAAGCGTGATTGAATGCGGACGCAGACGCGTAACCCAATCGGGACGCCACTTGCCCAACACTAAGGCCAGTTGACAACAGCAACTCTTCGGCCATGGTTTGACGCACTTCGTTGAGCAAATCGCGGTAAGTGGTGCCTTCTTCATTCAAACGCCTGCGTAGCGTACGCTCGGTCGTGAAGTGGTCTTTTGCGATTTGAGCCAGGCCCGGCGAATTGGACAAATCAGCCAACAGCTTGTTTCGCACCCAGGCGGAGGTTCCACCGCGTTTACAACGGTCTGCCAACAGACTTTCCAGTTGACGCTCGTAACGGCGGGTGTTGGTTTCATTGGCCTTGGGTAAGGGCAAGTCCAGCAATCGATCATCAAAACTTGCGCGGTTCACACCCGCAGTGAATTCGGGCTCGCATCCAAACACATCGCGGTATTCCGTCAACGACGTCGTGGGCGCAAAATCAAGTTGAACACGGGCCAAAGGCAAGCCTTGGCCGAAGAGTTCGCGTTGCAACACCTGAATCGCCGAAAAATCGCGCTCAACCACAAAAACCCGAACAGCAGGTGGCAGGTGGGACGCATCAAGTTCAAGTTGCGCAAGGTTGTTTTGCTGCGTGAGCGAGATGCGCGCAAAAGCAAAGGTGAGATCGATGTACCTCAGACCCAAATCAACCGCCTGACGAAACACGGGGCTCGTGATGAGTGCGTACCCCCAGATGCCATAGGTTCCCAAATGATATTGAGACCCGGCCCGCAGTCCCAATCCTGGCGTACCAGCTTGAAGCCGCACAAGGTTGTGGATCACCTGGAGTTCTTGGGAAGGACCAATCTCGAGATGAGGGTCATTGAGCTGGGCAGGTGAGATGCCAGAGCCAAGCAGAAGACCACTGAGCGGGGTGCCCAAGCCAACACCAAGATCACAAAGGATCTTGACACTGGCTACTGTGCGGCGCGCTGTGGTGTGACGCACGTTTGGCATTCCAAAGGTTTACTCCACCGTGACAGACTTGGCGAGATTTCGCGGCTTGTCCACATCGGTACCCTTGACCAGGGCCACGTGATACGACAAGAGCTGAAGCGGGAGTGTATGCAAAATGGGAGACAAATGACCCGCGTGATCCAGGAGGTTGATGACATGCACGCCATCGGCTTGGGCAATTTTGGTGTCGCGATCGGCGAAAATATAAAGCTCTCCGCCGCGGGCACGCACTTCCTGCAGATTCGACTTGAGCTTTTCAATCAAGGTGTCTTTGGGGGCGACTGCAACGACTGGCATGTCAGCATCCACAAGCGCCAAGGGGCCATGTTTAAGCTCACCTGCAGCGTAGGCCTCCGCGTGAATATAACTGATTTCCTTGAGCTTCAGTGCACCTTCCATGGCGATCGGGTAATGCACGCCCCGACCTAAAAACAAGGCGTGGCGCTTTTGCGCAAAGCGCTCCGCAAGCTTTTTGATTTCAGGCTCAAGGGCGAGGATATTCTGCATGGCTGAAGGCAAATGGCGCAGTTGGGCGAGCAGCCTGGCTTCTTGTTCAACCTCCAGTTTGCCTCGCAACTTGGCCATGACCAAAGTGAATGTGAACAAGGCGGCCAACTGGGTGGTGAATGCCTTGGTGGAAGCCACGCCGATCTCCGGCCCAGCACGCGTCAAAAACTTGAGATTGCTGGCACGAATCAGGGCAGACTCCGGCACATTACAAATCGACAGGGCATTGAGCATGCCTTGGGCTTTGGCGTGCTCCAAGGCAGCAAGGGTATCTGCCGTTTCACCAGACTGGGATATGGTGATAACCAGGGTATCAGGCAGGCTGACGCTGGTTCGATACCGGTACTCGCTGGCAATTTCTACTGAGGTGGGCAAACCTGCAATGCCTTCCAGCCAGTAACGTGCGACGGAAGCCGCGTGATAACTGGTGCCACACGCCAGTATCAAGACTTGTTGAATACCTGGCAGAATGTGCGCTGCTTGCGCACCGAAGAGCTCAGGCTTGACGGCCGAGGCATTGCTGACCATTTCAAGGGTGGCCGCGATGGCGCCGGGCTGCTCGTAAATCTCTTTTTGCATGTAATGGGCATAAGGGCCCAACTCAACGGCGTCAGCCGACAATTGGCTTTCAATAATCGCACGCTCGGCCAAGGCCCCGGTGTGGTCGAACACCTGAGCCCCGCTGCTTTTTATTTCGACCACATCGCCTTCGTCGAGGTAACTGATCAACTTGGTGTAAGCCACCAAAGCCGATGCGTCAGAGGCGAGAAAGAACTCACCCTCACCATGCCCAACGAGCAACGGTGCGCCTTTTTTGGTGGCCACCAACGTTTGAGGTGCGTTGTTGGCGATCGCTGCGATGGCAAATGCACCCTCAAGCAGGGTGACTGTGGCCTGAACGGCTGCCAGCAAACTCAGACCCTGAGCCAAATGCTGATGGGTCAAATGCGCGATGACTTCAGTGTCTGTGTCGGATTGAAAGACATAGCCTTTGGCGCTCAAGGTTGCGCGAATGGACTCGTGGTTTTCAATGATGCCGTTGTGAACAACCGTGACTGAAATGCCCCCGCCTTCGCTGATGTGCGGATGGGCATTGCGCTCGCTGGGAACACCGTGGGTGGCCCAACGCGTGTGGGCGATACCCAGGGTGGCGTGCATGCTGCGCGTGGCGTTCTCGAGCTCGACAACACGACCTACGCTTCGAGCCCGTTCGATGCCATGGCCCTCGTTGGCCTGAATGGCCAAGCCCGCGGAATCGTACCCGCGATACTCCAGTTTTTTCAACCCGTCTATCAGGACCGGGACGCAATTTGTTTTCGATAAAACGCCGACGATGCCACACATAAGGTGAGGTTTCCTTTTATTTTTTAATTGATTTGACGGGGCGTTTCCAACCCTCGATCGTGATTTGTTTGGCCCTTGAGACAGTGAGGGAGTTCTCAGGCGCGTCTTTTGTCAAGGTGGTGCCAGCGCCCAAAGTTGCGCCTTTTTTCACAATAACGGGGGCCACCAACTGGGTGTCTGAGCCGATGAACACATCATCCTCGATCACGGTGAGATGTTTGTTGGCCCCATCGTAGTTGCATGTGATGGTGCCTGCTCCGACATTCACTCGCTCGCCAATTGTGGCATCGCCAATGTAGGCCAGATGATTCGCCTTGGATTGATTGGCGATGCTTGCATTTTTCACTTCAACGAAGTTGCCAATGTGGACTTCATCGGCAAGCTTGGCACCCGGACGCAAGCGCGCATAGGGGCCAATGACACAGCGGGCCCCAACTTCAGCCTGATTCAAGTGGGAATAGGCTTCGATGCGTGTGCCCGAAGCCACCGACACGTTGTTAAGCACACAGTAAGGACCAACGGACACGCCATCACCCAAGGTGACTTTACCCTCAAACACGCAACCCACGTCGATTGAAACATCGGCGCTGCAATGCAGCTGACCACGGATATCGATTCGGGCAGGGTCCATCAACTGAACGCCTTGTTGCATCAATTGATCGGCAAGGTGGTGTTGCCAGACACGCTCGAGCTCGGCTTGCTGAACGCGAGAATTGACCCCGGCCACTTCCCAGTCATGGGCGGGCTGGCTGGTTTCAACGACCACACCTTGCTGGTTGGCCATGGCCACAATGTCAGTGAGGTAGTATTCGCCCTGCGCGTTGTTGTTCGACAGCGCTGCCACCCATTGCTTAAGCTGTGCGGTTGAACAGGCCAGAATTCCCGTGTTGACCTCTGTGATCGCGGCTTGCTCCGGACTGGCGTCTTTTTGCTCCACGATGCCCTGCACCTGCCCATTAACGTCACGAACAATGCGGCCATAGCCCTGCGGATTGTCCATGTCCATGGTCATAAGACCAAAACGCCCGGCACTTGCTGCCTGAACAAGGGGCTCCAGTGAAACAGGCTGAATCAAGGGCACATCGCCATACAAGATCAGAGTGACACTGTGATCGGCCAGCGATGACACCGCACATTGCACTGCGTGCCCTGTACCCAATTGCTCGGATTGCTCTGCGAACTCAATTGGATGGTCTTGAAGGTGTGCGCGCACCTGCGCCGAGCCGTGACCGACCACAACAACCACATGCGGATCTGGAAAATGTTGAGCGACTTGAACCACACGGCTTAGCATGGACTGCCCACCCACCGGGTGAAGCACTTTGGGCAAGGCCGATTTCATGCGAGTGCCCTTGCCAGCTGCAAGAATCAGAATATTCATGGAATGACTTTCGTTTAAAAGAATAAGGCCAGCACGCCGGTGTACCCATATAAGGCACCTTTAAATATTTCCCCGTTGGCTGAAAATCCGATCAAAGGGATATCGCCAAGCTGCTCGCGGATGATCTGCTGTTCTACGCCTTGCAAACCAAACAAAGAGGCACCTCGACCATTGCAAGCAATGTACACCGCTCCGCGGGGTTTGAGTCGAGAACGAATTCCAGAAAAGCCCGCCGCTTGCAATTCATTGAGCTTGGGTGCCGGCGCTTCGAGATCTTCGCGCAACTCGGCGCACATACGGGTGAGGTCCACGCGGGCAGAGTTTTCATCGCGAGTGCAAAAGGACAGGCGATCACCGAGTTTGAAATCTTCGGCGACAGCGAGTGATTTTTTGTTGGGATCCATGCCCACAACCGGCCGAACTTTGAGTTGATGAGCCTCGGAACGCCCGCCGGAGAAGCCCTTAATTGCCATGGATTGCGCCAAGGCCTGATCAGTCAGCCCCACGAACAGACCGTGCGCAAACCGCTTGGCCAGCACATCTGCGGCTTGATCAATCGGGCTGTCTTCCGGGGTATCCGGGTTCAGACCCAAATCGGTGAGCAGCACATCGAGCGCAGGTTGACCATCCAGCTCTTCTACAAAATTGCCACGCAGACCCGTGATTTCATGGTCATTGCCCACGACTTGAACGCCCTGGGTCATGCGCACCTCAATAGGCAAACCCTCGGCGAACACAACACCAGACACGCCACCAGTGAGGGGTTCAAAGGCCACGTGATTACACGCGGCACCGGTGCCAACCAGACCACCGAACACCTGATTGGAGCTGACCTTCAATGCCAGGTCGTCCAGCAGATCATCGATGTCTTCAGTGAGCGGATCGACATGAATCAACGCGGAAGCCATGGCGTTGCGACCAGCCGCATTCAACGCTCCCGGCTTGGGCAATGGGACTTTTCCCGAGAATATTTTTGCGGAATCAGCTGGGAATTCCATCAACATCACGGTCAAGGCGGGTTCTTGATAATATTCAACCCCACTGCTGCACACACCTTGTGCCACGCCCCCCATCCAGTCTTTGACGCCTGTGCGCTGCTTCAAACCTTGCACGATGGCCTGCATGTGGCTGGAAAAGGCATCGGTGGCGTACAACACGCCCAATTTTTGGGGGCGGGTTACATCAGAAGCAAACTGCTCAAGCTGCATTTGACCTTCGAGTTGCACCAACACCAGTTCCAGTGCTTCTCTCCAGTTGGGGTGTGTGGCGTGACCGAAACGAAACATCTATGTCCTTGGTTTGGTGGTTCTCGACGCTGCGCTGGTCTTCTTGCGAGTAGACGAGGTGGCAGACCTGGCTGTTGTTTTGCGCTTGGCAGTGGGCTTTGACTTGGCAGTTGCCGCCGACTTGGAGGTGGTTTCACGGGTTTTTCGCGGCTTCTCGGTGGTGCCTGCGTCAGACTCCCCTAGACCCGAACCCGACAAGGCTGAGGCAGCCACTTTGTTGAATTGATCCTGCAAAAGACCCCACCAAGCCGTGGCATTCGACATGATGGCTTTCGAAGATTCCGCCGCGGCGGCGCTGTCGGCCGCGGAAGTGCTCTTGTCTTTTGCGTCGGAAGCAGCGGGCCCGGGTGGCTCTGGATCTGGCGTTTTTGGCGCAACAGGCTCCATGCGTGGCACGGGCGGCGGGGCCACAGCCGACTGCACGGCATTGCGAATGATTTCTTCATTCACAGCCTGATTGACATCACCCAGCCGATCACCGGCGGAATTCAATCCGAAGTTCGAGCCAAAAGACTTGATGGTTGCGATGGTGCCGCGCTGCACCTCAAGCCCCTGAATGGTGGCGCGCAACATGCTGAGGTTGACGTTGAGCCATTGCTCCACCGCTTTAAGGTCGGAAATGCGTTTGTCGAGCTCGTCCAGATCGGTGGTTGGATTCATGACACTGGGTATGGGTAAACTACCCCAGATTTTTTTGACAAAATCAAAACCGTCGGTCACCGACAAATTGGGTATTCTTTTGTTCGACATGTCTCCCCCTTTCCGTTTTGCGGACCAATCCGCGTGGGCTCAGTGGCTTCGAATCATGGTACCCACGCCCTGATCTGTGAGAATTTCCAGCAACAGGCAGTGGGGCACACGACCATCGACCACGTGAACTGAGTTTACTCCGCTTTTCGCCGCTTCAATCGCAGAAGACAACTTGGGCAACATACCGCCTGAGATGGTGCCGTCTTCGAATAGCTCATCGATTCGCTTGGCCGTCAGACCAGTCAGGAGCTTGCCGTCTTTGTCGAGCACACCTGGGGTGTTGGTCATCATGATCAGTTTTTCTGCCTTGAGCACTTCTGCAATTTTACCGGCCACCAAATCTGCGTTGATGTTGTAGGCGTGACCGTCGTCTCCGTAACCAATGGGGGAAATCACCGGGATGAATGCGTCGTCTTGCAGGGCTTTGACGATGGCGGGCTCGATGGAGGCTATTTCTCCAACAAAGCCAATGTCGTGAAACTTGCCCGGTTCGGTTTTATCGGCCAGCTTCATTTTACGGGCCTGGATAAGTGCGCCATCTTTGCCGGTCAGCCCGACCGCCTTGCCACCGTGTTCATTGATCATCATGACGATGTCTTGCTGAACCTGCCCGCCTAGTACCCATTCGACCACCTCCATGGTTTCTTCGTCGGTGACGCGCATGCCTTGAATGAATGTCCCCTCTTTGCCCACACGTCGCAGTGCTTCGTCGATTTGAGGACCGCCACCATGCACGACAATGGGATTGATTCCAACCAACTTGAGCAACACGACGTCATGAGCAAAAGATTTTTGGAGATTCACATCGGTCATGGCGTTGCCGCCGTACTTCACCACCACCGTTTTGCCGTGAAAACGACGAATATACGGCAAGGCTTCGGACAGGACCTTTGCTTTGACTGAGGAAGAGAGAATGTCGGTGGTCATGTGAATCAATCCGGGTAAGGGCTATACAGTGGATCCATTTTAAAGCCATTCCGCCCGGACTGAGCCACACACATGTCGATCAGCGAATTCTAGAGAATGAATTGAGCGAGATCCTCTGATTTGGCTGCTTCACCCAATCGGGAATCAACGAATTCAGCGGTGATTTCAACGGTTCGATTTTGACCATCCGTTTCAAACGCCACCTCTTCGAGCAAACGTTCCATGACGGTGTATAAACGCCGAGCGCCAATGTTTTCGGTTTTTTCGTTCACCGTGAATGCGATTTCAGCCAAACGGCGAACTCCTTCATCGGTGAAAACCAACTGGGTGCCATCGGTGGCCAGCAACGCTTTGTATTGCTCGGTGAGGCATGCGTCTGTGCTGGTTAAAATGCGCTTAAAGTCCTCTACCGTGAGCGATTCCAATTCGACACGAATGGGGAAGCGACCCTGCAATTCAGGGATCAGGTCGGAGGGCCGTGAAAGGTGAAATGCGCCACTGGCCACAAACAAAATGTGATCGGTTTTGATCATGCCGTACTTGGTGTTAACTGTGGTGCCTTCTACAAGAGGCAATAAATCCCGCTGCACCCCTTGGCGAGACACATCGGTGCCACGACCATCAGCCTTGGTGGCGATTTTGTCGATTTCATCAAGAAAAACAATGCCGTCTTGCTCGACCTTTTGAATCGCTTTGGCACGCACCTCTTCTTCATTGACTCGTTTGGCCGCCTCTTCGTCTTGAAGCAACTTCAAGGCTTCGGCCACTTTGAGCTTGCGCGTTTTTTTCTTGCCGCCAGACAGGTTCTGGAACATGGATTGCAACTGGCCAGTGAGTTCCTCCATGCCCGGAGGGCCTACGACATCCATGCTTGGCGCAGCCACCGCCACTTCAATTTCAATTTCCTTGTCGTCCAGTTCACCAGCAAACAGTTTTTCCCGAAAACGAATGCGGGTTTTGTTTTCATCCGTGGGCTGGTTTTGCTCAGTGAAGCCGAAATCCCGGGCTGGCGGCAGCAAGGCATCCAACACGCGGTCAAAGGCAGCGCTTTTGGCCACCTCCTGGACTTCCAGTTGAGCAACTTCACGCACCTGCTTCAAGGCGATTTCAATGAGATCGCGAATAATGGTGTCGACATCGCGCCCGACATAACCCACCTCAGTGAACTTGGTGGCTTCGATCTTGATGAAAGGGGCATTGGCCAATTTGGCCAAGCGCCGGGCAATTTCTGTCTTACCCACGCCAGTTGGGCCAATCATCAGAATATTCTTGGGCGTGATTTCCTGGCGCAGAGGCTGCTCGACCTGCATACGACGCCAACGATTGCGCAATGCAACCGCCACTGCTCGCTTTGCCGCGGCTTGGCCGACGATGTTTTTGTTCAGCTCTTCGACAATATTGGCTGGTGTCAGTTGGCTCATGATGATTGCCCTTCTTTGGCTGAGGCAGGCGCACCCAGCACTTCAATGGTGTGGTGTTGGTTGGTGTAAATACACAATTCGCCGGCGATGGTGAGTGATTTTTTTACAATCTCCTCGGGCCCCAAATCGGTGTTTTCAAGCAGCGCCTTGGCCGCCGAGTGGGCATAAGAGCCGCCGCTGCCGATGGCCACAAGACCTTGCTCGGGCTCCAGCACATCTCCATTTCCAGTAATAATCAGGGAGTGCTCTGAATCTGCCACAGCCAGCATGGCCTCAAGGCGGCGCAACATGCGGTCTGTCCGCCACTCTTTGGCCAGTTCCACCGCGGCGCGCAAGAGGTGGCCAGAGTGCTTGTCTAGCTGAGCCTCGAAATGCTCAAACAACGTAAATGCATCAGCCGTGCCGCCAGCAAACCCAGCAAGAATCTGATTGTTGTGCAGGCGGCGCACTTTGCGCGCAGACCCTTTCACCACAATGTGCCCCAGAGTGACCTGACCGTCTCCGCCCAAGGCCACATGGTTGCCTCGTCGAACCGACAAAATGGTGGTGCCGTGATATTGCTCCATGCCTTTCCTTTGATGTTGAGGCCCTGAACCGAGCCGATTCAATGGAACATAGGGACGATCAAGGCAAGATCAAGTCTTGTTTGATCACTGGCTGAATGGTGACCAATGCAGCCAACTCGATGGCGGCCTCGTTGGCTTGATCCAGCGTTGCAAACGGGCCAAGAAGAACACGATGCAATCCATTTTCGGTCAAAATTCGCCCGGCCTTTCCCAGAGATTCATGCTTGCTGGACAAATCGGTGAGCAGGGATTCTGCATTGCCACGATTGCCAAAGGCTCCGATTTGTAAATACAGAGGGCGCATGCTCAACACGGGTGCAGGCGCCGTTGGAGTCAACCCGACAGTTTGTACACCTGCATCGCCAGCTTTGGCCACGGGGGCCTGGCGTTCTGCGTGGTACTGGGCAATGGCTTGAGGGGTAAGCTTTTCAACCCGCACCAACGCACTGCCATGATTGATGTAATCCAACTGAAAAGCAGCGGCGTAACTGAGATCGATTTCACGGCCTCGTAAAAACGGGCCACGGTCATTGACCCGGACAATGACGGATTTGCCGTTGGACAGGTTGGTTACCCTCGCGTAGCTGGGTAGCGGCAAGGTGGGGTGAGCCGCTGTCATTTGATGCATGTCGTAGATTTCGCCATTGGCAGTGCGCGCACCGTGAAATTTCTTGCCATACCAACTGGCTTTGCCCTCAGCCACATAGGGCGTTTCTAACGAGGTTTGGGGCTTGAATGACTGACCCATCACGGTGTAAGGCCGGGTGTTGGGAATGGCAATGGGTTCAACCTGAGGCACTGCAGATGGCAAATCGGCCAAGTTGCTGGGTCGCAGTTCGCCCGGGCCGTCATCGAGGTAGTAGCCCGTACCCTGAGGTGCGGGCTCCCACTCCACACCGGGGTTTGCCGAAGAGGCTGACTGGGGCTTTGTCACTGCTTTGGACGCTGGCTTGGATTCGGACCGCACAATCGGCCTGGGCTCGTTCAAAGGCACGCTGGAGCATGCGACCAACATCAAGGGCAGACCAACTGCGACAAGCAACTGCACAACACGACTGCGATTGACGGCATGCCTCATAACAACTCCGTTTTAAGCTTGACGTTGACGCTGGATCAGTGCCGAAGCCACTCGCAATGCATTTTCTTCCGAGCCGGCAATGGATGCGGAGGTGATGAACTTGCCGTCAATTCCAAGTGTAGGCACACCGTCAGCACCATAAGCCTCGAACAACGCCTTGGCCTGCGCACACTTCGCGTTCACACCGAACGACTTGAATGTATTGGCAAACTGTTCGCGGTTCAGACCGATGGATTGCGCAAAATCAAAAATTTGTGCATCGTTGCCCAACTGCTTTTTGTCTTTGTGCATGGCTTCGAACACCTTGATGTGCGCGGTGTCGAGCTTGCCAAGAGCTTCGAGGGTGTAATACAACTTTTGATGGCCTTCGAAGTTTACACGTTGACTTTGAAACGCAATGGGCACTTTGGTGAACACGACATCGCTTGGCAACGCTTTGGCCCATGCGCCTACCTTGGGCTCAAAGCTGTAGCAATGGGGGCAGCCGTACCAAAAAAACTCCACCACGTCGATTTTGCCCGGGGTGGAACGAGGAACTTCGCGCCGCGCCTTGCGGTATGCACCAGCATCTTGAGCCCACACGGCAGGCGCACCCACAGCGCTTGCAACACCCAGCGCCACAGCGCCCTTCATCAGTTCACGTCGTTTCATTGTTTGTCTTACTCCTTAACAACTGCGGCTTCAAAACCACCTTTGGTCAGCGGAATTCTTGCCTGATAAGCTTCATTGGCGGTGCCAAACGGCCCCACTCGAACACGATTAACCACATTGCCGTTGACTTCGCCCACCGCGATTTCAGATTCGGTGCCAACGAACGCCAATTGCGCGCGCAGTTGCTCGGCGTCCTCCCGATTGCGAAAACTGCCCACCTGCAGGAAATACACCGTTTGCGCAATGGGCTCGGGTTGCGTGGCCATGGAGGCGATCAAGTCGCCTTCATCACCAGGATTGACCGTGACCACCCCATTTTGGTTCGCATTGGCTTTGTTATAAATACCTGTGTTGGGATCAGGCGGGCTGTTGCCAGGCCCCGGAGACACATTGGGCACTGCACCTTGCGTTTCTGCGCCCGAGAATGGGGGCGAGGATTTGCCAACATACAAGGCCACGCCCAGCGCGATGAGAAGACCAAAAACCATGCCAAACACGAAGGCAGGAATGGTGTTGCCGCGTGAAGCGTTTGCTTTTCGATGTGTAGATGCCATTGAAGGTTTGAACCTGTCCATTAAAAACTTACGTTGAATTATGCCCCAAGCGACCTTGCAGATGCGACTCAAACGCGCGAAGCGGCCCGATCGGATTGGCCCATGTTGTAAAGTGTAGCCTGCACGGGCATTCGCCCTGTAAATTCACCAAAAGCTTGCCAAAAGGGTGTTGAGTGGGTCTTGACTATCTAAAACGCATACTGACCGCGAAGGTTTACGACGTGGCCATTGAAACCCCGCTGGAGCGGGCACATTCACTGTCGGTGCGAACTGGCAACCATGTGCTGCTCAAGCGTGAAGACATGCAAAAAGTGTTCAGCTTCAAGCTGCGCGGCGCTTACAACAAAATGGCGCACCTCACTCCAATTCAACTGGAACGCGGCGTGATTGCGGCTTCGGCCGGTAACCATGCACAGGGAGTGGCGCTGTCGGCAGCACGTTTGCGCTGCATGGCGACCATCGTGATGCCTGTCACCACCCCCGCTTTGAAAGTGGATGCGGTGAAGCGCTTCGGCGCTGAATGGGTGGATGTGGTGCTGTTTGGTGAAAGTTACAGCGACGCTGCTGGGCGCGCCGACGAATTGGCCAGGGAGAAAGGGCTGACCTTTGTTCATCCTTTTGACGACCCCGACGTGATTGCAGGCCAAGGCACCGTGGGCATGGAAATTCTTCGCCAGCATCAAGCGCCAATCCACGCCATTTTCATTGCAATAGGGGGTGGTGGGCTGGCAGCCGGGGTGAGCGCGTATGTGAAACAGCTGCGCCCGGAGATCAAAGTCATTGGTGTGCAAACCGTGGATTCCGACGCCATGGCTCAAAGCATGAGCAAACACGAGCGTGTGGTGCTAAACGAGGTGGGCTTGTTCTCCGACGGCACCGCGGTGAAGAAAGTGGGCGAGGAAACCTTCCGGTTGTGTGAAAAATACCTGGACGGGGTGATTCGCGTGACCACGGACGAAACCTGCGCAGCCATCAAAGACGTTTTTCAGGACACCCGGAGCATTTTGGAACCAGCAGGGGCACTGGCCGTGGCCGGGCTTAAACAGTATGCCCAACAGATGCAACTGGAAAACCAGACTCTGATTGCGATTTCCTGCGGCGCCAACATGAATTTTGATCGCCTGCGCTTTGTGGCAGAACGCGCTGAGGTGGGCGAGCAGCGTGAAGCTGTATTCGCCATCACGGTGCCCGAGGAACGCGGCAGCTTTCGCAAGTTTTGCGATTTGCTGGGCCCCAACAACGTGACTGAATTCAATTACCGCATGTCCGACGGAGCCAAAGCCAATATTTTCGTGGGCGTCCAGATCAGTGACCGAGCACAAGCAGATGCATTGCAAAAGCGGTTTGTTGAATCTGGCTTTGATGCACTGAATCTGACCGATGACGAGATGGCCAAGCTGCACATTCGCCACATGGTGGGCGGCCGGTCCAACCAGAACAAAGATGAGCTGGTGTATCGATTTGAATTTCCGGAGCGCCCGGGGGCTTTGATCAAGTTTTTGAATGCCCTAAACCCGGGCTGGAACATCAGTTTGTTTCACTACCGCAACCACGGTGCCGATTACGGTCGAATTCTGGTGGGCATTCAGGTGCCGCCAGAAGACCACGACGAGTTCGACAAGTTCGTGACTCGTTTGGGCTACCCAGCCGTGAACGAGACTGAAAACCCGGCGTACAAGTTGTTTCTGAAATGAAAGCGAACACCCAGCTAGGTGGGACTGGCTGAGTGATTGGCTAGATGATTGCTCGAGTGATTGCCTGGGCGGTCGCCTGAGTGTTCGCTTGTAGCTTCAACATTCGTCGTCAGCGTCGAAGGCTTTGTCTCCAACTCCGTCTTCAAGAGCAGCGCCAGGACGAATGGTTTCGAACGGAAACAGTTTGCGATCCATGAGGTGTGAGGGCACCACGGTGGACAGTGAGGTGAACAGGTTGGCAATCCAGCGCGGGTTGTGCTTTTCCCATTGTTTGAGCAAAGCGGCCATTTCTTTTCGCTTGAGGTTTTCCTGGCTGCCACACAAATTACACGGAATGATGGGAAATTCTTTTTCCTGCGCATAACGGGCAAGGTCGCTTTCGCGGCAATAGGCCAAGGGGCGAATCACCGTGTGTTCGCCATTGTCGCTGACCAGCTTGGGGGGCATGCCTTTGATGCGCCCACCGTAAAACAGGTTCAGCAACAAGGTTTGTAAGATATCGTCTTTGTGGTGACCCAACGCAATTTTTGTGGCTCCTAATTCAGAGGCAACACGGTACAAAATGCCTCGACGAAGCCGCGAGCAAAGCGAACAGGTTGTTTTTCCTTCGGGAATCACGCGCTTGACGATCGAATACGTGTCTTGTTCTTCAATATGAAAAGGCACATCGATGCTTTTCAAATAGGCTGGCAACACATCTTCCGGAAAGCCTGGCTGCTTTTGATCCAGATTCACCGCGACCAAATCAAAATGAATGGGTGCACGCTGGCGAAGCAGCATCAGCACATTGAGCAGGCCATAGCTGTCTTTGCCGCCTGAAACACAGACCATGACTTTGTCGCCGTCTTCAATCATGTTGAAATCAGCAATGGCCTGGCCCACTTGCTTGGTGAGCCGCTTCTCAAGCTTGTTGAACTCGAACGCTTCTTTTTGCTCGACCCGGTTGGGGAACAACGTGATGGTTTGAACGGTGGTTTCGGCAAAATGGGACATGCTAAACACCCTGAAGAGATTTGAAACGGAACACTTCTACCCCTGCGGATTCGCAATCAGGGTACACCTCGGACTTTTCAGCGCGAACACGCGCAGCGATAACTTTTGGATGATCCAACACCAGATCGAGGGTTTTATCCACGAGTGTTTCCAACAAACCAATGTGGCCAGATTGAATCAAACGGTGAATGCCCGGGCGCACAAAGTCGTAGTCAACCACATCGGTCAACAAGTCACGCTCAGAGGGCGTGGAGGCACACTTGACCCAGAAGTCAATGTTGATGCGTACGGCCTGGGTGCGCCCCAATTCTTGCGGGAACACGCCAATGGCCGCCGACACATCGAAATCACGAATGAAGACTCGCCGACAGTCGGCAAGGCGGGGATCGAAAAACCAGTCTGTCATGGTGTCATCATGCTGAAATCACGCGCCATGGGCACCAAATGCTGACCACCATCGACCAGCAATGTGGTGCCGGTGATGGCACGACTTTGAACCAGAAAGAGCACTGCACTGGCAATGTCTTGGGGTTCAGAAGATTTGTTCAAAGGCGAAATTCGGTGAGTTTGCTCAAACTGAGTTTCGTTCTGCAAATGGGAAATCAAAGTAAGCCCGGGGGCCACACCCACCACACGCACCTTGGGCGCAAGTTCCATGGCCAGCAAGGTGGTGGCAGTTTCCAACCCGGATTTGGTCAGGGTGTAGCTTAAAAAGTCGGGATTCAGGTTTTTCAGTTTTTGATCCAGCAGGTTGACCACCACCGATTGCTCGCCATCGGGGGTGTGTTGATGCAAACGGCGGGTCAATTGAATGGGCGCTGCCAGATTGGATGCCATGTGCCGATGAAACAATTCCGCCTCAAAATTCTGACCGGAATCAAACTCGAACAACGAGGCATTGTTGACCACACAACGCACCGGGCCTGCAGCGGTGGCCTCGTCGAACAAGGCATCGACCTCGGCAGGCTTTTCAAGATCGGCCTGAAGCACCACACACTGAACACCCAAGGCACGAATTTCATCGGCGGTGGACTCAGCCTGTGCCTTGGATGAGCGGCAATGCAAGGCGATCGACCACCCTGCGCTGGCCAATTGCAACGCAATGGCTCGACCCAAGCGTTTTGCGCCACCTGTGACCAAAGCAAATTGTGAACTTGGCTGTTTCATCGGTTACACTTCACTGCTCAAAACGCAACAACGCTTTGATTTTTAAAAGAACAACCCGCTATTCTAAACCACACCCAGCCCATGCTGTCGAATTTTAATCAGCCCCTTCGTTTCGATGCCTTCATGCAACAGGCCTTGTATCATCCGGAGTTTGGCTATTACGCCCGTGGCGAAGCCATTTTCGGAAGGCAGGGAGACTTCATCACCGCCCCCGAGCTAAGCCCCTTGTTTGGGCGAACGCTGGCAAAAGCAATCACCGAAGTATTGCCTCTGTGCAACCGCACAGTCTACGAATTTGGTGCTGGAACAGGGCGACTGGCCTGCGACATTCTGACCGGGGCGGGCGAGTCGATTGAACATTATTGCATCGTGGATTTGTCAGGTGGCTTGAAGGCCATTCAACAACACAACCTTGCCAGCCAACTGCCACCAAAGCTGGCCAGCAAAGTGAGCTGGCTGACTGAACTGCCTGCCAGCCTGAACGGCGTGGTGATTGGCAATGAGGTGCTGGATGCCACACCGGTTCGACGTTTCAAATGGACCACGGGCCAAGTGGATGAAGCCTGGGTGAAGCAGGAAAACGGGCAGCTTTGCTTACACTGGCAACCGGCAGAAGCCGCCTTTTCAGACCAAGTGAAACGATTGGAGCAAGCCCACGGCCCTTGGCCCAGTGGCTATGAATCTGAAATTGCGCAGCAGGCTGCAGGTTTGATGCGAACCCTCACCGACCGCCTGCAAGGCTTGGCCCTGATGATTGATTATGGGCACCACGAAGCACTGTATTACAGCCCAAGCAGAACCCAAGGTACCCTTAGGGCAACCAGCGGCCATGTGGCGCACGATGATTTCCTGAGCAACCCAGGCCAACAGGACCTGACCGCACATGTGAACTTCAGCGCGATGTATGAAGCCTTGACCGAATGTGGTGGAGCACTTGAAGGCTATTGCCACCAAGGTGAGTTCTTGCTGGCCAACGGCATTTTGGACATGGCTCGAGAAACCCCCCTATTCACCGACCCGGTGGCAGGCGCGGCGCTTCGGCAACGCTTGAACATGCTGGTGAGTGAAGCCGACATGGGGCTGACCTTCAAGGTGCTGGCTTGGTCCAAGGGCATCAACATCGACGACACCGCCTTGCACCATGTGTTTTTACGCCACGACAGAAGTGCTGAGCTATAGACTGTTTCCAACGCACAACGCTGAAACACCGCAAATCAGCCGGGGGGGCTTTCACAAGGTGACAGCTCACCGCGACGGTTCAATTCGTAAATGGCCTTGAGGGTATCGATTTGCGGGGTGGTTCCGGTGAGCTCAAAAAATACACGGGTTGGGCCCAAACGCTCCCGTATCTCGACGCCTTCAACACCGCGACGCAGCAATTCATCCCGCTGCAAGTTTGCCCGGGTGCGGTCCCGAAACAGACCCAGTGAAATGGTGCCTTGAAGGGGGCCAGGGGTGGTGATGTAAAACATGTCTTTCACCCCTTTGTCCGACAATTGCTCAACACCAACTCCGGAACTGACAATGTCTTGCGGAAGGAACACAACAAAACCAATTGGAACCTGACGCTCCAGGCGCCTTTTCTTGCCCGGCCAATCCTCCAATGCATCACCAACCCGAGTCGTATCACTTTGCAGCAAAGGCCCCCACAACCGACATTGAACGTCAGCCAGCGGATTGGAAGCCACCCGCTGGTTCGCAGTTTCAATGGCAGCGTCCAGACTGGCTCGCCCCTCTTTCAAATCAATTTTGGGGGCAGGTGCCGGCAGGGGCTGTGCCACTACATTGCCTAAATCCATAGCATCTGTCCAAGGCCGTTCAACAGCAACCCACTCTGCACGCAAACCGGGCGCAGACATTGCTTTACCGGGTGTGGCCTGACCGAACACCCACCAAGCAACCAAACCTGCATTGGCCAGCAGCAACAACCCAACCAAGGCATGCGCTCCACTAATTCTCATGACTGCCCCCTGATCGAACCGCGAAATCAAGCAACAGTCCTTTGAACACCGCGTGGTTGATCAACAGCGCGTTCTCAAACAATGGCCACACATCGCCCGCATGCCCGCCACTGAACCAAGCCTGAACGTCGCAGGACGAGTCGGCTTGTAATTCTTCAACCAAGGACTGAACCATGGCGGCTTGCATGCGAACAGCGCCTGCCCCAATGGCTTGTTCGGTCGAAGTTGGCCAGGATTGATGCGCAGGAACCACCAAAGGCAACTGCGCAGTGCCAGCATGCAGACTGTTCAACATCGTGCCTACACCGGGCACAATGAATCCACCCCGGTGCTCCCAGCTTCCCTTGTGTTGAACCAAAGCATCCAGTGTGGTGGCGGTTCCGAAACTGACAACCAGATTGGCCTGCGCGTGCGTTTCACCGGCCACTGCCAGGCAGGCCGCCCAACGGTCAAGGCCCAACTGCCTGGGGTTGTTGTAACTGGAGACAATCCAGCCGCTGCTTGACACAACAAGAGTGTCGCAAGGGCAACCCATGTTGTGGCACGCCCGCTCAATGGCATCTCGAACGCCTTCGCCCAACACATTGCAAAGCAACACCCGATCCACAGATCGCATCAACTCTGCACTCAAAAGCAAAGCAAGCTGACTATCCAAACCGTCAGGATTTTTGAACAGGGCGCTGTCGACGGCCCCCTCATTGAGAACGACATGCTCAGGTGTTAGAAATGAGGCTTGCTCGTGGACTTTGGCCAGAGCGCGCTCTTGGACAAGCACCAAAGCCCATTTCACACGGGTATTTCCTACATCCAGACACAGCAAACGCTGGGCTTTGCTCACGATGCTTTCCTCAACGACAAATCCCCGCAATGAACCGCACGCAAGCCCGATTCCGTGTCGAGCAAATACGCGCCTTGTTCATTGATCCCCATGGCCTTGCCAGCACACAGAACCTCGCCGCCATCCAACACGTTCAAAGTTTGGCCCAACCAGGCATCACGCGGCATGAATGCCTCAACCAGAGCAGAACCACCTTGCGCCTGCATGGCATCCAGGTCCGCAAGCAAACGCGCCACAATGCGCCGAGCCAAGTCAGGAGCAGACAAAGTTTGCGCCTCATTCACATGCAGGGAAAGCGCCGTTGGCAACCACTGGCTCTCGGCGTGCTGACCTACATGCGGCTTGTCAACGGGCTTTAAATTCAAACCCACACCAACCACTGTCACAGGGCCAGTTTTACCCTGAAAAGATTCGCACAAAATGCCGCCGAGTTTTTTCTGACCAATCAACAAATCATTGGGCCACTTCAACTTCACGGGAACCGCCAGCTCTTCCAAAACCTTGGCCACTGACACACCAACCAGCAACGGCAAAGATGGCAACGCGTGGCCTGCCATCGGTAAACCCACCGATAAATACAGCCCAGCACCGGGCTCACTGGTCCAGGCTCGTCCTGAGCGGCCTCGCCCCTGCGTTTGCGAATTCGCCAACACGGCAGACGCACCCGTCATCCTGCCTTCAACATATGCGTTGTGCAGGTAATTGTTGGTTGAATCGACTGTATCAAGTTCGATCCAGTGCACTGGGGCATGGGTTAACATCGTCACAGAAGGCGTTTTTTGAAAACGTTCACACAGAAAGGCAAGTGTACCGCGCCAACCAAACTTCACTGAAGGAAGTCATTCGTCTCCATGCAGCCAATTTACGCCAAACTGCAGAAAAGAACGCCTTACACAGGCATTCTCATGTTCGCCTGCCTGTACGCGTGCGTGGTTGTGCATTTGAGTCTGTTTCCTTACACCGACTGGCGCCACATTGGGATTGGGCCGTTTGATTTTCTGTTTGGGCCATGGATCCCTGTGCACCAAAAGGTACTTTGGGCAGACGTCACATTGAACATACTCGGCTACATTCCCCTGGGCCTTCTGTTTTTATTGGGCATGAGCAAAGAGCCACGCTCAGCCGACAAATTTTTGGTGGTCTTGGGCTGCATGGCCCTGTCACTTAGCCTTGAAGCGATGCAAACATTTTTGCCAAGCCGCGTGCCATCAAAAATGGATTTGCTCACCAACACCATGGGTGGGCTGTTGGGTGTTGCTCTGGCGCTTGGCATTGTTCGACGCCGCAGGCTGGCCCCCACATTGAATCACCGGCTTGAACATTGGCTGATAAAAAGGGCGTGGGTTGGCATGGCGCTTTTAAGCTTATGGTTTATCAGCATTTTACCCCCGCAAAACCCAACCTTCAGCACTGGCCTGTGGCTGGGCAATCTGTTCGAAATTCCAGGCCCGCAGCAACAAAGCACTCCTTTTGGCTTGCCTTTGGACTTTTTGTTGCGCATCGAGGCCCTTGCACCCAACTTCATCAACTACTGTTTTTTGATGTGCGCGTGGTTGATTGGACTGGCCCAAACGCAAAGCGGCTCGCCGAGGGCACGCCTACTGATGGTACTGGTGCTGGCGACTGTGGTCATCCGAATGCTGGACCCATTGCTGTTCACACCCGTATCGGCGTGGCCTTACATCAGTCAACTTTGGCTGGAAGCCAACGGCTTGGCTTTGGGGGCGGCGGTGGTTTTCGCGTTGGGTTTGTCGCTCATGCCGATTTCGCCCCACCACATGGCGCGACTCGGCTTGCTTCACCTTTTAGGCGGTTGGCTGATCACCCTGCTGCTGCCGGGCGTACACGACCCACAGCTGGGCGACTCTGGCAGTGGGGTGTTGACGATTTTCAGAACCTTGCAGGAAGCTGGCCGCTGGATCAGCGAGTTGTGGCCCATTCTTGCCTTGACCGTTTTGACCTTTTTAAGCCTGCCCGAAACCCGTTTTCGGCGATAATACCCCCATCTATTGAGCATTGACGCAACCCTGGCCGGCCATGAGTTACTTTGAAAAACATGTCTTTTTCTGCACTAACCAGCGCGAAAACAACGAAAATTGTTGCGCCGATTGCCACGCCTCGGCAGCGCACGCACACGCCAAAGCACGCATCAAGGCGCTTGGACTGAATGGGCAAGGGAAAGTCCGAATGAACAAGGCTGGCTGCCTCGACCGATGTGACGAAGGGCCTGTGATGGTCGTATACCCGGAAGGCATCTGGTACACCTATTTCGACATCGCCGATGTGGATGAAATCATTGACTCTCACATTGTCGGCGGCGAGGTGGTTGAGCGCCTGCGATTGCCATGAACCCAAAAACAAAACACGAAATCTGGACGCTGTCGGTTGGCGAAGTCGATGTGTCCATTGATGAACCCAGCGACACGCACGGCAATACACCGATCGGGCTCGCAGTGGTGGCCCACCCGCACCCTCTTTTTGGCGGAACCAAAGACAACAAAGTGGCTCAAACATTGGCTCGCGCTTTTTTACAGCTTGGCTATGTGGTTCTGCGTTTCAATTTTCGAGGTGTTGGAAAAAGCGCTGGCACACACGACAACGGTTTGGGCGAAAGCAATGACTTGGTGGAGCTGGTTCAACATGCCAAATCTGTGTTGCCTCACGACTCCATCAAAGACAAACCGGTTGCCTTGGCTGGTTTCTCGTTTGGTGCGTTTGTGACTACACACGCGGCACAACAGCTTCGTGAATTGGGCGTTGCAGTGGGAAAACTCGCCTTGGTTGGCACCGCCACAAGTCGTTTTGAAGTGGCCGAGGTGCCTGCCGACACGCTGGTCATACACGGCGAAATCGACGACACGGTGCCGCTGGACTCCGTTCTGAAATGGGCGGGCCCACAAAACCTGCCAGTGATCGTCATGCCGGGTGTGGAGCATTTTTTTCACGGCAAACTGCCCCAACTCAAAGAGTTGGTCGTGCGTTACTACCCTAGCTAAGCGTCGCCTTGACCAGCGACCATTGATTGATATTTTTCTATACAGGAGCTTTTTCTTGTTTAACTCTGGATTTTCTCGTTTCAAACGCCAAATCGGCCAACTTTCGCTGTGCCTTGGATTGAGTTTGGCGACCATGCACGCAGTGGCACAAAGCAGTGTGATGCCCCCACCTCCAGAGATCGGGGCTAAAGGCTATGTGTTACTGGACCTGACCACAGGCCAAACACTCGCTGAATTCAACAGCAAGGAACGCCTTGAACCCGCTTCCCTGACCAAGCTGATGACGGCTTACATGACGTTTTCTGCCCTGGAAGGCAAGCAGATCAAGATGGACCAGCAAGTCCCTGTGTCGCCTTACGCCTGGAAGGCTGAAGGTTCGCGCATGTTCATTGAACCAAACAAGCCCGTGACCGTTGAGCAATTGTTGTACGGGTTGATTGTTCAATCTGGCAACGACGCAAGCCGTGCGTTGGCCGAGCTGCTGGCAGGCGATGAAAGCAACTTCGCCGCCTTGATGAATCAACAGGCCAAACGCCTTGGCCTAACCGGCACCAACTTTCGCAATGCTACCGGCCTTCCCGACCCTCAGCATTACACCACAGCCAGTGACCTGGCCATTTTGGCCAAGCGGATCATTCAGGATTTTCCCGAGTACTACACCATGTACTCCACCAAGGAATACACCTACAACGGCATTCGCCAGCCCAACCGAAACCGCCTGCTGTGGATCGACTCCTCGGTCGACGGCATGAAAACAGGACACACCGAGTCTGCCGGCTATTGCCTGGTCAGCTCCGCCAACCGGACCCTGCCCAACGGCGTAGACCGCCGTTTGCTGTCGGTTGTTTTGGGCACCACTTCGGATCAAGCCAGAACCCAGGAAAGCTTGAAGCTGATGAATTATGGCTACCAGATGTTTGAAACCGTGAAGCTGTACTCAGCCAACCAAACCATCAGCACCAGCGAGGTATTCAAAGGGCAAGCCAAAGAAGCAAAGCTGGGTGTAACCAAAGACCTGCTGATTAATGTACCGCGTGGCATGGCCAAGCAATTGAAGGCCACAGTGGAGAAAAAAGGCACCTTGATTGCACCCATCCCTGCTGGAACTGAATTGGGCACCTTGAAATTGACGCTGAACAACGAAACCATCGGCAATGTGCCGCTGATCGCCTTGAGTAACATTGAAGAGGCTGGCTTGGTTGGTCGTTTGGTGGACTCGGCCAAACTGTGGTTTGAAGAATAAAACACCGGGCACGCTTGTATGAAAAAAATTGAATCCAAACCCGGTCAGGAAAGCTTGATTGAATTTCCCTGCGAATTTCCGATCAAGGTGATGGGCAAGAACGTGCCAGAGTTCTCACAAGTCATTTGTGACTTGCTGTTACTGGCCGATCCTGAATTCAATGTAGCGGGCGTTGAAATGCGGCCCAGCAGCAAAGGCAATTATTTGAGCTTGACCTGCAAGGTTCATGTGAACAATCAGGATGAACTGGATTCGATCTACAGACAACTCAGCGGCCATGAGCTCGTGTCTGTGGTGCTGTAACAGACAGGTGCACGAAACCATGAAAAAAGCCGCTGCAACCAGCGGCTTTTTTGATTGCAACCCAGCTTTCAAACACCGTACCGCTGACGGTACTCCTTAACCTTTTCGTACCAGCCTGCCAATCGAACATTGCCGGTTTGGCGAGTGACGAGATAGCGAAGCAAATCCTGCAGTGTGGCAATCGCGATGACTGGAATGCCATATTGCTGCTCCACCTCTTGGACGGCAGAATGCTCGGTGTCTTGACCGTCTCGAACACCTTTCTCCATGCGGTCGAGTGCAATGAGAACAGCCGCTGGCTTGGCTCCGTTGGCGCGAATGATTTCAACAGACTCCCGAACAGATGTGCCTGCTGAAATCACGTCGTCAACAATCACCACCCTGCCCTCAAGAGGAGCGCCCACTAGCATGCCGCCCTCGCCATGGTCTTTGGCTTCCTTGCGGTTAAAGGCGTAGGGCACATCGATACCGTTGTGACGAGACATTTCCATGGTGGTACCGGCCACCAAAGGAATACCTTTGTAGGCTGGCCCAAACAACATGTCGAACTCAATTCCCCGCTCTGCGGTTTTGGAAATCAACGTTTGTGCGTAGAATTCACTGAGCTTTTGCAAGGACGAGCCTGTGTTAAACAAGCCTGCATTGAAGAAATAGGGCGACAAGCGCCCGGCTTTGGTTTTGAATTCACCAAAGCGCAACACCTGCTTTTCGACCGCGAACTGCAGAAACTGATCAGAAAGCGCCTGCAAATTTTGATTTGAATCGTTCACAACCAATCCCTAAAAAGACAGATCAACAAGATGACCCGAATTATCTCAGCAAATTTGAATGGAATTCGTTCTGCACACACAAAAGGTTTTTTCGACTGGATGAAAACCACCCAGGCCGACGTGGTGTGTGTTCAAGAATTGAAAGCCCAATTGCCAGACCTCAGCGAAGAACACCAGACCCCCGCAGACTACACGGGATACTTCGTGACTGCTGAAAAAAAAGGTTACAGCGGCGTGGGCTTATATTGCAAAAACAAGCCACTGAACATTCGTTACGGCATGAATAACGCGGAGTTCGACGCAGAAGGCCGCATGATCACCGCAGAATTCGAGAATCTCATTGTGTCCTCCATTTACTTTCCATCTGGAAGCAGTTCTGACGAGCGCCAAGAAGCCAAATGGCGGTTTTTAGATCTTTTTGACGAGGTGTTCAACGAATTTGAGAACAGCAAGAAGCCCGTGGTGCTGTGTGGCGACTGGAATATTGCACATCAGGAAATTGACCTGAAAAACTGGAAAGGGAACTTGAAAAACAGTGGTTTTCTACCAGAAGAACGCCAATGGATGACCAAAGCCATCGAACAACGTGGCTGGGTGGACGCTTACCGTGTGCTGTACCCCACGGAGACCGATGGTTGCTACACCTGGTGGAGCAACAGGGGGCAGGCGTATGCCAAGAACGTGGGATGGCGGATTGATTACCAGATGGTCAGCCCGGCGTTGCGAGATAAAATTCAGGAAGTGCGGGTTTACAAAGATCAGAAATTCTCAGACCACGCGCCGCTGATCGCAGATTATGACCATCCACTTTGATCAATAGGCTTGCTGGGTGCACTTGGCATCCTCAGGTCCACCCGGCCTACTTGGAAGTGGGTTTGCCTGTTCCGCACATTCAGGAAAACCGCCCCGGTTGAGTTTATTCGCAGCGTTCGGCGACAAGCCGACACCGAGACTCGGCCATCTTTTTTGCCGAGCTCGGTGAGCAAGAATGAATTCAACAAGGGATCAAGCGGTTTTCTGTGCGGAAGCGGGCAACCCCGACAAGTTGGCGACAACAAAGGCAACCTCGAAGAGTTGACCAAGCAATCAAACGCTAAGTTTCGCCTTCAGAATTTCATTCACCTGCGCCGGGTTTGCTTTTCCGCGCGCTGCCCGCATGATTTGCCCCACCAGGAAATTGAACGACGCTTCTTTACCGGCTTTGTACTCGCTCACAGGCCCGGGGTGTGCGGCCAACACGTCATCGATCATCTTTTCCACCGCGCCGGAATCAGAGATTTGTTCCAACCCCTCACCTTTGATGCAGGCATCTACGTCGCTATACTTGCCTTCCCACAAGGCGGCAAACACAACCTTGCCGGTTTTGTTGTTCAAGGTTCCATCCACCACACGGGACACCAATTTGGCCATCAAAGCGGGTGTAATGGGCGCCTGCCCCGGTCTTAAGTCTTCGCGGTTCAAACTTGCAGAAAATTCGCCCAACAACCAGTTGGCCAAGGGCTTGGCTTTGTCTTGGCCTACATCAGCCAGGGCCGCCTCGAAATAATCCGTCAAAGCACGGCTTGCTGTCAGGGTGACTGCATCGTAGGCGCTCAAGCCAAGCGATTCTTGATAGCGCGTCTGCTTCTGGCCGGGTAATTCAGGCATTTCGGCGCGAACCTGCTCTACCCATTGTGGAGAAATAACCAGAGGGGGTAGATCGGGGTCCGGGAAATAACGGTAGTCTTCCGAATCCTCTTTGCTACGCATCGAGCGAGTTTCGTTGCGATCGGGGTCGTATAGCCGCGTTTCTTGCTTGATTTTCCCGCCATCTTCGATGATCTCGATCTGGCGCTGTGCTTCAAACAAGATGGCTGCATGCAAAAACTTGAAACTGTTCAGGTTCTTGATTTCACAACGGGTACCAAATTCCTCCTGACCTTTGGGTCGGACCGACACGTTGGCATCGCAACGGAAACTGCCTTCCTGCATGTTGCCATCGCAAATGCCCAGCCAGGTCACCAGAGTGTGCAAGGTTTTGGCGTAGGCCACGGCCTCATCGGCCGAGCGCATGTCCGGCTCGGTCACGATTTCCAGCAATGGCGTGCCAGCACGGTTTAAGTCAATGCCCGATTGGCCCTGAAAATCTTCATGCAGGCTTTTGCCCGCGTCTTCCTCCAGATGCGCTCGGGTCAAACGCACCGTTTTCATCTGGTCGCCAACCAGAAAACTGATGGACCCACCTTGCACCACCGGTATTTCAAACTGGCTGATTTGATAACCCTTGGGCAGGTCGGGATAGAAATAGTTTTTGCGGGCAAACACTGAATGCTCGGCCACCTTGGCACCGACCGCCAGGCCAAACTGAATGGCTCGGTGAACCGCCGCCTTGTTCATGACAGGTAGCACGCCTGGCAAGGCGAGATCCACCGCGCAGGCTTGTGCATTGGGCTCAGCGCCAAACGCGGTGCTGGCACCCGAAAAAATTTTGGACTCGGTGGTCAGCTGGGTGTGGGTTTCAATGCCCACCACAATTTCCCATTGCATGGTGTAAACCTCTTAAGACGGTGATCGAAGGTGCCAATCGGTGGCGGCTTGATAATGGTCGGCCACTGCCAGCAATTCCCCTTCCTTGAAATAGTTGCCAATCAATTGCATGCCCACTGGTCGGTTTTTATCCCCGAACCCCACGGGAACAGACATGCCGGGCAGACCAGCCAGGCTGGTGCTGAGCGTGTAAATATCGGCCAGGTACATTTGAACGGGGTCTGCGGACTTTTCACCCAAATTCCACGCCACAGTGGGGCTGACAGGCCCGGCGATGACGTCGCACTGCTGGAAAGCGGCTTGAAAATCCTGGGCAATCAGTCGTCGAATTTTCTGGGCTTGCAGGTAATAAGCGTCGTAGTAGCCATGAGACAACACATACGCGCCGACCATGATGCGGCGCTGAACTTCCAGCCCAAAACCCTCGCTGCGAGAATTTTCATACATCGATTTCAAATCCGAGTAATTTGCCGCGCGGTGACCATAACGCACACCGTCGAAACGAGACAAATTGGAGCTGGCCTCGGCGGGTGCAATCACGTAATAAGCTGGAATGGACAATTCGGTGCGTGGTAAGTTGATTTTCAGTAGCGAAGCGCCCTGCGCCTCAAGTTGTTTCAAAGCATCGTCGATGGGCTGGCGAACATCTTGTGCCAAGCCGTCACCAAAGAATTCCGCAGGCAGACCCACACGCAGGCCCGCCAAAGGCTTGGAGGCATCGCCCGTGCGAAGGGGTTTGCCCATCAGGGCCGTGAAATCCTCGGGCTTCTGGTCTGCCCCGGGGCGCTGAACACTGGTGCTGTCTTTGGCATCAAAACCAACCATGGCATTGAGAACCAAGGCGCAATCACGGGCGCTGTGAGCCATGGGGCCGGCCTGGTCCAGGCTGCTGGCGTAAGCGATCATGCCGTAGCGGCTACAACTGCCATAGGTGGGCTTGATACCGGTGATACCACACAGTGAGGCTGGCTGGCGGATCGACCCGCCCGTGTCGGTTCCAGTGGTGAACGGCACCACGCCAGCCGCCACTGCGGCTGCGGAGCCACCCGATGAGCCACCGGGCACAGCCAGGTGATCCCAAGGGTTCAAGCAAGGTCCATAGGCACTTTTCTCATTCGATGAGCCCATGGCGAACTCGTCGCAATTCAACTTGCCCACGCTGACTGAGCCTGCAGCGTTCAAACGTGCAACCACTTCGGCATCGAATGGGCTTTGGTAACCCGCCAACATTTTGGATGCGGCGGTGCTGGTCCAACCCTGCGTCACGAAGATGTCCTTGTGTGCAGTCGGAATACCCAGCAAGGGGCCGTGTTCGCCTGCGGCCAGGCGTTGATCTGCCAGTTGAGCCTGCTTCAAGGTCAGGTCATCGCGAACGTCTACAAATGCGTTCAATTTGGACTGAGCAGCGACCTGACGCAGTGCGTCTTGGGCCAGCTCGGTGGCGCTGGTTTTCTTTTCATCCAGCAAGGTTCTCAGCTGGGCAATGCTTTGAGGTTGAGAAGACATGTTTATTAATCAGATTCCGGTTTCAGATCGGTAGGGCAAAAGGACACCACTTGGGCAAGAACGAATCACTCAATCACCTTGGGCACCAAAAACAGGCTTTTTTCTGCGGCGGGCGCGTTGGCCATGTTGGCTTGCCGGGCATCGGCCTCAGTCACCTGGTCTTCACGCAAGCGAAGCGCGATGGGCTGAATCAACGACAAGGGGTGTGACAATGGTTCCACACCTTCGGTGTTTTCACTGCCCAATCGATCGGCCAGCTGCATGATGTTGTTGAGTTGTTGCTCCAGGGCCTGGGCCTGTTCTGGCTCCAGTTTCAAGCGCGACAACGCAGCGATTTTTGCGATTTGCCCAGAATCAAGGGACATATGAATTCTCCGCCCACCGGCAGGCCTGAACATCGACTCTAATCGATGCAAAAGCCGCTTGGTGAAAGTCTGTGTTGATCAAAGTCTGCATATTTTATAGGTTATCATCGGTGACTACGCCACTTGACAAGTGAAGTCCCCTAATTAGTGGCGTTCCGGACACCATCTAGCAACTTTGAGCTTCGCGGGCTTGGCAGCTCTCCAACTACACAATACAGGTTAGAACATCACCATGTTTGGGTTTCTACGCAGCTACTTATCAAACGATTTGGCCATTGACTTGGGCACGGCCAACACACTTATTTACGCCCGCACCAAAGGCATTGTGCTTGACGAACCTTCAGTGGTCGCGATTCGCCAGGAAGGTGGGCCCAACGGCAAGAAAACCATCACAGCGGTAGGCCTGGAGGCCAAGCAGATGCTGGGTAAAGTGCCAGGCAACATCGAGGCAATTCGCCCCATGAAAGACGGCGTGATTGCCGACTTCACGGTGACCGAGCAAATGCTCAAGCAGTTCATCAAGATGGTCCATGAAAGCCGCCTGTTTTCACCCAGCCCCAGAATAATCATTTGCGTGCCCTGCGGGTCCACTCAAGTTGAACGCCGAGCCATTCGCGAAAGCGCGCTGGGCGCAGGCGCCTCACAGGTTTACCTGATTGAGGAACCCATGGCCGCGGCGATTGGCGCTGGTTTGCCCGTCTCTGAGGCATCCGGCTCAATGGTGGTCGACATTGGCGGCGGCACCACGGAAGTGGGCATCATCTCCTTGGGCGGCATGGTGTACGCGGGCAGCGTGCGCGTGGGTGGCGACAAATTTGACGAAGCCATCATCAGCTACATTCGCCGCAACTACGGCATGATGATTGGTGAGCCCACCGCCGAAGCCATCAAGAAGCAAATTGGTTCAGCATTCCCCGGCTCGGAAGTGAAAGACATGGAAGTGACTGGCCGTAATTTGTCGGAAGGCATTCCACGCCGCTTCACGATTTCATCGAATGAAATTCTGGAGGCGCTGACCGAACCACTGAATGCCATTGTGTCGGCGGTGAAGTCTGCACTGGAACAAACACCACCGGAACTGGGCGCAGACATTGCCGAGCGCGGCATGATGCTAACCGGTGGTGGCGCCTTGTTACGTGACCTGGACCGCCTGTTGATGGAAGAAACCGGTTTGCCAGTGCATGTGGCTGAAGACCCGCTAACTTGCGTGGTTCGAGGCTGTGGCTTGGCACTGGAGCGCATGGACAAGCTGGGCACCATTTTCACAAGCGAATAAAGTCAATTCAATTTGACTGGTTCAAACACCGTGCTTGCCCAACAAACGCGGTGTTGAGTCGGTAAAGGCCTATGGAGTATTCACCACCACCGCTGTTCAAACAAGGCCCATCCGCAAGGGTGCGATTGGCCTTTTTTGTCGTGCTGTCCGTGGGCCTGTTGTTTTTGGATTCCAGATACCAGGCCATGGAGGTGGTTCGCCAAGTGGTAGGCACCGCACTTTACCCGCTTCAGCGCATTGCGAGTGCTCCGATTCAATGGGTTCAAGATGGTTCTCGCTACATCAGCAGCCTCGATCAACTTCAATCTGAGAAGGAAGCACTGATTCGCGAGCAAATGCTCGACAAGCAAAAGCTTCATGAACTACAGGCACTCCAGCTTGAAAACGAGAAACTGCGCAAGTTGATGAATGTAGGCGCCACGCTCAAAGTGAAGCGATCCATTCTCAGTGAAGTCATCAGCGATGCCCGCGACCCGTTCTCTCGAAAAATCATCCTGGGCAAGGGCTTGATTCAAGGCGTTAAGGAAGGCATGCCAGTGATTGACGAGTTGGGGCTGCTGGGCCAGGTCACCCGTGCTTTTCCAAGCCGATCGGAAGTCAGCCTCATCACCGACAAGGAGCAAATTGTACCGGTGGAGAGCCTGCGCAACGGAATTCGCAGCGTGGCCTATGGCGGACTGGACGGTGGCCTGCTTGAATTGCGCTTCATGGCGGCCAACGCCGATATTGAAAACAACGACCTGCTGGTCACATCCGGTCTGGATGGGGTGTACCCGCGGGGCATTCCGGTGGCGCGGGTTATTCGGGTTGAGCGCAATTCGCGCTATGCGTTTGCCAGTATTTTTTGCGAGCCCATCGCCGGCGTAGACAGGCATCGATTTGTGCTGGTGCTGGACACTTTCCGCGACAGTGAGGAAATCACCCCGGCCCCGGCACTGGATGCAGCGCCAGCAAAGGGCAGCCACAATGGATTGTTGCCCGTACCGCCGCCTGCAACTGCACCCCTGAAGCAAGGAGCAAGCAGTGGCAACTAATCCTTTTGGAAATTCCGAGATTTTGCGGCCAGTGAACCCTTGGTTCATTGTGTTCAGCCTGTTGCTGGCCCTGCTGTACAAGTTCACTCCCATCGACCGGAACTGGATTACCCCTGACCTGTTGGCCCTCGTTCTGGTGTTCTGGAATATCCGCCAACCTCGCCGCATCGGCATTGGTGCGGCTTGGTGTTTCGGCGTGGCTGTTGATATTCATTCAGCCAGCGTGTTTGGCGAACACGCTTTGGCCTACACCCTGTTGTCTTATTTCGCGATCACCATTCATCGCCGCGTGCTTTGGTTTTCACCCCTGATGCAGGCGGCGCACATATTGCCGCTGCTGCTGGCAGCGCAAGCCATCACCCTGGTAATCCGCGTGATTTTCGGTGGCATTTTCCCGGGGCCCTGGGTGTTCGCTGAAAGTATTCTGACCGCGGCATTGTGGCCACTGGTGCAGTTTTTGTTGTTGGCCCCGCAAAAGCTGCCGGCCAACCGAGACAGTGATCGCCCGATATGACCGAGTTTACGCATCCAGAACAAGCCATCAAGCAATTCCGGTTCCGGCTGCTTGTGGCTGGCCTGCTGGTGGTTATATTGTTTTGTGTGTTGATCGGTCGCCTGTTGTGGCTTCAAGTGATCAGCTACGAGAAGTATCAATCCAAAGCTGAAGACAATCGAATCACCATCGTGCCCTTGGTGCCCAACCGTGGCCTGATTCTGGACCGCAACGGCGTTGTGTTGGCAAACAATTATTCGGCTTACACCCTTGAGATTACTCCGTCGAAAATCGACAACCTCAATGAAATGATTGAGGACTTGGGCAAGATTGTTGAAATTTCGTCGCTGGACAAACGCCGCTTCAAGAAACTGCGCGCCGAATCCAAACGTTTTGAGTCCATCCCCATTCGAACCCGTCTGACCGACGAAGAAGTGGCTCGCTTTGCGGTTCAAAGCTTCCGTTTTCCCGGTGTGGAAATTCGTGCACGACTTTTCAGACAATATCCCCACGGCCCTCAGGCTGCGCACCTGCTTGGCTACATCGGCCGTATTTCTGCGCGGGATCAGGAACGGATCGAAGAACTGGATCAAACCAACAATTACCGCGGAACGGCCTACATCGGCAAAGATGGACTGGAGAAGCGTTACGAAACACAACTGCATGGCAAAACAGGCTTTGAAGAAGTGGAAACCTCGGCCGGTGGGCGTGCGGTTCGCGTGCTATCCAGGTCGCCAGCGGTGCCCGGCGAAAACCTGATGCTGTCGATTGATATTCGCCTGCAAGCGGCCGCTGAAAAAGCATTGGAAGGCAAGCGTGGCGCGCTGGTGGCCATTGACCCGCGCAATGGCGACATTCTGGCCATGGTCAGCGCCCCAAGTTTTGATCCGAACCTGTTTGTGGAAGGCATCGACTCGGAGAACTGGAAACTGCTCAACGAAAGCCCCGACCGACCGTTGATCAACCGCCCTCTTTCTGGCACGTATCCACCGGGTTCCACCTTCAAGCCTTTCATGGCCCTGGCCGCACTGGAAAAGGGATTCAGAACTCCGTCCACGACACTGCGCGACCCCGGCTTCTTTGATTTTGGTTCGCGCCGCTTCATGGACGACAAAATCGGCGGACATGGCCTGGTGGACATGTACAAATCGATTGCTGAATCCTGCAACACCTACTACTACATGCTGGGCAGCGAAATGGGCATCGACATCATTTCCGAATTCATGGGGCGGTTTGGCTTCGGTTCCCGAACGGGAATCGACCTCGACGGCGAAAGAACCGGGGTGCTGCCCTCCAGGGAATGGAAAGCTGCCGCATTCCGAAAAGCCGACGCACGCCGCTGGTATTCCGGCGAAACCATTTCTGTAGCCATTGGCCAAGGTTATAACAACTACACCCCTTTGCAGTTGGCTCACGCCACAGCCGTTTTGGCCAGTGGCGGGATGAACGCCACGCCACGATTGGTGCGTGCCTTTCAAAATCCGGTGACCGGCTCAGTGACAGAGAAGGCGCTGGAAGCCTTTCGACAATTGGAGCTGCAACCGCGCAACGTCGAGGCGGTGAAACTTGGCATGCGAGGCGCGGTGACTGAAGGCACGGCGCGGCTCGTGTTTCGCGACTCCACCTATGAAGTGGCTGGAAAAACGGGCACCGCTCAGGTGTTTGGCCTGAAACAGGGTGAAACTTACAAAGACCGTGCTGAAGCGGCGGAGCGCTTGCGTGACCATGGCTGGTTCATCGCCTTTTCACCCATGGAACAACCCAGAATTGCCCTGGCTGCCATTGTTGAAAACGGCGGATTTGGCAGCCAGTCTGCAGCGCCAGCCATCAAACAGGTTCTGGACACGTTCTGGGCATTGGATGCCAACAATGAATTAACACCCGCCGAGGTCAAACTGCCACCGCCCACCCAGGAGGACCTGCAATGAACCGAGCCATGCAGCGAGAGCCCATTTGGCCGCGACTACGCCCCTACCTGAACGTGTTTGACCCTGTACTCAGCGCCATTTTGCTGAGCCTCGTGGTGTTTGCAGTCATCACCCAGTACAGCGCAGCTTTTGATTACGAGGGCCGTTTCACAAGCCACTCTCGCAATTTGCTGATCGCTTTTGGCGTGATGTGGGTGACCGCGAACCTGAAACCCCAATTCTTGATGCGAATCGCCGTACCACTGTACATCACCGGTGTCGTGCTTCTGATTGGCGTGGAATTGTTCGGTGACATCTCCAAAGGTGCACAACGATGGCTAAACCTGGGCATCATCCGGATTCAACCCTCGGAGATCATGAAAATTTCCATGCCATTGATGCTGGCGTGGTTTTTCCAGCAACGTGAAGACGTGTCAAACTGGCGTGAATTCGCGGTGGCCACGGTGCTGTTGGCCATCCCGACTGTTCTGATTTTGAAGCAGCCTGACTTGGGCACAGCGTTGCTGGTGATTGCGTCTGGCTTTTTTGTGATTTTCTTTGCCGGCTTGTCGTGGAAAATACTGGCAGCCTTGACCGGCTTGTTTTTTGCAAGCCTGCCATTGATCTGGACCATGATGCACGATTACCAGCGCCAGCGCGTGCTCACCTTACTCGACCCCACGCAAGACCCTTTGGGCAAAGGCTTTCACATCATTCAATCGACCGTGGCCGTGGGTTCAGGCGGCTTCACGGGGAAAGGTTTTTTACAAGGCACACAAACCCACCTGGAGTTCATCCCGGAGCGCACCACCGACTTTATCTTTGCTGTGCTGGCTGAAGAATTTGGCCTGCTGGGCTGCCTAGTGTTGCTGACTTTGTACACGTGTCTGATTGTTCGGGGCCTGGTGATTGCATCGCAAGCCCCCACCCTGTTTTCTCGCCTGCTTGCCGGTGCCATGGCACTGATTTTCTTCACCTACGCCTTCGTGAACATCGGCATGGTGAGCGGTATTTTGCCTGTGGTCGGCGTGCCACTTCCCTTGATGAGCTATGGAGGCACAGCCATGGTCACCTTGGGCATGGGTGCAGGCATTTTGATGAGCATTCAGAACACCAAAAAACTGATCCAAACGTAGGCAACGCAGCATGATTCAAGCCGATGCGAACTGGTTGACGCACACGCTAGGCCCTTCATTTGAACGGTTCACCCAGCGCTGGCGCGACCACGACCACCCGGACAGGGCCCGTTTTCTACCCGTGTTGTGGAACGCGACGCCCATAGGGCAAGTGCCAGCGGCCATTGCGCCTCAAATACTGCAAGCGTTTGAACTGGCTGGCTTGAAACACAGTTTGCACAACGCCCGAATTGAGATCCATGTGCCCTTGAGCGGCGGGCCGCTGAACGAGGCTTTGGCTGTTTTCACCGCACACCTGAAAAGCCTTGGGCTTCTTCCGGGCTGGCGAAACGAGAACCAGTTGATCCTGGAGCAGCAAGCCTCACTGAGCGCTGAAATGGAACGCTCGGCGTTTAAAATTCTCGGGCTGCGCAGCCGGGCCGTACACGTGCACGTTCAAACACCGAAAGGATTGATCTGGGTTGGCGTTCGGTCAACATCCAAACACGAAAACCCGGGTATGCTGGACAACCTTGCAGCGGGTGGTATTGCACAGCATGAAACCGTGCAGGACACCCTGTGGCGTGAATTGGGCGAAGAGGCGGGCCTGTGTGCCGATGATTTTCTCCACATCAGCGCTTTCGATCCCCATGAATTCGTCATCAACCGCCCCATGCAAGGCGATGGCTGGCACCATGAGTCAGTCTACTTCTTTCACGGCACATTGAAGGCGGGCCGCCGCCCAACCAATCGAGACGCTGAAGTGGCCGGCTTTCATTTGATGACGCGTGAGGCTTGTCGCGCCGCCGTGAATGAATTGGCATTCACCCCCGACGCGGGTTTGTGCACAGCCTTGGCGCTGCAAAAAGACACATCTCATTCTTAGAGGAACACCATGTTATTGGGCTTGAAAGGCGCCACCTACCGGATTGGCACCACCGTGTTATTGGACCAGGTTGACTTTTCCATCGAGGAGCGCGAACGCGTGGCTTTGGTGGGCAGGAACGGAACCGGCAAAAGCACGTTGTTTCGCATATTGTCGGGCGAAATCACCCCCGAAGATGGGCAACTGGTCAAGCAAGATGGCTTGCGCCTGTGCTGCCTGGAACAAGCCGTGCCCAAAGCGCATGATGATTGTATTTTTGATGTCGTGGCCGAGGGCTTTCCCGAACTGGGCAAAGCCATTTGCATCAGCCGGCGCTTTGGCACACAGCACCACGACGATCTACCTGCTGAACAAGCCAAAGAACTGGAATGGGCTCAAACCCAATTGACAGAGCACAACGGCTGGCACCTTGAAAGTGAAGTAGACCAGATACTCACCCGCATGCGCCTGCCTGCGGACTTACCGTTTGCCAAATTGTCTGGCGGCATGAAGCGCAAAGTGATGCTGGCCAAAGCCATGGTCAGCAATCCAGATGTGTTATTGCTAGACGAGCCCACCAACCACTTGGACATTCCAAGCATTGAGTTACTTGAAGAGCAGATTCGGCAATTCAAAGGCGCCGTAATTTTTGTCAGCCATGATCGTTCGTTCATGCGAAAGCTGGCCACACGTGTGTGCGACCTGGACCGGGGCATGCTTAAAAGCTGGTCAGGCGGCTACGAGGGCTACCTCAAAGGCAAAGCCGATTTCCTGGCCGCTCAGGAAAAAGCCAATGCCCTGTTCGACAAGCGATTGGCCGAAGAAGAGGTGTGGATTCGACGCGGCGTGGAAGCGCGACGCACGCGTAACGAGGGGCGAGTGCGCGCCTTGCTGGAAATGCGCAAACAATTCTCGGAACGACGCAACCAGGTAGGCACTGCGAAAGTTCAAGTGCAAGAGGCTGAGCGCAGCGGCAAACTGGTGGCTGAGCTGACCGACGTGAACAAGCGATTGGAAAGCCTGTGCATTTTGAAAAACTTCTCGAACACCATCATGCGTGGTGAAAAAATTGGTGTGTTAGGCCCCAACGGAATTGGCAAAACCACAGCACTGCGTGTTTTATTGGGCCAAACAAAACCGGACAGCGGTGAGATTCGCTTGGGCACCAAACTTGAAATCGCTTATTTTGACCAGTTACGCAGCCAATTCAACGAGGAAGACACCGCCGTTGACATCATTGGCGCAGGCAAGGAATTCATTCAAATTGATGGTCAGGCCAAACACGTGATTGGTTACCTGCAAGATTTTCTGTTCACACCCGACCGTGCGCGCCAACCTGTGCGCAGCCTGTCAGGCGGCGAGCGAGCTCGCCTGATCCTGGCCCAGTTGTTCGCCACGCCTTCAAACGTGATGGTGCTTGATGAACCCACCAACGACCTGGACATCGAAACACTCGAGTTGCTGGAAGACAAATTGATGGCCTACCAAGGCACATTGATTCTGGTCAGCCACGATCGAGAATTCCTGAACCAGATTGTGACCCGTTGCCTGGTGTTTGAAGGCGATGGCGTGGTAGGCGACTACGTAGGTGGCTACGATGACTGGTTGCGCCAACGCACCACCGACCCATGGAATAACCAGGGCAACAAAGCTGCAAACAACAAGGCAAAGCCGGGCGAGAGCGAAGCAACGGCGCAAGCAGTGCCAGCGGCCCCAAAGACCAAGAAACTGGGCTTCAAGGAACAACGGGAACTCCAGGCGCTTCCTGGCCTGATTGAGAAACTGGAGGCCGAACAGGAAAAAATGGTGAAAACGATTGCCGAACCCAGTTTTTACCAACGCCCTGCCGAAGAAATCACAGCCCACCAGCAACGCATGGCAGATCTTGAAAAGGAGTTGACGACAGCCTATGCGCGCTGGGAAGAACTCGAAGGTTAATTGGCCAAGGCCGAGGCGGTGGATCCAACCACTTGACGTGGTTGACCTTGCAAATCGATTTGAAGACCCAAGCGTGTAAACACGGATTTGGCTTCAACAAACGCACCCGCCAAGTGAAGACGCATGCCATAGAGTAATTCCGCTTCGGGCAACACCCCGGGCAAGTCAGCCACGCGGGCTTCCAGCAAAGCCCTTGCTGTTTCCTCGCTGGCGATCTGGAAGCTGCCACTGAGCAATCGCCCACCCGTCAGTTTGCGCACTTCCCAAGTGAAACTTTGGCCCCAATTGAAGTTGGCTGCTGGAGGGAAGGTTAAATATTCACCCTCAATGGGTGCAACCCAAAACCGCTTGCCACGCGCATCGAACACCATCAAGTTGCCCTCACGTGGGGGCTCGCCCCGGAAAACAAACTCCGGTGAACGAGTCAACAACAAGGAGTTATCGATCGGTTCGATCACCTGAAAAGCATTTTCTTCAGTGTTCGAAGGGGGGCTTGATGAAGGTTTGACGCGTGGCCGTGCGTACAGACTCATCCATTGCTGCACCATGTCGAGTTCAGCTTGGGACATGGGGCTGACTTTGGGTGCTGCGCCTTTGACAAGCCGCACCGTGTCAGCAATCACTTTCAATTGAGCGGGGCCCTGAAACACCCGCCGATTACCGGTTTTCAACACCAAAAACGACACACGACCACCCTTTGGCACCGTGATGCTTTGACCAAACACCAATCGCTGGGTGGGCAACACAGAGTATGTCTGCCCTTCTGGGCCATTGAGGTTGACTCCTCCCGAGGCAGCCAGAACAAACAACACGGGCGCCGACTGCGTGGGTTGCGCCCACACGCTTGCATGCCCCATCAAGAGCAAAGCCAACAACCAATGAAATGCGTGTTTCAGTACCATCCGACCAAAGACAAGCCGAGCCCCAAATAATCTGATTTGTAATTGTAATCAATCAGACTTTCGCCATACCCGGTGAAGTACTGAAAGTGGCCACGCAAATTGCTGGTTAAGGGAAAAGCCCAATCAAACTGCACTGCACCGCGCGACTGATCCCCGCCCCGGAAATTGTGCCGGGTGAGCAAAGAATATTCGTGGCCTTTGTGTTTGTGGACCAGCAGCATGTCGCCGCGCCCCATGAATTCGCTGATGTCCGGGTTGTCGTCCTCAGCTGGGTCTTCCGAAATTCGAATCCAAGGGCGCAATTGCAACATCGTGTCCTTGTTCTCAAAGCCCACCATGCCGATGAGTCGATTCCAGGAACGCGACAAGGGCAAAGCCCTACCGTTGGATTGGTGGTTCAAGCTAAGACCCAGTAGTCGGGGCTCCCAGCCAGTTGCCTCTTTCATCTCGCTCCAGCTGGAATTCCAGGTGAAAATAAGTTCGGGCTCGTAATTGGTTTCCCGAAACGGGCGCGAAATGTCTTTGTTGTACACCTGCCATCGACTGGATTGAGTGTAGGCAAACCACAAATCGCCGTTCTCGCCAAACATGTTTTCCATCACCTTGGTTTTCAGGCTGAGCTGAAACTTGGTTTCATTCTGGTCAAGATTTTCCGAACGCGTTACGGTGTTCGCGGGGTTGGGGCTGGTCGGTCGAACATTTGGCGAACGGTTGTGATAAAGCGGCAACAGGTATACGGGCTGATAGGGGCGAATCGAAAACGTGCCACGTTTGGCTGCAGGCGCCAATTCCCAGCGCCGATCAAGCCAGGATAAGGTGGAATCTTCTGCGTTCTTGTACAACAGCAAGCCACCGTCCAGCTCAGCGGCGGCGGCGGGAGCGGAACCATCTTGCACCACCGCGCTTCGGCCTGTGGCATTATCAAAACAGCGCAGGCGCAATTGGTCGTCTTCAATGAACAGGCAGGCCCTGAGCGCGGTTTCATCCAGCGTTTTGTTTGCAATGTCTTGCGCCCACGTGGTGGGCGCCCCAAAACACAAGGCGCTAAGCGCAAACAGAATTATTTTTTTCATAACAAACAGCGGCTTTGAGCTAGAGTGGCTAGATATTCTCACACTTGGTTACAATTCTTAAATGGTTTCATTTCGCTTTAAAAAATCGTCGTCTAACAAAGACAACATCAAGGGTGGGCAAATTCGCGAGTTCACTATCGATGAACTGGCTCGCACCGCCAACACCACGGTACGCAACGTTCGTGCCTACCAAGACCGTGGCTTGCTGGCTCCACCGGAAAAACGCGGTCGGGTTGGCTTTTACAGTGAGGATCACCTCTCAAGGCTTAAACTGATCGGTCAAATGCTGGGCCGTGGCTACACCCTGAACAACATTCAGGAAATGCTGGACGCCATCGACAAGGGCTACGACCTTCGCCAATTGCTGGGTTTAACGCACGCGATCACAAGCCCGTGGACCGATGAAGTGCCCAAAAATTTCAACCCGGTGCATTTGGCCACCATGTTTGGCACCAACTTGAGTCGCGGCGCACTGGCCAAGACCATCGAATTGGGCTTGCTTGAACCCGACGGACTGCGCTACCGCGCGCCAAGCCCTAAAATTCTGCACGCTGGGGCCGAAATGGCGGCCGCGGGCGTGCCTCTGATCGAGCTACTGGATTTGATTGCTTCGCTAAGAAGCCACCTTGAAAGCTTTTGCGACCAGGCGGTGTCTTTGTTCGTCAAGGAACTTGACCAATACGGTGAAAACTTGCCCCCCAAAGAAGAATTACCACGCTTGGCGGAATTGATCTGGAGAATTCGGCCACTGGCCATGACCGCCATTGAATCGGAAGTGTCGCGCGCGCTGCAACAGTCGGCCAGCAAATTCATGGACGAACGTATTTTAGGCTTGATTGACAAAATGGCCGCCATCAACCCTCGACTCGACGGCATTCAGCCCGAAGAGATACCTGGGGCTGATGATGCATCAAAAGGCGCGTCAGAGGATCAGAAATAGGCGATTCTGTTCCGGCTGGGGGTCATACACGAAGCGCCGGGACACCATGCGCATGAATGTCAGTCCCATGCCACCCTCTGGCAGTTCCTCAAGACTCAAATCATCTCGAAAAGAATGCGCATGGCGCATGTTTTCCAACACACGTTCAGGTATGCGGTTGCCTTCATCTTCCAACACGATGGCCACCGCATGCTGAAAAGCAAGCACAGACACAGTTGCAGGCTTGGGCTTTACATGCCGAAAGCCGTGAATCATCACATTGGTCAAGGCCTCTGAAATGGCCAGGTCTGCGTTGTAACAGAGGTCTTCCGGATAAGCCATGCTTTCCACAAAGTTGCGGATGGCAATGCTCAACTTGCCGATGTTGACGGTGTCGCACACGGCACCATAAACCAAAGTGTCATGCAACGGCCCCAAATCAATGAGCGCATCGTGAGTGGCCAAGGTGTCGGTTTTGTTGTGGGCGATACGTCGCGCTTCCGACTCCAGCCGCGAAGTTTGGTCACTCGACAGAATCAACTGTTGAGGATCAAAGGATTCACGCCACTGAATGGCCAACAGCGACAAGTCGCTGCGTATTTTTTTAGACCCAACCGTTTGGGACAACAAACGTGAAAATTCCCGACCCAGGAGGTTACCGTGTCGCTCAGTGGACAGCACTTGTTCAACCCACGCAGACTTGGTGCCTACGCCCAAAGCTCGAGCACATTCCTGCGAGCTTAAAAACAATCGGCTGCCTGGTGCTATGACGTCCTGATACACCACATGGCCTTTGCGGGCCACTCCTGTTTCGTTTTCGGCTGGCAAATCAAAAAAGATGGGCTCTTTCCCTGGCTGAGCCAACACCATGGACCACTCGCCGATGCCCGCAACCAGCAAGGTGCCTTGATCCAAATTGATCAAGCCGTATAGCAAATCGAATTGCGGAGCTTCTTCATGCAAAGAAGGCGAGATTGAGGAAAGCTGCTCAAGCACGTGTTCCGGGCTGGCCAAGTAACGCCGCACCTTCGCACTGGTTTCTTCGATGGGAAAAAGCACCCGGGTGGCGCGCGCCATGGAGAACCATCGTGCCAACGCCATGGTTTGCAAAGCAGTCGCCGTGTCGTCACCAGGCATGGACAGCATGAAAAACCCATGCTCATTGTCTTGGGTTTCAAGCAACCCCATTTGCTTGCCGCACACGTAACCCTGCGGTTGATACACGGTTTGTATGGCAAAAGGCCAAGGGTCAGGCTTGCTTTTCGGCAGCAAGGCACGCTGAATGCGAGACACCTCTCGCATGTCGCGCTGAAGCGCTTCATACAGGTGGCTCAGCTCGGTGTGGCGGGTTTCAAGTCGCGTATGCAGGTTCGCAATGCGTTCGGCTGTTTTCAGGCGAACCTTCAACTCGCTGGGGTTCACTGGCTTGGTCAGGAAATCGTCTGCGCCCACCCGCAAGCTTTGAAGCAGGTCATCCCGACTGGCGTAACCAGTGATCATGATGATGTAGGTGTAAGCGTTTTGTTTTTGACTTCGCACTTGCTCGCACAATTCAATGCCGCTCATGCCTGGCATGTCCCAGTCCGTGAGCACAAAATCTGGCTGATACTTTTCAATCAGATCCAAGGCTTCATGCCCGTTTCGCGCAGCGTGGACCGTGTAGCCCCAGCTGTTGAGCATGGCCTCGAAAATTCGAAGGAAGCTGCGGGAATCATCGACAATCACAATCGACTTGGCGTGAGCAGCGTTTGCCTTTTGCACCGAACGTTTCTGTATGTCCTGAAGTCGATACACCAGTTCGGGCTCTTCAAGGTCTTTCTCGACCACCGGACGTTTATCCAGAACGCCCGGGCGCGGCGCAATCATCAATATCGACACGTCGTCTTCAAAGCCTTTTTGCTGAACCTGCTCGCCTCCCCAGCGCTGCACTTCAGTCTGAATGAGTTCGGGCAAATCGGCATACCGGTCTGATTTGACTTGGGTGTTCACAAAGCGAAGCAGACGATCTTCACCAAAGGCCTCGGATTCGGAAGAAAGCACCTCAGTGACCCCATCGGAATACAGGATCAAGGCGTCTTGGTCGCCCAATGTCAACACAATGTCTTCAAATTCATCGAATTCAAACAAGCCAACCGGGTAGCCACCCTCCCCCAGTACGGTCACTTCAGATTGTCCAGATAAGAGCAAAGGCGACGGGTGACCCGCCTGGCACAGTGACACTTCTCGGGTGAGTGAATTGAATACACCATAGATCATCGTGAAATACGACAAATCCGATTCCGTTTGTTGAAACAAACGATTCAAACGCGACACGACATCGCGTGGCTTCGACACAGTTCGAGGTTGACCTGGTTTGCCACCGGGCTCAAACACCAAGCTGTTGTTTGAATGGTCAGCGAGCATTTGCACCAATTGCATCGACTTCACAGCCGCTGGAATGCCATGCCCTGACACATCAAGCAGGTAAAAGCCGTACACCTTGGGCTTGAGCTCAAATACATGCAGGTGATCCCCTGACACATACTTCGAAGGCACAGACAACCACTGATAATCCAGACCAGAGAAAAGGCTTTGGGGCTCGGGCAGAAAACTTCGTTGCAAACGCGACACGGCACGCAAGTCGTGTGCGATCAGATCATGCGCATTGGATAACTCTTCGGTTTTTCGGGCCAGCTGGGCCTGCAACTCAATGCGGCGAACTGCAGATTGCAAGCGCGCTTCGAGTTCGTTGCTGTCGATGGGTTTGGTCAGTACGTCGTCGGCACCCGCATCCAGCGCCGCAATCAGGAATTCTTCATCATTCTGGGTCGACATCACAATGATGTAGGTGTAATGGCCCAGATTCCTATTTCGAAGGCTATGACAAAAATCTGTGCCCGACATGCCAGGCATTTGCCAGTCAGCCAGCACCAACTGAACCTGGTCGCGTTCAATCTGCTCGATTGCCTGTGGCCCATTGTCAACAAACTCAACGGGATAACCCCATTTGGCGACCATGTGAACAAACAGGTTGCGCTCAACTACCGAATCATCAACGATCAGAATTTTCGGCAAACGCTTGTTGGTATCTTGCTCAGACACTACAAAAGGCCTATTTCAACGTTTCAATGGCTTTGGACATGTCCTCCACCAGTGTGAACTGGCGGTCCATGCGCGACAATTCGAACATCATGCGAACGGACTTATTCATCCCGACCAAAACAAGTCGGCCCTCACTGTTGCTGATGTTTTTCAGCAAAGCAACCAGCGAACCCAGGCCGCCGGAATCCACGAGCTTCACGCCGGTGATGTCGAGCGCGAATTTGTTGGTGTTTTCGAGTTTAGAAACCACTGCATTTCGGATAATCGTTCCGACTGCGCTGTCAAGGCGAACCGCGTCGACTCGAAGCACATGAACGTTCCCAATGTCTTCTGTTGAAACCATATGAACAACCCTACATTGTTAGGCGCTGCAAAAAAATGATTAAATTGCAACATTCGATTTAAATACTTGTGAAAACTTGTCGTTATTCACGAGGATATATAAAACAATGGAAGACATTTCCCAAAAGGTTAGATTTCCTCGCTTACAGTCACCATTATGCTACGCCAGAACCTTATAAAAACCACTATTCAATCAAATATGCAGCTTGACAGTTACTTCGGGGGCACGTTGAAACCTTTCATGATCTATTCATTCGTACTGTGCCTTTTTCTGTTTTCAGTTGGTGCACATGCTCAAGAGCCACAAACCAGTGAACAAAGCAATACCACCAGCGCGCCCTTGGCCCAAACGGAGCAACGCCGCACACTGGAATTCTCGGCCATGGGGCAACCCAATGGCATACGCTTGACAGGCATTAACCGCTTTGTCGAAATGAATTCGGGCGTGCGGCTGGATGAACTGGTGTTGGGCGCACGCTTGTCATTGAAAGTGCTGTACCCACCCGGCATGCGCCATGACCAATCCTTCATCCGCGTGTATATCAACGACCAGCTGGCGGCTATTTCCCAGCTCAGTGAAGACAAAGCTGGCGTGCCACACACTATGAATATTGAACTGGACCCTGTGCTGTTTTCAGATTTCGCCACCTTGAAGCTGGAATACGACGGCACCTACGACAGCACTTGTGTAGACCCCAACAACCCAACCCTGCGCTTTGACATCCGCCCGGACAGCACATTGACTGTGTTGTCCACCCCGCTAAACCTCGTCAACGACCTGGCTCTGTTACCCGCTCCGTTTTTTGATCCCCGAGACAATCAAAAACTTCGCTTGCCTGTGGTTTTACCAGCAAACAAAACCGAGGCCAGCCTGAAGGCTGCAGGTGTTTTGGCGTCATGGATGGGCGCACAAGCGTTTTACCGACAAGCCGAGTTTGAACTGATCGACACGCCATCGGACAGCAGGCATACGCTGGTGCTGTCCAAGGGCGAACGTTTGCCCGAGGGCATGGCCCTGGAGGACATCAAAGGCCCCACCCTGTTTTTCTCGAACTCAACACAAACGCCTTGGGTGAAACACCTGTATGTACTGGGTCGCACGGATGAAGAATTGCTACAGGCTGTGTATGGCCTGGTGATTGAAGGGCAGCTGCTGACCGGGCAATCGGCGCTGATTAAATCGGTTGACTTGGGCGTGCCGCGCAAACCCTACGATGCACCCCGCTATGTACCCACCGACCGCCCTGTTCGCTTTGCGGAGTTGATCGACTTCGCGGGGCAACTGGAAGTGAGTTCCGACAAACCCAAAACCGCTGTCAATTTGCGCCTGCCGCCAGACCTGTTCAGCTGGGCCGGGCGCAACATTCCGATGGATTTAAAATATCGCTACACCGCACCATCGCGTTGGAATGATTCACTATTGAACATCGAAATCAACGACGCCTTGATTCAATCGTTCCGCCTGGCACCCCGCACAGAGCAGACTCAAAGCAAAATCAACATCGATCTGCTTGGGCAGGCCGAGCTCAGCAGCGAAGAGTCATTGCAAATTCCGGCATTCCGGGTGGGTGGCAACAATCAATTGAGTTTCACCTTCGGGTTCATGAACGAAGGCGGTGGTAGCTGCACACGGGTCACGCAGATTGCGCGGGGTGCAGTCGACCCGGAATCCACGCTGGATTTCTCTGATTTGCCGCACTATACGCGCATGCCCAACCTGACTGCATTTGCCAACGGTGGTTATCCATATAGCATCATGGCCGATTTGTCAGACACGGCAATTGTTCTTCCGTCGAACCCAAGCACACTGGAAGCACAGTCTTACTTGAATGTGATGGGCCTGTTTGGCCAATGGACAGGCCTGCCTGCCATCCGGTCAACGCTGATTGCATCGGATGAACCGGCGCCAGCCATTGGCGAGCGTCACTGGTTGGCTTTGGGCACAACGGACCGACTCGGCTGGCTCAACGCCAGCAACATGAACCTGCCGATGGTGCTGAATGAGACTGAACGCAGCATGGGCATGCCGCCCGCGTTCCAGTGGCTTCAAGGCATTTGGCAAAACGACAGCGAGTTGCGTCCAAACGACGACACGCGCGCATTGATTCAAACCGCAGGTTCCCTGGGTGCCATCATGGGGTTTGAGTCGCACCTGAAAGAAAAAAAGGCAGGCTTGGTGATCACAGGCACGGATCAAAACAGCTTTGAGCGCGCCGTGGCAGCCATGGCCGATTATGGTGACATCGCCAAAATCAAGGGAAGCGTGAGCCTGATTCGAGGCGATGACATTCAAAGCTATAGCTTGGGTGAAACCTATGTCAGCGGCGCATTGCCTTGGTGGCTTCGCATGCGGATTGCGTTCTCGCAATACCCGGTCTTGATCGCGCTGGTCGGTGTACTCGCTGGTGTCATTCTTGCCATCCTCGCTTTTGGTTGGTTGGCTGGTCGGGCGTCGCGACGCAACAAAGGTGGTTAATCGATGAGCAAGCGGCTGAAGTTTGCCTTCTGGGGTGCGTCTACCCTGATTGTCGGGAGCGTCTTGACCGGGTGCAGCAGCACCGCACCGGTTGCCGCAAAATGGCCCGCGTGGGAAGGTTTTAAAAGCGCCTACCTCAGCGACGACGGCCGCGTGATTGATCGCAGCCAGGAAGACCTGCGCACCGTCTCAGAAGGCCAGGCATACGCCATGTTTTTCGCCTTGGTGGCCGCAGACCGCGCGGCATTTGATGATTTGCTGACCTGGACTGAAAACAATTTGAGCGATGGTGACATCGGCAAAACCCTGCCAGCGTGGCAATGGGGCAAAAAAGCGGACGGCTGGGGGGTGATTGACAGCAACAGTGCCTCTGACGCAGATCTCTGGATTGCCTATGCATTGCTGGAAGCCAGCCGCGTGTGGTGTGAGCCCGCCTACGCCCGCAAAGCCAGGGCGCTTGGCAATTTGATTTTGAAGCATGAAACACTCGAAGTAAGCGGTCTCGGGCTTAGCGTGCTTCCGGGCAAACAAGGCTTTGTGCGCAACGACGGCGCCGTGAAACTCAACCCCAGCTACGTGCCTTCGTTTTTGATGGCTCGCCTGGCCAATGCCTGGGCTGATGAGGGGCGTTGGTCTTATATCTATCTGGCAAGCCAACGTTTGCTGCTCGACACCGGGCGCACTGGCAGTTATCCCGACTGGGTGCTGTACAACAACGGCGAACTTTCATTGCCAGCCGATGAACAGCGCGGCGATTACGACGCCATTCGCACCTACTTGTGGATAGGCATGAATTCCCCGCAAGACCCACTGAACAAAGTACTGATCGCTCAATTGCAACCAGCCATTCAAACCCTGATTTCCCGCAAGCACATGCCAGAATGGTTTGAGCCCTTTCAAAACACGGTGGCACCGAATCGCGGGCCTCGAGGGTTTCAAGTGTCAGCGGCGCCTTTACTCAAGGCAGCTGGCCATGGCGGCCTGGCCGAGCAGTTCATGTCCAACAGCTTGACCAACGCAGACAAGGCTTTGTGGCTCGATTATGGCTATTACAATGGAGCACTGAACCTGTTCGGTACAGGCTTCATGGAAAACCGATACCAGTTCAACGCCTTGGGTGAACTTCTACTCAACGGCAATGAGGTGAAAGCCTGTGAATAAACAAATGCGTTCACCGTGGTCCAAAAGCGTGCTGATTCTGTCAATTCAAGCCATGCTGATTGGTGCGCCTTTGCAATCTGCACAAGCATCCACCCGGGTGCAATTGGCACAGGCACAAACTCAAGCGCAACAAGCCAACCTACGGGCCTTGATCGACAAAGGCATTTATTGGTACGAACGCTTTCGTTTTGACCTGGCCGTTCAATCATTCAACAAAGCACTGTTGATTGACCCTGAGAACGCCTCGGCTCTGCGCTGGCAGGGTTTGGTGGATTTGGCCAAGGGCGATGTGCAAGCCACCAATGTGTGGTTACGCCGGTTAGAGAGCCTGTATGGCGCCAACAACCCCTATGCACGGGAATTGGCGCAAGCCTCGCAACTGTCTGGCGAGAAGCGACAACAGTTGGCCGAGCTGCGCTTTTTGGCTAACCGCGAACGCCCGCCCAGTGATTTGCTGCAACGCCTTGAACAATTGGTGCCCGGCCCTTTGGTGGGTGACGCGGCAGTTCAAGTGTTTCGAATCATGGCCAATACACCGGAGGGGCGACAGTCTGCGGTGGAGCAAACCCGCAACCTGATTCAACGATTTCCCGGCGACAAACGGTACCGAACATTGTTGGCCGACCTGGGTGGCACTGTCGCACCCGCCGAGCCGCCTCGAACAGTGGCCAGAGCGGGCAACACCAACCGGGCAACACCAGCTGCTCGACCAACCCCGCCACCAACGCAAGCGGATGTAAGCACCCCAAGCGATACGCCACCGAGTGCGCCGGAGCCTTCCGATTTCGAGCGCGGGCAAGCGTTGAGCGAGCGCGCCGAAAAGCAATTGGCATTGGGCGATGTTGAAACCGCGGCTTCAGCCTTGCAAGACGCCATTGACTTGGTGCCAGACTATCCATGGTTTCGCTACGACCTGGCTATTTTGCTCGACAATCAAAACGACAAAGGCGGCAAACAGGCCGCTCGCGATGTGATGCGAGAAGGCTTGGAAATTGCGCCAACGGCTGAAATGCAGTTCGCCAGCGCGTTGTTGTATGCCCGCCAAGACCGGCCCAATGAAGCCGTGGCTTTGCTGGAACGTACTCCTCGAGATCAATGGACCGAGGGCATGACTGCCCTTGAAAAACGCATGCGGTTGGGGCAACACCTGACTCGCGTACGAACGCTTGACGAACAAGCCCGCTTCAACGATGTGGCCAGCGTCATTAGCTCTGCGCCACGCTGGCGGGCTGAACCTGAAATCCAGGAAATCGAAACGCGGCTGCGGCGAACCCAGCAAGTTCGCCTTCGCATGTCCTATGAAGACGCCATCATTGATGGGGATCCGGGCGTCTCACGGATTGAAAGTCGGGAAATTCCCCTGCAGCTGGATGTGCCGCTGGACTTCGAAAAAACGCTGTTCCTGCGCATGGACACACTCAATGCAAAAGCAGGCCGAGTGGATCCGGGTGATGCTGCCAATTTCGCAAAATTGGGCACTGTCGCACCCAACGACCCCAATATTTCCCCCAACCGCCTTGACCAAAACTTCAATGGTCATGTGGTGGGGCTTGGCATACAAACCGACCAATATCGCGTCGACTTGGGCACCACTGTGGGTGACTACCCAGTCAACGACTGGGTGGGCGGCTTCCAGTGGAACACGAGTTTGGGCGATGGCTCACTGAGCATCGACATTGCGCGACGAATGGTCACGGGCAGCGTGTTGTCAACCTCGGGCGCAACCGACCCACTCACGGGTGAGAGCTGGGGGGGCGCACGCCGAAACGGGATCAGTGCGGTGTACTACGAGGCATTCAGCCCCACGTTTGATTTCGTGGGCATTGCCCGAGCCAATCTGATCACCGGCAAAAACATTCCCGACAACACCGAATACAATTTGCAGGGCATTGTCGGCAAGACCATCTTCCAGCGCCCAGGCCATGAGGTTGAAATTGGCGCCTCCCTGTTTTTGTGGTCGTTCAAGCGAAACATGCGCTTCTATACCTTTGGTCAAGGCGGTTATTACAGCCCGCAGGCCTTCGGCTCCTTAAGCTTTCCGATCACCTGGACTGGCAATGCGGGGGGCTGGTCTTGGCAGCTACAAGCACGTATTGGGGCCAGTGAATCGCGCGAAGACGACACCGAGTTGTATCCACTGAACCCTGAGTTGGCGCAAGCCGCCGCCGCACAGGGCAACCCGACCATTCAGACCGGCGGGCCGGGCGGGGGCACCAGCACAGGGCTTCGCTTAGGGATTGAACGCCAGGTGATGAACAATTTCATCCTGGGTGGTTTCTTTGAAATTGACCGTTCAGAAGGATTCAACCCTGACCGTTTGCAGGTGTATGCCAAGTATTCATTTGGCGACTTCTTTGAGCTCAGTGTTCCTCCCCAGGGGGTTTCGCCGTATTCGAGGTTTTGAATGATTGAATTTGCAAAGCCCGGCACCTATGTACTTAAGGCCGATAGCGCCTCAGGTTTAGCCCAATCGTTGGTGGCGCAGTGGCTTCAAGCCCAAGACAACTCAAAATTCAAAGGTTGTTTGTGGTTCACCACCAGGCCCCAACAAGAGGTTCGGGAAATCATCGAACCACACTTGGACAAGCCATACTCCTTTCTCAAAGGGCTGGATGTGGTGTCAACTCAGGCCATGCTGAAGCGGGCGGAGAACAAGACAACGGTGAAGCACTTGTGCCGCTCACTTGAAAGCCTCACGGTGTTAAAACCGGTTCTCATCGTGCTCGAGGAGCCCGAGCTGTGGCTAAACAATGCGCAAGACGCACTGGACCAACGCAACGCCTTAGCGCACATGCGTTTGCTGAACCGTTGGGCCAACCACGCCAACGCCTGCGTGGTTACACCGGTGGAAACACAGGCGCCCCGCTGGGCCGTGTTTGCCGATGGTTACGCCGACATGTCGCTTGACGGCGAATTCGAATACAAGCCATGGTGGCCCACAGACTGGGGCGTACAAACAGACCTGTGGAACAGTGTCGATGACCTTTGTGCCCTGAACACTCACCATTCGATCGATGCGACACAATTCAACGAGCTGAAAGACGTGGCAACCATTTGCCACCAGCTGCGTTTCGGCACGCAAAAGCAAGTGGGCATCCATGTGTTGGCCAACGACAGCATGTCAACCCAAGATGCGTCCGTGTTGCTTCGACTCGGTGCGGACTCGGTGTGCTTGAAGGCAGGAGCTGAGCAATTCCCCCCATACGGCATTGCCTCAGCACAACTACAACCATTCAGTCCAGACAACCAATCGACATCGGCGAGCGATGTCAAATTTGGACAAGACCTGCATGAGGTTTTCATGCCAGGCATGCTGACTATTTTGAACAACCAGGTTTTCTCTCGTGAAGGCTTGATGATGCTGACCCTGGCCGAGCACTGGAACATGCACCTGAGCCTGACGCGTTTGTCTTTGTTGCCGCACATGTCGGCACAAACTGCATTGCGGCTGTGCAACTGGACCGAGGGTACCTGTGTGTTCACGGCCACCCGAGAGGCTGTTTACATCATGAAACTGTGGGTCAAGAAGCCCGATGAGCAACATTACACCGAGTGGCTGAACAGTTGCTTCCGGGAAGACACCAAAGTGCTGTTCAGCGGTCAGATTCAATTTGTGGACGCCTCCCAGAAAGCCGCCCTGTTCATCGATCTACACGATGAACTGGAGCCAGTGGAACACCATGACTTGCCCGAAAATGAGATCAAGGCACCCGATGCATTGACTGACGTTTGGACTGAAAACCCCTTGATCAGAGACCCGGCCAGGCCCTGGATGCAACGAATTCACAGCTTGATCAAAGAGGCCCAGTGATGTTTGAACTGTTTTTATTGCTTGGTGGTGTGCTCTTTGGTCTACTGATGACGGTTTACCTTGTTCGCAAAATGATGGTGAACCCACACGCCAGAATCTGGCTGAGCGACTGGGTCAATTGGAGTGACGTGGAATTACCCGAAGATTGTTATCAAATGGTGCGTCATGGCAAGTGGATTGCGACCACCATGGCAGAGAAAGACCAATGATTATCGTGACATTGATTTCACCGACAGGTGGCACAGGAAGAACAAGCCTGGCGGTTTCGCTGGCGTCGCACCTTCACGCGCTTGGCCGACATGTCGTGCTGGTGCAGGCTGACCCTCAGAACAACATTGAATACCACTTGGGGCAGACCACCGCCAGTGAACAGGGGTTGGGCAGCCTTCTGTTGCAACAAGAACAACAGGCCAGCCTTGTGCAAACCCATTCGGAGTCGGGGTTGAGACACCTGCCGTTTGGACATCTCAGCGTGCCACAAATATTGACAGTGGATCGCGTTTTACTGGAACACCCCGACAAACTGACCGCCCTGTTCAAGCACCCGGAGTACGAAGACGACTGCATCGTGGTGGTCGACCTGCCCCGTTGGCCGTCAACCTGGTGCCACCAGGTGTTGGCTTTGTCTGACCTGAACCTGGTGACGATGGTGCCCGATTCAAATTCCATTTTGGGCATCGACATGCTGATGCCCAGTTTGCTTCAGTCCCGCGGCACGTCGTATTTTTTGATGAATCGTTTTGATTCTTCAAAAGTTCTACACCTTGATTTGTGGACCCTGTGCAAAATGAAGTTAAGCCACCGATTGCTGCCATTTTATTTGCATGAAGACCAGGCCCTGCCAGAAAGTGTTGCTGCGGGCATGCCCCTTCAGGAATACGCGCCGCGCTCACAACTGGTTGAAGACGTGCAAAAACTGTGTAACTGGATTGATCAGGAAATCGGATGAAAAAACCCACTGGTTTGATCGTTACACTGGAGCGCTTGCTGGACCTCAGGGAGTTTCCCCACCTGAGCACAGGCTTGCGCCTGCGTAAGCTCTTCCGGGCATTGTGGATGCGCCCCAACAGCCTGAACAGGACGCTTCAACGAACCGACTCCACGAACCACAGCATTTTATTCATCGTATTCCGGGTGCTGTCAGTGGCGCTGTATGACATGTCGGCACCAATACGCTGGCTATGGCAGGTGTTGGTGAAGGCACCCGTGCGCTTTTTCAGATCCGTGTTCGGCAAACTGGCCGACCGGGCAGTGGGTGCGGCCAGGCTGGATACGCGAGTGGCCAATGCGGCCGGTTGGCTGATTCAAACCAAACCTGTCGCTTGGTTGCTCGGCCTGTTCGGTCTGGGGCTGTTTTTGTTCACCTCGCAGGCCTCGCTGCCCTTGACCGGTCAATGGGTATTTATCTTGGTGTGTTATTTGTGTGCGATGCTGTTTAAACGCATGCCGGAACGGTTTGCCAACTTGTGTCTGATGGCCCTGACTTTGCTGTTGCTGTCTCGATACATTTTCTGGCGCCTGACCAGTTCGCTCGATCTGGAATCGGGCATGGAATTTTTTCTGGGTTATATCCTGGTGGCTGCAGAGGCATACACCTGGGTCATTTTGATTTTCGGTTTTATTCAAACAGCCTGGCCCTTGAGAAGAAAACCACTTGCTCTGGAATCCACGCTGCAGGAATGGCCCAACATCGATGTGTTCATTCCCACCTACAACGAGCCTTTGTCGGTGGTCCGGCCCACCGTGTATGCAGCCAAGGGATTGGACTGGCCGGTGGACAAAATCACCATTTATATTCTGGACGACGGCCACAGGCCTGCGTTCGAGGAGTTTGCCAGGCAGGCAGGGGTCGAATACATTTCTCGCCCTGACAATTCGCACGCCAAAGCGGGCAATATCAATTACGCCCTGAAACAAACCCATGGCAAGTACGTGGCCATTTTTGATTGCGACCACATCCCAACTCGGTCCTTTCTGCAAACCAGCATGGGTTGGTTTCTGCGCGACCCCAAGTGTGTGATGGTTCAAACACCGCATCACTTTTTCTCGGCAGACCCATTTGAAAGAAACTTCCATTCTTTTCGCCAAATGCCCAACGAGGGCAGCCTGTTCTACGGCTTGATCCAAGATGGCAATGATTACTGGAATGCGGCGTTTTTCTGCGGCAGCTGCGCTGTGATTGAGCGCAAAGCCTTGCTTGAGGTGGGTGGCATTGCAGTGGAAACGGTGACTGAAGACGCCCACACCGCGCTGAAGTTGCACGCCAAAGGTTACAACAGCGTGTACCTGAACAACGTCCAGGCCGCGGGGCTGGCGACTGAAAGCCTGGCGGGCCACATTGGCCAGCGAATTCGATGGGCGCGTGGCATGGCGCAAATTTTCCGCACCGACAACCCCATGTTCAAAAAGGGCCTGGATATTTTCCAGCGCATTTGCTATTCCAACGCCATGCTGCACTTTTTCTACGGCATACCGCGCCTGGTGTTTTTGATCATGCCCATGGCCTACCTGTTTTTTGAGTTTCACTTGATCAACGCCGCCGCCGTGACGATTTTGAGCTATGCCTTGCCACAGTTGATCATCGCCAGTTACACGAACTCGGTGATTCAGGGCAAATACAGGCGATCGTTCTGGTCAGAGGTCTATGAGACTGTGCTGTCTTGGTACATCATCTTGCCAACCACGCTGGCTTTCATCAATCCCAAACTCGGTAAATTCAACGTCACCGCCAAAGGTGGGCTGATCGAGAAAAGCTATTTCGACGCCAACATTGCAAAACCTTATTTGATCTTGTTGCTGATCAATGTGCTTGGCTTTGGGTTTGGCTTGGTGCGCCTGTTCTTTTTAAATACGCATGAAACAGGCACAGTCTTGATGAACCTGCTGTGGTGCGGCTTTAACCTCGGTATTCTTGGCGCGGCTGTGGGTGTAGCCACCGAAGCGGTGCAGAAATTTGTACACCATCGGGTCCGCATGGTGATCCCTGCGTTCTTGCGCCTTCCCGGTGGTTACACAGTGAGTTGCCACACTGAAGAGTATTCAGCGGCGGGTTTAACTCTAGATGTGCCCGACACCCGAAGGGTGAACGAGTTCAGCGAGGTTCAGGTGGGTCTGAATCGTGGTGACCGGGAATTCCTGTTCCCAGCCAAAATCAAATTCAATGAGTTCGGCAAAGTGGAGGCGCTGTTCACCGACTTAAGCCCCGAGCAGGAAACCCAGCTGATTCAATGCACCTTTGGCCGGGCCGACGCCTGGCTGAACTGGCAGGAACAAGAAATACGTGACCGTGCATTGGGAGGTCTACGCGATGTGTTTTCCCGCGGGCTGACAGGCTATGTGCGTTTGTATCACTGGGTGAAAGATGGCGTGAAGGCCTCTGGAAAAAAACTGACGGGCACTCGGGTTCAAACCGAGAAATGGGAGAGTTGAGCCCATGCTGATCTGGAACCTGTATTTCGTCATCAAGATCGGCCTGCATCTTGGGGGCATTCTCACCCTGAGCCCGTTGCTGAACCTCGGCCTGTTCGTCTTGCTCCTGTTGACAAACCCGGCCTTGTATTCAGCCAAACGTGTGCTCAGCTTTCTGAGATACCTCCTGTTCTCCCTACCTGCCGTTGCACTGTTGCTGCATGAACTGGGCCTGGTGGTGTCGCTGGCTTTGATCGATCAAGTTGTCGCATTGTTTGGATTTTCCGCCGATTATTTGTGGGAATTGGTCAAGCGCACAGTGCAACCCTGGATGTTGTGGAGCGGTTTGCTTGCATTTTTACTGATACGCGCCTTAGACCGATACATTCGCATCAGCACCTGGGTGGCCGTGAGCCTATTTCTGGTGTTGGCCAAACAGACCTTGCCCTTTCTTCAGCCCGAGGTGCAGCCGGAAACCCTTGCTGAAGCAGATGAAGGCGGCCTGCTGGCGCAAACACGGGTGAATTTGTCACCTGCTGAAATGATTGCCTTGGGCCAAGTCGATTTTCAGCAGTTGCGCGTGGCGCGCGACCAGGAAAGCCAAACAAAACTTCGTGACATTGCCAACGATGGCGCTGGCCCTGCATCCACACTGAACCTATTTTTCGAGCGCCAACGCAACCTGGCTGTCAATGCGTTTGCTCCACCCTCCGCCCCGGATTTCGATGTCATCGTGCTTCAAATCTGTTCCATGTCGTGGGCTGACTTGCGTTTTGCAAAGCTGAGCCAACACCCACTGATACGCCAGGCCGATTTCATCTTCGAGAATTTCAATTCGGCAACGAGTTACTCCGGCCCAGCGGCCATTCGCTTGCTTCGCGGCAAGTGTGGTCAAAGCACTCACAATGCCCTGTATCAGAACACCAGCGACAGCTGCCTGTTGTTTGAGCAATTGCGCAGAGTCGGTTTTGAAGTTGAAATGGGAATGAACCACGATGGCCGCTTCCAGGACTTCAAGAAACTGGTGCGCGACAATTTAGGCAGCAACGCAATTCAGCGTGTGGCCCACGATGAGGTACCCATCGGGGTGCAGGCCTTTGATGGTTCGGTAATCAGCCGCGATGGCGACTACTTGCGCACTTGGTGGAAAAAACGCCTGGAAGCCAACGGCCCTGCTGTGGCCTATTACTACAACAGCATCACTTTGCACGATGGCAATCGCTTGTTGAACAGCAATTTGAACAGCATCAACACCTATGCAATTCGAACCGAACGCACACTGAATGACATTCAGTCTGTGCTTGGTGAAATTCGACGCAGCGGTCGGCAAGCCATGGTGTTGGTGGTACCCGAACACGGCGCGGGCCTGAGCGGCGAATATGGCCAACTGGTGGGTTTGCGTGAGTTGCCAACACCGGCCATCACACGCGTGCCTGTTTTTGGCTACTGGATTGCCCCAAATTACCAACAGGCTCCAAACGGGCCTGTGATCATCAAACAGTCCACGAGTTACCTGGCACTCAGCGAATTGCTCAACAGGTGGATGAAACAGAACGAAGCCCAAAAACTGGCGCCCAGTTGGCCAGTGATTCTCAGCAATCTGCCCGACACACGCCTGGTTTCACAGCAGGGCAACATCACGGTGATGGAATCACAAGGGTCTTACTGGCTCAAAGCCCCGGGCACAGACTGGAAGGTGCTTGGGCCCACCGAAGCCACACCGTCGGTGGTGGTGCAATGAACAAAGTCAAAAAGGAGAAAAACCGTGGCTGAATTCAACCCAAGCGACCCTCCCGCTCTGTTCATGCCCCCGGCGGACAAAGCGCATGACATTTACGCACTCAGTGCCCAAGTCGAAGGGTTTGACCACAACATGTATCAGGACATCAAACAAGATCAGGCCACCTACGACTCTTTTCAGCGCTGGCCTTTCCTGTTCAGCATTGCAATGTCGTCGAGCATCAACGACGAGTAATCAGGCCGCTTCGCGTTTTCGAACCCCTGATTCAATCTCCTTTTTTGCCACCGCCTCCAGTTCAAGCAAACCCTCTTCAAGAAACTGGAGCAGACGCTGCATCGAAGGCATGGTGCGCCTGCAGGCAATCAACCCAAATTCCAGTTTGCCGGCGTAGCTGTTCAAGGTGATGTTCAAAGCCTGCCCATCGATCAACACTGAAGTTGGGTACACTCCATCCACCTCAGCACCATTCAGATACAAGGTGTGCTTGGGGCCGGGCACATTGGAAATCACAATGTTGAAAGCCTGCAGTTGCGGGGCCAGGCCCGTGATCATGTTCGCACCGCTTAAAGCCATCATAGTGGCCACGTAGTTCATGATTTCGGTCTGGTTCATCCCTTCAAACCGGGTTTTTGAATGATTCACCGAACGCGCAATTTTTTCGATTCGCTCAATTGGATCTTCCGTGTCAGTTGCCAGGTTGGCCAGCAACAAGGCCACGTGGTTGCCTGTCACGGAATCGTCTTTGCGCAGTGAAACTGGCACCATGGCCACCAACGGGCGGGCGGGCAACGCATTCAATTCCAACAGATAAGCACGCAACGCCGAGCCACACATGGCCAGCACCACATCGTTTAAGGTCATGTCCAAGTCAGTGGCGCAGGATTTGATGCGATCAATTGACCAGCTTTGCGCAGCAAATCGCCTTGAAGCGCTGATTCGCCGGTTCAACACGCTGCGAGGCGCCTGAATCACCGACACAAAATCCGGGTCTGCCACGCTGGTTTGCCACAATGAACGCCCCACTTCTTTGACCACCTTGGGCAAACTGAACACCTGGGTTTTGACGGTGTCTACAGCCTGGCCCAACAGGGTCAACAAACCATTGGCGGATTCTGTTCGGCGAGCCGTACCGCGCAAGCTTGGGCTTGCCCAGAAAGGTGGCAAATCCTTGACCTTCGGGTTGTCGGCCATTGACCGTTGCAACATCTTCATACAAGCCACGCCATCGACCAGGGCATGGTGCACCTTGTTATAAATCGCGATGCGACCATCTTCCAGACCATCGATCAAGTAGGATTCCCACAATGGCTTGGCTCGATCCATGGGGCTTGCGTGTAATTTAGACACCAATTCCAGCAATTCCCGAATGCGACCAGGTTGAGGCAAAGACAAGTGAATGAAATGAGCCTCCAGATCAAACTCCTCATCTTTCTCCCAAAACCACACACCCAATCGCGATTTCAAGCGCAGATTAAACGGCTCGACTGGCTCGGTGTGTTCGCGCATGCCTTGCACCACACGGCGAACATAAGCGAGGGTAGACTCATTGGCAGGCGGCTTGAGCAACATCAAACCTCCCACGTGCATGGGCTGATTGCGACGCTCAAGCAAAAGAAACAACTGGTCGACTGGGGTCAATGCCTTCATGGTCAAGCTCCGTTGGTTTGGTCAGCGTTCACTCAGCGAATTTGTCGCTTCGCAAAGGGCACAGCCGGGGATTTGCTGTTCTTCAATACGGAAATCCGCTGGTTTTTAAAACCCAGCAAACGGCGCTGCCAACGGCGCTCTTGGGTTAAGTGTGCATTCTCGTCAATGCCCCAAATCCGCTGCATCATGAACTTGCCTGCAGCCACAGAATCAGGGGAACGCGCCAATATTTCCTTAATTAACGCGTCCACATGGGCGGCCGGTTCAGCAGACACATGCGTGACCAAACCAAGAGCCTTGGCCTGCTCGCCATTTAACATGCGGCCAGTCATTGTTAACTCTTTGGCCACATCCAGAGGCAGTAGTTCGCGCAACAGCGCACCACCGCCCATGTCAGGAATCAACCCCCACTTGGCCTCCAGAATAGACAACTGTGCATCGGGGGTGCACACACGTATATCCGCCCCCAACGCCAGTTGAATGCCCGCACCAAAGCAATTGCCATGAATTTGTGCAATCACGGGCACACCCAGATCACGCCAACCCATGCTCCAGCTCTGATAAATATTGCGTATGGGCATCCACAAGTGGGCATACATCACCGCGGCGGTTTTGGGGTCGGCCATCACCGACTTCATGTCTAAACCCGCACAGAACGAAGCGCCCTCGCCTTTCAAAATCACCGCTCGAAGGCTTTTGTGCTTGGCCAGCTGCTGCTGTACTTTCTTGACCGCCTTCAACATGGGCCAATCCACGCCATTGTGCTTTTCCGGGCGATTCAGCGCCACGGTGGCCACTGTGTTGTCTGGATTAAACTGCAGGGAAATTCGGTCCATGGTAGTCTCGATCGTTTTTATAATAAGAACGGGCACACAGGCCGCTTGGATAATTACAGCAAACATCTTAACCTTGAACGATTCTGAAACCCAACATCAACATGATCTTTAAAGTACTCGCTCTGGTTTTGGCCTTGTTGGGCTATTACCTCAGCCCCTACGGGCCGGTCTCGGCTGAAAGTCCACGCAACAACCCCGGTGGCGAACAAGCCTTGCGCGGCGACGTGTACCGCGGCATGGTGACTCGCGTGGCCGATGGCGACACAGTCACCGTCAAAACTGACAACGGCGCCACACACAAAATACGCTTGCATGCGGTGGATGCCCCGGAACTGAACCAAGCCGGTGGCGAGCAATCGAAGCGTTGGCTCACCCAAACTGTCATGAACCAAGCCGTGAAGGTGCTGGTGTCGAACACTGACCGCTACAAGCGCCATGTGGCCAAACTTGTGCTGCCGGGCCAGGCGTGTGAAGCCGCGTTGTGTGAGGGGGATGTGGATGTGAACCTGGCCGCCATTGAAGCCGGGCACGCGTGGTGGTACCGGGAATTCGCACGAACGCAAACACCGGCAGACCGCACCCTGTACGAACAGGCCGAGCAACAGGCACGCGCCAACAAATCCGGGCTTTGGCAAGGCCCAAACCCTCAAGCGCCCTGGCAATGGCGTGCAGACCAACGTAGAAAAAATTAACAAACAATCATGAAAGAAATTTACCGCACCACTGTTCCACTGCGCTGGGGCGACATGGACCAAATTGGCCATGTCAACAACACGGTGTACTTCCGCTGCTTTGAACAAGCCCGCGTTGAGTGGATCGACCACTTCCCTGAACACCTGGATGAAAACCCCGCCTATGTGGTGATTGTCCACACTGAATGCAGCTTTCTCAAAGAATTGAAAGCGCCCGGGGTGGTTGAAATTCGGGTATTGGCCGGTGAAGTTGGACGAAGCAGCCTGATGCAACATTATGAAATGCGGCGAACCGACCAGCTCGACGAGCTGGTGGCCAAAGGCAGCGCAAAAATGGTGTGGGTTTCCCCGCTGACGAACCGTTCCACACCCATTCCTGATCGGTTCAAGCAGGCGTTGGCCTGATACCTTCAGTAAATTCTAGAAAGGATGCTCAGTTTCGAGGGATTGTCACCTCCATATTTTATTGTTACATTGGACACTGTCACCTTTAGTTGTGGCAACAACAATAAATATGTGTAGGAGTCAAAACCATGAAAAACATCATGCCAGTTCGCCGCGACGTCAAACTGCATTTGCCGGAAGAAAAAGTCACCCGCTGGCACGAAGGCGGTGCACACGTCACCCACTTCATGAATGCGCTGTCCCTGTTCTTCCCTGCCGGGGAACGCATGTTCATGGACGCGGTGCGCGCCTATCGCGACGAAATCACCGATCCTGAACTCAAAAAAGCAGTGGTCGCTTTCATTGGTCAGGAAGCCATGCACAGCCGCGAACACGTGGAATACAATGAAATGCTGGACCGCGCTGGTTTGCCCGCATCCAAGCTTGATGACTGGCTCTGGGGCTTCCTTGCATTTCTGAAAAAGCGCTTGGGCAAAAAACTGACCCTGGCGGGCACCATCGCACTGGAACACTACACCGCCTTGATGGCCGACTCCTTGCTGGGTAACCCCAATGTATTGGGCGAGAAATCTGACCCTGCGTACAAACAAATGTGGGCCTGGCATGCCTACGAAGAAACAGAGCACAAAGCCGTTGCATACGACGTGTGGAACCACGTGATTCCAAACACGATATTTAACCGCTTCCTGCGCCGGTTCGCCATGGTACTGGCCACTATCATTTTCTGGCCTGCGGTGATGACGTTTCACACCCGCTTGGTGATGGCTGACAAAACAATCAAAGGCGGCCACTTCAAAGGCTTTTGGAAAGTGACCAAAATGTTGTGGGGTCGCCAAGGCGTACTCAGCCGCCCTTTGCTCAACGGCGAGTTCTTCGACTACTTCCGAAGCAACTTTCACCCTTGGCAACATGACAACAGCAACTACCTCAAGGAAATCGACCAATTTGTTGCATCGGTTGAGCAATCGGGCCGCGCGCCCAACAAGGAAATCACCAACGCAATACGCGCACGGATGAACAGCCAGTTAAAGGCCAACGCAGCAGCCTGAAAATACATTCAAAAGTTTTTAACGCCACCCGGTCATTCGTGACAGAACCCGAGGGGAACCGACGACGCACACCCATGCTCGTCGGTTTTTTTACATCCCAATAACGGTTAATCAGGCTGGGAATAATAGGCGGTTTGTGTGTACCAGCGAAACCAGTGCATGTAAGCCACCTTGCAAATGGCAGCCAGCGGCAAAGCCAAAAACACCCCAATCAAACCAAACAAAGCGCCAAAAAATGCAAGTGCAAAAATAACAGCCAAGGCTGACAAGCCAATTTTATCGCCAACCACCAAGGGGGTTAGTACGAAGCCCTCCAGGAACTGCCCAGCCACAAAAACCCCAAGCACCAACACCATGGGGAATATGCCCTGAAGCTCCAAGGCAGCGGTGAGCAACGCTACCAACAAAGCCACAGCAAAACCCAAATAGGGCACCACACACAACACGCCCGCGAGCATGCCAATGGCCCAACCACTTTTTAAACCCACCAGGCTTAAACCAACGGAATAAAACGTACTCAGGAACAGCATCACAATCAACATGGCCTTGATGTATTCGGTCATGACCGTGTCAATTTCATTGAAAATCGGCTGCGCCCGGTTCCACCAGCGAGGTGGAAACAATTGTTGCACCTGCCTGCAAATGTGGGGCCAACTGGGCAAAATAAACAAAGTGGCCACCACAGCGAGTGAAAAGAAGCCGGTGAAACCTAGAACAGACTGCGAGCCACTGCGCAGAATTTTGGTGCTCATTTCAGCCAGTGTGCCTTTGTTTTCACTGATGTACTGCGCGATGCGGGCGCGCATTTCTGCGCTGTCAACAGAAATATTCAGGTTGAAAACCTCGTTGAGCCACGGCAACACCGTGCCTTTCACATTGACCACCAGTTGAGGCAAATTGGTTTGAATCAAATCGAGCTGGGTCAACACCACAGGAATAAACAACAGGCTGACGCTCGACAAAATCAACAACACCCCGGCAAACGTGATGATTGCGCACACCGCCAAGGGCACCCGCCCGCGCAATTTGGCATACACCCATCGAGAGGGTGCCGCCAGCAGATAGGCCAGCACAAAGGCGGCTACAAACGGGGCCAACACAGGCCACAATTCAATCACCAGAGCCAACAACAGTGCGGCTGTCAGCAACACACCCCAGTTGCGCAGATAAAACTGCTTGGCCAAATCCGACAGTGATTCCTGCCGCGCTTGTTTTTTGGCGCGGTCCTGTTGCTGTTCATTCATGCGTTGTGAATTCCTTCAAGCCAAACAGATTCAACGTTTACCCCTCAACACCAGGTAGACACCGCCCAGTGTCATGAGCATGGCCACCAGCAAGCTGGGGCGAACCACCTCATCCAACAGCAAAACCCCCGCCATGGCTGCAATCACGGGCACACTCAACTGCACACTGGCTGCAGAAGTGGTTGGCAAGGCCGGCAACACCTTGTACCACACTGCATAACCAATGCCACTGGCCAGGCCCCCGGAAGCCAATGCCAACATCACGCCTGCTGGCGAGGGTTCAAACAATGCCAATTCACCAGGCACCCATACACCGCTTTTACCCAGAGCAAACACCCCCAACCACACCACCGCCATCAGCAAAGCCGCCCGTGAAAAATTACCCGCCGTATCGGCCAACGGCGAGGCCGAGCCTTTTCCAACAATCGAATAAACACCCCAGCAAGCCCCGGCCAAGCCCATGCTTGCCGCGGCCAAAATGGACTCGGGTGTTTTTAAATGAGGCCACAACAGCAACACCAAGCCCGCCACGGCCACCATCGCACCCACGGCCCGAATGCCGCGCAAGTGGTCACCACGGCTCGCCGCGTAGGCAATCATGCTCAGTTGTACACTACCAAACAAAATCAACGCGCCAGTGCCAGTGTTTACATACAGGTAGGCCACTGAAAAAAGCACTGCATACCCAAACAATGCCAATGCACCCAACCAGGAACCTTTCTGCCCACCCTTGTTTTGAATACGCAAACACACCCACAGCGTAAGCGCCCCGCTGATTAACCGAATGGCTGTGAAACTGGCAGGGTCAATGTCCCTAGTGCCTAGTGCAGCCCGGCAAAAGAGTGAATTCGCCGCGAATGCGCACATGGCAAAGGCGGTGAAAATTAGTGCGTTGACTTCAATTTTTTTCATACAGGCAAGCTACCATCTTGCAACAACAACGACGAGACCAGAGACACCATGCGCATCGAATTAAGAGATTCATTGACCCTGCCTTGTGGCGCCACCCTGCCAAACCGACTTGTGAAAGCCGCGATGAGCGAAGCACTCGGCACTCAGGACAACCGCGTCACCCCCGGCTTGGTTCGCGTTTATGAACGCTGGACCGCTGGCGGCATTGGCTTGAATATAACCGGGAACATCATGATTGACCGGCGTGCCCGTGCGGAGCCTGGCAATGTTGTCATCGAAGACGACCGCGACATGCCCTTGCTCAAAGCCTGGGCCAAGGCCGGGCAAGCCAAAGGCAGCAAAATCTGGGTGCAAATCAACCACCCGGGCAAGCAGTGCCCCAAAGGGATGAACAAGGAAACCGTGTCACCTTCGGCCATTCCGTTTCACAAAAGCCTGCAAATGATGTTCGGCACACCGCGTGCGCTGGAAGAAACAGAAATCCTGGACTTGATTCAACGTTGGGGCCGCGCCGCAAAAATTTGTAAAGACGCTGGCTTCGACGGGGTACAAATACACGGTGCACACGGCTACTTGATTAGCCAGTTTTTAAGCCCGTTGAGCAACCAACGCACCGACCAGTGGGGTGGCAGCGCAGAAAACCGTCGGCGGTTTGTATTGGCCGTGTACGACGAAGTGCGCAAACAGGTTGGTCCTGAATTCCCGGTCGGCATCAAACTGAATTCAGCCGACTTCCAAAAAGGTGGCTTTTCCGAAGAAGAGTCTCTCGCAGTGATTCAAGCGTTGACTGAACGCGGCATTGATTTAATCGAGGTGTCTGGCGGCACCTACGAAGCCCCGGCCATGACTGGCGCAACCGCGCCCAAAAAAGAAAGCACCATTCGGCGCGAAGCGTATTTCATCGATTTCACCGACAAAGTGCGCTCTGTGTGTAAGGTGCCTTTGATGCTGACAGGTGGCTTTCGCACAGTGGGCGGCATGAAAGAGGCGCTGAACAGTGGTGCGGTCGACCTCATTGGTTTGGCCCGTTCCATCGCCATTGAACCGGATTTGCCCAATCGCCTGCTTGATGACAAAGAGGCCCTGTACCCAGTCAAGCCTTTGATCACCGGCGTGAAAGCGGTTGATCGTTCCGGTTTGCTTGAGATTCAGTGGTACACACGTCAAATCAAACGCATGTCCAAAGGCAAAAACCCCGTGCCGAATGAACACCCAGTCAAGGTGTTGTTCTTTTATTTGATCGAAAGCAGCTGGGGGTTGTTCAAAGCCCGTAAACTGAGGGCTTGAACCACAGATTTCAAAATAAGGTGATCATGATTCGACACAGTGCGCTGCTGGCCTTAACCTTGAGCTCACCCCTTGCCTTGGCCATGGACGATGCCACTGTGCTTGAGCAGGGGCGCAAGCTGTTTCAAACCGACGCCGACCCAGCGTGCGCGATATGCCACACCTTGGCCGATGCCGGCACCACTGGAAAAATCGGCCCTGTGCTGGATGTACTCAAACCGAACGAGCAACGCGTATTCAATGCACTGCAAAACGGAAAGGGGGCCATGCCCCCTTTTGTTGACCACCTAACGGCTGATCAAATGAAAATTTTGGCCCGGTATGTATCCACCGTCACGGGTGGCGGCACACAGTGACCACACACAGAAAAAGCAATATCGCTTAGCCTTTGTAATCGGGCTGTTCGCGGTCCAGCTTTCTCAGCAAAGCAGGCCACGCCAGGCTTCCACCCAAGCCGCGTGTCACTTGTGCAGCAGCCGCCTTGATGCCATCCACAATGTTTTGCGGAATGGGGCGCAGTTGTGAACCACCAGCCAGCGCGGCCACCTGCACTTCACAGGCGCGCTGCAAAATAAACATGTTCAAGAATGCGTCAGCCACTGTTTCACCACAGGTCAACAAACCATGGTTGCGCAAAATCATGCTGTTGGCCTCGCCAAGGTCGGCTTGCAGGCGGGCCTTCTCATCGTCGCGCAGCGCCAGGCCTTCGTAGTCGTGATACGCCAAACTGGCCAAAGGAAAAAGTGATTGCTGGGAAATCGCCAACAGCCCTTGTTCCTGCGCCGACACAGCCACCCCGGCCACCGTGTGGGTGTGCATCACACAATGCGCATCGTGGCGAACCGCATGCACCGCGCTGTGAATGGTGAAGCCAGCCGGGTTCACATCAAACGGGCTGTTGTCCACTTTCTCGCAAGCCATGTTCACCTTCACCAGGCTGCTGGCCGTGATTTCCTCAAACATGAAGCCGTACGGGTTGATCAGGAAATGCCCCTCTTCACCCGGCACACGCGCTGAAATATGCGTGAACACCAAATCATCCCAGCCGTGCATCGCCACCAATCGGTAGGCTGCTGCCAGGTCAATGCGCGCTTTGCGCTCAGCGTCGCTCATTTGGTGTTGCATGGAATGGGGTACTGCAGAATTCATTGACAAGCCTCCTCGTTGTTATTTTTGAAAGTGTACCAGTGCAAGGTTAAATTACTTGAAAAACCAGACAAATCAAGGCAACCTAAACATTACAAACACAAGAACCAAAGTGCGGAGACAGTAATACCATGCATGCCAAAGTCAAACCCTTCCCGCCACGCAACACCAAGGAATCGGCGGTTCAGGCCACGCGCAAGGCCTATCGGGACGAGCTCATCAAACCAAGCTACAACGGGCAATTTCACTTGCTGCAAACGCTGACCCTGGGCAGCGCGATCATTGCTTTGTGCCTGTATTGGCTTGAAAACCCCACTTGGCTTGAATGGTTAACCATTCCCGTCACCTTCATTTACGCCAATTTCGCCGAATGGGCTGGCCACAAATACGCCATGCACCGGCCGGTCAAAGGCTTGGGCTTCGTGTACAAACGGCATTCATTGCAACACCACAAGTTTTTCACTGACGATCACATGGAAATCGACAGCGACAAGGATTACAAAGCCGTGCTGTTTCCCATCGCCATTGTTGGCTTTTTCGTCATGGCGTTTTTCCTGCCCATGGGGCTATTGGTGGCGTGGTTGTTCAGCACCAATGTGGCGCTGTTGTTCGTGGCCACAGGCATGGCTTACTATTTAAATTACGAGTTGTTGCACCTTTCTTATCACTTGAAAGAAGACCACTGGGTGCATCGCATACCCGGCTTCACGCGGTTTGCCCGCTTGCACACTACCCACCATGACCACAAAATCATGGCGCACAAGAATTTCAACATCACCTACCCCATCATGGATTGGTTGATGGGCACTTGGGATAGGCGATAGTTTGTGACACCAGCGTGACTGGTCACGCTGACATCGCCCTCAAAACCAGTTGAACGTTTCATCGGTATCAACAGAATCATTCCCGCATTTTCTGGATACACCATGGATCGTCGTCACTTCCTCCGAACCGGCCTGGCCGGCTTGTCATTGCCCGCACTGGTCGCCTGTGGGTCTGACAGTTCAATCATCGGCAACAGTGACTCTCCAGTTAATCCTTCCAATCCTGTCACCCCAAGCGAAACGGTCGATCAAATGCTGAACCCGGCGGGTGCCTTTCCTTGGGGTGTCAGCAGTGGAGACCCCACAGCCGAAGCCATCATTTTGTGGACCGCGCTATCCCCCCTCAGCGCCGACATCGAACAAATCCCCGTGATGCTGGAGTATGTGCTGCTTGAAGAACCCTTGGCCGACATGGCCCAATGGGAATCAACATTTCAGGAAGGCCCCGTGAACAGGTTGGGCGAATTTTTGGCGTTTCGCGATCGTGACTACACAGTCAAGGTTGACCTTGGTAATCGGGCGCTTTATGGCGACACACGCTTCATGCAGGGCCAAATGCCCGTATTACAGGGTAACCAGTCCATGCTCTATCGATTCGTAGCGGGCAGCAAAACCTCGCGAATTGGTCAATGCAAAACGCTGCCCAGTGGTGCGGTTGAATCGGTCAAGTTCGCGACAATGAGTTGCTCAAACTACCCAGCTGGCTTGTTTTCGGTGTACGAGATGGTGCGCCGCGAGCCACTTGATTTCGTCGTGCACCTGGGTGATTACCTGTATGAAGGCGGCGGAGGTGGTGAAGGATTGGCCCGCAACGGCATTGCGCGTACACCGAACCCGCAAAAAGAAATGGTGACGCGCGAGGAATACGTGCTGCGCCACCAGCAGTACAAGGCCGACCCGGAACTGCAGGCGCTGCATGCAACACACCCCATGATCGCCGTGTGGGACGACCATGAAATCACCAACGATGCTTTTAAGGACGGCGCTGAAAACCATCAGCCCGAGGAAGGCGATTACGAGGAGCGCAAAGCCACAGCCATTCGCAGTTACTACAACTGGATGCCGCTGCGCGAACGTTTCCCACGCGACGAGAGCACGCTGGCCCCAGACCCACGCGAAGTCATTTACCGCGATTTCCAGATTGGCGACTTGTGCAGCCTCATCATGCTGGACACCCGTATTGTTGGCCGCGACAAACAAGCCGAGATCATGGCTGTAGACCCCGATCGATTCAACCCGGATCGGCAGCTTCTTGGGTTTGAACAGCGCCGTTGGCTCAGCGACCGCATGTTTGAAGCCAAACAAAACAACAGCATATGGACGGTGCTTGGGCAACAAGTGATGTTTGGTCAACTGAATATTCTGGAAGCACCACAAGTGGAGTTGCTGGATCAAAAACTGCTGGGTAATTTGGTCAGTATCAATATGGACCAATGGGATGGTTATGTGGCTGAGCGTAACCGTGTGTTCAACATGATTAAAGACATCGGTATTGAAAACCTGGTGGTACTGACTGGCGACATTCACACCAGCTGGGCCATTGAGCTGTACGAAAACCCGATTGCCTTGATTGGAGGGAATCAGCTTCAGCGCAGCCTTGGCGTGGAAATCGTCACGCCTTCGGTTACCTCCTCAGGCTTTCCGGATGAAGTCGCCGATTTGGTGTCCACACTCTTGCCAACGCTGAACCCACACATCAAGTACAGCGAACTCAAAACCAAGGGCTTTGCACTGATCGAGATGCAACGAGAGCAAATGAACGTGACCTGGAAATACGCGCAAAGCATCACCGACGAGTCATTGATCGGCGTAGAAAATGAAGCCATGCGCAAGTCGTTCACGGTTCAGCGAGGCAGCAACCGGTTTGATGGCGCACTGCCCATCAACCTTCCTGTTCCTGCGTCGCCTTTTTAATCAGGAAGACACGAGTTGTGCTCGAATAGGTTCATGAGCATCTGTTTTCCCTCGCTTTTCTGCATCTTGATTTGAATCGTGCGTGGCTAGACTGGTTTTATTGTCATCCTCCACGCGATTCGCCATGAAACAACTCAGTCTCAAAGCCCACGCCGCCGCGTTCTACGCCGAATTTTTCAACGACAGTGAATACCCTCGCTATGTGTTGGGAATCAACGAGTACACCGACGCCATTTTGAAATTGCGAGCACTCAATGGCATTGTGTGCCCGCAACACGACCAAACCCACTACCACGGCACGCCAATTGTAAATTTGCATGAATTGCCGCCCGGTTGCATGGTGATCTCGGTGATTCACAACCACGAACCGCGTGCGGCTTTGACTGGCCTTCGACAACGCCCCGGTGTCGTGAGCATGGATTACTTTGCGGTCGCAGACGGCAGCCGTGGCAACTTGCCCCAGGTTCAAGCCCTCGCAGATACACGCAAGGAATACGCCCTGCGCCAAGCCAAGTTCGAATGGTTGGGCGAGCAATTCAAAGACGAGGAATCTCAAGAGGTGTACAACCGAGTCATGGAGTTTCGGCTCAACGGCAACCTGCGCGCTTTGAACTTCTTTGACTGCCCACCGTTGAGCGAGCAGCCTTGGAAAACCAAGGGCACGATTGCCATCGGGTTTGAGCCTTACAGCACGCCAGAACACACACTGGACTCCCTCACGGGGATGCGCTGTGCAATCGAAGAGAAACACCCTCCACTGGCGGTCGCCGTGCACCAGCACCCCAGTCTGTTCTGGAAAGTGGCCCAATGGGTGCTAAACACACACAGCAACTACAACGTGAGCATTCGCCACCACAGCGAGGGCTTGTGGGGCACTGTGCTGTATTTTCAGCCCAAGGGATGACAATACTTATTTCGCGTAGGTATTCAGCAAGTACTTTACAATATCCGAAGACTCGAACATGGATTTGCCGGTGTTCGGGTCTTCCAGATACGGCACCATCATTCGGTTGGTTTTCGCCATGAATTGCGCGCGCTTGCCCCCTTTCACCGGGTTGTATTCACCCAGCGCCGCGTGCATACCGTTCACACCCATGTCTGCAAACTGCTCCTTGCCCAAATTCACCAGGTTGTAAGGCAACTCCAGTTCACACAACAATTCGCGCACAGGCTTACAAAATGGCGACGCTTCAAAGCCATATAAGGTGAGCAATTGTTCAGGCGCGTTCGACGCGCGCGCTCGCATGCCCGCACCCAAGCCCAGCGCACTGTTTGCAAAACTGGACAACACCTGTGGCGCACTGGCCTTCCAACGAAGCGGAACGGGCCGCTGCGCATAGGTTTGGTACAGGTAAGCAATGATGTCAGCCGACTCTGTCATCACCACCCCCGTGTTGTCATCCACCAACAGGGGAAACTGCGCCTTGCCGCTGAGTGCCACCGCCTCGGGCCGGAACCTCTCCCCACCTTTGGGACAAGGGTAGATTTGCGCGTTCAAGGACAACTCCGTGAGTACCTCGCGCACCAAGCGGCAAAATGGGCAACCTTCATACTCATAGAGCTTGAGCGGCTCAATTGGTTGAACCGCAGCCGGTTTGGCCAGCAAACCTTGCCAACCACGAAGCGACGACGCCGCAGTGGCCAAGGCCACCTTCAACAAATGATTCATTCACCACACTCCAATCTGTCAAACACACACGGGCCCGCAATCAATGCGCAGCATCGCCTTCCATGGCACTGAGCGCGGCAGCCACCATGATCATGGCGCCACCAATGCCCACCTGCAAGGTCAACACCTCATTGGTCAACACAATGGCTGACAAAGTGGCAAACACCACTTCTGACAGCATCACCACAGCCGTGACACTGGCCGGCAATCGCGAAGCACCATACTGCAGGCCATAGTTGGCCAACAACAAACTGACCGCAAAACCAAACAACACCCACCAACCATAAGCACCGGGCGACTGCGGCCACTGAACCACTGCATTGCCATCACCCAGCCACCACGCCAACACGGTGGCAACCAACAAAGGCGCCCCAATACCGCCCACAAACATCCCAAACAATCGAGCCTGAGAGCTTCTCGATTGCTGATGACGCAACAAAATATTGTTGAGGGCGAAGGCCACACCACCCATCAAACCCAACCACTCTGCCAAATTCGAAGGCACCGGAAACCCCAGGCTACCATTGGGGCTAAGCACCAACACAGCACCCCCCAAAGCCAAGGCCACCCGCAACATCGCACTGCGCGTCAACGGTTCATTCAATACAAATCGGGCCAACAACACCGCCCAGATCGGCATGAGATAAAACAGCAACACCACCCGAATCACTTCACCAATGGCCACCCCCCAATTGAAACCGACCATGGTGGTTCCCGCTGCCAACGCCAGAACCCACAGCGCCCGGTGCTGGATGAATTCTCGCAACACCGAAGGATATACACAGAGGATGGCCACTGCACCCAGCAAATAAGTGGCGGCAGAAGACCACAACGGGTGCAGCCCCTGCGTTTGCAATTCGCGCAGGGGCCACCAGGAAAGCCCCCACACCATGGCGTTCAGCACCAAGGCCAAATAAGGCGCCACCACAGGCCTTTGATTCACTACATTAACCACAATTCACCACCACCCTGCCTTGCAACCGATTGGCCAGAACCAAACGCGCGCTTTCCAGTGCCTGAGCCAGGCGCACTTCCTTGATCATGAAATCCAGGTCGTACTCCGTGAGGGCCTGTGCCAGCATGCTCCAGGCCCTGTCACGCTCAGCGTGGCTTCGGTACACGCAGTTGATACCACGCAGGGTGATGCCACGAAGAATGAACGGCGCCACACTGCCCTGAAAATCCATGCCCTGCGCCAAACCACAGGCTGCAACTACACCGCCATACCGGGTTTGCGCACAGGCATTGACCAAAGTATGGCTGCCCACACTGTCCACCACCGCAGCAAAATGCTCTTTTTGCAACGGTTTGCCAGGCCTTGACATGGATTCACGGTGTATCAAATCAGCAGCACTCAAACCCAAACGCTTGAAATGCGCTGCAGCGGAATCCGACACTGGCTCGCCAGTCGCATCGATGGAACCAGTCAAACCCAATACCTCAAAACCCAAGTGACGCAGCACCAGGCAGGCCACCGTGCCCACACCGCCGCTCACGCCTGTCACCAACACAGGGCCGTCGCCCGGCTTCAAACCATGGTCTTGCAAAGCCATCACGCACAAAGCGGCTGTGTACCCTGCCGTGCCCAGGGCGGCTGCCCAACGTGCACTGCGCCCCTCGGGGATGGGGGTAACCCAGTGCGCAGGCACGCCCGCCCGTTCAGCCAAACCGCCCCAGTGGGTTTCACCCAAGCCCCAATCATTGACCTGGCACACCGTGCCCACAGGCCACTGCGATGCGCTCGATTCAATCACCTCACCCACCGCGTCAATCCCATGCACCATGGGATAAGTGCGCGCAATCGGTGCCGAATGGGTCAACGCCAATGCATCTTTGTAGTTCAAGCAGCTGTAATGCAGCTTCAACACCACTTCCTGAGCCGAAAAATGAGCTTCATCAAGCGTTTCAAGCTCAGCCTGCTGCTGATCGGGCGAGCGTGAAATCCATCCCTTGACCATGACCTCTCCTTCTTTTGAGTGAGGCAATGATCGCACAAACAGGCGATCATGTTTGCACCCCGACTTGCGCTTGCATACACTTCAGCTTTACTTCAGAAAAAGCTTCATCGTGCGCAAACCCACTGCCAAAAGTCTCATTCTTGACCTGCTACTTGCTGCCAAAGGGCGACCGCTGTCCGCCAAGCAAGCCATCGCCGCCTGTGCAATATTCGACATCAGCGTAAACAACACCCGGGTGGCCTTGGTTCGTTTGTCAGCCGAAGGGTTGATCGAATCGGCCGGGCGCGCACTCTACCAGCTCACCGACGACGCACACACCCTGGCCGACGATGTGGCCGCCTGGCGCACACGCAGCAAACGCGTGCGCAACTGGGATGGTAGCTACATTGTGGTTCAAGCCAACAAGCTGGCACGTAGCGAAGCCAAGCAACAACGTGCCCGAGCCCGGGCACTTCTCATGCTGGGTTTTCAGCCCTTGAACGAGCACCTCTTCATTCGCCCCAACAACATTGAGGACTCGTTGGACGCTGTGCGAACCCGCCTGTACAAATTGGGGCTCGAAAAAGAGGCCCCCGTATTTGGCGCACTGGAATTCGACAACGCCACACAAGAGCGCATTCTCACGCTGTGGAACCCTGCTGAACTGGAGGCCAATTACACTCAGCTTGAGAAAAAAATGCGCACCTGGCTGGATCGCCACAGCACGCTGGAACCGGAAGTGGCCGCCCGAGAATCGTTCCTGCTGGGAGGCACTGCCATCAAGCACGTGGTGTACGACCCCTTCTTGCCCGCAGAATGGGTGAATGTTCAGGCCCGGGAACGTTTCCTAGGAGCGGTGGACGACGTGGACCAGGCCGGCATGCGGATTTGGAGCAGCCTGTGGTCTGGCATGGAAAGCTGACTACTCGATCGCTTCCCCTGTCGGTTAACGGCCCAATCAGCTTGGGTTCCGATCTCTCGCCTGAAATTTAGAGTAAACCCTCATCCGAATCATCGGGTAGTGCGTATACACTTCGAGCAGTTCAAGTTTGCAGCGCACCAACCGTGAAAAAATTATTCAGAACCGCTCTAAAAATCAACGAGTTGGCCGTCAACACGGCCACCAATGCTGCCGACTGGTTTTTCCGCAAAGATACATTGATCCAGTCGGGTAAAACCGAATACACGGTCATAGCCGAGCACTTGCCCATGCGGGTTCGCTATTACGCACCGGAAAAGGCAGGCCCTCGAGCCAGCCTGGTTCAAGGTGAAACAGAAACCCCACCTGTACGCCAACACGCCATTCCCTTGGTGTTGGTTCCGCCACTGGGCGTCACCACAGAAACCTTCGACCTCATGCCCGACCGAAGCCTGGTCAAATTCATGGTGCAAGCAGGTTTTCGTGTGTATCTGGTGGATTGGGGCAAACCTGAACGCAAAGACGGCCACTTGGGCTTGTTCGATTACAGCCACACCATGATGGGCCAAGCACTACAAGCGGTTCGCAAACACAGTCAAAGCGAGGAATTGTCCATGTTCGGCTGGTGCATGGGCGGTTTGCTGTGCCTGTTGTACGCGGGCTATGGTCATGACGCCCACATTCGCAATATTGTCACGGTGGCCAGCCCCATAGACTTGCGAGACGGCAAGAACATCATGTCTTTTGCCTCCAATACGTTGAATGTCACCTCTCGTTTTGTACGCAAATACAGCGAATTCCGGCTGGAGAAAATCAACGCAGCGCCTTTCAGCCCACCCGGCTGGCTGGTTAGCCTGGGTTTCAAGCTCACCGCTCCTGTTGCCAGCATCACGACCTATTGGGATTTATTGACCAGGCTGCACGACCGGGACTTTGTCGAACAACACACCACCACCGCCGATTACCTCAACAACATGATGTTGTACCCCGGTGGGGTGGTTCGAGATTTCATGGTGCGCTTCGCAGTGGACAACAAACTGGCTGGAGGCAAAGTCAAAATCGGTGAGCTTTACAGTGAATTGGCTCACATTCACTCAAATATGCTTGTATTTGCCGGTGAAACAGACCATTTGGTACCCGCCAGCATGGCTCAGAAAAGCCTGAAAATGGTGAAATCCAAAGAAAAATCCTTCCGGCTGGCCCCCGGTGGGCACATGGGCGTCATTCTCGGTGGCCAGGCCCGCGAGCACGTCTGGAGCGTGTCGGCCGAATGGCTTCGAACCCATTCCCAGATTCAAGACAAGCCTGCGAAAACACACAAAGAAGCAGCCTAAGAGTAGTAGCAGGTGTCGGCGCGCCAACGTGCCGAACGCTCACAGGGCACTGAACACTCTTTCATTTATTCGATAATTCCAATATTATCGAACTATGGAAGAATCTAATGTCATCAAAGCGCTTGCCGCCCTTGCCCACACCTCTCGTTTGCGTGTGTTTCGCGCCCTGGTTGTTGCAGGCCCCGAAGGTCGAACGCCAAGCCAACTGCAAACTGAGCTGGATATTGCCCCAGCCACGCTCTCATTTCACCTCAAGGAACTCAACCAGGCTGGCCTGGTGAACCCTTTGCGAGAGGGGCGCAACCTGATCTACAACGCTCAATTCGATCAAATGAACGGCTTGCTCAGCTACCTCACCGAAAACTGTTGCGAAGGGCAAGGTTGCAGTGCGCAACCCTCACATACGTCCGCATTCAACGTCAATCCTCAGGAAATCTCAAAATGACTACCCATGTTCTGATTTTATGCACGCACAACTCCGCCCGAAGCGTTCTGGCCGAAGGCATGTTGAATCACCTTGCCCAGCAACAAGGCAAAGCGGTCAAAGCCTTCAGCGCTGGAAGCGCACCCAGCGGCAAGGTCAACCCCTATGCACTGGAAGCCTTGAGCAATGCCGGTATCGACACCCAGCACTTCAAGAGCAAAAGCTGGGATGCGTTCACCGAACCAGACGCACCCAAAATTGATCTTGTCATCACTGTGTGCGACAGCGCAGCCGCTGAGCAATGTCCCTATTGGCCAGGCAGCCCTGTGAAGGTGCATTGGGGCTATCCAGATCCATCCAACGCCCCCGAAGCTGACAAACCCCGTGCGTTTGAACTGACCCGCCAGGCGATCGGTTACAAAATGATGCAACTGCTTCAATTGCCATTCGACACGCTCAGTGCAACTGAACTGAACCAGGCCTTGAGTGCCATTGCCCGGAGCTGACCCACCATGCAATCGTTAACAAGAAAACTGGGGGCTGAATTTCTTGGCACCGGCTTGCTTTTGGCTGTAGTCATTGGCTCGGGAGTGATGGCCGAAAACCTGTCTGAAGGCAACAACGGTGTAGCACTGCTCGCCAATACGCTGGCGACAGTATTTGGCCTGTACATTCTGATTGAGGTGTTTGGTCCGATCAGCGGCGCACACTTCAACCCGGTGGTGACCATGGCCATGGTCGCATTGAAGCGCCAGCCACGCCGGGAATTGCTCCCCTACATTCTGGTTCAACTCGCAGGCGCAGTTTGCGGGGCCTGGCTGGTGCACCAGATGTTCAACATGGATTTGCTGCAGTTCTCGACCAAAGCCCGCACCGGATGGGGCATCTGGACTGGCGAAATTGTAGCCACCGCCGGGCTGTTGCTGGTTATCCTGATGGGTGCGCAAGAAAGGGTTTCAGCGCTGGTGGCCTGCTACATTGGCGCGGCTTACTGGTTCACCTCTTCCACATCCTTTGCCAACCCTGCAGCGGCTTTTGGCCGCATGTTTTCCGACAGTTTTGCTGGCATCGCACCCGCCGATGTGCCTGCTTACATCCTGTTTGAAGTGTTGGGTGGCCTGCTTGCTTTGGGTCTATTCTGGTTCTTCACCCACGATCGGCACAAAGCCCCACCGAAAGCAGCGCGCCTGGCTTGACGATTTCAGAATCGCAGCACCCAAAGAAAAAGGCCCCGCATGGGGCCTTTTTCATTTCACCAACGAATCGGGTGAAGATCACTTCATTGCAATCGCGCCGTCTTTGGCCTTGATGCCTTTCCATGCATTTTCGATCAATTTCACTGTGGCGTCTGGCAGGGGCACATAGTCCACATCGCTGGCCATCTGGTCACCCTTGGCGTAGGCCCAGTTGAAAAACTTCAACACTTCAGAAGCCTTGGCTGCATTGTCCTGCTCTTTGTACATCAGGATGAACGTAGCACCAGTGATGGGCCATGAAGCCTTGCCTGGCTGATGCGTCAGAATTTCATAGAAGCTGTTGGACCAGTCTGCACCGGCGGAAGCGGCCTTGAAAGACTCTTCAGAGGGCTGAACAAACTGGCCTTCCTTGTTTTGCATTTGAACATGGGTCAGCTTGTTCTGTTTGGCATACGCATACTCAACGTAACCAATGGAGCCTGGCAGGCGCTGCACAAAAGCAGACACACCTTCGTTGCCCTTGCCACCCAAGCCAACAGGCCACTTCACGGCAGAACCTTCACCCACAGTGCTCTTCCAGTCAGGGCTTACCTTGCTCAGGTAGTTGGTGAAAATGAATGTAGTGCCCGAACCGTCAGCGCGGCGAATCACACCGATGTCCTGGTCAGGCAGTGCCAAACCTGGGTTCAGGTCTGCAATTGCCTTGTCATTCCACTTGTTCACTTTGCCAAGGTAAATTTGACCCAACAGGTCGCCGGTCAACTTCATTTGTCCGGGGGCAATGCCCTTCAGGTTCACAACAGGTACCACACCACCAATCACTGTCGGGAACTGAATCAAACCTTTCTCAGCCAGCTGCTCGGGTGTCAATGGTGCGTCAGATGCACCGAAATCAACGGTTTTAGCGGAAATCTGCTTGATACCGCCGCTTGAACCGATGGACTGGTAATTCACTTTGTTGCCAGTTTCTTTGTTGTACTCTGCAGCCCACTTGGAATAGATTGGGGCGGGGAAGGAAGCGCCAGCGCCAGTGATTTCGGCGGCGCTTGCGGAAGCCATGCCAAGGGCCAGGGCACCTGCGGAAATCGCCGTAGCGATTGATTTAATGTTGAACATATTCACCTCACTATTGAAAGTGTCCACAGTTTGAAGCAGGAATGTTTCAGAATCATGACAGAAATAAAGCTTCTTTGTGAATGTAAAAAAGCCACGCGTTCAACACGCGTGGCCTTCAAATGAAATCGCTTTCCAAAAGCAAAAGCAGCGCCGAAAACCTGAATCAGCCGAAGCGCCCTGTGATGTAGTTCTCGGTTTCCTGCTTCTTGGGCTTGAGGAAGATTTGATCGGTCACACCGAACTCCACCAACTCACCCAGGTACATGTAAGCGGTGTAATCTGACACTCGGGCCGCCTGCTGCATGTTGTGGGTCACGATGACCACGGTGTAATCTTCCTTCAGTTCCGTGATCAGCTCTTCGATACTGGCCGTAGAAATCGGATCCAAAGCAGAGCAGGGTTCATCAAGCAGCAAAATTTCTGGCTTGATGGCAATACCGCGCGCGATGCACAAGCGCTGCTGTTGCCCGCCTGACAAGCCATTGCCGCTTTGGTGCAGCTTGTCTTTCACCTCTTTCCACAGCGCAGCTTTGGTCAAGGCCCACTCCACACGCTCTTCCATCTCACCCTTGGACAGCTTTTCGAACAAGCGAACGCCAAAAGCGATATTCTCGTAAATAGACATGGGAAAGGGCGTGGGCTTTTGGAACACCATGCCAATTTTGGAACGAATCAGCGCGATGTCTTTCTTGCTGGTGATCAGGTTATCCCCATCCATCAGGATTTCACCCTCAGCGCGCTGCTCGGGATACAAGGCGTACATCTTATTGAAGGTTCGCAGCAAAGTGGACTTCCCACAGCCTGATGGGCCGATGAAAGCGGTTACCTTCCTCTCGGGGATGCGCATGCTGACCGATTTCAACGCCTGGAAATCGCCGTAATAGAAGTTCAGGTTTTTCACTTCCAGTTTTGTTTTTTCAACCACAGGATCGGAAATCATGGAGTGAGCCTTCAAAGTCAATTATTTGGAATTTTTCAACAGCGAGCGGGCAATGATGTTCAAGCCCAGTACGCCCATCGTAATCAGGAATACACCCGCCCAAGCCAATTGTTGCCATTCGGCAAAGGGGCTCAAGGCGAAGTTGTAAATCACCACTGGCAAGTTGGCCATTGGCTTCATCATGTCTGCGTTCCAGAACTGGTTAGACAGCGCGGTGAACAACAAGGGGGCTGTTTCGCCGGCAATTCTGGCGACCGAGAGCAAAATGCCAGTCAAAATACCTGCGTAGGACGCTCGAATGGTGATCGACATCACCATTTTCCACTTCGGCGTGCCCAATGCGAACGCAGCCTCACGCAGTGCATCAGGCACCAAACGCAGCATGTTCTCTGTGGTTCGGATCACAATCGGAATTTGAATCAAGGCCAGCGCAACCACCCCGGCCCACGCTGAGAAGTGGCCCATTTGTTTCACCATGACGGCGTATACGAACAAACCAATCACAATCGAGGGTGCCGACAACAAAATGTCGTTGATAAAGCGCACGCAGGCCGCCAGTTTGTTGTCTTTGCGCGATTCAGCCAGATGCACACCCGCCATGATGCCCAAAGGCGTTCCAAAAAGGGTAGCAAAACCCACCATCATGAGCGTACCCACAATCGCATTGGCCAAACCACCGCCAGCCTCACCTGGAGGCGGCGTCATTTCAGTGAACAACTCAACAGACAACCCACCCACGCCCAAGGTCACCGTGGTGTAAAGGATCCAGATCAGCCAGAAAAGTCCGAAGGCCATGGCACTGAGCGACAAAGCCAAAGCGAGCAAATTCACCATTTTCCGCTTGGTTTGCATTTTCAAACGGACTGTCTCATCCGTGGCCACGGTGGTCACTCTGTTGTCAGGTGTCGGGGTCGCAGGGTTCATGCTATTCATCACTTATTTCCTTCCGTTGGACGACAGCTTGGCCAACATCAACTTGGATGCCACCAACACAAAGAAAGTGATCACAAACAACACCAAACCAAGTTCCATCAGGGCCGAGGTGTGTAAACCAGGGCCGGCTTCAGCGAATTCATTGGCCAAGGCAGAGGTGATGCTGTTGCCAGGGGAAAACAAAGAAATGTCGTTGAGGTAGTTGGTGTTACCAATCACGAAAGTCACCGCCATGGTTTCACCCAAGGCCCGACCCAAGCCCAACATGATGCCGCCAATCACGCCCACTTTGGTGTGAGGCAACACGATTTTCCAAACCACCTCCCAGGTGGTGCAACCCATGCCGTAACCGGCCTCTTTGAGCATCACGGGAGTGACTTCAAACACATCGCGCATCACCGCGGCAATGTAGGGAATGATCATGATGGCCAGCACCACACCCGCGCACAATAACCCGATCCCTATCGGGGGGCCAGAGAACAGGGCCCCGATCACCGGAATTTGGCCCACGGTGTCATTCATGGGGCTTTGCACGTACTTGGCAAAAATAGGCGCAAACACCAACAAACCCCACATGCCATACACAATCGAAGGCACAGCAGCCAACAACTCAATGGCAGTGCCCAAAGGCCGGCGCAGCCAAGGTGGCGCGAGTTCTGTCAAAAACAGGGCAATACCAAAACTGACCGGCACCGCGATGATCAACGCGATTAAAGACGTCACCAAAGTGCCGTAAATCGGCACCAAAGCTCCGTATTGGTCGTTGGGTGGATCCCAGTTTGCGGTGGTGAGGAAATCGAAACCGAAGGCAGTGATGGTTGGCCAGGAGGCCACAATCAGGGAAGCAATGATGCCGCCGAGCAACAGCAGAGTGAATGCAGAAGCACCGCTGGTTAACACGCCGAAAATGGCGTCGCCCCGCTTGGTTGGGGCCTTGATGGTCGTTTGATTGGACATGTCAGTCAATGGTTAATCCAGCAGTTGATTGCACGCAGCCCTCAAGGGTATCCAAGAAGTATGACAAAAAAATGACAAAAATAAGACTAGTCGATGAAAACACGCTTTTCGCGTTGGAATCAAGCCGGTTTGCGCTTCATAAACGTGATGGGCACCACCGATGGCGGCGGGCTGTTGAAAATTTCCTTGCGCATTTTACCCATGATGTGCATTTCACAGGGTTTGCAATCGAATTTCAGCGTGTACTTTTGATCACCATTGACCAGCACCATGGGCTCGGCCTTCACCTGCCCCTGAACACCTTGCACACCTTTGGCCTGTTTTGGGCACAAATTAAACGAAAATCGAAGACAATGCTTGGTGATCATGACAGGCACCTCACCTGCCTCCTCATGTGCCTCATAGGCAGGCGCAATCATTTCCACACCATGTTTTTTGTAAAATGCGCGCGCCATGTCGTTGTAAACATTGGCCAGAAAACTCAATGACTTTTCGGGATATTGCGCCCAGGGCTGCACGGGCTCCTTTCTGGGTGGTCTTACCCAGGCTGCAATGCGCGCTTCATTGAGGCGCTCAATGGCCCTTCTTCGCAACCCGTTCAGAACGCTGGCTGGCACAAACCAAGGCTGGCTTAGATGCACATTCAACCCCAAAGCGGAAAAGTCAGTGCCCCCAAGTTTGGCCAAATGGGTTTCGATGTTCTCGATGGCCTTGTCGACCTGCTTGGCTGGCTCTAAAGTCAAAGCTTCGTGTTCCTGCACTCCGACACCGTCTTCGTCAGTCAGGTTCAGTTGCAGGCCCTTTAACACGTCACCTTCCATCCATTCGGTCAGGGTCAACCACAATCCAATTCGGCGCTCTGCGCTGTCTTTACTCAAGGCCATGTCCCAAGCGTGGTCTCGGTTCCGGTGCACAGGCAAACCTGCCTTCAAACCACCATAAGAGGCCACAGGGTCTTTGGGAAACACCCGATACACCGCCACACCATCGCCCTTGGTGTGAATCTTCTCGGCCCGATTCACATGCAAGCCGACCACTTCGCGCTTTCGCATGAAATTCAACCCATCGCCGTTGTTCAACGCATCGTGGGTTTCAATGTCGAGGTGCCTGTCAGCGACAGCCACCACATGCCCCACCGGCAAACCGATGAATTTCGGTGAATCAAAAGCGCCAATGTCGACCTTGCGGCCTGAAGCAAAATAATCGGTGGCGCCGCGATGGAAATTTCGGTCAGGGTCTGGGCGGAAGTAATGGCGAGTTGTGCCACTGGATGCTCGGGTGAACTCGCCTCGGGTTTCCATGATTTCATCGAGAAGCAGGCGGTAGTGGGCCGTGATGTTTTTCACATAAGCCATGTCCTTGTAGCGCCCTTCAATCTTGAAAGACCTTACACCCGCATCAATCAAATGCTCCAGGTTGCCACTTTGATTGTTGTCTTTCATCGACAGCAAATGCTTATCGAATGCCACCACTGCCCCGCTTTGATCGGTCAGCGTGTAAGGCAATCGGCAGGCTTGGGAACAGTCACCGCGATTGGCACTGCGGCCTGTTTCGGCCTGGCTGATGTAACACTGCCCAGAAAACGCCACGCACAAAGCGCCGTGTATGAAATATTCAATGGTTGCGCTCTCACCCACAACGCCATGAATCGCCGCTATTTCCTTGACCTCAAGTTCGCGGGCCAACACCAGCTGGGAAAAACCGCTATCCGCCAAAAACCTGGCTTTCTCCACCGTTCGGATGTCACATTGCGTGCTGGCGTGCAGCTGGATCGGCGGCAAATCCATTTCCAGCAAACCCATGTCTTGAATGATGAGCGCATCCACCCCGGCATCGTACAACTGCCACACCAGCTTGCGCGCCTCTTCCAGTTCGGCGTCGTGCAAAATGGTGTTGATGGTCGTGAAAATGCGCGCGTGGTATTTGTGCGCAAACTCCACCAATTTGGCAATGTCCGCCACAGAATTGGACGCATTGTGGCGCGCCCCAAACATAGGGCCACCCAAGTACACCGCGTCTGCGCCGTGCAAAATCGCCTGGCGACCAATTTCGGTGTCGCGGGCAGGGGCAAGCAATTCCAACTCGTGTGGCAACAAACTCATGATTTCGCTGATTTTTTCCAGAAAGGGTGAACATTATTTCAAATTACCGGTCTGATTGAAAGCAAAACCCGTGAGTGATATTCATTCGCTGTTTCAATTCGCATGAAAGGAGTCCATCCATGCTTAGGGCCCATTTGCCCCGAACCTTGTTCGCCACCGTTGCTGCCTTCGCTGCTTTTTCTTTCTTGTCCAGCCCAGCACAGGCCCAAGCCACCAGCTCGAACCCCGTCATGGAAGAGGCAGTATTCGCCGGCGGTTGCTTCTGGTGCATGGAAGAGGCGTTTGAAAAGATCAACGGTGTCAGCGCCGTGGAATCGGGCTACACCGGCGGCAGAACCCCAGACCCCGATTACAACGCTGTCAGCAGTGGGAACACCGGCCACGTGGAGGTGATTCGTGTGCGCTACGACCCCTCGCAGGTGAATTACGAGAACCTGCTCAAAGCCTTTTGGGCCAACATTGACCCCACAGTGAACAACCGCCAGTTTTGTGATGTGGGTGAACAATATCGGTCTGCCATTTTCTATGTGAACGACAAACAGCGCGAATTGGCCCAAAAAAGCAAACAAGACCTCGAAAAAATAGGCAAATTCAAGAAAATTTACACCACCATCGAACCCGCCCAGCGGTTTTACATGGCTGAGGAATACCACCAGGATTTCTACAAGAAAAACCCGCTTCGCTACAAGTTTTACAAAACCAGTTGCGGTCGGGAAGATCGGCTCAACGAGGTGTGGTCCTACAAACCGGCCAAACAGTAAAACTTAGAGGACCACAACAAGCCAACATTCAAGCGGCACGCTACACTTGAGCTCGTTTCGACCTACAACGTGCTTACCATGTATCTGTCTCGTTTGTTTGTTGCAAGTTTTCTTTTCTTTCTGGTGCCTTTGGCGCAAGCCATCGAAGTGCTGGAACCTGTGCGGGATTGGCGCGAGCAATTGCCAACCCAAACACAAAGCAGCGACGTGGCCGAGGTTCAGGTTCGCAACAGCACCCTGTTGTTAAATGCCAATACTGCGTTTCAATTCAGTGAGCTGTTTGCAACGCTGGAGCCGCGAGGCGAACTCAACAACGTGGATGTGAATGATTTCAACAGCTATGAAGTCAACATCGACCACGCACGGGTTCGCATCAAAGACAAAGTGCTTCAACAGCTGGTACAAGGCGAACTGGCGCGCACCGATTCTCCATTGCGCATCGACAGCGTCCAGACAACAACATCAAGTGTCAGCATCAAAGGCGGAATTCGCCGACTGGGTTTTTGGGTGCCTTTTTCCATGCAAGGCACCCCAAAAGTGTCCAGCGACCTTGAAATCAGCTTAACCCCCAACTCCATGAAAGTGGCTGGCATTCCGATTTACAAGGCGCTATTGGCGACCAACATCCAATTGCAATCGCTGGTCAACATGCCGTCCAAAGCCGTATCACTGGAAGGCCAGGGCATGGTGCTGCGCATACAACCGCTGATTCCTGCACCCCGCCTGCAATTCAGTCTTGCCGATGTCAGCTTGGGCGCAGGCCATGTTGAACTCCGCATGGCGCGTGGCCCCAAACAACCAATCGACTTTTGCAGGCAAACCTGCCCCGACAGCTTCATGTACACCTCCGGCGGACAGATCAACGCTGCAGGTGTTCGCCTTTCAGGCAAACCCGCCTTGCTGACAGGCTCAGCCAGCGGCAGCTTGTCAGTGCCCTTGCACGACGTGGCTCAGGTATTACAGACCAGCCTGCTGTGGCTGCGCCAGGATGGCGCATTGTGGATCAGCGCGCGCGAGGGCACTTTAAACGAATCGCAGCAAGCCCTGCTGAACAGGGGTGCCTCTGAATTGGAAAAACTTCAAACCCATCTGCCTGCGGCCATGGAAGACGGACCCGAAGTGACGTTGGCGGTTCACCACGCCAGCATGGAAACCAAAGAGGGCGTTGAAATTCAGATTGAGAAACTGCTGGCCACCACGAATTCGACCCGGCTGTCCGATCTACCCGCGAGTGAACAGGAAGTGGCGGTCGCTGACATTGGCATCAGTGAACAAGCCTTGGCCGTTTTCATGAACAAAGTGCTCTTTGCTTATGACGCAAGCCCGGTCGCCAAGGTGGAACCCATCATCGAGGCTGAACAAATCACCTTAAAACTGAAAGCCAAGCCCAGTTTTTTTGGTATTTCCCTGTTTTGGGTGCCGGTCAGGCTGACGGGCCAACTGCTCATTTCCGACACCAAAGAAAAACTGCAATTCAATCCGCGCAGCGTGTCCGTCTTCGGCATCCCCATGAGCAACACCATGGATTTTCTCGGTCTTGAACTGGACGACCTGCTCACCATTGATCGCCCCGCGGTTCAGCTGCAGGGCAATGTGATTGAAATCGCGTTGCTTGAAGCCCTGCCGCCATTGACATTGAAAGGCCAGTTACAGGGGGTGAACCTGGTGCCCAACGACCCCAATGGGGCTTACGTAGCATTGAAATTGAGTGCGTTCGATCAAATTCAAACGGTGGCTGTTCTGGATGGCTTGGAGCGCCTGCCCTTGGGCCTGTGGGTGAGCAGCCCTCAATTCACGGCCCTGGGCATGAACACCGGCAAAACCTTGGCACACCTGTTGAGCCAGGAGCCGGAAAACCAGGTCTACATTCGCTTGAGCGAGTACCCCGGCCTGCTGGAGCAGGCGCGAATTCGCCTGCCCCAACCAGGCCGCGTTTGGGTGGAGTTGCCCAGCGACTCAAAGCACAAAATACAAAGCAATCGACACAAACACGAGACTCATGAGGTTGCCAACCATCACCAGTGAAGCCACGCGCTGCGGCTGTTGACCGTATTTTTCAGAAAACACAAAATTCAACACCGCTGGCGGCAAAGCACCAAACACAATCAACATGGCGGCGTGTTCCTGTGTCAAGGGCAACAACCACACGCAAAGGCCGGCAAAAATCAAGCCGGTCAGTGGGCAAACAATGCCACCGATCACGCCCAGCCGCAGGTCAGAGAAATCAGCTTGGGTTAAACGCACGCCCAATGAAAACAACAACAAAGGAATGGAGACATCGCCCGTCATGTCAATGGCGAAGTACAAAGGCTCCCACACCTGAATGCCCAGCAAGCTCACCAGCAAACCGGCAATGGAAGCAGCAATGACCGGCTCCTTCCACAGGTGCAGAACCCGTGCGTTGGGACTCATCATCCAGGTGCCTACCGAGTAATGCAGGGTGTTGCTGACCAAAAACAACATCACGGCCGCCGGCAAAGCCTGCTCTCCAAAAGCCAGAATAGCCAATGGCAGCCCCATGTTGCCGCAATTGTTGAACATCATGGGTGGTACGAACGTTCGACTGTCTACCTTCAACCACCGCGCCACGGGCCAAGCCAACAAGCCCGAGCCAAACACCACCACTGCCGCACCCACAGCCAATAACCAGTAGGTTTGAATGTCAAAAGACTTACTCGCCAAGGCTGAAAACACCAGGGCGGGTACAAAAATTTCCATGTTCAATTGATTGGCAAAACGCATGTCGGGCTTTTTAACCCGCCCATACCAATAGCCGATCGCCACGATCGCAAAAATAGGAAAAATCACTGCAACGATGCGCAAGAACATGAACCATTAGCCTTTGCAGACGAGAAAACCGAAGTGTACTGCAAGGGGCTTGCCCACTACGATCAGGGTTTGCGCGCCCCCGACCTGCCTTGGTTTGTCATTGACCTTGAGAAAAAAGCAATTTGATCGCCGGGTGGTCCAGGTTTCTGGGGTGAGTGAAGGCGAAGTAGTCTTCTGTTACACCTTGCGCATCGCCAAAATGGCGCACGGAATCATCGCGCACCACGTCTTCAATCAACAAGCCTGGCATCGCAAACAGCCCCAAACCACCCCGACCAAAGGTTTCGAGCAAACCCAGGTCTTCGAATTCCCCCACCACATTCACCTCCACCCCCAGCGTTTCCAACCAGTGCTCAAGCTTGGGGCGCAGGGTGTTGTTCCGGGAAGGCATCAGAAAAGGTGCCCGATGAAGGCTGTCGGGAAAGTCCCCTTGATATCGCTCAGCCAGTTTTGCATGCCCGAACACACGAACCGGATAACTCAACAGCTTGGTGACCTTCAAATGCGTGGTGCCCTGCCCACCTGGCCGCTCTGCCAAAATCAAATCCACACTGTGCTGAACCAGATCGGAACAGAGGGTTTCGAAACGCCCCTCGCTACACACCAGCCGAACCGGTCTTTGCATATCCAGAATCGGTTCTATCATGTGAAACGACACGGTTTTAGGCAGGGCATCGGCGATACCCACCGACAGGCGCAATGTGTAATCGAGTTGCTCATCGCCCAAACTTTCAGTCAATTGCTCGCCCAGCTGAAAAATTTGATCAGCGTAACGCAGGGCCATTCGACCCGCCTCGGTCAAACCAAGGCCACGGCCAACGGGCTGAAACAGTGAGCGCCCAAGCGATTGCTCCAACTGGGCGATCTGGCTCGACAGGGTTTGCGCTCGCAAACCCAAACGCTCGGCGGCTGCGGTCAAGCTTCCCGTGTTGGCCACCATCCAAAAATACCGCAGGTGGTGAAAGTTCAAATCATTGAGCTTCATACTCGCCTTTTGTCGCTCTTGCTTCGATTTTATCGAACATAAACTCAAAAAATATTCTATTTATTCTGACATTGAACCGCTTTACACTTCAAGCGTCTTAATCCGAAAAACCTAGGAAATTACGCAATATGAAACGCATCGTTTTATTTCTGGCCACCAACATTGCCATCATGGTGGTTCTGGGCATCACTGTTCACGTTCTCGGCTTGAACAGGTTCATGGCGGGTGGCGAGCTGAATTTGACCATGTTACTGGCCTTCAGTGCGGTGCTGGGTTTTGGCGGCTCGTTCATCAGCTTGCTGATCAGTAAAAAAATCGCCAAATGGAGCACTGGCGCGCAAGTGATTGAGCAACCTCGCAACCCGACCGAGCAGTGGTTGTTTCAAACGGTTGACCGCCTGGCCAGAAAAGCCAACATTCCCATGCCCGAAGTGGCCATTTACGAAGGCGCACCCAACGCGTTCGCAACCGGGCCAAGCAAATCGAATTCACTGGTGGCAGTCAGCACAGGCTTGCTGCAATCCATGAGCCGTGAAGAGGCCGAAGCCGTGCTTGCACACGAAGTTGCACACGTGGCCAACGGCGACATGGTCACACTGACCCTGATTCAGGGCGTGGTCAACACATTCGTGTTCTTCCTGGCCCGAGTGGTGGGTTTTTTCGTGGACCAGTTTCTGCGCAAAGACAATGAAGAATCCAGCGGCACTGGCATGGGCTACTTCATCACCGTGATCGTGATGGAAATCACGCTGGGTATCCTTGCCTCCATCATCGTGATGTACTTCTCTCGTCAGCGTGAATTCCGCGCCGATGCAGGTGCTGCACACCTGATGGGATCACGCCAGCCCATGATTTCCGCCTTGAAACGATTGGGCGGTTTGCAAGCCGGCGAGTTGCCAGGTCAAATGGCAGCTTCCGGCATTTCTGGCAAAGGTGGGGTCATGGCCTTGTTCAGCAGCCACCCACCCATTGAACAACGAATCGAAGCGCTGTCCAATCAACGCTGATCATTTTAAAGCCACTGGAAAGCCCACCAATCCGGTGGGCTTTTTTATGGAGATAGTGTGAGGAATCTAGCGTGTCAAGTGCCAATCGTAAACCACGCGGTAGTGCCCCCCGTGATCGCGAAAATTGAAAGAAGCCTTGGGCGAAGTCAAAGCACCACCAGCAAAAGTGGCGGCTCCATCGGGCAAGTGCAGAGAAGATGCCTGTGGACTGAAAATATCGTCTTTCAACACACCAACCAGCCAACCAACCAAGGCTCCTAAAACCGCTCCGGCCGCAATCCCTATGATGGTACCCAAAGGTCCACCAATTGCAGTTCCGACCGAACCACCAATACCTGCACCTATTGCGGCACCTGCAGCCGCCCCCAAAGCGGTCAAAATCACTTGAAGCTCCGCCTTAATTGCCTGGTAAAGCTCTTCGATGAATTTGGATAAACCACCTCCATCTTTTTCCGCCAAAGACAAAGTGACCATGAAATCTTTCGGATACTTGGCATCAAGGGCGAAAGTTCGAATCACTTCAGGCGGGTTATATGCCTTTCGCTCGCCGCTGTCGAAATCACCACGGACAAACTTTTCATTGATTTTTGCCGCATTGCCTTTGTCATCAACAGTCGCCCCGCCCCATGAAATTTCATCGCTACCCGCCCAAGCAGGGGGCGTTTCCTTCACGCAACGCACTTCATGAACACGAAAATGCAACCCCTTATTCAAGACAATTGGTTTTTTCGGCTCGTCTTTTTCAATTCTCGCAAAAAAATCCCGAAGCCAGTTTGGTGGCAACCCACCCACTTTCAACTCAATGTTTTTAAGCTCGTGTTCAAGCAAAGCCTTTCGCGTTAAAGCCGGTGAAGCCAATTCAATCGAGCCTAGCTCCAACACCATCGAGTCCATGGCCTTCTCACTGAATGTGGTGTCGTTGATGTAGGCAAACTGCTGTTTCAAGTCAACCTGTTCCAACACAGGCTTGGCCGATTCCATATTGATACCGCGCCCACGAATGGCCCGTGTAATTTCAAAATCAGCACCTAAAGACAAGCGCGCCACCTTGCGCTTGTCCTCACTCACCGCCTGAAGACGCGCTGCAGCCAGTTGCGCAACAGAAGGGACGCTGCCTTTTCTTCTTGCCCCCGACTTTCAACTCGCTAAACTTCGCTTTGTACCGGGCAGGAGCCATACTCGCATTCATGCCTTGAACCATACTAAGCTTCAACAATTCGGTCGTTTCTTGAATAAACTTCTGCAAAGACTTGTTAGGGATATTGTCTGACTGGGACAGGACTATTGACATGGCAGTTTCCTCTATTGGTTAACCCGACATTGGGAACCAAGAAAACTACAAAGTTGAAAACAGGTTGAGAAAAAGAAACTTGCCTCACCCCAAAATGGGTTCCCCCGGCACATCAGGAGTTACATCACCCGGCGCACCTTCCAAAAGGTTTTTCGCCAATACAGATCATCCAGATTGTTAATAGTTACACCCACTTTGGTTGACGCGTGCAAGAAACGCCCACTGCCCAGATAAAACCCCACATGGCGTGTTGAATAACCTGTTCGGAAAAACACGAGGTCGCCCACCTGAATTTCGCGCCGATCAACCTCGACGCCAATTCGAACTTGCTCAGCGGTGGTGCGCGGCACCGACATGTTGAAACGCGTGGCCATGGTCTGTTGCACAAAGGCGGAGCAATCTATTCCGGCCCTGCTGTTTCCACCCAAACGATAAGGCGTGCCGCGCCACTCCTTGAACTGGGCCAGCAGGGCTTGCTGCACCACGCCTTGGTCCGTAGCCTCACCCACAAACACTGTGCCATCATCCAACACCAAAGAGTCAGCGCCAGTGTCCGATACGCTGGCACAGGCTTGTAACACTGCCAATGTCACTGCAAAAGCGCCAACACGCATGGCGGTGAAGGCATTAAACAACCGCTTTCCTTTCACTGAAACGAAGAAGACCTTTCACAAACCGATATAGCAACCACAGGCTGAGCAGGAAATAAACAATCATTCCGAAACCAAAGGCAAACATGGTGATCATCGACACCACGAACCAGAATGCACCTATCCAGAATGTTGAGATCAACCAGTCATAGTGGCTGTAGTAAATCGTCCCGATCGATTCCCCACGCTTGACATAACAGATAATCAAGGCAATCAGAATAGGAATGAAGGCCGTGAAAATACCCACGGCCCCCAACACATAGGCAATCAGCACGATGGTGCGGTTGGCGTCTTCAGGGTTGGTCGCTGGGTTGATTTGATCACTCATTGGGCTCCACCTTGTCGAATTGGTCTTTCGATTTTAGACGACCACGCGAATAAATTGCCCTTGAAAGCGCCTCAATCAATAAAAAACCCCGCTCTGGGCGGGGTTCTTTCCGGGCACTGTGCCGGTTATATTTTCAGCGCTGCAATACCGGCGCGTGCGATTTGCGCATCTTGATCCGATTTCACACCAGACACACCCACCGCGCCAATACACTGGCCATCCACCATGATTGGCACACCGCCTTCCAGCATGCCTTCAAGCTTGGGCACCGACAAGAACGAAGTGCGACCGTTGTTGATCACTTCTTCGAGCAACTTGCTTTCACGGCGACCCAAAGCGGCCGTGTTTGCCTTGGCTGGGCCAATGTATGCACTCATGGGCGGCGCGGCGTCCAGACGGAGCATGCCCAACAGGTGGCCGCCATCGTCGGCCACTGCAATGGTGACGCCCCAGCTGTTCTTGTCGGCTTCCGCACGGGCCGCTGTCAGAATGGTTTGTACGTCGTCCGCAGACAACACTGCTTTGGTTTTCATGGTGTTTACTCCTGATGCGATAAAATTTCAAAGCGAAGTATGCTTGAGCCGACCCCGCTTTGGCTACACTGGATGTCCCTAACTACCCATGGTCAGGAAGCTGTACACCCAGTACACCGCAATGCCCCACTGCACCAAAAAGAAAGCAAACCTCAATTGAACCGCAATCACCGACACTGAAAACAGGTGCACAGTGGATTGCAACACGCGAGCGCCAAGCAATACACAAGCCAATCCATCCGTGATTTGTGCGTTGCCGGTCGCCAAGGCCAGCAGCAAAGGCACGGCCAGGTAAGGGAAGCCTTCAAGCAGATTGGCATGCGCCCTGCACAGCCGCTGTGAAAAGGCGGACACGTCTGCACCATCTGTCGAGAAGCTGTTTGCCGGGCGACCCGCGGTGACAGTGAGCAACGCGCGCTGCCCCCAAATCAGTCCCAATAACAGTAAGTACCAACCAAGCCTCGGGTGCAATGTAGCGCGCCTCAATGGTGAACAGGTCACAACTGTCGCCAGAGGTTTCACCTTGTGCGAATGCGCGAACTGCGTTTGCACCACCAAGCGAACACTGCTCGGAACTATCTAGGTTGTCCAAGGCCTGTTGACCACGTGCGTAAGTCCACAACATGAACCGGCCAGGCACCACGGACTGAAGCCGCCCGATTGAATAATTCACACGCATTGCGTTGGCCTCATCATCCAGCCCAAAAGGGCGACCGCCCGGGTAATACACCTTGGTTTCTTCGCCGGCCAAGCTAAAGAAAGTGAGGCCACCACCGCCGAAGCCATCACGTGCGTCACCGTTAAGCGCCAAACGAAAAGCATCGATATCTTTGCTGGTTTCTAGACCAGCCAAGGTTTGACGGTCGATGAACTTCTTTTGATCTACACCTGCCAACGCAAACACATTCAGGTTGCGGGAGCGGACCAACGGGTATAACGCAAACACGCCAAGCGATTGAGCGTCACCGTTTAGCTCCAACGGAAAATCATTCGAATTGAGTTTGTAATTTACAGTCGAGAAATTGGCACCCACCTTCAGCCCATCTGCGCCGATGGGCACGGTGTAGCCGAGCAGCGTGAAATCAAGTCCACCTGTTTCAGACTTCAGGTGACTGAACGACAATGAGTCACCAAGGCCGAGCGGGCTTTCAATCGACGCTGAGACGATGCCTCGATACGTTCCAGCAAACCGGGACCCGTTTGCATCGACACCGACGCTTCCAACCACAGCCCTGTCATTGACGGGCGAAGCCACCAGAATGGCCTGACCCGGAAGCTTGCCTGGCTTGATCGCAAAGGTCATGCGAATGCCACGCAAGTCGTTGAGTAAAAACACAACACGCTCAACATCGGACACCTTGATGATTGTGCCGGGTTTGAGCGCGCGAAGATGGGCCTCAATGACCTCCCGATTAACGCGCAGATCGTCGGGCCAGTTCACCTCCACCGCCTCAAGAATACCGGGCAAAACTTCAATTCGGACTACGCCTTGCGTGATGTTCTGGGCAGGCAAATAGGCGTAAGCCAAGTAATAGCCAACCTCACTTTGCATGTACGCAGTGACCACCTGGGCCGCATTGCTGAGGTCTTCAAATGACTTTCCCTCCCCGACATAAGGTCGAAGGCGCGCCTGCAGCTTTTTCGCAGTTTTTGCGTCTACTCCCGTCAAATCAAAACGGCTAACGTTGATCGACACCTCCGCAAGCGGCTTGGCCATCTCGGGTGCAGCTTGGTCGTGGGCTTTTTTATCCACACTCGACGGTTCTGCTTCCTCTCGAAGTGGAGCATCCGGAGTTACGTTTAAAAATGGAGCTGGGGTGCTGACCTGAGCGTGAGATGGCAACAACCACATCAGTGCAAGACACAAACAAATTCGACGAACAACAATCATGGAAGAAACCGGTCAAGGATTATGGCGAACCGGATTGAACCATCAATTCAAGCAAGTGCAAAAAGGCATCAATTGAGTTGTATCCCCCGGCAGAAGGATCCCCACCCACGACAACGCGCATTAATCAGAGGAATCCAGAAACAAAGACAAACTGCTCAAGTTGTCTGAACGACCCTTCGCCCTGAATAGGGCCAATTCATGAAGATGGGCGGTATACATGGATTGACCTCGAAGCTGATGACCAAGCAACCCCAGTTCATCATCGTTGAAGTGTTCCCAGAGACCATCGGAGCACAGCAACAACCAATCCCCGGCTTGCAATAAAACCGGCGATGAAATGCTCACTTGCAGCGCCTCTTGGGGCTCTCCCAATGCGGTGTACAAGGCGTTGCGGGCTGGAATGTTGTTGTTGGGTTTGTGGTCGGCCACCCACTGCGCAATACTATGGTCTCGGGTTCTGGACAAGCAGCGTTCATGATGAAAATGATAGATGCGTGAATCACCCACGTGTGCCCACACCGCGCTGCGTGTGCGTTGATTAACCAAACAGACGACCAAGGTGGTGTGCATGTCTGCCAGCTCGCTTCGCTTCTGCTGCTCCCGAAGAAGATTCTCATTGGCCGCCCGCACCCAGGCTTCCAATTGCGCTGCGCAGGGCATCGCACAGTGCCGAAATGAATCCAGAATAGAAGACACGGCGAGACCAGATGCCACACCGCCGCCCTCGTGCCCGCCAGCACCATCAGCCAACACCGCGCACCACCACGACCCCAGGCTCAAGTGCCCCAGCGCGTCCTGATTTTCATCGCGATGCCCTTGCTCACTTCGCGACAACACCTGAACACGCAAGGGGTCGAAGCTTTCATGTAGCTGAACCGTCAACTCCATTGTCGTTTCAACGCCTCGTGTCGCGCACAATACTCATCCCACAAAGCGGCTTTCCTGGCGTTTTGGCTGCCAAGCAGCCCGCTAATTTTAGTTGGAACGTGTTTCTCAATTTCAGTGGGTGACAGTTGTTGCTCAAGTTGGGCAAGCACCTGCTGCGACTGCTCAAGACTTCGCTGTTGGTGGTCCTGCAGATCTTTAAAGGCCTGCTCAATGGCTTGCGCCGCAGGCAAGTATCCACGGGCCCCGTCTGACAGCAAAAGAGCCAGAGCCTCGTGCGCTGACCCGCAAGTTTTCAATGGATTGTTGGCTGTCGGTGACAGACTGGTGAATTCCCCAGACCATTCCTGGCGGTAGAAACGCCGCAACCTGAGAAGATTCATACAACCCTCGATGCACAGCTTCAGCAACTCACGCTCTGCGCTCTGACTGGGTTGCAGCGCAGCCTCATGAGATTGTTGGGCCTGACGAGATTTGTTTTGCGAACCGACGTACATACGCTGAGCCAACACAGGTGTAGGCATGTTTTCAGGCTCTAGGCTTGGCGCAGCTGACTCACCTCCAAGACCAGCCAACAGATCGTCAATGCTGGAAGGCTTTGCCTCAGAAAACTCCAACCCCAGGTTGAACGCATTGGGCTCAATGCATTTTTTCTCTGGCAAGTACTCATCCAGCACTGACCATTGCGTGCTGGCCTGCGCCACCACCATGTCGAGTCCGCCCACCCTTAAGCGATCCCCGACATTCAACAGCACGGCCTCTTGGGCAGGCATGGGTTTGCCATTGATTGCACTTGAATTGGTGCCAAGATCTACCCAATAACAACGCCCTTCTTGCCAGTGAAGGCGCGCATGCTCCCGAGACACCAGCCTCTGGGGATCAGGAACGACCCAGTCACAATGCGCAGCACGTCCGATAAGCCCGCCCGAGAGCGGCACGCTCCATGACGAGGGGGAATCACCCAACAATTGAAGTTCAAGATTACTGGCCACATTGCCCCCTTTAACGAATGACAAACACGTCACCGGTCAACACGGCGACCAACATCGGCCATCGATGAACAGTGTTGCTTTCAGGGTCGTGGAACTGAAACAAGGGCTCATGGTCTTGATTCAACAAGGCGTACATCGAAGACTGTCCAACCCGCCGGAACTGCCACTGCTCGGGGTCGCTACAGCCGGCTGCCAGGCTGCCGGACTCAACGTTGAACAACAATGAATCGCAGAACAAACGGTGCAGCACCGATGCATCCAGACCATAAGCCAATGCCAGCTCTTTGTTTCTTGCAATGAACAGAGGTGTGATTTCCATGACCCGCTTTTTCTCGATCGAACCCAGTAAATCGCTCACAAAATCTTCCAGGCGAAGTTTGTCGTTGTGTTCCGCAAAAGCGTCCATCAAATCGAAGAAACGCCACCGGGGAAACTTCACAGGCAAACTCACCAAAGCGTTCAGAATTTGTTGCTGGGGTAATCGCTCCCGTGGTTGGATCAGCTGCTCTACAGTGTGTAAAGACGTGGGGGTCGTGATCACTTTGGATCCGCGATCTTTTTGAATTTCAATGTTCAATTGCGCACGAATTGCATGCGCACACATGTCCACTTTGGCTAAAGATTGCAGTTCGATCTGATTCTCGCCCGCCATCAAATATTCATGAACCGCCAGCTTGAGCTCTTGGCCATCCCGAATCCGAGCCAAGGGCAAACGATTCAGACACAACATGGCGTCAGCGCCTTCAACATGCGCTCTTAGCGTCAAGGTTTTATCCATGTCGAGCACTCCATTGCTGAAGCTTCCGGGCTTTGACCAGGGGTGTAAAACGTTGAACAGACCCTAGTGCGGGAGCCAATGATACGGTTTGCATGATCAAGTCCGAATGGCTCAAGGAGATGTTCATATCCAGTTCCCCGGTTTTGGGATCGATGCCCAAAGAGGCCGTTAAAGCAAGCTCACCCAACACCGGGGGACAAGGATTGAGCACGGCACCGCCCACGGTCAAGACGGACATGCACTGAATCACAAGGGCCTGGCTGCGGGACTCCTCCCACAAGGGCTTGCCCGCCTGCAACTGACCGTCGGGCACAGCAAAATCGATGTCACAGTCCATTTTTAAAGATGCGGTGGGCCGCACAGTGCATTGTGACCACACGCCACCGACATTGACGTTGAAATGAAGTTCCAATTGCTCCACTGGCAGCACGAGCTCCAGAGAGCCTTGCCCGGCAAAACAGAGACTTTCATCTCGGCCTTGCCACCCTCCTTTGAATGACCATGCACCATTGAGCAAGGGCGCGTTGCCTTTCAGAATAAAGCTCTCAATGCCGGCGATTGCCCGCCACGCCTGCGACTGTGCCTGCACAGAAGAATCTGAGAGACACAATGCGAGTGGTTGTTGGCATTCATATACGCGTGCATCCAACAAGGCGTAATCGGCTTGCCTCACGAACCGATGGTGAATCTGGGCACTGACACGCACCTGCTCAAAAACCGCAGACAACATTGGCTTGCACTCACTCTCAGGCAAAAGGCCTTGGCAACATGCAGCGATGAATTCTTGTATGTCAGCAACTGTTGAAACCTGCTTCACAACACCCGAACGAGATTCACACCACGCCTGATGTTCAAGCAACCAAGAGCAATGTGCTTCGACAGACACGAAGGAGCCTTTCACTCCAAGGTGATCGCAAGCGACTACAACACTTGACGAATCCTCAGAACCCATCAATGAACGCACCTCACCCTGCCCGGGTTGCCAATTGAACAAGGGCTGGCGAAGACGAAGGCAATCCAAAACATCAAGCTCTGCCTCGTCTTCGAGCCACACCTGCCCGGCCAGTCCCAGATGTGAAAAAGTAAGGTGCAGTTGTGCAAAATCATTGGGGGACACATTTAGATCCAATGCCTGACCCACCAAATCGACGTGATCCCCTTGCGCAAGGGATTGACCCAAAGCAAGCAGCGCGCGCACCCCACACGCTTGTGCGTAAGCCCCCTGAATACCCATGCGATGCAGTTCGCTTAACGCATGCTCAAGAAAACTATGTGCATCGGCAAAGCCCTTGAACGGCCAGCTTGAAACGCACCCGTCAATCAATCGGAGTAAACGCGCCTGATGGTCCAACCCGGCCTGAGCGGAAAATGCGTTTGAAAGCTTTGAACTGCTCATCAAGACACACTTTTAAACCGGGCGAGTTGCCCATCCAGCTCGATCAACTCAAGCACGCCTTCATGCAACAAGCCAAAACAGGCGACAGGCCCAAACAAGGCTTTTAAAGCCTGGCCCTCCAGGGCGCAAAGTGCCAATCGCAAATAGCGGGGATCAAACCAGGGCCATGCTCTCCAACGGCCATCGTCGTCTTGCAAACGCCGCAGACCACGCAAGTGGCTTTTCAATGTGGGCTCGTGGGCGGAGGAAGCCACAACATAGCCTTGAGACTTTTGACGCCAAGGCCAAACGCTGCTGTCGGCAAGCGCATTGTCAGCCAACACCACCACGCTGACATCTGTATCGGCCACAACATGCCCACCTGCACCGCTCGCCACTGAAGCGGGAATGCGAACCAGCTCTTTGACACCCAGCAACAAATCAGAACGCACCACACCGTAGACCGTGAGCATCACTTTCCCCCAATCATGGAATTGGATCCACCGGGGGTGACACTGGGTCAGGAGACACAGTAGGCTCCGCTGGCGTGGTGGTTGCTGCGCTTGCATTGCCGCCCCCGCCGCCACTGGCAACCGACACAGGGCCACTGATCGAGATGCCGGATGCCGACAACACGATCGAGGTGGAACCGACATTCAATGACAAGGAAGAGCCCGCTGTCAGTTTCAAACCAGCACCCGCTTTGATGTGTCCTTGCGACTGAGTGCTTAAACTCATGCTTCCTTGCGCAAACACGTCCGTGTTGCCCTCCGATTTCACAGAGCACTGGCCGGCTGTGCTGACAGCGATTTGCCCGCGATTCAGTACCGACAAAAGCCCCTGCACTTGAACCAAAGCATCGTCATTGACAGTCAAGTGCATGGCCTGCTCGATTTGTTGGCTGAGTTTACCCAACACGGTTCTGGCGACATCTTGTTTGATTTCTTCAATCAAATTGCCGTGAATCAATCGGTGTGCATTGGCACCAATTTCCTCTTTGCTGTCTTTCTTGATCAAGCCGAAGTAATCCCTCTCAGCTTGAAACCACACATACTCTTGACCTTTCAAGTCCTCAAAGCGCAATTCATTGAAATTGCTTGAACTACCCTGCTCGGAGGAACGTGTGCGCCAGCCCGACACCGTTTTATGCTCAGGCAAGGGATATGGCACCACCTGTTCGGCGTTGTAGGCCATGCCCGTGACCAATGGCCGGTCAGGGTCGCCGTCTTCGAAAGACACCACCACTTCCTGACCAATTCTGGGTATGGAAATGAAACCCCAGCCTTTGCCAGCGGACGAGGTGGCCACCCGAACCCAGCAAGAACTGTATTCGTTCATCTTGCCATGGCGATCCCAATGAAACTGTATTTTCACGCGGCCATATTCATCGGTGTAAATTTCCCGACCATCCGGACCAACCACCACAGCGGGCAAAGGGCCACGAGCCAATGGCTTGCGGGTTTTACGCTCAGCACGGAAAGGCACATTCAGATCAATCGCCTCGAAGGCACAATCGAAGCTGGACTGCACATTGCCTTGGGCCTCGGGTTCAGCCTCATGTATGGACACATGCGTGTGAGTGATGAGTAGTTTTCTGGCCAAGGCCGGGTTGTCTTTGCAAGCAATATTGACCCAATGCCCCACTGCGACGCCCCTCGCAGACGATGTGCCATGAAAGACCTCTTGACGCGCAGCCACCTCTTGTTGGCGAAAACGACTGTAACGCTCGCCGTGTGCCGTATCCTCGAACTCGCCAGGATATTCAAAAATTTCCTGACCCCGGTTGTACAAGGATTGTTCACCTGCACTTTTTGACAACAAAGAGGCCAAAGGCGTGGTGAAGTTGTAATCGGTATGAGCATGCCTAGCCGGTTCGATGGCCTTTCGAACAGACAGGCGGTCGACTTTTTCCTGGTCGGTCAGTCGTGCAGTTGGGCTGACCGGGTCGTGAATCAGTTCCACATACAGCGGAAACGCCGCATGCGCGCTGTGGCTATCGACCAGCACCATTTGATGTTGATTCTCTGAATGTTCGAAAAAGAAATAGATGCCTTCCTGTTCCAGAATTCGGCGCACAAAGTGCAAATCGCTTTCACCAAACTGAACGATGTATTCCCACACCCTTTTGGGACCTGTGGTTCGATCCACGTAACGAATCGCCTCGTGCGAATGGCGCTGAAGAATATCCGCCAGAATATCGGTGACAGTTTTGTGTTGATACACCCGAAATTCCTGATTTTTACCCAGAATCCAGGCCCAAGAGCGCAATTCGAGTACATAGGTGCAACGACCGCCACTGCCCATGGACAGCTGCTGCATGCCCACCACGACAGCATCGAAATACCTCAAGGAATGATCCCGGGTCTCAAACGCCACACACACGCTTTGACCCAGAAACTCATCGGCATTGAGTACAGCGCTGTCTGACTCGACCTGTAACGAGGCAGAACTGAGCTCAGACAAAGCCTCCTGAATTTGAATGCTGCGGAAATACAGCTCGCTTAAAGGCGCTGAACCACTGAGCTGGATGAGTCTGTTCATAGTGAAATCACCGCGCAATCAAGGCAAACGACCAATTTCTACACGTCGATTGGCTGACGAGAAGGGGTTGTTGGAATCCGCGAGATTTTGATCACCTTTGCCACTGACACGAAGCAATGCAGGCGCGACGCCTTTGGCCACCAGGTAGTCACGAACAGCAGCCGCACGCTCTGCAGACAAGGCTTTGTTCAGAACGGGAGTTCCACTTGCATCAGCGTGCCCTGTAATCAGCACAGGCTGATCCACATGGGTGCGGGCAGACAACACCTGCGCGAACACATCCAGTTGCTTTTTCAACGCAACAGGTAACTCAGACGAGCCCAAATCAAAATGTGCATTGGAAATCGAGAAACGCACGGCTGGCTTGAACCCCATGCATTTAAAGCCGTTTTCACGCAGTTGCTCACAAGCTTCTTCGGGGAAAAGCCCCTCCTTCACCTGCTCAACCGCTGGAACTGTGCTTCCCAAATTCACCACTGAAACTTCCGCATGGGCTGTGTTGCCCATGGCCAAAAAGCCAAAGGCCATGCACACACACTGAACAACGCCTTTTTTCAACATAGCTACTCCGATATAGGTACCGACAACACAAAAAAATCACCCTGAAAAACCTCGTGCTAGCATTTTTCGCGACTTGGGTGCCGAGTCTAATCCGTTTGAAAAAAATCGTTCAACGAGTGATACACCGTTGCTAAACAAGAGTGAAACCATCCCCCGTTATGACTAAAAACAACCGAGTGATTTGGTCAGAAGGCCTTTTTCTTCAACCACAGCATTTTCAGCAACAGCAACGCCATTTCGAGCAGGCCCTGGAGGTGCGCACACGTGATCACCATGCGTATTGCTATGGATTTAGTCACCTGGAATTGGATCCCGATTTACTCAAGGCTGGAAAGATTTCAATTCTTAAGGCCTCTGGATATTTCCAAGACGGAACCCACTTCAACATTCCAGAGCAAGACCCTGCGCCAGCCTGCATTGACATCCCCGAAGTCGAACAGACCACCCTGATTTCGCTGTGTGTCCAACAACCACACTGGAGCGCGCAACACACGGCGTGGAGCAACCCCGAAGAAACCCCTGCAACACAAACACGCACCAAATGGCTTGGCGACACGATTGAATTGCCTGACATCAACGATGCGCAAGCGCCAGCCCAAGCGGTGGAGATTGCTCGGTTAAATACCCATTTCGAGGTGGGCGAGGATGCCCTGGAGGGGAAACTGCATATGAGTGTGTGCCGGCTGCAGCCGGAAAAAGGCCAAGCTGCCAAAATCGACCCCATGTTCATTGAGCCCTGCCTGTGCGCAGTCACCAACAACAAAATTTCACGCGTTTTGAACGCCACCCTGGCATTGCTGAACAATAAAATCGATCAACTGCGCTTGCGCAGAATCCGAAAGGGAAGCCACAACACATCTGAAATTGGCGATTTTTTGCTGCTTCAGGGCTGTATTCAGCAAAGGCTCGTCATCATGCATTTGCTTGGCTTAAAGCCAATGCACCCCGAATTGGCCTACCGTGCCATGCTGGTTTGTCTGGGTGCGGTCAACCTGTACGGGCAAGACACCGCCGCAGACTTTGAACCCGGCTACGATCACGACGACCTTCAACACACCTTTGCACTTGTGTTTGAAGCGATTCGAAATAGCCTGGCTGGCACTCACGACCAACATGCCATACAAATTCCATTGAACCCAAAAGGCGCAGGCATTCATGTGGGGCAAGTTCTGGACAAGACCTTGCTTGGCGCCGCTCATTTTTACTTGACTGTCCATGCCCAAGCGCCCGAGGAACTCGTGATTCGCCAGTTTCCAAGCACGGTGAAAATCGGACCAGTGGAAAAACTGCGCGATTTGGTCAACCTGAACCTGCCTGGTGTGCGACTCAAACCAGTCAAGCAAGCGCCGGCTGCATTGCCCTTTTATGCGGACCACATTTATTTTCAACTGGAAACCCGGGCCGAACCACTGTGGAAAATGTTGGAGCAGACTGGCCACCTGGCTATTCACCACGTAGGCGACCTGCCTGAATTGCGGTTTGAGTTGTGGGCAGTCCGCAAGGAAGAGGGCTTGTTGCAATGAACCCAAACGATCCGTTTTCAGCACTGGGAATAGAACGAACGATCATCAAGCCCAACCTTGGCCGCATGGCAGGCACGCAGCCGATCAACATGGATCCAGTGGTTTTGCCCAACATGTCCAAAGGGTTTGATCAATTCGAAGCCTTGCTTGATCAGTACGAAAAGCACACGCCATTGAGCGAAAACCCAGTGATCAACACCTGCAGCGGGCTGCTTCGTATGGCCTGCGCCGTGGGTCAAATGCCCAATGTCCAGCATCTGAAATCGCTTTCAGAAACCTGGCGCCAGGCACTCATTGCCATCGAACAACGACTGGAGCAACTGGCCCGCCCACACGCCGAGCGCATGGCTTTGCGTTACACCCTGTGCAGTTTTCTGGACGAACGCGCGGCGAACACGCCATGGGGAGGGTCTGGAAACTGGGCGCCCCACAGTCAGCTTCTTCATTTTTTCAGTGAAACATGGGGGGGTGAGAAGGTCTTTACGCTCATCCAGAAAATATCGCAAAGCCCGGTGGAAAATCGTGACCTGATGGAGGTGATGGCCTTGATACTAAGCCTTGGCTTTCGCGGCAAATATCAGGTACTGCCTGATGGCGAAACCAGTTTGGAACGCATTCGGAGCAAGCTTTTTAAAGACATCCAATACATCAAGCCGCCTCAACATGGTCAAACGCAGGCCTTGCTTCACCCCGCTTTCTGGAGAAGCCTTGCCCCTCCCAATCCAAAAAGGCACCGCCTCGTACCACTTTGGCTGCCATTCAGTGCGATGGCGCTCATCGCGTGTCTGTCGTTTCTGTTCTATTACCTGGACATCAACCAGCGTTCAGACGAGGCGTATTCCGCGATCGCAAACGTGACATTCCCAGCCCCAAAATGGGTACAGGCCAGTGAACCCGCGCCGCCAGTTGAAGTGGGCCTGCAACTGCCCATCCAGCTCCAAAATCAAATCATGTCGGGAGACATCAAACTTCGCCAGGTGGGCAATCGTTCCACGGTGGTGTTCTCGGGCGATGGTCTCTTTGATTCGGGTAGCGCTGAATTGCGAACAGATTCCACCGCGTTGGTGGCGCAAGTGGGCCAAGCCTTGGCCAAACACAAAGGAATCGTGTTGGTGACTGGTTACAGCGACAACGTGCCTATTCGCTCCCTGCGATTCCCCTCCAACTGGGAGCTTTCTGCCGCACGTGCAGACAACGTGGGCAAACAACTTCAGCAATGGCTTCCCGCCAGTATGGTGATGAAAACCGAAGGCGCCGGCTCGGCCAACCCCGTGGCTGATAACGCCACAGCCCAGGGCCGCGCACTGAACAGGCGCGTTGAAATCACCTTGCAGCACCTTCAATAAATTCGATCGGGATTCCTATGTGGTTGCGCTTTACGCTTGGCTTTTTGGCATTTTTGATATTGGCAGCACTGATCTGGTGGGTGGGGCCCATCGTAGCCGTGGGCTCGTACCGCCCATTGGAACAAGGCTGGGTGCGAACAATCGTGCTGATCTGTTTGTTCTGCATTGTCTTCGGGCCTTGGTTTTGGCAGTTGTGGAAAACACGACGTGCTGAACGCGCCCTGAAGGTTGGGTTGACTCATCAGCAGGAGCAAGCACAGGCGCAACAAGCCAAACTCGTTGACACCTTCAACCAGGCGATCCAGACCTTAAAACAACACCAATCCAAGCGCAACTGGTACGAGAGCAAGCCTGGCCTTTACGAGTTGCCGTGGTATGTATTCATTGGCCCGCCGGGCAGCGGTAAAACCACCGCACTGCGCAATGCGGGCTTGCGTTTCCCGCTGCAAGACACACTTGGTAAAGACGCCATCAAGGGTGTAGGCGGCACACGGCATTGCGATTGGTGGTTTTCAGATGAAGCGGTGCTGATCGACACCGCGGGGCGTTTCACCACGCAAGATTCTGATGCACACACAGACGCAGTGGCGTGGCAGGGCTTTTTGGAACTACTGAAAAAGCACAGACCCAAGCAACCACTCAATGGGGTTTTATTGACACTGAGCGCAGTCGACCTGATGGAATCGGAAACACGGCGACAAGAGTGCGCTCGCAAGGTGGCGCTGCGATTGCAGGAGATGATTCGCGCACTGGGTATTTGCCCGCCAGTCTATGTGCTGGTCACCAAACTGGACCTGCTCACCGGCTTTAAGGAGACATTTGGCAAGCTCAGCGATGCAGAACGCGCTGAAGCTTGGGGAGTCAACTTTGAACACCCGAACCACTTGCCCGACACACTGAACACCACCATCACCCAACGCCTGGACGAATTGCTCAAGCACCTGCAAAACCAGTTGAACAGCCGACTGGAACATGAACATGCTCAATCGCGCAGGGTCAAGCTGTTTGAGTTTCCGCTTGCCTTCGCGCAATTCAAACCAGCCTTGCTTGACTTCCTGAAAACCACCTTTCAAACAGGGCAGCATTTTGAACACCCGGTGATGTTGCGTGGTGTGTATTTGTGTAGCGGCACGCAAGATGGCACGGTGTTCGACCGAATTCTGTCGGGCATGGGGAAAACACAAGACTCCACAGGCTCAAGCCATGTCAAGGGAAAAAGTTTCTTCATTGAGCGTTTGCTCAAGGAAGTGGTGTTGGCCGAGCAGCATCTTGCTTCGTACGTGAAGAAGAAGGCCTTGTTTGACACGTGGACCCGCAGGGTGGCTTTGGTCTGCGGACTGGTCACTCTTCTGGGCTTGAATGTTCTTTGGTGGCTCAGCCATGGCAACAACGCACAAGCCATGGCCAAAGCCAGCGCGAAAGCCACCGAGGTTCAGACACTGGCCAATTCCATTCCGATCGAATCATTGAATTCCGCGCATGCCGTGTTGAATGCTTTGACTGCATTGCGCAACGTGACTCAAGCCGGGCCTGAGCAGCTCTCCCACCACATGGGACTTAACCAGGACGAGAAGCTGGCACAAGCCAATGACATCGCGTACCGCAAAGCGCTGGCTGTGTCGTTGATGCCGCATGTGGCTCAGCGCCTTGAAGACCGCTTGCGCGCAGCCTTGTTTCGTGACCCTGAGTTGAGCTACGAGTCCTTGAAGGCCTACTTGATGATCCACGAGCCAGAGCACTTCGACACCAAGGCATTGAGCAGTTGGGTGATGTTTGACTGGGAACACAATATCCTGAAAAGTCTTGACGCCCAGGCCAGAGCACAGGCCGTTGCTCATTTGCAAGCCGCGATCGCCTTGGGGCCTCCCGATCAAATTGCACCCAAAGACACGGCACTGATTGCCACTGCACGCGAGGTGATTTCAAGGCAAAGCCCTGAAGAACGCCTGTATCAGCGAATGATCCGCTTTTACGAAGCCGACCCAAACAGTGACTTCACCCTGATTAAAGCCACAGGCGCCACAGGGGCAAATGTGTTCACGCGCGCAAGCGGACAATCGCTCAATGAAGGGGTGCCCGCCTTCTACACCAAACAGCAATACCTGCAATATTTTCTGGTGCACTTGCCTAAGCAGGCAGAACTGCTGCGATCAGAAGCACCCTGGGTGCTCAACGACACGCCCACCGGTTCGACATCAACAACCATGTTGCTTAATCGCGCCAGGGAGCTTTACCTTCAGGACTACACTGATCATTGGGACACATTCCTGCAAGACGTAAAGCTTCAAAAGCCCAAAGACTTTGAACACGCTGTTGAACTGACACGCGCGGTGGCTTCCGCTCAATCACCATTGAGAAAGTTTCTTGAAGCGGTCAGCCAGAACACCCAGTTGGCGGCACAGTTGAAACAGGGCAGCGAGAAAGCCGAGGCGCTGGCCAACCAACAGGTTGACCGCGCCTTGTCTCCACGCATGGCCTTGTTGGCAGGCTCTGACCTGCAAACCATTCGACTCGATGCGCCCATGGAACAACAAGTGGACGATCACTTTCGAAACATCAACGATTTGTTCGACAATGGCGCGGCTGGTTATTCTCAGGTTTCTGGCGTATTGAACAATTTATACACTCAACTGGCAGCCATCTCTGCAGCCAAAAAAAGCAAATCCACGCCGCCGCCCTCGGGCGACATTCAATCGGTGGCCACCTCGGCAGGACTCATGCCGGAACCTGTACGAAGCATGGTCGGCCAACTGGCCAGCGCGGGTCAACAACAAGGGCGCGTTGCAGAGCGCGCCAGCCTGAACTCGGACCTTCGACCGCTTCAGGAAGTGTGCATGCGCACCATCGCCAACCGATATCCAATTCACTCGGCCTCTGGCCTGGATGTGTTGAGCGAAGATTTCTCCCGCTTTTTCGGACCCGGCGGCTCAATGGATCAATTTTTTCAGACCCGGCTGAACGGCTTGGTTGACACGGGTGCAAGCCAGTGGACTTTAAAGCCCACCAGCGATGGTCAAACCGGTGTGTCATCGTCTGCCCTGGTGCAGTTTCAACGGGCGGCACGCATTCGGGATGTGTTTTTTGCAGGGCAAACCAAGAACCCTTCATTCGACGTGGAAATGAGACTGCTTCGATCGAGCAACCCAAGCGATGTGTTTTACATGGAAAACAATGGCGAACTGAAGATGTTTTCCAAGCAGTTCGAGCCCAGCCACCGCATACGCTGGACAAGCGTCAACCCATCGGCAACCCTGCGGATCCGGGCGAGCGAAGGGAATTACAAAACCTACTCAGGGCCCTGGGCACTGTTTCGAATGTTGGATGCCAGCCAGCTACAGAACACAGAGCGACCAGAAAAGTTTCTGGCCACCATCACATTGGATGGCAAACGGTTTGATTTTGAGGTGCTGGCCAACTCGGCATTCAATCCCTTGCGGCTTTCAGAATTGCGTCAATTCAAATGCCCAGGGCAGCTGTGATGGGCAACCAGGGTTCGCTCGGCTGGTTCGGCAAACTCCCTTGCGTGGGAGATTTTTGTAGTCATGGCATTTCAACCGCGCTGGAGCACACGCTTGATTGCACCTTGAGCACAGTCATGCAGTTGGCCACAAACAATTACCCGGAACATTGGCAGCAAGCGTACTTCAACGCGCCCGTACATGGTTTTGTCTGGAACCGCACCGCAACCCACAGAGAACCCGCTGACCGATGCGTGACACTGGGTGTATTGATGCCTTCTGTTGATCGCGCTAGCCGTGCATTTCCATTCGTACTGATGGAACAATTTGAGCGGCAACACCTTGCACAACATTTGAGTTTTGTCCAAACGTGGATGGACAAAGCCTTGCAAATCGCAAGCAGTGCGTTGGACGAAGAGTGGCCGCTGGAGCGATTGCGGGCTTGCCGCATTCAGACTGACCAGGAATTCGACCCCGGCGACACCATGAGTTGGCCTGAAGCTGGCATGTGCAATTGGTACCGCCTTGACCAACTCACCCAGCCTCACTGGCACGCCGTTTTGGCATGCCACGGGTTTTCGCAGCCACAGGCTTTGTTGCCGTTGTGGGGGCTTGAATCGACATGAGCGCCAACGATTACACCATCATTGAAAAACGAGAGCCCACACAAGGAACCAACCAATCCAGCCCATTGCCCAAAGGCACCGTGCTGGAGGGTTTCCAAATTCAGGAAGTCATTGGTGTGGGTGGGTTCGGCATCGTTTACCGGGCCCACGACACCCTGCTAGAGCGTTCGGTGGCTTTGAAAGAATACTTTCCGGGCACATTGGTCAGCAGGCAGACCAATGGCGAGTTGCAATTGAAAAACCCCGACGATCAAGACATGTTCGACACAGGCAAACGCAGTTTCGTGAACGAAGCGCGCCTGCTGGCGCAGTTTGACCACCCGGGGCTGGTGAAGGTGTTTCGATTTTGGGAAAGCGCGCACACCGCTTACATGGTGATGCCAATGTACGAAGGCCCCACTTTAAAAACCCTGCGCGATGGGCAAACCAACGCGTTCGATCAGGGGATGGTTTTGAGTTGGCTGCTGACGCTCACCGACGCATTGCAGACCATGCACGACAAACAATGCGTACACCGCGACATTTCCCCCGAAAATATCCTGGTGCAGTCTGGCAGCCAGCAACCAGTTCTGCTGGATTTTGGCGCGGCGCGGCAGGCCATCGGTCAAGCGGCACAGCCGTTCACCGTTATTCTCAAGGCCAGCTACGCGCCGATTGAACAGTATTCTGAAACACCCGGGTTGAGCCAAGGTCCATGGACCGATGTGTATGCTTTGGGCGCGGTGGCTTATTTCTTGATTACCGGGAAAAAGCCGCCCACGTCTGTGTCTCGCATGGTCAATGACAACTACCAGCCTTTGGCAGGCCAAACGCTGCCCTACCCAGTCGGTATGCTGGCGGCCATCGATCAGGCTTTGAGACTAATGCCCGCAGACAGAACGCAAACCATGATTGACTTCAGGCACGCACTTGAAGAGTCAAAAGCGGTCAATACACCCGATGTGCTGGCCTTGTTTGAACCCGACACCCAGACGCAACCGCAGTTGAGCGACGCAGCGCCTCTTGAAGAAAAGCCGCCGCGCACAACCCCAAAACCCAGCATTCGCAGCATGGGGCTATTGGCAGGGGTGTTGTTGCTGAGTGTCATTCTTGCGCTGATGTGGTTAAGCGGTTCAAACCTTCAGCCGGAGCAGATGCAAACGCCTGAACAGCATATAAAACCGGGCACAGCAACAACGAGCAACCCTCAGGAAATCCTGGTGCCCCACGAAGGTGCGAACCCTGTGCAGCCGCAACACCCTGATGTGGCAGCAGTTTTTCAAGGCCCACTGATTCAACGAGACCACCCACTAAACATTGGATTGATGCGCCCCACACTTCAGGTGGGCAAAGACCTGCTCGATTTCACAGTGCGTTCACCCATTTCTGGAGAGGTGTCTGTCTTTGTGCTAACCAGTGAGAATGTGCTGCTTCGGCTGTTGCCCAATCCAAGAGTGCCCGGCTTGACCATTGAAGCCAATATTCCACTGCACCTGCCACCCGCACACGACCCGGTGTTGGCCGCTGGCCCGGCTGGGCGCAATGAAATTCTGGTGACCGTGACACAACAGGTGCGCGATTATTCTCACCTGCAGTTTCAACCCACCGATGGATTCGACCAAATACTCAATCCTTTGACACTGACAGGGCAGGTGGATCGTTACCTGTTGGGCAGAAGCACTTGCAGCACTGAAGACTGCACAGATGCAACTGCGGCTGGCTGGTTTGTGGTGCAGGCGGTGGATTGAAAGTTCTGTAGAATCAACGAACCGGGGTGACACTTTTTAAGAACACCACTCAATTAAAACACCCGGACACGGAGACCTTATGACACCCAAGCACGTTCTACTTGCAGCGTTGCTTGGCGCAGCCAGCATCGCGCCTGCAGCCCACGCCACCACCATGTGTATTTTTGATATTGCCGGGCGTAGCGGCCCGGCTTTTGCTCAAGCCAAAGACTATGCGGTCGCAGCCAAAGCTTGGGGCGTTAACCTGGAGCTGGAAGCCTATGTGGATGAAAGGCTTGCAGCCGAAGATTTCAAAACCGGAAAATGCGATGCTGCGGCCATCTCCACTTTACGAGGCAGACAGTTCAACCAGTTTGTGGGCACCATTGATTCGGTGGGTGCTGTGCCCACCTACAAACACCTGCGTACCGTCATCGACTTGCTGAGCCACCCCAAGCTGGCCGACAAAATGACAGCGGGGCAATTCGAAGTGGTGGGAATTTTACCGATTGGTGCCGCCTACGTGATGGTGAACGACAGGGCCATCGACTCCGTTGAAAAAGCGGCCGGCAAGAAAATCGCCGTACTGGACTACGACAAGTCGCAAGCGAAAATGGTCCAGCAACTGGGCGCCCAACCCGTGGCCAGTGAAGTGATCAACTTTGGCAGCAAGTTCAACAATGGGCAGGTGGACATCATCGCAGCGCCTGCCATTGCCTACCAGCCACTTGAATTGTATAAGGGCATCGGCACCAAGGGAGGCGTCTATCGATTCCCACTGGTGCAGTTAACTGCCAACATTCTGATTCGAAAAGATAAATTTCCAGCTGGCTACGGGCAACAATCACGAGCCTGGGTTCAAAAGCAATTTGACCGCGCCATTTCGATCGTCGACACCAGCGAGAAAGCTGTCCCAGAAACCGTGTGGCTGGATATCCCTGAAGGTGACAAGGCAAAGTACGAGATCTTGATGCGTGAATCGAGAATACAAATGACCCAGGAAGGCTTTTACGACCCGGAAATGATCAAGATTCTGAAGCGCATTCGGTGCAAACTCGACGGAAGCTTGGGGGAGTGCGCGGACAAACGTGAACTTTGAAGCGGCTGGAACACTCGGGTGGATGCGCCCGCTACCATGAACAGGTGACACAGCGCCCAAAACGTTACATAACGTAAAATTATGACGGTAAAGACATCAATTCTTGATGTATAAGGGTGACATCGTTGTATGCAAGTTACTGGTTAACCGAGTTCAAGCGCACCCATGTCAATTCCGAGACAACAAACACTTTTTTGGATTCGTCAGACCAAGCAGGTTTCAGTGACACTATTGCTGGCTGCTTTGACTTGCACATTCTTGTATTCAATGGCGGTGTTGTTTGAGTTGCTACACAAACTTGATGACGATCAACTGATTACAGCGGCCATACCGGTGCTTTTATACGCCGGCTATGGCACTTGGACTGTGGGGTCGCTGGCCAGATACGCATTCATTCGCCACAGAAAAAGGGTTGAGGCTGATTTGAAAATGCGTCAAGCCGCCAACGAGAACAAATGAATTTCCATTGAATTGAAACGACCTTTACACCAAACCATGGGCTTGTTGGTCTGCGTGATAACTTGACCGCACCATGGCGCCAACCGCGGCGTGTGTAAAGCCCAGTTCGTAAGCCTTTTCCTCAAACTGCTTGAATACATCGGGGTGAACATACCTACGAACAGGCAAGTGATGGCCCGAGGGGGCCAGATATTGGCCAATGGTGATCATATCTACCTGGTGATCCCGCATGTCTTGCATCACTTGCAAAATTTCTTCATCGGTTTCACCCAAGCCGACCATGATGCCGCTTTTGGTCGGTGTGTTGGGGTGTAGTTTTTTGAAGTCTTGCAGCAGTTTGAGTGAGTGCTTGTAATCCGAACCAGGCCGAGCCTCTTTGTACAGGCGGGGCGCTGTTTCCAGGTTGTGGTTCATCACATCGGGTGGACAGGCGTTCAGAATATCGAGCGCACGGTCCAGGCGACCGCGGAAATCAGGCACAAGAATTTCAATTTTGGTGTTGGGCGACAATTCTCGGGTTCGCTTGATGCAATCCACAAAGTGGGCCGCACCGCCATCACGCAGGTCATCGCGGTCAACCGAGGTGATCACCACGTAATTCAAACGCAAGGCTGCAATGGTTTTGGCCAGGTTTTCCGGCTCATTCACATCCAGTGGATCGGGGCGGCCATGGCCCACGTCGCAAAAGGGGCAGCGGCGGGTGCACTTGTCGCCCATGATCATGAAGGTCGCAGTGCCTTTGCCAAAGCATTCGCCAATATTGGGGCAAGAGGCCTCTTCACACACGGTGTGTAGCTTGTGCTCGCGAAGAATCTCCTTGATTTCATAGAAGCGCGTAGAAGGCGATCCCGCTTTCACACGGATCCAGCTTGGCTTTTTCAACTGCTCCACCGGCACAATCTTGATGGGAATGCGTGCTGTTTTCGCGGCAGCTTTTTGCTTGATGGTCGGATCGCTCGCCGCACTTGCGTCTTTCACAACAGGGGACTTGGGCTGGATCTCTGACACGTTCTACTCCTTGGCTTGTGGGTGTTTAAGCCTTGCTCATCACTTTGACATTGCGGATCGCGCAAGCTCAAGGTGTTCAATCAGTTTTTTCACAAGATGCATTTTCATCTCACCAAATGAAATTTTAACACCAACTGTGCTTAAGTCCACTGTTTCCAACCCGGCATAACCACACGGATTGATCTGGGTGAAGGGGGTGAGGTCCATGTCCACGTTCAAAGACAAACCGTGATAACTACACCCACGGCGAATTTTGATGCCCAAAGCAGCGATTTTCGCGAGCTGCCCTTGGTGCTGGGTGTACACGCCAGGCGCACCGGGCTTGCGTTGCGCATCGGCCACACCCACCTGCACCAGCGCATCAATCAGGCTTTGCTCCAGCAATTGAACATACTCACGCACTTTCAGGCCGTAGTTTTTCAGCTCCAACAAGGGATAAATCACAATTTGACCGGGCCCGTGGTAAGTGATTTGCCCGCCCCTGTCAGTTTTGACCAACGGTATGATGCTGCTATGCAACAAATGTGCTGGGTCGCCCGCTTGCCCCAAAGTAAACACGGCGTCGTGCTGGCAGATCCAGATTTCATCACCAGACCCCGCCATGCGGTCGTCTGTGAGGTTTTTCATGGCCTGCCAGGTTGGCAAGTAATCGACCATACCCAAGTCTTTAATTTGAATAGGTATTCCAACCTTCGCAAACTCGGCTTGCGGTGTGGGTTCTTCCTGATGGATCATGACTTAGCTGTTCCAGTTTTTGAATGCTTTAGATTGAGATTGTATGTCCACTGAGCCCATTGAATGGTTTGACATCCCCAGCGTGCTGGGGCGCAGGGCCGCGTCCATCTTGGGCTTGTCCAAAGTGCCCATCGTAGAGCTGGATGAATCTCATCGCCCATTGATTCTTGCACATTTGCTGGCGCTTGATGCACACGATCGCCGCATGCGCTTTAGCTATTCACTGGGCGACGCCGCCATTGCGAAATATGTGAGCAATCTGGATTTCGAGCATGATTCCGTATTTGGCATATTCGGTCGCGAAGACGCCTTGTTGGGCGTGGTTCACATGGGCTTACTCAAGCCTTCCAGCGACAACCTTGGCCCTGTCGCGGCTGAACTGGGATTGTCACTAAAAGCCGAAATGCGGGGCCACGGCCTTGGCACACTGCTGTTTCAAAGGGCGTTGCGGCGCGCCCGCAACCAAGGGGTAGAAATGTTGTTCATTTACACCCTGACCGACAACGACGCCATGCTGAGAATTGCAGAGAAGTTGAACATGCGCGTGAGCACAGCCGATGGGCAATGCGAGGCCCACCTGCGGGTTGAGCCTGCCAGCAAAGGCTCGGTGATTCGAGAATTTGTGGATGAACACCTGGCCGACCTGGATAAGATGTTCAAAGGGTCGATTGGCCAGTTTAGAAAATGGGCTGAGGAATTTTAAGCGCATCAAGGCCAAGGCAGAGGTCATGAAAGAAATGCTCAACATTCACAACACCTTGCTACGCCCGGTTAGGCTTCGTTGAATGTATCGATCAAACACCATGGCCATCGGGCGCACAAAGAACCAACCAGTCTTGGTGACATGCACGCCACTCTTATTGCTTTGGAGCAAACCATGTGCAATGAAAGGTTGTAGCTCGAGCAATTCCTTCTCAAAGTATGTGCTGAAATCGATCCAGTGCGCGTGCGAAAAATCCTCAAAATCGATTTGCCCCTGACACAACAACGCCATGATTGCACTGGCACGTATCAGGTCATCCCGATTGCTTGCGTGGCCTCGAAACACGGCGAGATGACCACGTTGCAACGCGTCTTCATAAGTGTTCAGATCACGGGTATTTTGTGTCATTAAGTTACCCACTTTGCTGATTGCGCTCACGCCCAAACCAATCAAGTCCGTTTCAGGCTGAGTTGTATAGCCCTGAAAATTGCGGTGCAGCCGCCCCTGCCTCTTGGCAGTGGCAAGCGCATCCGTAGGCTTGGCAAAATGGTCCATGCCGACGTAGTCATAGCCAGCCGCTTGCAATGTGTTGATGGCAAGGGCCAACAGCGCCACACGCTCAGCCGCATCGGGTAAATCAGCTGAGTGAATTCGGCGCTGCGGCTTGAACCGATCAGGCAAATGGGCATAACCGTACAAGGCGACGCGATCCGGCGACAAAGCCACCAATTTTTTCAAGGTGTCTTCAAAGCGGACAGTGGTTTGTTTGGGTAGACCGTAAATCAGGTCCACATTGATGGAATCGAAACCCAGTTTGCGTGAGGCCTTGATTAGCCCCTGCACAGATTCAAAAGACTGTTCGCGGTGTACGGCTTTTTGAACCTGTGGATCGAAATCCTGCACGCCAAAACTCAGTCGGTTAAAGCCGATGCTCTTCAAACTCAACAAGCGACGCTCATCCACAGTGCGTGGGTCCACCTCGATGGACATTTCGGCTTGCTGCGCAAAGGGAAATACCATTTTCAAGCCCGACACCAGCCCTTGCAGTTCAACATCATCTAAAAACGTGGGTGTACCGCCACCCAGGTGAAACTGAGTGACTGAGTTGAGCTTCCCGGCGGCCTGCCGAGCGATCAACATGGCCTCACGTTCGAGACAATTGAGGTACTGGTTAACGCGGTCACGCTTTTTGGTTACCACCTTGTTGCAAGCGCAGTAATAGCACACTGACTCACAAAACGGCACATGAACATACAACGACAAAGGGCGGCGCAAACCACCCAAACGCCGACCGGCCAAAGCATCCGAGAATTGCACCTCACCCACCGACTCGCTGCAATGGTCAATACTTGGGTAGGAGGTGTAGCGTGGGCCCGGAATGTTGTAGTGCTCCAAAAGCGCACGAAAATCAGTTGCGTGCGTATTTGAAGGCAAGTGCTGTGAATCGCCATGGATGGACAAGACTGTTGAAGACATGAATCGACCTTGAATTGACATTTGTTAAAACAGATCATGTATTCGGTGCCTTAATCGCGCTTTGATCCAGATCAAGCCTTGCATAAAATGTGAACAAGACAAACCAACACAGGTTAACTTTCACAATGACGGACTCCGCCTGCACAGTGACCATGCACGAAGCAAAAAGCAATTGCTCCAATTGCAATTTGCGAGAGTTGTGCATGCCTTTGGGTCTGAAACCTGAAGAACTGAAAAGACTCGATGAGCTGGTGTCTACCCGGCGCAAAGTGCACAAGGGCGGCGCCTTGTTCCGTTCAGGAGATGGTTTCAGTGCCTTGTACGCCGTGCGCACGGGTACGTTTAAAACACTGGTGAACAACCACGATGGCAGCGACCAGGTGATTGGCTTTCAAATGACTGGTGAATTACTTGGACTGGATGGCCTGGGAACCAGTGAACACATGTGCGACGCTGTGGCGCTTGAGGATTCCGAGGTGTGCACCATTCCTTATGCCAGGCTTGATGAGCTGGCTCAGGAGTTTCACACCCTTCAAGTGCACTTTCACCGCATCATGAGCAGGGAGATCGTGAAGGACCAAAACACCATGCTGCTGTTAGGCAGCATGCGGGCCGAGCAACGTTTGTCGGCTTTTTTGGTCAACTTGTCTGAGCGACAAAAAGCCCGTGGCTTTTCAAGCCGCGACATTGTGCTGCGCATGACCCGAGAAGAAATAGGCAGCTATTTGGGCATGAAACTGGAAACAGTCAGCCGCACCCTGAGCAAACTTCAAAAAGAAGAATTCATACGAATTGACCAGAAAAACCTCAATATATTGAATGCTTCCGGGCTTCAAGGTTTGGCCACAGGCTCGATCTGAACCGTAAAACCCGGTTTGCGTTGCGGTTCTGGGTTTGTGGCTTCAGGACTGGCTTGTCGTACACATCCATCAGAAAGTACACTCCGGCAATGGATCCATGCCCTTGAACACCCAAATGGGCGCACTCACCGCCACAATCTGATCCCCGCGTTTCACCCGAACAAAATACCAATTCTTGCCCTCGCTCGGGGTGACTTCAAACTGACCCGCTTTGCCTGCTTTGGTCTGCAATGGAATGTAGCGCATTGACTCGTTGCTGGCAGGACCGGACTGGGAACTGAACAGTTCAAAGGTCATGCCTTCCAATCCATCCATGGCCTGGGTACTGGATACACTGAATTCAAAACGAAGCGAACTGGCTCGGGTACCAATTCGAGAACCCATCGGCAGCTTTTGCCCAGCCTGCACCGCTTCAAAATTCATTCGCAGGGCGTTCTCATTTTGGGCAACCGTGTAAAAACGCCTTGCAAGAAAAGCCTCACGAATGTCGTCTTGATTGTTGGCGCGTGCTATCACCACGGTTTTAGGCAAGCCACTTCCACCCCAATCGGTGGCGTGGTGGTCTTCCGACCCCACTGGGCCCAGGTACCACCCTTTGTCCAATGCGTGCCCGTACCAGGACCCGAATTTGCCATCGGTGTCGTATTCATCGCCTTTGCCGAACACTTCTACCCCCACCACACGGTAGTCAGCTGGAGCCACGTATTTGAAATCGTTGAAGGCGTAAGCGGGGTCGCCCTGTTGAAACACATTGAGCGCATTCAACGCGCCAGCCATGCGAGTGGCCTGCCCCAGCCCTTCGCCGATTTGTAAAAAGGCCCCGTGCACAGCGTCTTCACGACCAGGGTGGTTGAATACCATGATGCCGTCCGCACCACCGCCCAAGCTGGGCGACAGCACAAACCATTGCCAAAACAAATCCATTGACACTGCGTATCCCGGGCCGGTTTTGGCATTGATGTTGTTTCTGCTCAAGTACACATTGGCATGGCCGAAGCGATCCGATGTCCACTCAAAGCCACGCATGGCGGTGAATACCCCCACAGACTCTGAATTAACCTGGTTGGCTTGCGCCAGTGTGCTGTCCCATTTGGTCAGGCTGTTGGGAAGGTTGTCTGGGTCTGAGATGACACAGGACAAAGGCTGATCAGCGCAGTTGTCAGGGTCTGGCAAGGCCAAGGGAATAGACAGGTTGTCAGAGTGATCGGAAGACATCACGAAATCCATGCCGCGCTCCCGGGTTTGCTCATACACCTGCAAGGGGTCGGTTTTGGCTTGCCCGTCGGAGTAGGCGGTGTGCTCATGCATGGCACCAAGCAGGTGAGCGTACCCTTGACCACCGATGCCTGCGCCGTTAAAAGGCGTGCATTGCCCTGCAGAAAACTGGGCACCACTGGGTTGCTGGGGGCTTAATGGTGGAGCAGTCGACAAGCCTGCGAGCAAACAGCCCTCCTGCTGAGGATTTTGAAGGCATTCGAGCAAACCCACCTGATTTGCTCGATTCCCCCTCACCGCTGCATCAACTTCTTGCACTGACGCCTGCGCACTGGCGGCAGAAGTATCCCGAACTTGCACCTTAAACTGCAGGTTTTGATTGCCAAAATCTGCGGGCACCTGCACCTGGGCTTGCTCTTTGTCGGCATTTTGTATGGCAACGGTGCCCCCGCCAATTTGAGTCCACTCATAGAACAAGACGTCACCATCGGCGTCACTGGCAGTGACCTTGAGCAACAAGGTTTCACCCGGGCGCACTGGCTCTGGCAGTGCACTGACACTTTCAATCACAGGCAGAGTGTTGCTGGCTCGGACTGGCGTCACCACTGTGAATCGACTGAATCCCAAACCCGCTTGGTCATCAATCGCAATGGCTCTTAGCTGATAGGTTTCCGCTGCGGCTGAATTGGGCAATTGGACGTTCAGGTTGCAGCCCGATTCCTGGTAAGTCAGGTTGAGGGTTTCATTTCGCCATTCGTAGCGCGCAATACTGCCGTCACTGTCGGTGCTGCCACAGGCACTGGCCTTTAATCGCAAATCTTGCTGCACTGCCTGCGTTTGTACGACCACATTGGGCAACGCATTGTCGAAGGTGTCTTCAATCGTGATGTTGACTCGGTCTTCCAGCACTGTGTTGTCAGAGAACTGAACTTGCAGCACATAATCTACACTTGTGGTTTGCGCCACTTGCGGCAATGTCAGCTCAAAATCAGATTCGTCAGAGCGGCCTTGGGGCCCGAAATACACCTCGTCTTCAGAAGCCGGGAACCAGGCATACGCCACCGGCGTGGCACCCTCGGGCGAAAGCACTTGGGCCTTGAGAGAGACGGTTTCGCGCTCGGAAGCGAAGGCATCAGGCCCCGCATCGACCTGGCGAGTGGTTTCTTGGCCTTGGATTCGACCATTGTTGGCCGCGCCGTTGTCACTATTGCATGCAAACAGGCCCGCGGAACACAGCGCAACAAGAACTAATTTGGAATAACGCATGAAGAAAACCACCCAGAATCAATGCCTTTGATACTGGATACTTTCAAAAAGGGATTTGTGGATGCACCCTATACTTCATGTCATTGAACTGACACATTGCACCACGCACCCGCAGCTAATCCACCAAATGACCGGTTCTAACGAGTATCAAACACCCCGGCTTGCTAAATGGCGTGTGTGCGCTGGCGTGTGGGCTACGTATCCAGGTGCCTGCGGGGTAATCCCCGTGCTCATCTGAAAACACGCCTTCCAGTACGAATATCTCTTCACCGCCCCAATGCTGGTGGCGGTTGAAATACGTTTCAGGTGCCCAACGAACCAAGGCGGTGTGGCGGGTTTCGAAACTGTCCAAAGGCATCACTTTCAGGCCAGGCACCAAGCCTTGTCGCCACTCGGCTTTGTGGGTATTGATAACCACGGGCACCTGGTCTTCCTCACGCATGTGACGAAGTTTGACCAGAATGGTGCACCCCTCGGTGGACTTGGGTGAATGCTTGGTGCCCACCGGGTTTTTCACGAAAGTGCCCGCCGGATAGGCGCCGTTTTCGTCTTCGAACGTGCCTTCAAGCACGAAAAACTCTTCTCCACCCCCGTGCTCGTGTTCGGGAAATGAACAACCGGGGTCGTAACGCACAATCGAAGTGAGCCGAGCCACCTCATCGCCATCGCGTTCGAGCGGCTTGCGCCATACCCCGGGGGCCGGTGAGGCAACCCAATCAACGTTGTTGCTGTTGACGACTGCGCGCTGGGAAAGGTCGGCGTTGAGTTTCATGGAGCTACTGCGTATTGTTTACTGCGGTCATTTGATTTTACAGCAAGTGGGATTGCTCAGCCCAATCGGCTTGTATTTCAATCCCTCGCCAGAAAACCTCTATTTCCCTTTTTGAAGTTCACACTAACTCACCAGGCTTGGCAAAAGTAACGGCCAAGCCATGGTGTCGGCTTGCAGCCGAACGTGGCGTGTGAATTCAAGCGGGGAGGTTTTCTTGAAGGCGGGGAGATTGAAACACCGCCGCCGATTGGTATTGAAACACAGCCGTGATTCTTCAAAGCGGATGGAATACCAACCAACCCAAGAAACATGCAACTCTGGTTGGCCGAATAGTTACCAACTCGAATGATAAAAGGCAGATTAGCCTGCCGATTGTCGTTTAACCACAAACAAATCAATGTTTTAAGCTTAACCAATTTAGAAAATGCGCCATATTTTCACCGCATGTGTAGCCTTGTCACTGGGCTGCAGCGATAAAAAACTCCCGCTCATTTGCTGAGGGATTACCAATCAATTCGAGTTATACATTTGACCCCAAGCTTGACCCTTCGCGATACTCCACCTAGATTCCAAGCAATTATTTTTCCGAGAAACGCTCATAAGCAATCAACTTTTACAAAACAGCGGCCTAGGAATAGTCTCTGAAGCAAAACGAGTTCATCAATTGGTCGACGATAGAAAATACATTTGGGGAGGTAAAACCCTGAATGGATTTGACTGTTCAGGATTCGTGGGCTACGTATTCAGCAGCCTTTTCCCGGAGAAGAAGGCTCATTTTCAAACTAATGTTCAAGGTTTTATCGACAGCAAGTTATTCGAAACAGTTGAAGTCCAGATGCCCGGCGATATCATTATTTTTCCCTCAACTGGTGGTTTTGTGAATCACATTGGAATCGTTATTGACCACGAACGCTGGATAGGATCCCAATCTTCAACTGGTGTAGAGTACGTCAATTTTAGCAATGGTTTCTGGGGGAAAAGAAAACATTACTTCCGTCGATTTAGAAATTATTCAACGCAATCAATCTCAAGCTATATCAACAATGCAGGCTTTAAACATGCTTAAAAATCGAAGTCTGTTATGTATTCCGATGCTCGCGGTTTTACTGGCGTGCAACAACTCCTCTCCTAAACCTGCAATCTCAAAGTCGACGCAATGGCGTTTTGAATCCTACACATGTGCCTTCGGTTGCGATCCGATGCTCGATCAAGTTCTGAAGTCGAGAATAGGTGAGGTACTTAATTTTCAGGCGCCCGCAAGGGGATTTGATTTATTCAGCGAATGCGGAGGAACTCTCTCGCTTATAGAAAGCAAGATGAGTCGCGAAGAATTGCTCCATCAATTGAATCAAACCGTTTCACCAGATCGACAATTCACAGCCAAAAATACAAACCTGGATCAACAAACAATCACCACTGCACAAGCCATCTGTCACGAAAAAGAAAAGACATGGTCAACTTTCTGGGTGGTGTCCATGAAAGAAACAACGATGAAGGTCTACTTCGAAGGTGCAAGTTTTTTAAACTTCGAGGCGATACAAGTCAACTGAATCGATCAACCCCGACGAGTTGGCAACAACGTCTTCACATTGACCTGCGGTACTTGCCACCCACTTCGAACAGTGCCTGCGTAATCTGCCCAAGCGAACACACCCGCACGGCGTCCACCAGCACCTCGAATACATTGCCGCCGTCCATCGCGGTTTGCTTCAAGCGTGCCAGCATGGGCCCACTTTCATCGGCGTGGCGTTGCTGAAATTCTGCCAGTCGTTTCAATTGGCTTTGTTTCTCATCTTCCGTGGCCCGCGCCAGTTCCAGCGAGTTCAAGGCATTCACGTCCTCATCGGCATTCAAGAAGGTGTTCACGCCCACAATCGGCAAGGTGCCGTCGTGTTTCTGAATTTCATAGTGCATGGATTCTTCCTGAATTTTGCTGCGCTGGTAGCCTGTTTCCATGGCGCCCAACACACCGCCGCGTTCGCTGATGCGGTCAAGCTCAGTCAACACGGCCTCTTCGACCAGCTCGGTGAGCTCTTCAATCACGAAAGCACCTTGGTTAGGGTTCTCGTTTTTCGCCAAACCCCATTCCTTGTTGATGATCAACTGGATGGCCATGGCGCGGCGCACACTTTCCTCGGTGGGTGTGGTCACGGCTTCATCGTAGGCATTGGTGTGCAGGCTGTTGCAGTGGTCGTACACCGCGATCAAGGCTTGCAAGGTTGTGCGTATGTCGTTGAATGCGATTTCCTGCGCGTGCAGGCTACGCCCACTGGTTTGAATGTGATATTTCAGCTTTTGGCTGCGTTCGCTGGCCCCGTAACGTTCCCGCATGGCGATGGCCCAAATGCGGCGCGCCACACGGCCTAACACGGTGTATTCCGGATCCATGCCGTTGCTGAAGAAGAAGCTGAGGTTCGGGGCGAAATCGTCGATTGACATGCCACGCGCCAGGTAGGCCTCCACGAAGGTGAAGCCATTGGACAAGGTGAAGGCCAGTTGCGAAATCGGGTTGGCCCCTGCCTCGGCAATGTGGTAGCCGCTGATGGACACGCTGTAGAAATTTCGCACTTCATGGTCAATGAAGTATTGCTGAATATCGCCCATCACCCGCAGGCTGAACTCGGTCGAGAAAATGCAGGTGTTTTGGCCCTGATCTTCTTTCAGGATATCGGCCTGCACAGTGCCGCGCACAGCCTTCAACGTGGCGGCCTTGATGCCAGCGTATTCGTCGGTATTCGGTGCGCGTTTGTTTTGCGCGGTGAACAGGTCCACCTGCTGGTCAATGGCAGAGTTCAAGAACATGGCCAGAATGGTGGGCGCCGGCCCGTTGATGGTCATGGACACGCTGGTGCTGGGTGCGCACAAATCAAAGCCGCTATACAACACCTTCATGTCATCGAGCGTGGCCACGCTCACACCACTGGTGCCCACCTTGCCGTAAATATCGGGGCGCAGGTCAGGGTCAAAGCCATACAAGGTGACCGAATCAAAAGCGGTGGAAAGCCGCTTGGCGTCGCTTGCGCTGCTCAGCATTTTGAAACGGCGGTTGGTGCGGGCAGGGTCGCCTTCGCCAGCAAACATGCGTGTGGGGTCTTCGCCCTCGCGCTTGACCGGGAACACGCCTGCTGTGAAAGGGAAATAACCAGGCAGGTTTTCAAGCATCACGTACTTCAGCAAATCAGCCCGGCTGGCGTACTTGGGCAAGCTCACCCGGTTCACTTTCAAGCCACACAGCGTGGTCACGGTCAGTGGAGCCTGCACCGCCTTGCCCCGCACTTCATAAGTCAGCGTGTCGCCCGTATACCCTTTGGCCACGGTGTCGTATTCGCTTAGCGCACGCTGGGCGTTCTGGCTCAGGGTGCGTTGAGTCAACTCAACAATGTCGGCAATCGCATCGACCGCCTTGGTTTTGTCAGGCTTGTGCTGCGCAAGCAAGGCCTGCGTGCGCTGCATGCCTTCAAGGTCCAGCATGGTTTGCACGTCTTGTTGCACCTGGGCTTTGTAGGTGCGCACAGCCTGTGCAATTTCCGCGAGATAACGCACGCGCTCGGCCGGCACCACGGCCTTCAGGGTAGTAGCGTGCTTGGTTTGAATGTGCTTGAACAGCCCTTTAGTGGTCTTGCCAATCGGCAGGGCGTTTCTCAGCGCCTGGTACAAGGCACTAACCCCGTCGTCATTGAAACGGCTGGCCAGCGTGCCGTACACCGGCATGGTGTCGGGCATCTCAGTAAATGCCAAGCGGTTGCGCTGCACTTGCTTGCACACGTCACGCAGGGCATCGAGCGCGCCTTTTCGGTCGAACTTGTTCACCGCCACAAAGTCGGCAAAATCCAGCATGTCAATTTTCTCAAGCTGACTGGCGGCCCCGTATTCAGGCGTCATGACATACAGGCTGGAATCCACATGCGGCACAATGGCGGCATCGCCCTGCCCAATGCCTGGTGTTTCAACCATCACCAGATCAAAGCCGCTGGCTTTGCACAAGGCAATGATGTCGGGCAAGGTCGGGGGCACTTCCTGCGCGGAATCGCGGGTGGCCAGTGAGCGCATGAACACGCGCGCTTGCCCGCCCTGCCAGGGACCAATGGCATTCATCCGGATGCGGTCGCCCAACAAGGCACCACCGGTTTTGCGACGGGATGGATCCACGCACACCACGGCGATATTCAATGCATCGTCGTGATCCATCCTGAAACGGCGGATCAATTCGTCGGTCAGGCTGGATTTACCCGCCCCACCCGTGCCCGTGATGCCCAGCACCGGCGTGACACTGGCCTCCGCCTGTTTGCGCAAAGCCTCCAGTTGGGCTGATTCGACCATTCCGCGTTCAATCTGCGTGATGGTTTGTGTCAATGCGGACCAATCACGACACAGGTGTGCAAGGCCTTGCTCGCTCAGATCCACTGCGTCGCGCTGGCGAGCATCGCGTGCCACTGCGGCGCGAGCAATCATGTCGCCAATCATGCCTTCAAGACCCATTTTCTGGCCATCTTGCGGGCTGTAAATCCGGTTCACGCCATGCTGTTGCAAGGCTTCGATTTCTGAAGGCAAAATGACGCCGCCACCGCCGCCAAACACCTGAATGTGCCCGGCACCGCGCGCGCGCAGCTCATCGACCATGTATTTGAAAAACTCAATGTGCCCGCCCTGGTAAGAACTAACTGCCAGGCCGTCGGCGTCTTCGTCAATGGCGGCATCGACCAACTCCTGAACCGAGCGGTTGTGCCCCAGGTGAACCACTTCAGCCCCCTGGCTTTGCAACAAGCGACGAATCATGTTGATGGCGGCGTCGTGCCCGTCGAACAGGGACGAACCCGTGACGAAACGCAAAGGCGTGGTGGTTCTGTCAGTGAAGTGGCGGCCCACTTCCCCAGTGCTGCTTTTCATCGGTGTCTCCTGTTGCATGGCGGCTTTTTTCCACCGCTCGTTTGAATTTTGATTCTAACCGATCCATGCGCCATGCGTAACAGGCAACGAGACATAAAAAACTGATGAGCAGCACACTGGAGATCAACCAGTAACTCAAGGGCACGCCGTAAACCGACAAACCCAGTTGCGGAACGAGAACCACCACGCCCAGAATGAGCACCACCCACACGCCGAACAATTGCCAGGTGATGCGACGCACCTGCTGCCAGTACTGCGCCTCGGCTTGGGTGGGTTGGCGCGGTTTCATGAATTATTGTTGGGGCTTGAAGCGATACACCGCCAGGGTGCTTCGCAAATTGCCAAGCCATTGCACGGGCTGATCGTGCCTGAACAATTGCTTGCCCAGTACGCGGTAGCCGATTTGATCAACCAGCGCTTCGAAATCCTTCACTGTGCACAGGTGAATATTCGGTGTGTTGTACCACTCATAAGGCATTTGTTTGGACACAGGCATGCGCCCCCAGGCAATCGACCACAGGTGGTACCAATGCCCAAAGTTGGGGAAACTGACCACGCCTTCTTTGCCCACCCGAGCAATTTCTTTGAGAATACGCTCGGTGTTGTGCATGGCTTGCAGGGTTTGACTGAGAATGACCACATCGAAGGCATGGTCTTCAAACATGGCCAAACCCGCTTCAAGGTCTTGCTGAATCACATTGATGCCATTGTTCACGCTGCGCTGGACATTGGTGTCATCAATGTCCACTCCGTAGCCCGTGGCTTTGCGTGTGTCCATGAGACGGGCCATAAACGAGCCATCGCCACAACCCAAATCCAGCACCTTGGCGCCCATGGGCACCCAGCTTTCAATCAAATCGAGATCGGCCCGCGGCACTACGATGGGCAGGGGCTGAACATCTTGACGAATGACAGGCAGTTTTTTCATGCCAACTCCTTGGCGATTCGCTCAAAATAACCGCGCACCACATTGTGGTAACGCTCGTCGGTCAGCAAGAAGGCATCGTGGCCGTGTGGCGCGTCAATTTCAGCGTAGCTGACATCAATGTGGTTGGCCATCAGGGCTTCAACAATTTCACGGGTGCGCTCTGGCGCAAAACGCCAATCGGTGGTGAAGCTGACCAACAGGAATTTTGCCTTGGCCTTGGCCAGCGCCCGGGCCAGGTCGCCATCGGTATGGCGCGCCGGGTCGAAGTAATCCAGGGCTTTGGTGATCAACAGGTAGGTGTTGGCGTCGAAATAATCGGCAAACTTGTCGCCCTGGTAGCGCAAATAACTTTCAACCTGAAAATCCACATCGAGCCCATAGCTGTAGTTACCATTGCGAAGGTTTCGACCAAACTTCTCGGCCATGTCATCGCCACTCAAATACGTGATGTGCCCAATCATTCGCGCCAAGCGCAAGCCACGCCGGGGCACCACGCCATGTTCATAGTAATGCCCGCCATGAAAGTCAGGGTCGCTGACAATTGCCTGGCGTGCGACTTCATTGAAGGCAATGTTCTGTGCGCTTAATTTGGGGGTAGAGGCAACCACCATGCAATGACCAACACGGTCAGGGTAACTCAGGCTCCATTGCAGTGCCTGCATGCCCCCGAGGCTACCACCCATGACGGCTGCAAAGCGTTCGATGCCGTAATAGTCGGCCAGCCGGGCTTGGGCATTGACCCAATCCTGCACGGTCACGAACGGGAAATCGGCGCCATACGGTTTACCGGTTTCAGGATTGATCGAACTGGGCCCGGTCGAGCCAAAACAGGAACCCAGGTTATTCACGCCGATCACAAAAAACCGATTGGTGTCCAAGGGTTTTCCAGGCCCCACCATGTTGTCCCACCAACCCAGGCTTTTCTCTTCGTTCTCGTACACACCCGCCACATGGTGCGAAGCATTGAGGGCGTGGCACACCAACACGGCGTTGCTCTTGGCCGCATTCAAAACCCCATAGGTTTCGACCATCAGGCCGTAGCTGGGCAAGGTTTTGCCGCACTCCAGGGCGAGTGGTTCCTGAAATTCAATGAGCTCTGGCTTTACAAAGCCAACGGACTGGTTGGTTGACACAATAAGTAAATCGTTTGGGTGGTTGTTCTTGCAAGCCCTTGAGTATAAATCGCAAATCGATACTCAAGAGCATGAAGTGGTCGGCAGGTGAATTAGACGTCGTGCAGTTGCCGCATCAAGGCTTCTATTTTGTCGATCTCAAAAGTGCGGGTGATCTTTTTCACGAGCTTTTGGGTGGCTTCGAAGTCGCTTTTCAGCAAAAGCTCTTTGACATCGAGCAACTGCGACGGGTGCATGGAATATTGGGTCAAGCCCATGCCCAGCAACAAACGCGTCAATCGAATGTCACCAGCCATTTCGCCGCATACACTGACCGGAATACCCGCTTTGTGAGACACGTTGATCACCTCATACACCAAGCGCAAAATCGCTGGGTGCAAAGGGTCGTACAAATGTGCAACCTGGTGGTCTACACGGTCTACGGCCAAAGTGTATTGAATCAGGTCATTGGTGCCAATCGACACAAAATCGAGGTACTTCAGAAAATGCGGCAGGCTTAAAGCCGTCGCTGGCACTTCGATCATACCGCCGATGGGCACGGCCTGGTTCAACTGAAAGCGCCTGTCCAGTAGCTGTTCGCGAGCCATGTCGATGTAGGAAAGCGCTTGCCGGGTTTCCCGAATGTTGGTGAGCATGGGCAACAGTATTTTCACAGGCCCGTATTTGGAAGCTCGGAAAAGCGCCCGCACCTGCGTTAAAAAAACGGCAGGCTCAGCCAGGCTGAATCGAATGGAGCGTAAACCCAAAGCCGAAGTGCTTGACACAGGCGGGGCCGAACTGCTGCCACCATCGAGCTGCAAGGTTTTATCAGCCCCCAGGTCGAGCGTACGCACCACCACCGGCTTGCCCTTCATGGCTTTCAACACGGTGCGATAGGCTTCAAACTGCTCATCTTCGGAAGGCCAGTCTTTTCTGTTCATGAACAGAAATTCGGATCGAAACAACCCCACGCCATCGGCCCCGGCATCCGTCACGCCTTTCACGTCTTCAGGCAATTCGATGTTGGCCATCAGTTCGATGCGTCGCCCACATTCCGTGCGCGATTCAGTGGTGGTCAGCCGTTTCAAACGCTGGCGCGACAAGGCTAAAATGGCCTGCTTGCGCTGGTATTCCTCGACTACAATGCTGGCCGGGTCAAGAAACACCGCGCCCGCCTTGCCATCGACCACCACCAGGTCGCCGTTGTGCACAAACTCCAATGCCCGTGGCACACCCACCACAGCCGGTATACCCAAGCTGCGCGCCACAATGGCCGTGTGCGAAGTGGCACCACCTAGTTCAGTCACAAACGCGCCCACGCGGCGCCCTTTCAACTGCACCATGTCGGCTGGTGATATGTCGTGCGCAACAATCAGCCAGGGGTCTTCGTTTTCGCTTTCTGGAGGCAAAGGCAATGCAGTGGCGTGGCCTCGCAGGCTTTTCAGAACACGCTCAACCACCTGGCGTACATCGCCATTGCGTTCCCGGAAATAGTCGTCTTCAATGGCCGCAAACTGCTCAAGAAGCACATCCATTTGCTCGACCAACGCCCACTCAGCGTTGATCAACTTCGATTGAATCAGGTTTTTGGGTTCTTCACAAAGAATAGGATCTTGCAAAATCAAGGTGTGCAAATTCAGAAACGCATCGAACTCGGCGGGCGAATCCGCACTAATTTGCCCGCGAATGTCCACCAGCTCTTCGGTGACACGCTTGACCGCGTTGTCGAACCGTTTTTTTTCAAACCGCACCGATTTTTTTTCGATCCGGTTGCGGGGAATATCCCGCATGGCCGTGTCCCACACCAAGGCACGGCTGACTGCTATTCCCCTTGAAACCGCGATGCCATGCAAGGCAAGGGTCATGATTGCTCCATCGTTCTGAGGTGGGCTGTTGTAGCCCTTGTTTTAATTGTCCCGGTTATTCGCCTTCACCGAATTTGTCATTGATCAAGGCGACCAAAGCGTCTATGGCCTGTTGTTCGTCCGAGCCGCTGGCTTCAAGCGTGACCTCGTGGCCTTTGCCAGCAGCCAGCATCATGACGCCCATGATGCTTTTTGCGTTGACACGCCGGCCTGCTTTTGCAATCCACACCTCGGATTGAAAGCGACTGGCTGTTTGTGTCAGCTTCACAGAGGCCCGCGCATGAAGGCCCAGCTTATTGCTGATGGTGATCTCGTGTTGAATCATCTCGTTGTGCCGGATTGAAAGTTTGACGTTGAGGCGCGGTTGCGCCCGTGCTTACGATTCCATTGCGCCCACCCATGACCAACCGTTCGGCCACTTCATTCAAGGCAATGTCCCTAAAACCCAAAAACCGCAACACCATGGGCAAATTGCATCCCGACACCAACACACTGGGTAGGTTAAGCGATTCTGCGCCCGCGCGCACGGCCGCATTTGAGGGGGTTGCGCCAAACAGATCCGTCAAAAACACCACCCCTTTGCCTCGGTTCGCTGACCGTGCGGCAGTCTGAATGCGTTCAACGGTGTCATCGATGTTCTCATCGCCGGCCACATCCACCACTTCGAACCCATCGGGTCGAGCCCCCATGACGTGCTCTATGCATTGTGCAATGGCATTGCCCAATGGTGCGTGTGTAACCAAAACCAGCCCCAGCATCAGTCATCCCCCTGCAGGGCCGCTTCAACAGCCTGTACAAACGTATCGGCCACCGGGAAACCGGTTTGATCCATGATTTCACGAAAACAGGTTGGACTGGTGACATTCACTTCGGTCAGGTTCGAACCGATGATGTCCAAACCCACCAACAAGAGGCCACGTGCTTTCAACACGGGGCCCAGTTCGCGCGCGATATTCAGGTCAGTATCGCTCAAGGGTTGTGCCCTGCCAGTGCCACCAGCGGCCAGGTTGCCCCGGTGCTCACCCTCCTTGGGCAGCCTCGCCAGGCAAAAAGGCACAGGCTCGCCGTTGATCAACAACACCCGCTTATCGCCATCAGCAATTTCTGGAATGTAACGTTGAATCATCGCGGTTTTTCGACCGAAGTCAGTCAGCGTCTCGAGGATGACTCCCACGTTGAAGTCACCCTTCTTCATGCGAAAAATCGACGCACCACCCATGCCATCCAAGGGCTTGGCAATTGCATCGGGGTAACGGTCCAGAAAAGAACGCAATTGCGCCGCATTACGGGAAACCAATGTTGGCACCACGAATTGTTCAAACTGTGCAATGCTGAATTTTTCGTTGTGGTCTCGAATGGCACGCGGGCTATTGAACACCCGCGCACCCTCTCGCTCGGCCTGCTCCAACAGCCAAGTGGCCGTCACAAACTCGGCATCGAATGGCGGGTCTTTGCGCATGATGACCGCATCCAGGTCTTTCATGGCCAAGTCTTCACTGCCCAATTCAGCGTACCAAGAGGCTTTGGCTCGGTCGACATGCACCCAAGTGACTTGTGCACGAACGCCAGCGCCACATTCCCAGTACATGCTCCCGTCTTCAATCACGCCCACCTTCCAGCCGCGCCCCTGGGCGGATTCCATCATCGCAATGGTGGAGTCTTTCTTGGGGTTCAGACTCACCAATGGATCAATGACACAAACGAAGCTGCGTGAAGTCATGCCGCCAACTCCACGCTGGCAGTCGCCTCCAGCTCCTGAGAGGCAGCCAGCGCCGCCAAGCGGCCAATCACACCATAGGCATAAAAACGATTCACAGCTGCGTCCGGGCGATCGCTGCAATCGGGCGTATTACAGGGGGTTTCAAACGCCAAAGGCACGAAATGCATACCGGGCGCATTGAGGTTCTCATCGTGGCCACGCCCCGTGTGAACACGGTAAAACCCACCAACAACGTACCGGTCAATCATGTAAACAACTGGTTCGGCCACTGCATCGTCAATTTTCTCAAAGGTGTGAACGCCCTCCTGAATGATCACATCCGACACCTGCAAGCCTTCCTTGACCACGCTCATTTTGTTGCGCTGCTTGCGATTCAAACCCAGCACTTCGCTGGCGTCTTTCACAGTCATGATACCCATGCCATAGGTACCAGCATCGGCCTTCACTACTACATAGGGTTGCTCTTGTACGCCATATTCTGCGTATTTGGTCCGGGTTTTGGCCAGCACCTCATCAACCGCTTCGGCCAAGGCCTGCTCGCCCACGCGTTCCTGAAAATTCAGTTGGTTGCGATGGGTGAAATACGGGTTGATCAACCAAGGGTCGATGCCCAGCATCTCGCCGAACGATTCCACCACGGAATTGTATGCCGCAAAATGGGCACTTTTGCGGCGAGTGGCCCAGCCAGCGTGCAAAGGAGGCAACAGCACCTGATCTTTCAAGCCTTGCAACATGGGCGGCACGCCAGCCGACAAATCGTTGTTCAACAACACCGCGCAAGGTTGCAAGCCTTCAACGCCCACCCGATTGCCAAAGCGCTTGAGCGGTTCGATCACGATGTGCTGGCCATCCGGCAGATCAAAACGGGTGGGTTCGGTGATTTCATCTGACACGCTGCCCAGGCGAATATCCAAACCGGTCTGCTTTAAGATGGCGGCCAAACGGGCCACATTGGTCAGGTAAAAGGTGTTTCGGGTGTGCTTTTCTGGCACCAGCACCATACTGCGTGCTTCAGGGCAAATTTTTTCAATTGCGCTCATGGCCGCTTGAATAGCCAAAGGCATCATTTCAGGCGACAGGTTGTTAAAGCCACCCGGAAACAGATTGGTGTCCACTGGAGCCAGCTTGAAGCCGGCGTTGCGCACATCAACCGAGCTGTAAAAAGGTGGTGTGTTGTCATTCCAGGCCATGCGAAACCAACGTTCAATTTCCGTGGTTTTGTCGAGCATGCGTTTTTCAAGGTCCAGCAAAGGACCGGTCAAGGCAGTAACTAAATGTGGAACCATCAACATTCTCTGGGTAAGGCACTTCGCCAAGTGTAATCCAAAACGCTGCACTGCCACATTGGGGAGGGAAAATCGGAGGTGAAGGTGGGGCTGGGGTATTTACGGCTGGTGCTGTTAGGCGAGGGCACGTCAAGAGTCGGCCTTGCCCGAAAACTTGCTTCATCGCCTTCTGGCTTGTGCTGCACTAAGCCAAACCCTCCAAAAAAGCGGTCGGGTATTGGCTTTCGCGTTGCGACCGCACAGCCCTTCACCACAAGCCGGCAAGTTTCCTGACTGGTCAAGGCGCGATCTCTTGAACCTTCCCCCGCCCATCACCGCTCGTGAATTCTCTCAGTCTCGGTTTCCTTCACACCTGTTTCACCTGGGTTAGAGAAAGGCCAACACCGGAGCAGCGATCAATCGACGTGAATTTCGCGAGGTGGTTCTTCGCCTCAAGAAAGCTTTCCGCGAAGGACGGCCTCGTGCGGCCCACATTGATTGGCTAGAAACCGACCGGTGCCATCACCAACTCAAAACGGCTGAAGGCAACAAAAAAGGCACCCGAAGGTGCCTTTAACTCAGCCCGTGACCCTGGGCTGAAGGTTCCACCAAAGTGGAGAGTGATTACTTGGCGTAAGCTGTTTCGCCGTGTGAAGTGATGTCCAAACCTTCACGCTCTGCTTCTTCAGACACACGCAGACCAACAATCATGTCGACCAGCTTGTAGGCGATTGCAGCCACTACACCAGACCATACGATGGTGATGATCACGCCCTTGGCCTGAACAGCCAACTGAGAGGCGATCACGAAGTCGTCACCCATGGTGCCGCCCAGGCTTGGTGCAGACAACACACCCACCATCAAGGCACCCAGGATACCGCCCACACCGTGTACACCGAACACGTCCAGCGCGTCATCAGCACCCAGCATTTTCTTCAGACCACTTACACCCCACAGGCAGATTGGACCAGCCAACAAACCGAGGATCAGAGCGCCCATGGGGCCGATCGTGCCACAGGCTGGAGTGATGGCAACCAAGCCACCCACTGCACCAGAAGCCGCACCCAACATGGATGCTTTGCCTTTGGTCAGTGCTTCAGCAGCGGCCCAGCTCAATGTAGCAGCGGCAGTGGCCAACAATGTGTTGATGAACGCCAGTGTGGTACCGCCGTTGGCTTCCAGGTTTGAACCTGCGTTGAAACCGAACCAGCCCACCCACAGCATGGCTGCACCGACCATGGTCAGTGTGAGGCTGTGTGGAGTCATTTGCTCTTTGCCGTAGCCAACACGCTTACCAACCATGTAAGCACCCACCAAGCCAGCAACAGCGGCATTGATGTGCACTACAGTACCGCCAGCGAAGTCGATTGCGCCGTCAGCAAACAGGTAGCCTGCGCCGTCCCACACCATGTGTGCAATAGGGATGTAGCTGAATGTGAACCAGATGGCACAGAACAGCAACACCGCGGAGAACTTGATGCGCTCAGCGAAAGCACCCACGATCAGGGCACAGGTGATGGCCGCGAACGTAGACTGGAATGCGATGAAAATGAATTCGGGAATCATGACGCCTTCAGTGAAGGTGGCAGACAGGGAATCCGGGGTTACACCGCTCAAGAAGAGCTTGCTGAAGTTACCAATGAAGGGATTGTCACCGCCGCCAAACGCGAGGCTGTAGCCGTAAATGGCCCACAACACCACGATCAGACAGAACACCGACATCACCTGCATCAGCACAGACAACATGTTCTTGGAACGAACCAAGCCACCGTAGAACAGGGCCAGGCCGGGAATGGTCATGAAAATGACCAAAATAGTGGCAATCATCATCCAGGTGATGTCGCCTTTGTCCACTGTTTCCACCACAGCAGGAGCTGCCTCTTCCGCAGCGGCGGGTTCAGCGGCAACAGCCTCAGTTACAGTTTCAACAGCAGCCTCAACAGCGGTTGTTACGCTTTCAGTGGCTTCAGCAACGGGTGCTGACGGTGTTTCTTGCGCATACACACCGGGGCTTGCAACACTGAAACCCAGTGCAGCGGCCGCGAGCCAGACAGTCAGAAGTTTTCTCATGATTTCCTCACTTCTCTCTGGTTAAAGGGCGTCTTTACCGGTTTCGCCTGTGCGAATACGGGTAACACTCAACAAATCGAATACGAAAATTTTGCCGTCGCCGATCTTGCCGGTTTTGGCAGCGCCTTCGATGGCTTCGCAAGCTTGGTCAACCAAGGCGTCGTCCACTGCGGCTTCAATTTTCACTTTAGGCAGAAAATCAACCACATACTCTGCACCGCGGTACAGTTCTGTGTGGCCTTTCTGGCGACCAAAACCTTTCACTTCGGTCACTGTGATGCCTTGTACGCCAATGGTTGACAGCGCTTCACGGACTTCATCGAGTTTGAAAGGCTTAATGACTGCTGAAATTAGCTTCATTACGCACTCCTGATATAAGTTGAAGAGGGTTAAACAGCGCCCCTCTTCAGAGCGCTGTCATCATTGAATTTAGAACGATGTTGAAACAGTCAGAATCAAGCTGGGTTCTGTGCTGTCTTTGCCGAACAGAAGTTCTGCATCGTTGTCAGCGCCAACAACTGCAGCACCCAAACCAAACTTGCCAACAGTGTAGGTAACGCCCACTGAGTAGTCGGTGTACCCATCAACACGGCCAGCGCCCGCCACTACATCTTCGGAGTAGCTGGTGATGCCGTAGCTGGCTGCCAAGCTGAGCTTTTCAGACAAAGCGTACTCGTAACCCAACTTCACGTATGTGCTACCGCTCAAATCTGTGTTGCTTGCAGGTGTTACGCCAGCTTGTGACAACGCGAAGTAGTCGTCACCCACTGAGTAAGATACGCCTAGGCTGAATCCGTTGTAACCCACGTTGCCGTACAACTCCAGTGTGTCAGCATCGGGAGATGTATCAGGAAGGCCTTCGTAGTAGTACTTCAATGCACCTACGTCGTAGCTAACGCCGTTGACTTCACCGGCATAGCCACCGTAGAAATCCATTTCCAGACCCGCACCTTCAGTGCCGGCGAAAGAAATGTTGGAGTTCCAGTTGCCCAAGTAGAAGCCATTGCCGAAGTCAGCATCAAAACCACCCTGGAAAGCTGGGCCGCTTTGAGTCTGGCTTACACCACGGAATTTGTAGTCGGTTGTCAAAGCAGCGTTGGCGGATACTTCCACAGCAGACGCAGTTGAAACAGCCCCGAATGTGCCTGCAGCGATTGCTGTAGCTAGTACTAGTTTTTTCATCTCACTCTCCTAAAAATAGATGAATGCCGTAAAGTTTTTTTGGCAAGGGACACTAAGCGAGAACCGTGCCAGCTTGTAACCACGCAGTAAATTGGCGATAAAAAGCCTGTTTTCGGGCACAATGGAGATGAAATATTTTGCATTTTCAAACAACGCACCAAAAAAGTGCACCATAACAGTGCACAAAACCGTAACTCATTTGGGGGAACCTTGAGCCACAACCCTTTCGACACCATCACCGCCAAAGTGGGCGACTTTTTGAATGCAAAAGGCCTGCAAAACCTTGAGAATCCTGTCACTCAGCTGATTAAGCAGGGTTTACAGGACATGGATTTCGTCAGCCTTGAGGATTTCGAAATTCAACGCGAAGTATTGAATCGATTACGCGAAAAGGTGCATGCACTAGAATTGCGCGTGGCTGAGTTGGAGCGCCAGCAAACGAGCTAACCCACCGCACTGGCGACACAGACAAAGCGACACCGAACAGGCGATGTAGCCCGGGTGGCGCGCTTTGGGCTTTGCACGCAAACACAGACAATGGTGGTTTCGCATCCCGATCCAAGCCATGCCCCTAGCCACCCTGAACAGCCTCACCTTTGTGGGCGTGCGCGCCATACCGGTGCAAATTGAAGTGCATTTGTCCTCCGGCTTGCCTGCATTTGCCATCGTGGGTCTGCCCGATGCTGAAATTCGGGAATCCAAAGAGCGAGTTCGGTCAGCGCTCATCAACAGCGGCTTTGAATTCCCGAGCCAACGCATCACGGTGAACCTGGCCCCGGCAGACCTGCCCAAAGGCAGCGCGGCGTTTGATTTGGCGATTGCACTGGGCATCGCAAGCGCATCGGGCCAGTTGGCCAAGGCCAAGCTCACCGACTGGGTGTTTGCGGGTGAGCTATCCCTGTCAGGAGCCCTTACCCAGGTGCGTAGCCCATTTGCGCTGGGGGTGGCGGTGCAGCAAGAAGGCAAACAACAAAATCGAACCCTTAAATTGATGTTGCCCAAAGCGCAAGCGGCACTGGCTGCACAGGTTCCTGAACTGGCCGTGTATGGCGCTTGCACCCTATTTGAAGCGGCGGCCCATTTGGTGGGCCATGGGCAAGCCATTGAACCTGAAGCGGGTTCTTTGATTCAGCATGAAGCCAAACCAGCAACCGACATGGCCGATGTGGTAGGCCACACCGTGGCCAAGCAGGCACTGCTGGCTGCCGTGGCGGGCCAACATCACATTCGCCTGGTTGGCCCACCCGGTAGCGGCAAATCGATGTTGGCACAACGGGTTGCGGGGTTGATGCCACCCATGCCGTTCGAACAAGCACTTGCGAACTCAGCCATTCGAAGCCTGAAAGGCGAAAGCAACCAACTCAGCACCCAACGCCCGTTCCGAAACCCGCACCCCAGTGCCTCCATGGCAGCACTGATTGGGGGCGGAAACCCACCCACGCCGGGCGAGATCACCCTGGCACACCTTGGTGTGTTGTTCACCGACGAAGTGCTGGAGTTTGATCGCCGCTGCCTTGAAGCACTTCGCGAACCGCTTGAAACAGGGCGGATCAATGTGTCACGCGCGGGGCACCAGGCCAGCTTCCCATCCGAATTTTTGTGGGTGTGTGCACACAATCCGTGCCCATGTGGCTGGTTGGGCCATCCAGTGAAGGAATGCCGGTGCACGCCTGAACAGGTGCGTCGCTACCAACTCAAGCTATCGGGCCCACTGACCGATCGACTCGACATTTCGATTGAAGTGCAGGCCATTGACCACCAAAGTTTGCTTCAAGGCAACAACACAGCCACCGACCACAGCGACACGTTGCAAAACCAGGTCGAACAGGCAAGAACCATACAAATGAACAGGCAGGGTTGTTTGAACGGACAACTCAATGCGGGGCAAATTCAAACCCATTGCGCACTGGAACCAGACGCGCAACAACTTCTGCTTGGTTACGCCCAGCGGTTTCACTGGTCTTCACGAGCGGTGCACAGGGTATGCCGGGTGGCCCGCACGCTGGCAGACCTTGAGCAACACACCAGCTTGGGCAAAAAACACGTGGCCACCGCCATTCAATACCGCAAGGCGTTGAATGCGTCTACTAAGCCACTGTGAATGGAATCATATGGCTGGTTTTGCGCCCGGGCCGTGCGTACCAGATCCAGGTCAGGCATTGAAGGCCCCACAGAATGGCCAACGAAAGCCGCATGGCATCCGCCGGGGCCTGCCCCATCGCCACGAACAGGTCGATGCCAACGCCAATGCCCCACTGAATGCTGAAAGCACCAATGAAGATCAACAAATTCAGCGCAGTGCTTGACCGCCCGGTCAGTTTTTTTGGAAAGGGCTTATTGCACGTGGCGTAGGTCATGATCCCCGATGAAATCAACAAAGCATGCACCAGCCAGCCCCACAGGCTGGATTGCTCGCCTTGCACAATTTGCAGCGCAAACACCAACAACGACAAGCCCATGCCAATCATCATGATCTGGTCTTCATCGCCCGCTGCTTTAGACACCCAACGGGTCAGGAAACCCAACAGCAGGTAGCCCAACATCAAGGTGGCAGAAATCCAGAACATGCCTTGGGCGGCCTGTGCATTGCTCACCCCGATCACTTCAGTGAACCAAGGGCCCACCCAAAGGCCATGAAAGGCCATAAAACCGCCTTGTGTAATCATCGCCAAAGGCGCCACGCGCCAGAAGTGAGGGTGACGGTAAATGGCACCATAGCCATGCGCCATGTCACGCACTGATTCAGTTTTTTGGGGTTTGAACAGGCTGGGCAATGCAAACCAAAGGGCCAACCCCGCCAGCACACACAACACAGCCGCGACACCAAACACCCCGCGCCACCCCAACACTGGCAAGGCCATTTCAACTGGCGTGGTCACAGTCAAAGCCCCAAGCGAGCCAGCGACCAACATCCACGATGACAAACTGGCCTGCAAGTGCGGCCTGAAATACATGGAATACGCTTTAACAGCGGCCATCAGGCAGGCGGACACGCCCACACCAATAAGGGCACGCCCCACCCACAACAACACGTAGGAATCGGCCAGCGCGAACAGCAGTGCACCCAGCGCAGCAAAACCAATCAGTACCGCTTCCACGCGACGCGGGCCATAGCGGTCCAACATCACCCCCACTGGCAACTGCATGACTGCAAAAGACAAAAAGTAAGCGGACGCCAAAAAGCCCAGTTGACTGGCCGACAACCCCAATTCCACCACCAAGGGCTGCGCAATCACTGCATTGATGGCTCGAAAACCATAAGAAAGCACATAGGCAAGGGCGAAAATGACAAACATACGCACGGCCAACCCACCGCTGACGTACACATGCTCCACGCCATCCGGGCCAAGCTCGCGGGAAATGTGTTTGGGATCCACCCGCATCACTGCCCCATCAATGAAAAGCCACCAAACCACGAAGTGACCATGTTTGAATCGGCGGCATCGCCGGGCCCCATGATCAACACCTCATACAGCACGCCTTTGTGCTCAAAAAAGCGGGCTTGCGCAAAACCAGGCTTACCACCGGGCACCGTGCCCGTGGTGTTCATTTCCACGGCGGGCTTACCCAACCACTCAATGGGCTTCAAATCAGGCTTCGGTGCTGCAATGTTGTTGGCCACAGCCACGGCCAAGGCATCCCGAAGTTCGTTCGATCGGGCTTGCAACTCAGCGCCAAGGGGTATGGTGCCCACGGCAAAGTAAAGCCCACCCACCTGCGCGGCGTGAAAGGTCAGCGGCACCTGCAGACCGATTAAATCAAGTGTGCGGGTCACCATGGCGGGTTTATCAGGGAAGGTGGCCATGTAGCCAACATCAGGGTTGGGTACCACTCGCCAGTTGTATTGCGGGGTGCAAGCCACAAGGGCGCATAATGTAAGTGCACCGAGCAAGAAGGCGCGGCTCATTGGAGCGATCAGGGTCATTCGGCGTATTCAAGCAGTAAAATGAATTGGGTGCTCCATTGTAGGTGCACTTCAAACCTTTCCCAATACCGATTAACCAGAACGAGAGTCAATAGCTGATGGGCATTGTCAAATTCAAATCTAAAGCGGCAGGCGACATCGTCATGTTCAAAGAACACGCGCACAAGCTGTTCAGAATCATGGGCATCGAACCCAGCGAACGCGGTGTCATCGAGGTCGAAAACCTGGCACACGCGCACGCGCAGCTGGTGGCTGCGGTCAACACCGAACGCATGGCGAAAAGCGAAGCCCCCGTCGATGAAAGCGAGCTAAGCCCCGAGGAGCGCGCGGCCATGGCCAACCACGTCAGCCTGGAGCAAAGGTCTTACCCCTTGCTGAAAATGATCAGCGACGCCATGAAAAAACAGGTGGATGTGCACTGGGGCTTTTAAGCCGCCTTGGCCCAACTCGCCAGGCGTTGAGCCAAATACTCGCCCCGGTCTTCCTGCACAAAATGACCGCCCCAGGTTCGCTCGTGGGGTTGACCTTTGGCACCCGGTACCTGTGCAATCAGGTACTTGTCCACGCCGCCAAGTACAGGGTCGTTCTTGCCGTACACGCACAAAAACGGCTTGGTGAACTTGCCCAAACTGGCCCAGGCTTTTTTATTACCCGGCGAGGCTGGGTCTTTTTCGCTCATGGGCACCAAGGCCGGGAACGCACGCGTGGCTGCCTTGTATTTCCGATTGGGAAACGGTGCATCGTAAGCGGCCATTTCCTCAGCGCTTAGTTTCGTGACCACGCCCGAGTTCACTATTTTTCCTATGGGAAACCACGGAGAATTCAAGGCAAAAGCACGCCACAGTTTGAAAGCCAAATTGGGCTTTCGCTCACCAGTCGGCAAGAAGCCGTTGCTGATCATCACTCGGGCGAATCGATCAGGTTGCTCGCCCACCAAACGCAGCCCCAGCAAAGACCCCCAATCCTGACCGAACAGCGTGATGTCTTTCAAAGCCAGGGCGTCCATGAATTGATTCAGCCAATTCAAATGGGATTGATAGGAATAATCCGACACCTTGGGCAATTTATCGGATCGGCCAAAACCGATCAAATCGGGGGCCAACACCCGAAAGCCAGCTTGCGTCAGCACAGGAATCATCTTGCGGTACAAATAACTCCAGGTGGGCTCGCCGTGCAGCAACAACACCACAGGGCCGCTCTTATCGCCTTCGTCCACATAATGCATGCGCAGGCCACCTTCCAGCTCCAGGTAATTGGGCTGAAACGGAAAATCTTTCAAACGGGCAAAACGCGCTTCGGGAGTTCGCAGCGCCTTCACGCATTGACCTCACGACGACGCACCGGGCCGGCAATGGCCTCAACCTGCGACTGGGTTTTCTTGCCAAGACCAATCAAAAAGCCAAGCTCGGCCACAACAAACAACGGGCCTATGGCCAAACCCATCAAATCATCGACGAAAGCAGGCTTTCGGCCTTCGAAATAATGCCCGATGAACTGAATAACCCAACCCACTGCAAATACGCCGACACCGGCGCTGAGCCACACCGCGGTGCTGGCTGTTGCAAACTGGTTTGCGGTCAGCAACAAAGCGCCATGAACAACAAACATGGCTGCGCCGTAGGCAACACTTAAGCGCAGGTAATACAAAGTAGACAAGATGAAAACCACCAAGGCCGGCGTAACAGCCAAGCCACCAACATCAACAGACACGCGGGCCAACAAGATGAAAACAGACAGCACGATGATGGGCACGCCAATGAAGTGGGTGGCGATGTTGCGGGGATCGCGATGGTAAGTGGCGTAGGTCGCCAACTGTTGAACCAGTGTTTTCATGACGTAGTCTCCTAAAGGACGGGAACCTCCCTTCCTGATTAATTTTGCACGCTTATGGTGTCAAATCAAAGTACAAAGGTCTGTCAATTGCCTGACATTTGGTGCTAATTTATGGTTCGAGACAGACAATAACCAAGAACAAGATGCAAACAGGCACAATTCTACAAATCATGAACCGGGGCCGCTGGTTTGCCGCGCTTCCACAAGCCTTGCAAAACGCGCTGGTTCAGCACGGCGCGCTCAAGCAGTTTCAAAGTGGGCAGCGTTTGTTTTCCCGCGGCGACTGTGCCGATGGACTGTACGCCGTGCTCAGCGGCTCGGTCCAGATTGTCGGCGCCAACCGAAATGGCGCCACCGACAAACATGTGATCCTGACCTTGATCGATTCTCCAGACTGGTTTGGCGAAATTTGTCTGTTCGATCGCCAACCAAGAACGCACGACGCCTTGGCTGACGGGCCTGTAACAGTGTTTCATGTGCGGCAAACCCTGCTCGACCAACTGATTTCTGAAAACCCGCATTACTGGCGCGAATTTGGTTTGCTGTTGACACAGAAGGTCAGGCTGATTTTTGGTGCGATTGAAGACGCCGCCTTGTTGCCAACGCCGCTGCGTTTGGTGCGCCGGCTGTTGCAAATGGCAGAGGGCTATGGTATTCGCTCTGACAGCGCCACGGTGAGCGCGCGCACCCTGCATGTTTCACAAGACAAATTGTCGGCCATGCTGTCGATCTCGCGACAAACCGTCAACCAAATGCTCAAGGAACTCGAAGGTGAAGGCCTGCTCGCATTGGGCCGTGGGCACATTGAAATCATCGACCTCGACAGGCTCAAAGCCAAAGCGCAACTCTAAGCTGCATCCAAGTGTCCTCTCACAGTGTTTAACATTCAGCAGCACAATTGTTGCGGTGATCACTTGGTTTACTAACAGAGGGATGTGACATGTTGAAATTCAAGAAGAAATGGGTGGCGTTGGCGGTTGCTAGCGTGGTGCTGGGTGGGTGTTTGTCAGACGATGGCACCGCGTTGAGTGTGGGTGATGTCTTTGTTCTTTCCGACACCAACACCCTGTCCACAGTCAATAGAAGCAATGCGAGCCAACTGCGCACCTCCGTGCAATTGAGCGGCTTTTCAACCAGCGGCGAACAGGCCGTCGGCATGGATTTCCGGCCATTCAACGGGAATTTGTATGTCATCACCAAAGATGCATCCAATGTAGGTCGGGCCTACACCGTGAATACCGGCACGGGCGCCCTCACCTTCATTGCAACCCTGGTTGCCGACCCGGCGGATGATTCTCCGGGCAACCCAGCTTACACAGGCTTGAGTGGCACCACATTTGGCGTCGATTTTAACCCGGCAGCAGATGCCTTGCGTGTGGTCAGCAACACCGGGCAAAACTTGCGGATTTTTCTGGACAACGACCGCCGCGCAAGCAAAACCGCAGGCCAAACCATCACTGACCTTGAACTCAATGGCGGCCCAGCCGGCGCCTCAATCACGGGCGCTGCGTACACCAATTCCTTCGATGGAACATCAACAACGCGTCTGTTTGACATTGATACGGTCAATGATCGGCTGATTGTGCAGGCAGCCAACCCCGGTACGCTGACTGATGTCGCACCACTTGGCTTTGATGCCACAGCAAGCAACGGCTTTGACATTGATCCTGAAACCAATGTGGGCTACGCAATTTTAACGGTGAGTGGCACCAAAGGTTTGTACACAGTTCGTATTCCGGATGCGCGCGAAGCAGTGCCCAGTGCAACCAACGCAGCCAGCAAACTGGCTGACATCAACCTGGCCGGAAACATCGTTGGCATGGCGGTGAAATTGAATACCAACCCAGTGGTTGTCGGTTTGAACGGCACACCAACAGCACCCACCATCTTCCGTTTCTCGGTGCGCACGCCAAACACAATCAGCACGCCTGTTGCAGTCACTGGGCTGGCCGCTGGCGACCAGCTTCTAGGTATCGATGTTCGCCCCGCGACCGGGGACTTGTATGGCTTCGTTCGCAACGGCACCAACGGCAAGCTGGTGATCATCAACCCCAACACCGGTGCTGCCACCACTGCGTCAACACTGACCAATGCGAACGCTACTGGTGGCGCCTTGGTGTTTGATGCAGGCAAAACATACAGCATCGACTTCAACCCCGCAGCGGACCGCCTCCGCGTGGTGAGCTCTGGCACGGGCAACGGCGAAAACTACCGAATCAACGTTGAAACAGGTGCCTCGATTCGAGAATTGGACCGTGCTGCTGCAACCGGTGGCGACCCAGCGGGTGGAGATCTTCAACCCGGTGGTACAACTCCGGCTGATGCCAACTTCAGCGTGACGCAAATCGTTTACACCAACAATTATTCGTCCACCATTCGCCCCGCTCCGTCCACAGAAATGTTTGACATTGACTCGGTGAACAACAAAGTGCTACAACAAGTGCCGCCCAACACCGGCATCTTGACGCAGATCGGGTCCGTTTCAGGCGGTTTGAATTCGTTTGCTGGCTTTGACGCAGTGGGTGGTGACAACGGCGCAAGATTGTTGGCTGCGCGAGTTGGAGCGGCTGGCCCTTACAGCCTGTTTGATGTGAATCTGACAACAGGCGCAACCACTGCGGCAGGAAACCTGATTGGCACAGGTGCTACCAATCAGATCGGTGGCGCTTCAGGTCCTGCTGACCTTCGCGACATGGCAGTGGTATTTAATAAGAAGTAAGCTGGTTATACAGTTGCTGGTATGTCCAAAGAACCCCTCTGTGAAGAGGGGTTTTTTTATCGGTTCAACGCAACCGCAGTGCCAATGAACATGATCTCGCCCGATGGCCTGTTACCCAAGGGCGACCCACCAGCGGGTTCCAAGGTGACCTCGAACAACTGCTGATCGACCAAAGCGGGCAACATATCGGCAGGAATTTCCAAAGGCTTGCCCAATTCCATCAGCCCCAGCGAGGTGGGGCCTGCGTCTGAGGGCGCTTTGGTCCACAATTGAAGAGATTTGCCCATGGCTGCAGGGTCACCTTCAATGGGCAAACCACCAATTTGATACACCCGCACCGTGGCGTTGGGGCGAGCCTCCACCAACCACTCAGTGGATTTATCCGGGCTTTTCATGACGGCCACGTAACGTGGGCCATCACTGATTTGCTGACTGGCCTGAAAGAACTGCACGCCAAGCACCACCGCCGCCGCACTGGCTGCCAATGCCCAGCCTTTCCACAGCCAGGCCAAACCATCACCCACAGCTTTGGCCATTGGCGCGGGCCACAGGGTCGCCTCCACACGTTTCCAAACGCTGGGGGCAACAGCTTGGCGCGGCAGGTTTCTGGACATACGCACAAAGTGCTCGGTCCACTGCTTCACCTCGTTTGCCAGTTCAGGCTCTTGATTCAAGCGGCGCTCGAATTCGTCTCGCTCAGCGTCTGTCATCACGCCGAGGACGTACTCGCCAGCCTCTACTACATTGGCTTCTGTCTGCGCTTGCGTCATGACAAACACTCCTTTAACTTCAACAATCCCCGGCGTATCCAAGATTTGACACTGCCAAGGGGCGAATCCAGTTTCTCTGCAATTTGATCGTGGGTGTAACCATCCACGAATGCCAGCACAATGGCGTTGCGCTTGGTTTCATCGAGCTTGCCCAAACATGCGCTTAATCGACCCGCCTCTTGCGCAAGCTCTTGATTGTCCAATGCGCCCACTTCAGGCACCACATGGTCTTCTGTAGACACTTCCATCACTTTTTTACGAACCGCATTCAGGGCCTGGTTACGCACCACCGTATACACCCACCCACGGGCTGAACCCAAGGCTGGTGAATACAAATGAGCACGCCGCCACACCTTGACCATGGCGTCATGCAACACCTCTTCGGCCAGCTCCCGGCGCTTGACGATCCGAAGGGCCACTGCAAACAGCCAACGGCTGTCACGGGCATATATCGCTTGCAGCGCAAATTGTTCACCACGCGCGCAAGCCATCAGCGCTGCCTCGTAGTCAAATTCGTCCACTTCAGATGAAAAGGTCTCGCTCACTTGACACTACACTTTAAAAAGGAAAACAGATGCGGACCAAGGGGGCCATCACCCCCTTGAGCGATACAAACAGTGATTCAATCTTCAAGCATGGCGCGCAGCATCCATGCGGTTTTTTCGTGAATATCCATGCGCTGGGTCAACACATCGGCCGAGGGCTGATCATCGCCTGCCTCAATGATCGGAAATATTTCCCGCGCAGTGCGAGCAATGGCCTCATGACCTTTGGCCAGGATTTCCACCATCTCCATGGCCTTGGGCGGTGTGGCTGGGGCATCTTTCAAGGTGCTTAACTTGGCGAATTCGGCGTATGAGCCCGGCGCATGAAAACCCAGCGCCCGAATACGTTCAGCGATTGGATCCACCGCATTCCACATTTCTGTGTACTGGTCCATGAACATGGTGTGCAGCGTATTGAACATGCGGCCTGTGACATTCCAGTGGAAATTGTGCGTGGTCAAATACAAGGTGTAGGTTTCCGCAAGCAGGCGGCTTAGCCCTTGAGCAATCGCTGCGCGTTGCGCGTCGGGTATCCCGATATTGATTGAAGGCATGTCGGGTTTTTTGCCCACCACTTTCTCTTGTGTTTTTGCTCGAGCGGCTGGCGTTTTGACGGGTTCTTTCTTGACAGATGTTTTAGCCATCAGATTATTTCTCCACAAACAGTTACGAATCAAGGCAACAACGGATTGGCAATGCTTGCAATGCCATTGATGTACACAGAACCAAAAAAGAGTTTGCCATCAAAGGGCGTGACTTGAGTGATGTAGTAATAGTAATCGCGGGCTTTCTTGGCTTGCAAGTTGGCAATCACTTCGCCCTCTGGGTTGAAGGCCAAAGCCATGGCGTAAGGCTGCACTGGGAACTCAACTTTAGCAAGTACCTTGGCCAGTTGATTTCGCACTGCCGGTTTGTCTGCCAGTTTATCGATCAAAGGCGTACGCAAACTGGGTATGGCCACCCAATGGTTGCCTTGTTCGTCGGTTCGAATGTTGTCGGGAAAGCCAGGCAGATTCTCGGCAAACACATCTGGCTTTCCCTTTTTCGGGCCAGCCAGCCAGTAGCGAATGATTCGATATGCACCCGTTTCATTCACCAGCACGTAGCTTTCATCGCTGGCCAACGTCACGCCATTTGCAAACTGCAGGCCACTTAACAGCACCTCGGTTTCACCTGAAGCAAAGCTATAACGCAACAAACGCCCATTGGCGCCGTGTTCCAAAATATCAAGCACGTACTCATTCAGATCAAACTTGCTGGATGCATCGGAAAAATAAGCAAATTGCCCGTCTGCACTCACGGCCACATCGTCCACAAATTTAAACGGCGTGCCTGCTGCCTCGGTGCTAAGCACCGTGACTTCACCATTCAAGGTCACTTTCAGCAAACCGCGCTCTGCATCAGCCACCACCAGAAAGCCATCGGGGTGAAACACCATGCCCAAAGGTCGCCCCAAGGTGTTGGACACCAAAGCAAAAGGCGTGGTGCCTGGGTTGTCAGGCAGGGCCAGCACATCCGGGCTGAACTGAACAATCTCGCCGGTCGACATGCCGGTGTACAGCAAGCCACGTGGCCCCACAGCCAGTGATTCAGGCTGAAGCAAGTTGTAACGACCGTGAACCAAAGCATCCTTCAAGGCTGTGTTCACCGCGTAAGGGCCAGCTTGCATGTCAGGTGCAGCAGGCGGGTTCCAACTGCTTGATTGAACCTGCGTTTGTGTAAACACCAAAAGCCCGATCACCCAAACAACCGGGAGTAGCAAAATCACAATCAACGCCTTGAGCAAACCGTGCATGTTGTTGCCTTCTTCTTTTTTCCGATAGCATGCATGATAACGAGTAAAAACCATGCGAACCCGCAAACCGCCTCAGGAGACAGCCGTGAATTTTGAACCAAGCGCCAAAGCCCAGGAATATGTAGGTCGCGTCAAAGCATTCATGCAATCTGAAATCGCCCCACTCGAAGCGGCGTACTGGGACAAAATTGAAGCCCAATGCAACGGCCGCGCGTGGGAAAACTGGCGCATTCCGCCAGAAATGGAAGCGCTCAAAAGCAAAGCACGCGAGGCGGGTCTCTGGAATTTATTCCTGCCCGATGAAACCTTGGGTGCAGGCCTGAGCACGCTCGAATACGCTTTGGTGGCCGAAGAAACCGGGCGCAGCCTGATGGCACCCGAAGTATTCAACTGCAACGCACCCGACACCGGCAACATGGAAGTGTTGTGGAAGTACGGCAGTGAAGCCCAAAAGAAAAAATGGCTTGAACCCCTGTTGGCCGGTGAAATTCGTTCCGTGTTTTGCATGACCGAACCCGATGTGGCCAGCAGCGACGCCACCAACATGCAAGCCAGCGCCACACTCGATGGCGACGAAGTGGTCATCAACGGCACGAAATGGTGGAGCAGCGGCATTGGCGACCCACGCGCAAAAATAGCCATTGTCATGGCCCGCACGGAAAACCCGGACCTGGATCGACACCACCAACACACCATGGTGCTGGTACCATTGAATACACCGGGTGTCACAATCAAGCGCATGCTGCCGGTGTTTGGCACTTACGATGAACCACACGGCCACGGTGAAGTGCAATTCGACAACGTGCGCGTGCCTCAAAGCAATGTGATCGCCGGTTTGGGCAAAGGGTTCGAAATTGCGCAAGGCCGCTTGGGCCCAGGTCGAATACACCACTGCATGCGATGCATTGGTGCGGCGGAAGAATCCCTGGAATTGATGATTCAGCGCGGCATGAGCCGAACCGCCTTCGGCAAACCTTTGCTGAACCTGGGCGGCAACCGCGAACGCGTGGCCGAAGCCCGGCTTGCCATTGATCAGGCTCGGCTTTTAACGCTGTATGCAGCCTGGAAACTCGACAAAATGGGCGCCTTGGGCGCCATGACAGAAATTTCCGCGATCAAAGTGGTGGCCCCCAATGTGTTGCAACAAGTGGTCGACATGGCCATCCAAGTGCATGGTGGCGCTGGTGTCAGCCGCGATACACCATTGTCTGGCTTTTACATTCAGGCACGCAGCCTGCGCCTGGCCGATGGCCCGGATGAAGTTCACAAAGGCTTGATCGCCCGAATCGAACTGATGAAGCGAGGGCACAAATAATGGCCAATGCCTCAGTGATCGATGTGGGGGGCAAGGTCAGGCAAGGCGAAGAAATCAACACCGATGTCATCACCGGCTGGTTGCGCACCCAAGGCCTCAGTGTTGATGACACCGTTGAACTGACCCAGTACTCCGGGGGTGCATCGAACTGGACCTACCGTTTGAAATACCCGCAAGCCGATTTGATTCTGCGCCGCCCGCCCAAAGGCACCAAAGCCAAAGGCGCCCATGACATGGGCCGGGAATTTCGCATTCAAAGCATGCTCAAACCGGTGTTCCCCGAGGTGCCCGACATGGTTGGGCATTGCGACGACGAATCGCTCATCGGCAGCGAATTTTATGTCATGCACCGCATTGCGGGCATCATTCCCCGCAAGCACATGCCGCGTGGCTTAAGCCTAAGCACAGAGCAAACCCGCCAGCTGTGCACCCATGTGTGGAACAAGCTGATTGAGTTGCACCAAGTGGACTTGCAAGCCAGCGGCCTTCAAGCCCTGAGCAAAGGCGAGGGTTACACACGCCGTCAACTCGAGGGCTGGAGCCAACGGTTCGACAAAGCCAAAACATGGAATGTCAGCTCATTCAAGAAAGTCAGAAACTGGCTGGACAAGCACTGCCCAGCTGATGTGAAGCTGTGCATGATCCACAACGATTGGCGCCTGGACAACGTGGTACTGAATCCTGAAAACCCCACTGAAGTGATCGGTGTGCTGGACTGGGAATTGGCCACCGTGGGTGACCCCTTGATGGATTTGGGCAGCGCGCTGGCCTACTGGGTACAGGCCGACGACAACTTCCTGATGAAAATGTTGCAACGCCAGCCTTCGAGCCTGCCAGGCATGATGACCCGCCAGGAGATTGTTCAGCATTATCTGAAACACAGCGGCATCAGCACACCCAATTGGACATTCTATGAAGTGTTTGGCCTGTTCCGCCTGGCGGTGATTGCGCAACAAATTTACTACCGCTATCACCACAACCAAACGCGCAACCCCGCTTTCAAAAACTTCTGGATCATGGTCAATTATTTTGACTGGCGCTGCAAAGCCTTGATCAGGAAATCCGGACTATGAATTCAGGACAATAAACAATGGGCACTATTTATTTGATCCGTCACGGGCAAGCCAGTTTTGACAGCGCCGATTACGATCAACTTTCAGAACTGGGCAAGCTACAGGCGGCGCAACTGGGTGCCTGGTTCAAGGCCCGCAAAGTGCGCTTGCACGGGTATTTTTCAGGCAGCATGCAGCGCCATTTGCAAACAGCACAGGCTTTTTCAGATGAATACGGTGTGTTGCAGCAACCGGTGCAACACCCGGGCTTGAATGAATACGACCATGAAGTCATTTTGAAGGCCTTCATTGGCCAATACGACGACTCAGCAACCTTCGAACAACAGGTGACTGAAAATGCCAACCCACGCAAAGCATTTCAGGCCTTGTTTGAGAAGGCCATTGCCCGCTGGGTCGCCGGTGAACACGATGCCGACTACCCGGAAAGCTGGTCCGCTTTCAAGGCGCGAACCATGGCTGGCTTGGGCTCCGTGGTGGCGCAGGCCATGCAGTTGAAACAGGGGCGAGACAGCTGCAACGTGGCCGTGTTCACCTCGGGTGGACCGATCAGCGCCATTGCACAAAACCTGTTGAAAATGCCCGATGAACAAGCGTTTGCCTTGAACTGGCTGATCACCAATTGCAGCGTCACCAAGCTGCTGTATGGCCAGCGAGGCATCAGCCTGGCCAGCTTCAACGAGCAAGCGCACTTTGAGGGGGAAATTTCGGGACTGTTGGCTGAACAAGCCAGCGGGCTTGAAGCCTACGCCAGCAAACCCAATGGCTTGATTTCGTATCGATGAGTCCAATGAGCCTGTTGGCGAGGCTTAACCGTTTCAGACTTACTTCGCCTTTTTAATTTCGGTAACCGTGTAGTTTTTACCTTCCTGCTTCACATCAATTTTTACCTTGTCGCCCACCTCAAGGCCTTCGAGCATGGCAGGATCCGCTACGCCGAACACCATGGTCATGGGGGGCATTTCAATGCTTTTGATTTCGCCATGTTTCAGGGTTATTTTTCCGGTGGCCTTGTTTACTTTGCGCACTTCGGCATCGGCCAGTTCGGCCTTCACCGCTGCACCTGCTGATGCATTGTGGGTGTGTTTGTTGCCATCACCGTGATGGTGTTCAATCACAGTGTGGTCTGCGGCGATTGCAACACCCGCCACCCACATTGCCGACACGGCCCAACCGGCCATCAATAATTTTCTCATGCTGTTACCGCTCCACTAAACTAATCTTCAGTTTACAACGTCGCTTGGATACATCATTTCGGTTTTGGTTCAATCACCACGCAGCACATCCTGCACACACTGGGCCAACAAGCGCTGAGCCACCTTGTTTTTCAATCCTTGTGGCTGCATCAAATTCATACGTTTCAGGTACGGGGTCAAGGCCGGGTCCAAAGGCTGGGTATGTGTCAAAGTGCGCCACAACAACAGCCACTTCGGCGTGGTTGCCGCCTTCAGTTTCATGTCTTTCAGCGCCAGCGCCAACACTTCTTCTTCGGCGGTGAAATCAGATCCAAATGGAAAAGCGGGCAGCAGCCCTTCACGCCGATACGGCTGCATGGCGTGCAGCAAACGATCGGGCAAATTGTTGCTATAGGCTGCTGGAATTTCATACGACTGCTCCAGTTTTCCGGCCTCTTTCGCTTGCTTGAGCAACACAGGCTGAAAGCGGGAATCAGCCACATTCAACAAGGCTTTCACAATGTCGGAATCGCTTCGACTGCGCAAATCGGCAATGCCATATTCAGTCACGACCACGTCTCGCAAATGCCGTGGAATGGTGCAATGGCCATAATTGAACACCACATTGCTGCTGACCCTGCCTGTTGAGTCTTCCCGAATCGCTCGAATCATCAAAATGCTGCGGCCCGTGTCCATTTTCTGCGCCATCGACACAAAATTGAACTGCCCGCCCACACCCGATAACACCTGCCCATTCTCAAGACCATCCGAGGCAACAGCACCACTCAAGGTGACCATCAAACCGGTGTTGATGAAACGGGCATGGATGCGCTGGGCCCGGTACAAAGCCGGGTTCAAATCCAGCTGATTGACATGCTCCACACCCAACATGTGAATGGTGTGCCGCTCGGCTTCGCTCATCTCGTTGAGCGCCTTGTACATCGCTTTGGGTCCGAGGAAAAAACCGGCATGCAAGAGCACGCCATTTTTCGGTGCGTCGCCCAGCCCGGTAAGCCCCAATTGCTTGCGTGTTGTGGGGTCAGCCAAATTGGCCAACACCTTCTGGCCATTCGGTAGCACCAACTGTGTACCCTGAAAAGCAAGCTGATGGTTGAACAAGCCATGATGCTGCAGCTGTTTGAATTCATGCTCGTTCAAGGAAGACAGCCCCAATTCGTGCAACTGGTCGAGAATATCCAAAGGCCAAGGGTCAAGCCGCCCTTCTTGTGCATTCATCCAGCGCTGAAGCACCTCGTGTGCAAACACCCGTCGCTTGAGCACACCACATTGAAGCAAGTACAAAAAGCCATCGACAAACATTTCAGTGGCACCGTACAAGCCTTGCACAAACGGTGCAGTGCCGCCCCATTGCTGCACCACAGGGGATGGGGCGCCACCAGGGTTCAGTGCAGACAAACAAGCCGTGTACGCTGCATTGCTGGTGTGCCGAAGCCGCAAGGCATGCACCACCGCGTCAGTTAAAGTGCCGATGCCCAACTGCAAAGTACCGCCATCTTTCACCAAACTGCTGACATGCATACCCAGGGCGTATTCAGCCGGGTCAACCGGGGTTTTGGGTGTAGAAAACAAACCGGTGTAGCAAGCCGGGTCGTCAACAATCAAATCGAATTCCGCGATCGGCACCTCGGCCGTGTCTGCAAAATAAGGCAATTGATTGTTCACCGCACCCACTGTGAGATGGGGCCGCTTGCTGGCGCGCATCATGCGCACAAGCTCCAGCGAAGTATCCGGGTTGCAACTCAAAGACACACGGTTTGGCTCGCCATCGCTGGGGCGACACACCAACTGCATCATCAGGTTACAGCCTGAGTTGAAGATATCCCGTGCAGCGGCCGTGTAGTTCGAGCTGATGTAATTTTGCTGCGCTTTCGCATCGCCCAGGCGGCTACCCGGCTTGAAATAGAACTCATGCAGGGTCACATTGGGGGGCAACTTATTGTTGCGGGCATCCAGTGCATACTGCAGCTCTGGGCAGTCGCCCCACACCCGTTGGGCAAAAGGCTCGAGAAAAGTTGTCTCCAGTTCTGACTGTGTCACAGGCTTTTCGAGCGTGAGTGCGGTCAATATGGTCAGCTGAATGCTTGGGTCTTGTTGGGCACGGCGGTACAACGCATTAACCAACTCAACCGGTTTGCCAAGCCCCAGCGGCAAGCCAAGGCGCAACTCCTTTCCCAAGCGTTTAAGAATGTCGTCGACACAGGCATCCACCGTGGTGAACACGTGGTTGGTCTGATTCAATTGAATACCTCATTGAACGAAGTGGCGCGCAACACACGCCCAATCACAGGACGCGCATGCGCGAGCGGTTCGCCTGCGTTCAGGCTGCAGTGGAATCCTTGATTTTGTCTGTGGTGCCGTTTTTCATCACGGACTCAATGCCATTGTCACATGAAGACTCGCTGGCATACAGTTGACTGGAGCCGATCACCTGATGGTTTCCGGCTTTCAGGTTGAAGTGGAATTTCCCGTTTTTAGCGACCTTTTTCTCAAATCGCTTGGGGTCGCTGCAGTTTTTTTGTACGGAAGCAATCCCATTGCTGGCCGAAGCTTTGGTTTTGTACAACTCGCTGGTCAAAATGACCTCACCATTGCCGGCTTTCAACACAAAACGGAATTGACCATCGCTGCTTTTACTCAGTTCGAATGCACCTGCCATGCTGACTCCTTGATTGGAAAAAGGGGATCGGGTTAACCCATCTCGGTTATATCACAGCCACTGGAAAGGTCAATCCAGCAAACAACTCCAGAACAAACCGGATGACATGAAAGAACACTCCCTTCTGCAGAACTGACCCCCATCGACCGATGCAACAAACCCTCGAGGGAAAGCAGGATTCAACATGGCACCATCAGGTTTCCTAATGACTGGAGCACATCATGACGACCATTGCAGAAACCCGCGAAACCCTGTTGAAAATGAAAACCGAATCGACAATCAGCCAAGCCAACGATGCCGCATCGTTTGCCAATGGAATTGTGAACAATGTGATCGATGCAGCTTTGGCCCAACTCGAAGGCAAAGCCGATGGAGATGAAGTGGACACCATCAAAGTACCGGTGGACATGACCATATCAACCGGATTGAAGCAAATCACTGTGTGCAAAAAAATCAATATTCCCTTGATTGGAGAAAAGGAAATCTGCTGGACCCGCTACGTGATTGGATAAATGCGTGGCCTTCAAAGGCACCGTGGCTGCATGAAGCAATCAGGCAGCCACTTGCACAGGTGGCAAGTTATTCCTTAAACGCCACCTGCTGCGCATCGAAACCACCACCCAAGCTGCGAATCATCGCCAGGCTTGCGCCTTGCTGGCTTTGCCATGCAGAGGCCCAACTCAGTTGCGCTTGCAACAGGTTGCGCTGAGCGTCCAGCAACTCGAGCTGGTTTGAAACCCCGTTGTCAACGCGCAATTTAGCCAGGCGAACCACCTCGGTCAAGGTTGCAACCTGTTCTTGCCTGGCCTGCAAACGCTCGCGTGCTTCGCGCTGCGCCACAATGGCGTCATACACTTCCTGAAAGGCTGTACGAATGCTTGCCTCGTATTGCACCACCGCCTGGTTGCGGCGGGCGATTGCGGCATCGCGCTCACTCATCAAACGGCCTGCCTGGAATATGGGCTGCGTAATCTGGGTTTGAAAACTCCATACTTTCGCCGGCCCGGTGAATAAATTGTCCAAATCCGCACTTTCACGACCACCGAAAGCACTCAAGCCGATAGACGGGAAGAACGCCTTACGTGCAGCTTCCAGATTGGCCTCACCGGCCAACAAACGTTGTTCAGCAGCGGCAAGGTCGGGGCGGCGCAACAGCAACTCGGAAGGCGTTTGATCGGGCAACACAAACAGCTTGGTCAGCTGCAACCCGTCCACCGCCAGCGGTGGCAGTTCCGGTGTATTTCCACCCACGACCACAGCCAGCGCGTTTTGCACACGTGAAAGCTGTTCTCGCGTGTCCGGCAACTGGGCGCGCACAGCCAATAGCTCAGCCTCGGTTTGGCGCAGTTGAAGCTCATTGCTCAAGCCCACGTCATAACGCTGCTTGGCCAATTTGTATGCTGCATCCCGGCTTTCAAGCGTTTGCTCCAACACCTTGACCTGAAGACCCAACACGCGAACTTGGGTATACAACGAAGCGGCTGTGGCCGACACGCTCAAGCGCACACCACGCAGGTTATAGCCTTCTTGCATGAAACTGGCGCGCGAAGCCTCTTCCAGCGCACCAATGCGGCCCCACAGGTCAAGCTCCCAACTGGCCCCCAGGCCCAAGCGGTTTGTTTCGTACACATTGCGCCCGCCAAACACAGGCACGTTGCCCGCCTGCGATGGGCGACTGCGGGTGTTTGAAAATTCGCCGAAAATAGCTGGCCACTGCTGGGATTTCGCAATGCCCAGCACAGCTCCAGCCTCATTGAGCCGCTCATTGGCCAAGCGCACGTCGGTGTTGTTTTGCAGCGCCTGCTCAATCACTCGGCTCAAGTCAGGGTCGTTCAACAAGGTCCACCATGCGTCGTTTTTGACCTGGGTCATCGACACAGCGGTGGTATTTTCAGGCTGCTGCGCCTGCAACGCTTTGTCTGGCTGCGGGGTGAACCGCTCCAGCAAAGGAATGTTCGATGCACAACCAGCCAGGGTCAGTGCCGCGCCCAGCAAGGCCGCCTTGGATGTGATTGTTTTAATCATGTTTGCCCCCGCTGGGGTTTGTTGTGTTTGGTTCGGATGAATCATGTACTGCTTCCTCTTCATCTGCATGGTGTCGCCCACCGTGCGTGCTTCTGTCAATCAACCTGTAAAACAAGGGCACGAAGAAAATCGCCAACAAAGTGGCTGCCGTCATCCCGCCCATCACACCGGTACCCACCGCCGCACGTGCACCGGCACCAGCACCGCTGGAGAATGCCAATGGCACCACACCCAGAATAAACGCAAACGAGGTCATCAAAATTGGGCGGAAACGCAAACGCGCAGCTTCAAGTGAGGCCTGCATGGCGCTCATGCCCTCCTCTCGTTTCAACACAGCAAATTCAACAATCAAAATCGCGTTCTTGGCCGCCAAACCCAACAAAGTCACCAAGCCAATCTGGAAATACACATCGTTGGTCATGTCGCGCATCCACACAGCCAACAAGGCGCCAAACAAACCAAACGGCATGGCCAGCAACACAGAAAAGGGCAGCGTCCATTTCTCATACTGGGCAGCCAGAATCAGGAACACCATCAACGCACCCAGCACCAAAGCGAAGCTCGATGAACCCGAGGACCGCTTTTCCTGAAATGACGCACCCGAAAACGCGTAAGTGAAGTCGTCTGGCAACACTTGCGCGGCGATGTCTTCAATTGCCGCAATAGCCTCGCCTGAACTGATGCCCTCAGCGCCATTGCCCATCAGTTTCACCGCGGGCAGGTTGTTGAAACGAGTCAAGGTTTCAGGGCCCTGTGAAAACTGCACATCGGCAATGGCCGACACAGGGATCATTTCGCCGGTGTTGGACCTTACGTACATATTGCCAATGTCGTTGGGGCTTTTGCGGTACTGCGCATCGGCCGACATCAACACCTGCCAGGTTCGACCAAATTTATTGAAATCGTTCACATAATAAGTACCCAAACTCGCCGACAGCGTATCAAACACCTCATTGATGTTCACGCCCATGGCGCGAGCGCGCTCCCTGTCCACATCCACATACAGTTGTGGGGTGGCTGGTCGCCACAGGGTTTGCACACCGGCCAGGCGTGGGTCGGAATTGGCCTTCTGGATGAACTCATCCATCACCTTGGCCAAATCAGCGGTGCCACCTGCGCCTTTGTTTTGGATATAAAACTCAAAACCGCCCGCATTACCCAAACCAAAGATGGGTGGCGGCGCAAACGCCAGCACCAAACCTTCTTTGATGTGGGCAGTGCGGCCGAACAATTCACCCACCAAATCCTGGGTTACCGCTTCACGGTCATCCCAATGGGTTTGAGTCACGAACATGGTCGCAGCGTTGTTTTTGAAACTGCCACCCAAAAAGTCAAACCCGGTGAAGGCCACCGAATAGGCATTGGCCGGGTTTGCAGACACCGCATCGACCACCTCACCCACCACTTTGTCGGTGCGTTGCAAGGTGGCGCCATCTGGCAGGAACACCGCCGCAATGAAATAGCCCTGGTCTTCATCGGGCACCAGCGAACCCGGCGTGGACTTGAACAAACCCGCTGTGGCCACCAGCATCACAGCAAACAGGGCAATGCCCAAAGCAGGTCGCAGGCTGATGAATTTCACACCGCCTACATAACGGTTGGTGACCCGGCCAAACCAGTTGTTGAAGGCGGTGAAGAATTTGCCCGGCTTTTTGTGCTCGTGCTTGAGCAACAATACACACAGGGCCGGGGTTAAGGTTAAGGCGACCACACCCGACACCATCACCGCAATCGCAATGGTGATCGCAAACTGACGATACAACTCGCCTGTCAGCCCACCCAGAAATGCAATCGGAATAAATACAGCCGACAACACCAGCACAATCGCAATCACCGGGCCTGTCACTTCCTGCATGGCTTTGATGGCCGCTTTGCGCGCGCCCAGCCCTTCTTCGTGCATGATCCGCTCAACGTTCTCAAGCACCACAATGGCGTCATCCACCACAATGCCGATCGACAGCACCATGCCAAACAAGGTCAAGGTGTTAATCGAATAACCCAGCAAATACAAGCCAGCGAAAGCACCCAACAGGGAAACCGGCACAGCCACAATTGGAATCAGCGTGGCGCGCCAGTTCTGCAAGAACACATACACCACAATGAACACAAGAATCATCGCTTCAACGAGTGTCTTCACCACCTCGCGAATCGACACCTCAACAAAACGCGTGGTGTCGTAGGGCACGGCGTAATCCAGCCCTTGCGGGAAATCGGCAGCCAATTCATCGACAGTGGCCTGAACGGTTTGCGCCACTTCCAGTGCATTGGCACCTGGCTGCAAGAACACGCCCACCAGCGTGGCGGGCTTGCCATTGATGCGGCCGGTGAAATCATAATCCTTGGACCCCAGTTCCACACGAGCCACGTCTTTCAAGCGCAAGGAAGAACCATCTTCATTCACCCGAATCAGGATGTTCTCGAACTCTTCTGCGCTTTGCAAACGCCCCTGAGCGGTGATGGTGTACACCAACTCCTGCCCGTTGTTGTTGGGGGCCTGCCCCACCTTGCCCGCCGCAAACTGGGCGTTTTGTTCGTTGATGGCGCGCGCAATGTCTTGTGCAGTCAACTTCAATTGCGCCATGCGGTCGGGTTTGATCCAGATGCGCATGGCGTAATCTTTCGCGCCAAAAATTTGCACGTTGGTGGTGCCGGAAATTCGCTTGATGCGGTCCAGCACATTCAAAGTCACGTAATTGGACGTGTAAAAGTCGTCAAACCGGCCATCTTCCGAATAAAAGGCCAACACTTGCAGGAAGGACGATGAGCCCTTATTCACCGTCACGCCTTGTCTGCGAACCTCTTGCGGCAGAATGTTCTCGACCTGTTTCACGCGGTTGTTCACGTTCAAGGCGGCCTGATCGGGGTCGGTGCCAATCTCGAAGGTCACCTGAATTTCCACCACACCGCTGGAGGCTGAAGTGGAACTCATGTACATCATGTTTTCCACGCCGTTGATGGCGTTTTCAATGGGTGCGGCCACGGTGTTGGCAATCACCTCAGCCGATGCACCGGGGTACACCGCACGCACCTGAACCACAGGCGGCGCAATTTCAGGATACTGGGAGATGGGTAAACCACGCATGGCGGCCAAGCCCGCCAACATGATGAAAATAGACAGCACAGCCGCAAACACAGGCCGATCAATAAAGAACTTTGAAAACACGGCGCAGCCCCTTATTGCTTGGTTTCAGTGGCTGGCACAGACGAAGCACCACCAACAGGCTCATCGCCAGCCAACTGCGGTGTCACTGGCGTACCCGGCGGGGCCTTCATGAACCCGTCTGTAATCACTTGATCGCCCGCATTCAAACCAGAAGTGATCACCCACTGGTCACCCTGCCATTGCGCCACCTCAACAGGGCGCGGGGCCACTTTGCTTTCTGGCCCAACCGTCATCACAATTTTTCCGCCGGCGGGGTTTTCAAGCACGGCGCGTTGCGGCAGCAATATGGCGGCCTGCTGCTGGGCACCTGTCACGCGAACACGCACAAACTGGCCAGGGCTCAAGGTTTCCTTTGAATTATCCAGCACAGCGCGCGCATCCACCGTGCCGGTGGACGGGTTCACACGAATGTCACGAAAACCAAGATTGGCTTTCATACCCAGGGGGTTGCCTGTGGAGTCAAGAATTTCAACCTGCAACGCACCGGAAGGCAGAACCACGCTGCCATTGGCCAGGCTGTCACGAAGCTGGCTGTGGTCTTTTTCAGGAAAACCAAAGTTCACATACACCTGGTCCACCTGGGTCACCGTGGTCAACAATTCCGCAGGGCCGGAAACCAGGCTGCCTTCCGAGCGCAATGAGCGACTGGCGAACCCGTTGACTGGTGATTCAACTCGCGCATACTCCAGGTTCAAACGCGCAGCGCGAACAGCGGCACTGGCCACCTGCGCATCTGCTTTGGCAATTTCCAAAGCAGATTGTGCGTTGTCAATTTCTGCCTGCGACACGGCCTTGCTTTCAGCCAAAGGCTGGATGCGCTGGAAATCCCGCTCGGCTTGAGCCGCGCGAACTTTCGCTGCATTTTCATCGGCCAAAGCGCGCGCCAAAGCAGTTTGATAAGGCGCATTGTCCAAGCGATAAAGCGACTGGCCCTTTTTCACCCGCCCGCCCTCTTCAAACAGGCGCTGCTCAATAATACCTGCCACCCGGGCTCGAATTTCCACCTCGCGAAGGCCTGCAATCTGCGCTGGGTACTCGTAGCTCAGGTCCAATGTCTGTGTGCTCACTTCCACCACGGGCACCACAGCAGGCTGACCGCCCGGGCCCGCTTGCCCACCCTCACCGCCGGTGTCAGCGCCCGCGCCACAGCCCAACAGTAAAGCGCTGGACAGCAAGGTCACAACCAATGCAGGAAAGAAAGTGGCCCCGGCGAAACCACGGCTGTAAGGGTTTTGAGAAGAAACGGGGGTTTTGGCGGTGTTGCGGTTCATGTGATGTTGCCCTGTACAATGCGCTTGGCTTTTTCAGGTTGATTTAATGACTGAGAAGTCAGATAATACATACATACATGAGTGTATGTAAACAATTTTATCTTTTGATGACGGAATGCTGTGGTGAGAAAAACGAAAGAAGAAGCGCTGGAAACACGCAACCTGATCCTGGACACCGCTGAAACTGTGTTCTCGGAAAAAGGCGTGTCCAGAACCACGCTCAACGACATTGCCAAAGCCGCCAGCCTGACGCGCGGTGCCATTTATTGGCACTTTAAAAACAAGGCTGATCTCTTCGAAGCCATGTTGCAACGCGTCACCTTGCCCATGGATGAGTTCATGGCAACACCCGACACCCACCCGGAACAGCAACCACTGGCCTACGTTCGCGAGCGCACCTTACACGTGGTGCGGGCCTTGGCGACCGACCCACGCACCCAACGGGTGTTCGACATCGTGATGCACAAAGTCGAAATGGTCGATGAGATGAGCCCCATTCGTGACCAACACCTGATCGCCCAGCAAGGCTGCATTTCAAAAATTGAAGAAGGCTTCAATGCCGCAATCATCAAAGGGCAACTACCTGCTCATTGCGATGCACACATTGCAGCCGTGGGTCTTCACGCCCTGATCGACGGCTTGTTTGCCAATTGGGTATTGAACCCCGCCTCGTTCGAATTGATGAACATGGCCGAATTCACGGTCGACAATTACTTGCACGGGCTGGCTCACCGCAAGCGGCCTTAAACCCGACCAGTTACCGCAATGCCTGCGCCGTGAATGTCACGTGCAGCATCAGACAATAAAAACGCGACCACCCCCGCGAGGGAATCCAGTGAAACCCAATCAGCTGGGTCTGCATCGGGCATACTCTCGCGGTTGGCTGGCGTGTCCAGCACACTGGGCAATATCGCGTTGGCCCGAATGCCAACATGCTTGTTTTCCGCCGCCAAGGCTTCGGTCAAGCGCAACACCGCGGCTTTGCTGGCTGCATACGCGCCCATACCCGCACCCGCTTTTTCTGCTGCGGCAGCGCCAATGTTCACGATCACCCCCGCTTGTTGCGCCTGGAATTGGGGCAACACCGCCTGGCACATATTCACAGTGGTTTGTACATTCATTTCATACATCTTGTTCCAGGTTTCCAGACTGGAATGAATCTGCTCCTCCCAGGCAAAGCCGCCCGCAAGGTTCACCACCGCATCGATTTGACCAAAATACTCCCAGGCCTGTGAAACAACCTCATCGGCATGGTCCGGATTGGTCAAATCCACATTGCCGATCGACACGGCGTCACTGTCGCCCTCCCACTCGGGTTGATTCAAATCCACCAAAAGCAGCCTGTAACCCAAACCACCCAAGTGATGGGCCACAGCCTGTCCAAGGTTGCCTGCCGCCCCAGTCACAATCACCACCGCGCCTTTCATAGTCCATCCATTTCCTTGTTACCGATTCCGATATTTTGGCACGTAGTGCCCTTCAACACGCCCCCTCCCCTTTTGAATACACCCTTTGAGGGCAACTCTTTGGTGCAATCTTGAACGCCTTGAAATCGCCGTTGGTTGGTTACAGACCCAACATTTGCGAGGACAAGGTCATGTGGAACGGATTGATGTTTGGCTTGGCCAGCCTGTTTACCCCCCAAGCCGATTTGCCCAGCGTCAACACACTGAAGCAGGAGGTCGTGCAGTTTGCCCAGGTGTATGAAATCAACACCGATCGCATTCATGTGCGGGAAAGCACTATGAACAACCCCTCACCCTTCCTGACCAACAGCGGAATCAAAGCTTGCGTGTTGCACGTGAACCACCATGGCGACGCCAAGCGAGTGTGGTCACACTTTGTCAATACGCAGGATCAAAATCTTCAGGCCGCTTTTCTTGCCTTCACTTCAGCGCATGAGTTGACGCACTGCCTGATGTCAGAACAAGGCAAACGCATGGAGTACCGCAAGGCACTGGAAGCACACTTGGCAATCACCTTCAAGAACAACACCCATTTTGAAGAAACCCTGGCTGACCTGGTTGGTCTGGCCTATCTGGACAAAGTGGCTCCGGAATATTTTGAACCCGTGCTGAATCGGCTCATCACTGTTCGCACCGATTTTTCAAAACGCGACCCCGAACACGACAGCTCCAAGGCTTTGAGTATGCAAACAATCGCCTTTGCCGATCAAATGCTGGTCAAGGCTGGCGCACCCATTCGAGTGGCTGAAGCCACTGCACGTTGATTAGACAGCAGTCACGGGCAACCGCCTAACAACACACCCCACCTCACCGAATTGCATGAACGACTAGCCACCGTGAAATCATGCTGATACAATTTCAAACAAACGTTTGATTTGTATCAGGAGGATGGAGTGAGACTGACCCAAGAGCACAAAGAGCTGCAGCGCACAATCGAGCGTTTTGTTGAGCACGAAATCAATCCGCACATTGCAACCTGGGAGAAGGAACAAATGTTCCCTGCCCACGAGTTGTTCAAAAAGATGGGTAACTTGGGTCTGTTGGGCCTGACCAAACCAGAAGAGTTTGGCGGCATGGGTTTGGACTACAGCTATTCCGTGGTAGCGGCGCAAGCTTTGGGAAAAATCCATTGTGGTGGTGTGCCCATGGCAATCGGCGTTCAGACCGACATGGCCACCCCTGCTTTGGCGCGGTTCGGCAGCGATGAACTGCGCCGTGAATTTTTGGCGCCCGCTGTGGCAGGTGACATGGTCGCCTGTATTGGCGTGTCTGAACCGGCCGCAGGTTCCGATGTCGCCGGTGTCAAAACCACCGCCAAAAAAGATGGCAGCGATTACATCATCAACGGCAGCAAAATGTGGATCACCAACAGCTTGCAAGCAGACTGGATCTGCTTGCTGGCCAACACCAGCGAAGGCAAACCCCACCAAAACAAATCACTGATCATCGTGCCGATGAAAACACCAGGCATCACCATTGAAAAGAAGATTCACAAAATCGGCATGTGGGCATCCGACACCGGCTTGATTCACTTCGACAACGTGCGCGTACCCCAACGCAACCTCATCGGGGTTGAAGGCGCAGGCTTCATGTACCAGATGATCCAGTTTCAGGAAGAGCGCCTGTGGGGTGCCGCCAACAGCATCGAAGGCATGATGCACGTCATCAACGAAACCATCAATTACACTCGCCAGCGCCAACTGTTTGGCAGCACCGTACTGGATCAGCAAGTGGTTCACTTCACCTTGGCCGAGCTGAAAACCGAAGTCGAGGCCTTGCGCGCATTGGTGTGGCAGGCCACTGAAGAATACGTGGCTGGTGGTGAAGTCACTGAATTGGCCAGCATGTGCAAATTGAAAAGCGGCCGCCTCGTGCGAGAAGTGGCCGACAAATGCCTGCAGTTTTGGGGGGGCATGGGCTTCACGTGGGAAAACCCGGCATCCCAGCTGTATCGCGACGGTCGCCTGATTTCCATTGGCGGCGGTGCAGACGAAGTGATGTTGGGCATCATCTGCAAATTCATGGGCATTTTGCCAAGCAAGAAGAAAAATGCCTAACATCCAAAAGTTATTGATTGCCAACCGCAACGAAATCGCCCGGCGTATTTTGCGGGCGGCCAAAGCCATGGGCATTCAAACCGTGGCCGTGTATTCAGAGGCAGACACCAATGCGCTCCACGTTCAGGAGGCTGACGAGGCTTATTGCATTGGCCCAGCACCCTCGCTTGAATCGTATTTGCGAATCGACAAGCTGATTGAAATCGCCCTGAAAGCTGGTGCAGACGCCATTCACCCCGGTTATGGTTTCGTGTCGGAAAACCCCGCGTTGGCCGCCTCCTGTAAAGCGGCAGGCATCACACTAGTGGGGCCCAGTGAACAAGCCATCGCCGACATGGCCGACAAAGCCCGCGCCAAACACATTGCCGAACAGGCTGGCTTGCCGTGCATACCCGGTTTCGCGCAAGAAACGGTCACAGCAAGCGAACTGCAGAGCGCCGCAAAACAGATTGGCTACCCTGTCATGATCAAAGCCCTGGCCGGTGGCGGCGGCCGCGGCATGCGTCTGGTTCAAACAGAAGCGCAGTTTGCCTCGCAACTGCATTCAGCCCAGCTGGAGGCCCAAAACGCGTTTGGCGATGACCGAGTCATGCTTGAAAAAGCCATCATCAACCCCCGCCACATTGAAATTCAGGTATTGGCCGACCAACATGGTCACGCCATTCATTTGGGTGAACGCGATTGTTCCGTGCAACGCCGTCATCAAAAAATTGTAGAAGAAGCACCCAGCCCCGCCGTAGGCCCCGCTTTGCGTGAACGCATGGGTGAGGCCGCATTAAAACTGGTACATGCCACCCACTATGTGGGTGCGGGCACAGTTGAATTTTTGCTCGACGATAGCGGCGAATTTTATTTCATCGAAATGAACACACGCCTGCAAGTCGAACACGGCGTAACCGAAGCAATCACAGGCATCGACCTGGTTCAATGGCAATTGCGCATTGCAGGCGGGGAAAAGCTACACCTGAACCAAAGCGACATTCAGTTCAACGGCCATGCCATACAAGGTCGATTGTGTGCCGAAGACCCCAGTCAGGATTTCCTGCCACAAACTGGCCCTGTATTGGCCTGGCAAGCCCCGCCCAACAGCCGTTGCGACCACGCACTGTTCGAAGGAGGTGAAGTCAGCCCTTGGTACGACAGCCTGCTGGCCAAAGTCATCGCCCATGCACCCACCCGAAAGCAGGCCTGCGACACACTCAGCACCGCCTTGGGCGAAACCGTGTTACTCGGCTTTCAACACAACGCCGCCTACCTGCAAGCCATTGCGCAGCACCCCGCGTTTCAATCCGGACAATTTGGCACCGGCTTTTTGGCACAACACGCAGATGCATTGCTGGAAAAGCCCAATGTGAATGCTCACCTTGCGGTGGCGTGTGTGAGTCAAGCCTTCAACCCAAATACACAAGCCACCGCATGGCCCCGTGAACTAAACGCCTTTTCCAGCACGCGCGCCTTGGTGTGCCCCATCAAGATTGAATTCAACAAAACCTCGCTGGATCTACGCGTTCAACAACAAGCGAACGAATATCGGGTGGACGGTTTAAACGAACCCATGCTCCTTGAAAACTGGCACATCGAGTTCACCGGCCACCTTTGGCGCGTACGCACCCACGTGAACGAGCGCTCGATGCAATTCACCGGCGCCAACACAGCTGATGGCATGTGGCTGAAAAACATGGCAAACGCCCATGTCGTTTTCATCCAGAACATGACCCTGCAAAGCGCAGCAGCCAATCAAGACGGCGTGTTTCAACCACAAATCAAAAGCCCGATGAATGGAAAAATCACACAGGTTCTCGTTGAACCAGGTCAAATCGTAGAGCCGGGCACTGTACTGATGTGTCTGGAGGCCATGAAAATGGAACATCGCATCGTGGCCAAAACTGCGGCCGTGGTTGAAACCGTTCTTGCGCAAGTCGGCGAACAAATGAAGTTAACTCAAGTGATGTTGACGCTTAAAGAAGTTCAACCAGAAACCACCCAATAAGCCAACCCGATCGGCTCCAATCACCGCCAGCCACAGGAGTGCTCCGCATGGACGACTTTTTCCGCACAGTCACCCGCTTTGTCAACGACCGGATTAAACCCCACGTCAACGACTGGGATGAAGCAGGCGAATTTCCACGCGACCTTTACCGGCAAGCCGGTGAACTTGGCTTGCTCGGGCTGGGCTACCCCGAAGAATACGGCGGCTTTGAATGCTCTCTTTCTGACCGGCTCAAATTGTCCAACCTCATCTGCGAAGCCGGCTCTGGCGGCTTGTTGGCCGGTTTGTTCAGCCACAACATTGGTCTGCCGCCCTTGCTCAACCACGGCAGCCCAGAACTGGTCGCCCTCATTGCACCAGCGGTTCTCAAAGGCGAGGCCATCAGTGCGCTTGCCATCACTGAACCCAGCGGCGGCTCAGACGTGGCCAACCTGAAAACCAAAGCAGACCTGTTTCAAAAAGACGGGGTGCCACATTACCGTATCAATGGCGAAAAGGTGTTCATCACCAGCGGCGTGCGCGCCGACTGGCTTACCGTGGCGGTGCGAACCGGCGAACCTGGCGCCAAGGGCGTCTCCATGATCATGGTGCCCGGTAACGCCAAAGGCCTAAGCCGCACCGCCTTGAAGAAAACAGGCTGGTGGATGAGCGACACAGCTAGCATTCACTTCGACAATGTTGAAGTGCCAGCCAGCAACCTGGTCGGCAAAGAAGGCAAAGGCTTTCGCATCGTCATGGAAAACTTCAACACCGAGCGACTGATGCTGGCCGGCGCCTGTGTCGGGTTTTCTCATGTGTGTTTGAAGGAAGCACTGGATTGGGCGCAAAACCGTCAAACCTTTGGCAAACGCCTGATCGACCACCAGGTGATCGCCCACAAGCTGACCGACATGCGCATGAAAATTCGCGCCACCGAAGCCTGGTTCAATGAAACCATCGCGCAAATTGACGCAGGCAACATCAACGAAACCTTGGTGGCCGACATTTGCCTGTTAAAAAACCAGGCCACCCAAACCTTGCAACATTGCGCCAACGAAGCCGTGCAAATTTTAGGGGGCATGGGCTACATGCGAGGGTCTTCAACCGAGCGAATTTATCGCGAAGTGAAGGTGATGTGCATCGGCGGCGGCGCCGAGGAAATCATGAAAGAACTCGCTGTGAGGCAACTTGGCTGGTAATTCTTAAAGAACAAGCAATTTACACCCCTCGAAAGAGTTACACTATTTGCCAAGTGCTTGTAACACTGGGCAAATCAAGGAGGCGCCGAGAGCAAACCTGACCAGCATTCGCGCAAAAAAGTGCGTAAAACACATACAAATTTAGTTAAATATTGTTAAATAATGGATGTTTTTTGCATCCATTTCTAAACAGTGGTCAGTAAAACTCTCACAAGGCGAGCAATTTGCCGCTTCTCAAAATAAACACACATTGTCGGAGAATGTACTGTGGCTAATATCACTGGAATCATCAAAAGCGTACTGGGCGAAGTGTCAGTGACACGCGCAAGTGGAGAACAAGTCCTGTTGAAGGAAGGAGACATCATTTCTGCAGGCGACACCGTCACCACAGCAGCTGACGGCTCAGCGTACATCGAATTTCCTGGCGCAGAAGGCCAGAAAGCAACCGAAGGCATTTTGCAGGCCAACGCGGTGGCCACCCTGAAAGAAGGTGAGGCTGGTGCAGAATTCGAAGTTGCCCAAGGTGAATTCGAAGTACTGGAAACAGGCGAAACAGCCTCAATCACCGGTGGCGGCATGTTTGGCCTGTTCGGTGCTGGCTTGGCTGCAGGTGGCTTGGCAGGTCCTGCCGCAGCGATTGCAGGCGCAGCGTTCGTATTAAGCAGCGACAACGACGACGGCGCAACTGGCTCCCCGGCCACTGGCGGATCTGGCGCAGCGACCACCGGCACTCTTCAGCCAGTCATCGATGCAGCAGGCCCAGCATCACCCGCGGTTGGTCAAGCCGTCGACGCACTGACTCCGGTAACCACAGTTGTCGACGCCCCTGTGGGTGCCCTGGCACCGGTTACTGAATCGACCAACCCTGTTTTAGAAGAAACCGCGCCGGTAACAGATGCCTTGGAGCCTGCGCTGACACCAATCAACGACACGGCGAGTGGCGCGCTGACCGGGCTTGCACCAGTTACCGACTCTCTGGACCAGAACCTAACACCAATTACAGAAGGGGTTGAAACCGCGCTATCACCCGTGGTCAACGTCATCGCAGGCAATGAAGACGGACGCGTTACAGCAGCAGCAGACACGCTGCCAGTGAACCTGCGCGTTATCGGTGAACAACTGGGCGACGGGCTTGGAATGGCAACACCTCAAGTGGCCGACGGCGTGGCCCAAGTGGTAGGTCAACTCGACCCCGTGCTTTCTCCTCTGAACGACGGACTGACTCAAGGCTTCGATGCCGCAGCCCCCTTGTTTGACGGCCTGGCCACAGCGACCGACGCCCTGCCCATGGTTTCACAACCGTTGGCAGACGGTTTGAACCAAGTGTTTGATGCGCTGACCCCAGTCACAGACCCATTGGTTGCCGCGTTGTCTGGTGGCCTACCCCTCCCAGGCGGCGACGGTGGTGGCGGATCAGCCGGCCCAACAGGCACACCTTTGGACGCAGTGCTTGGCCCAGTGGCTGATGCCTTGGGCGGTGCAGGTGGTGGTGGCTTACCAGCTTTCCCGGAAACTGGCACCCCGTTGGACACTGTAACAGCCATGCTGGACCCAGCTATTCTGACCGACGCCCTTGCTGGTGCAGGTGGTGGCGGCTCAGCCGGGCCAACAGGCACACCTTTGGATGCAGTATTGGGCCCAGTGGCCGATGCAGCAGCAGGCGGCGGAACAGGTGGCCTACCCGGCATCCCTGAAACAGGTACACCGCTGGACATGGTGACCTCATTGCTGGACCCCAGCGTATTGACTGATCTGGCTGCCGGCGGTGGTGCAGGCGGCATTCCAAGTTTGCCAGCAACTGGCACCCCCTTGGACGATGTAACGTCACTGCTCGATCCGTCATCACTGCCGATTTCATCCGCAGGCACACCTTTGGATACCGTCACCGGCATGCTGCCCACCGACAGTCTTCCAATCTGATGTAAACAAACCAGTCATGTAGTACCGCTCGGGGCTCCGACCCCCGAGCAAATAAAAAAGGCACCCTTCGGGGTGCCTTTTTACTTCACCTACAAGCTAGATCCTGCAACGATCAGCCGGGTCGTCTTGAAACTTAGACAAATAACTGGACGTTACTTCTGGTCGCTCATCGACACCAAAAAAAACCAGCTTCAACTCAACGCGCCTGCTTTCATCTTTTGTACTTTTCAAATCGTTGAAAGACACTCCACCAGCAAGAAACAGACGCTTCACCTGCAAACGTTGCTCGGGCGACAAGCGCACATCAAACCCCTCAACTCCACCGAGCAGCGCACACATTAAAAACTCCGACCGACGCAAACTCAAATTCAGGTTGTACAGGTAAGATCCGTCTGTATCGGTAAACCCTTCAATAATGACCTGCTTAAGCCATTTTGCCCCCAGTGGCGTATCCGCAGCATCCAGAATTAATGGGACCACCACCGACAGTAACTCAGCCACGTCTTGAGAAGGTTTGTAAGCATCCGTTGCAAAACGCCCTGCTTCACCGAAATTCACTCGGTTCAATCGACAATCCACCGTCAAATTAGACAAACCCGTCTCTTGGGTTTTCGAGGCCAAACGGTCACAAACTGCAAGGGTTTCCTCCAAACGCGTGTTATCGGACTGAACTTTTTCCTCCACGATCGAACTTTTCTCCAGAATATCTTCTGTCTTTTTCACAATAGACGCCAATGCAACCACCATGACCACAAGGAACAGAATCATCAAAGCGGTCATCAAATCTGCATAAGAAATCCAGAATGGCCGCTCCCCTTCCTCTCGGGAGGCATCGCCCTCAGCACTGTATATCCTCATGTCAACTCCTGGCGCTTGGTGCTTGTATGAACGGTGGAAGCAGGCTGACTGGCACGAACAATTTTGCTGGCAATGTCGACACTACTAACCTTAGAGGATGTAATCCGGCTTTCAACGCGACGCGTCATGTCTTCAATGGGCTCGCGAATATGGCGGATCATCGTTTGCTCCAAGTGCGCATTAGACTTACGAGCTGAATCAGCCAAAGCCTCAAACATCGCCGCTCGAATCAATTCCGCCAAACGGTCTTGCGACAACTTTGATTCATTGGTGATCAAACTCAGCGACTCCATAATGGCCTGTCGAAACGCATCGGCCTGGCTCTCAAAACCGCGTGTCTGGCGTGCAATGGCAGCGAGATACTCTTGCTCTACACCACTGTCAAACAGTGAATCAATCACTGTGCTCAGCTCATCCAGTGCACCCACGCACTTTCGAAATTGTAATTTTTCCAAATGGGTCATGATCATGGCAATCGTAATCGCCAACCCGCACACCGGTAACAAGTTGATCTTGGATCGGAGGTCGCTCGGATGCCGAAGGAGCTTGCCTCATAACCGGGGAAGATCCCGAGGCAAACGACAAAGCCTGCACGCTTCGATCACCAGGCACGTTCATGTTCCGCCCCATGCCATCGAGCATTTGCCCAATGATGCCAGCGTGGCTTTCTACACTGTGCCGGCAACCCAAAGGAATAACGGTGGCGCCAAGGCTGATGCCGTCAACCGCCTCAAGACATGAAATGGTGACCTCGTTGGCGGTGAAGGCAACCACTTCACCCAACAGGCGGCGTCCATCAGTACAAATGATTTCGCACAGTTCGCCTTGCATGACATCGGGTAACACGGCGCGTAACGTAGTGATGACAATCTCATGCACCTTACCCACACGAGTTACTGGATTGATCGCCTTCAAACGCGTCCTGAACCGGTTGAGCAACTCGTTATTAAGCGGCCTGTTTCTGGTTTCTGTGGGGTTGACGGAGGATGTCATAACGGCACTTCGTATCGTGCAGCACCCACGAACACCAAGCCATTTTCAGTGACTTGATCCAACACTACGCCTTGATAGTTTGCTCCAACAAACAGACGAGTTCCATCTCGTAACAGCAGGGCTGGATGAGTGCCAAGCAAGACGCCAGCGACCTCAATGCCGTCAACCGACTTTTGCTCGTTGGATAAATCAACCGTCGCTAAAATATCAATTTGATTGCCATGATCAGCAGCAATCTGTTTCAAAAGGCCTTCAAACTTTTGAAGTTGAAAGCGACTCAGCCGCCCTTCGATAGTGATGCTGCCATTTTGTGAATCGACTTGAACGTCAAATTCTTCCAGCCTCTGTTTTTGCTGAAACTCAGCCAGCTCTGTTCCCACCACACCCAGTAATTGTTCGGTCATCGAAGGTTGAAACGAGGAAGTGCGATTGTCACTTCGAACAGAGGAGGAATCAGAAGCAGGCAGTGCTTGTAAATCGGGAGTGCGAGTGGTCCCAAAGAATAAAACGACGGTTGTCGCAAGCAAGCCAATTATGCAAAAGAAGGCAAGCACAGTACCTGGCCCTATGGAGCGCACAAGCTCAAGCATTCCGCCAAAAAATCTCGAGCCTGCATTGACTAATCGACTCCAGAGCAGTCCGGATTCGTTGCAGGCAGTCACACTAAACTGAACTTGTCGACATGAAAAGTTAATCGACTGCCCAGCGTACAACGTTCTGTTGGAGGACTTTCCCGACTGTCCCAAATAACGAACATCCGCATTCAAGTCTTCGAGTGTGATTCTATTGCCAAAAATACGCAGCTTGATACACTGATCAGGGATCCCTTCATCACACAGAAAAACTTCTGAGTTTGCGTTTCCGCCCACGGTGATCATGCCGTGGTCGAATGTCCAGCGGGCACCAGCATGCAGCCCGGAGGTCACTTCAATCTGGAGAGTCAACATTTATTCAGTCTCCTGACTTGCTTGAGTGGCAGGCAATAACGATTCATCAAATTCGATTGTTTTCATCAGTTTGATTCCATACCGATTTGAAATTTCTTGGTAGGACAGCACCGGGATTACACCGAGGCGGTCTTGAATCAACATTCGTACATGTGCCCTACAATCCATGGACGTCACCAACAGAGGGAGTTTGCTCATGCCGTAGAAATCGCGGTATTGCACCTCAATCATGTCGATCAGCTGGTTCAATGAGGTAGCGTCGGCGTCAACAAAAGTTCGACTGCCATCACTGCGCACGCTTTCTCGAATGATTTGCTCGAAATCAGCAGACAAAGTGCACACATGCAAAACTTTGTCGATGCTGTGCTGAAAACTGATTTGCTCAAACAAGCTTTTACGCACTTGTTCAGAGATCACGAGAACATCACGTTCTCTCTGAGCCCAATCAATCAGCGCACTCAGAATGGTTCGTATGTTTTTCAGTGAAACGCGCTCACCCAGAATTTTCTGAAAGACCTCTGTGACCTTCGACAACGGCAGCACGCGCTCTAGCTCTTTGATTTGCTCACCATGTTTGTCGGTCAATTTGATAATGTGATGCTGAAAATCGTTCAAGTTAAAGTAGTCAACCGAACGAGATACGAATAATGAAACTACACGATCACTCCATCGCTTTTCAAAGCAAATGTATTGCAGCTGATTCTGATCAAGCTTGCTTTTATTGACGGGTTGCGTGAGGTAATAGTCACGACCCAGAATTGGATCGCGTTCAATTTCAATTTCAATGCCAAGGGATCTTAGAGTGTTTAAATCGCCGAAAACGGCAATCCGCTTATCCGCCGGATCAATTTCCAGCATCGGGACTCCAAACACATGAAATTCAATCACTTGGCCAGAATGCTCACTGAACTCAATAGCGGGATAAAGAACGCCAACCTCCTCGATCAGTTGATTCCGAGATGCCTTGCACACTGAGCGAAACATTTGTTTGAAGGTGGGTTCCAAGGTGGCAGGAATTTTTACCTCCAAAGGCAAAAAAGTTTTTGTCTGGGTGGTGTCGTTCATCTCCTTGCCTGCGGCTGCATCGCTGAGCGCGTCGTCCAGATCCTGTTGAGGTTGCGCGACACTGGGCTCTTTTTGAGATTTAGCCACGAAGAAGGATTTACCCAACAAGACCAGCGCCGAGATCAAGAAAACCGATTTGGGCATCCCAGGCACAAAAGCGAACCCCGCACAGAACACGCCACTGATTTGTAACGCTTTGGGATTCGACGTGAGGTCGGCCATCATGTCTTGGGCTGTGCTGGAACCATCAGCCTCGCCTTTGGTGACACGGGTAACAATCAAACCAGCTGCAACCGAAGTCAGCAGTGATGGAATGATGCCAATCAAACCATCGCCCACTGTAAGGACTGAATAAATGGAACCGGCTTGAGCCATTGTCATGTCCATCTGCATCACACCAATCGTGATTCCGCCAATCAAATTGATTGAGGTGATGATCAGGCCAGCGATGGCATCATTCTTGACGAACTTGATTGCGCCATCCATTGCACCAAACAACTGCGACTCCTTTTCCAATTGAGCTCGTTTAAACTTGGCCTCGGCTTGAGTGATGTTGCCCGCCCTCAGATCGCTGTCGATCGACATTTGTTTGCCTGGCATACCATCAAGAGAAAAACGCGCAGCTACCTCTGCAACACGCTCGGAGCCTTTTGTCACCACAAGGAAGTTCACCACTGCAAGGATGAGGAAAATAATCAGACCAACGGCCACGTTTCCACCAATCACAAACTCACCAAAGGTTTGAATGATGTGACCTGCATCGGCTTCAAGCAGAATTTGACGCGTAGTGGACACGGTCAGTGACAACCGAAATAACGTTGTCATGAGCAATATCGCGGGGAAGGAAGAAAACTTCAGCGGCGACTCAAGCAACACTGCACTAACCACAAGTACAACTGTGGCACTGATGTTGATTGCAATCAGGGTATCTAAAATTGCGGGCGACAAGGGAATGACCATCATGACGATGACCACCAATACAAAACTTGCGCCCACAACCTCGGAGCGATTGGAGGCCAACCGCGCGAACTCATTGACCGAGGAGAGTAGCTTTTTGGTTTGCATTTAGGCCCCAATGAGATTACTACTGATCTCAATATGTGGCCGAAAAACACGGAAGGTTCCGACTTATTCGGAATGTATAAGAGGACCTGCTTTGACTGACCAAGCGTTCGATGCCCTCACGCTTGGTCAGAATTTTATGTCGCCATGGGTTTAGGCAGAAGTTTGACCTACGTTGAAATACTGGCTTTCTGGATGACTGAAGTAAAAACCGCTCACACTTGCTGCTGGCATCATTGCGAAGCTCTCGGTCAACGACATTCCGATTTCAGCACAGTTCATCACCTCAAACATGGTTTTCTTGATCGGGTGCTCTGGACAAGCGGGGTAACCCGGTGCCGGGCGAATGCCCTGGTACTTTTCAGCGATCAGGTCTTCATTGGTGAGCGCTTCATCGGCGACATAACCCCAAAGATCTTTTCGAACTCGCTGATGCATACACTCCGCAAAAGCCTCCGCCATGCGGTCTGCGATTGCTTTAAACATGATGGAACTGTAGTCATCATGCTCGGCTTGAAACTGGGCCTCCTTCTTTTCAACCCCAATACCGGCCGTGACAGCAAATAAACCGATGTAGTCGTTGCCCTTCCCTTTGGGAGCGATGTAATCGGCCAGCGATTTGTTGGCAACACCTTCACGCTTCAAACCCAGTTGGCGCAAAGGGTTATAAGCAAACAACACTTTGCTGCGAGAATCGTCCTCGTACACTTCAATGTAGTCATCGTCCACAGTGTTAGCCGGGTAAAACGCCACCGCCGCATTGGCTTGCAGCCAGCGGCCTTCAATGCACTTTTTAAGCATGGCCTGGCCATCGGCGAACACTTTGCGAGCGGCGTCGCCCACCAGTTCGTCTTCCAGCACGCGGGGGTAACCACCGTGTAAATCCCAGGTTTGGAAGAACGGGGTCCAGTCAATGTACTGGGCAATGTCGGCCAAATCGTAGTTCTTGAAGTAACGCTTGCCAATGAACTTCGGCTTGGGAGGCGTGTATGTCGCCCAGTCGATTTTCTGTTTGTTGGCGCGTGCGGCTTCAATGCTGATCAGCGGTTGTGCCTTCTTGTTGGCGTGCTGTTCGCGTACGCGTTCGTATTCGGTTTTCAATTCCGCCTTGAATGTGTCGGCCGATTCATCCGACAACAAATTCGAGGCCACACCCACCGAGCGGCTGGCGTCTGAAACGTAGACGGTGGGGCCATCGTAGTGCGGCGCAATTTTTACGGCAGTGTGTACGCGGCTGGTGGTAGCACCCCCAATCAACAATGGAATGCCACGGTCGCGGAAATAGGGGTCGCGCTGCATTTCAGAAGCGACGTAGGCCATTTCTTCCAGCGAGGGTGTAATAAGGCCCGACAAGCCGATGATGTCGGCATTGATTTCTTTGGCTTTGGCGAGAATTTGCTCGGCCGGTACCATCACGCCCATGTTTTCAACTTCAAAGTTGTTGCACTGAAGCACAACCGTGACGATGTTTTTGCCAATGTCGTGCACATCGCCTTTCACGGTGGCAATCAGGATTTTGCCTTTGGCTTTGGCGTCTCCACCGGCGGCCACCAACTGCTTTTTCTCTTCCTCAATGTAAGGAATAAGATGCGCCACGGCCTGCTTCATCACGCGGGCACTTTTGACCACTTGCGGCAGGAACATTTTGCCGGCCCCAAACAGGTCGCCGACCACATTCATGCCGTCCATCAGCGGGCCTTCAATCACATTAATTGGGCGGCCGCCATTGGCTGCAATTTCAGCGCGGCATTCTTCGGTGTCTTCAACAATGAAGTTGGTGATGCCGTGCACCAGCGCATGCGCCAGTCGCCTTTGCACCGGCTGGTTGCGCCACTCCAGGTTTTCTTCCAGCTTTTTGCCACCCGCTTTCAGGGTGCCTGCGAATTCAATCATTCGCTCGGTGGCAGTTTTGCCGAAGTCGGGGTCGTTGGCAGGCAAGTTGGGCTGGCGATTCAGCACAATGTCTTCCACGCGGGCTTTCAGTTCGGGTTCGAGTTCATCGTAAACACCCATCATGCCGGCGTTCACAATGCCCATGGTCATGCCATTTTTAATGGCGTGATACAGGAACACGGTATGGATGGCTTCACGAGCGGGTTCGTTTCCGCGGAAACTGAAGGACACGTTGGACACACCACCGGAGATTTTGGCGTGTGGCAGGTTTTTCTTGATCCAGCCTGTGGCCTCGATGAAGTCGTTGCCGTAGTTGTCGTGTTCTTCAATGCCGGTGGCAATCGCGAAAATGTTCGGGTCGAAAATAATGTCTTCGGCCGGGAAGCCGACTTCATTCACGAGAATGTTGTAAGCGCGTTCGCAAATTTCGATTTTGCGGGCGTAGGTGTCGGCTTGGCCTTGTTCATCAAAGGCCATCACAATGACCGCTGCGCCATAACGCTTGCACAGCTTGGCCTGGCGTTTGAATTCCTCAACACCTTCTTTCATGGAGATGGAGTTGACCACCGCCTTGCCCTGTACGCACTTCAGGCCAGCTTCAATCACCTCCCACTTGGAAGAGTCGATCATCACCGGTACGCGAGAAATGTCGGGCTCGGACGCCATCAGGTTCAAGAACTTCACCATCGCGGCTTTGGAATCGAGCATGGCTTCGTCCATGTTCACGTCCACGATTTGCGCGCCGTTTTCAACCTGCTGACGGGCCACACTCAGCGCCTCGTCGTATTGCTCGTTCAAAATCATGCGGGCAAAGGCCTTGGAACCCGTCACGTTGGTTCGCTCACCCACGTTGATGAACAGGCTGTTGTCGTCGATGTTCAGAGGCTCCAGGCCAGACAGGCGGCACTTGGGCTCGACGGTGGGAATGACGCGCGGCTTTTGGTTTTCAAGCGCCTTGGCAATGGCAGCAATGTGATCGGGCGTGGTGCCGCAGCAACCGCCAGCCACGTTGAGGAAACCGGATGCGGCGAATTCCTTCACCAGGCTGGACGTGATCTCGGGTGTTTCATCGAAACCAGTGTCGCTCATGGGGTTGGGCAAACCCGCGTTGGGATACACGCAGATGGGCACGTCACAAATTTTACTGAGTTCAGCCCCATAGGGGCGCATCAGCGAGGCACCCAGCGCACAGTTCAAACCGATGGTGATGGGCTTGGCGTGGCGCACGGAATTCCAGAAGGCTTCTACGGTTTGGCCAGACAACACACGCCCGGAGGCATCGGTCACGGTGCCGGAAATCATGATGGGCAATTTGTTGCCGGTGTCTTCGAAGTACTGGTCGATGGCGAACAGCGCCGCCTTGGCGTTCAGCGTATCGAAAATCGTTTCAACCAGCAGCAGGTCAACCCCGCCTTCCACCAGCCCTTTGGTTTGCTGGTAGTAGGTGGCCACCAGTTCATCGAAGGTGATGTTGCGTGCGCCGGGATCGTTCACATCGGGGCTGATGGATGCAGTTTTGGGCGTGGGGCCCAACGCACCAGCCGCGAAACGGGGTTTTTCAGGCGTGGAGTATTTAACGCAGGCTTCCTTGCACAGGCGGGCGGCTTCACGGTTCATCTCGTCCACGAGGTGTTCCATGTCGTAATCGGCCTGGGCCACCGTGGTGGCACCAAAGGTGTTGGTTTCCAGAATGTCGGCGCCAGCAGCCAGGTATTGCTCATGAATTTCGGTCATGATGGCGGGCTGGGTGAGCACCAACAACTCGTTGTTGCCCTTGATGTCGCGATGAAAATCAGCGAAACGTTCACCCCGGTACTGGGCTTCATTGAGCTTGTACTGTTGAATCATGGTGCCTGTGGCGCCATCCAGAATCAGGATACGTTTGGCAAGAAGTTCTCGGAGTTGGGCTTCGACTGCGGCGCCATTGGCCACCAAGGTGGTGCCATTGGCAGACGAAGAAGCGGTACGCGTGTTCATCGCGGGGCCTCTATGAATGCAAGGGGTTGAAACAGCGCGTATTTTAGCAGGGTTTGTGCAGCGATGCGGACTCGCCACTTAGACACTTTGCCCCAGGCAACACCTCACCGTCGGGTTTTCAAGCGAAAACCCAGCCCGGCCATTAGAAAAACAGACAACAGCACAGCCACACTGATGATGATGTTCTGGACATCACGCCCCAAGCCACCCAAGAAACTCCACTTGTGAAGCTGTGAGAACACCCATTGTTCCGCACGTGCCGAGTTGGGGGTGATGTCAGCCAGTACGCCTGTGGCGGTGTCCACGAACAAGGCTGCATTCAGAGGTTCGCCATAATTGATCTGCCACACTGGCAAGCGCTTGTTGCGAAAATCGTAAGCGCCACCAAACCGGGTAATCAATTGCATGCTTTGAATCGCAGAATCGGGCAAGCCGCTATATTGATTGGCCAAATGCAAGGCCATGGCACGGTCGCCGGCGGGCCATGGTTGCCCGGTGGATGCATTGAGATAAAGCGCTGGGCCGGTGGGTTGCACACCGTCAAACCGCGCGCTGCGTATAGCTTGGTCACCCACTGGCTGACCTCTTTTCGGTGCGGGCAACGCCAGGCGCGCCAACACATCACCTTCGCCGTTCATGACAAAAGACAAGCCGGTGAAGTTGCCCTGCAACTGGACCGAACCCAGATCAACCTGCCCTAACCTGGCGGTTGGAACCTCCTGGCTCATTCTCAAGTTGCTTTGCTCGGCCGGCCAAGCGTGCTGAAGCAGGTGAAACACACCACTGAAGCTGAACGCCAACACAGGCAACGCGGTGAGATAGGCCGCAATGCGGTGTGCGCCCTTGGTGCCGGGTGCGCGAGCCCTACGGCGAATCAACAGCAACATGGACAAACCACTGGCCGCAATCAACAACAATGCACCAACCATCACCCCCATGAATATGACGCGGGGCAATTCGGCTTGCTGTGGCAACCAACTCCAGGTGTGCAACCACTGGAACCACTGCTGCACCTGTGCTTTGGTGTTGTCCGACACCGAGGCCAAGGCACCTGTTTCGGTGTACACGTGGGCATTCAAGCCGGAATTGGTCTGGAAGCTGACCTGGTACACAGGCAGCAAGCGATTCACCGCCGGGTAACTGGCGCTGAACGACTCGATGCGCATGACCTGTGCAGGCACGGAATCGGCGACCTTTAAATAATGACGGGCCAGAAACGCCGCATGAGCGGGGTCATGGTTTGGCAGTTCATTTCCAGTCCGCAAACTGAAGTACCGCCGGGGTTTGGCCGCCTGCTCAGTGACCTGCAGCAGGTTTTCATGTTGACCCACCACGACGCGAACAGCCACAGCCTGTTGAATGCCGGCGCGATTCAAGATATCAGCCACGGGCACCGTGTTGGTCAGTACCAATTCACGCTGAGGGGGTGCAAACACAGCTTGCTGCACACCAAACGTGGTTAGCCAAGGGTGAAGCAAACCAGAGCCTCCCCACAACAGCAACGCCAAAAAGCCCAGATAGGCGAGGTAGCGGTGTAAACGCATGGCGTTGAGTGTGAAATGCTGAGAGAAAGTGCGTGTTGCAGTGGCTTGAACAGACATGACCGAATAAGGCCAGACACAGCTGGCGACAAGGTAAGCGATGCAGCATTGTGAGCCATGAAGCGGGGGCTTTGATGCGACAAATCGTCGCAGACCATGTTGCGAAAAAACCATAGAATGAGATGCCCACACCGCCTACTGAAAAGGTGCGTAGAATCGCGACATTCCTGTTGTTTCATTGGCTTAGCGTCTTCATGGTCACCCCCAACCATTTTTTTGTTTGCTTGCGCGCAAGCGTGCTGTGCCTGCTCGTCCTGCTTTCTGGCTGCGCGATGGTGAGCGTGGGCTCTGTCAGCACGGAAGACTATGTTTCGCAGCGCCGTGGCGACGTGTTGACCACGGGCGAACTGAGCAGCGCGTCTCGCACGGCCTTGCAAGTGGTGGGCATTGACGACGCACGCTGCCGACAAGACGCACCGCAATGCCGCAGCACCCTGCTTCAGTCAATCGGTCTTGGAGACGAGCAGCGCTTGTCCACCCTGTCGGAGTTGTGGCTGCGCCAAGCGCTGCTACACGAAGATGAACAGAAACTGGAGCCGGTGAACAAGCAAATACGCGAAGCAACCTTGAACGCCTATCTGGAAAGCGCACGATTTGCTTACGCCTATCTGTTTTTCACCAGTCGAACGCCTGACCTGCGGGCCATGGAAGACCGGCAGGCACAAGTGCGCGATTACTATAACTTTTCCAGTCAGCAAGCCGTGGTGGGGCTGTTTAACCTGTATCGCAATGAGCTGGAAAAGTCTGTCAGCAGCGAAAGCACGTATCGGCTGGACTTTGACACGTGGCAGATTACAGGCAGCACCGCGGGGTTGAGCTTGAGCCACAAGGGTCAATTGCCTCAAGAATTGGTTACAGCGTCGTCTCTGGTGTTTGACGGCGTGCGCAACCGTTACCGCCGCGATGGGTTGGGAGCCGAGTTGGTCGCTGTGTTCGATGATCGCGTGGTCAGTGGGGCTGACAAACAAACGCCGTGGAGTGAAACGCCATTCCCTTCGTTGACTGTGATGCTGCATTTCCCCGGGCGCTCGCTGGAAGCGGTGCTTGAAAGCAAGCAGGCTCAGTTGCAAGGGTTTGACCCGCACAAGCACGCCAGTGTGGACGTGCGTGGCATACGGATTCCGCTGGCTGCAAATTTCACCGCCGGCTATGGACTTTGGTTGGCCCGCTCAGGTTTTGCACAAGAAAGCTTGCTGACTTTGATTGGACGAGGTGAAGTGCTTGAAGAACCCCGCATTTATTTGATGCAGCCTTTTGACCCCAATCGACGAATTGTGCTGATGTTGCACGGATTGGCCAGCAGCCCGGAAGCCTGGGTGAACGTGGCCAACGAGGTGCTCGGTGACGAAGAGCTGCGCCAGAATTTTCAGATATGGCAGGTGTATTACCCCACCAACTTCCCGCTTGCTTTCAACAACAAACTGATCAAGGAAGCCCTTGAACGCACGTTGAAAGACCTTGACCCACAAGGCAGACACCGCGCCTCGCGCGACATGGTGTTGGTCGGCCACAGCATGGGCGGCGTGTTGTCTCGCCTGATGGTCAGCGATTCCGGCGACGTTTTGTGGCGTGGCTTACTGGACAGCTTCGATGTGCAGGGCAAGCGTGAAGAAGAACTGCGCAAGAAATTGGGCCCGTATTTGTATTTCAAACCTGTGCCACAAGTGACTCGCGCTGTGTTCATCGCGGCCCCGCACAGGGGCACGTCTTTTGCTGAAAATCACTTTTCCCGTTTCATCTCGGGATTGATCAAGCTGCCAGCCACGGTATTTGGCCGGGTGACTGAAATTGCCAAGCTGTTGGTCGATCCCAACTCAGCCGCACCGCTGGCACTGACTCGACCGATCAACAGCATCAACAACCTGAGCGACCAAGATCCCTTCGTTCGTCAGTCGGCGAAGTTGCCAATTGCCAGCACGGTGAAGTACCACTCCATCATGGGCAACGACACGCCAAACCTGCCCTTGCCCATGAGCACCGATGGCGTGGTGCCCTACGCCAGTGCTTACCTCGATGGCGCACAATCCGAGTTGGTGGTGAACAGTTGGCACAGTGTGCAAGAAACGCCCGAGGCCATTGTGGAGGTGCGGCGCATTTTGCACCTGCACCTGGACGAATTGAGTCAGTAGCACCATGCGCAACGCCAGTATTGATGTACTGAAGGCCCTGGCCTCGCAAGTGATTGTGGTGCACCACTTGCTGCTGTACACACCCATGTCCGATACCCTGCAGGAGAAGTGGCCAACAGTGCTGGGCGTTTTGGCCAACGAAGGCCGTTATGTGGTTCAAGTCTTCCTGGTCGTCGGCGGCTTTTTAGCGGCGCAATCACTGATGCGAATTCTTGAGTCGGAACAGCAACCGTCTCCTTTCTTTCAGATGGCTTGGAAAAGGTTCTTGAGGTTGGCCAAGCCATTTTGGCTGGCCATTGGATTTGCGGTGGTGTTGATCTGGCTGGCCGGCCGAATCGCGTTCGACACCGAGGTCAACCAACTCCCCAGCCTGGCCCAAATGCTGGCCCATTTCACGCTCACGCACGATATTTTTGGGCTGCCCGCAATTTCTGCAGGCGTGTGGTATGTGGCCATTGATCTTCAGTTGTTTTTGATCACCATGGGCCTTGTGTACGGTGCGCGTTGGGTATCGGACCGATTTGGCTTTTCACCCGCACCGTTGGTGGTGTACGGCATGTCTGCACTGACACTGTTGAGTCTATTTTGGTGGAACCGTAACCCCACTTTGGACGAATGGGGCTGGTATTTCATCGGATCGTATGGCTTGGGATTTTTGGCTCAATGGGCGAGCAAGGCACATCGTCGCCTTCGGGGAAGCGCGGTGATCGTGCTGTGCTTGTTGGGCTGTTTGCTGATTGAATGGCGTGAGCGTTTTTTGTTAACGGGTGTGGTCGCCTTGATTTTGGTTAATCATGCACAAGCGTCAATCTTGTTTCAACGCCTAGCCAGCAAACCTGTGCAATGGCTCAGCGACATTTCCTACTCCGTGTTTCTGATTCACTACGGCGTGGCCGTGTTGGCGAGCGCGGTGGTCATTGAGTTGAACTTGCAGGGCGTTACAAGCAACGGCCTGGCTTTTTTACTGACATGGGTTGCCGGGATTGCGGCAGGCTGGCTTCTGCATTGGGGTGTTGAGTCGCGCAAGCAATAACACCTGCACGTAGAACACTTCAGGACAAAACGCATAATCTGGGTGATGAAACCCATCTATTCTAGAGATGGCCTTTGCACCGGCTCCGATACACTGACCATTCCCGGGTTGAAGTAGTTTCGTGATCACCGCATGTTTCAGTCAGTTTCCAGATGGAGAGCAATCAACTTGTTCGCAATGCTCGTGCTTGGCGTTGCGCCATGCATGGCTTATCTTTTGCACCACCTGTCCTCATCATCCATGCAAGAGTCGATTCAATGGGGGGTTGAGGAACAATTAACCGTCGCTTGGGCATTGAGCAATTTGTTGTTGCTTGTCTATTTTCAGCGCACCAGGAAGTTTCTCGAAAGTGTCATAGGCGAGCAAACCAAAGCGCGAGACGCGCAAAACCAGGCTCAAAAAGACCTGGAATCGCTTCTTAACGGCGTGCCTTATATGCTTGGCTACTGGGACAAAACCCTGCACAACCGATTCTCAAACAAGGCCTATGCGCAATGGCTGGGTATCACGCCCGACTCATTGTTGAACAAACACATCAGTGAGTTTCTGAACCCGACCAGATTGGCCACAGCGATGCCATTGATCAAAAAGGCATTGCAGGGTACACACTGTGAATACACGGTAGAACTCAAGCAAGAAGGCCCCGAGAAACCGTCACATTTGTTGGTGCAATACCTGCCTGATGTCACCCACGGTGAAGTCGCGGGCTTTTACACCATTGGCCAGGACATATCGGAGCAATTCCAGGCTGAACAGAAACTGGCTTTACGGCAGAAACTTTTACAACTGACTGGCGAGATTGGTCGCGTCGGGGGTATTTTCATCGACCCGGCGAGCGGGACCGTGAACCTAACCCACGAGGCCAAATATTTACTGAACACACAGCGCTCCCGCTACTCAAGCATCGCGGAATTCTGCGCCCAGCATGTTGAGGCAGGTCAGGCTGACGTGGTTCGCGGTGCATTTCTTTCTGCATTGGACGCCAAAAGCAAAGTGTCCATCGAATTCGGCACGGCGGGCGAAAAGCATGACTGGCTGCGCTGCCTTGGGGAACCGGTCACCATACAGGACAAGCCCAGTTACCTGCTTTGCCTGATGGACATGACCGAATCGCATCGGGCCAGAATGCAATTGTTGCAGGCCAAACAGTTATCAGACCAAACCAATGAAATGAAAAGTCGTTTTGTGGCGACCATGAGTCATGAGATTCGCAACCCGCTACACGCCATGACTGGTTTGTGCAGCTTGTTGGAAGACCACTGTGAAACTGACACGCAGAAGGACTTGACCAACAAGCTCAAAAGCTGTTCCAACGACCTCGTTGAGTTACTCAACAACACATTAGACGCATTCAAACTGGCACGCGGTGAGATGGAAGTGGAAACAGCACCCTTTGACCTGTGGGCCTTGACTGCCGGGGTGTCAGATTATTTGTTCGGTTGTGCAGGTCAGAAGAATTTAACGCTGAGCGTACGCCTGGCACCGGGAACGGCGCGCCATTGGATGGGTGACGCATTCAGGCTTAAACAAATCACCAACAACCTACTCAGCAACGCATCCAAGTTCACAACGCAAGGGACCATCGAGGTGAGTTTTTCTCAAACACCGTCGAGTCGCCTGGGTGTCGAGGTGCGCGACACAGGAATGGGAATACCCAGCGAAAGCATTGAGAAGCTGTTTTCAGACACCGCTCAAGGCAGCACCGCCACTGCACGCCTGTATGGCGGTTCCGGGCTTGGCCTTCATTTGGTCAAAAAGCTTGTCGAGCACCTGGGCGGCACCATTGCGCTTCAAAGCGAAGTGGGTTTGGGCACTTGTATTCAGATCGAGTTGCCGTGGCCCACTGCACCAGCGACCCATCATGAACACGATGAGAAACCCACGGACGTGCTTTTGCGCATGCAGCCTGGGACTGCGCGAATCACCTCATTGGAAATCGCACACATGCTTGGGCTCCAGGTGGAAACCGAATCGGATCGGCTTGTGGACACAAGCATGCGAGTGATCACAGACGACCCTGATTGGGCGCTAACGTGGGTTCAAACAAATTCGGGCAGCCATTGCTTAATCACCCCACACGGCGATGGCACATCAAGACACACGCCGGGTCGAGAACAACATGATCGAATTCAGTGGATGCAAGGGCCCATGCACCCACTTGCGGTCGCCCAATGGTTGAAAACAGGCTGGAAAAGCCCGGCGCTGTCGACTCAGATGACTGACAAACCCGAAGCCGTTGAAGACAAGTTGGTGGTTTTAATTGCCGAGGATGTGGCGATATCACGCCTGGTGATGCGTGAAATCCTGAAGAAACGTGGCGTGACCTGTCTGGAAGCCGAAAACGGGCAGGAAGCAATGGAGCACATGCTCAGTCAGGGTGAGAACATTGATTTTGTATTCATGGACATCAACATGCCGATCATGAATGGTTATGAGGCAACAGCAATGATTCGCGAGCATGCACAACTCAAAAACATGACCATTTATGCACTGACAGGCGAGGACCAACACAACACCGAGCAGTGCAGGGACTGGTCGATTTTCGACGACGTGTTTAAAAAGCCGATGCGTTTCGACAAGCTTGAGGAGTTACTCGTCAAACACCAAAAGCAATCACAACTCAGCGGGTGAACTCCCGGATTCTTGAACGCAATTTTTCAATTTCCACTGGCTTTGACAAATGCGCATTCATGCCGCAATCCAGTGCCTGTTCGATGTCATCATCAAACGCATGTCCACTCAATGCAATGATCGGTGTGTCTTTGCTCTGTCCCTCACCAGTCCTTATCAGACGGGTGGCTTGATAACCGTTCATTCCGGGCATGCTGATGTCCATGAAAATGAAATCAAAACGCCTGGCCTTTGCAGCCTGAACAGCCGCCTCACCACTGTTGGCCGCTTCAACCGTGTGACCATCGTGTTCCAGGATTTTTTGTAGCACCCGCAAATTCAAAGCCATGTCGTCTACGATCAACATATGTTGAGGCTTCATGGATTGTTGGATGGACTGATTGACTGCCATCAGGCTGGCTTGGTCCAGCAAGGGCAATTGCACAGTGACCCGGAAACTACTTCCCTCGCCTGGTGTGGAAGAAAACGAGATTTCACCGCCCATGGCCTTCACAATCGACTTGACCACGCTCAACCCCAGGCCTGTGCCACCAAACTTCCTGAATGTTGAACTGTTGCCTTGATAAAACGGCGTGAAGAGATCGGCTTGATTTTCCAACGGAATACCAATGCCGGTGTCTTTCACCGCGAGATTCAATTCCACGGTGCCACGCGCCACCGGCCTGACCTGCACACTAAGACAAACCTGACCACGCGCGGTGAACTTGACGGCGTTGGACAACAGATTGTGGATGATCTGGCGCAGCCGGGTCGGGTCGCCCAACAAAGTGCTTGATTGATCAAACCCTTCACACTCGACCAAAAACTTGATGCCTTTTTCATGGGCAGGAATAGAGTGCAACGCGCAGCACGTGTCGATCTGATCTTTCAAATTGAATGCGATGTTTTCCATTTTGAAACGGCCTGCCTCAACCTTCGACACATCCAGAATGTCATTGAGTATCGTGGTCAGTGTTTCCGCATTTTTCTTCAACATCATGGCATCGTGCCTGGCTTCGCCTTCATCGATCTTTTCAGCCAGCAAACTGGCATACCCAAGAATGCCGTTCAACGGGGTGCGTATTTCATGGCTCATCACAGCCAGAAATGTTGATTTTTGTTTGGAATGAAACTCAGCTTTCACCTGAGCCTCGCGCACTTCGGTGATGTCTTGCATCAATACATAAAGCCCCATGACTTCGTCATTGGAAATATTGGGTATGTAGTGGATATCCAGATGCATCACCTCAGAGTCACTGAGGTGCACGGTGCTTTCAAAACGGCACTTTTCGCCTTTTAAGGCCGCTTGAAGGTGGGGATTTTCGGGGTCAAAGAACCACTGAAAACTGTCCTTCTGTTGATCCTCCACTCCACCCAATGGCAATCGATCCATGAACGACGCCAAAGCCAGATTGGCCACCTTGTTTTCGAGTTGCTTTGTCCAGTAGCCGATCATGGTGGGCACTGCATTTAAAATATTGTGCAAATCGCGTTTGGCTGCCAATAACTCCTCAGTGCGCGTATTGACCATGGCTTCCAGGCCCTGGTTCAACTCCCGAATTTTGGTTTCCGCCATTTTTCGATCATCAATGTGAGTGTTGGAACCGACCCATTGTGTGATCTCGCCATTGTCGGCAAAAATCGGAACCAGGCGCATGTCAAACCAATTTGTTTTCCCACGCTGGTTCACGATTCGATATTCGGTCTGTGTGGCTTTTTTAAAATCCAGTGCACGCTCAATGACCTGAAGCACAAGCAACCGGTCGTGGGGGTGAACACAATCCAGGAATATGGAATTGGGGTCTTGGTCCTGCGAAAAATCCAGTAGTTCTGACCACTGACGACTCAGATAGGTCACGCGCCCTGCTTCATCCATGGTCCAAACCAATTGAGCCATTGAGTTGGCCATGTCGCGCCATTTGGCTTCACTTTTTTTCACGCGATCAATCATGTCCAGGCGGCTGGTGATGTCTCTGATGCCAGCAACAAACAGCGTTTGCTCATTGACCTGAATGCTGTTGAGCGTGATTTCTGCGCGAAACTCGGTTTGGTCTTTCCTCAAACCATAAATGCCTTCAGACCTGGTGATCTCACGCAGTTGGCCTTCGTAACTGTTGAACAGCTGTTGATGCGATGCACGAAAACGCTCGGGAAGAAGCATCTCGATTGGAGCACCCAAAAGTTCTGTCGATTCATAACCAAACAACTCACTGACGCGTTTATTGATGCGTACGATTTCTCCTTGCCTGTTCACCACCAGTTGCCCGATGGTAGAAGCCTCAAGAATGGACCCGGTGAGCTCAAATTCATGGCGTTGTTTGATCAGGTTGCGCAGTCGAGCCAACAACAAAAAGTAAATCACTGCGCACAAGCTGAGCGAAAGCAATAACACCCCAAAGCCGTTAAGCCACAAATTCTGGGTGGGAATCGAGCTGTAGAAAGACGGCATTGCTTGCGCCTGCAAGCGCCATTGTCGCCCGTAGCGCTCAAACTCAATCGTTCTGGATAGCAAGGAAGCGTTGGATTGCCACGATTTTGATTGATAAAAATCCAGCACCTCGCCGGGAACAGACACATCGCTCACTTGAATGGCCAGGTTATTGTCGTGCACGGGGACGTCTTCAATGATTTCATCGAAAACGAGTACGGAATACGCCCAGCCTTGAACCACGTTCATGCGAACGGATTGATTAATCAAGGCAACGTCGGGTTCATAAATTGGCAACAACAACAAAAACGCACGTTGAATGCGGTCGGCCGCCTGAACGACGGTAATGGGCGCAGTCAATGAAGGCAAACCAGTGGAAGCAGCTCGATCAGCCGCGTCTTTTCGACTTTGTTCTGAAGCAATATCCAGACCAATGGCCTCAACGTTTTTATCGTAGGGCTCAACAAACCGGATCACAAAGTGTTCGTTGCGATGTGGCGTGATTTGCTTAACTGAAACCGGGCGCTCATTGTCAATCGTCATTTGACGCTCAAAAGCACTGAGATCAGCATCGGGCACGCGATAGATCACCCCAAATCCGCGAGCGCCAGGAAACTCTTCAGAAAATTCGCGGGAAGCGACGTAATTTAGATAGCTTCCACGGTCCAGGTTCTGGAAGCCACGTGCCAAGACTGCGCCCCGAACACCTTTGACGCCGTACTCATACAGCCTTACGCGTTCGTTGATTTGAGTGACCACGGAGTTGAAGCTCTTTTCGAACTGTTCACTTGCCAGGGACTCATTGGCCCGATGAGAATTGAACAACCAAACACCACCGATGCTGGCGAAAAGAAGGAATGAGGCAATAACAATCCACCAAATTCGCGATGAATTGACTTCAAATTGAAATGGCGGCGTGGGCTGCATGACAGGCAAGATTCAGAACCAAATGCAAATTGGCATTTCAATGTAGCACGCCGCCCAACTTGGCATTTAACAAAAAGACTGGCATTTACCGACCTGTTTGTTGATCAGAATCGAACAAACCCTATCCTCGACACCATTCAGTCAGCCCTGAAGCAAACCCCGGAACATGTTCACGGCGATGACAAACAACACCACCGCAAACACCTTTTTCAACAAGTTTGCGGGCAACACATGGGCAGCTTTGGCGCCCCAAGGCGCAAGCAAAACCGACGCACCAACCGTGAACAACAATGCAGGCAAATAGACAAACCCCAGGCTGCCCGCTGGCAAGCCGGGTGCTGTCCAGCCATTGAACACAAAACCGATGGTGCCCCCAAATGCGATAGGGAAACCCATGGCCGACGCAGTGCCAATCGCCTTTTTGATGGGCACATTGCACCATGCCAAAAAGGGCACAGTGAGCGCACCGCCGCCCACCGCCACCAGGGAAGACGCTGCACCAATGAAACCAGCCACACCGAACTGCCCCCAACGCCCCGGCAACACCCGCCCGGGCTTGGGTTTGTATTCAGAGATCATTTGCATGGAAACCGAGCCCATGAACAGGGCAAAAAAGCCCACCAGGAAATTGCTGGACACATGACGCGCCAGGAAGGTTCCGAACAGGGTTCCTAGCAAAATACCCGGAATGAAATTTCGAACCACGTCCCAGCGCACCGCAGCATGCTTGTGGTGCGAACGCACACTGGATATCGAGGTGAACAAAATTGTGGCCATGGACGTGCCAAGCGCCAATCGAAACACCCATTGCCCCGGCAATGCGGCCAACTGAAAAGCCCACACAAGAGTGGGCACCAGCACACTGCCGCCCCCCACACCCAACAAGCCAGCCAGGAAGCCTGCAACCACGCCGATGGCAAGGTACGCTGCTACGGCCTGTGGTGCGAAGATTTCAGTGAGCATGACGTGTCGGGTTGGGCCTTAAAGATTCTTCAGCCATTGAACAGCGCCTTCAAACTGTTGAAATTCGGAAATTGAGCGGGCCTTTGCATGGGGAAAACGTTCCCGAACCATGCGCACCAAGGTGTTACCTGGGCCCACTTCGAAGTACGCATCTGCGCCCATTTCAGCACTCAGCTCCAAGGTTCTGGACCACTGCAAGGTGTTGGAAATTTCATGGGCCAAGGCGTGGCTTGCGGCATCCGGCTGATCAACTGGGCTTCCATCCAGGGCGCTGAGTACGGGGCAATCAAATGCATTCCAACGTGCATTTTTTACATCAAGCAAAAAAGATTCAGTGGCATGGCCAAGCCAGGGTGTGTGTGATGGCACAGACACATTCAGATGAACCACGTGTGCACCCAGGCTGGATTCCATGTGCTTGCACACCGTTTTAAGGGTGGTGCTGGCACCAGCCAACACAGCGTGTTGCTCGTCATTCACAATCGCAACAGCCAGATCGTGATCACTGGCCAGTGCGCGCAATGCATCCAGGCGCATGCCTTTCACAGCCATCATGCCGTAGCCTTGGGGCGCTGCTTGATCCATTGCTTGCGCGCGCGCATGGGCCAGCCTGATGGCCTCGGATGGATTCAAGCTACCGGCCACGCCATGTGCGGTTAACTCACCCACGCTGTAACCAGCGGCCAAAGCGGCATGAACACCGGCCTCTTGCAAGGCAAGCCACACAGCACAACCGGCAGCAACCAACAAAGGCTGTGCGTATCTGTTTTGAAAACACAGTGCCGGGTCGGCTGCGGTAGACAATGCATCAAACTGCACATGTTCAAGCAGAGGGTGCAGGTGCTCGGCCACGGGGGCCTGTGCCAGCAAGTTGTCCAGCATGGCGGGGGTTTGGGCGCCCTGCCCCGGGCACAAGATACACAGCCTCAACGCGTGGCCTCGCTCAGGCTGTTCGAACAGGCGTGAACCTGTTGAAGATCAAGCAGAAAAAACGAGGCTGATAACAGGTCAGCGCTGCCGCCCGGGCTTAGCCAGCGCGCTTCGAATTCCGTGCACAGGGCATCCCGATGCGCCCGCCAGTTGGTGTTCAACACACTGCCTTGGTCGATGAATTCAATGGCCTTGTTTTTCGCCCAGAGCAAGCCGGATAAGCCCCCGCGGTGGGCAAGATTGGTGTCGGTCAGCATGCCCATGGTGGCCATCAGCGCGTGAAAGGCCGCCGGGCCATTCCCGGCCTGTTGGCTTAATGCCCATTGGTGCTGTGGCAAGGTGACTTCAAACAAGGTTGGGAAACCAGCCGCCGCTTGTTCGCGTGCCCCGGGTAACCCCAAGCTGGTTTTCACGAGGCGACCGTGGCTTGGGGTAGCCGCTGATTGAACACCAGCCAGCACAATTGCAGCACCCCAATGTGCAGACACCCAACGCCCCAAAGTGGCGGGGCTGATTTCCCGATGCACGCCCCACTGTCGACCGGCAGCGCCAGCCAACAAACCCAACAGGAATATCGCGCCCTTGTGGGTATTCACCCCTTGGGTTGCTTTCAACATGCGCGCTTCGGCAGCCCTGCCCAGTTGAGCCAGTTCTTTGAAGCCCAGCATGCGCTCGCCCGCTTTGAAGCACTGCGCAAAATATCCTTCGAGGGATTCAATGCTGGCCAAGAAAGTATCGACATTCATGTCGTGGTGACTGCCATTTCGCCCCGGGCTGACCAAGCCAGGTTTGTTGTGAAGCATCAGCTCGTTTCGTAAAGCTTCACAGGCCAGTGCATCCAAGTGCAACGCCAATGCACTCATGCTGCACCCCGTTGCTGCGCATTGAAGGCGTGCTTGAATTCGTCATATTCCATCAGCCGTACTTGGGAGGTGGATTTCGCCAACACCTTGTTCTCCTGTTGAAACAATTCGCGCCAATGCACATCGTCACCGTAAGGGCTTCGAATTTCAGCATCCATGTTGAAACCTGCGCCCGCTACACTGATTTCGTGCAGTGTCTCGCACAGGGCCATTGCGCTCGTCCAATCACCCGGTGTTGCAATCAAATCAAGATCGGAACCCGCATGAAGACAATCAAGACCGGTGGCCACCTGAAGCGCAGCCGAGCCAAACAAGCAACAGTGAATATTGAATCGCTGGCACACGTGGAGCAGCCGTGAAGCGTCTGCTTGCCACGCGGAAGGTAAATGATCCAGTGCTTGTGCAAGTGTCGGCCCGGAACCCCGCCGCAACACATCGTGTTGCGACACCTGAAAGGCCATACGCCGCTTGCCCATTGACAAAGGCTCTGCAAGCCCCAATCGCAACTGGCCAGTCGGTAAGCGTTCGCCTTGTGTGTCGATTTGCCTCGCCACAATCAGCGGCAATTGACGGCCCAACCAGTGTTGCAACGCCTCCAGGGCTTGCGCAGCTTCAATGGGTGCTGGGCCCAAATAACGGGCATTCCCAAGCGCAGATTCACGCAGCCACACCCAGTCGTGACGCATCAACTGGATGTTATGCATGGCCTGCAACGCGTTTGAACACCTCTCCAGCCGCTGCCCTTCCGTCGCGTTCAACCCCGCGAGCCACGCGCAAGTCTTGATGCAATTGCGCCTTGGGCTTGGCTTGAAGGGCGAGCAAAGCTGCATCCAGTTGTTGAGCGTAATCGCCTGACCACACTGCATCGAGGTGCCCCATTTTCAAATAGTTGGCCACACCCGGAGAAAAAACCGGGGATTTTGTAGACAATTCTTCGAGCCGCTCCAGCGCAATTTTGGTGATGCGTGACATGGCTGGCAGGTTCATGACTTTGATTTCAGCGTCGTGCAATGCAAAGCAGGCGTCGGCCATCATGCCCGTGCTGATGTAGCCACCACTGACGGCCTCGCCATACACCACACTGACGATGACATGTCCGTTTTGACGAGCCAGTTCAACAGCTTTGGCCAGGTGCGCCATGTAACCATTCAAGCCCATCAGTTCATCTCTGCGGCGAAGGCGTTGCCCCAAGGTATCGAGCAACACCACAATGGGCTCAGCCGGGCGCTGGCGTATGGTTTCGATCACCACCTGCGCCATGGTTAATGCCATGTCGGCACCAATTTCGGCCTTGTTGTTTGTGCCAATCACAGTCACCTGCTGATTACCCACTGTGGCCTGACCATGAAAATGGTCATCGGCCATGTGTGTGGCCTTGAACGTGCTGCCAAACAGGGCTTGTAGTACTTGGTCCTTGTTCATGCCTGCTCCTGAATGTTGGCGCGCACCTGCGCGGTGGTTTGGGTGAATTCGTCTGCGGTGAGCATGGCCAGCGCCTCTGCACTGGGCAGCCCCAGGCGCGCCCAAATGTCCCTGGCATCGCGACAATCGCCAAATTGCTCCAAACGGTTTTTCAGCATGGCGTGCTCTTTGAGCAGGCTATCCAGATTGAATTCCACCTGGCCTGTGTGCATGGCTTGAATGGCTGCATCGCGGAATGCTTTGACGTCATCGGCCACCAGAGCTTGAACATCGCCCATCACATAGCGGTGTTTGCCGCCCGTGACACGCCACACCAAGGCCCGATCGCGGGAATCAAACTCTTCAACGCCGTACACGGTCTCGATCACTTCAGGGCCCGACATGGCCAGCCGCCCTTCTTCCGACATCACCAGCACATCGCAACAACGCGCAATCAAGCCGGTTCCACCGAAACAGCCCGCTGAGCCACCAATCAAACCAATGAAGTGAACACCTTGTGCGCGTGCAGCCAACACCGCACGCATGATCTCGGAAACCGCAATCAACCCCGCGTTGGCCTCGTGCAAACGCACGCCACCGCTTTCAAATACAAGCACCACGGCCCGAGGCTTTTCCTGAACTGCTTTGGCAATCAAGGCTGCAATTTTTGCACCGTGCACCTCGCCGATGGCGCCGCCCAGAAACTCACCTTCCTGAGCGGCCACCAGCACTGGTGCGCCGTCGAGCAAACCACGCCCAATTACCACACCGTCGTCAAAGGCCACGGGCTGTTCCAACAAGGCCATGTGCGGGCTGCTGACACGCTCTGCAGGTTTGAGGATTTCCTCAAAACTGCCTGTATCCAGCACGCCCTGCACACGTTCGCGCGCGCTGGCTTCCAAAAAACTATTGGCCATATTCGTTCTCCCAGGCTTCGATGGCTTGGTCCAGCCTCAAGCTGACCACAGCCGGGGTGGCCCCCACGTCATGAATTTCAATGTTCAATCCACCCGCCGCTTTGCGCTCTGCAAAATCGGTCACAACCGCTTGCCAAATATGCCCAAAGCCACGGGCGGAGGTTTGAATATCAATGGTGCACTGGTGTGGGTCTGTGCCTTTTTCCAGCAACACCTCGCAGTTGCCACTGGCGGTGACACCCACCAGCACCGGCGCACGCGAATGGACTTGGGCGGCGCTGTTCAGGTTGTAATGCAGTTGTTCCATGCTCATGTTGACCCCCTTACCAATTTCTGAAACGACTGGGTGGGTTGTACAAACCGCCCGATGCGCGCACCAAATCCTTCACGGTCTTGGCGGCCAGCAAGTCGCGAGTGGCCTGTCTGCGTGAAATGCCTAAATCTTCTGCACGCTGAATCACGCCGCGTGCGCGCAGTTCTTCGACCTTGGCTTTGTCGCGACCCAAGCCCACTTGTGTGTAACCTGCCACGCCGCGAATGGCTTGTTCGCGCTCGGCTTCACTGCGACACAACAACAGGTTGGCAATGCCTTCTTCGGTCACGATGTGCGTGACATCTTCACCGTAAATCATCACAGGCGGGTTGTTCAAGCCCATGCTTTCGCCCAGATCCCAAGCGTCCAACCGCTCCACAAACGCGGGTGCCATGTGTTCTCTGAACGTTTCAACCATTTGCACCACCAGCTTTCGGCCACGCGGAATTTGATTGGGATTGCTTTGCGCCTGCCGCCCTGCCTTGACCCATGCCTCGCTTTCATGGCGACGGCCACGGGCATCGGCACCCATGTTGGGTGCACCACCAAAGCCAGCAATGCGGCCTTTCGTGGCGGTGCTGCTGTTGCCAAAGGTGTCAATTTGTAATGTGGAGCCAATGAACAGGTCGCAGGCGTAATGCCCTGCGGCTTGGCAAAACGCGCGGTTGCTGCGCATGGTGCCGTCGTTGCCGGTGAAAAACACATCAGGCCGTGCGGCGATGTATTTCTCCATGCCCAGCTCACTACCAAAACTATGCACGCTTTGCACAAACCCCGCCTCGATGGCCGGAATCAGCGCCGGGTGAGGGTTCAACGCCCAATTCGTGCAGATTTTGCCTTTCAAGCCCAATTCTTCCCCGTAAGTGGGCAACAGCAATTCAATGGCGGCCGTGTCAAAACCAATGCCGTGGTTCAAACGCTTCACGCCGTACTCGGCGTAAATGCCCTTGATCACCATCATGGCCATCAACACCTGAATTTCTGAAATTTGCGCTGGGTCGCGCGTGAACAAGGGCTCGATGTAATTGGGGCGCGGTGCGTGCACCACAAAATCCACCCAATCGGCCGGTACATCCACTCGCGGCAAGGTGTCGCGAATTTCATTGACCTGCACAATCACAATGCCGTTTTTGAAAGCAGCGGCTTCCACAATGGCGGGCGTGTCTTCGGTGTTCGGCCCAGTGTACAAATTGCCCTGCGCATCGGCCGCTTCAGCCGCAATCAAGGCCACATTGGGCGTTAAATCCACAAAGTAGCGCCCAAACAACTCAAGGTAGGTGTGAATGGCATTGATCTTGATTTTGCCAGCCGCAACCAGGTTGGCCAGTCGCGCACCTTGCGGGCCAGAAAACGAAAAATCGATTTCTTTGGCAATGCCTTTGTCGAACAAGGCCGTGTGTTCAGGCAAGGCCACCACCGATTGCAACAGGTGCAAATCATGCACCTGTTGCGGGTTCACCTTGGCCAAACATTGCGCCAAAAAGTCAGCCTGCTTCTGATTGTTGCCTTCCAGGCAAACGCGGTCTGCAGGCTCGATGACGCGTTCCAGCAAGGCAACCACGTCTTCGGCTTGAATCCATTTGCCCTTGGTCAGGCTTGAAGCCCGACCGAGCCTGGCTGCCTTGGACTGCTGACCAAGGCGCCAGTTTTTCTCGGAGGTATTCATTGTTTATTGTCCTGATTGTTGCTTAATCGCCGTAAAACATGTCGGGCAACCAAAGCACGATTTCCGGAAACACAGCCAACAACACGATGTAAGCCACCATGATGGCAATGAAAGGAAGAATGCCACGCAGGATTTCACCAAACTTGATGTCGGGCGCGATGCCGTTGATCACAAAGAGATTTAAGCCCACAGGCGGCGTGATCAGCCCAAGCTCCATGTTGATGGTCAACACAATACCGAACCAGATCGGATCGAAACCAGCGGCCATCATGGGTGGCAACACCACCGGCGTGATCATCAAAATGATGGCCACAGGCGGCAGGAAGAAGCCCAGCACCAACAACAGTACATTGACCCAGAACAGCAGCACCCACTTGGACAATTCCAGTGCCACCAGCCATTCCGCCACACTCTGGCTGATGCGCAAGTAACTGAGCACATAAGTGAACAGGAAGGACATGGCGATGATCATCATGATCATGCTGGATTCCTTGGCTGCACCCATCAAGATGGATTTCACATCCACCCACTTGTAGCAGCCATACAGGGCAGCCACCAGCAACATGGCACCGAAGGCACCCACACCAGCCACCTCTGAAGGCGTACCGAAACCACCATACATGGCCACCATGATCGCGGTGATCAGGGCAATGAAAGGCAACAAGCGTGGCAATGCTTCCATCTTTTCGCGGAAAGTGAATGTTTCACGTTGCGCGACCGCTTCGATTTGCTCGGGTGTGGCTGTTTTCATCCATTTGTGTCGGTCACGCATGTACTGAAACACCACATACACGGCAAAGATGAAGGCCAACAGCAAGCCGGGAATGACACCGGCGATGAACAATTCACCGATGGATTGTTCAGCCATCACCCCATAAATAATCAAGGTGATGCTGGGTGGAATCAGAATGCCCAAAGTGCCACCGGCTGCGATCAAACCAGACGCCAAGGCACCGGTGTAACCGCGCTTTCGCATTTCCGGAATACCCATGCCGCCAATGGCCGCGCAGGTTGCCGGGCTGGAGCCACACAAGGCTGAGAAGATGGTGCAACCCACCACGTTGGCCACGCCCAAACTACCGGGCATGCGGTACAGCCATCGATACGCGGCTTCGTACAGGTCTACAGCCGCCCTGGTTTTCCCGATCGCCGCCCCCATCAAAATAAAGAGGGGAATCGTAAGAAGCGTGAAGTTGTCCAGCTCACCAAAAATCGTTTCAGCGATGAAATCGATGTTGGCCGGAGGCATGAAGAAATACATCGCAATGATGGCAGACGAACCCAGCGCAAACGCAATCGGCATGCCTGAGAACAACAAAAACAAGGTGAGGCCGACGTATATCAAGCCCATTTCCATGACGCCTAGGTCCATGTTATTCCCCTTGGCTGTGGAGCACTTTGCGATCGGTCTTGCCGGCAAAGCCCTCGATGATTTGAACAACGAACTGAAGCGACAACAGGCTCATGCCCAAGGCCATGAACACATAGGGAATCCACAATTTCGGGCCCCAGGTGGAACCACTGTCCCAACCCTGATCCCAGGCTTCGTAGAAAAATTCCCAAGACAGAATCGCAACAATGACGCAAAAACCGAGTGACAACACATCGCCAAACAGCAGTCGCCAGCGCGTGGCTTTGGCCGACATCACCTCGTCGAGCACCTCAATGCCCACGTGGGCGCGATCATTTTGAGTGTGCGCTGCGGCCAGGAAGGTGGCTGCAATCAACATGAACACACTCAATTCAATGACCCAATCGTTGGAATGGGAAATCACATAGCGTGTGATCACCTCGTACATCAGCACCAGCGCGCAAGCAACAATCAACAGCGCGGACAGGTAGGCCATCAACTTGTTGATTCCACGAATCGAACCGCTGATGAAACGCCAAGCTCCTGAATTCATAATATTCTCCGTGTGGCAGACGCGACGAACCACAGCCGAGGGCAACAGTGCCCCGGCGGGTCCATCACATTCAAATACCAGTGGTAATTACTTGACGTCTACAGCCATGTCGATCCACTTCTGGCCGTTCTTCACTTCGGTGGCGAAGTCTTTCCAGGCCGATGCTTTGGCAATGGCGCGGTAACGGGCGAAGGTTTCATCGTTCATGTCGTAGACTTTCTTGCCGGCCTTTTCCCAAATTTCAGCGGCCTTGAAGTCGTCTTTCTTGGACTCATCAATACCGAACTGCTCCAGACTGGCACCCACTTCCATCACGATTTTCTGCTGCTCTTTGGTCAAGCGATTGAAGGTGGATTTCGCCATCAACAAGGGCTCGAACATGAACCAGAAGGTGTTCTTGCGTGCAGACAACAAATGGTCACCCACCTCTTCCAAACGGAAACTGATGATGGATGTGCTTGATGTGGCTGCTGCATCCAACACGCCGGTTTGCATGGCGTTGTACACCTCGTTGGATGGGATGTTAGTGATGGAACCACCCGCATCTTTCAACATCAAATCCATGTGCTTGCCAGCGCCACGAATTTTTGTGCCACGAATGTCGTTGGGCTCGTGAATTTTGACCTTGGAGGCCACACCGCCTGCCTGCCAAACCCAAGAAATGATTTTCACGCCGTTGTCATCGAGCTTCTTTTCCAAGGCCTTGCCAATCGGTGCATTTTTCCAGCGCTGGCCTTGCTCGTAGCTGGTGACCATGCCGGGCATCAACGTGATGTTCACCTCAGGAATTTTTCCGCCTTCATAGGCCAGCGGGTACAAAGTCATGTCGAGCGAGCCTTTTTGCAAGCCTGCAAACTGCGCGCGTGTTTTCACCAGCGAGCTGCCAGGGAAAATTTCAAACTTCACTTCGCCATTGGTGCGCTTTTCAACTTCAGCGGCAAACTTGCGGGTCAGACGATCGCGAAAGTCACCTTCATCGATGGTGCCACCGGGAAACTGGTGGGAAATCTTCAATGTGGTTGCTGCCATCGCCGAGTGCGTAGCACCCAAGGACAAAGCCGCGACGGTTGCACCGACCATGAATGGCTTGAAAAATTTTCTCATTGGTTTATCTCCTCTTTGCTTCTATTTAAATACCCGCTGGCTGGGTGAGCAGTTTGCAGGCGAGCTTCACATCCGAACGAAATGCTTGGATTCGTTCAATACTTCCCTGACAACAGCGAACCGAAGCCAGGTGAATGGGTCTTCAGACCCAATTTCTTCAACATCATGTAGGTGGTGGCCACAGAAGACGACAACACGGGCATACCCACACGGTCTTCGATCTGCTGGATGGAACCGAGCGATGGCATTTGCACACAGGCCGAAGCCACCACGGCATCGACATTGGCCATGTTCAGTTTTTTTGTGTGCTCAATCGGCGCCAACGGGTTCAATAAACCCACCTCCAGGTTGTTCGACACCTCCAGCGAAATGCTGTCGAGTACCTCAATGCCCTCGTTTTCAATGTAATCAATCACCAGTTGGGTCAGCGGCTTCATGTAAGGCGTCAAAATGGCCACCTTCTTGGCGCCCACGGCCTTGATGCCCTCCACCAGCGCACCGGCACTGGTCACCACGGGCGCCGGGCCACCAGCTTCCTTGGTGCGACCATGCAGCCGTTCTTCAGACACGCGGTGATAGCCCAAACCCATGCTCATGATGGCCACCAAACAAGCGTAACCCAATACATCAACCCGTGCGTCGGCCAACTCCAGCGCGCAGCGGTCGGAATCACCATCCATCTTCGCCAGTTCTTCCTTAGTAACATGCTGCATGCGCATGCGGCTTGAGTGGAACGTAAAGCGTTCGTCGTACACGGTTTCGCGCACGCGCAGAATCGCTGGTATCTCGGTTTCCATCGTGGTGTTTGAACTGGGTACAATTTGCCCGATTCGATAGGTCTTGTTCATTCAACATCCTTTGGGTTGTATCGGCACACCGCCCGGCATTCAGCCAGCCAGCTGTCGCGCCAAATCAAGAAAATCTTGCGCAGTGAAATCGAATTCGCCCGGCTCTACTTTGGGCAAAGGCACGTGTTCACCGAATTCAAACGGACGCATCACATACGCCGTTTTCATGCCCTGTGCCTTGGCGGCACGCAAATCGCTGGGGTGGCTGGCACACAGCATCACCTCGCCAATTGGCACATTCAGCAAGTTGGCCACGCCATGGTAGGTTTCAGGGTCGGGTTTGTAATGCTTGAACAGCTCGGCCGACACGATGCAATCCCAAGGCAAACCGGCATTTTTTGCCATGGCCGTGAGCAAAGAAAAGTTACCGTTCGACAGGGTCGTGATGGTGAACTGCTTTTTCAAGGCATGCAGGCCTGCCACCGTGTCAGGCCAGGGGCTTAAGCGATGCCAGGCTTTGTTCAGGTGGGTGCGTTGTTCTTCCGTGGCGCCGCCAAGGCCGAAGGCATCTACGATGGAATCGAGGATCATGCGATGAAGGCTGTCGATGTGCATCCATGGCAACTCGCCTTTGCGAACGCGGTCCATGGCAGGCGCGTAACCGGCACGCCAGGCGTCTGCAAACGCCAGCGAATCGAGCTTCACGCCCAAGGTGTTGGCCAGTGCAGCGGCTTCACGGGCAACACTGCCACGCCAATCCACCACAGTGCCAAATACATCGAATGCAAGGGCTTGAATTGCCCCTTTTGCATTGCTCATCACAGGTCTCCTCAATCAGATGCTTCTGATGGCCGATTGTGTTTGTACACCGGCTCTTTTATAGTTGTATGTACGCAGGCCGTTGTTTGCATACATATTTTTATTTCTTGTATACAAGACTATCCATCTGCGTATACATTGTCAACATCAAAGATTCAATTGCTTGATCGCCACCATGAAGAAAAAACTATCAGACGATGTGCGGGACCAGATCGAAGAGCTGATCGCGTTTGGTAAATTGCTGCCCGGCGACCACCTTGATGAAACCGAGCTTGCAGAACGTTTTGGCGTGTCTCGAACGCCGGTGCGCGAGGCACTGAATCAATTGGCAACCGCAGGTCTTGTTGAAATACGGGCACGACGCGGTGCCGTGGTGGCGCAATTCAATGCCCAGCAACTGGTGGAGATGTTCGAGGTGATGGGCGAATTTGAGGGCATGTGTGGGCGCCTGGCCGCGAGGCGATCAACGGACCAGGAACAGGAGGAATTACTGGCCGCGCACGCCTTGTGCCAGAAAGTGATCGCCGATGGCGCCGATCCCGACCAGTATTACGAGGCCAACGACAGGTTTCACGGGGTGATCTACAGAAGCAGCCACAACGAATTCCTGATGGAACAGGCCTGGACCCTTCGCAGAAGGCTGCGCCCTTACCGCCGCTTGCAACTCCGAGTGCGTGGTCGCATACCCTCATCACTGGATGAACACCAGGCCATTGTGGACGCCATTTTGAAAGGCGATGGAGACAAAGCCAATGAACTGCTGCGCGGCCATGTGATGGTGCAAGGCCAACGGTTCAATGACATGGTGGCGACGCTGCCGTTGCTCAATGGCAGATGACGCATTGATTGACCCAGGCCCTACACTTTAGGCCGCTTCAACTCAAAGGTGCTGCGAGTGGTGCAATAGCCGTCACCCGTTAGTTTGCCCACCGCGTCCAGCAGATCATTGGCGACAAGGCCACCCTGCATGGCGGCCTCATTCACCTCCACCCCCAGTACATCCAGCAGCATCATCGAGCCACCCATTGGCCCTTCGCCAATCAGCTTCACTTCTCGCAAATTGCATTCAAAACGCACCAGCGCATCCTCCACACCCGGTGCGCTCACAGCCTTGCTGACCGACTTCGTCAAGCCCGCCTGTTCGAATTCATCAACCTCTGGCGCAAAGTCGCCACAGCTGGTGTTCATGGCGTCCACCAACACATGGCTGACGACATTCACTACACATTCGCGTGTGGCTTGCAAGTTGCTCAAAGTGTCTTTTTCAGCGCGATTGCGCGGGTTGACCTGCACCACACACAACACCGGCGGCTTGCAGCTGGCCACCGTGAAAAAAGAATAAGGCGCCAGGTTGGCCACGCCGTGCTCACTCAAGGTGCTGACCCAGGCAATGGGGCGCGGCACCACAGCGCCGGTTAATAACTGATAGTTGTCGCGGGGACTGATTTGCGTGGTGTCGAAGTACATGGTTTGGCAATGGGCAATTGAATGTTGTCAGGTTAGCTTAACCCAGAACCCACCCACCCTAATCAGTTGGGGTGGCACCTTTTTAAGGAGCAGTACATGGCGTGGTAGTTTGCGGCTCGTAAACACCCCTAACCACCCGGCGCCAAATGACATGACCATCGAATGTTTCAGACCGCACTCATCGGACGAACAACAACTACACAAAAGCGTGCGCAAGCTAGACCGCTGCAAGTGCTACAGCACCGACAAATACGACAACACAGAAAAAATGATTGCGGAAGTTGACGTGTTGACCTGCGACTGCCTGTGGCGAATTTACCAGCGCGAGGCTGAACGCATCGTGGCACCGGGTGGCAAACTGATTGCAGACCCGATTACACGCAATGCGCGGATTAACGCAGCCTACGCGGCCATGTGGCTAAGCGACAACCGGTTTGAATGGGCTGGTTTGGCTGCCTTTGAATCCAAGCAAGTGGGTTGCGGCTTGTTACACGCCGCCACGAATATACAACGCATACAAGGGCACCAGAAAAACCTTGAGGACGTGTGGAAAGACGGCCGGGTTCCGCCCGGGGGAAAATTGGGCACCGTTGGCCCGTATGCCCTGCTTGAGGGCATGGAACAATCCGTTCAATACGTCTACGACATTCTTGCGCTGGGTAACACATCGTTGTTTCTGGATATTTACCCCCTTCACATGTTTTACAAAAAACGGGGAATCAAGGAGATGAAAATCTGCCTTCAAGCAAGAAGGAAAATTGATGACAACCCCAAGCGGCCTTGGTTATGGCCAGTTAAAAGAAATGTAGATTTCGGCTTTCCTTTCGAGGAGATCATTCCTGCCTTTGAGGCGATTGAGGCGGGGGATGTTTTCGAGGGCGTTCGTTTATTGGCACTTCACGAGCAACAAAACATACTTCAACCCGCCATTTACAACGACAACGCCATGCGGTCGCTGTTGCAAGGCAACCAGGGGGCCAGCGGTTTTGCGTTTGTCACCAACCTGTCCACCGGTTTTGAACAACCAGTGCAACTGACCCTGGCCAACCAATGCAGCCCAGTGAATGATGGGCGCAGCGTGGCATTCAGCAACAGCTTCACGGCCAACCTTGCCAATCTGGAAGAGCGAATGCCCTTTGTGTTGCGGGCTGCACGGCAATTTCACAGCCTGTTGCGCAGCCCTCGTGGCGATGTCGTTGCGCAATCCATCCGTGAAATCGCCAATGGAGAAATGCCTCGATGAAGGCGATACAAATCACATTCAAATACATGCGAGCGCACAAACTTCTCACTGTGTTTGTCGCCCTGCTGCTTGCTGTTGGCATCAACAATGCCATTAAAGCGCTCACCCCGGCCAAGGAAATTGCGCTGATCATTGGCGAGCCTTGGGATGACATGCAAGCTCGGTCTACTGCGAAAATCGGTGACGACATAACCGATGAAATTTGGTACCACGCACCCGAGGAGCTCGCTTACTTGCGCTTTGCCGACCCCAAGCATGAGTTCGTAACACCGCCTGCTAAATACTTTACTGTTACCTTCAATCGAGGACACGTTTTTTCAGTCAGAATGTCTCCCCAACTCGAACCACTTCCACTTCAGGAAGCGCTCGATATCGTGCTGGAACTTCAAAACCAGTGGCGAAACAATGGCTGGGAATTGAGAAACCCTGAAGATTATCCTGCCCACGAAAACAATGACACTTGGCGCGAAGCGATCAAAAAATGTAACGCGGCGACCACAGGGTGGCATGCCAAGCCACTGTACCAACTCGTGATTGGTGTGAGCTGCTTTGAAAGCTCAGGCTTTTTTAAAAAATCCGGATACCTGGTCACCATTTCCATGGGCAAATACAACCCATGAGCGCAGCACAACGATTGGCAGGCCAAGCGAGATAACCGCACTAAGCCTTCAGCACCACCGGCTGCACACTTTGCTCGCCCAAATACACGGTGCCTTCCTGAATGGTGCAGCTTAAGTTCATGTTGCGCTGGGCCAAGCTGGCCAATGTGGCGCTGTCTTCAACACTGAGTTGAATCACCTGCACTTTGTCGAGCTTTTCCAACCAGCTTTGGTTCTGTTTCCACCACACCTCGGCCGATCGCGTGTAGCAGTAAATCACCACTCGACCAGAGCGGCCACATGCTTTTTTAATTCGGCTTTCATCGGGTTGGCCCACATCGATCCACAGTTTGATTTCGCCGGTGGGGTCAATTTCCCACACTGCGGCCTCGTCTTCTGCCGACAGGCCTTTACCAAATTGAAGGTCAACACCGGCGTGCATGGCAAAAGCCAACAGCCGAACCATCAGGCGTTCTTCAGTTTCCGAAGGGTGTAGTGCGAGGGTAAGCGGATATTCAGCAAAATGTGAGCGATCCAGATCGGACACTTCCAGCTGAACTTTGTAGACGGTGGCTCGAAGGGCCATGGAGGAAACTCGCGGATTGAATGATCAATCCGCGATTATCGCTTAAAACTTATCGACCCATGCGGCGCAAGGCAGCCGTGGAGAAATCTGCTGGCGAATACTTCTTGCCAAATTCTGCGAATTTCTCTTCGTTGGTCAAACCACCCACCAGGTAGCGGCGCGCTTGCAGGTCATAAAGCACTTCACCTGAAGACACAAATGCCGGTGCCTGATAAGCCTGGGTGCCATACACTTCACGAACGCGCCACAACTGGCCACGGCTGTCGTACTGGTCGCCGTGCAAAATACCCCATGAGTCTTCATCAATGAAGAACACTCGCTTGGCGTAAATGTGGCGTTTGCCAGGTTTCAGATTGGCTTCAATCACCCACACACGGTGCAACTCGTAACGCACCATGTCGGGGTTGATGTGGTTTTTCTGAACGATGTCGGAGTACTTGATCTTCTGATCAGCCATTTTGTAGTTGTTGTATGGCACGTACATTTCTTTCTTGCCAATCAACTTCCAGTCATAGCGGTCGGGCGAACCGTTAAAGCCGTTCAAATCGTCGTTGGTACGCAAACCATCTGCACCAATACCTGGGGAATCGTAAGCCAATTCAGGCGCGCGAATCACGCGGCGCTGCCCAGGGTTGTACTGCCAGGCCAAGCGGGGCTCTTCCACCTGGTTGATGGGCTCGTGCACCAAAGCGACTTCACCGGCCGAGTTGGCGGGTGCCGTGATCTGGTTCATGAAGTACAAAATGCGGTTCTCTTCCGGATTATCCATGTAGGAAGCCATGGACACCGTTTCAATCCGCTTGCCCGCGGTGAATGAGCCATCGGTTTGCACCGGAAAGTCGGCTGAATAACGGGTGAACGAGCCGCCAAGGTCACGGAAGTTGTGGTTCCAGATCACCTCGACACCGCTTTTGGGCACGGGGAAAGGAATGTTGGATTTTTTAATGCCGGAAACACCGTTGCCGTTCTCAACCAGCTTTACATTCGGCGCTTCTGCTTTGGCGTGGTCATACACCGACTGCTTATAAGCTGCCGTGCGGTGCGTGGGGTACACGTGCATTTTGTACGTGGGGTAACGCTTCATCATTTCGATTTGGCCGGGCGTCATGTTCGCTTTGTACTGCTCCATGTTGGCAGCAGAAATGGTGAACAGTGGCTTTTCATCGGCAAACGGATTGATGTAACCACTGGCCTCGCCCGTGAAGCCAGCCGGTGGCTTGGTCAAGCCGCCAGTCCATTCAGGAATGGTGCCTGCGGCATTGCCTTTTCTTTCGGCGCCCACAGGTGTCAGGCTTTTGCCCAACTCAGACAGGTCGGCAGCCCAGCCTGTGGCAGCAAACACCGCCAAAGACGTGGCCAATAACCCGGTTTTAAACATTCGCACAGCCATCTTGATGTCTCCTAATCTTTGTTAGAAATTTATAAAGGGGGGTTGGTGTTTTGATCTTGTTCACACAGCGCGAACACCTCGCTGCTGCGCGTACTTTGTACAAATACCTCGGGCCTACAATACACGCCCTGTGGCGCAAAATCACCCATGCGTTGCTTCAATGTTTCGCCTTTTTCAACGAACTGAATGGCCTGCGCAAAGCCGGGGTTGTGCAACATGTGCCGATAAATCAACAACTGGTCTGGATATGGCCCCCAGGGCAACCACACAAATCCGTTTTCTGCTGTGGCGTTGGCCGGGCGGTCAGCCGGGTCCGATATCACCACGGTGAAGAACCCCTGATCATCCAGCGGCACTTCAAAATCAGCCGCACAATCGGTGTAGCGCTGGGTTGCGAATTCGTTGCCACACACAGACCAATATCGCAGTTGCTCATTGCCAAACGCCACATTGGCCTGGTCCCTGTAAGTGGGCGCTTTGGCGCGCACCAAGGCCAAACTGCCATAGCGGCGGGCAAAAGTGGTGGTGGTGTAAGCGTTGTGAATATTGCTTAGAAACCCACCCGAACCCAGGCTCACTGGCGCGCCGCTTTCACCCCCCAAACCCGTGCGGTTACTCACAATGTTGCTGGCCGTTTCACCCAAACCAAAAAATTTGTTGGACTGGGGCGGGTAAGTGGCCGTTGGGAAGTCCAGCATCAATTCATTGGGATAATCCAGCGACAGCAACAGGTCATTCAAACCCAAGGGCGGAAAACTGCCACCACCACTAGGCAGCAAAGGCTCCTCACAGTTAGGCAGGGTGCCCAGTTCACGCTGACCGTCTGCGGTTTCCAAGGTCAGGGTGGGCAAGCCAACACCACCGTCTTCAAACGTGCCAGCTTTGCTCGCATACACCCTGTAAATGAACAGGGTCAAGCCATTGGGCAAGGCAGCTGGCCCCAAGGCCACATCGCCGGCGTAAAAGGTGTTCGGTGCACGTGGCACTTCACTGCTTTGCACAGGCGAACTGCCGCTTTGAAGGTAGGCTGTGTACTTGCCGCCCGGCGCCTGGTTTGCATCAACAAACGGATTGACTGAACCAGCACGCGCACGGATTTCAGAGTCTGCAATCGCATCGGTTGGCCGCAAAGCCGCATCGTAGGCGTTGTATGAAAAATACCGCGCGTCGGGAAACGCCCCATCAATTCGCAAACGGGTTTGCGGCGTGATGGGTGCCAGTGCGACCCAATACTTGGCATTGCTGTCGGGAAATGCCACGTTGGCTTTGTCTACGTCGGAAGCGGCCAACCAGCCACAGCCCAGGCCCAACGGTGTTTGCTCAAACTGCCCGCCCATGGCTTGTGCAAGGGATTCACTCGTGACCACATTACCATTTGAGCCAGATGCAGCGCCTGCACCCGAAGACGACAAATCTTCAGAAGTGCAAGCGGTTAAAGCCAACACAGCGGCTGCAACCAAGGGTGCTGCAAAGGATTGAAGCTGTTTCACGCATGTCTCCCGATTTTCGGTATAGTTGTATTAATACACAAAGATTAATACCTCAGTATTAAACCGACAAGCGGCAATTTACTGACAATTCACCACACGAACCATGACCTCCACTGCCGCCATTTGCGATGATGTTTCTATTGATACTCGGCAAACGCTGTTACGGATTGCATTGTTTGAGTTTGCCCAACACGGAATCGAAGGGGTGAGCCTGAGCAAAATTCGCCAATTGTCGGGGCAGGCCAACCGGTCGGTGATGCACTACCACTTCAAAACCAAAGACGGCTTGGTTGAGCAAGTGGTGCGGATGGTCACCACGCAGCTTGAGGTTTACTTCTCACAGGCGCTTGAGGAGTTTCAGGCCGAACAGGCCCGCGTTCAATCGGTGAAAGAAATCAGCGAACTGATGTTCGACCCATTTGTGCGGCTGTTTTCCAGTGGCAGTGTGGGCGCTGCATGCATTCGGTTTTTATCGCGCCTGACCTGGCAAACCGGACAAACTGGCCAGCAGGTGCTCGCAGACCTGCTTCGCCCTTACCTGTTGCAATTTGAACCCCGGTTGCAGGCGTTGATGCCGAGTTATTCCGACGTGCACCTGCGCATGAAGCTGTACCTGGCGGTGAACACAGCCATTCATGGCTTGGCTGATTTTTCTATCATGCAGCAAGACGACAAGCTAAAGCCCTTGATGGAACAGCTCGACGGGGCGATGACCATGCGCCAGTTGTTTCACGATTACGTCAGCGCCGGGCTGCAGGGCAACCCGCGCTGAAGCGAAGGCTTTACAAAGGCTTTAGCACACCGGCCCACAACAAAGCCAACACCAGAACACCCAAGGCCACGCGATAGGCCACAAACAAGCCATAGCCCCGGGTGCTGACAATCTTCAAGAACCACACAATGACCGCATAACCGACAAAAAAGGCAACCACCGTGGCCAGTGCTGTATTCACGGGGCTGACCGGACCAGCCACACCCCAGCTTTTGTAAAGCTGATAAAAACCAGACGCAAACACCGCAGGCACAGCCAGCAAAAAGGAATACCGCGCCGCCGCTTCGCGGGTGTAGCCCATCAACAAGCCTGCGGTGATGGTGCCGCCCGAGCGGCTCACGCCAGGGATCAAGGCCAAAGCCTGGGCAAAACCAAACAAAATACCATCACGCCAGCTCATGTCTTTGAGCTCCACTTCCCGCCGACCCAGTTTGTCTGCCAGGCCGAGAATCAAGCCAAAACCGATCAGCATAAAGGCCGTGAGGTACAAATTGCGCAGGTAGGTTTCAATGAGGTCTTGAAAAAACAAGCCCAAGCCTGCGATCGGCAAGGTGCCCAGAATAACCAGCCAACCCAAACGTGCATCGTGGTTAAAGGGCGCGTTTTTCTTGAACGAGGCGCACCAGGCCAGGAAAATTCGGGCAATGTCGTGGCGGAAATAAACCATCACGGCCATTTCCGTGCCCAACTGCGTGATGGCGGTGAAGGCCGCGCCGGGGTCCATGCCCGATGGCAGCAAGGGCCCCAGGATGCGAAGGTGGGCACTCGATGAGATGGGTAGAAATTCAGTCAAGCCCTGGACCAGGCCCAGCAAAATTGCCTCGAACCACCCCACACCGTTGGCAACGTCAGTCATGCCCTGTCTCGTCAGTATTCAGCCAGCCCGAACTATAGCAAACAAGGCACACCCAAACCATTGATTGCCGTGAATAAACAGGGGTGTTCATTGGATACCCCCAAACGCACCTTGCACATAATTGACGAATGATTTTGCCTGGTGAAACACGCATGGACACTCTGACCACACCCCGAAAACTACTGGTTACGCAGCCTTCACTGCCACCGCTTGAGGAGTTCATTCCCTACCTTGAACAAATTTGGGCCAGCAAAACACTGACCAACAACGGGCCGTTTCACCAGCAACTGGAGGCCGCACTGTGCCAACACCTGGGCGTGCCCTACATTTCCCTGTTTGCCAATGGGACGCTGGCGCTGATGACCGCCCTGAAGGCGCTGCGAATCAGGGGCGAGGTCATCACCACGCCCTATTCATTCGTGTGCACGAGCCACTCCTTGCTGTGGAACGATCTGCAGCCCGTGTTCGTCGACATCGACCCAGTGACACTGAACCTCGACCCCGCACGCATCGAAGAGGCCATCACCCCACAAACCACGGCTATTTTGCCAGTGCATTGTTACGGGGTACCGGCCGCGATGGAGCGTATACAACAAATCGCCGACGTGTATGGCTTGAAGGTGATTTACGACGCGGCCCACGCCTTCGGGGTGGAAAACGCCCAAGGCAGCGTACTGAACCACGGGGACTTGTCGATCCTGAGCATGCACGCCACCAAAGTGTTCAATACATTTGAGGGCGGGGCCATTGTGTGCAAAGACGCCAAGGTTAAACAACGCATCGATTATTTGAAGAACTTTGGTTTCGCTGACGAGGTCACGGTGATGGCACCCGGCATCAACGGCAAAATGAGTGAAATCAACGCTGCGATCGGGTTGCTTCAATTGAAAAGCGTGGACGCTGCGGTCGCAAGGCGCCTGGCGATTTACCACATGTACAAGGTGATGCTGGAAGATGTTCCGGGCATCGAATTGATGCACATCCCAACCGACATTCAGTGGAATGGCGCTTATTTGGCTGTGTACGTGAAGCCGGAATTCTCGATGAGTCGAGATGCGCTTTACAAACACCTGCAAAGCCACGGCATACACGGGCGCCGCTACTTTTACCCCCTGATCAGCAGCATGCCCATGTACAGGGGATTGCCTTCTGCAAACCCCAATAACCTGCAAGTGGCCCAGAAGGCGGCCTCTGAAGTGCTGTGCCTGCCTATATACCCGAACCTGGCTGATCGTGATGTGGAAGTGATCTGCGACCTGATTCGAGAGGCGGGCCGTGGCTAGGGTTTTGCTGGTTGACACCAATTTTTCATCCATGCCCCTTTACAACGCCTTGATCAACATGGGGCACGAGGTGCATGTGTGCGGTGCCAATCCCCAAGACGCATTGGCACAACACAGCCCGCACTACCACGCCATCGACTACGCCGACAGCAAAGCCCTGGCGAATTTGGTGGACACCTTGCGCATTGACCATGTGGTGCCGGGCTGCAATGACCGTTCCTACTTAAGCTGTACGCAGGCCAAAGCCCTGACCCTGTTCCAGCGCGATGCATTCGCCGGGCTGGACAGTACCGAGCAAAGCCTGTTGATCAATGACAAACAACAATTTCGGCGCCACGCGCAGCAGCTGGGCCTCACCTCGCCCAGATTTCACGGGCTTGACGACGCAACACCCAGCACGCCTGTCATTGTCAAGCCCAGCGACTCGTTCAGCGGCCAGGGCATTTCGGTGATTCGCCAACCCACAGAGACACTCATCGCCCAGGCGCGAGCCTTGGCTGCACGCCACAGTGCCTCTGGGCAAACTGTGGTCGAAGACTGGATTGAAGGCCAACTTTATAGCCATTCCGCATTTCTTCTGAACCAGCGCATTGTTCAGGCCCATGTCGTGATTGAACATTGCAGCGCTTACCCTTACGCAGTGGACACCAGCCACCTGGCCCCAGAAGACTTACCCGCCAACGCTTTGGCCACATTGACCCATGAATTGGAGCGCCTTGCCCAATCGCTGAGCCTGGGCGATGGTTTGCTGCACACCCAGTTTGTGTGGGACGGGCAACAATGCTGGTTGATCGAGCTGACTCGACGTTGCCCCGGTGACCTGTACAGCCAGTTGATTGAACTGAGCACAGGGCCTGGATATGTTGGGCAGTACCTGGCGCCTTTTCTTGGGCAAGCCATTGAGCCTCAAGCCCAGCAAAGGCCACACCGGCACATACTGCGCCACACATTGACCACCGAATCACCAAGCACACTTGAACATGTCAGTTTTGAAGTGCCCATTCAAATCGAACGCTGGGTACCCATCGCCACTGTCGGCCATTCGCTTCAAAAAGCGCCAAAGGGCAGAATCGCCATTCTGTTTGCAAACGCCAACGACACTGAAGGCTTGAAGAGCCTCGCTGAACGAGCCACCACCCGAACCTTATTCAGGTTGAATGCCAAATGAATCCATCACTGCATGAAATTGTGGGCACAGACCCTGCCGACACAACGCACAACAGCCACGCGGAAACCGCCACCTTTCTGAACGACATGGATGCAGCCACGCAAACCCGCATGCACGCTCGCCTTGACCTGTTCATGAACCCAAACGTAACCATTGAACGTTACCTGGTCGGGCGCAATCAAGACGCCGAACGGCTGATTGAGAAGCTGCCTTTTCATGGAGTCATCGACGACACGCCCGGGGCACCGCAAACCTGGTGCGGCCTGCCCGTGGTCACCATGCACGCCGTGCCCAAACATGCATGGGTCATGAATTGCGCCACCTCGATTGCCCCGGTGAATGTGCAACGCGCCATGGCAAAAGCAGGCATTGCACACGGCCTGCACATCAGTGAACTGATTGCACACCCGGTTTGGTGTGAAGAACACCAGCCGTGGTTTGTGAAACAGCAACGCGAAGACTTTCAACAACACCGCGATGCGTGGGCCAGGCTGTATGACAGGCTGGAAGATGAGGAAAGCAAACAGGTGCTGACGGACATGCTACGTTACCGCCTAAGCGCCAACCCCGCTTACATGGAACAATACTCGGTCAGGCTTGATCAACAGTATTTCGAACCCTTTTTGAATTTGAACCAAGAGGTGTTTGTGGATGCCGGTGGTTTTGACGGCGACACCTCTGAAATATTCATTCGGCACGACCCCGATTACCGTCGCATCTACTTTGTAGAGCCTTCGCCCATCAATCTGGAGGCGGCACAAAAACGCTTGTCCGGTGCGGCTCGCATCTCGTGGTTACCTGTGGGCTTGTCAAACGCAGCGGGTGAACTTCGCTTCGACCCCCAGGCTGGATCAGCCAGTGCCATTGGCGATCAAGGGCAAGCCAGAATTCAGGTCAACACCCTGGACGCCCTGGTTCACGAACCAGTCACCTTGATCAAAATGGACCTTGAGGGCTGGGAACTTCACGCCCTGGAAGGTTGCCGTGGGCACATTGAACAACACCAGCCCAAATTGGCCATCTCGGTGTACCACCACGCCTCGCATTGTCGCGATGTGTGTGCCAAGGTGTTGGCGATGAACCCACACTATCGGGTGCGTTTGCGCCATTACACACAGGGTTGGTCAGAAACAGTGATGTTTTTCACCGGTTCTTAAAAGCATTGACCACGATCATCATGCAATAAGCTTGACCTGTTCAATGAGGAAAAGCCATGGTTAACACACGACAATGCGCATCACGAAAACCCATCAAAGTGGCCATGATTGGCGGCGGGGTGAACTCGGCCGTGGGCCGTGTGCACGAAATTGCCATGCGGATGGACCTGGAGTTCAACCTGAGTGCGGGCTGTTTTAGCCGCGACCCGGAATTCAATCAGCAAAGCGGACAAGCGTATGCGGTGGCCCCAAGCCGGGTCTACCGACACCCAGAGCACATGCTCAACGACCCCGACCTCGATGTGGATGCCGTGGTGATTGCCACACCCATTCAGTCACACGCTGAATATATTCACCTCGCGTTGGACAGGGGGATACGGGTTATTTCCGACAAGCCTTTGGTGGCCACTTTGGCGGAGTGCCATCAAGTGGTTCAACGCGTGAAACCCGACAGCACCGACGTGTTCTGTATATTCAATTACACAGGCTACCCCGCCGTGCGCGAAATGAAACGGCGCATCGAGCTGGGCGAAATCGGTCAGGTATTCAAAGTGATGGCTGAGATGCCGCAAGATTCCTACATGCGTTTGAAAAACGCCAACAAAACCCACGCCATTCAACCCTGGCGATTGCAAGACGGTCTGATCAGCTGTGTATCGCTGGATCTGTTCGTGCACTTACACAGCCTGATCAACTATGTCACCGGCGAAACCCCATTGCGCGTCAATGCGTGGCAACGCGCAATCAGCGGTGTGGCCGATGGGCTGGTCGACGAGGTGGATGCCTTCATCGAATACACCAACGCGCTGCGCGTGAACGCCTGGTATGGCAAGGCCGCGCTGGGCCAACGCAACGGCTTGAAGCTGCGGGTACTGGGCACAAAAGGCAGCCTGGAATGGTTTCAGGAACACCCGGAACAACTACGCGCCGCAGATGCGACAGGCAATACACTGATATACGACCGCATCAGCAGCAGTAGCAGCATCACCAGCGAAGCCCGTTACAACCGGTTTAAGGCAGGGCACCCGGCAGGTTTCATTGAGGCGTTTGCCAACTACTACACCGACATTGCACAAGCCATTCGGGCACAAACACTGAATGCACACACGCTGTCGATTGGCGTGGCTGCTGAAGGCCTTGCCTTGTGCCAAGCCATTTCTGAATCGGCCAAACGCGGCCAAACCGTTGAACTTGCTTCGACAGGAACCCACCATGAACGACGTGATCGAACACCAAAGCCTGCAAACCATACGGCCTAAAGTGCTGTTTTCGCTGATTGAAAGGCATTTCCCCGGGCGCAACGTGGACTTCAAGGTCAACATTCCCAGCCCGGACATCGGCGGAATGACATTGCTGGAAAGCAGCATTCTGGTGAGTTTAATCAAACTGACCAACGCCACAGCCCTGTTTGAGTTTGGCACTTTCATGGGTGCTACCACGTTGCTGCTCGCAGAGAACACCGCACCCCATGCGCAGGTGGTCACCATTGATTTACCGCCGACCACCTCGCCTGCCCAAAGCGACAATCAGCGGGCCGATGTGTTGAAGGATGGCCACGCCAACGATGCCTTTCTAAGCGACACATTCAATGCGCAAGGCGCACGATGCATCAAACGGGCCAATGCCAGTGTTCAAGGCAAAATCAGTCAGATTCTTGAAAACAGCCTGGACCTCGATGTGCAGGCTCGCGGATTCTCGGGTCAGTTTGATTTTGTATTCATCGACGGAGGGCACGCCCACCACATCGTTCAACGCGACACAGAAAATGCCTATCGAATGTTGAAAACCGATGGCGTCGTGGTTTGGCATGATTACGCCTCGGCCATCCACGACGAGGTGACCTTGTTTTTGAACGCGCATGGCGCACAACGACACATTGTTCATGTGGCCAACACCATGATTGCCTTTGAACTGTTTGGTCGCTTCAAGAACCTGCTTGATTTGAGTCACTAAGTTGAGCCATTAAGTAGAGCCACTAAGTTGAGCCACTAAGCCCATGCAGAAAAGCCCTTTGTCGAGCGACGAACTCGCCCGGTTGAACATCAAGCAAAACCTGCCCAGCGCCTGGCGCTTGGCAGTGCACATTGGTTTGCTGGCGACCCTGGGCTGGGGCGCTTGCCAATTTGTTGACGAAGCCGTCACGAACCCAGTTGCCTCGGGGTGGCTTTACCTGCCAGCCTTGTTGTGCCTGTTGGGCTATGGTGCCGTGTTTAATTTTCTGGGCTATGCCGGATTGGGGCACGAGTTGGCGCACTACACGGTGTTCAAAGCACGTTGGCTGAATGTGGCATTGTTCAGGTTGGTTTCTGTGTTGACCTGGAACAACCCGGAATACTTTCGGACAAGTCACCGAATTCATCACCAGCACACACTTGAACTCGGGGTTGATTACGAAGTGAACCCAGCCCCCTACCCCTTGCTTGAACGCTGGTGGCGCTATGCCTTTTTCGATTGGGAGGCCATGCAACGCGCGTTGACCATTCATTGGGAAAACGCCAGAAATGTCGTGAATGGACCGTTTGGTCAGCGGCATTTTCCAGCTGGCTCGGCCAACCGGCAAAAGCTGGTACGCACAGCGCGCATTCACATCGCATTGCAGGGCAGCGCCGCCTTGGTTTCATTGGCTCTAGGGTGGTGGGCGTGGCTTGTTCTTGTCACTTTCGCGCCGTTTATTTGCACCCTGCCGAACCGAATTCTGGCGAAATTACAGCACGCAGGGCTCGCCCGGGATTCCCATGACCATCGACAAAGCACACGCACCGTGTTGCTGGCCAAGCCTTTTGCCTTGCTGTACTGGAACATGAACTATCACGTCGAGCACCACATGCACCCCAGCGTACCGCACTTCAATTTGCCCAAACTGCGCGAGGCTTTGGGCACGCATTTGAAAAGCACCACGCCGGGCGTGGCCCCGCACCTACACTCATTGAGAATGCCAACACATCATGACTGAGCAAACGATCAACACGCAGGCATCGGAGCACGATGTACTGATGGGCTTTTACCAAACCATTCACACGGCTTTGCACAACCTTGAATATGAAGTTGGCAATCAACCCAACAACATTGAAGGCCATTTGAAAGCGATGGGCCAGTTGATCGACCTGTGCGAGCAAAGGCCACAAAACAAGCTCTTTGAATACAACACAACAGCCACACAGGAATTGTGTACCCGCATGGCCGCACTCTACCAACACCTGCTGCTTGATCAATCCAGCAACCTCAGCTTTAAAAGCATTGTGATGCTGACTTTGCAAAAGCGTTTTATCCATCAGGTTTTTGAGATTTCAGGCTTCGGTTCCGAACACGCGTTGCAACAAGTCTTGTTGCGAAAGGCCAAAACGCAAAACAACAAAACATTCACCAAAAACATGGCTGCGGTTAAGCACCTGTTGTTAAGCACCACCAGTACGCTGGATGCCGAGCAGCTGGTTCAGCTCAGCCTGGAAGACAGTGAAACTGCAGCGGTGCTGGCAATCGGGCTGTTGTTGGACCGCATGCCCACCAACCTGGCAGGTGAGGCAGGTCGGCAATTTTTGCTTGAACAGTTCAACCCATACGCACAACTTCAACCGTTAGACGCCTACCGCGCCTTGGTTGCCAACGTATGGATGCTTTGTAGCTACAGCACAAGCCCAGCCAAACACGACATCAAAAAACACTTGAACGGCTGGTACAAGCGCATGCACAAGGCCAAAGGCCTGCAAGTGCGCCCAACCGGCAGTGTTACGCACCTTGGCAACACCGAGAACAAACCGGTGATGGCCGTGGTCGCTGAAAGTTTTTCATCGGTGCACGCCATGTACAGGTGGTACGCACCCATCGTCAAAGAACTGAAAAAAGATTATTTCCTGGTGCTGGTTGCATTGAGAAACGATGTGGACGACACCGCTGTTGCCTTATTTGACGAATTTCTGGAAGTGCCAGCCAAAGACGAACTGAACGTTCAAACCATTTTGAACCAGTGCACACCCGACATTGCCTACTTCACCAGTGTCGGCATGCGCAGCTGGGGCATTTGCATGGCCAATTTGCGTTGGGCCCCACTGCAGATGATGAGTTTTGGGCACCCAGCCACCAGCCACAGCAGCGAAATGGATCTGGCATTCATCAACACCCGCACCGTGAGTTCGCAAGGCGTGGTGGCTGAGAACATGCTGGTGCTTGAATCGGAAATTGGCAGCCTGATTGAAGTGCACAAGCAGTTGCGTTTACCCGCCCCCGCCACTTTGCCCGAGGATGAAGTTCACATTGCTGTGCCTTGCAACCTGATGAAAATCAATGTGGCTTTCATGACCGCGCTCAAAGAAATTGAACGCTTGTCAGAACGCCCCGTTCGCTACACCTTTTTCCCCAACCAATCAGGCATTTCCCACCTCACCACCGAGCAGCAGATTCACCGCATGTTTCCAAACGCGGTGGTTGCCAAACGCACAAACTACAACCACTATCTGGAACAACTGAACCAACACCACCTGGCGCTTAGCCCGTTTCCATTTGGCAATGCAACCAGCACCATCGACTGCATGGTGCTTGGGCTTCCCAGCATTGGCCTTCTGGGCGAAGAACCCCACGCCAGAAGTGATTACGATGTGCTTGCTGCGTTTGAACTTCAGGATTACTGCGTGGCCGAGACCATTGAGAATTACGTGCATGGCACGGTGCGCTACATCAACACCCCGGGTCTGCTCGATGATTTGCGCAGCCTGGTTGCATCAAAAAACTTCATGGACAGGCACACGAAAGACGAAAACGACCTGAGCAAAGAATTCTGTAAAGCACTGAAATGGGCACACCAGAATCTTGAAACCGTTCAAAAACCTCGTGGCCTGGTGTTCGAATCGACAGGCCGCTGGGCCTGAGCAAGCACATCCACACACAATTGGAATGAAAGGTCTATTCGAAACGTTTGTTAACACACTGATTCCCCGGGGATTTTTTCGCATCCTTCGTGACTGGGCATTCAGTAAATGAAACTTTTGAGTAACATTAAATCCCTGATTTGATTCATCAAACCGCGCATCTGAAAACCTGCGTTGCCAACTTCACCAGCTTGCAAAAGTTGCTAAAAATAGCCGAAAAGTCCTTAAAAAACCTATATTTGTAGGTTTTTAGCTGCCTTGTTTAATCATGGAAGCGCACTTACACTCGGGTTTATACCAGCAGCATCCTTTTTCTACTCATTATAAATATCCATAAGGAGACAGTTGACATGCGTCTCGCCATACCCTTGCTTGCTGCCTTGTTGTTTGCTCAAGCCGCTGTAGCCCAAGCCCCCACCAACACAATCGAAAAGAAAACCGCCCCCGTGGATGTCAGCAAAGAATACTGGCCACAACCCGGTGCCTACCCAGTGCCGAAAGCGCCGTATTCGCACACCTTGCGTTCAGTGTCGCTGGATGACCTGGCCAAGCGCAATGCGCTGCCACTGGGCATTTATGACGGCACCCCGCAACTGAACGCCAACAAGAAATGGTACGAAGAAAACTTCTACGCCACCCTGGCTGCCAAGAAAGTGTGGAACCCCGGCACGGGGCCTAAAACTCATGAATTCCAGGGCCCCATCACCTGGAAATACGAACCCATTCCACAACTGCCCCCCCCACCCTGTGACCAGCCACAGCCCACTGGCTACGACGCCGAGGGTTGCCGCTACGTGAACTCACTGTTCAAGGATGTGGAAGCCAAAGACCCAGCCAAAGCCAAACAACTGCGCGAACAAGCCCGCCGTGGCCGCGACGTGTGGTTCAAAGGCACCTTTGGCAATCAGGACGAGCCCTACTTGCACTTCGCCCGCGTGGCCGGTGGCCAGGACAAAATCTATTACCCATGGCTGGACACCCGCGAACGCGACCAGCGCTTCACCAAATACGGGCTGATCAACGACCCCGATTGCGTTCAAGGCGATGAATCCACCAACTACTGGGACAAGTGCCCCGACCCGCACAGCAGTGGCGTGTTGGGCTACCGCAAGTACTACGCCGACCCCACGAAAGATGAAAAAACAGGCAAGGTGATTTTCGACCCCGCCACAAGCCCATACACCAAAGGCGAACTGGAAAAGAACCTGCGCTACGTGGTGGGCCACCCTTGCGTGCAGTGCCACGTAGGCATTGACCCAACCAACCCCCCTAAAGACCCGAACAAGCCACGCTGGGAAAACCTGTCTGCCACGATTGGTAACCAGCACATTGTTCAGCCTTTGATGTTCTTCCAGGGCACCGACCACGACGCGGTGGTGCGCCAAGTGCTCAAAGCGGGCCGTCCCGGCACCATTGACACCTCATTGGTCGCCAACGATTTCCAGAACAACCCCGGCACCCAGAACAACATCATGGACTTTCACAATCGCCGTGTGTTTGAACACGTGATGAAAGACCCCGTGACAGGTGAAGTGAAAAAAGGCCTGACCCAACATGTGCTGAAAGGCGGTGAAGACTCTGTTGGCGATCGCCTGGCACTGATCCGCGTGTATGTGAACATCGGCATGTGTACGGAAGAATGCTGGACACCGAACTTCCCAACGCCTGGCAAGTTGTTTGGCGAGAAGGCTGTACAAAGCCCATTTAGCATCAAGCAATGTGCTGCTGATTGCGAGCCATGGAATTACGCCGATGCAAAAATGCACGATTTGGCAGCCTTCCTGATCACCGGTGGGCCCACCTACCTGACCAAGGCCAAAGCCGCCGATGGCACGCCCGGCACCAAGTACGTGGATTTCTCCAAAGTACCTCAGGGCCGCAAAGTGTTTGCTGCGGAATGTGCAAGCTGCCACTCATCCAAGGTGGCACCTGAAAACATTCGACGCGACAAGGCCGCACTGGTTCGCTTCTATGAAGGCCACGTGTTTGGCGCCGAAGAAAATTGGCAGTATGAATTCACTGAAGAAGAACGCAAATCGGCCAAATTCATTGCTCAGTACATGGCCAAAGATGAAAAAGGCGTGTTGCGCCCGAAACAGTTCGCCAAAGACGGTATTTTCGGACAAGACTGGCTGGGCAACGACGAAGCCGTTCCCTTCCATGAAATTGGCACCAACATGTGCCGTGCCCTGCACGACAACCACAATGAGGGCCAAATCTGGGAAGAGTTCTCGTCTGAAACTTACAAACAGCGCAAGAGCCCCGGCAAAATTGACGTGACCTTAAACCAAATGGTGCCCGGCGTGGGCGGCATGAAAATCGGTGAAAAGGAAATCACAGGTGGCCCCGGTTACCTGCGCAACATCAGCCTGTTGTCGGTGTGGGCCACCGCCCCCTTCCTGCACAACAACGCGATTGGTGAAATGCCTGTGTTGAAAGACGGCTCGCCCGATGTTTCAGTGGCAGGTCGAATCAAATCGTTCGAAGAATCATTCGCTGAACTGATGATGAGCGACGATCCGAAAGTGAACCCATCGCGCCCACAGAAAGTGTCCAAAACCGACACCGACATTTGGCTGGCCCTGCAGGAAGACCAAGGTGGTTTGATCAAACTGCCGGTGGCCAAAGGCACGCCCATTGGCAAGTTCACCAGCAGCGACCCGCACCACCCGCTCACGCAGAAATGTGATGATTTGGTGGAGAACAAAGGTCACCAGTTTGGCGTGTCTCTGAGCAAAGAAGACAAGCACGCCCTGCGGGAATTCCTGAAGTTGATGTAAGAGTATTGAAGACTTGAATATATGTCGAAAAGTCGTTTGATCATCGCCAGCCTCTTCACCGCCGCCGCGGTGGGAGCTGGCTTTTATTTCTGGGCCGAGCAAGCCCCAACCAGCACAGCGAAAGTCGCTGAGTTGGCCAAACAAAGTGACGCCGGTCGAGTTCAAATCAACGAGCTGGCACTGAGCGACACTGTGTTGTCCGATGATGACCTGCCGCCCGAGGGCACTCGTTCATTGTTTGACCACATCGCCGCCGACAACAACGGCGTGCCCTATCCATTTTCCAAGTTGGTCGAAACACTGACCAAAATGAATCCCAGTGGCGAGCAACCGGTGATTGTGATGCTGCCACACGGCCGTTCCCTGCTCAAAGGGCAATCGGACGACACCAAACCCCGTGTGCTGTTGGCCGCCGACTTTCAAGCCCCCAACACACCAGCTGCGCTGGGCGTGAACACCCGTGGTCAGCTTTTCCTGGGTTTTGTTGAAAACGCCGATGAAATCGAAGTGCTCAGCTACAACGAAGCGGCTGGGCGTTTTGAATTTCAGTTGGTGCAGGATTATTCCGCCACTGGCGCGCGCAAGCTGGTGTACGCCAAACGCCAGGTTTGCCTGACCTGCCACCAAGGCGGTGCGCCTATTTTCTCGCAGCGGCCATGGGAAGAAACCAATGCCGCAAGCGGCACCATCGAGGCCATGCTGCGCGCACGTACCCAAGCCGGCCTGGACCCGCACAGCTATTTGGGTATGCCAACCGTTGCACCTTTGTCTGCACCAGAGCGCTTCGATGAGCTCACCGATGTGGGCAACTTCTTTGCCACCACCCAAAAACTGTGGCTGGATGGTTGCGGCGACCCGGCTGTACTGGGCCAAGGCGCCATCGAATGTCGCAAAACCGCGCTGAAGCTGGCCTTGAAATACAAGGCAGAACCCGGCGCATTTCGCGAAGAAGGCCCTCTGGTCGAAAAGCTTCGTGAACTTCAAGCCAACAGCCTGGGCGACAACACTGTGGCTGTGGCTGAATCGGATTTGACCAACCGCAACCCGGTGGCCGAACAGCAAGGCTTCAAGGCCTGGCTGCGCAGCTTCACCACCGCACGAATCAAGCTGGGCGACGGTGCCAAAGACAATGAAGACCTGGAAGCTTTCGACCAACTGCCCAAGCTGCCATTGGCGCTAGACCCGCTGACCAAGCGCGAACCCAAACGCCTGATCACCGCTGAGCAGATCGACGGCGCCTACGGCCTGGCCAGCCTGTTCACCGAAAGTGACATCGACACACTGATGCAGGCCGCCAACTACGAGTTCACCGCCGTATCCAACGCCATCGACACACTGCCCAGCCACCTGTTTGAAGCCAAACCTTTCGAGCGGGTCAAAATGATGCAGGCCCTGCTCAAAAGCCCTGCCTTGCCAGTGGTGAAAAACAACGCACCCATTGAATTGGCTTATGCCTACAGCGATGTGTCCAACATGTCGGCCCCGATGGCCAGCGGCGCGCCTGCGTTGCAACTGAGTTTCAACTCACCTTTGAAAAACTACGAGAACTACTGTTTTTCTTGCCACCGTGGCAACCCCGCAAAACGCCTGAATTTCATGGGTGCCGACACAGAAGAGGCTGTACTGGCCCAAATTCGTGAGAAAGTAGAAATTCGTGATGCATTGGACTGGGCACGTTATGAAGGCACGGACAAAGCCTCGATCATCATGCCGCCTCCCGATTCAAAGCAATACGCCCTAATGAAAGAAGAATTGGCTCGCAACCCCGAGCTGCTCATCGACATGCGAAAACAGGTGCCCAGCCTGTTTGGATTTTAAAGAATTGCGGAGCACGCCATGCCCAACCGTTTAACACGCAGGCACCATTTGAAGCTGACCTTTGGTTTTTGCCTTGCCCTGTTTGCAAGCCAGGCGGCAGCCCAACCCCTGTACGCCAACTTCTACAAGCAAACCTATGGCTACACGCCAGCTTGTATGGCCTGTCACCGCGATGGTGGCGGCTCGGTGTTGAACACCTTTGGTGAACAATTCAAGGCTGGCGGGTCCACCTTGGCTGCATTCAAGGCAATCGCAGAAAAAGACGCAGACGGCGACGGCTTTGCCAATGGCGCGGAAGCGTTGGCCAAAGCCAACCCGGGGGGCAAGGAAAGCACCCCAAGCAACAAAGGCGACTGGCTAGACATTTCAAGCCTGATACCCAAGGAAATTCGCAATGAATTTCCAAACGTGAAGGAATACCTGCCGCGCGACGCCTTCCTGACCCCCCAAGACATTGAACGCGCCAAGACCATGGGAGCTTCCCTTGGGCAGGAAGACGACAACACCATTTATGTAGCGCTGCAAGACCGCCGCCCAGTGGGTGTGGGGCTGATATTTCAGGCTGAATTTCGGGGCAAGCCGTTTTTTCTGGTCATGACCACCGACCGCAACCTGAACATCACGAAAGTGGCGCCATTGAATACACGGCAAGTTAAAAATGCGGAAAACCCAAGCCTTTACACCAGCTTTAAAGGGCAGGCTCTGAACCAGCTGAGCGCCAAGGAAGGCACTGACCTGAACGCAGCCATTGCCAAAGCTGTGAAAAAAGCAGGCACGTTGGTGTACGTTCGCTTAAAGAACGCTTAAAGGAAAAACTTGCTCATGCGCGCAGCCGGTGTGTCCACCTTTTTCGTCCAGTTGTTGTTGATGCTCTCACTGCTGGGCTGGCAGGGCGTTGCCTGGGCACAGGCCGCCAGCCCGACTGCACAACCAGCTGCGCAACCAACTTCACAAGAAACCCAAACCACTGAGTCCGTTGGCGCACCCGCAGCCGATGACTTCGACTTCTTCAGCGACCAACCAGTCGAGAGCAGCAACATTGTGGTGGTGCCACCTGAAAAATCCAAGTGGATCACCGTGGGTGGACCCATCGCCCTGCTCGGTTTCGGGGTGCTGCTGCTGTGGTTAACCAAGGTGCTGATTCCGTTTGACAAGCACACGGTCGACATCAACCTGCGCCACTTCCCCACAGCAGCCAAGCGCGGCATGGCACTGGCTGTGGTGCTGTTTGGCGTGGCCTTTGCGTTTGGGGCCTCACAGATCGTTTACCAACTGGCTTACTTCGACAATTCAGCGCAATACATCGCCAGCATGTCGGTCTCGAAACTGATTGTGATGACCCACGCGCACCTGTTTGGCTTCACCACCGCCTTCTTCATTGTGGGCATCCCGTTTTCCATGCAGTTCAACCACATTCGGCTGTACCAATGGGTGTTTCCGATTGGCCTTGCGGCCTCGCTGGTGGACATCATGAGCTGGTGGGCCATCAAATTCATCGACCACTCGTTTGAATCGGTGTCGCTGGTGTGCGCATTCCTGTTTTCAGGCTCGTATTTGTGGATGCTCATTGGCCTGCTGCGCACGCTCTTGTTCCCCGAGGTGATCTGGGCCTCAGACAAAGACAAAAACGAGCGGCTTAAAAAACTGAAAGAAAAGCGCAATGCCATGCGCGAATTCAAAAAGTTTTTTAACTAAAGCCTTTGCCCTACAAAGGCAAAGCCACGCCCAAAAAGCCAACCACACCCAGTTGATGATCTTTCACGGCAGTGACCGACAAACGCACTTTCACATGCGTGGAGTCAGCCCGTAAATACGTCCACGTGCGGGTTTCCGCTTGGCCCTGTTGAGCGGCATACACAAGCACTTCAAAGCCCGCAATTGGTCGACCTGCAATTGCAGTCAGTTCCCGACCCCGCTGAGCCACTTCTTCTTCGAGATGAAATTTCATCGGAGTGTTGGCTTGCATGTCGTACTCGCGATAACCCAGCAAGCGTTCAGCGCCGGTGTTAAAAAGCTGAATCACACCCTCTTTGTCAGTTGCAATGATGGCCACCTCTTGCGAGGCATCAATCACCGCTTTCAAGTGCGAACCCACTCGCGCCAAATCCCTTTGGGCGTTCTTCAACTCGGTGATGTCATGCATCACCACGATGGCGCCCATGGGCTGGCTACGCGCACCTTTCAACCTGCGACCGCTGCACAACACATGCCGTGAGCGCTGGTTTTTGGCCTTGATCACCATCTCCTGGTTTTCCACCACCTCGCCAGCAAAAGCACGTCGCAACGGAATTCGTTCCGTGGCCAACAAGGTGTGGCCGTCTTCCTCGTACAGGTTGAAGCTGCTGGCCCATTCATCCGGAGGCAAGCGGCGCGGGTCTGCGCCATGCCAGGCTCGAGCGGCTTGATTGAATAATTCGAGGTTACCCGTAGCATCACAAGTGACTACCCCGCTGGGCACCTTCTCCAGCAAGGCGTCCAAGGCAATTTTCGCCACGGTGGTTTGCATTCGGGTTCGGTTCAACTCCAGATAGCCCACCACCATACGTGCAACACGGGTGAGCTGGGTGTATTTTCTTGGGTCCAGTCGCTCAGAGCGGTTGCTCATCACACCCAGACTGCCCAAAGGCTCGCCATTCTGAGCGTGCATCGGCACGGCACAGTAGTAACGCACGCCGGGTTCATCCTGCACCCAGGCATGGGCCGAGAACTCAGGATCGAATCGCGCATCGTTGAGCTCAACCATTTGCCCAGCTTCAATCACGGCGGAGCAGAACACACCGGGGTCAGATCGATTGGGCAAGTTAAAGACAAACGACACCTTGCTTTTGGTCACCGGATCAAGAAAGCACAACAGCGACATCGGCATTTGACAGACTTCAGCCAACAAATTGGCATAGTCCTCAAGCTGTTGGGCTGAAGAGGAATCCAGCAGCTCGCTGAACGTAGAGGCGGGTTCGCTCAGGGAGTCAAATTGGGACAAGGGGTCTTGAAGAAGATGCATGGCAGTTCACAAATTTGCACACACCTTAGTGTGGCACTGCCTGCAAAAAGTTAAATCGTTAAACTAGACCGAATTCAAGGTTCATTCTTTTGATTCAGTGCCAACCTTGCAGCCACAGGGTTTGGTCCTGTAAATCGCGCCAATGCACCACCTGCGTGCGGCCTGAATGAACCGCTTCCAGTTCGAAATACTCCACCTGCGCATCCGGCTCAGCAGGCTTGACCTCGGCCCGGATCAAGAAATGTTTTTCCTTGTTGACCGGCTTGGCTGCGGTCCACTTACTCAGCAACAACTTCTTGGGGTTCAAACGGCGAGTACCCATGGTTTCACTGCCCTTGAGGTGAGCTTTCCAGCTTGTTGACATCAAAACCCATGGCCTTCAAGCGTTGTAACAGTTCACTGTAGCGAACGGGATCTACAACGGGCTTGCGCGCCAACACCCACAGGTAGGTGCGCGTGGGTTCGCTCACCGCCACCATGTTGTAGGCGGGGTCCAGATCGATCACCCAATACTTGCCCCACACCATGGGCAGCCACGACAACCAACTGGGTGCAAACCGCACCTCCAGCTTGGGCGAATTGGAATCACCCAACTGCCTGGCCACGCCCTCGGCCTGCTTCACCTCACCACTGGGTAGTTTGCAACTGTTCAACACCCGAATTGTGCCGTCTTCCTTCAAACTGTAAGTGGCCTTGGTGTTGCTCGCGCAATCGGCCTGGAAACGGTTAGGATACTTCGCAATTTCATACCAGGTGCCCATGTAGCGGGGTACATCGAGCGAATCGATGGTGGCCATACTGGGCTCTTGGGCACTGGCCAATGAAGGTAGAACGAACGGAAACAAGGCACCGACCAACAGCAAACGGGCAAACAAGGTTTTCATGGGGATCACGGTCAAACCAAAGTGCTTGATCTTACCATTGCCCACTGGCCTGGGGGTTCATTCATTTTGGGTGCAGGCAGCAGACCAAAGCGCGTATATGCTTTCAGAACACATCACGAAATTGGAGGTCAACCTTGAAGCACCGATTGTCTTTCCTGGTTCTTGCCAGCAGCCTGATCTGGGCCTTGCCTGCCCAAGCTCAGAACCCGGTACCCACACGTTTAATTAATTCCGTGTATTTGACTGCAGGGCTGCAAGGCGTGGGCCTGGGGCTGGGGAAAAGCCAGTCCAGCACCTTGGGCTATCGATTTGACATCAACGGCGGCTCGCTCAACGACACCTACAACGAGACAGGCACGCGTTACCAAGGGGATATCGAACTTCGGTCGGCCGGTGCCTACCTCGATTACTTTCCCTTCGGTGGCAACTTTCGCTTAACCACTGGCTTGGCTTACTTCGGGTCTGAACTGGCACTGGTGGCCAGTGGTGACGGCACAGGCAGGCCGGCTGACATTGGCGGGCGCTCTGTGGTGCTTGGCCCCACCGACCGAATCGATGCAACAGTGCAATGGCCCAGCGTTGCACCGTACGTTGGCCTGGGCTTCGGCCACGGGCTGTCCTCAGGGGCAGGGTTTTACTTGGGCATCGACCTGGGTGGCTACATCGGCGACTTCAAAAGCACGTTGACCGTGTCGCCCTCGCTGCGCGCACAACTCGGACCCACCGCCGATGAAAACATTCGCAGGGAACGCGAGGAACTCGAAGACGCAGTGGGTGATCTGGGGTTTGTGCCATCACTGCAAAGCTACATCGGGTATAGGTTTTAACCCAATTTAGTGGGTGGTGGGTGTCCCATCCCATCACTCAACCGAGTGTCATTTCGACAGGCTCATGTCCCATGCCCTACACTTCGGCTTTCGTTTCGAGCTTCGATACACCTGTTCACCGTCAATTTGGTCCGAATATCCGAATCCACAGCGGGTACAGAAGTGCTGCTGTGAACAAACTGGTTGGAGGCTCTGCAACGTCCCAACACAGCAAAGGAGAAGCAGTGGACTTCAGCGTCAGGGGCATGACCAACTATGATTTGGCTTGCTGGCTCAGGGACAATTTACGATATGACCAACTTATTCTCGAACACTTTTTACCCAGTGTTCCCGGGTCTGGCTGGGTCCATTGTTCATTCAGCCGAACCTTGCGAGGCATATCAATGACCAAGTTCAAGTTCTCCAAAAAGTATCACGAGGGCATTCTGTTGACCGAGCCTGGGGCGAAAACAGCATGAGAACCAACGGCGCTCTACCTGTGATATTACTCATTGGTTTTTTTTTCTTTGGCTGTGCACCCAAAGATCAGACCGAGAATAAAGAAACCACAACCAACCCACTGTTGGGGCAATGGGCAACCCATGTTGACGGGGATCCACCCTCGTTGGTTGATTGCAACCGACCCGAACTTCAGTTCGGCGAACATTACATGTATCACCGCATCGATGCAGACGGTGATCCCTACGAAGTCAACCATCCAGTCAGTGAGTACATTATTTCGCCCCAACAAATCCACGTGGTTTTGAGTGAGCCAACCGCGTTTGAATCTTGGGAATTTCCCGATCAATCTTTGCGCATTGACCTTGTTAGCGAAGTTCAGATCAAAATGCAAAATCCACGTTTCCCAGACTGGAATCGGTATTTCATTAAACGCACAAAATCGCATTTACCTTACTCAAAAGATGAAGCACCAACGCCGCCGTCCGATCAGCCTTCTGTTTTACCAGGTATCCAACCCGGGCGATCATTGAACTAAACAACGGGATTGACTACTATGTGAGTCCATTTCACGGATGAGTCAACCCCGCCAGCATGCTGAAGTACCGAACCATTCCTGTCACTCCATTCGCCCAGAATTGCTCCCTGGTGTGGTGCAGTGAAACCAAGAAAGCGGCCATGATCGACCCTGGGGGCGATTTGGGCAAGTTGCTAAAAGCCGTTGAGGAAGAAAACATCACTCTGGAGCAAATCTGGCTGACCCACGCGCACATCGACCACGCCGGGGGCACGGCAGAGCTGGCCGCGCAATTCAATTTGCCCATCATTGGGCCGCATGTCGGTGATCAGTTCTGGATCGACATGTTGGCTGAGCAAAGCCGCATGTTCAATTTTCCGCCTGCCAAGGCATTCACGCCCAACCGCTGGTTGAACGACAACGACACGGTTGAAATCGGCAACTGCACGTTCAACGTTCGCCATTGCCCCGGGCACACACCGGGCCATGTGGTGTTTCACAGTGCACAGGCAGACCGTGCATTTGTCGGCGATGTGTTGTTTGCAGGCGGCATTGGCCGAAGCGACTTCCCCGGTGGTGATTTCGACACTCTGATCGACAGCATTCGAAATCGCTTGTGGCCCATGGGCAACCAAACGGTATTCATTCCGGGGCATGGGCCAGAAAGTAATTTTGGCGAAGAACGGCGTCGCAACCCGTATGTTAGAGACCTTCAGTTTTAAGGCAAACACGAGATGAAAAAAATTCAGATGATCGCCATTGGTTTGGCATTTGGTGTAGCGACTTTGCTGGGCTTGAACCAGTTTGGCGTGTTGAGCTTCAACAACGCACAACAACCTGCACCTGACACGAAACAGGCTGACTCACTGGCTTTGCATGTGCACAAAACCCCCACCTGTGGTTGCTGCAGCGATTGGGTTACTCACCTTGAACGATCAGGTTTTGCGGTCAGTTACACCGATCACAATTCACTCGACTCGATCAAGGCACAGTATCAAATTGGTGACCGCTATCAATCGTGCCACACCGGCGTGAGCAAAAATGGCTATGTGTTTGAAGGCCATGTACCCGCCAAGTTCATTGAAGCTTTCCTGAAAGACGCCCCACCCGATGCATTGGGGCTTTCGGTACCGGCCATGCCCATGGGATCACCTGGCATGGAATACGGGCCAAAATTTGAGCCCTACCAAGTGCTGCTGTTGAACAAGGACGGAAGCGCGAGCGTGTACGCGGAGGTGAGCAGCTACGACCAACAATTTGCAGCCAGCCACACTGCCCATTGAAAACCGAAGCTAGGCGCGCTTGATCATTCGAATAATGAACAGCAACACCACCGCGCCAATGGTGGCCACAACAATAGAGCCGAGCAGCCCACCGCCCGCGGACGCACCCAGCGTGCTGAACAAAAAACCGCCAATCAGCGCGCCAACAACACCCACCACGATGTTGCCCACCAAGCCAAAACCACCACCTTTAACAAGCTGCCCTGCAAGCCAACCAGCAATCAAACCAACCAAAATGAACCAAATGAAATTCATGGCCTATCCCCTATTGAACGATTGACATACACGAAGTGTTGCGGCAAACCGTTAACCAACGTTACTTCGAACCATCGGGACAGGCAACAGAATTCGGATTTTTCTCAGTTCAAGGCAGGTTGAATTGCTGCCACAACATAACGGTTTCGACCTGCATGTTTGGCGCTGTACAACGCTTCATCGGCCAGTTTCAAAGCCTGGCTTAAACTGGTGTTCTCTTCCGGGCGCACTGACACGACACCAATGCTGGCGGTGACTGCAAGCGGCTCGGTGTTGCTGCGTATGGCTTGCATGACACGCTCAAGCAGCGCTTGAACCCCCTCGTTCTTGCATTCAGGCAAAATCAACAAAAATTCTTCCCCACCCCAGCGACAAATGCTGTCGCTGCGCCGCATCACCTTCAGGAGGTTTTTGGAGAAAGATCGCAGCACCTCGTCTCCGACATCGTGCCCGTGCTGGTCGTTGACCTGCTTGAAGTGGTCAATATCAACCAGTGCCAAAGTCAATTCAGTGCCGTTTCTAATCGCCGAATGCAGTTCCCGTTCCAACAGCCTTTCAGCACCTCGCCGATTCCACAAGCGGGTCAAAGGGTCAATGGCAGCGGCACGTTCTGCAGATTTCAGATCAGCAATTAATTCCAGATGGGCCGAAGTCAATTTCACCGCAGCCAATTCGGATTTAACCATCTCGGATAAATCCTTCAAAATTTCCAACTGTTCGGCATCGAGTTCACGCGGTTCATTGTCAATCGCACACAGCGAACCGATGCAAATGCCGTCTTGTACTTCCAGAGGAATGCCTGCGTAAAAGCGAATGTTGGGGTGCCCGGTGACCAATGGATTGTCTGAAAAACGGATGTCATCCAATGCATTGGGCACCACGAACACGTCTTTTTCCAGAATCGTGTGAGCACAAAAGGCCTCAGCCCGCCCGGTTTGGGCAACATCCAGGCCTTGCACCGCCTTGAACCACTGGCGCTCATCGTCAATCAACGACACCGCAGAAATCGGCACGCGCAAGGATCGGCATACAATGCGTGTAATTCGCTCGAAACGCTCTTCGAGCGGCGTGTCAAGAATGTTCATGTCCCGAAGAAAGGACAAACGTTCTTGTTCATTGCTTGGTTTTTTGGCTTCAATCATGCCCTTTCCTTGATGAGCATATTGCCCATATACATTTCAAACAGCCCAGTATCAGGAACAAGTAGCACGTCGTTGTTCAAAATCGTGGTGGAATAAAAACACAGCAGATCAATGCGGTACGACCTTTACAGGCAGACTCATGCCATGCGCCTTGCCATTATGCAGACAGATCAAAATATCAACTGTGAAGCATGGCAAACTCGCCACGCTTCACCGAAGTTCAGGCGGCTATCGCGCTATTGGAAATGACTGGATTTAACGCCAGGCGCAGTTGATCTCGCCCGCCTTGCTTGGCTTCATACAAGGCCATGTCAGCCAACTTCAACGCTTGAGCCACTGTGCCAGAGCCTTGCGGCAACAGGGTGAACGCACCCACACTGGCTGTGATCGACACTGGTTCACGGTTGGCGCGAACGGCTTTCAGAATTCGGTCAATGGCTTTGCCTGCGTGTTCGGCGTCGCAATCGGGCATCACCAACAGAAATTCCTCACCACCCCAACGGCAAAAACTGTCGCTGCGACGCATGGCACTGGATACAGTTCGGGCAAAGGCCCGCAACACCTCGTCACCCACATCATGGCCGTGCTGGTCATTGACCTGTTTGAAATGGTCGATGTCGATCAGGGCCAGTGTCAAACTTGTGTTGTTGCGCTTTGCGGCGTGGTATTCCTTATCCAACAGCTTTTCTGCACCACCACGGTTCCACAGTTTGGTCAATGGGTCAATGGCTGCTGCGCGCTCGGCCGATTCCAGTTCGGCAATCAATTCCATGTGTGCGGAAGTCAACCTCACCGCTGCCAGCTCGGATTTAACCATCTCCGACAAATCTTTCAGGATCTCGATTTGCTCTTCGTCCATCTCGCGGGGCTCATTGTCCACGGCGCACAGCGAACCGATGCGTATTCCATCTTGCACTTCCAAGGGAATGCCTGCGTAGAAGCGAATGCCGGGGCTACCGACTACAAATGGATTGTCGGCAAAACGTTTGTCATCCAGCGCATTGGGTACAATGAACGCATCGCTTTGCAAGATGGCATGGGCGCAAAAAGAATGGGCACGAGGTATTTCGGTGGCTGGCAAACCCTGCGAAGATTTAAACCATTGTCGCTCTTCATCAACCAAAGTGATGGCAGAAATCGGCACCCGCAACGATCGGCACACAATGCGTGTGATCCGCTCAAAACGCTCTTCAAGTGGCGTGTCCAGAATGCGCAGGTCGCGCAAAATAGACAAACGTTCGTTTTCATTGGCTGGTTTTGCTGCTTCAGTCATGGCCCTGTCCTACTAAAATCTTCGGTCCGTAAATGTCTTTGAAAAGTTTTGCCCTCATTTCATTCGCGGCTGTTTGGCAAACATCCTCCAGAAATTGAATGTCCTCGCGCGCCAGCTGTCGTGGTTTGGTGTCAAACACGCACACAGTGCCAATATTTAAACCCTGGCCCAATTTGATGGGGCAACCGGCATAAAACACCGCATTCGGTTCACCTTGCACCATGGCCAGGTGCTTGAACTGCTCGGTTTGGCGGGCATCCTGAACCACCATGGGCCCGTCTTGCAAAATGGTGTGGGTGCAAAACGAATCGTCACGCTCGACCTCGCTTATCAAACCACCCCGCCCAGACTTGAACCACGATCTGTGTTCATCGACCAGGCACACGCCTGCCATGGGCATATCCAGAATGCGGCACAACAAGCGAGTCATGCGGTCGTAGCAATCCTCTGCCGGGGTATCCAAAATATCCAGACTGCGCAACAAAGAAAGTCGCCGGGCTTCGCCAACTGGCTGCATGAATCATGTCCTCATCAAGAAAGTTCAGATCAACGCCTGATCACCCACACCAGCTAGCGGAAAATGGGGATAACACTCTTTCTTTAACGGTACGTTAGCCGAAAACTTGAACGTTCAATTCATTGAGAACACGTCTTTTGGGGGTGCAATTCTGGGGGACTTTTTATCGCAAACCCAGTTCGCCAAGGTAGCGGCGCACACCCGGATGAATACGGTTCATATCCCTGACGGCATTGAATGTGTTGCGAGGTAGCGTGTCTTTGGCTTGCTCCAAACGCAGGGCCATTTGTGGCTGAGCCTGGTGAATGGCTTTAGCCAACCTGTACGCGACGTGGTTTGGCAGGTTTGTACTAGCCAGCAGGAAACTGAACGAACCCACGGTTTGAAGCGGTTCATTTTGGCCAGGATAGCTTCCCGGCTCAATGACCATGGCCTGCAAAAATGGGTATCGGGTTTGTATCACTTGAGCCTGGGCTTCGGTGAAGCCCACCAATCGCCCGCCTGCATTCATGATTTTGGTGAAGTTCGGCCAACCAATGCCACCGCCCCACTGGGCAGCCAGTTCACCCGAAGCAACCATCCGCGCACCATCTCCAGCCTTTTGTAGATATACAGCGTCGAAATCCTTGTCTGGGTCCAATCCCAAGGCATTGCTGACATAACGCCCCAGCAAGGTCAAACCAGAAGACTCGGTGCCCCAAGCCACGCGTTTCCCCACCAAATCGCTGAAGGTTTTTGCCGGGCTGTCGGCCCGAACGGCAAACGCTCCGAAGGTAGGGTAAATTGCGGTGATGACCGTCAACGGAGTAGGCCCATTTCGGTTAAGGCCTTCAAACGCTTCACTGGCAGGCAAGCTTGCGACCAGCGCCACATCAAGATTATTGCTTTCAAGCAACGTCAGATTTTCCTCGCTACCTGCTGTACCGCGTGGAATCAGCTTCAAACCAGGATCAGCCCGGTTCACCTCTTCGGCCAGCACTTTCCCATACAGTTCGAAACCACCTCCTGGCGTGGCGGTTCCCAACACGATCGGGATTGGTTCGGCGGCTTGTGCAGGGCGAGGTTCCAGCGCCTGAAAAAAGATCAGGGCCACGGCTATACCGGTGATGAGATGCTTCATGTTTGACCCTTTGAATTGAGAATGTGCAAACACAATTTGACAGTTGGTTTATACCACCACCAAACCCAAACATTGTGGGAATTTGCCACAGGCATACACGGTGACATTTGCTGGTTGGTGTTTTCGGGGTTCTCGAAAGAAAGTGGCGCCGCCACACCTTGGACAGATGGGGTTATTTCGGGCATCCATATTGGCTTGCAGTGACACATCAACTGTTTCGGTGGCGGTTTGAATCCTTGTTTGGGGCGCGGCAACGATTGAAGTATCCGTACCCACATTCACAACTGGCTTGTTTTTTCGAGCAACAAGATCTTTCACATGCCTGACGTGGTCACGATTCGTTTTGAAGGAACGCACCAACCGCCCAGTCTCAATTTTTTGGATGCATTGTGAAACATCGGCCTTGCTCAACACCTTCACGGTTTTCGACTGGATGTAACGAATGCAACCCGCACCCATGGTCACATGGCTGGGCAACTCATTTTTCAATACACAGCTGCCCACAAAAACAATCACGGAGTGCAGCTGGTTCATATTCAAATCCAGCAGCAACTCCAGGGTTTTCAGGTGTTTATAATTTTGACGCAAGGGGTTTTGAAACTTGTAAGATTGCTTGAAAATTTTCTGGGTCCATTGCCCCTGGTTCTCCGTTCCAAAGATCCAGCCCTTCATGCTCTTGGTTTCAAGAACAAACACACCAAACTCTGAAACAATGACATGATCCACTTGCGTGGTGCCATCTTCCGTTGGCAAGGTCACATTCTTGATCAGGTGGTATTGGCTTTGGTCCAACATGAACCGTATGTACAGGTTGACCATGAACTCGCCAAACACCCCTTTGAACCACGGCGTTTTGACCACCAGAGCAAACAAAACTGCAGGGATGAGGTACAACAAAACCCAAGCGTTTTTGCTAACAACATTGCTCAGCAGGGCAAACGGATCCATGAAGTGATTCTCGACAAAGAAGGACGAAGCCGAAGTATGTCAGCATTTTACTGACAATGGCTGTTTGAGTGTGGTGTTATCTTCAAACCCAAGATGAATGAAGGAAACGCAACTGTGTGTGGCAGATACGTTCTTGAAGGGCCAACATCCCGGCTCACCGCGCACTTTGAAGCGCGCTATACAGAAGACGAAAACCGCTTCGCCAATAGCTACAACATTGCACCCACCACGCAGGTTCCGGTGGTGCGCATCAACCGCGAAGGCGAACGAGTGATGTTGCACCACCTTTGGGGGCTGATTCCGCATTGGGCCAAAGACAAAACCATCAGCGCGAAATTGAACAATGCACGTGGCGAAACCGTGCACGAAAAGCCCTCGTTCAGAACCGGCTTTAAAAAATTCCGTTGCCTGATCCCGGCCAGCGGTTATTACGAATGGCAAGCCTCCCCTGAAAGCAAACGCAAGCAACCCTTCTACATACACCCCAGCGATTCAAGCTACTTCGCCATGGCAGGCATTTGCGACCACTGGCTTAATCCTGAAACGGGAGACTTGGTGATGAGCACTGCAATCATCACGACCGAACCATGCCGAGCCCTAGCGCAGGTGCATGATCGAATGCCCGTGATGATTGAAAAGAAAGATTGGTCCGCATGGTTGAACCCAAAAAACCAGGACATCCAAAGCCTTCGACAGCTGATTTCAAGCAGCGATGCACTGCACTTTCACGCTGTCGGCTACGCGGTCAGCGGTGTGGGCAAGAACCGTGTTGATTCGCCCGAATTGATCAAGCCTTTGAACTCAATTTAGACCGTTTTACCTGATCGCCTGTTCAGGTTGGGCGCACAACATGGATCACTCCCGCAGCGATAAGGGCGATGGTGGCGATGACATCTGCGATGACAACCTTACGGACGAACGCGTTGTACTCGCCCACTGACCAGGCAATGACCAGGAAAGAAACAACACTGATCAAGCCTGCGATGATTGCCAATGTTCGCATTGAGGGCTGAAACGCCGCATACATCAGAAACAGGCCGAGAAGCCCAAAAAGAACAGCCCGATGCCGCATCAAGATTTCCATGTTGGGCTCGCTCACAGCCAGCCCGTACAAGGCGGAAAGTCGTTCTGCACCGAGAACTCCGGAAACAGGCAAAAGATGAATGAGACCAACAAGCAACAACAGGCCAATTAGAACTTTCTCCATGCTTGCAATTCCTTCTTTGTTTTAAAGCGTTGTGAAGCGACAGCTTTGATCAAGCACCTGAGCCAGACCGTTTACGCCGTGGTTTCTCTGGCGGGTACTTCCACCAGGCAAGCAGCACCAACAGGCCAAAAACAGTGTAGGCCAACGCAAACACCCAGAGGGGCGCCTCGTAATAAATCAGTTGTGACACCCAATGTTGAATGAAGCCGCCTGCGTATTCCGATTGCCCCGCTTTCACCCGCAGCCAAGATTCAAGCACAGTGAGTGGGCAGTATTGGCCCAGCCAAGCCTGAAGCGCCACCACACCGATGGCAAGCACATGCGCAAACCGCCATCCAAACCGATTGACCCAAGCCCAGCCAGCCCAGTTTCCAACAAACACGACGGGTAAACCGAACACCACAAACACAACCACTGCAAGGTGCAACAGCAAAACCGCATCAGCAAGTGTTTGATACACCATGTACAAGCCCGTCACGTCAACAAAAGCCGTTCAAGCACAAGTGTCGCAACATGTTTGCTCGCTGGCAACACAGTGTGCACAACGGGCACCTGCAGCGGCTCGCCAAGCCAGTCAGCACTGATCTCCGACAAAGAGACGACGCCATCATTTGGCTCATCTTTAAACGGTGTGAACGCCCCTCGCGGACCACGAGTGCCAGCAATTGCAGTGGTAGCAACCTCCAATGGCCCCACGGTCGACATTCGCTGCGCGCACGCCAGCATTTGCCCACAGTCGCCGGCAAGTACGCGATAAAGCGGATTATTCCTTAGCCGGCGCGCAAGCCTTGAAGGGTGAACGGGAGAGCCCAGAAGGAACACGTGCATGGGTTTTCTTGTGTCCGGTCCCAACCCGTTCACCGCGGCCCGTAGCAGCAACCCACCCAGTGAATGCCCGATGACAATGTACTCGCCCCGCGATGCAAGTGAAGCCAGCCGCTTGCGTAGCCTTGCTTCAATGCTTGCAAACGTCTCCACACTCGCCATGTACCCGAAGGTGTTGACCTGAAGGCCTGCGCGCTTCAAGTGCCGAAGCATTGGCCAGCCCGACAAGGGGGTGCGACCCATGCCGTGAACAAACAGTACCTGGACCTTATGCATGATTCGCTATTAGTTAGGACTTTACCCGCCAGGAAATGTCAATTTTTCGATGTTGCGCAACGCAGTCCCGAAGATACAAATTGATAAGACTTTGGTATGGAACCCCCTTCTCATCCGCCATCTCTTTGAAATAAGAAATGACATCTTCACTTAGCCGCATGGTCACGGATTTTTTAAGTTTCGAGGCGTAGGGGTTCTTACGCGACTTCATTTTTGAAAGATCGTATTCTGCTTTCATTGGTCACCACCTTTGTAGTGTTTGCGCTCTGTCTTGGTCGCCTTACGGGCTGAAATGATGCGAATAACTTCACCATCGGCACGCTCGCAATGGCAAACAAGAAGAACTCGTGATTCATTACTCAGACCAAGCATAAGAAAGCGATCCTCCTCTTCAGAGTGCTCTTCATCATAAAATTGAATTGCGTACTCGTCATAAAAGACAGATCGCGCCTCTTCAAAGCTGACCCCATGCTTTGACTTGTTTGTTGCCCCTTTATCGGGATTCCACTCGAACTTGATCATCTGTACATTGTATGTACATTTAAAGAATAGTCAACTGAGTCCTAACGTTCGAGTTAACCTACACTCGCAGGCAGGTGCTGTGGCGTGATCAGTTAGATGCACGTTCGTCTCCGATTGCCCGAGAAAGTAAGGATGGTCAACTTGGTGGGACTCGAAGTCGCCCGGCGGGACATCCAATGTGGTTAAGCTGGTATCTTGCGACGCCTTTTCAGCAATTGGAGTTCGTGAGCACCCAACGATGAGGGTCAATGCGAGCGTTATAAAAATCGTAGGCTGCTTCATGAGGTCTAACGTTGGAGGTTAGCGGCATGACGCGGCGTGTCCGCTCGACCGAAGGGTTAGGCGCAGGTTCGGCGCCATTGCACTGCTTGCACCGACCCTACATCCCGTCAACCATCCGCTGAAGCTCGACGGGAAGTTTCATCATCTTGTTAAGCCATCTTAGAGCAAGCTTATACGAGGGACTCTGAATCTGCGCCACCAAGAAGTCAAGCTTTGTGATCGCCCCGGCCAGTCGCACTGTTACCGGCAGTTTTTTAGACTCAGGTATGGCATGAGCGCCAGTGGCAAACCATGGGTTGTTCCTCTTCAATACATCGAGCAGACCGCCGTCCACTTTCTCCAGGCTTTGCCAGATGTCTGGCACTTCAATCTTCGCTCGGAACCCATAGACAAAGTGATCAAGCGCAAATAGATGCCCAGAATTGAAGTCCACACCAAACGAGTTATATCGATTGTCGGGGCGGCCGAACTTATCGATATCACGCAGGAATTCTTTGATAGAGAAGACCGTTACATGCTTGAGCGCGTAGTCAGGGATTCCGGTCTCATCGTGGGGTGAAATATCAACACTCTTAAGTGTCGCATCCAAAGCGCATGCCTTTGCATAGAGGGCAATCAGGCCATGCGACCCGCTCTTGACTGGCTTCCCGCGAAGCAGGAGGAAAGCCTTCAAGTACTTCTCAACAGTCTGTGCTGCTGCCCAATAGAAGGCGCGGTAAAGGCCGCTCTGGGCGAGAAGCCGTGCCGTTAGATAGTCTTGGTCTGCAGTGATGACAAATGACTCATAGATCACATCCACAATGTTGCACTCGGCCGACGCACGATCGTCATCCGTAAGTAGACTGGCATAAGCGATCTCGTCTTCCACCTTGAACTGGTACACGAATCTCCGGCGGGGATGGTTGCTGCCTGTACTCATCTTTTGCGCCTAACGTCTGAATTGAGCGGACTGCACGCTTTTCGTGCAGGTCCGCTCGAATGATGGGTTATGCCTTGGGGATTTGGCGCGCCCAAAGCTCTTCTTCCAGTTGAACTGACAGGGGCAAGAGGCGGTCAATTGCCGTAGCCAATTCTTGCAGGTTGTATTCCTCGCCTCGAAAGCGGAACGAATTCGAGGACGGATCAAACCATCGCATTAAGTCAGTGGCCGCTAGACCAACGATTGAATTCGAAGGACCTATGGTATCGCTGACAATGTTTCGATTTTCACTGGTCTGGCGCCAGTGATCCAACCGCTCGTCGTAATGTTCAAGATGATCACGAAGCGTCCTATTCCTTAAACAGTTGTCGTCTTCCAATTTATACAGATTACGGAGACAACTGGCGCGTTGAACTTTATCTAGGCGCCCTATCCGTGTCTGATATGCAGCCTCTGTCTCGGAGTCGCGCTGCTTCGGTACTGGCGGCCAGAATAGCCGAGAAACGTTACTCGCATGGGTAAGGAAACTGTGCGTTTGACGGAACACCTCCGCGTGGAAGAACTGACGCTCAGTTTGCACATCTGGCCGACAAGAGCCAAGTCGCTGAAGCGCGTGATTCAAAGCCTCCACTGCGTTGATCGCAAACTGACACTGAGTCTTGATTTCGCCAACATAAACTCGCTGAAGGAATAGGTCCATGGCTCAAGGGGCATAACGTAAAGCTAAGGGGCGTGCCGTAAGCTTCCCCTGACAGCGAACAGATGAAACTTTAGAATTTCCTGCATAACGCAGGAGAACGAAGTGAGGAAATCACGATTTACAGAAAGCCAGATTGTTGCCATTTTGAATGAAGGCGAATCTGGGATAGCAGTTGCG
>CAXRAE010000022.1:0-100958 GCA_964229025.1 Limnobacter sp. | reverse complement strand
CAGGTTTGGCAGGAAGGAATGCCGACACTGCGACTGGCGGCTTAAAATAAATTAACTGATGCACCCCAACATCAAATGCAACTACCCAACCATCACTTATAGACTGGGGAAAAGTTGTTCAGATAAACCGAGCCACTTCTGACTGCGCAATCAAGGTTAGCAAATATGACCAATCCGTGAAATGTCATCTAGTGTAGTGCTGTGAAACCTTTTGCTGCTCTGCGGAGTAAAAGCTCTATTGGGTAACAGCAGCAACGAGGCAACAAATGGCAGTCATTCACAACGAACTTAGAAAAGTTGAGCAACGGGGTTTGTCACGCAGGGTTTTCCTGCGCAACATGCTGCTCACGGCAGGCAGTATTTCCGCTGCAAATTGGCTGACTGCCTGCGGCGGCTCTTCGGGCGGCGCAAACGGCACACGGGTTGGGCCAAGTGGTTCTGGTGCGGCCAGGCCCAGTCCATTTGCATCCATGGGGCCGTTGATGGCGCCTGATGCGAATGGCGTTCAGATGCCTGCAGGTTTTACGTCACGCGTGGTGGCGGTATTCAATGAGCCACCCATTCCTTCTCAACCCGAATTCCGTTGGCATTCTGACCCGGATGGCGGCGCCGTGTTTGCAACCGAAGACGGCGGATGGATCTATGTTTCAAATTCCGAAGCACGAGATGCAACAACGGCCTTTGGCCAAATTCCGGCTGAACTTTCTCAAATTCGTCAACTGGCCAGTCGCGATTCCCTGGCCGCTCTCAGCCCTGTCACCAACGTTGTAAGCGGGCTTGTGAATACGCTACAGCCCGGTGGTATCCCCTTGGTGCTTCCATTCGCCGGGGGCGCCAGCGCACTTCGTTTCGACAGCAGCGGTAACTTGATCGACGCCTACCCCATTCAGCGCAACACCACCACCAATTGCTCTGGTGGAGCTTCACCTTGGGGCACGTGGATCAATGGCGAAGAAATTCTCGATGGCTATATGTTCGAGTGCAGCCCGCTACGCAATGGCGGCGAGCCAGTCCGCTTGGACCGTTTTGGACGAAAGGCACATGAGCAAGTGGCATTCGATGTTGAACAACGCGCGATATATCACACCGAAGACATCACCGGCGAAGACCGGTTTTACCGCACAGTGTTTTCCGCCACTGACTGGCCCCGCAACACACGCCCCGACTTCAGCAAAGGCAAACTACAGGTGCTGTCCGTCCCGGCGGGTGTCGATGCCGCACGCCAGGGCCCGGTGCCGATTGTTTGGCTCGATGCGATCGACGATGGACGCCCACAACCCGATGTGTATTTGCCCGAATCCACTGTGTTTGCGGGCAATGAAGGCGTGTGGTTCCTGAACGGTATCGTGTACTTTTCTACCAAGGTTGATAGCAACGTGTGGGCTATCGACGTGGCCAATGGCACCATTGAGAGCATATACGACCCGACAGACGGCCCCATTGGCTCGCCAGTGGATCCAAATGAGCCAAAAATGATGGGTGTAGACAATTTGTCAATGACGCTCGATGGCGAAATGATTGTCGTGGAAGATGGCGGCGACATGCGCGCAATGGTATTGTTGCCGGACCGCACCACCATCCCTTTGCTGCGATTGCCGGGTGATGCCGGCGCCACAGAGGTGACTGGCCCAGCCTTCTCGCCAGATGGTCGTCGACTCTACGTATCCAGTCAAAGGGCGTTGCGCAATGGCGCAACCACGCAATTTGGTCAAGGCGGTGTGGTGTACGAAATTACAATGCCATTCACCGTTCGTGTGAACCCGCCGATTGCGCGGGCCATGCCCACGCAAGGTTGATGCGCACCCTGACCGCATCCAATCTTCCACTGAAAGGTGGAAGGTTTTTATTTTGAATGTGGTTTGAGGTGCTCGACCAAAAAGTTGATGGTGCGTTTCAAGGCTTCATGAGTCGGTTGCCCTTGCTCATCAATGAGGTGTGTTGTCAGCACACTGTGCGGTGGTGTTCCAGTGCCTTTGCGCGCAAATTCAGGGGCAATTTCAATGCCCTCAAAGGCATCTCCGAATTCTTGCCGCAGCGCCTCAAAACGCTTGCCAGTACAGAAAAAGTCACCTTGAAAACGCAGGGCTAAAATTCGGGAACCTTGATTGCGAATTTTTTGGTGTACGGCGTCTCGTTCAGCTGCGGATAAATGCAAGCCGCGTTGTTGCGATTCCAATGGGCCTATTGGCAGCGAAGGCTGAGACAAAACGGGTGCTATCACTGGTGAGTCCAACATCATGGCCAGCCCAAAGTTGCCTGAAAAGCACATGCCAACAACGCCCACCCCGGCGCCGCCGCATTCTTCGTGTGCTTTGCGGGCCAAAGCCCTTAACCAGTCCACAACCGGGCTTGACTTGTTGGCACTCAAAATACTGAATTCGCGTCTGACGCACAGTGTTGTGAACGCTGTTGACACATTGCCAAGGCTGATGGCGGCGCCGGGCTTGCCAAGCAGGCTGGGCATGAAAACCTTGAAACCGCAGCTTGCCAACTTTTCAGCGAATGCGATGACTTGTGGTGTGATACCAGGAACTTCGTGAATGACAACAACCGCGGGGCCAGTGCCTGCGGTGTAAACCGTTTTTTCTTGATTCAGAAAGGTCATTTGATGCCTCTCGAAACCTGACAGTTTGGTTTTCATCGAATTCTCTTGCTTCCTTTAAGACGAGTAACGCAAGGTGCGGTTATTGCAAGAAGAGCAATTGGCCTCGTGTTATGTTGTGGTTAAAACAAGTTTCACGGAAATTCACATGACGAACAACAACAGCCACAGCATTGTGATCGGTTACATTCTCTGGATCTTCGGCTTCATGGGTGCTCACCGTTTTTATTACGGTCGGCCGATCTCCGGGATCATTTGGTTTTTCACGTTTGGCCTATTTCTAATCGGTTGGATCGTGGATTTGTTGTTGATACCCGGAATGAACCGAAACGCGGATCGTCGCTTCTTAAACGGCCCCATTAATTACAATATCGCGTGGGTTCTGCTTACTTTTTTAGGTGTTTTCGGTGTTCATCGCTTTTATCAACGCAAATGGTTCACGGGCCTGTTGTATTTGTTGACCGTGGGCCTTTTCGGGATCGGCATCATTTACGACTGGTGTACCTTGAACGATCAAATTGATGAAATTCATCATCAGGGTGAAGTGATCTAATATTCAATTCGTCGAATCAGATCGTCATGGATTGCCTCCTTTTTTATTCTATGATCGCATTGAAAGCAGTTGAAAAAGGCAGTACCCATGACGAAGCGAAATACATTGAAACAGGTTCAAAGCGCAGACCAACTCAGCAATCTCGATGAGTTGGTGGTCGATAAGCGTTACGGAAAGCGCGCCAAGGCCAAGAAGGCGCGGCGAAATCGCCATTACGAAAAACAGTTTCTTCGCAACGCTGTTACCTCGGGCATTCTTTCTGAAGACCCTTTATGATTTGATTTTCATAGTTCGAGCAGTGCCTGCCCGGCAACATGAACAGCAGATTAAATCACCAGAAAGGTCTGGTATTTGCAGGCCAGTATCCCTAGCATTCAATACTTGGTTGAATTCCATGGGGAAAGGCAATGTTTAAAACCCGTATTCTGATAGCGTTTGTGGCCCTTGCCTTGGTCGCTGTGGCGCAGGGTGTCATCGGCTATTTCGCCATGGTCACGGCCAGTCAGAATGTGCAAAAGGGGCGTGTGGCCAATGAGCTGTTGGTTGGGTATGTGGAACTACTGTCCAATAAACAGCGTTTGAGAACGCAACTCACCAACGACCTGACAGGCCAGGAGCCGGACCCACAGCAAAGCCAGGTTTTTTACTACAACATGGTCAGAAGCCTGGATACCTTAGACAGGCTGGCCAGAAACGCCAAAACGTTGAGCGAAGACGATCAGGAATTGATTCCAGAGCATCTTGAGCGTGCGGAAAGTTTGCTTGTGCTGCGCAAGGGTGTTGAACAGTTGGGCGCCGTGCTGACTGCGTCAAATTGGCGCTTCGAACCCAGTACGCCAGAGACCAAACGATTCCAACTCAGACAGGTGTTCGATGTTTCGGATGGTCAGGATTTGCGGGTGGCCTTGATGCAAAGCATCGCCAGGGAGCGCCTTGTCACTGCGCGGGACAGGGCCGCTGCTGATGTTTCCCTGGATTTTATGACCAACTTGGTGATATCGGCAGCCGTTGCCCTAACACTTTTTTTGTTGTTGCTCGCTTTCTACTTTGCCAAATCCTTGAGTAAACCAGTTGACCGATTGCTCCGCGGTGCGAGAGCTCTACAAGGCGGTGATTTAACGTACCGCATTCCCGCCAATGGTCGTGACGAGTTTTCACTGGTTGCTGGCAGCATGAACGACATGGCCAGTGAAATTGCCCGTTTGCGCGCCAGCGATCAGCAGGTGCGTGAACAGCTTGAGATTCAAGTCAATGAGCGCACAACTGATTTGCAAGAGGCGCTGCACAGGCTGGAGAAAATTGAACTGCGCCGCCGCCAGATGTTCGCTGACATCAGCCATGAATTGAAAACACCTACGACCGCCATTCGTGGCGAGGCTGAAATCAGTTTGCGCCACAGCGCCCACAACGCAGTTGAGTACAAAGACACGTTGTCACGCATTGTTCAATACACGCAGCAGTTGAACTACATTGTTGACGACATGTTGACCTTGGCCAGAAGCGACATTGATGCCTTGATGCTGGATAGGAAAGCTGTCGACGTGTCAAAGCTGTGTCTTGAGTGTGTTTCATTTTTCAGGCCTCAGATTGCTCAGAAACATTGCAGGATTGAATCGGAGTTTCTGTGCGATGACCAAGTGCTGGGCGATGCTCAGCGTTTAAAGCAAGTATTCAGTATCGTGTTGGACAACGCAATTCAATACAGCGGCGTAGGCGCTTTAATTCGTATCAGCACCTCAACCATTGAAGACAGGGAGAACATGCGTTGTTGCGTGGTCACGATTGAGGACAATGGCGTGGGCATTTCCTCACAGGATGTCAATCGGGTTTTTGAGCGCCATTACCGGGGCGTTGCTGCCAAGAAAATTCGACCCGATGGCAGTGGTCTGGGTTTGCCTTTGGCTGCCGCTATTGTGAGGGCGCACCACGGCACCATTGAGTTGAGTAGCGAAGAGAACAAAGGCTGTAGAGTCACGATTAATTTGCCGGCATTTGAATCGGTGATTGAGGAATAACATGAGGATCCTGATTGTAGAGGATGACGCGCGAGTATCTGGCTTTCTTGAACGAGGTCTCAAAGCGGAAGGTTATCGGCCGCAAGTGGCCCACAATGCCAGCCTTGGCGCGTCAATGGCCAAAGTGTTACACACCGAGGTACAGGAAAGCGGTGAAAACGCGGTGATTATTCTCGATGTGATGCTTCCGGATGGATCAGGTCTGGACGTGTGCCAGGCATTGAGGGCACAGGGTTTGAATTTGCCAATCCTGATGCTGACCGCTTTGAATTCAGTGGAAGATCGTGTGGCCGGGCTGCGAATGGGAGCCGATGATTATCTTGGGAAACCTTTTGCTTTTGATGAAATATTGGCACGACTTGAGGCCTTGGGCAGGCGGGTGGGTCAATTGACCTCAAGCCAGCCACGCACGCATTTAACCGTAGACGACCTAACACTCGATTTGGAAAAAATGCGGTTGTCCCGGGCAGGGCGCGAAATTTCATTGACTGCGAAAGAGCTGGCTTTGGTGGAGTTGTTGATGAGCGCGCCAGGGCGACTTTTTAGTCGTGAACGAATTTTGTCCAATGTATGGGGTTTGAATGAAGACCCGTTGACCAATGTGGTGGATGTCTATATTCGTCGCTTGCGCACCAAAATTGATCTGGACGGAATGGAGCCCTTGATCCACACCCAACGCGGCTTGGGGTACCGCCTGGAATCCATTCGGCGAGATCGGTTGGCGTGATGTTCATCTGGCGTTCATCTTGCGTGTTGTTTCGGTTCATTGGACGGCGAAGTTTGGGTTCATGTTGATTCTCCAAAATTTGAAGCATGGAAAACAAGACTTGTTTTTCGAACCTCAATTTCAAGGAGATCATGATGAAAAATTCTTTGTTCGCTCGTTCTGCTCTGGCCGGTGCTGGTTTGATTTTCAGCGGTGTTGCCTTGGCCAGCACTGCAGTGACCAGCGGCAATATCACCGAGGCTGAGGTATTGAAAGCCCAAACCATGTGGGGAAATGCGGTGGTGCAAATTTCCAAGGATTTCGAAGCGGGCGGACTGGACAAAGCCAAGATGACTGCGCAGGCGGCTCTTGATGCGGCTTACGCCTACGACATGGGCCCTGTATTGTTCAAGCCCACCTTGGCCGCCTTGCCACAAAACATCCGTAGCACCGAAGAAGGTGCGTTGGCCTACTTCGTGGGCGGAAATGCGAAGTTTCCAAACGACACTGGTTTTGCCTTGAAAGGTTGGAGAAGTGTTGAATCCAAGAATGCAGTCATTCATTTGAACGGCAACACCGCCTTGACCATGGGCAATGTCAGCTTCACCGATAAAACGGGCAAGGTGACCACCGTGGACAAAACCTGGGGTTATGTGAAGGACACCGCAGGCAATGTGAAGATCGTTCTACATCACTCGTCCCTGCCTTATTCCAACTGAACAATCTAAGGTAGCCAACAAAGACCGGTCGGAAGCGACCGGTTTTCTGTTTTTGGGCTGCTTATCACCCTAGAGTCGCCAAGGCCATCCCCCAGTTTGTCGAAACGGTTCTGCTGCGAAATACTGACGCCTTTGTTTCAAATTGGAGGCGCAGGTGACATCAATGATGGTGGACGGCAGGGCTCAGGTGGTTGTTGGTGATTCAACAAGCCATGGTGGCAAAGTGATTTCAGGCAGCTCAACCACATTTTTTGGGCCAGGCAAGATCCCGATAGCGCGCGTGGGCGACATGGTGACTTGTCCCATTTGCAAGCCACACGTGTTCCCGATTGTGGAAGGGCACCCCTTGATGAAAGACAACCACCTGCATGTAGCCCTGCATGGCCACAAAACCGCCTGTGGTGCCACTTTGATTGCGTCGGCCACGCAAGTGCCACCAGCCCAACCTGATCCTGAAAAAGCCGCGTTGCTGAAACAACTGGCAGAAAGGGCCCCCACCCAGTGGGAAGTCGAGTTTGTTGATGCCGATGGCGACTCTCCAAAGGCGGGCGAGCGCATTGCCTTTCAGTTCAACAACGAGGTGGTGGAGCAAACTCTGGATGGTGAAGGCAAAGCGCGATTTGAAAAGGCACCGCATGGTCCAACAGTAGGCGAGCAGCCCGATCGCACGCCGGGCAGTGGAGGTTAACCATGGGGGCAAGTCAATCATCGGTTCTGGATGTGGACCAAAACACCCAATTGACCTTCATCGACCTACCCGGCGAACCGGTGCGTTGCATCCGAAGCAAACCCAAGCTGCGGGTGGTGATGCGCAAACACCGTGATGTGCTGTTTGACATCAACATAGGTGACGGCGGGCGGTACACGGTTGAATCTGACAAAAGCTATTTCTACCTCGAACGAGACAAAAAGCTGGTTCGCTTCAAAAGCCCTGTTCGGTTCCGCGATGGGGAGCTGTGTCACCTGTGGGTAAGCCGTAATTTTAATGGTCACTTACTCCTAAAAAGAGACGGCAAGCTTGTGGCCGCCTATGAGCCCAATGTATTGGACCCCTATACGTGTAAATCCCAAGACCCTGTGGACAAGCCCGCCCCCTTGATTGTGACCATGCGGCCACCTGGAGGTGACGGTGCCGGGGGCCTTGATTTGGAGGGTGCCGACGTGCAGACCATGCATGTCGTTGAGGTGAAAAAAACACTGACTGATGTACCCAAACAAATTTTGGATTTCTTTGCCAGTGGCGGTGAAGAAACCGCGATTGATACCAATGGAGTTGTAACCCGCAATTGGTTGTTGGGGCAATTAGTTGGCACAACACTTAATTTGGCAGAACAGCGAGAGTGGATTCGTGAACTAAAAGGCCAAACCTTCTACCTCAAAAAGCGAATCCGCAAAAGCGGCGAGGTGGTGTACGACGTGGTGTTCAGTGGTAACCACAAAATAAGAACGCTATTGAAAGGAACGCGATACCTTGCTGATAACCCGGCTGTGCTTTCAATCACCCACGGTGCTGGCACTGCTAAAGGCGTAAGGCATGCAGCCTGGAATGCCACGAAGGGCATGGTGGGGCGGCTCGGGGTTATTGGCTTGCTATTTACCATTGGGACCGATGTGGCCGAGTGGATGCAAGATTACGATCAAATCGACCCGGTGACAGGAAAACCGAAGGCAACTTTGAGCGATTTGTTCGTGAAGATTGGAATCAACGTTGCAAAAGCTGTGGTGGTGACAGCAATGACGGCGGTTACGATGGCGGGTTTGACGATGGTTGTTGGGGCTGGAACTTTCGCTGCTATGCCTGTTGTTGCCGTTGTCGTCGGAGTTGTTGTGATTGGAGTACTTTTCTCTTATTTGGCAGAAGTGCTGGATAAGCAACTTGGTATCACTGATGAAATTCAGGATGCGGCAAAGGATGTAGTTGATCGCGTTGAAATGACAAAAAACAAAAGGATAAGATTTGATAATGTATTGCGTCAAAATCAAAGTGAAACGTTGAGATATATAGAAAATAAATACAAAAAAGATTATCAAGATTTTTCAAGGTTATTGTACGGTAACTTTGATTTAAGTGTGATGCCATGAAAAGGCAACTTCCCTTCACAATGTTCTACAATATAAAATGGCTCCTTAGATATGGTGTACCAATGGTGTGGATTACTTCCGGTTTGCTTTCAACGGGGTGGGTGGCTATTGCGATTGAAGATTTCTTAATTGATGATTCCTTATTGATATATTGTGCTGTATTTAATGCGTTTGTTCTTCTGTTTTGTTATGTGGCAAGCTTTTTTGTTCCGAAGGTAATAAGAAGAGTTACTGTTGCTTGTTTAATAACTTGCTTTCCACTTTCCGGTATTGTTTTTTTGTTTTCCTTGGTTGTTGTTTTTTACTTTGTGGCCAAGCACCAGTATTTAGATGAGCTTTTATTTGTTGGGCTGGTTTCGGTGGTGTGGTTATTGCAGGTGTATGTTAATGCAATAAAAAGAGTGAAGAAAAAAAAATTAATAGAAAAGTATTATAAGGAATTTGATGAATGCTTTGTTTTGCAGAAGACGATCAGGGAGTTTGATGGGGATGTGAGGTTTACAAGAGATGATCACATTCGATATAACTGGATTTATGGATTTTGGATTCTTTTTTCGCTATATGAATTCTTCGTAACTGATTTTGGGGAATACTTGCCAATGGATATTTTTAAATACTGGTTGGTGTCAAGTTTGTCTGGTCTTTTATTATTTTATTTTTTGGGTCGGTATGTCCAAGGTTTTTACCTGTGGGTTTACTTACCTTGGTGTTTAGAGAGAAAAACAGGTAAGCGTTTTCTTTTTCCCGATCCCAAAGATGGAGCTGTTCTTGAGTTGATTTAAGGAAGCTGCCCCGCCCGGTGAGTTTTTGTATCTAGACGCAGGGTAGATTGTCTGCTTTCTTTCCTTGCGCGCTAATGTGTTGTTTGATCATCTGTTCCTGATGATGTTCGGCGATGAATAGGGTAATCAAGGTTGAAAAGACCGTTAAAGAGTAATTTGAAAGACCCGATTCCTCTGGTATGAACATATTGAGAAAGAATTGGCCAAAGGCACCGAGAACGAAGTACAGGTAGGTTTGTTTTGCTTGCTGGGCCTTTCCGATTGTCTTGAAGTTCTTACCCATCAAGAAGCCACCTGCAATCGGTGACCCAAGGGCAATTGCTTTCAGCTGCTCATCACTCTCGAATCGGCAATGCCATCCCCCGGTTTGTCGAAACGGTTCTGCTGCGAAATACTGACGCCTTTGTTTCACACTGGAGACGCTGTTGACATCAATGTTGGTGGACGGCAAGGCTCAAGTGGTTGTTGGCGGTTTAACACGCCATGGTGGAAACGGCAATAACAGCGGTTGTGATGACCGCTGCGATTCTTTTATCGCAGTGGTTAACGTTAGTTCTTCTTACGTTGTTGAGAGGTTGGATAAAAATCTTGGCATGACTGAGGCGACTGAGAAGATCATCAAAGAGTCGATTGGTTACTTTGATAGAAAAAATGGAAAAGATTACTCGGGCTATTCTGGCTTTGTAGAAAGTGACTTTGGTTGGGGAGTTGCGCCATGAAAAAGCAGTCATTATATCCCGCATTCTATAATATTAAATTATGTCTGAGGGTAGGTATTCCTGTTGGTTGGACCATTTCAGGTTTTTTCTCAATCATTCCAGGTTTTCTGGCGGTTGATGATTCAATCTTAGGCGTTGATTATTTTAAGTATTGTGGTTTTTTTCATGTTGGTATCATTCTAATGTCTTTTTTTTCGAGTTTTTTTGTTCCGAAATTGATAAGAAGAATAGTCGTTGCAATGGTGATTATTGGTTTCATATTTGTGGGTTGTTTAATGGCGCTAGGAATAGTGATTGCAGTATATTTTATGGCAAAGCCAAATTATCTACATATGCTATTATTTGTATCTTCGGTGTCTGTTGCTTGGCTAGTGCAGGTTTACCTTCATGCAGTGGAAAGAGTTAAGAGAAATAATTTGATTAAAAAACACTACAATGAGTGTGAAAATTGCTTTGTTTTAAGTCGGCCCATCATGGAGTTTAATGGTGCGGCCGTGTTCACAACAGCTGGGCACATTCGATATAACTGGATTTGCGGATTTCTAGTTTTGTTCTTTATGTACGAATTTTTTATAACTGACTTTGCTGAAGCATTGCCGGTTGATTTGTTTAAATATTGGCTTCTGGCTAGTTTAACAAGTGTTTTGTTGGCTTATCTGCTGGCTCGCTATGTTCAAGGTTTTTACCTGTGGGTTTACTTGCCTTGGCGTTTAGAAAGAAAAACGGGTAAGCGTTTTCTTTTTCCTGATCCCAAAGATGGAGCAGTCCTTGAGTTGATTTAAGGAAGCTGCTCCGCCCTGCTTTGAGAGATTTTGTATCTAGAAGCAGGGTAGGTTGCCTGTTTTCTTGAGCTTGCACTCAGACATCGTTGATTGGCAATGTTGTCTAAGGCTCATTTATCCCATGGTCGCATACACGATCGCTAAAAAAGCGCTGATAAAAACAAACCCAAAAGCAAGGCCAATACCGGCAGCACGCCAGTTACTGAACATCTTGCCTTGCGCACTAATGTGTTGTTTGATCATTTGTTCCTGATGATGTTTGGCGATGAATAGGGTAATCAAGGTTGAAAACACCGTGAAAGAGTAATTTGAAAGGCCCGATTCTTCTGGTATGAGCTTGCTGAGAAAGAGTAGGCCAAAGGTACCGAGAACGAAGTACAGGTAGGTTTGTTTTGCTTGCTGGGCCTTTCCGATTGTCTTGAAATTCTTACCCATCAAGAAGCCACCTGCAATTGGTGACCCAAGGGCGGTGGCAATTGCAATGCCAGGTAAAGAATACAAGCCGCCTTCTGCGGTTTGTTTTGGCTCAGGTAAGTCGGTGTTTACTACGGGGGTGTTGGTTTGGGCTGTCATGCCGTGGCTCCGGTTACTTGGTTAACTAACCTTGTTTGGTAGCCACGGACTGCGTGTGGTTCGTTTTATTTGAATTTAACGGCTGTACAGAAGCAGGTTGGCGGTGTTTCTTGAATCAACAACAGTGCCGCTTGTGGCTTCGTTTTTCAGCGTGGTGACTACATTGTTGGGTGCCACACCCTGCGAAAGCAATTTTGCCGCCGCACCAGCCACGTGGGGTGATGCCATGGAGGTGCCGCTAAGCACTGCTTGTTCGTTGTCGTTGCGAATACCAGCGGATGTAATCGACGAGCCTGGTGCAAACAGGTCTACACAGCTACCAATGTTGGAGAAAGACGAGCGGCGATCGGCTGCATCGGTCGAGCCCACTGTGATGGCCAATGGTTCCCTTGCTGGGGAGAATCCACACGCGTCGCGTGAATCATTGCCAGCGGCAACCACAGTGACGATGCCTGCGTTGTGGGCTGCGCGGATGGCTTGATCCACTGCACTGGATGCACCACCCCCCAGGCTAAGGTTCATGACCGCAGGTTTCACATGGTTACCAATAACCCAGTCCACGCCGGCCACCGTGCTGGACGACGTTCCCACTCCCTGGCAGTTAACGACCCGCACGCCGTGCAGAATCACATTTTTGGCAACACCAAATTGAGTGCCGCCGATGGTGCCCGCCACATGAGTGCCGTGCCCATTGCAGTCGCTGGGGTTGCTGCTGGGGTCGAGTGGGTCACTACCACTGGATGGTGGCGGGGCGGGTGGATTGGACGGACCAAACAAGCCGCCGCCCAAGAAGCCCCCGCCTAAGAATCCACCTCCGAGCAAACCTCCTCCACCTGAGCCACCCAAGGCATCAAAGCCATTGCCGACCCGCCCGGTGAACTCACGGTGGGTGGCGCGCAAGCCCGAATCCACCACATAGGCATGAACATTTTGCCCATTGGATGTGTAGGTGTATTGCATGTCACGGTTGTTGGGGCGGGAGTCGATGCGATCAAGTCCCCAGGTTGCGTTGTTTTGCGTGGTTGCGTTCAGTTTGAAGGTTTGGTCTTGCTCTACATAAGCAACCAAACCCGATGCATTGAGCAAACTTGCCACGTGGTCAGGAATATTGACTGCAAAACCTTTGAATACGTTTTGATATTTGAAATTGATTTGTTGACTGGATAAACCAAGAGTGGTTTGGGCCCTGTCGAGCAGTTGAGTCGCAGGCGTATTGATTGGCAAACCCAGTGTCTGGCTCAGCGCTTCTTTGTCTTTCAGCACCACAATATATTGGTTGGATAGTGGTTCGGCTTTGGATTGCGCAGCGATGGTGATCAGTGCTGTACCGAAAAGAACTGCAGAAATTTTACTAGGCATGGTGTCTCCTGAAGACTGGCGTTGATACGTAGCAATAATAGGTACTCGTATTGCGGTCATTCCGATTCAAAATTCACGGATTTTTGGGTTGTTTTTTTATAAATTACTGATTGTTTTGAGTTTTTATAGATTGACTGGCTGTTTGCGCTCAGTGTTTATCAATGGTTGTTGCAAGAAATTTACATGTTGTAATAAATATTGACCACTCTGAGAACTTCAAAGTAATATCATATGACTACATAAAAATTCAAAAATAATGCTCTGTTTTCTGTCAGTAACAAACGGCAGCTGAACTAACGCTTTGACATGGGGAGACTGCGATGTTGCACATCGTATCGAGGGGGCCGCGTGCGCGCCAAGGCGCGTTATTGAGCCAAATAATTTCAGCTGTTGTCTTATCAAGTAGTGTTGTTTTGATGCAGAGCGGCGCCCTGGCTGCCGGGTCTTTCGAGGGGCCGGCAGGCATTGAAGGGCGATGGGCGATGGAAGTCACCGTGGGTGCTTCCATGCGTACGAAAGACGCGGATCGTTCCCTGGTGTTCATCGGCAATGGTGGGCAGGCTTCCAGCGGCACGGTTGACGATGGAAACTTGAATTACAACAAAGGCGATGTGTTCAGCTCAGCGGTTAAAAGCGTGGGTGAACTTGAACTTCGCAAGGACAACGCTGGTGTGTTTGTGCGCGCCAAGGCCTACTCCGATTTTCACAACCGCAGCAACAGGGTGAACCATGGCTCAGCCAACAATGGGTTCAGGCCCAATGAGCCACTCAACGACAGCGGGTTCGAGAAAGGCACCGGTTTTGAAGACGCCCAATTTCTGGACGCTTACTTTTTTGCAGACTTCGAACCTGGTGGCAAACCTTTGACCGTCAAGGTGGGCAACCAGGTGGTGACCTGGGGCGAAGCCTTGTTTCTGCTCGGAGGTGTAAACCAGTATTCCAATTTTGATTCGGCCGCACTGAGAAGACCCGGCGCCCAATTGAAAGAAGTATTCCTGCCCATTCCCCAGTTGTATGCCAATTTGCAGGCCACCGATTCCCTGTCGCTGGAAACCTTCGTCCAGGTCAACCATGAGAAGGTGGTGGTGGATGGTTGCGGCACGTTTTTCTCGCAGGCCGATTTGTTGAACTGTAACTTCCAGGGTGCACCGGTGAACCCGGGTGTGTTGAGCACACCGGCGGGTGATATTGATTTCACCGCCTACAACGATCAGCAAAGTTTCAGTGGCGGCGGGGTGGTGACGGTAGGCGGAGTTCCGGTGAATACCGGAGTGCTGGGTGCCTTGGGGCCTCTGACTGGTTTGATCAGCGGCCTGACAGGTTTACCTGCTGACCTGAGCAACCTGAATTTTAGAATGGCGCAATTGGCCGACAGCCGCCCGAAAGACACAGGACAAATGGGCTTGGCTGGGCGTTATTACTCGTCTGAACTGGGTGCGGAATTTGGTGCCTATGTGGTGAACTATCACCAAAGGCTTCCTGCATTGAGTTTGATGAAAACACCATCTGGATTCAGTGGATCCATTTTCAACGGCTTGGCAGTGGGGCCTGCAAGTGTAGTCAACCCCTTGTCGTATTTCTTCGATTACAGCCAGGAGAATATTCAGGTTGCAGGGTTTTCAGCGGCCACTGAACTGTTTGGGTATTCTGTGTTTGGTGAAGTCAGTTACACCAAAGATTACCCGGTTAGCTACAACACAGTTGATTTGATCAAAGGCTCCGCCACCGGCGACGGGCCTTTGGCGCGTTATGGTGACAACACCTTGTTCCCGGTGGGTTCGGTGCTGCAAGGCTACAAGCCACTGGATAAAGTGCAGGCGCAAATGTCGACCATCATGTTGTTTCCACGGCGCTTGGGTGCGAGCCAGATTGGCGTGGTGGCAGAGGTTGGCGCCCAAATGTGGCGTGGCATTGGCAACCCATTCACCGATGAGCGGTTTGGGCGCTCGCCAGCGTTTGGTGCTGGCGCGCACGCCACCTACAATGGCGGTGATTGCAACGCGGGTGTGAACCCCAACTCGCGCAATTGCGAGGTAGACGGGTACGCCACAGAAACGTCGTTTGGTTACCGTGTGCTTGCTGCCTTCACTTACCCCGACGTGTTTTGGGGCGTGAACCTGTTGCCGAGGGTGTTTTTCTCGCACGACATCAAAGGGTATTCGGCAGACGGCCTGTTTCTTGAAGACCGCATGAACCTCGGTTTGGGTTTGCGTGGGGAAATTCAATCGGCGAAATACTTTGCTGAGGTGAACTACAGCATGTTCAACGATGGCGCCTACTTTGATCCTTTCAAAGACCGTGATTTTGTGTCCTTGGTGATCGGGGCCAATTTGTAACCGTTCTTATTTTATTGGCTCAATAGCAAGGATGTTTCTGTTTTTTTAATGTGGCTCTGAGCAAAGCCGGCCCACGCGCACAAGCATTCAATCGTATGCTGTGTGGACTATAAAAACGGAGACAAACCATGAAAGAGTTTGAAGGTAAAACCGCGGTGATTACCGGCGCAGGCAGCGGCATCGGTTTGGCGCTGGTTGAACACGCTGCGCAACTCGGCATGAATGTGGTGCTGGCGGACGTTGACGAGACTGCCTTGAATGCGGCCGTTGCCAGGCTTGGCCTGCCGGAAAGCCGGGTCTTGGCTTTAAAAACAGACGTACGTCGAGCAGAACACATCAAAGCCTTGGCTGACGCTTCCTATGCCAAGTTTGGGGCTGTGCATGTGTTGTGCAACAATGCGGGCGTGGCGCTGGCCCGAGTCACTTGGGAACACACCCAGGCGGACTGGGAATGGATTCTGCAAGTGAACCTGTGGAGCGTGGTGCACGGCATTTCCGAGTTTCTGCCCCGAATGAAAGCACAGGGCGGCCCGGCGTGCATTGTGAATACCGCGTCGGCCGCTGGTTTGGTGTCCAACCCCGGCATGGCGGCTTACAACGTGAGCAAGCACGGTGTGGTGACTCTTTCCGAAACGTTGCAGCTTGAATTGCAATTGGCACAAAGCGAGTTACAAGTGTGTTTGTTGTGCCCGGCCTGGGTGCCCACAGGCATTGGGCGTTCGGAGCGCAACCGGCCCAGCGATGTGGCTGAAACCTTGCCCCTGGAGGGCATGTCGGCCAAGTTGGCCCAGCGCATTGGCAAAGCCATAGCTTCGGGGCATTTGACTGCAGCCGACATGGCCCGGGAAACTTTCGACGCCATCGCCGAGAAGCGGTTTTATGTGATTCCGCACCGAAACATCAACACGCCTATTGAAGCGCGCATGCGCGAGATTCTGTCGCAGAGCAACCCAAGCCTGCCGCAGTAACCGCCAAGCCATACGAAACAAAAGGATTGATCAAAATGAAAGCATTGTTGTGTAAAAACCTGGGCATGCCCAACACGCTGGTGTGTGAAGAGGTGGCTGATTTGACAGCCCCGGCAGGCAAAGTGATTGTTGACATGAAAGCAGCGGGCGTGAACTTTCCCGATGCGCTGATTATTCAGGGCAAGTACCAGTTCAAGCCGCCCATGCCCTTTGCACCCGGTATTGAATTGGCTGGGGTGGTGAAAGAGGTGGGCGAGGGTGTTCGCAATGTGAAAGCCGGGGACCGGGTGATTGCTTCTTGCGCCTACGGTGCTTTTGCAGAGCAGGTGTTGGTGGATGCACGCCAAGTGATTCCTCTGCCCGAAGGGGTGGGGTTTGATGTGGGCGCATCTTTTTTGGTCACCTACGGCACGTCGTACCATGCGCTGAAAGGCCGGGCCGGGCTAAAAGCGGGTGAAACCTTGCTTGTGCTGGGCGCCGCTGGCGGTGTGGGTTTGGCAGCCATTCAAATCGCCAAGGCCCTTGGGGCTAAGGTGATTGCAGCGGCATCCACCGCTGAGAAGTTGGCGGTGTGCAAGGCCAATGGTGCAGATGAGGTGATCAACTATGGCACTGAAGACCTGCGCGCACGTTTGAAGGAATTGACCGATGGTAAGGGGCCTGATGTGATTTACGACCCGGTCGGTGGTCGATTTGCTGAGCCGGCCTTCAGAAGCATTGCTTGGGCGGGGCGTTATTTGGTGGTTGGTTTTGCCGACGGGGACATTCCGAATTTGCCGATGAATTTGCCTTTGCTGAAGGGCGCTTCGGTCATTGGGGTGTTTTGGGGTGAGTATGTGAAGCGCCAGTTGCCTGATTTCATCCGGGACCTTGGCGACATGTTCACTTTGGTGGGGCAGGGTAAACTTCGCCCCCACGTGTCCAAAGCGTATCCGCTGGAACAAGGTGCACAGGCCCTTCAAGACCTGTTGGATCGCAAAGTGGTGGGCAAGGTGGTCATTACAAGAATGTGAAAAAATGTGGTACCCACTAATTTGTGGCCTATCTGCATGGGTGTGTGAACTGTAATCTGACTCGTCAGCATTTTACTTACTTGTGCAACCATGATCATCAAGCAACCCGACGACCGTAATGGCGACCTGCGTATTTTGCAGTCGCTGCTCGATCACCCAAAGGCCGATGAGGCCACTCGCAAACGAATTACCCAGGAAATCCGAAATATCAAAGCAGGCCTTCGAGGTGAGGAAGAAGCGGCCTATGAAATGCAGGTGCAGTATGGGCAGTCCAAAAACTGGATGGTCATTCATGACCTGCGCATAGAACATGAAGGCGTGGTGGCGCAAATAGACCACTTGCTCATTAATCGTGTCCTGGAGTTTTGGGTGTGCGAAAGCAAACACTTTGCAGAAGGTGTGAGTGTCAACGAGCACGGTGAGTTTTCAGCGTTCTATGGCTCCAGGCCCTATGGCGTTCCGTCACCGATTGCGCAGAACCTTCGACACATTTTGATATTGAAGCGCCTTGTCGGTAGCGGGGTTGTGAAACTGCCCACCCGGCTTGGTGTGACCATGAAACCCGATTACCAAAGCCTGGTGTTGGTGTCCAAACGGGCGCGCATTTCCCGGCCCGCTACACCAGTGGATGGTTTGGACTGTGTGATCAAGAACGACCAATTGATACAAACCATAGAGAAGCGCATGGATGAGTCAAACCCTTTGACCTTTTTGTCCAGAGTACTGGCGTCAGACACCATTGAAGTGTTGGCCCGAGAAGTGGCGGCACTGCACAAACCGCTTTCGATCGATTGGCATGCAAAGTTTGGCTTGCCCGTATTGAATGCCTTGCCTTCGAGCGAACCCGCCCCAGCGCAGCAGGCTGTGGAGGCTTCTGTGAACGAGTTGCTGGAAACAACCACCGAGGCGTCACCTGCAAAAGAGCGAAAAAAACTGGTATGTGATTTCTGCGAAGACGCCGTTTCCTATTCCGTGGCCAAATTTTGCTGGTTCAACAAACCCCGGTTTGGCGGGAAAATCTACTGCATGGATTGTCAAAAGCAAGTCGAAAAGCCTGTGGAGCACTGATTGTTTGCCAGGCGATGTAAAGCGTGATTCAGTGCGGCTGCATTTTGATGAGAATGGGTTTGTTTTGTCTTCGAGTCGTGGCAAGCTGACGCAAAACATCAAACTTGGACACACGCGATGAAACTGCACGAGTGGCTGGCTTGCTCAACTTGGCTGCGGCAATACAACAAAGACTGGTTGACAGGTGACCTGATCGCGGCCTTGGTGGTTACTTTCATGTTGATTCCGCAAAGCCTGGCCTACGCGCTCGTGGCGGGTTTGCCGCCTGAAGTGGGCTTGTATGCCAGCATGGCACCGTTGGTGTTGTACGCCATCTTTGGAAGCAGTCGAACCTTGTCGGTTGGACCGGTCGCAATCACTTCTTTGATGTCGGCCGCGGCGGCCGGGAGTTTCGCTCAAGGCGATGTGGGGTTGTTTTACCAGGCTTCAGTGGCCATGGCGCTGATCGGCGGTGGTTTGCTCTGTGTGCTGGGTATGCTGCGCATGGGCTTTGTGGCCAATTTGTTAAGCCACCCAGTGATTGCCGGGTTCGTTGCAGCGGCGGCGGTGTTGATCGCTGTGTCGCAACTGGGGGCATTAATCGGTGTGCCCGCAACAGGTAACACGGTGTTGGTCATTGGGCATTCCTTGATTCAAAACGCTGCTCTGTTCGATTGGGCAACCATGGGCATTGGCGTGTTGTCGTTGGTCTGGATCATCGCCGTTCGCCGTTGGGGCGTTTCCGCTTTGTCTTTTCTGGGTTTTTCAGGTGGCTGGCTTGAGGTATTGGTGCGCTTGCTACCCGCATTGGCCATTGTGTTTGGCTTGTTGGCGGTCGTTGCCTTGGATTTGACACAAGTGAAAACGGTGGGCCACGTACCCAGTGAACTGCCTGCCTTTTTGATGCCACAACTGGCGGGTGACCAATGGTTGGCCCTTGTGGTGCCCGCCTCATTGATTGCATTGGTCGGCTTTGTTGAGGCGGTTTCTGTGGGTCATTCATTGGCGGCCAAACGAAAACAGCGCATTGAGCCCAATCAGGAATTGCTGGGCCTGGGGGCTGCGAATCTGGCTGCTGGTTTCAGCGGTGGATTCAGCGTCACGGCAGGCTTTTCTCGTTCTGTGGTGAATTTCGATGCAGGTGCACAAACACCCATGGCTGGTGTATTTGCTGCGGCTGGCATGGTGTTGGCTACATTGTTTCTTACGCCTTGGCTTGCGCACCTGCCACATGCCACGTTGGCAGCGATCATCATTGTGTCTGTACTTGGGTTGATCGACTGGAGCTTGCCGCACCGTTTGTGGAAATACTCCCGCCGGGACTTTTCGGCTTACCTGTTGACCGTGCTCTGTGTGCTTGGTTTTGGGGTTGAGTTGGGTATTCTGGTGGGTGTGGTGTTTTCTATTTTGGCTTTGTTGGCTGCTATTTCCCAGCCGCATTGGGCGCAGGTTGGCCAAGTGCCGGGAACCGAGCATTTTCGCAATGAGTTGCGCCACAAAGTGAACAAAGTCAGCGGGGTTGTGTCTGTCAGGGTGGATGAAAGCTTGTACTTCCCCAATGCCATGTGGCTGGAGGATTTGCTGCTGGAACTGGCCTTGAAAGACAAAGACACCCACGCCTTGGTGCTGCAATGCAGTGCGGTGAACCACATTGATGCCAGTGCCTTGGAGTCTTTGATGAGCATTGATGACAACTTGCAAGCCATGGGCATAACCCTTTATTTGTCTGAGGTGAAGGGGCCCATCACCGACAAATTGAAGCATTCAGATTGGTATGAATCCATTCATCCACGAATCGCATTGACTCATCTCGATGCACTTCGCATGGCCTCAAACGCATTGAATTGAAGGAGATTCTTGATGACCATCACCAGCATTCCATTTGACATCAATATGCAAAGCAAGTCTGTGGTTGCCACGTTTTTTGATAAACAAACCAGCACGTTCAGCTATGTGGTTCGAGACCCGGCGAGCCACGCCTGTGCCATTGTGGACCCGGTGCTTGATTTGGATTATGCCGCCGGTAAGTTGATTTACGATGGCGCTGACAACATCATCCGGTTTGTGAAAGACAACAACCTCGAGGTGCAGTGGATCATTGAAACGCATGTGCACGCCGACCATTTGTCGGCAGCGCCATATTTGCAGGAAAGGCTTGGCGGCTTGATTGGAATTGGTGAGCACATCCATGAAGTGCAGGAGATTTTCGGCAAGGTGTTCAATGAAGGCACCGAGTTTCAACGCGATGGTTCTCAATTCGACCGCTTGTTTGCCGATGGTGACCGCTATCAAATTGGAGAGTTGGTTGCGCATGCCTTGCACACACCAGGCCACACCCCGGCCTGTATGGTTCACGTGATTGGCGACTGCGCCTTCGTGGGCGACACCATTTTCATGCCCGATGCGGGCTCGGCTCGGGCTGACTTTCCCGGTGGCGATGCCAGAACCCTGTACCGTTCCATTCGCAGGTTGTTGAGCCTGCCAGCCGAATTGACGCTTTACATGTGCCACGACTACGCGCCCAACGGTCGCGAGCTGTTGCATGTGACCACTGTGGGCGAGCAGCGTCGCCGTAATATTCATGTGGGTGATTCAGTCGATGAAGACGCATTTGTAAAAATGCGCGAGGAGCGCGACGCCACCCTAGGCATGCCCAAGCTGATCATTCCATCCATTCAGGTCAACATGAAGGCAGGTGCCTTGCCCGAGCCCGCAAGCAATGGGCAGCGCTATTTAAAGGTGCCGTTAAACTTGATGTAAGCCTTGGCGGTATACACTGGCTTTGAATACAACCCGAATGTTCGGTAACCAAAAAGGAAGAAGTGCAATGAAAAAAACAGTGACCCAAGTGGCTGCAAGTTTGATGATTTTGTTGGGTGGCGCCACTGCTCACAGTGTGGCTTTGGCGGCTGCACCCATGGTGAAAACACAGGCGCCGGGCTACCACCGAATGATGTTGGGCGATTTTGAAATCACGGCCTTGTCCGACGGCACAGTGAAGTTGCCCGTCGTCGACCTGTTGCATGGCACCAAGGAGAAAAATCGCGCTGCATTGAAGCGCAATTATTTGGGCGATGAAGTGGAAACGTCGGTGAATGCTTACCTGATCAACACCGGTTCGAAGTTGGTGTTGGTGGACACAGGTGCAGCCGGTTTGTTCGGCCCCACACTGGGTAACCTGCTGGCCAACTTGAAAGCAGCTGGCTACAAGCCCGAGCAAGTGGATGCGGTGCTGATCACCCACATGCACCCGGACCACGTGGGCGGTTTGATGGCAGGTGATCAACGTGCCTTTCCAAACGCGACCTTGCACATCGACAAAAAAGACGTGGACTACTGGTTGAACAAGGCCAACATGGATGCTGCCCCAGAAGGTAAAAAGGGCTTTTTTCAAGGCGCAATGGCCTCTGTGAACCCCTACCAACAGGCAGGCAAACTCAAGCCTTTTGAGGGCTACACTGAACTGGTGCCGGGCATCAAAGCCATGGCCAGTTACGGGCACACGCCGGGCCACACAGTGTACGGGGTTGACAGCAAAGACCAGAAGCTGGTGCTGTGGGGCGACCTGATGCATGTGGCCGCGGTGCAATTCGATGACCCGTCTGTGACCATTGATTTCGACACCGACAACAAAGCCGCGCGCAAGCAACGTGAAGAAGCCTTTGCTGAGGCCGCCAAAAAAGGCTATATGGTGGCGGCTTCCCATGTGTCGTTTCCCGGCATTGGCCAGCTGCGAAAGCCGCGTGGGGAGAAAAACTATGTGTGGATTCCCTTGAATTATTCTGGTTTGAAGTAAACCTGCAACACCCGGGAGTACACATGGATTTTTCATTGTCACCGCAACTTCAGCGGCTTCGTGATCAAGTCAAGCAATTCATTGCCGAGCAAGTCATTCCTTTTGAAAATGACCCAAGGCAAACGGCGCATGGGCCTTCTGAAGCGTTGCGCAATGAGTTGGTGGGCTTGGCCCGTGCCGCTGGTTTGCTAACCCCGCACGCTTCGAAATCCTTGGGTGGACTGGGTTTAAGCCACGTGGAAAAAGCGGTGGTGTTTGAAGAAGCGGGCTACTCCACCTTGGGCCCCACCGCCATGAATATTCATGCGCCCGACGAAGGCAACATTCACCTGATGGAAGTGGTGGCCACCGAGGCGCAAAAGCAGCGTTGGCTACAGCCTTTGGTGCATGGTGAAATTCGCTCCTGCTTTGCCATGACCGAGCCTGCGCCGGGTGCTGGGGCCGACCCGTCCATGCTGAAAACCACCGCTGTGAAAGATGGAGACGATTACATCATCGACGGCACAAAGTGGTTCATCACGGGTGCAGAGGGTGCGTCGTTTGTCATCATCATGGCGAAAATGGAAGACGGTACAGCCACCATGTTTTTAAGCGACATGAATGCGCCCGGCATTGAGCACGTGCGCACCATGGATGCGATGGATGCCTGTTTCACCGGTGGGCATGCTGTGTTGCGTTTCAATCAGTTGCGCGTGCCAGCCGACCAGGTGTTGGGTGAGGTTGGCAAGGGCTTTCGCTACGCACAAGTGCGCCTGGCCCCGGCGCGCTTGACCCACTGCATGCGTTGGCTGGGCCAGGCACGACGGGCCCACGACACGGCGCTGGCCTACACCCGTCAACGTGAAGCGTTTGGACAACCCTTGGGCGCACACGAGGGGGTCAGTTTTATGTTGGCGGACAATGAAATCGATTTGCAAACCGCGCGGTTGCACATTTGGCACACTGCATGGCTGCTGGACCAAGGCCAGCGCTGCAACTTTGAATCAAGCCGGGCCAAGGTGGCTTGTTCGGAGGCGCAATGGCGTGTGGTGGATCGCAGTGTTCAAATTCTGGGTGGTCAGGGCGTGACAGGAGAAACCATCGTGTCGAGAATTTTCACCGACATGCGGGGCTTCCGCATTTACGATGGCCCAAGCGAGGTGCACCGGTTCAGCATGGGCAAAAAAATTGTGGCGGGGCGTACGTGACATGAATGATCTATTCAGCGTGAAAGACAAAGTGGTGTTGATCACCGGCGCCTCCAGTGGCTTGGGCTGGCATTTTGCCGAGTTGTTTGCCAGGGCTGGGGCGGTGGTGGTGGCGTGCGCACGCAGCACGCAAAAACTGGAGGTGCTGCGCGACACCATACGCTTAACAGGCGGGCATTGCCACAGTGTGGAAATGGATGTGAGCCAGGCCGAATCCATTCAAACCGCGCTGGAGCGCGTGGTGCAAACCATTGGCGTGCCCGATGTGTTGATCAACAACGCTGGGCAATCGATTGCCAAACCATTGCTCGACCAAACCGAAGAGGATTGGGATCAGATCATGAACACCAACCTGAAGGGCAACTGGCTGGTTGCCACTGAAGTGGCACGTGCCATGGTGCACGCCGGGCGGGGTGGTTCAATTGTGAATATTGCATCCATTCTGGGGGAGCGGGTAACCGGTGCAGTGGCGCCTTATGCCATCTCCAAAGCCGGTGTGGTGCAGGCCACCAAGGCCATGGCGCTGGAATTGGCGCGCCACCACATCCGCGTGAATGCGGTGTTGCCGGGCTATGTGGCCACCGATTTGAACCGGGATTTTCTGAAAAGCGAATTGGGTGACAAACTAAGAAAGCGTGTGCCCAGCCGCCAGTTTTGTGAAATGACCGACCTCGATGGCCCATTGTTGCTGTTGGCATCCGCTGCTGGGGCGGGCATGACCGGGGCGTGTCTGGCGGTGGACCGGGGCCATCTGGTCAGCGGCTTATGAGCAAGGCGGCTATGCCCCATTGGCTCGAATCGCTGGCTGCTTATTTGCCTGCGGCCTTGGGCGCGGGTAGGGTTCAAATCGCCGAGTTTGCCTTGTTGTCGGGCGGGGCCATTCAAGAAAACTGGGCTTTGGATTTGGTGGTGGATGGTGGCCCCCTGAGTGGCGAGGTTCCTGTGGTTTTGCGGTGCGATTCAGCCACGGCTGGTGTGGCCATCAGCCACAGCCGCGCACAGGAATTCGCCCTGCTGCGCACGGTGTTTGATGCCGGGGTGACGGTGCCCGAGCCTTTGGCTTTGTGTGAGCAAACCGATGTCATAGGGCGCCCGTTTTTCATCATGCGCCGCGCGCAGGGCACTGCAGAGGCTCACTTGCTGATCAAAGACAGGACATGGGCTGCTGACCGTGTGGCATTGACACGCCGCCTGGGCCGTGAACTGGCCGCCATTCATGCCATTGAGCCGCCCGTGCAGGCACTTGAATTTTTGCCAATGCACGATGAATCGCCCGCCATGCAGCGCGTACACGCGTACCAGGCCTTTCTGGACCAACACCCTGTGCCTTATCCCGCTTTGGAGTGGGGTTTGCAATGGCTGGCGCGCAATGCCCCGCCCAGGGGTGCGCTTGCCCTTTCGCATGGTGATTTCAGAACGGGCAACTACATGGTAGACACCCAGGGGTTGACTGCCATTCTGGATTGGGAATTCGCCAGTTGGAGTGATCCTTTGGAGGACATCGCCTGGTTTTGTGCCAAATGCTGGCGTTTTGGGCAGGTGGATTTGCAGGCTGGCGGTGTGGGCAGCCGGGAAGATTTCTACGCGGGTTATGAAGCGAAGGCGGGCGTGAGCATTGATCGAGAGGCTGTGTTTTATTGGGAGGTGATGGCCCACATGAAATGGGCCATTGTGGCCATTCAGCAAGCCCAGCGGTTTTGTTCGGGTGAGGAAGACTCATTGCTGCTGGCGCTGACCGGGCACAAATTGCCTGAGTTGGAATGGGAAATTTTAAGCATGACGGAGCACCAGCCATGAAAGAACAACCCACATCGGCACAACTGCTGCGCTGCGCGGGCGATTTGCTGAAAACAGCGGTGTTGCCACAAGTGCAATCGAATACCAAACGAGATGTCTTGATGATCATGAATGCCTTGGCCATCGCCCAGCGGGAATTGGCGCAGGGTGATTCTGTTGATCGTCTGGAGCGCAGCGCATTGTCCGCTTTGTTGGGTAAGGATGTGGATGATGTGCTGCAGGCCAATCGTGAACTGGCAGCGCTGATCCGAAATGGCGCGGCAGGCCCGGATGCACCATTGCGCGGTGCGATCTTTGAGCATTTGAAATGGGTGACTTTGCAACGCGTGCTGACCAGTAACCCCAAGGCTATCGGTTAAGTCCTTATCTGTTTTTTCGAGCGTGTTCGCTCGTTACCTCAATTTAGTCCCCCCGCTTTTTTGTGTTCAATTTGGTAACTCTACCTGCAGATAATGTAATTAGAATTATGGTTTTTATGGACAGAGCGCAGGCAGTCATGTTCTTTTCTAATTTGTTTCTAATTTGTTGATATCATTACGTTTGCAGCAAAATTATTGGAAGTGCCAATGAATCCCAACGCCTTAAAGCTCGTGGTTGTAGACGACGAAATTCCCCAACTGCAAGCTTTGACAAGCATTCTCTCTGACCAGGGTTTTTCAGTACGGGGCTTCAGTTCTCCGGTTCAGGCCTTGGCTCACTTGGCTGTCGACAAGGCCGACTTGGTGCTTAGCGATTTAAAGCTGCCCGAAATGTCAGGAATCGAGTTCATCGAGCGGGCTCAGGCCTTTGACCAGGATTTGGGTTTCATTTTGATGACCGGCCACAGCAGCGTGAAATCTGCAGTGGATGCGCTTCGTTTGGGCATTCATGATTATGTACTCAAGCCGTTCAAGATCAACCAGATTCTCGCTGTCATTGAGCATGTGCGCAACCAGCGCCAACTAAAAATTGACAATCAGACGTTGATGCGAGACCTGGCGGCTTCCAATGCGCGCTTGCTCGACCTGAACTCTGAACTCGATACCTTTGCAGGCCGCGTTGCACACGATTTGAATTCCATCGTGCACTTGATCCAAGGCTATTCTTCAAGCCTTCTGAGTGGCGAAGAGGCATTGACAGCCAAACAAAGTACTTATTTGCAACGTATAAACCAAACCAGCGAGCGTGGTGGCAAGCTGGTGGCCGACTTGTTGGCATTTGCGCGTTTAGGTACAGGTGCCTTGTCATTTGGCGAGGTCGCATTACAGCCGATGATTGCGAAGGCCAAGGTGATTGCTGAGCTTGAAAGTGATGGGCCAAGAGCCGACTGGGTTGTTGATCCTTTGCCTGTGGTTCGCGCAGATGAGGCGCTCCTTGAGCAGGTGTTCTTAAACCTGTTTTCTAATGCATTGAAATATTCCCGGCATCAGGAAAGACCTCACATTGAGGTGAGGTGTCTCGAGAGTAAATCGGATTATCGTATTCAAGTGAAGGACAACGGCGCAGGTTTCGATCAGGCACTCATTGGCGATCTTTTCAAGCCTTTCCAGCGTTTGCACAATGCCCACGAATTTGAGGGGCACGGTATGGGTTTGGCCAACGTGAAACGCATTGTTGACCGCCATCACTGGCAAATTTCGGCCACAGGTTCGTTGGGTGGGGGTGCTACTTTCGAGTTGCTGATTCCGAAGCAAGCCCCTACCGGAGCGAGGCATTCGGACAAGTCTGTTTCTGTGCCCCCTTCCATTGCGAAGCCAATATTACCGAAGAAAACAGTGAATCTGGCGGATGCAGCCTTGCAGCGCTTTGGCGGGCATCTAGGCCGCTTGGGCGGCTGGGCGCTGGAGTTCACGCCTGAGCCTGTGGTTCACTGGTCGGATGAAATTTATACGTTGCTCGAAGCCCCCGCCAAGCAAAAGGAGCCGCTAACGCTTGAACAATGCTTTGATTTGTACATCGATGACGACAAAAAGCGCATGGAGCAAGTGATTGAGGCCTGTGCGACCAAAGGGACTTCATTCGATATCGAAGTTCAAATGCGTACATTCACCGGTCGACGTTTTTGGGCACGTGTGGCGGGTGAGGCCATTGAAGATGATCAGGGGAAAGTGCTGGTTATTCAGGGGTGCTTTCAAGACATTACAAAGTTCAGGAATGCGTTGCACACCGTGCACCGAATCAACAGCCTGTTGCAGGCTCAAAACGAGGTCAATGTTGAAATACCAAGGCTTACCAGCATTGACCAAATGTTTGAAGAGGTCTGCAAACGTGCGCCAACAATCGGGGAGATACCGCTTGTATGGATTTGCCGATATGAAAACAACACAGAGAACCTTCGCGTGGTGGCCAAGGGTGGAGTACACCTGGAATTGGTGGACCATGTCATGCAAAACATGCGGGTAGAACGCAGCCATCCGATTTATGCACATTTGAGTCAACGTCAGGTTTATGTCGCGCAGGATGTGAGAACCGATCCGTTCGCTCACGTTTGGCGAGACAAAGCCATTGAGCTTGGGCTTGAATCCTTTGCAATCATCCCTTTGTTTTTGAAGGGTGAGTTGGTGGCGTCCATGGTTTATTTCGGGTTTGGCACCGGCTTTTTTGATGCAGGCATGGTTGATTTGCTCCACACCATTTCCAAAAATCGATCGCTTGCGTTGGAGCATGTGGTCAACAACGTAGAACGTGCTGACACATTGAGCCGGCTTCAGGTACTTGAAACCTGTGTTGAAAGTTTGAATGAAATGGTGATGATCATTGAGGCCGAAGCACTCAACGGTCAATCACGTAAAATTCTGTATGTGAATGAGGCGTATTGCAAAACAACCGGTTTCTCCAGAGATGAAATCATTGGTCAAACTCCCCAGATTCTGCATGGTCCATTGACCAATAAGGAAGGGGTGGAGCGCATCATAGGTGCCATGAAAAACTGGCAACCCGTTAAGGAAGAGTTGATCAAATACAAAAAGAATGGTGAAGCATTCTGGGTCGAACTTGAAATTTTGCCTGTGGCCAATGATTCAGGCTGGTACACGCACTGGGTGGCGATTCAGCGCGACATCACCTCTCGCATCGAGGAGGAGCGAGAAAAGGAAAGTAACTTGGAGCGCTTCCGAAGCCTGGCCAACGCCACCAGCGATTGCATTTGGGACTGGGATTTACTTCAGAACGATCACATTTGGTGGAGTGAGGGTATTCAAACCCTGTTTGGTTATCGCCCAGAGCAAATTGAGCCCACTGTGGATTCATGGACATCGCGAATTCATCCCGATGAGCTTGAGCGCGTAAGCCGTGGCATTCACGCAGTGATCGATCACGATGTATTGAATTCCTGGCGAGACGAGTATCGTTTTGCTCGAGCCGATGGCACGTGGGCCGACGTGGTGGATCGTGGGTTTGTCATTCGTGATTCGGCTGGCAAGGCTGTTCGCATGATTGGTGGCATGACAGACATCAGTCACATCAAACATGTGCAGCGCGACAGTGAAACGCAGTTGCTCAAAATGAATTTGCTAAGCGAAATCACGCAAGCCGTCGGCAGGCGACTGGATATCGACAGCATTTACACGGTGGTTGCCAATGCATTGGAAGCTGACCTGCCCTCCGATTTTTGTCTGATGGGTTCTTATGACCCCCTTAGTCGAAAAGTTTCAGTGCGGGCATTGTCAAACCAAAGCGAGGCCATTGCAAAGAAATTGGGAATTTCCGAGCTTGATGCGATCGATATCGACGGGACGCACTTGAGTGAGGCGTGCAGGGGTGCTTTTGTCAGTGAGGGGAGCTTGGATAACTCTTATTGTCCAATTGCCCGCAGGCTTCAGCGGGAATTCAATTTGAACAGCATGGTCATTATTCCCTTGTTCAAGGAAGAGCGCGTGCTGGGGGTGATGGTTAGTGCACGCATTAGTCAAGGCAAATATTCAGCCGGTGAAATCAGCTTTTTGAAGCAACTGGGTGAGCATGTGTCGTTGGCACTTTCACAGGCGGAGCTGCTCAAAGAGCTTCAAGACGCCTACACGCAGCTGAGCCAGACACAAGACCTGGTGCTTCAACAAGAACGCTTGCGTGCCTTGGCGGAAATGGCAGGGGGCATTGCGCATGACATCAACAATGCGATTTCGCCTGCTGCTTTGTACATTGAGAACATGTTAATGACTAGTGTTGCACTGAATTCAAAGGAGCGAAAGCAACTTGAAACGGTGCAGTTGGCCATCGACGATGTGGCCAGCACGGTTCAGCGCATGAGTCGTTTTGCCAAGGGCAACATTGAGTCCGAGCCCGGTGCACCCACGGACCCCAATCGCCTGTGTCAAGAGGCTTTGGAGTTGACGCGCGCCAAATGGGAGTCGATAGCTCGGGAAAGAGGTGTGTCGATCGATATCCAAAGCCATCTTGAAGAGAATTTGCCTTTTGTTCACGGTGGCGGCGCTGAGCTTCGGGAAGCGTTGACCAACCTGATTTTAAATGGGGTGGATGCAATGCCCGGGGGCGGCATTTTGCGCATCAATAGTCGTCTGGAAACAGATCACCTGGGTGCCTTTGTGGTGCTTGAGGTAGAAGACAGTGGTGTGGGTATGACTGAAGAAGTGAGGGCCCGTTGCATGGAGCCGTTTTTTACCACCAAGGGAGAACGCGGCACCGGTTTTGGTTTGTCGATGGTCTACGGCATTACCAAACGAATCGGCGGTAGCATGTCCATCGACAGCCATTTGGGAGATGGTACGCGGGTGAGTTTGCGTCTGCCTGTTGCTTCTGAGATTTCCCTGGATTCAAAGTCATTGGCCTTGTTGAATCAGATTGAAACCCCAAACGGCCGCAGCTGCCAAATATTGTTGGTCGATGATGACAATGCCGTGCGGGAAGCATTGACTACAGTGCTGCAGGAAGCGGGTCACGTCGTCACACAATTCAATAGTGCCGCGGCTGCTTTCGCAGCTTTTGAAGACAGTCAACAAGACGGACGCACTCGATTTGATTTGCTGTTGACCGATCTTGGCATGCATGAAATCAATGGGCGAGAGTTGTCGAAAATGATCAGGGACGTAGAGCCCGATTTTCCAATCGTGGTGATCAGTGGTTGGGGTACACAGTTGAACCTTGAACACGACTACATTGACTGGGCGGATGCCATCATCACCAAGCCGCCCAAGCAAGATGAGCTGTTAAGAACAATTGATGCCTTGACATGAAAAAAGGGACACCAACAAGAGGTGTCCCTTTTTTTGCGGGTTATTCAATTAAAAATAGTAGCCAAAGTTGATGTTGAATCGGTGATTGCGTTTTTGGGTTGGGTTGGCACCAAACCGGCTGTTAAATCCACCGTCTCCACCGATGAAATCATTGCCGTTGCTGGTGGCGTATTCAGCGTAGGTGTACCAGCCACCGGCTGTGCCAAACGCAGCGCCAATGGTGTACAACTCGCTGTCGTTAAAGCCAGCTTCCTCTTTCAGGATCGAGCTGTATTCCACAAATGGAATCACATAGTTCAGCCAACCGATGCTGGGTGTCTCGTAGTAATAGCTTAGCGAGACCGCTGGAATGAATGCTTCTGCTGCCACCGCGGTTGGGAATGCGAAAGCACCCATCAGAATTTCTCCACGATTGCCCACGCCGGCTTGGTCAATTTTGTAATCGTAGTAGGTGCCCTGTGATGCCAAGGTGAAGTTGTTCCACTTGTTGATCATGTGCAGGGAATAAGCGCTCATGTCGCCATCTTGAGTGGGGCGGCCTGCAGCATTTACGCCTTTGCCCTGCAGTTGGCCGAGCTGGGCTGAAAAGCCGACATCGGAATCGATGCCCGCAAGCTGGGTGCTGTAGATGCCACGCAAGTTGATCTGACCATCTTCTTCGTAGCCATTGCCTTGTGCGTTGGTGATCACATCGTAGGAGTAACGGTCTGCTTTTTTCGAGCCACCCTTGTAGGATCCCTCATCTTGAAGGTAGTAACCCGCATCCCAAGTCCAGTCGCCCGTTTTCCAGGTGTACTTCACACCCAAGTCCATGTCATCAGACAGGCCCACATAATAGTGTTGATCAAAGAAGAAACTCTGCGAGATGCCATAAGGGCCTGGGCCGAAAGGCACACGGTTCACGCCCACCTGCACCTGGCTTCCGTTGTCGTAGTTGTAACCCAGCCAGGCCGTGTGAAGCATGTGGTAGCCAGTTCCAAAACCGCCGTAGCCATCGTAAAAGCGGTATTCAAACTTGCCTAAAATATTGCCGTTGGTGTAGTCCAGGTTGACGCGGGCTGTGTCCAGGCCCACATTGCCGCCATCGGAAAACGAGCGGCTGCTTTCACCGCCACCGGTGTCTTTGGCGTAAGTGCCTGCGGTGTAATTCACGCGAACGGCACCGCCCACCTTCAGCGTGCCACCGGCCACGTCAAAAGCCATGTCGGTGTTTGGTTGTTCGGCGTCTTGCGCAGCGATAGTCTGGATTGTTGCCACCGGCTTGGCTGCCTGGGCTTCTTTCAAGGCTTGTTTGGTTTGTGCAAGCTCGGCTTCCAGAGCCTGAATTTTCTTTTGCAAATCCTCAGGGTTTGCCGCGGCAAAAGCGTGACCACTGCTAATCAGCAACAGGGCCAACAGCACTGGCTTTCCGGGTCTAAAGGCGGTTTTTTTTCTCATTTCCAGGTTCCTCAAGGGTGATGTTGTAATTGGTTTAAGGTGCAGTTGTGCAGTTGATGCACTTGGCTTTGCGCCTGCAACAATTCAGCGCAGGCCAAGGCGTCCATCAAGGCGTGGTGTGGCTTGTAAAAGGGCAGGTTGTAGCGTGTACGTGAATCGGCCAAACGAAGGGAAGGCGTGTTTTCGCTGCTGGCAAAGAGTCGTTTGAAAAGGCCTTTGAGGCCACCACCGTGTTGGGCTTTCACGTGACGTTGTTCAATGCTCAAAGTGTCGAGGGTAGGAAACTCGATGCCCTCGCCAATTCTGTATTTCAGGGCGGCTGATAAAAACTGCTGCTCGATGCTGGCGCAATGCGCAACCACAATGCGGTTTTTCATCATGGCAAGCAAGCTTGACAAAATGTCGAGCAGTTCGGGCGCGTTTTCAACGGCGGAATGGGTGATTCCGTGAATGGCGATGGTTTCAGGTTGCAGTTTGGCCGCCGGTTTTAAAACCCAGTAGGCGTGTTGACCAAACTGAATGCGGTTCGAGTTGAAAGGCACAGCCCCGATGCTGAGCAGGTCGTCTTTGTCGGGGTCAAGGCCGGTGGTTTCGAAATCAAGAGCCAATAGGGGCATGTCCCGAAGCGGGGTGTCGTCGTCGATGGTGAAGCTGCTGTAAAAATCCTTCAAGCCGTCGTGTTGTGTTTCTCGTGCCCGCTGCGCCATTCGTTCGCGCCAGCCCGGGGCGGCGTGGTGTGTCTCTGTGGTTCGAAGCGTGGACAGGTTGAGCATGTGGCCTCAAGCCCCCCGAACCGTGTGGTATCGAAACTTCAAGAATTTCTGCGCATCGCTGAGTATCTGAAAGGCGTCTTTCAATGTGCGTCGTTCGAAATCGGACAATGTTTTGGGATCGATGTTGTTGTTGGGTTCTTGCCCTTGATGCAGCATGTCGGCTTGGCGGCGAATGCGCACCATGGCGATCAACTCCATGGCATCGCGAAGGTTGTGCGCCTGCCCCGGGGTGAGAATCTTGGCTTTGTCGATGTCATCGAGCCGTGCAAACGAGTTTCTGGCGTGGCTACCCACAGCCAAGGCGTGCACACGTATCAAATCGGCCAGTGGCGCGGTGCCCCTGCGCTTCATGTTGATGACATCGGTTTGGCTGCCATCGGTTTCCATCACGAAATCTTTGAAAAAGCCCAAGGGCGGCGTGCGAAGCAAGGCGTTTCTGGACATGCAGGCCAAAAACACCTTGGCGCTTTGCGCCTTGTTGACGATGAACTGGTTCAATTGTTTGGCCAAGTCTGTTTGACCCCAAACCCCGTCCAGGTCAAAAAACACATTGCTGTTGAGCAAGCCTTCCGGCGTGGGCTGTTCAATCCAATGGGCGAATTGCGCTTTCCATTGGCTCAAGGTTTTTCGCCATTGCGGGTTGGTCGCCATGATGTCGCCGGTGCAATAGGTGTAGCCACAGGCATCCAGTCCATCGCACACAAATCTGGCCAAACGCTCGAAGTAAGGGCCATGTTCGCTTTCCTGAAAATGGTCTGCCAAGATCAGCCCATTGTCTTGATCGGTCACGATCAGCTGCTCTTCACGGGCCATCGAACCCAAGGCCAGAAAGCAATAAGGCACAGGCGGCTTGCCCAATTCCTGTTCAGCCAGCTCCAGCAGTTTTTGTTTGAAGCTGCGCCCAATGGCGGCCATGGCCGTGCCGACCATGCGCGAATTGGCGTCTTCCTGAATCATGCGCACATAGCTGTCGCGCACGTCTTGCTTCATGGCAGCCAATTCCTGTGCGTTTTGCGCATTGAAGATTTGATTGACCACAAACAGGCTGTTGCGCGATTGATACTTCACCAAATCGGTTTGCGACACCATGCCGAGCACCTCGCCTTTTTTAATCACGGGCAGGTGTTGAACGTGTTGGCGCAGCATCAACATCATGGCTTCAAAAACCAATTGGTTGTGCTGCACCGTGATGGGTGCCGCACTCATGATGTGTTCAAGCGGGGTGTCGTAGGCCAGCCCCTTGGCCACCACTTTGTCTCGGAAATCCTGATCCGTCACAATGCCCAGCAATGGGCTGTCGCCTTGTACCAGCACTGCGGTCTGGTTTTCAGCCACCATGTGGGCGGCGGCTTCTTGCACCGTGGTGTGCGCGGGAAGTTGCAGCGCAGGCCTGCCGATCAAGGCTTCCACATTGGCTGTGAACAAATGGTGATTGTCTGTGCTTTTGGATGCGGCTCGCTTTAGGCGAGTGTGGTCTTCCACTTCCACATAGTCGGCAAAAGCTTCATTGTTTTCAAACAGGGTGTTGAAAATTTGGGCTGGAATGAGATAGCACAGGGTGTCTTCCAGTGCCTTGACCGGAAAGCGCACCTTGTTGCCCCGGATCAAACCAAACTCACCAAAATAACCCGCTTCGCTTAAACGGTTGTACAGCTCGCCGTTGCGGCGAAACACCTCCACAGCACCATTACGAATGAAGAACCAGTATTGTGCTGGCGCTTCGAAGTTCAGTATGGGTGTGCCGGCTTTGTAATAGCTGATTTCAATGTGATTGACGAGCAGGTTCATCTGCTCGTCGGTCAGAAAGCTCAATGGGGCATGCTGTTGCAGGAACCCCATGATTTCAAGCTGTTCGGCTTGCATGGGGTTCACTTGCCTCGGGGTTCGGTGGACAAGCCTTTGATCACCGCGATGGTTGCCACCAACAACACCACGGTGAAAGGCAAGCCAGTGGACACGGACATGGCCTGTAGCGCAACCAAGCCACCGCCCAAAATCAGCGCAATGGCCACCAAACCTTCAAAGACACACCAAAACACACGCTGAGGTGTAGGTGCATCGACCTTGCCGCCAGCGGAAATCACATCGATCACCAGTGAACCAGAATCTGAAGAGGTCACGAAAAACACGATCACCAGCACAATGGCGATGAAGGATGTGATTTGTGCCAAGGGCAGTGCATCGAGCATGGAGAACAATTGCAAAGGCAATTCAGCTTCAGCAGCGGCTTTGTAACCTTGGCTCACAAACTGATCAATGGCAGTGCCACCAAACACGCTCATCCAAAGCACACAGGCCAGTGCGGGCACCACAAGCACTGAGAAGATGAATTCACGCACGGATCGGCCACGCGACACGCGTGCAATGAACATGCCCACAAATGGCGACCATGAAATCCACCAAGCCCAGTAAAAAGCTGTCCAGCCTTGGGAGAAGTTGGCGTCTTCGCGCCCAACGGGGTTTGACAGGGCAGGCAAGTATTGAACGTAAGCCACCAGGTTATCGAGCACGCCAGTCAAAATCAACGCAGTGGGGCCGACAACAATCACAAACAACAGCAAGGCCACGGCCAGCATCATGTTGATTTCAGACAGACGCTTCACGCCGGCATCTAGCCCGGCCACCACCGACACCAAAGCGATGGCGGTGATGCCCACAATCAGAAGCACTTTGCTGGTGTCATTTGCAGGGAAGTCAAAGAGGTAATTCAAGCCCGATGCGGCTTGGGATGCGCCAAATCCCAACGAAGTGGCCAAACCAAACAAGGTTGCAAGAATGGCCAGAATATCGATGATGTGCCCGGGCCAGCCCCACACGCGCTCACCCAAAATTGGATAGAAAATAGAGCGAATCGTCAGCGGCAACCCTTTGTTGAACGAGAAAATGGCCAGGCCCAAGGCGATGATGGCGTAAATGCCCCACGGGTGCAGGCCCCAGTGGAATATGGTGGCTGCCATGCCCAGGCGGGTTGCTTCCTCGGCGTTTCCAGCCGCCGCACCCAAGGGCGCCCAATCTGTTCGCACGCCGTTCTCGATTGTGGTGCCGCCAAATGCGCTGCTGAAGTGCGACAGTGGTTCGGACACACCATAGAACATCAAGCCAATGCCCATGCCGGCTGCAAACAGCATGGAGAACCAGCCCAGGTAGGTGTAATCGGGTTTGGCTTCGGTGCCCCCAAGGCGCACCTTGCCCAAGGGCGAAATGGCAATGCCAATAGCCACCAGAATAAACACATTGGCCGCACTCAGGAAAAACCAGTCCATGTTGGATGTGAGCCAGCCGCGCAAATCCGTGAATATTGGCTCGGCCTGGGCCCGGAAAGCCAGTGTGATGACCACAAAGGCGATCACCGCCAAACCGGAAATTGCAAACACTCGGTTGTGAATGTCGAGCCCGAAAGGCCCCACCTTCAACACAACATTGTCTTGCCCCACCTTGTAGTCGGTGTCGATGGGATTGACCTTCCCATCGGGCACCATCAAGTCTTTGGCTTCGCTCATCGGTGTTGTCCTGTGTTGTTGTCAAACTCGCCCAACCTTAACAGAAATTAACCATAGCACCTTTTGCCAAACGTTCGCTGGGTTTTTTGATTGCCTTTAATTCGCAGTTTTTAATGGTTTTTGCCTACAAATTGACTGAATTTCTTTTGTTAGTTTACTTTATGAACCTTTCTTCCTCGGTGTTTCAGCGCGTTGAGGCCGTGCGTTGAAGCATCAAATCAGCCAACTGAAGAGCCCCGTTTGGTGATTGGTCAAAACGGATTTCTACCGCTTTCAACGCGTTCAAATTGATGCCTTTGACTGTGCTGATTGGAAAATCAATGGCATTGAGCAGTGTTTTTCGCGAGCCGCCACCTTCGGGGTTGCCTGGTGGGTTGTACAGTGAACTGGTGAAGTCTTTGGCAAGGAAGGTGAAAGTTTTCCCCATAGAGTCTTCCAACACCAAACTGAAATCTTGATCCCTGGTTTTGTCGGTGTTCAATGTGCTGACCGCAACGCGAACGCTGATCAGATCGAAATCACTGGCGTTGACAGGGGTGAATTCATTGCGAAGCTTGGCGGGTGCGTCCCAAGCCAGTGCAACCTGCGGTGTAATCGAGAATGTCGTGGCGGAAGGGCAACCCACACCTTCAATGTCAGGGTCACAAAACTCGAAGCCGCTTAATCCTTGTTGGCTGACCGGACCCCCCAGATCGTTGGTGGCCAAGGCTGCTGGGGTGCCGAACGCGTTAATCACCAGGCGATCAGTGGTTTTCGGCGTGATGCTCAGGTGATGACGGAATTCGCAAGGACCGCTGCCTCCGGGGCATGCGAAATCAGACACCGGGGCTCTGCCGTTCCAGTAATTCGCAAAGGCTTGTTCTCCGCCCACAAAATATCGGAAAAAGCTTGCCATGAAAAATTGTCCAAGTGCGCGTTGCTCTTCGGGCGTGTCGCGTTGATTGGTGGAGGCATTGGTGCCGCAGAAAGGGTCATCGCCGTTTGGATTGGTGATGGTCCAGTCGTCCGTTGTCCACACGGTGTTGAAGTAGTTGTGGTTGCTGCCCATGGTCACGATTTGGAACTTCGGTGTTGGGTCGTTGGCATCGAGGTAGCGCGAGTCGTCATAGAAAAAAGCACCTTGCACATCTTCAACGTCGCCATCGCAGTAGGGCAGTAAGGTGGCAAAATTCATGCCGTCCACCACGTCCATGTTGTAATCTGTGGGGGCCAGCCCGAACGTGGCGACCACCTTGTGTGGGCGGGCCTGCTGGCGGTTATAGCTGACGTATTTCGCCACGCCATCGCCGCCACGTGAATGGCCCATGGTGCCAATCCGGTTCATGTCCAGTTTGCCTTGGAGCATCGCCAGGCTGCCGCCTGCTGTTTGGGGTTTGGTTGAAGTCCCTGTTTCCTCGATGTCCCGAAATGCGTCCAAATGGGCCTGAATCAGCTGCGCACGTGCATTGCCACCAGCATCGCCACTGTTGGGCGAGCCGTCGTTGTCATTGATGTCGTTCGCATCCACTGAAATGACGGCGTAGCCGTGGCTGGCCAGGTGATCGACCAGGTATTGGTAACCACGATAGCTGTCGGCTGGGCCGAGCACACCATTGATGTTGGGGCAGGTGTCGTCGTCGGCTATCAGCACGGGCAGTTGGAGAAGATCCGTTTCGCAAGTTTGGTGACGCCCGTGCATCAGCAGGATCACTGGCATTTTTTCTGTGACGTTGGCGTTGTAGGTGATGTAACCATGAACATCCGTTTCATAGCTGGAATTGCGCTTGGGGTCGTTCACCGTGATTCGGCCGAATCGATAATCCACTGATTGAAGATTCGCCGAAGGGTTGTTCTGCATGGCGTTTGCGCTGAGCAAATCCAGCGCCTCGCGTGGGGTTGTGCTGGGTGGCGGTTCTACTGGATTGTTCTCAGAGGGAGCCGTTCGGGTGGTACTGGGCACCTCCTCAGATCCACAGCCCAGCAGAGCGCTAACGGCCAGAAGGCCAAGAAAGCCGTGGCGAACGGTGTTGTACAGGGTTGGGAGCATGGCAAATCCTCGATTGTTGTAACTGATCACAGTCACAAAACGCAAGGGTCGTGCCATCTGGAACCTTACCCACACCTTGTCGGTGTTCTTACACCCTCCATGCGCTGCCAAGGGGGGGATCGATGGTGCAACGCACCAAGCGGGGGCTTTTTGTTCTCCTACTCAGCGTGCTGCTGCACCCGAACATCCAAAACGCCTGAGCGAACATGCAAATCGCGTTGGGGAAATGGAATTTCGATGTTGCGCTTGCGCAGTTCCGTTTCTATTTCCCACAAAAACAGGGCCTGGGTGCGTTTGGGGCGGCTCATGAGTTCATTGCCCACCCAAATCACCAATTCAAAGTTCAGGCTGTTGTCGCCAAACTCCACCAGCCACACTTCGGGTTTGCGGCGCGGGTCGCCGTCCACGATGGCGCCTTCGATTCGATTGGCGGCTTCAAGCGCTGCTTCCTTTACTTGGTCTTTGTCGCAACCATAAGCCACACCAAACGGAATGTGAATTCGCCTGGACTTTTCTGAAAAACTCCAGTTGATCACTTGCCCGTTGATGAATTCGGAATTGGGCACGATGATGTCCACGTTGTCGCGCGTGGTGATGCGGGTGAAACGCAAGCCGATTTCATTGACCACCCCGGTGGCGCCCGAGGACATTTCCACAAAGTCGCCGATCTTCAGGCTGCGCTCGACAATCAGAATAATGCCAGACATGAAGTTGCTGAAAATATTCTGCAAACCAAAGCCGATGCCAACACCGATCGCGCCACCCAAAAACGCCAAGCCACTCAAATTGAAACCGATGTAAGACAAACCCATCAAGGTTGCAACCACCCACACCGTGTAACGAACCAAGCGACCCAGCAGGTATAGCGTGGATTCATCAATGCCCCGGTATGATTTGCCTTTGGTGGCGCGCTGCATCCACTTTTCAAGCGTGGCTGCCCCCCACCATGCAAACACGATGATGAACAACAAACCCACCAGGTTGGCGAGTGAAAAATTACTGCCTTCGCTGCTGAACAATGGCGTGGTAAGCCAGTCGTAGGCTAGGTTCAAAAACTCAGTGATGCTGTCCATCTTTCGATTCCTTCATGTTTCTTAACCATTGTGACGGATAAAAACCCGTGTAGGTCAAGGTTGGTCTTCCATCGGAGCCACCTTTCACAGACGTACCTGTGCGTTTGCGCTACATTAACAATGTGAACAATTGTCAGTTCCCATAAAGTTTGAATGGCAGACCGCCAATTCGAGTTTTGATAAGCATTCACACGCTAACCATATTTGGCCTTCGTTCCAGGTCAGGGGTGGTATTTTCCAACAAGGCAAAGCAGGTATCAGGGAAAATTTAGCTAGGGTTTTCCTACTTGTTTTTTCAATGGGGCTCGTGGGTTAATGCGGACAATTGTCCTTGGTGGTTATCTGTCGGTGTTTTCTTGCCCAATGCTGCTGGTTAAGCTTCAAGTTTCAAATGTTCAATTGCAAACCTGCTCGATTGGCAGGAAGGAGTGGGAGTGTCAGATCAAGTTCGGTTGGTTGTAGTCGACGATGAACGCGCGCAGCTTGATGCCTTCTGCAGCGTGCTGACTGGGCATGGCTACAACGTCACTGGGTTTGATCATCCGGAAAAGGCACTGATGTACATCAGTGAACAGGGCTGCGATCTGTTGTTGACCGATTTAAAGTTACCGGGCATGACCGGTATTGAGCTGATTTCTGCCCTACTCGCGCGAGACCCGTCTCTCACCTCTATTTTGATGACTGGCCACAGCAGTGTAGAAACAGCGATTGAGGCGTTGAAGCTGGGTGTGCAGGATTATGTGCTCAAGCCTTTCAAGTTCAGTAACATTCATCCGGTGATTGAAAAGGCGTTGAAGTTTCGGCGTTTGCGTCTTGAGAACGACGCTTTGCTCAAACGCGTTACGACAGCCAATCAAAAACTCACCGAACTGAACACAGAACTGGATACCTTTGCTGGTCGGGTTGCACACGACTTGAATTCGATTGTGCATTTGATCCAGGGCTACTCCGGCAGTTTGTTGACACGTGATTCCACCAACTTCACCGAGATCGAATGGAAGTATCTCAATCGCATTCATGACACCAGCCTGAGGGGCGGGCAGTTGGTTTCTGACCTGCTGGCTTTTGCACGACTAGGCACCGGCGAATTAAAACTCACACAGATCAGCCTCGCCGATGTAGTTCATCGCGCCAAAGTGATGACACAACTGGAACATGATGGCCCCGGTGCCGAGTGGATCATCGGCGAATTGCCTGAGTTGTTGGGCGATGATTCATTGCTGGAGCAGGTGTTTAACAACTTGTTTTCCAACGCGCTGAAGTATTCCAGCAAGCAGGAGAAACCCCGAATCGAGGTGACTTGCCAAGAGTTTGCGGACAGTTATCAAATCACTGTCAAAGACAACGGCGCAGGTTTTGACCCGGCTCAAGCCAATCGGCTGTTCAAACCATTTCAACGCCTGCACAGCGATCAGGAGTTTGAGGGCCATGGCATGGGCTTAGCCAATGTCAAACGGATTGTTGAACGACACCAAGGGCAAATTCGTGCTTTCTCTGCGCCGGGAGAAGGCGCCAGTTTTATGCTGAACCTGCCAAAGCCCAATGAAATTCATAGGCGAGTTCAGGAAAGCGCGTCTGCGCCTGTGCTGATTGAACCCACTGTCAATCACGCTGACTTGGCTGACGCTCAAGAGCCGGCGTTTAGCACCGTGGAGCGAATCAACAGCATGTTGAATGCGCAGAATCAGGTCAACATGCTGATTCCTTCGATGCGAAGTCCGCGGGATATGTTTGAAGAGGTGTGCAAGCGTGCGCCCTCAATCGGTCAAATCCCTTTGGTCTTTATTGTGCAATTGGCAGCGGACGCTCAACACTTCGAGGTGGTCGCAAAGGGCGGCATACATCAGGACTTGGCAGAGATCGCGGTCAGTTCGATCAGCCCAATCCAATATTCAAGCTTGTTGAACAGCCTTCAGCAACGGCAAGTGTATGTGTGCCAGGATGTGCGCACCGGCACTTTGTCGCAAAGCTGGAAGATGGAGGCTGTTTCGCGTGGGCTTGAATCCTTTGCGATCGTTCCTTTGCATCTCCAAAGCCACTTGTATGCCGCCATGGTGTATTTCGGCTGCAGGACACACTACTTCGACGACAATGTGATTGAGCTGTTGGAGACAATTTCAAAGAATCGTTCTCTGGCCTTGGACAATCTGGTTCATCACTTACAAAAATCGGAAACGCTGGAGCGTTTACAGTTGCTTGAAACCTGCGTGGAACGTCTGAACGACATGGTGTTGATCACGCAAGCTGAGCCTGTAGCTGGAGACGGTCCAGAAATTCTGTACGCCAACCCGGCTTATTATCGAAAAACGGGCTATCAACCACACGAAGTGATTGGTAAAACACCTCGCATATTGCACGGTCCTAACACTCAGCGCGATGTGCTGGATCGGATTCGCGCGAGCCTGGAGCAGTGGCGAGCAGTTCGCGAGGAATTGATTCTGTACACCAAAACTGGTGAACAATTTTGGGTCGAACTTGAGATCGTGCCCGTGGCCAACGAGGTGGGCTTTAACACCCACTGGGTCGCCATTCAGCGAGACATCACCGAGCGCAAGGCTGCTCAACGCGAACTTGAAAGCCATTTGAATCGGTTTCAATGTTTGGCCAACGCCACCAGCGATTGTGTTTGGGATTGGAATATTCAAACCGGAGAACACATTTGGTGGAATGACGGTTTGGTGAAGTTGTTTGGCTACAAGCCTGAAGACATTGGCGAGACCATGGATTCGTGGAAAAGCCGCGTTCACCCTGATGACATCGGCAGGGTCATGTCAGGCATTGATGCGTTGGCCCAAACCCGGGAAAACTACTGGACCGACAAGTACCGTTTCGCCAGGGCCGATGGGACCTGGGCCGATGTGGTGGATCGAGGTTACATCATTCGTGATGAGCATGGCCAGGCCATCCGAATGACTGGCGGCATAACGGATGTCAGCCATTTGCTTGAAATGACCCGAAAAAGCGAATCGCAATTGTTGAAGATGAACTTGCTCAACAAAATCACCCAGGCCATTGGTCGAAGGTCGGATATTGGTCACATTTACAGCGTGGTGGTCAATGCGCTTGAAAAAGAATTGCCATCGGATTTTTGCTTCATGGGAGCCTATGATTCGGTGAAGCAAGTTGTGGCCATTAAATCCTTTTCCGACAATACGCGCCTTATGGCCGATTCCATCGGAGTCAGTGAGTTGACGTTGTTTGACCTGTCTGGAACACATCTGGAAGTGGCTTGTGCAGGTGAGTTTGTTTACCAGGAACAAATGGCTGAATCCTTTTGCCCCATTGCGCGAGATGTTCACGACAAGTTGCACCTGAACAGCATGGTGATCGTGCCGCTCAAGAAAGGCGACAATGTGGTGGGCGTAATGGTCACGGCCAGGTATCGAGGGGCCGCCTACACTGCTGATGAGCGCGAGTTCCTGCGCCAGCTTGGTGAGCATGTCTCGCTCGCCTTGGCTCAGGCAGAATTGTTGAACGAACTTAAAAATGCCTATGAGGAATTGACCCAAACCCAAGACCTGGTGCTTCAACAAGAGCGCTTGCGAGCGCTTGCCGAAATGGCCGGTGGCATTGCCCACGACATCAACAACGCCATTTCGCCAGCGGCTTTGTACACCGAATCCTTGTTGATGACGGAAAAGGCATTGACTGACAAGGGCCGCAGTCAATTAAAAACGGTTCAGATTGCCATTGACGACGTGGCCAGAACCGTGGAGCGCATGGGTCGTTTCGCCAAAGGCCGGGAGCACCTGGGCGGCTATCACTCGACTGACCTGAATCGGCTTTGCATGGAGGTAATCGAACTGACGCGTGCTCGCTGGGAGACCATTCCCTTCAAGAACGGGCTTCACATAGATATGAAAACCCGTCTGAGTCAAAAGCCTGTGCATTTGAATGCGCCAGAGTCTGAGTTGCGCGAGGCATTGACCAATCTGATATTCAATGCGGTGGATGCCTTGCCCAATGGCGGAGAAATTGAACTGGTCACCCAGATTGAAAGCAACCCAGACGGCCCTGTCGCATGCGTGAAGGTCATCGACAACGGCGTGGGTATGTCCGAGGACAATGTTCGCCGTTGCCTCGAGCCTTTTTTTACCACCAAAGGTGAGCGAGGCACTGGCTTGGGCTTGTCCATGGTGTATGGCATTGTGAAGCGCTTGGGTGGGCAATTGTTGGTGAATAGCGAAGAGGGTGTGGGCACCAGCATAGGGATCAAGGTCCAAATGGGCGAGCATGAAGCCAAGTTGGATAATTCCTCGACGGTGGTGTTCAATACTCCAGGCCTAAGGTCCAAGAAGCGCGTTCTTTTGGTGGATGACGATGAGAGCGTGCTTTCTGCGCTGTATGCAGTGCTAAGTGATGCGGGTCATCATGTGTTGGCTGTGGGATCTGCGAAATGCGCTTTGGCAGCCTTACACGATTGCGTACAGCGCGATGAGATGTTCGATTTGGTAATCACTGATCTGGGTATGCCTGACATGAACGGACACGAGTTGGCCAAACGGGTCAAGGCGGTGTCTGAGCGCATTCCCGTCATATTGCTCACCGGTTGGGGTAGCCAGATGACCTTGCAAGAAGAGGAAGTTGCCTGGGTTGAAAAGGTATTGAGCAAACCGCCCAAAAAAGAAGAATTACTGGAGTATCTGCACACCCTGTAGCGATGAACCGGGCTTAAGCCAGGTTTTTGATGATCTCACACAGCTTGTCATGCTCCAGACCCTTTTTGACGTATTCGATTTCGCCCTTGCTGCTTTGTGCCAGCTCTTCGCCTACGTCAAACTTGGATGAGTGACACACAATGCGAATGGTGCCAAGCAGCTCTAACAGATACTGCGCGGTGTTGCTTGCATCAGAATCTGGCAAACTAAGGTCAGAAATCAACAAATCGCCAGACACACCATGCTTCTTGAGTGCGGTCAAGGTGTAGAAAGTCTGGATTTGAGCAGGTACAGGGCAGAAGGCGCTGATGAGGTCTACCACAGCCTGTGATATGGCCAAGTGGTCCTCTAAAACAATAATTTTCATGCAGTGTTTTCTAACTTTGCATTCATTGTTTGTAATCCCGTTTCAATTCAAGCCGCCGTTGGCCTGATTGTGTCGGGGGCCTGCTTAAACAGCCAAGCAGCAGGGCACCAACTACATTGTTATACCCGTAAACGCAGTTCACACACAAGGGTCAATCGATTCAATGTATAAAAATATTATCGTTTTATTGTTTACAATAGTGTGTTTGTCACCTATTCAGGGTAGTGCGCAAGAGCCGCTTTCAGTTCCACCAGGTTTGGTCGGGCAGGTGTCCCGCCAACTCATGAATGAGATGAAACCGCTGGACAAACCCCTGCATTTAAAAATTTGTATTTTTGACATCTTGGGAAAAGCGGGGCCTGTGTACAGCATTGCGCAAGACATTGCGCTGGAAGCCCGCAAGTGGAATGTGTTCGCTGAATTGATTGCTCACACCAATGAAACCGTGGCTACAGAATCGTTTCGCACTGGCCAGTGTGAGGCAGTGGGGATCACAACCCTGCGTGCCCGGCTATTCAATTCCTTCATGGGCAGTTTCGACGCTGTGGGTGCAGTGCCCAGTTACGCTCATTTGAAAACTGCTTTGCAAGTGTTGATGGGCAGTGATTCCTTGTACCCATTGTCCATACAAGGGCAATATCAGGTGGTGGGTATGGCGCCTTTGGGGGCGGCTTACGTGATGGTTAACGACCGCAGCATCGATTCGATTGAAAAAGCCGCTGGCAAAAAAGTGGCGGTCATGGATTGGGACAAAAGCCAAGCCAAAATGATTCAGCAACTGGGCGCGCAGGCGGTGCCCAGCGACATCACCAACTTTGCTCAAAAGTTCAACAACGGGGTGGTGGACATTGTGGCCGCGCCAGCCGTGGCTTTTGCGCCGCTTGAACTGTATCGAGGCCTGGGCACGCGGGGTGGCGTGTACACCATGCCCTTGTTGAATGTGACCGGTTCAGCGGTGATCAACCGCACGCGGCTTGAAAAGGAAGTGCCTGATCTGGATGAGCGCTTGAAAAAAATGCGCAAGTTTGGTTTGGGGTTTATTGACCAGGCCATCGCGGCCGTTCAAACCATTGAACAGCAGGTACCTGGTCGTTATTGGATGAATGTCAGTGCCGCTGACCAAGTGAAGTACAACACCATGATGCAGCAAGCGCGTGTTCAATTGACTCAGGAAGGCGTGTACGACAAACGCATGATGACTTTGTTGAAACGCGTGCGTTGCCACCACACACCCACGGCTGCTGAATGCAGCACGCAGGTGGAGTGACGCTCATTACAGCACGCGGCCATCCGCACAACTGGCGCCCGTGCCTTTCACTTCAAAGGGTTCGCTCACGCCTTCAAACGCCTGCGCTGTGCCATTCGGTACGGCCACACCTCGGTGTTTGATCCGGTAGGTTCCCGTCGGCGTGTTGGCGGGGATTTTCCATTCAGCCAAGGCGTTGGACACGAACCCGGGCAGCGGAACCGGGCTTAGGTAGGGGTTCTCATCAAAGGGTTGCCAACGGAACAACAACTCAGGTGCCCGGTCGTGGGTGTGCGTCGTCCACTGACCTTGTGCGTTGAGTTTTTCGACTTCAACCAAAGCCAAGCCACGTGTGTTCATGTTTCTGGGATGTGCGCTTTGGAATTGCGCGGTGACTGTATTGCCGGCAACCACACTGGGCGGTGGAGCCATGGTGACGTCGCCAAAAGCCATGCCGCTGGGTGCTTGATCGAAAGGCAAGTAGGGCGGGCGTGGCACCGGGTTGGCCGTGACCGTGCGAGGCGGCCCTGCTGGTGGTGCTTCTGCCGCAGCCAGGCTCAAGGCCAAGCGACGACTTTCCTGCTGAACTGCAGCCAGCGTCCAAGGGCCAAACTGAGTGGATGCGCCTTCGTACTGCTGGATTGAATATTCCTCGCGAGTGGTCAGGTAGTTCACAAAGTCGTTGCTCAAGCCGCTGATGATGACTTGGTCAATGCCTTGGGGTTCCAGCACCTCCAGCACGGTTTGGCGAATGCGCCGCCCAGCCATAGTGGTGATTTCCCAGGGCAAGCCCAGCACCGCCACATTCCCAATGGTGAACAATTGAAAGGGCAACACATTGTTGCTGAAGTTCAGTGGCGGGCCCAACACAAACAACACTGGCTTTTCGGCCTGGCAGCTTAGGCTGGTGCCCGCTGGTACGGCGTCAAAAGGCAAATCGTTCTGATTGCACAACACGGCGGTGGCCAGCACCTCGGGCGGCAATTTGCCGGCTGCCAGTGCAGCCAGATCCCGACTCAAGCGCTCAGGGTCGGTGCGGTTGGTGCAACTCGCGCCTTCCACTGTGGGGCCTGGGCCATCTTCTGCGCCCGCTCCAAAAGACACACCCATCGCTGCGGTGCAGGTTTTCTTCACTGCGCTGTCCAGGTTGTCCGGGTGATTCAGTGAACTCAGAATAACCGGGTCTGTGATTTCAACCTCGTCCATCTTCACGTGAAATTGCGCGAAGTTCACGCCGCCTTTCACCAGCTGGTTGGCATCCCGGTACAAGGTCAACGCGCGCGCCAACTGTTTGCTGCCATTGATTTCGACCGCTTTCAATTCATCGGTCGAGCCTCCCCGTTCCTCAAAGGGTTTGTCTTTGAAAAAAATGTTCGGGCTGCTGTCGCCCTCATCGGTTTGGGCAAATGCAGCCACGAAGGTGTTCTCGCCAGGCTCTGCGTCGTAGCGTGTGCCCATCAGTTTTTCAAAGGCCAATGCCGCCCAGCCTTTGTTGTCGCCTGAAATCAACGGGTTCGTGTTGCCAGTGGTGGTGGGGTGCACGCCAAACCAGTTGATCTGCCCAATCGGCGTGTTGTCTGCCCGGCGTAGCTTCAACAGCGCCATTTCTTTGTTCACATTCTGGCTTTCGCCACGCTGGTTGAGGTAGCGGTTGCGCTCCTCCTGTGGGTTTTGATCATAGGCAATGGCCGATCGGTTGACATTGGCGTTGAGCAGTTCGCCATTGTTCACCAGCAGGCGTCCGGGCTCGGGGTTGGCTTGCAGGTTGGCGTGTGCGCGTCGAATGGCTTCCACAATGCCGTCTACAATGAAGTTGTACACCGCTTCGTCATGGCCCAGGCGAAATGCGTTGAAGGCTGTGAAGTGAGCGTAGCCACCGGGTCCTGCATGGGTGTGGGTGGCGTTGAGCATGATGTTCTGTTCATTGTAGAACTTGGCGAGCTCCGCGTCGGCTGCGACGCGGTTCAACACGCCTTGGCGAACCGCGTGAAAAATCATGCCCAAATCATTGACAACGTACACCACGCGTTTTCCATTGCAGGGTGAACCCAAAACGTACGCACGGGAAAATTGCCGGGTGTGAATACCCAGGCTGGCGTGCGTTGGCGACTCATAACCCATCATCACCGAGCCTGCGGCTGGCCCAGTGATGTCTACAATGCCCGTGCCCATGGTGAAGGCAGTGTTGCCTTGGCATGCCCCGGAATTCAAGCCCTGCTGGGGAATACGTGTTTGGTTGGGTGTTTGGGCTGGTGATGGGGAAGGGCTGTCTTGCCCCTCCCCAATCCTCAAGTTGGGGTCGGTCAGGGCGCACTGCAGGCCGGTGGTGTCCACAAATTCGTTGAACCCCGCGTTTTCACTGGGTCCGGTTCGACTGCTGGTGGTGGGCGTGTCGTCGTTTCCACCGAAACAGCCCGCGATGGCTGTGGGTAGGGTAAAAGCGATGGCAATGCGCAGGGTTTTTGAAAGCAGGGGCGTCATGAAGCATCAAACCGTTGAGTGGGCATTGTTTTTAATACCTTGGTATCACTCATGCAGATTCAGAAAAGGCCCCAAGATGACCATTGAAGATGTTGTTTCTTCGTGGTTTGAATCCGATTTGAATTGCGTGTCAGTACCATGAGTAAAACCATAACCGCCGTTATAAATATGAAAGTCAATTCAACCAGCCGTGTTTCAATTCACGTGTTGCTGGGGTTGATGTGTGGGCTGATGTTGGGTGCCTGCACGTCTGAAAGCAGCAACTCATCCACCGCTGCGGCGCAGCGCACACAAGCCACGCAAAACAACAGCTCCAAAAATTCCTGGGTTTTACCCATCGATGGCTTGACACCCGCACAGATGCAACGCTTTGAAGCCGGTAAAGCTGTGTTTGAAAAGGTGTTCACGCCCAGCACCGGCTTGGGTGCGGTGTTCAACGGGCAAAGCTGCGCGGAATGTCACGGAGCGCCCGCTGTGGGTGGAACCGGTTCCTCGGCGACTGCGACCATTCAGCGTTTCACCACGCTGCTTGCTCCGCAGTTTGCCGTGGGTCTGGTCACGCAAGCCGATGGCGCTCCACACGTACACGCCCGCTCGGTGTCTGACGAGTTTCCAGATGAAGTGCCTGGTTGCGACCTTCAAGCTGAAACAGTTCCAGCCAATGCATTGGACAGCACGAAACGGGTCACTCCCCATTTGTTTGGTATCGGCTTGCTTGAAAACATCCCGGATGCCACCTTGATTCAAAACGGTTTACTGAGTGCGCAACAGAACCCTGAGGTGAGTGGGCGGCCCGGTGCGATGTTTCCGGGCGGCATCAACGATCCAAATGCTCAGGATCAATTGATTGGGCGCTTGGGTGCGCGCGGCTTTGTCGCGGATGTGCAGTCTTTCACCCAAGGGGCCTTTTCAACTGAACTGGGCATCGCCACGTTCCACCCGGTATTCGTTACACCCGTTCGACCCAGCGGCAATGTCGCGCCTGTGGCATGTACACCCTTTGTTGGTGAGGCGGTTAGCCTGGCCGAAACCCAAGCGGCCGCGGATTTTCAAAGGTGGCTGGCACCGCCACCTGCACCCGAATTGACGGGTGTGGCATTGCGCGGGCAGGCCTTGTTCGACGACATTCAGTGCAGCAGTTGCCACACGCCGATGATGAAAACATCCGCGTTTGCACCGCCACCATTGAATGACCGTGAGGTTTGGTTGTATTCCGACCTGCTGCTGCACGACATGGGTGAGGCTTTGGCCGACGATGCACCTGAAGGCTTGGGCTTGAGCACCGAGTGGAAAACAGCGCCACTGTGGGGCGTTGGCCAAACACCCAAACCGCTGATGCACGATGGCAGGGCCGGGCGCGATTTTGCCTTGGCCATTGAGCTGCATGGGGGTGAAGCAGAGGGTGCGGCGCGCCGCTTTGCCGATTTGAAGCCAGCAGATCAAGCGGCGCTGATTGCGTTTTTGAAAAAGCTTTAGAAGGTGTTTTGAACCAGCACTTCATCCAGCCCCAACTGGCCCGGTTTGGGCCATGGTGCTTTGGTTCCCTTGCCAATGGCCACCATGGGGCCCATCACGTGGTCTGAAGGCAATTTGATCAGTTTGGCCACGGCTTCAATGTCAAAACCAATCATGGGGCAGCTGTCCAGGCCCTCAGCCTTGGCGGCCAACATCAGTGTTTGCATGGCCATGCCAATCGAGCGTTGCGCCTCGTCACGCTGCAACCATTCGCGCCCGTCGTGGAAAGGACCCATCCAGTTCACCAGCAAATCGGCCACTTCTTTGGGCGCAGTTTCCCAATAGCGTTGAGGATTCTTCTGCCATGCCTTCATGTCAGCGGTCATGATGACCAGCAAAGAGGCATCGGTGATTTGTGATTGATCGTTGCCCAGCTTGCGCATTTCTTCACGCAAAGCAGGGTCACGAACCACCACAAAACGCCAGTGTTGAATATTGAAGCTGGTGGGTGCCTGAATGGTCGCTTCAAATAATTTGGTTTCTGTTTCCGGGGAAATTTTGAATTCGGGATCGAAAGCCTTGATGGCTCGGCGTTGATAAATGGCGTCAAACAAATCCATGTACTGCTCCAAATGCTGCAAATTAAAAAACCGGGCCTCTCATCGGGGCCCGGCTCGCTAGTTTAACTGCATTTGGTGTTGGCAAAGTGTCAGGCAGGCAGCATGTTTTTAATCAGCCCTTCTGCAATTTGACGCGTCATGTAACGCGGAACCGCGTAGGTGAAGCGCGCTTCATTGATGGCAGATTTTGCAATCTCGGGAATGTCCTTGGCTTTCAGTGTGCTCAGCGTGCTTGGAATACCGAACTGCTCGTTCATGCTGCGAATGCGGGCAATGAATTCACGCGCCACATGCAAATCGTCGGCCCCTTTGGCGCCAATGCCACAATGGCGCGCAAGCTCGGCCAGCCGTTCTGCGCAGCTGGGCAGGGAATAGTCCAGCACATGAGGCATCACGATGGCGTTGGCCAGGCCATGGGGTGTGTGGTACATCGCGCCGAATTTGTGGGCAATAGCGTGTACATAACCCACACCCGCCTGAGTGAAAGCGATACCTGCCAAGTGTGAAGCCCGGGCCATGTTTTGGCGTGCTTCCAGATTGCTGCCGTCGCTCACTGCGGTGGCCAGGTTTTTCATGATCAGTTGCGTGGCCTCAATGGCTTTGGCGTCGGTTTTTTTCATCGCATTTTTCGAGATGAACGATTCCACAGCGTGGGTTAAAGCATCCATCCCCGTGGCGGCGGTGATGTGCGCTGGCAGGCCTGTCATCAGTGCGCCATCCAGTGCTGCTGCTGTTGGCATCAGTTTCAGGTCCATAGCTGCGGCTTTGCGCTGGTTGGCTGGGTCGCTGACCACGGCAGCAATTGTTACCTCTGAACCAGTGCCTGCAGTGGTGGGCACGGCGTACAAGGGCAACATGCCGCGCCACACCCGAAACAACCCGGTCATTTTCCAAATGGGTTTGTTGTTTTTGGCACGCGCGCCGATCAGCTTGGCCGCGTCAATGGGCGAACCACCGCCCACTGCAAGGATGGCTGTGCAGTCGTTGGCTTCAAGCACTTTGTAGCCAGCGTCAATTTGCGCGATGCTGGGGTTGGGTTCGACGCCGTCGAAAATGGCGTAGCGCACGTTGCGTGCTTCCAGTTCGGCTTTCATTTTGTCCAGCACGCCCAGCTTCACCAACACAGCGTCGCTGACGATCAGCACATTGCTGTGGCCGGCCTTTGCCATGTGTTCAACCAGTTTTAGCGATGAACCGCTGCCTTCGAATACCTTGGGCCACTTGAAGGGCATTAAAAAGGTGACCAGTTTGAATGTCAGCATGTAGCTGCGCAAAAACAGCACTTCAAGTGCATGAAACATGTGGTGTCTCCCGAATTCTTATAATAGTGAATAACAACAATTAACCGATAAACCAACCTGATTGTACAAACATGAGGGCTGTTTGTCGCAGAGTAAACCTTCGGTTTTGAATCTGCTTCCATCGTGGTTACCGATTGGTAACATTTAGAGCCCGGTGCCCACAGTTAAACCTCTTCAGGCTGTTAATATTCGCGTCATTGTTTCGATCTTCAACAGGTTTTTCATGTCCAGTGCACTCAGTCTTCGTCGCATCAGCCACATTTCCACCAACAGCTTTCACCGCTTGTTTAAAGCGCAGGGCATGGTTCGCGCAGGTTTGTCGCCTTTCGAGGTGGTTCATCAAGAAGGAATTTTCAGTGTGCGCCGCTACTTGCCGCTGACAGACACTGAAATCACGGTGGGCGACCAAACTGTGCCGGTCAGCACCAAACGAAACCCGATTCCGTTGGTGTTGATTGCGCCTTTGGCCGTGAACATGTTCGTGTACGACCTGTTGCCCGAGCGTAGTTTTGTGCGCTACTTGATGGCGAAGGGCTTTGATGTGTACCTGGTGGATTGGGGCAAGCCAACGCGCAAACAGGCCGGCCTGACCTTGGAGCATTACATCAAGGAATACCTGCCTGCTTGCCTGAAGGCCGTGCGTGCCCACAGTGGCAGCCAAAAACTGAATTTGCAGGGTTGGAGCATGGGTGGTGGCATGGCCTTGGCTTACACCGCATTGTTCAAAGACACCGACATTCATAAAATTGTGACCCACGGCACACCCATTGATGGCCACGCCAATGGTGCGATTGGCAAGCAATACAAGCGCCTGGCCAACGCCTTGACCAAAGCCCGTCTTGATTTTCGCAAAGTGCCCGCCAAGCTGTTGTACACGCCGGGCTGGGCCAATGTGATTGGTTTCAAGTTGCTTGACCCTGTGGGCAGCTTGAAAGGCTACTGGAGCCTGTTGACCCAACTGCATGACCGCGACTACGTGGCGCAACACGCCAACCAAGCGGCGTTTATTGACAGTCTAGAGGCCTATCCGGGCGGTGCCATTCGCGATTGGTTCTGTAGCGTGTGGCTTGAAAATGAGTTGTCACGTGGTGAGTTCAAAGTGGGCAACGACTTGGCCCGGTTTGAGAACATCCAGGCCCCAGTGTTGGCCATCGCGGGTAAATCGGACAACCTGGCCAATGTGGCTTGTTGCAAAGCGATTCTCAAGGTGTTGCCCAAAGACACCACCGAGTTCTTCATCGGCCCCGGCGGTCACATCGGCATCATGAGTGGCAAGGAATCGCCTTCGACCATTTGGGCTAAAACGGCCAGCTGGTTGAATCAGTGAGCGATTTGTTTGGTGGGGAAGCCACTTGATAGCATAATGAACCCTCAGTTTCATTGTATGTAGTCAGGTGGCAGTATGGCGTGGTTTAAAAGCTTGGGTCTGGCGGTTTGTGTGTTTCTTTCAGCATGTGCCAGCTCAATTGAGGCGCAGCCGAAACCAGCGCCAGTCGTGTTGATGGGTGAGGTGCACGACAACCCGGATGCCCACGCCCAACGTTTCAGCCTTATTCATCAGTGGGTCAAGCAGGGTTGGCGGCCTGCTGTGGTGATGGAGCAGTTCGATCGAGACACTCAAACCCAGCTCGATGAAGCGCTTCAACTGTGCCAAACTGCACAGTGCGTTTACAGCCAGCCTTGGGTGCAACCTTGGGACTGGCCGCTGTACGAGCCGCTGATTCAATTGGCGATAGACCACCATCTGCCGCTTCTCGCAGCCAACGTGTCCAGGGAAGACGCCAACGCAATCGTCAAAGGTGGCTATACAGCCGCGCTTGACCCCAAAACCATCAAGCAGTTCAACTTAAACAGGCCCATGGCGACGGACATGCAGCAGGGGCATCAAGAAGCCATCGAATTGGGGCATTGCAATATGTTGCCCGCCTCCGTGGCTGAAAACATGGTGCGCGCTCAAGTGGCGCGCGATGTTTTGATGGCCCAGGTTCTGATTAACCAGTTCAATCAAGGGCGCTCCGTTTTATTGATTGCTGGGAATGGCCATGTGGGGCGCGTTCTGGGGGTGCCCCGTTGGTTGCCTGAACCGATGTTGGAAAAAGCGGTTGTTTATGGTTTTGTTGAGCTAGAAAACAACGCTCAGGCTGAGTTTGATTATGCGATTCAGGTCAAGCCGCATCCGCGTCCCGATCCTTGCGAGGCATTCAAAACCTTGATGAAATAAGCACAGCGTACGTCTTGAATGTCTGCACAGCCGTTTTGGTTACGTAAACCTGATTATCAAAGAAAGTTGGAAGTCAACAAAATCAATACTTCGATTTTTGCCTGTATTGATTTGACTTAGACAAAGGTGACTCATTGGCTGGCAAGTATTACACTTGCGAGATAAACATAAGGTTAAAACTCATAATATGAAATTTGAAAACCCTTTGGCTCTGGATAATCAGCTGTGTTTTGCGTTGTATTCAACCTCACTGGCCGTCACCCAGGTGTACAAACCGTTGCTTGAACCGCTGGGCCTGACCTATCCACAATATTTGGTCATGATTATCCTGTGGCAGAAAGACGGGGTCAGTTTGATCAACATCGCCCGCCAACTGGGGCAACAGCCGGGTGCATTAACACCGGTGATCAAAAGAATGGCGGAGCAGGGTTTTCTGACACGCAATCGAAGCGCCGAGGATGAACGTCAATTGGAAATCTACCTGACCGAAGCCGGAAAGAACCTGCGTGACAAGGTCGTTGATGTTCACGCCTGTGTGTTCGACAAATGTGGCATGACCACGGAAGAGTTGCTCGCGCTGAAGGGCGAGCTTGATGCTTTGCGTGATCGCGTTCAGAAAGAATCTGACGCTTGATGTCTCTCGTTCATTGCGATAACCTCTTTTTGTTATTGCAATAACTAAATCTCAATCCATTAAAAAGGAGTCCATTATGGATATCGTTTATTCCACGAAAGCAACTTCCACTGGCGGTCGCGAGGGCAAGTCAGCCACTGATGACGGGCGACTAAACGTAGCCCTCAGCACACCCAAGGAATTGGGTGGCAACGGTGGGCAGGGCACCAACCCAGAGCAGTTGTTTGCCGCCGGTTATTCAGCCTGTTTCATCGGCGCGCTCAAACATGTGGCTGGTCAGGACAAAATCAAGTTGCCCAAAGAGCCAGAAATCACAGCCACGGTGGGTATTGGTGGCAATCCAAAAGGTGTCGGCTTTGCAATTGCTGTCAGCATGGACATCAAGCTTGAAGGGCTGGACAAAGCGCAGGCGCAAGCCCTGGTTGAAAAAGCACACCAGGTGTGCCCTTATTCCAACGCCACTCGTGGCAACGTGGATGTGAAGTTGAACTTATTGTGAATGCTTAAGGTCCACTGAAGGTGTTCAAGACGGCGGGTTACCATCGGTACTCGCCGTTTGTTTTTGTGATGACAGGAGTACGAATTGAAGCAAGTGCCTTTTGCCACCCCGGTTTGGCGTGTCAACGACGAGCAGCAAACCCGCAAGGTCGGTTTTGAGCTGGAGTTCGCCGGGCTAGACCTGCAAACCGCGGCCAAAGCGGTGGCTGAAGCCTTTGATGGTGAAATCATTGCCGATACCAAAGCCGAGTGCAAGGTGAAACATCCAGAATTCGGTGATTTCAAGATCGAGCTGGACTGGACCTTTGCCAAGAACATGGCCCGTGAGCGTCTTCAGGAAAAAGGCGAAGATGAAGACGCCTTGATGTCGCTCATGACCGAATTGGCCCGGCAAGTGGTGCCTCTTGAGGTGGTGTGCCCACCCATTCCGATTGATCGCCTGGATGTGTTGAACGACATTGTGCACAATCTTCAACAGCGGGGTGCCTTGGGTACATCCGATTCCCTGCTGTATGCATTTGGCGTTCACATCAATGCAGAATTGCCAAGTACGCGCCCGCAGCATGTGGTGCCTTATCTGCAGGCGTACTGCCTGGCGCAGCATTGGCTGGTGAAAGCCCACGGCGTAGACCCCGTGCGCAGGCTGACACCCTACATTGACGATTATTCCAAAGCGTATGTCGCAAAGGTGTTGAAGTACACCACTGACACCAGCCTGCCGGAAATTGTTGATGATTACTTGAAGTACAACCCAACCCGAAACCGTGGCATGGACATGCTGCCCCTGTTCAAATTCATCGATGAAACCCGCGTGTTGAACGGCGTGAAAGACGAGCGGGTGAATGCACGCCCCACGTTCCACTACCGCTTGCCAAACTGTGAAATTGAAAAGCCAGAGTGGCAACTGAGCAAAAGCTGGAACATTTGGTGCGTGGTTGAACACCTTGCAGCAGATTCTTCCGGGCTGGCCAACATGACCGAGCAGTGGTTCGCCTATGAGAACAACCTGATCAATCTGAAGGAGGAACCTTGGCATCGCACCTTGACGCAAATCCACGACAACCTGTTGTCGGTGTAACGGGCAATGCCAAGTGGTGGTCGCCGTCGTGGATCTGTATCCGCCTTGCGGTGTGGTTGGCCGGCGGCAAAGCCGTCAGGCTCAGCGTGCGGCATCATTACCCGATCGACAGTTTAAACGCCATTGTGATCAGTGGTGGTGACGACATACACCCCTCGCTGTACGGCCAAGAGGCGGTTCCTAAAGGGCAGTACGACCCCCAGCGAGATGCCTTGGAGCAGCGTCACATTGCCTACGCATTTGAAAAAAAGATTCCCATGTTGGGTATTTGCAGGGGCACGCAGTTGATCAATGTCAGCTTGGGCGGCAGTTTGCACATCGACATTCGTGCGCGCCGAAAAAACACCTCCAACCGGGGCACCGTGTTGCCCCGAAAAACCGCAGCTTTGCGGGCCAACAGCCGGGTGGCACAAATCACGAAAGCCAGCCGTTTACGCATCAACAGTCTGCATTACCAGGCCGTGAAGGAATTGGGCGATGGTGTGCGCATCGTGGCTCGCGACCTGGACGGTTTTGTACAGGGCATTGAGCCCATGGACGGGTCGCACTGGATCGGCGTGCAGTGGCACCCGGAATACCTCTTTTACAGGGCCACGCACTTGCGCCTGTTCAAGTGGTTGGTGCAACAGGCGCGCCAGCACCGTCCACCATCGCCCAACGAAAAGGCTTGATTGGTGTCGTATCTCATTCTTTTTTCGTCTGCATTTCTGGCGGCGACCATTCTGCCTTTTTATTCGGAAGTGGTGCTGTTTGGCATGATTCGCGCCGGCGAACCTGCCCTGTGGCTCTTGATTGTGGCGTCGATCGGCAATACTTTGGGCTCGGTCGTGAACTGGGTGCTGGGCCGCTATCTGCTGCACTTTCAGGACAAAAAATGGTTTTACTTCAAGCCCGCGCAAATTGAGAAGATGCAAGCGTGGTATCAACGTTACGGGGTGTGGAGTTTGCTGCTGGCCTGGATGCCTGTCGGTGGCGACCCATTGACTTTGGTGGCGGGTATCATGCGGGTCAACTTGTGGGTGTTCATCGCATTGGTGGGCATTGGCAAAACGCTGCGTTATGCGGCCGTGATTTATTTTTCTGAACTGAGTTTTGTGTTGTTCTAGGTGAAAGGGAAGGCTGGTATGTTGGATGCAAATGATTTACCCAATCTGGATGCAAGCTGTTTTCAACCCATTGATCGGGAATTGCTGGGCGATGTATTGCCCCATCCGCCTCGGGTGTTGATTCTGTATGGTTCATTGCGGGCGCGCTCCTTCAGTCGCCTGGCGGCAGAAGAGGCCGCACGGCTGTTGGTGCTGATGGGCGCAGAAGTCAAACTGTTCAACCCCGCAGGTTTGCCCTTGGTGGACGAGGCCAACGAAGAACACCCCAAGGTGCTTGAATTGCGAGAACTGGCCGATTGGTCGGAAGCGCAGGTGTGGAGCTCGCCCGAACGGCACGGTGCCATGACTGGTGTGATGAAAACCCAAATCGATTGGCTGCCATTGAAGGGCGGGGCGAAACGACCCACCCAGGGCAAAACACTGGCGGTGATGCAGGTGTGTGGTGGCTCCCAATCGTTCAATGTCGTCAATCAGTTGCGGGTTCTGGGCCGCTGGATGCGCATGATCACCATTCCTAATCAATCCTCGATTGCCAAAGCCTTTCTGGAATTCGATGAGAATGACCGAATGAAGCCTTCAGCCTATTACAATCGATTGGTCGATGTGATGGAGGAATTGATGAAGTTCACCTGCTTGACCCGTGGTCGCGCCCAACACCTGGTTGATCGATATTCCGAACGCGTGGAAACTGAAGCTCAATTGTCTGCCCGCGTGAATCAGACCACCCTGTGAAAGCCATGCGATCCATGTCCATGTTTCTGCGACCGCTGCTTGTTTTGCTGGGGTTGTCGATGTTCACAAGCGCTTCGGCCGAAGTGGCCACCGTGGCGGTGGCGTCGACCCTGCGACATGCATTTGAAGAAATCAGCCCACTGTTTACGCGCGACACAGGCCACACCTTGAGGGCAACCTATGGGTCGTCGGGTAACTTTTACAGCCAGATTCGTCAAGGTGCCCCTTTCGATGTGTTTCTCGCGGCTGACACCGAGTTTCCAGATCGTTTGGTGAGGGAAAAACACGCCATGGCGCCCATGACTGTGTACGGCGAGGGGCGGCTGGTGTTGATGGCACCCACGCGCGGCCCCGTGAAAACAGACCCTGCCATGGCCGATTTGAAGGCAGCCTTGGCCGATGGCCGTCTGCGCAAGCTGGCCATTGCCAACCCGGCACTGGCGCCCTATGGCATGCGTGCTCAGGAAGCACTTCAGCATGTGGGCTTGTGGGAGTCCATTCAGCCCACGCTGGTGTTCGGTGAGAATGTGGGCCAAGCGGCCCAGTTCGCAAGCACGGGTTCTGCGCAGGTGGCGATCGTGGCCTTGTCGCTTGCCTTGGCCCCTCAGCTGAAGGGCAAAGTTCATTACAGCTTGATTTCAGCCAGTTGGCACAAGCCACTGAAGCAAGGCATGGTGGTCATCAACCCTGAGAGCAAGGCCGCTTTGGCGTTGTTTGAGTACATGACCAGCCCGCCTGCGCAGCGCGTATTGAAAAAATACGGGTACGATGTGTTGGCGTATGCCACCAAACCCGTGATGAAAAAACCTCATTGAATGGATTGGGCTGCCTTTTCCCTGTCGATCCAGTTGGCCTTTTGCACCTTGCTGGTGTTGCTTCCCCTTGGCTTGTTGGTGGGGCGCTGGCTGGCCAGAACATCGTTCAAAGGGCGAACCTGGATTGAGGCCGCAATTTTGTTGCCCCTGGTTTTGCCACCCACAGTCCTGGGATACTACCTGCTCGTGGTGCTGGGGAGGGGTTCGCCATTTGGCCAATGGTTGGCCGACGAGTTTGATCTGTCCCTGACGTTCAATTTCACGGGCCTGTTGATCGCCTCGGTGGTGTTCAATATTCCATTCATGTTGCAACCCATCCAACGCGCGTTTGAAGCCATTCCGCGCAATCTCAATGAAGCGGCGCAGGTCAGTGGCCTGTCCACCTGGGCCATTTTCCTGAAGGTTGAACTACCTTTGGCTTGGCCGGGTGTGCTTTCTGCCATTGTGCTGACCTTCGTACACACCTTGGGTGAATTTGGTGTGGTTTTGATGGTTGGTGGCAGCATTCCGGGTGAAACCCGCACATTGGCCATTTCGATTTACGACAGCGTGCAAAGTTTTGATTTGCAGGCTGCCCATCACATGTCGCTTGCCCTCCTGATGTTTTCGATGGCGGCAGTGGTCGTGTCACTGTGGCTTTCTGGGCGGCGCAACAGGCGGATGAACTAATGAACAACAAAGCCCTGTTGGTGGAGTTTGAGCAAACACAGCCCATGTTTTTGAGTGGCAAGTTCAGCTGCGACGCCGGGCAATTGCTGGCTTTGGTCGGTCCGTCGGGCTCCGGGAAAAGTTCAATTTTGCGTTTGTTGGCGGGTTTGATGACGCCTGCCAAAGGGCTTGTTCAGGTTGGCAACACGACCTGGCTAGACACCGCACAGGGCGTGAACCTGAAGCCACAACGGCGCAAGGTGGGGTTGGTGTTTCAAAACTATGCCTTGATGCCACACCTCAATGCGGTGGGCAATGTGGCCTTGGCCCTGCAGGGTGTTCCCAAACCGGGCCGCACGCTGGAGGCGCTGGACTGGCTCAAGCGTGTTCGCCTGACCCGAGAGGAAGCCTTTCGCCCGCCTTCGAAGTTGTCTGGCGGGCAGCAGCAGCGTGTTGCGTTGGCGCGCGCGCTGGCGCGTGAGCCCGATTTGTTGTTGCTTGACGAGCCGTTTTCCGCTGTGGATCAAATGAACCGTGAGGGGTTATATCGCTTGTTGGCAGAGCTGCGCAAAGATTTGAACATTCCGATTGTGTTGGTCACCCACGACCTCAATGAGGCCTGCCGATTGTGCGACAAATTGGTGGTGTTGGACTGTGGCGAGGTTTTGCAAGAAGGCGTGCCTTTTGACATTCATCGCAGGCCCCGCAACTCCCGGGTGGCCGATTTGGTGGGTATTCAAAACCGGTTTCATGGCGCTTGGCAGGGGGCCGCTGCTGAGCCTGGTTTGGGCGTGCTGCAATGGACTCACGCCGTGAACGCTCAGCAACCTGAGGTGAAAAATCAGTTCACCTTGTGGGTGAAAGACAAGGGCAAAATTCCGGCAGGCTTTCCCGTCAGTTGGGTGATACCCTCAGACGGCCTTACCCTGTTGCCAGTGTTGCAAGGCACTGCGCCCCAGGCCCGCCCCGGCTTCGTGTTGTTGCCTGTGCGTGTGGATGTTTTGCGTGATCTCGGTGAACTCAGTCTGGTCGATTTGAACATGACCATCGCACCTTTTGAGAAGTTCAGTGTGGTGGTGTCAGGTGCGCAGCGTTTGGGCTTGACCTGTGGGCAGGAGCGCTTGCTCGAAATGGAATTGGGCTTGATCCACATCATGCCCAAAAAGCATGCTGCAGATTTTTTGGGTGGCGATTCACGCTGAATCTGAAAACACATATTGTCGGTATCAAGTGTTGGAGACAATTCAACAAAAAGACCGATCATGCGACCTTTTCATCACGCCGCCGTGGCCTTGTGCACACTGGCTTTGCTTGTTGCCTGCAACAGCGACAATTCGACCAACATTGCCGGAGGTGGCACCGGGAACAACGGTGGTGGCACGGGCCCCAATGAAAATGAGCCCGTTCAGCCCGATGCGGGCGACGCCATTCGAGTGTTGTCTAACCGCGCTGATCTGATCAGTGACAACAATGTGTTAATTGAAATCGTGGCTGAGAAGCCTGAGAACCTCCAGAACGTGAAGGTGAAGCTGGGCACCGTTGATGTCAGCGACCAGTTCGCCATGCGCGAGAATGGTCGTTACATGGGCATCTTAAGCGGTCTGGCTCTGGGCGAGAATGAAATCAGTGCGGTTTTGAAAAGCCAAGGCAAGCTGACCACCACCGTGGTGAACCACCCCAATGGCGGGCCTGTGTTCTCTGGGCCCCAGGTGCAACCCTGGACTTGCAACAACCAGCAGGCTGTGGATGCCCAGTGCAATCAGCCACCGGAATACAGTTTCTCCTACCTGCCAGCAGACAAGCTGCAGCATTTTCTGACCAATTCCAGCTTACCCGACCAGGAGTTTGCCCCCACTTTCCTGCCTTACGACCCGGAAAACCCGCCAGCAGACAGTGAAATCGCAGTGACCACCACCGACGCGGGGGTGACTGTGCCGTTCATTATTCGAACCGAGCGTGGTGTGCAAAACCGCGATCGCTACCAAATTCGCACCCTCTTCAACCCCAAGGAAGAGTGGACGCCCTGGAAGCCGCAGGCCCAATGGAACCACAAGTTGCTGGTTCACCACGGCGGCAATGTGGGCGTGACTTTTGGACCAGGCAACCCACCCAATGGCGACATTTCCGGCACCGCGCCTGACGGCGCCGAGTTTCTGTTGGGTGACAGCATCACCGTGGCGCTTGGGCGTGGTTTCATGACCCTGTCCACTGCGTTGGCCAACCTTGGGCACAATTTGAACCTGGTGACGGCGGCTGAATCCTTGGTGATGGCCAAAGAGCGCATTGTCGAACAGTACGGTGAGCTTCGTTACACCATAGGCACAGGTTGCTCAGGCGGTGCCATTGCACAGCAGCACATCGCCAATGCGTTTCCCGGTATTTACCAGGGCATCATCGTGCAGTGTTCATACCCGGATGTATGGACCACAGCCACGCAGTTTGGCGACTACAACCTGTTGAACTCCTATTTTGGCAATCGCTATCCTGGTGTGAATGAAGCAAGCAATTCACGTCAGTTTCCTGAGTTCAATCCCCAATTTTTGCCATTTGTGCAGTGGAGTGCGGTGTATGGCCACCTGCCTGTGAACCCTGTGCTGTCAGACAACGCCTTCTTCCCCAAGGCTTATCCATACGCGCAAAATTGCCGCAACCTCAATGGTGGTGCAGTGCCTTACGACCCAGTGAACAACCCGGGTGGGTTGCGCTGCGGCTTGATTGATTACATGAGCACGCAATTCGGTCTGCGCACTCCAGATGTATGGACTGCCAACGAAAAGGCCCTGGGGCGCGGTTTCGGCGGGATTCCTTTGGACAACGTGGGCGTGCAATATGGTTTGAACGCGTTGCGCCAAGGCACCCTGACAGCCGATCAGTTTCTGGATTTGAACCGCAACATTGGTGGTTTTGATGTGGACATTCAACGGGTGCCTGAGCGCTTGGTGGCCGATCCGCTTGCATTGACCAACGCCTACAAAACCGGCGCCATCAATACGGCTGAGCACATGGCCAACATTCCGATCATTGATTTACGTGGCCCTGACCCCGGCATTGCCCACGATGCCTTCCACAGCTGGCAGATGCGGGCGCGTTTGAAGGCGACGCAAGGCCACTTTGACAATCATGTGATCTGGTTTGGCCAGTTGGTGTTGGCAGGCGATTCAACCTACAGCACAGAAGCCCTGCTGGTGATGGACCGTTGGTTGGCCGCCATGGAGGCCGATGACAGCGACAAACCCATTGAAGAAAAAGTGGTGGCCAATAAACCAGCATCCGCTCGCGACAAGTGTTTGTCGGCTCAAAGCATATACGCTGATGAAGGCCCGTTTGTGCCGCTCAGTGGCAACTTGTTCTATCCCGAGCCTATCATTCCAAACCTGAACTCGCGCAGCGTTCCAAAACCGCCACCCGAGGCGGGGCAGATTTTTGACGTGGTCAGCAACCAGGTGTGCGGGCTCGACTTTTCATCCATGGACCCAACGGGCCAGTCTTCGCAGTTGACCGGGCCTGTTGCCGAGTTGCAGCATGTGCTGGTGCAGACCCGTTTCGGTACGCCGCGCACTGTTGCAGGCGATGACATTCGCACATTGGCCAACAAGTGCGTGCTCAAACCTGTGGACCCTGCAGATTACGCAGGTGCGCCCACGGTGCTTGATGCCGCTGCGTTTGCCGAGCAAGTGAAAGCCATTTTCCCGGACGGTGTGTGTGATTACAGCCAGCCGGGCTTGGGCACGCAACCCACGCAAACCTGGCTGCAATATGGCAGCGCCACGCAAAAGATTGTGGGTGGCAAGCCTCTGCCTGCGCGCCCCGCTGGTTCGCAAGCGGGTTGGTTCTCACCAGCGTTTCGTTAAAGCGGAGTGTTTGGCCTGCGGATCAGCCCTGCAAATGGGTTGCGTCTGCGAAGTGTTCGGCCAAGCCGGTGTAGGGGGTAGTACAGGCAATCACCTGTTTGCCCTCAAAGCCAGCCCGGTTGGGGTGGGTTTCGCTTTCTTTGGCCGCGCATACCATCAATACATTGCCGTTTTCCCCGCCGAAACAGGGCATGGTTGGTTTGGCCAGGGGCAGGGCGATCTGCTCCAGCAGTTCGCCCGCTTCTGAAAAACGATCCAGGCGATAACCTTCAAGAACGGCCACCCAGTAGCTGCCATCGCGGCTGAAACAAGCGCCATCGGGGCGTGCAGTGCCTTCGGTGTATTGGTGCACCAGCGTGCGCTCGCTCAAGGTGCCTTGCTTTGCGTCGAACCGGAATCGCCAAATGCATTTGTGCCGGGTGTCGCTGAGAAAGGCTGTACGCCCGCTTGGGCCAAAGGCCAGGCCATTGCCCACAATCAATTCGCCAATTTCTTTGCTGGCGTGGCCATTCTCAATTTTGTACAAGGCCGCAGTGGGTGGGCTTCGCGCGTCAACAAGGGTTGAAATCCAGATTCGCCCTGTGGGGTCGGCGCGCCCATCGTTGAAGCGATGTTTTTTGGAATCAAATGGTGCTGCCAATTGGAGTTGGAACGATGGCGTTTGTCCGTCAAATTCAATGCGCCATGCGCCTTGCCGACCCAAAGCCACCAGCACATCGGGGTCGGGGGTTGGTAATACACAGCCGATGTCGTCGGGCAATGCATGGCTTTGCACCCGGTTGCCAACGGAGTTGTTCGATGTAGTGGTAAACGGATCGCTGTGTGCAATTCGGTGTAGCTGGCGGTTGTCAATGTCCAGCCACATCCATTGTCCGTGCGCGTAACGTGGGCTTTCAGCCAGTTTACAGGCCGGTGTGTCCAGGGCTTGCCATTGCCAATCAGTCATGCGGCTTGCGTTTCAAAAAGTGCTCGATGAGGTGAGCCGAGACGGAATCGGTCGCTTCGGTGTCGCCGGGTGGAATGCTCAATTCAAGCTGTTCTGCAATGCCTTTGCCCAGTTCGACACCCCATTGGTCAAAGGGGTTGATGTTTTGCATGGCCGCCAGCGCGGTGGTTCGATGTTCCCACATGCACAGCAGTGCACCCAGGCTATAGGGGGTGAGGGCGTCCAGAAACACCATTTGTACAGGGCGTTTACCCGGGCAGGCCTTGAAATTGATGTCGGTGTTGGCCCATTCTTCCTCGCTATTCAAACGGCCAACCCAAAAGGCTTCGCTTTGGGCAAGTGCGTGTGAAAGCAAAACCCGATGCGAATACTCTTCATCGTGTGCGGGCTCAACGATGGCGATCAACTCAGCCGAGCTGGCTGTTCTGCCCTGGTGCAGCATCTGGAAAAACGCATGCTGGCCATTGGTGCCCACATCGCCCCACAGCATGGGGCAAGCTGGCCTGTCCAGCCGTTGCCCTTGCAGGTCAACCCCTTTGCCCAGGGATTCCATCCACAATTGCTGCAGGTAGGGAATCAGCATTTCCAGGCGTGAATCGTAGGGGCTGAGCATTAACGAAGCGATGCCTTGTTCCAGGTTGTACAGGTCTGACAAAGCCAACAGGGTTGGCAGGCAATCCGTGGGCTTGCTGGTCAGCACATGCCCATCCATCAGTGCTGCGCCTTCCAGCAGTTCGTCAAACACAAGGTTGCCGTGCACCATGCGCACGCCAATGCTGACTGGGCCCCACAGGGAGTAGCGCCCCCCCACAGTTTCACTGAATTCGAAAATACGCTCGCTGGCGACACCTTGCTCCATGGCTTTTTTCGGCTTGCAGGTGGCAGCCACCAGTGCTTTTTCACGGTATTGCGGGCCTGCATCATCAAGCCACTTGAAAATGTGTTGCGCATTGTGAAGCGTTTCGCGCGTGCTGAACGATTTGCTTGCAATGATCACCAGCGTTGTTTTCGGGTTGAGCGCAGCCAGTGCCGCCTTCATTTCGTGATAATCCACGTTGGCCACAAACTGGATATTCAGTGCGGGTGTGGTGCCAAGTTCCAGGCGACGAAACACGTCATTGAGCAGTCTCGGGCCAAGGTCTGATCCACCAATGCCCAAGTGCAGCACATGCTCATAGCGCTGGTTGTCGGGTGTGGTGTAGCGCGCGTTTCTCACCTGCTCGACAAAGGTCTCCATGCGTTGCTGAACCTCACGGGCCAAAGCCAGTTCATCGCGCCCATTGAGTTGTAGTTTCACCGTTAGCGGGTAGGCCTGGGGGTTGGTGCATGCGCGCAAGGTCCAATGCCCTGCTGGGCGGTGCTCGGTCGGGTTGACCTCTTCACCATTGAACATTCGATGGGTGAAATCGGCCAGCCGTTTGTTGGCTGGGCTTTCCTCGAATTGGGTGATGTGATCTGCGTCGTAGAGTTGCCTGTCCAGGTTGATGTGCAACGGACCTACGCTGCGTGACAAAAAACCAGGTTGCTTGACCGAGTTGCTCATGATGTTGGCTACCAATAAAGCGCGTTCGCGCACAGTAAGGCCCTGAGACGGGCGTATTTATATCAATAAGCACCCAGTATAACGGACACGCTTTTCATGGTTGTGACGCAAGCGTAGTGGTGCGCCAGTTCTTGACGCTCCCCCATGTTTATGGGGTGGTTTGAGGTTCCGTGATGAAGCCAAGTTTCTCGATGCCAGCGCGTTGCGCTGCGGCCATCACTTGAACCACTTTTTCATATTCCACCTGCCGATCACCCTGAATCCGAAGTTCAGGTTGCTTTTCCTGTTTGGCTGCCGCTTCAAACCGCAGGGTCACGTCTTGAAGGGAAAGTGTTTCTTCATTCCATTGCAGGCTGCCGTCGCGTTGCACAGTCAGCGTGACCACATCGGGTTTCACCTCGGTGGGTTGCTGACTGGCTTGTGGCAAGTCAACCTTCACTGAATGCGTGATCACTGGCACGGTGATGATGAAAATGATCAGCAGCACCAACATGACGTCGACCAAGGGCGTCATGTTGATTTCACTCATTTCCTGCTGATCGTCGTGAGAATTGAACGACATGGTTCAGGCTTCCTTCTTGATGGGCATGGTCCGCACCGCTGAATCTTTTTGCATGGGGGAGCCGGTGAGGAAATAAGCGTGCAACTGGCGGGCAAAGCGGTTTAGCTTGCTGAGCAAGCCTTTGTTGGCGCGGGTCAGGGCGTTGTAGCCCAACACGGCGGGAATCGCAACCGCCAAGCCAAAGGCTGTCATGATGAGTGCTTCGCCCACTGGGCCGGCCACCTTGTCGATGCTGGCCTGGCCTGACACACCAATACCAACCAGCGCGTTGTATATTCCCCAAACCGTTCCGAACAAACCCACAAATGGCGCGGTTGAGCCCACCGAGGCCAGAATGGACAGGCCGGATTGAAGTTTCTCTGCCGCTTCGTCCATCGCTCCACGCAACGCATCGCTTAGCCAGTCGGCCAGGCTGATTTGCCCATGCAGGTCGTCTTTGTTGGTGCTGTGGTGGTTCACCGCGGCCTGGCCTTCAATGGCCATGTGGTGAAACGGGTTGCCTGTGTCTTTGCCCAGTACCTGCAAGCCTTCGGCAAAACTGTGGGTGTGCCAGAATTTGGCCACTGTGCCCACGTTTTTGCGCAGGCGATACAGTCGGACACTTCGGCTGATGATGACGTACCACGATGCAATCGACATCACCAAGAGCAACAATGCCACACCTTTGATGACCCAGTCGCCCTGGGCCCACATGGCCGCCATGCCGTAGGGGTTGTTTTCCATATCAATGATTCCTTTTGTGATTTCAATGTTCTCAGTTATTCAATACAAAGGAAATGGGTTGCACATACCAAAACGCAATCGGCTTGTCGCCTCGTTTGGCTGGCACGTATTTCCAGTTTTTCACCGCTTGAAGCGCGGCTTCATCCAGGCGTGTGAAGCCGCTTGAACGGTTCAGTTTGATTTCGCCTACAGCGCCATTGGGCAAAATGTAGACATCCAGCAAGACTCGTCCCTGCTCGCCCAGTCTGCGCGACAGCGCGGGGTATTGAGGTGCCGGGTTGTTTAAGTGCGCTGCGTCGGTTCGGGGTGGTGTCACCGGCGCTGGTGCTTCGGGTGCAGGTGTTGCCTGCACAGGCAGTGCCGGTGCAGTGGGCACCACGGGCGCTGCTTGTTGAACAGGCTCCGAGGCCACTTCACGCACTGGCTCAGGCCTTGGTGCGGGCTTGGGTGTTGGTTTACGTACCGGCTTGGGTTCGGGTTTCACCACTGGCTTGGGCTCGGGTTTGGGCGGTGGTGGTACAGGTTTTGGCGGTGGTGGCGCCGGTTCGGGTTCAGGAGCCACCAATACACCGACTACGCTGGGCGAGGTAATGACAGGGTCGCTGACACTGAGCTCTTGCGCAGCCCATACCAAACCCAACGCATGCAACATCACAACACCAATGAAGATGACGGCGTTGCCGATTAATTGCGACTGGTTGCTCATTTGGGCACTCATTGGAACGGATGTTGTGTGCAGCGTTGTGTTCATTGAATCATTTGCGTTGATCTTGCTTGTTGATTGTTGAATCAGCAAGCAGGATTCATAAATTTCAATATTGTGAATGAGAATTAATATCAATAAGAGTTTAGCAGATCTTTGCCTTTAAAACTCGACTGACAGACTCACATTGATGGTTCTTGGAGTGCTGGTGCCCACGCGCACAGCACCAAATGAATCAGTGGTGGTACCCGCCTGAGCGAAGTTGTATTCTTCATCGGTGATGTTCTTCAGATTCAACTGCACTTTCCAGCCATCTGCTTTGTAATAGGCCAAGGCGTCGAGTTGTGCCCAACCATCGTATTTGGCCCGGTTTTCTGTTGAAACGAATGAACCCGTTTGAGCAAACAGACCAAGCCCCAGACCCAGGCCTCTGTATTGGCCGCGCTGTACTTCATACACGCCGAACAAATTGCCGGAATGCTCAGGTATGCCCGGCAAGGCGTTGCCTTCCTGACCGGTTAGTGACGGATCAACTGCAACCAGTTGATTGTCCAAGTAGGCATAGCCTGCAATCACACGGAACTCATCATTAAGCTTGCCGATGGCTTGAATATCGAAGCCCAGAGTTTGAGTTTCACCCAAGTTGGTAGACCATTGTTCGTTTGCTGGCAAGCCAGACGATGCAGGGTCAGTAACCGCCACATCGGATTTGCGCAAATCAAAAATTGCAGCCGTAATGTCCAGTTGTTTGTTCAACAGTTGTTTTTTAATGCCCAGTTCGTACTGCTCAGTGCGTTCCGGGTCAAGAGGAGCACCACCGATGCCATTGCCGGTGACTGGGTTAAAGCCAGTCGCGGTGGTTGGGGTAAAACCTTTCGCCCAACTGCCGTAGTAGGACAAGGAATCTGTGGCTTTGTACACCAGACCGAAACGGGGTGACATGTCGTCGCTGTCAACACCGGCTTGGCGATCTTCAAATTGAGTGCTGCGTAGACCAGCCAATACATTCCATTTTTCACCAATAGAGATCAGATCCTGAATGACGATACCCTGTTGGCGAGCACTACTGCCGCCTTGGTTGAATGGGCCGACAACCACACCACCAGGGGGAATTCCGCTGTACTGCCCTGTATTCACGTTGTAAGTGATTTGGGTGCCAGAAGCTGAAATTGTGTTGTTCACAATGCGTTCGTAATCACCCTGAATCAGGAGCTGGTGACTTAAAGCTTGCCCAAACAGTTCGCCGCCATCCAGTTGCCATTGGTATTTCAACACCATGTTGTCGCTTTCGCCCTGTCCGCCTTGCTGCGAAGCACGAATAGCCACATCGCCGTTGTCCGCAACTACTTGTGCATTTGGACCGATTGCCCGGGGGCTTGAGTCAAACAGCGTCTTATCAACCCGTGTACGTGAATAGTTGGCTGTAATTGATGAGCCATCGTCAAAGAAGTGTTCGGCCAGCAAGGCAAACCGGTTGTAGTCGCTTTCGGTGTTTTCGTTCCAGCCGGGAATACCGTAGAACTGGGTGCCATTCAGACGGCCACTGTAGAAATAGCCTGTGGCATTGTTGCCATCGAGCACCTGGCCGCGGTCTTGAGTGTAGGTGTCGGTGATGTACTCATACTGTGCAGTCACCAGTGTTTGAGGGCTGAGTTTCCAGGTGAGTGACGGCGCTACAAGCTGACGATCCCGGAATGTGAAGTCACGGTGACTGCCACTGTCCTCAGAGGAGAGAATCAATCGGTATGCAAATGTATCGCTGAGTGGTCCGGTGAAATCTGCTTCCACCCGGTAATAGTCGTCGCTGCCTGCGATTACTTCGGCTGCGCGGTACTCGGTGAATTTTGGTTTTTTAGTAACATAGTTAATCACGCCACCAGGTTCACCCTGCCCATAAAGAATTGAGGCAGGGCCCTTTAGAATGTCGTACCGTTCAATGTTAGCTGTTTCGGTGGTGGCAATGTTGGTGGCGTTGAATACGTTGTTGATTCGTGCGCCGTCTTTGTAAAGCGATTGAGAGGCGTCAAAGCCACGAATTGAAAACTTTTCCTCGCCACCATTGCCCTGTTTGAATTTGGTCACGCCCGCGACATTTCGCAGCGCATCTTCTACATTGTTGACCTGTTGGTCTTCCAGAATATCGATAGGGATGCTGATGGTGGTCAAAGGCGTGCTCATGGGGTCAGCTTCAAAACCCAGGGCTGTGTCGGTGGTGGGCTCCTTATATACCCGCTTAAACCCGGTGACTTGAACCTCTTGCAGCGTAGACGTTTGATTTTGGGTGCTTTGTGACCATGCAGCCGGGTGACAACCTACAGCTGCGCCAATCGCCACGACCAGCGCGGTTTTTTTCATGACATCAATCCTTTGAAATTAGATGCACGGGCTTGCGGCGGCTGGCTGGTGCGGGGGGTCCGAGCGAGGGGGGCTTACCGATGAGAATGCCAACTGTTGCGGAGAAGGAGATTGAACGGTAAGCCCGCAGTAATTTCACTCAGAAATATGTAAATGATAACTATTATTATTATCTTTAAGTTTTTTTGTTTTAGCAAGGGTTTTTTAAAAGGCGCATCAGGAAAGGGTTTCAGACCACTTGATGGACGTTGTACACTTTGAGCTTGTGCGAAATTGAAGGCAAGTGGAGGAACAATGAAAGGTTCTAGCAAAGTAATCGCCGCACTGAATGCGCAATTGAAGAATGAGCTGACCGCGATCAATCAATATTTTCTGCATTCACGCATTTTTGGCAATTGGGGGCTCGATGTTCTCAAGAAAAAAGAATACGACGAGTCCATTGGCGAGATGAAGCACGCCGATTTGTTGATAGAACGTGTGCTGATGCTCGATGGCCTGCCCAATCTGCAAGATTTGGGCAAGTTGATGATTGGTGAAAACACCCGTGAAATTCTGGAAAGCGACCTGAAGATGGAAACTGCAGCTCAAGTCACGATCAAGGACGGCATCAAAACATCGGAAGACGAGCGTGATTACGTGTCTCGAGATATTTTGACAGTCATTCTTGAAGACACCGAAGAGCACATCGACTGGCTGGAAACCCAGCTCAGCTTGATTGACAGGGTGGGCTTGCAGAATTACGAGCAATCCATGATGGGTGTTTCTGAGTAAAACCCAAACTGCATAAAAGCAACGATCTCAAAGTGCATCAAGAAAGTTCTTGATTATAGTAATGCGAATCATTATTATTAACTTCAAGTTCAACGCACTTTGAGGACCCGCCGTGATTGTATGTATTTGTGCCAATGTCAGTAGCCGCGCCATTTCGGAAGCTGTGCAAAGCGGTTGCGGGTCTGTGGACGACATCACCATGAAGACTGGTGCTTGCTCAGGTTGTGGTCAGTGCCGAATGCATTGTCAAAATGAAATCGATGCATACAACAGCCTGTCTATGGCAAGCCCCGCAGTTTGTCCACCTCCACCGCAGCCACTCCACTGGCTTGGTGCCCCCAACTTCGCCGAATATAAGTAACCACGGCTGCAATGTCTGTGTTGCTTAATTCAACCCGGTAGGGCGGCATGCCATGCGGGTATGGCATGTTTTGCGTGCTCGGTGAAAAACCCCCATTGAGCACCATGCGTATCGCGTTGGCGGGGTTGGGCGCAATCACATTTGAATTGCCTGCCAATGCAGGAAATGCCTTGGGCTTGCCTTCACCCTGTTCGCCATGACATTGCGCGCAGGCGTTGGCATAAATTTTTTCCCCACTTCGCATCAAGGGTTGCAGTGTGCGTTGTCCAAGGCCAGTCGATTCCTTTTCTGAAGGGGGCTGGGCCGGCAAGCTTTTCAGGTAAATCGACATGGCTTTGATGTCGTCTTTGCTTGTAAATTGCAAGCTGTTCACAACCACTTCACTCATTGGCCCATAGGTGGCCGCATGCCTGTTCACGCCACTTTGCAAATACTGCGCGAGGTCTTTTTCAGTCCACTTGCCCAGTCCGTGTTCTGGATGGCTGTTCAATGCAGGGGCGAACCAGTCCAGTGCAGTAATGGTGCTGCCACTTAAATTCAAGTTGTCTTTAAGGCCACCCAGTGCATTTCGGGGCGTGTGGCATGCCGCGCAATGACCCGGCCCGTTGACGAGGTAGGCTCCGCGATTCCATGGTGCGCTTTGTTGAAGGTTTGGCCGGTATTCCCCTTCAGTGAAGTACAGGGCCCGCCACACAGCGAGTAATGGGCGCAGGTTGAAAGGAAACATCAGTTCAGGTTCGGGGCTTGTTTGGGCAATCGCTGGCAGGCGTTTGAGGTAGGCGTACAGGTCGTCAACCTCGGCGCGGCTCATTTTGGTGTAATCGGTGTAGGGAAATGCAGGGTATAGATAATCCCCGTTTTTCGAGATGCCGTGGTGCATGGCTTTGTAAAAATCGTCAGCAGTCCAGGCCCCCAAACCGGTTTCAATATGCGGCGTCAGGTTGGTGCTGTAAATGTTGCCAAACGGGGTTTGAATGGCACGACCACCGGCAAATGGCTTTTTCGGGTCGCTGGTGTGGCAGCCTGTGCAGTTGCCAAGCCTGGCCAAATACGCACCACGTTGTTCTTGCGCTGACAACAATTCCAATGCAGTCGGTTCTGGCGACACATGGCCAAGCGTGGGGGCGGCGGTGTTGGTGTGTGTGCCGCATTCCATCGGAAACGCCAGGCTGCCTGCTGGCGCAGCTTTTGAATTGACTGGAACTGGTTGTGCGGCCAGGTACGCAGTGGCGGTGTTGAGTTGTTCAGGACTTAATGCCTTGACCAGTGCATGCATGCAATCCGGGTCGGCCGCTTTGCGTTGGCCATTTCGCCACTTGCCCAGTTGGGCGTTCAGGTAATCACGCGGCAGGCCAATCAGGCCCGGTGTGTAGGGTTCAACACCAGTCAGTTTCTGCCCATGGCAGGCGGCGCAGGCTGGCAGGTTTTGGTCTTTCAGGCCCTCAAAAACCAATTTCCGACCCTGCTCAATCTCGGTGGGGCTGGCTGTGCTTTTTGCGGGTGGTGGGTAGGGCGGATTTTGTGTTGCAAAGTACCTCGACATTTGCAACAGGTAGTCATTGGACAAGTGCTGCACAATGCCGTTCATGGCGGCATGCTGGCGGCTGCCGTCGCGAAAGGCGATCAGTTGGTTGTACAGGTAGCCTTCCGGCTTGCCAGCAATGCGTGGGTAGTAACCCTCGGCACTTGCCCGGCCTTCATCGCCGTGGCAGGCCACGCAAGCCTGAACCCTGTCGGCCATGTCGGGTATGAAGGGTTTTGGAGTTTGGTTTGTGGTTTGGGCATTGCCCGAAAAACTGACGAACAGCAAAAATGCGATGGGGACAAAGCGGGAAAACATCAGCGCTACTCAACAAGGACAAGGCTGCATCAGTATACGTTAGTGCTGCAGCCCTGGCTTTTTAGAAGCGGTAATTTGCGCTGAACACCACGTTGCGCTCCACCCCGTAGAAACAGTCGCCACGAGACAAACAAGTGGACACATATTCCCGGTTGGCCAGGTTGGTGGCATTCACGGCGTAGCGCCAATCGCCGGTTTCATAGGACAGCATGGCATCCAGCAGGGTTACGCTAGGGGTGCGCACGTTGTCTGCACCGTCCCATGATTCATCAATGAATCGCAGGCCAGCGCCCCATTGCCAGCCTGCAAGGCCAAACATGGAAAAAGTTTGGCGCCCCCACAGGCTCAGTGTTTGCTTGGGCACGGTTGCAAGGCGTTTACCCTCGCTGGCTGGGCTACTGTGGCGAGTCACCTTGGCGCTGGTGTATGCATAGGCGGCCAGTACATCGACAGACGGGCTGATTCGGTGATTGGCTTCCAGTTCAATGCCCTTGCTTTGCGCCTCGCCAACCTGAATCTGATTGCCGGCCTGGTTGGGGTCGGCCACCCGACGATTGTTCTCGGTGATTTCATACACTGCAGCGGTGAACAACGATTGTCCATCGGGTGTTTCATACTTCACGCCCACCTCATGCTGTTGCGCTTGTTGGGGTTTGAACGGGTTTCCGAAGAAATCCAGGCCGCCGATGGGTAGAAATGATTCCGAATAGCTGTAGTAGGGCATGGCACCGCTGTCTGTGATGTAAGCCAAACTTGCTTTGTAGGTGTTGGCCGATGTGTCCAGCGCGCTGGCCGGTGCGTTGTCTGTGTCAGATTTGGCCCAGTCGCGCCGCATGCCAACAGTGGACAACCATCGCTTGGCGTACTTCACTTGATGTTGCGCATACACGCCGGTCTGGCGCTGCAGTGTGCCTGCAATGTCACGCAACACAGGTGCTGTGAAGTTGCCATATTGCGGGTTCAAGTAATCGATGGGCGCTGCGCTGCCTCCCACCCCACGAGCGCCGCCAAGCGCGACTCGCTGGTAATCAAGCCCAACAATGCTGGTGTTCTCAAATTGATCCGTGTCCCAGCGAGCAATCAACTGGGAGTCGCTGGTCAGGCTATCGGCCACGTTGTACTGTGAAATGGCAACCCGGTTGATGGTTCGGCCATCGGGGTTGATGCGCGGCGTGAATGCGGAGTAAATCGAGTTGTAGGACACCGCACTGTCGCTTTGCTTCACCTTCTGGCTGAAGGTGAATACATCATTGAAGCGGTGGTCGAATTCAAGGCCGTACGAAGTTTGTTTGGCGAGGTACAGGTCAAAGCCGGGTTCACTGATGAATGTGTCGGTGGGAATGCGGCCATTGGGGCCTTCAAACCGCGTGCCGACGATCGGGAAAAAGCCAACCGATGAACCCGACAGGTCGCGTTGCACGTTCAGATAGGCGGTCAGGCTGGTGTCGGCATTGGGCTTCCAGGTGATCGCCGGGGCAAACAGGTCTCTGTCGTCTGGCACGAAGTTCACTTGGGTGTCGCTGTCGCGGGTCAATGCGATCATCCGGTACAGCAGCGTGCCATCGGCGTTCAAAGGGCCAGTCAGGTCGAGTGCCAGTTGCTTGCGACCATATTCACCCAGTTGAATGCCGAGCTCACCTGCCTGTTCCGCCTGTGGCCGTTTGCTCACCATGTTGACCAATCCACCAAAACCACCTTGGCCATACAACACCGAAGACGGACCTTTCACCACTTCTACGCGCTCCAGTGTGAAGGGGTCTGGGCGCGCATTGTTGTAGAAACCAAAAAGTTGCTTCAAGCCGTCCTGATACTGCACGAAGGACGTGCCGCGAATGAAGGCCCAATCCCCTCGGTTGTCAAAACCATAAGAACCCGCACTGACGCCTGCGGTGTAGCCGAGCGTGTCTTGCAAGGTGAGTGCGCCTTGGTCTTCGATGCGGTCACGCGTAATCACTGAAATGGATTGCTGCGCCTCCACAATCGGTGTCCCGGTTTTTGTGGCCGAGAAGGTGCTGTTGGCCTTGTAGCCTTCAACCGGGGTGGCGGGGGTTGCTTCAAGAGCGGCCTCTCCTTCCACCTTGACGGCGGGTAGAGTGTTGGCCATTTGGGCTGTTGAAAGATGAGGCCAAAGTAGTGTGATTGCGCTGATTGCACAGGGCAGGATTTTTTTCGTAATCATAATGAACACTTGAAAAAAACGCTGGCTGGCTAATCGAATGTGGCTGGCTTGCGATTGAAGGTTGAGAGAATTTATTTGGTTAGAATCAATTTGCCCTGGGCAGTAATTCGAAGGCGATACTCTGTGTTGTTGTGCACAATGGTGCGTTCACGCTGTCCTGGCGCGAACAAGATGGTTGTGGACAATGGTGCAGAACATCCCTGGGCTGTTTGTTGATTGACCTGATCGATTGGTTGCGTGTTCATGTGAAATGTGGTGCGTGTGAATGGCTGTGAATGAACACAGCGAATTCTAAGCCAATCTTTTATTTATTGCAAATCATTCTCATTATCGTTACGCTATACACACTAAGGGTTATATCCATATGAAATTTATCCGTGTTACACAAAACCTGGTTATTGGCAGCGTCCTCGTGGCGTCCTTTCTTGGCACTGCTCATGCTCAAACCGAAATCGAGCAGATTAAACAGCAGCTTGAGATCTTGACCGAACGATTGAAAGCGCTCGAACAAAAGCAATCCTCAACATCGGTGGCTGACTCAAACGCCGAAGAAACCGATTTGGCGGGTCGGGTTGCAGGCCTGGAAAGCGCGGTCGAGTCTTTGAATCAGCCGAGCGCAGTGCAGGAGGCATTCGATCGCGTCTCCATCGGCGGTGGGTTGGTGGCCGTTGGGCAGTCTTTGTCGAATGACCAATCAGCAAGTGGCAACAACGCCAGCCAGATCAATTACCGCGGTGATCTGGAGATTGAAGTGGGCATGGGTGAATTTGATTTCGACGGTGCGTTGGCTGGTGCCAGCAGCAAGTTGTTCACCCAGGTTCGGTTTGGTCAGGGTTCTGGGGTGCAACTGGCCCGCTCTACATTCACAGGCGCGGTGAATTCAACCGCTTTTCAGTTGAGTGGAAATTCCGAAAATTCGACTGCCCTGATCGCTCAGGCCTGGTATCAACTGGATGTGCCTGTGTCGAGTTTTGGCGGCCTCGACACGCTGGAGTTGACTGTGGGGAAAATAGATCCATTTGTCTTTTTTGACAACAATCCGATCGCTGACAACGAAGCTGAACAGTTTTTGAACAATGTGTTCGTTCACAACCCGCTGCTGGATTCCGGTGGTGACATTGGTGCCGATGAGTACGGTTTTCCCCGGGTGTTCGTGCGGCCTACACCTGGGATGCGAACAGCACAGACCAGTGGTCTCTCGCCGTGGGTCTGTTCGGTGCAGGCAACGGGGCCACCTACAGCAACAGCCTCACCGATCCCTTTTCCATTGTTCAGCTTCAATACGACGGCAAAGCCCTGATGGGGCAGCAGGGTTTTTATCAGCTGTATGCCTGGCGCAATCCACAGGCCACCAATGCATTGAGCTCGGCCTCTGAGGTGCATTCGGGGGTGGGTATTTCGGCTTATCAGGCCATCAACAAATCATGGGCGCTGTTTTCCCGTCTGGGTGTGAGTACGGCGGGCGTGGTTTCTTTTGATCGGACATGGACTGTCGGAGGCGAACTCAATGGTCGCAATTGGCAGCGTGCCAACGATCGCATCGGTCTGGCAGTAGGCCGCCTGCATGCCAGTGATGATTACGTGCGTGCCGGTCGTGGTTCCGGTGCAGAAACCAACGCCGAGTTGTACTACGCCTGGCATTTGAATGATCACTTGCAACTGGCCCCCAACCTGCAACACATCAACAGACCCGCCGGGGTCTCCGACTCGCAAAGCATCACCGTGTTGGGTTTGCGAACCACGGCGTCGTTTTAATTTTTTTGATTTGAGGAAATGAATAGACCATGAAATATTTGAAGCCAAGTGTTTTTGCCGGTTTTGCAGCGGCCATGATAGTCGGCTTGTCTGGCCCGGCTTATGCACAAGTGAGTGAAGCCGAGGTGGTGAAAGGCTATAGCGAGTTGGTTTATCACAACTACAGCGACACGCACCAGGCCGCGAATGCTATGCAGCAGGCCATTGACCGGTTTTTGGCTAAACCCACGCAAGCTGGCCTGGAGCAAGCCCGGGCTGCATGGCTGCATGCGCGGGAATTTTATGGGCAAACCGAGGCTTTCCGGTTTTATGGAGGGCCTGTTGACGACGAAAACGGTCCCGAGGGGCGCATGAATGCCTGGCCCATGGATGAATCGTATGTGGACTACGTTCAAGGCAAAAAGTCCCGTGGCTTGATCAACAACCCGAAGTTTCTGATCACTCGTGCGAATCTGATTGATCAAAATGAGCGGGGTGGTGAAGAAAATGTGGCCACCGGCTGGCATGCCATTGAGTTTTTACTCTGGGGGCAGGACACCAGTGCCACAGGCGCAGGCGACCGGCCTTACACCGACTATGTCGAGGGCAAGGCGCCCCATGCGGACCGCCGTGCGAAATACCTTCGCGAAGTCACGGCCTTGCTGGTGGACGACTTGAACGGTTTGAAAGCCGCTTGGGCGCCGGACAGCCCCGTGAACTACAGGGCAACATTTGAACAAGAAGGCCGAGAAGCAATTCGAAAAATGTTGGTGGGATTGGGTTCCCTGTCGCGTGGTGAATTGGCCGGTGAACGTCTTGAGGTGGCGTTGTTCAGTCAGGATCAGGAGGATGAGCACTCCTGCTTTTCCGACAACACGCACCGTGATGCCGTCAACAATGCCCAGGGTATTCTGAATGTATGGCGCGGCACTTACACCCAAGCCAACGGTGAGGTGTTGAAAGTGCCTTCGCTGGAAAGCCTTGTCGCGGTGAAAAATCCTGAGGTCGCCAAACAAACCGGGTTGCAAATTGAGCAGTCCGTTCAAGCGGCATCGGCCATTCAAGCGCCTTTCGATCGAGAAATCATTGGTGGTGCAGACGCACCAGGACCCAAGCGCATCAAAGCAACCGTGAATAGCCTTGTGCAGCAAAGCAATCTTCTGGTGGAGTCGGCCAATGCGCTGGGTATTACCCGCCTGACTTTGGTCAAACCCTGATTCATCGGCTTGGAATAATTGATGTGAGTGGTATGAAACGATTTGTATTGATTCCAATTGCGTTGGCGGTGTTTGCCAGCGCGGTGTATGCAGCCAAGGAATCCATGGATGCGAACACAGCGGGTGCAGTGACTGTACATGCAACCGGGCGGCATGCATTCTCTTTTCCCGCTGCGAATTTGAGCAACGAGGAACAAACACGATTTGCAATCGGGAATTCGTTTTTTCGTCGCAACTGGGTGGAGTCGCCCGCATCAACCACGGCGCGTGACGGCTTGGGGCCACACTTCATCGCTCGGTCGTGTGGTGGTTGTCACGTGCAAGACGGGCGGGGCAAACCCCCTGAAATTCTCGAAGGTTTGAACACCGAGCAGCCAGTGGATTTGTTGATTCGTTTATCGGTTCCAGGCGTAGATTCTGTGCATGGGGTGGTACCTGAACCCACCTATGGTGATCAGTTGAATAATGCAGCCATGACTGGTGTGAAGCCTGAAGGGCAGGTGCGCATTCAAACAACGGAACTCAAAGGGCAGTACCCGGATGGAACACCCTACGTTCTTCAAAAGCCCGTGTACTCAATCACCGATCTGGCTTACGGCCCCTTGAGCCCCGATACCATGATCAGCCCTCGCATTGCACCACAATTGATTGGTGTGGGGCTGCTTGAAGCGATCCGAACGGAAGACATTCTGGCCAACGCCAAAGCACAGGCTGCGCGTTCGGATGGGATCAAAGGCGTGCCAAACCAGGTTTGGGATGCTTACAGCAAGCGCGAACGGCTGGGTCGCTTTGGATGGAAGGCCAATGTGGCCACGCTGGCGCATCAAACAGCCGGGGCGTTTTTGGGCGACATCGGTATCACCAGCAGCCTGTTTCCCATGGAAAATTGCACGGCTGCTCAGGCCGATTGTTTGAGCGCACCCAATGGTTCAGACAACCATGAGCCCGAACTGAGCGACCGGTTGTTCAATGAAATTGTGTTTTATCAGGCCACGCTTGCACCACCGGCGCGTCGCAATGTGAGCGATCCGGTTGTGTTGAAGGGGAAAAAGCTGTTTGAACAAGCTCAATGTGCAGCCTGTCATCGCCCTTCGTATGTGACCGGAGAAGCACCCTTTCCCGCTTTGAGCAGCCCGGCGCTTCAGGGGCAGACGATTTGGCCTTACACCGACCTTTTGTTGCACGACATGGGCGAGGGCCTGGCCGATCACCGACCTGACTTCAAAGCCAATGGGCGCCAGTGGAAAACGCCACCCCTGTGGGGCATCGGTTTGATTCCCGACGTCAACAACCACATGCGTTTGTTACACGATGGGCGCGCCAACGGCGTGGAAGAGGCGATTTTGTGGCACGGGGGCGAAGCGCAAGCCAGTAAAAAGCGCTTCATGCACTATTCGGCCGAGGATCGCGCTGCCCTGATTCGATTCGTGGAGTCGTTGTGATGAAAAAGAACAGGGTGTTTTTCTGCATTGGTGCCTGTATTGCATTGATCAGCATTGGATTGATCAGCATTGCGTTGAGCTCGGGGCTTGCTTACGCAGCACCTGGTGCAATCAAGGATCGCGGCAATTTGCTGTTTCCTTATTATTCGCAAGCTGAATTGTTGTCCAGCGTGATTGAGCATCATCATGCAAACATGGCCCACCGATTAGAGGCTCGGGTTTCAAAGCTTTCCGAAAGCCTCGGCGACTTTTGCGAAGGCCAAGCAGATCAACAGGTGGTGAAAAACAATTACGCACAAACAATGCTGGCTTGGCACGGGCTGTCTGCGGTGGTGTGGGGGCCCATGTTGGAGAAAAACACGGTTCGACAGATTGATTTTCGCCCGTTTCGACAAAACCTTCTGGAACGTGCGATTCAGAAGCAACCGCGCAACCCGCAAGACATGGCACTGATTGGCAGCCCTGCGAAAGGGTTTCCCGCCCTCGAACATTTGTTGTTCGTTTCACCACTTCAGCCCGACACGCCCGCATGTCAATATGCCGTGCAGCTTGGCCGAGACATTCATGGCCATCTTGCTGGGCTTGAATGGCAAACCCCACCGGTGGAGAACATGGATGAGAGCGAGCAGGCCCAATCACTTTTTGCCGGCATGCAAGCCTATTTCAATCAGGTGGTTGGTGGGGTTCACCACCTCAGTTGGGAGCAAATCGAAAAGCCCCGGCTCAAGGCCATAGACCAGCAATTGCCATTGAGCCAAGCGCAATGGCCTTTGAATCAGCTGTCCATGACGCCTCAAGCATGGCGAGCTCAATGGGCTGCCTTGTCCGATTTGTTGGTGCTCAAGGCCGACGCAGTGCCCGACCCCGACCATGAAGTGGTCCCCTTAGAGGCTTATCTGCTTGGCCTTGGGCAAATTGAATTGGCCGATGGTTTATCGAGTCGATGCCAGCAACTGGATGCCAGCATGTCACAGTTGGATTCAGCCAACCCCGTACAGATTGAGGTGGCGGTCAATCAGTTGAACGCGCTGGAAACTTTTCTGAAGCAAGATGTAGCCAGGGGTTTGAAAGTATCGATTCAATTTTCTTCTTCTGATGGAGACTGATGCGTGTTGAGTCGCAGGCGCTTTTTGACAGGTGGCACCGGTATTGCCATATTGGGTCTGTGGCCCATGAGCAATTGGGCCACGGTGCGCGACCCAAGCCGGGCTTTGTCATCAATCCAAATCAATGCGAGCCATGCACAGCTGATCGCCACCTGGAAAACAACAGCTGGCCAACATCAGGTCGGTGTGTTGGAAGTGAATCCCTCTGATGCTTTTCCGTACCGCATGGTGCAAGCTTTCGATGTGCCCACCAGGCCCCACGGTTTGATGTGGGGTTCGGCCAAAGAGGTGTTTGTGATTGCGCGCAGGCCCGGCGACTGGATCATGCGGATCGACCTCAAAACGGGCCAGTCCAGTCGAAGCTGGCAGACAGGTCGATCACTGAATGGTCACTGCGCCATGCACGAGCAAGGGTTTTACACCACGGAAACTGACCTGCTCACAGGGACAGGGCGTGTGGTTAGGCGCGAACCGGAGTCGCTTGAAGTCGTGGATGAATGGCCCACAGCAGGTCATGATCCGCACGAGATGCTGGTGCTTCCCGCTGGCACTTTGGGTTTGGATGAGTCGGTTCTGCTGGTGGCCAACGGTGGCATTCGCACGCACGCCGACATGGGGCGCACGAAGATCGATCTGGATCAAATGGATTCTTCGATTGTCGCCATGCGGCTTGGCACTGGGGACATATTGAAGAAGTGGACATTGCCGCAGCGATTGCTAAGCCTGCGGCACATGGCCTTGCACCCCACCGGCGTGATTGGTGTTGCCATGCAAGCGCAACACGCTGAAGCGCAGCAGCGAAACACGGCACCCACACTGGCGCTTTTGTCGGCCCACGGCTTACGAACTGTTTCCGATTCCACTGGGGTGTCTGGATACGCTGGCGACATTGCCGCGGTTGATGACGGTTTTGTACTTAGTTGTACACGATCCAACGCAGTCAGGGTGTACAGCTTGGCTGGTCAGCTGATCGATCAACAACCTGCACCTCAGCCCTGCGCATTGGCCAGTTCGGGTAACCAGGCTTGGTTGGGCGTTGGCCCCACCGATGTTCAAACCCCGTTTGAATTGGACAATCACTGGCTATTGTCATAAAAAAATCATGTATTGACCTGTGCGGTGCGTGTATATTTCGTCTACCGAATACAGATGGTAAGGGACCAACCGTGGACGAACGATTGAAAACGCTCAAAGAAGTTGAAGCCAAACTGGAAGAGTTAAGCAAAGACAAGGATTTCAAAGAGAGCAATCCGCTTGAAGTGAAAGAAATCAAGGGCTTGCGTTTGGTGGTGTCCTCGATTATCCGACGAATTTCAAACTAGCGGTGTCATTGGCGGTTCCAGGCCGCAACCCTGTTCTCACCTGTACACCTGAATTCTGCGTGCGATCAACAGTGCCAATGCGTTGAATGCGATGGCCACGACGCTGCACAACCAATAGTTCACGATCAATCCATCGACGTCTCGGGAAATGAGGTAGCCACCCATCAAAGCGGCTGAACCCATGGCTGCAGACTGCATCGAGGAATTCAACGTCATGAAGGTGCCCCGATTTTTCGGGATGGCTGCACCGCTGACAATGGCCATGCCAGGGATCATTCGCCCGCTGACGAACACAAAAAACGCCGTGGTGATGACCAGAATACCCCCAAAGCCAAACCACTCACTGTGTGTGATTGCTGCCATGGGTAATACTGCAATGCAGGCAATGATTTGCAACATTCGAAGTTTGCCAAGCCGGTCGCTGAACAAACCAATGACTTGTGCACTGATCAAGGTGGCTGCGCCCCCTGCGAGATAAATCACCGGAATTTGTTCTGCGCTTAAACCAGCATTGACCTGCATGTAAATCGTGATGTACGGGATGATGGAAAAGCCCGCGAAGATCATGCAAAACGAAAATGTAAAGGCCAGCAGGTGATTGCGGTTTTTTAACACTTCAACCAGACCCTGCAAGGCCCCCATCCCATGCCTGGCGTGAAGGTGTTCTTGCAAGGAGGGTACAACCCACAATGAGGCGAGGATTAACAGCAGACTAAACCCGGCAATTCCAAAAAACGGCATGTGCCAGTCGCTTTGCGCTGCGATAAACAAACCCAGTGGCACCCCCAGCACGGTGGAGACAGAAAACGCAGTCATCACGATGCCCATCGCCTTGCCGCGCCGTTCGAAAGGAATGACATCGGCCACAATGGTTTGGATCATGGCTGACAAAATGCCTCCGAACACACCAGCACTGATTCGTGCAAACATCAAGGTTTCATAGGTGGGTGCCAAACCACAGGCCAGAGTGGACAAGGCAAACAGAATGTAAAGGGTCAACAGCAGCGTCTTTCGTTCGAAGCGATCAATGTAGGTTGAGGCCAAAAGACCGGAGGCGCCAGCCGCAAAAGTATAGGCAGAGACGAGCCAGCCAAATTGAGCATCACGAATATCAAATGCTGTTGTCAGTTGCGGGCCCAGCGGCATCATGATCATGAAATCAAGAATGTGCGTGAACTGAATGCCAGCAAGAATCAGAAGCAGCGCCAACTCGCGTTTGGGGGTTAAGACCGCACTGCATGGGGGGTTGGCTTGCATGTACTACACCTGCGTATTTAAATAGCCCTCAGAGTTTAACGCCGAATGGGGCTTCCATTGGACCGAGGGAGCTGCTTGGTGATCCCAACGTTTTTTGCTGGCTTGTGATGTAAGTATCATCAGTTCGGGTGATTTAAAAACAGGCTCTTTTTGAACCCGCTGGGGCGGCAGTGATAATCAACGGTTTCTGACTCAACAATTTGCCGCATGATCTTGACGGAGTTTCGCTTTTGGTAGTTGGCGCATCTGCCGTTGCAGCCCGCCGTGCGGTTAAGGTATTGAGCAATGCGGGTGTGAACATTCCCGCGGCATTAACCGGCCACATCAACAGGCAAGAGGCAAGCAGGCTAACCAAAGAAATGATCAAGCTACGCAGGCCCAATGTGTCCAATGGAGAGCTTAAAAAGTTGGTGCGAAGCGGCCAGGAACCTAAACGCTATTCGAAGCAGGACATTTCCATTGGGGCGATAAAAAGCCTGAAAGATTCAATTGCTTCAGGCTTGTCGTTTTTGTCCAGCTCGCTGGACGGGAACGTCAAAGAGGTGAGTATTTATTTCGTGGACTTGGTTTCATGAAAGTGAGGCTTTCGACTCCTTACATTTGGGCTCTCTACATTGTAAGTACCAGTTTGTTCTTGGGGTTGCAGCTGGCTGGTTTCAATTTCTTGTACCTGTATTTTGAATGGTGGGGGATGCAAATAGGCATGCTGATTGTGTCGGTTTACGCAGTTATGACGGCCCGCCAGTTGTACACCCACGGGCGACTTTGGCCCCGGAAAGTTTTGCCTTATTTATGTCCCTTATCTTTTGTCCATTTTGCAGTCGTCGATGGGCCTTTCTGGATCAGTTCCGTGATATTCGCATTCAATTTTTTGTTTTGGTGGGTTAGTTACCGGCTGGCAGGGCCTTTGGCGAAAGCCAGTCCCTACAGGGGGTTCAATGGATATTTGTGACCTGCCACAGGAATGGGCCAAGTGCAGCCCAATTAGCCTCCCATTGCCGTCAGCACATAAATACCTGCAGTCATCGACACCAGTGAAACCAGGGTGGTGAGTGCAATGATGTTGGCGGCAAGTTTGCCATCGCCGCCTGCCGCCACAGCCATGGCAAAGCTGGCCGCCGCTGTCGGGCTGGCAAGAAACATCCAGAGAATGATCAGGTCGCGGTCTTGAAAACCGATGAAGTAGGCGATGGTGCAGGCCACCACAGGAAGAATGAAAATTTTGATCAAACTGGACTGGATCGATGGTTTGCCTGCGGCTTTAACCCCGGCCAGCGACAGGGTTGCGCCCACGCAAATCAGCGCCAGTGGCAGGGTAAGGCCTGCAAAGTATTGGCCAGATTTCACCAACCACTCTGGAATGTACAGCTTCACGGCACTGGCTAACATGCCCAACACCACTGCGATGATCAACGGATTTTTCAGCAGTTCTCGACCCACCATGGCCGGGCTGAATTTCAAGCTTGGGCTGTACACAGACAGAATCAAAACCGACAACACATTGAACAGCAGGATAGTGAAGCCCACCAGCACGCCACCCACCGACAATCCGTAGTCGCCATAGTAACTGGCGGCCAACGCGAAGCTGACCACGCCGCAGTTGCCCCGGAAGCTGCCTTGCACAAACACCCCGCGCTGTGACCATGGCACCGCCTTGACCGCCCAAAGCCAGCTGCCTGCAAACCCAAGCAGGGTGGCTGCGCAGAAGAACAGAACCAGATCCGCCTGAAACGCACTGTAAATGTCGGCTTGCCAGATCGACATGAAAAACAGTGTGGGCATGGTGGCTTTGTAGGTGAGGGTCGAGGCCGTTTGAATGAATGGTTCGTCGATCAGCCGGGCTTTTTTCAGCAAAAGCCCCATGAACACCATGGCAAACACGGGGGCTGTGATGCCGAGAATTTGTGACAGGTTTTCAATGGAATTCATGGATGATCTTCAGCGACTGAAGTGGCGAATTATTTCATGTTCAGCGCCTGCGTCAATTGTGGAACTCCCTGCCAGGGGCGGTGGTACACTCGCGGCAGCCTGAATATGAGTGAAATGAATGGATGCATTTTTAACCGCCACCGGCTTGGTTGCCTTGGCCGAAATGGGCGACAAAACGCAGTTGTTGGCCTTGCTGCTTGCCACCCGTTACAAAAAACCTTGGCCGATTGTGTGGGGTATTTTGTTGGCCACCCTGCTAAACCATGCACTGGCCGGTGCTTTGGGCACTTGGGTAACCACGGTGATGGGGCCTGATACTTTGAAGTGGATTCTGGTGGCGGGTTTTGTGGTCATGGGTGTGTGGACTTTCTTTCCAGACAAACAGGTCGATACGTCTGTTCAAACAGGGCGATGGGGTGTTTTTCTTGTCACGGTTGTGGTGTTCTTTCTGGCCGAGATGGGTGACAAAACCCAGTTGGCCACTGTGGCCATTGCAGCCCAATACCAAAATTTTGTCGCAGTGGTGCTGGGCAGCACTCTTGGTATGATGGTTGCCAATGCACCTGTGGTGTTCTACGGCGAGCGTTTAACCCGCAATTTACCGCTGGCTCTGCTACGCAGTGTGGCCGGGGTGTTGTTTCTCTTGTTCGCTGTGTGGATCGCCCTGGGCTAGAAACACACGATCCGATTCCGAGCCTTGGGATGTCAATGTGAAAGCGGCACTGCGGCTCCACTTTTGGAGAACTTCCAGGTGGCCAGCGCCAGCATCAACACGCAGCTTGCACTCAGTACCAATGTGCTGAACAACACGCTGAACTCGGCGTGGCTTTCAAAGGCCTGGCGAAGCAAATCCACGCAGTAGGAAAACGGGTTGATGAGCGCCACCCATTTGGCCAAACCGGGCATGGGGTCGATGGGGTAGAGCGCACCGCTGAAGAAAAACACTGGGAAAATCACGAAGTTCATCATGACGGCAAACCCGTCGATTGACTTGGCGAAGGTGCCGCACAACACACCGAGGGCGGCACAGCTGAATGCACCAAGCAAGCCAGCCGACAGCAGAATATGCAACTCAGGCCACAGCACTTTGCCCACCCAGGGCAGCAGTTGTTGAAGGTTAAAACCAAAGGGCAACAGCAAGGCGAACAGGCCTTCCAGCGCAAGCAGCAACACAATCAGCAGGCCTGCCTGAACCAGCGCTGCGATGGCGGCGCCAAGGGTTTTGGCCACCAACACGTGGTGGGTTCTGACCGGTGCGGTGACCAGCAAGCGCATGGTGCCCGCGTCTTTGTCCAGCGCAATTGAAAGCCCGCCAACCATGCCGCCGAACAGCAACGTCATGCCCACAATGCCCGGCAATAACCGGCTGGTGTAATCGGTACCCGCCAAGGCCTGCATGCCTCCGCCAATCACCCACAGCCACAGAATGGGGCGCACCATGGCAGCGGCCAGGCGGTCGCGCTGGTTCATCAGTTTTCGGGTTTCGCGCCGCACTACGGCCACGTAAAATTCAGCCAGCATGGTTCGGTGTGTCCTTGTTCATTTTCCACACAAACCAGTCTGCCAGTGTGGTGGTGCGCACTGTGCTGACCCGCTGGTCGGGCAGTTCGTCCAGCGCTTCATGGGGCGTACCCACCCAATTCAGCTGCCCTTGGTTCAAGAACCCCACGCGGTCGCATCCGCTGGCCTCATCCATCAAATGTGTGGCCACCAGAATCGTGATGTGTTCTCGTTCCTGAAGCGTTTTAAGCGTTTCCCACACCTTGTTTTTGGATGGCACGTCGAGCGCAGTGGTTGGTTCATCCAGAATCAGCACCTTGGGTTGATGTATCAGCGCGCGCGCAATATCGACCAGCCTTTTTTGCCCGCCAGACAAACTGCCAACCGGCTTTTTCAACCACGTTTCGATCGGGAATACCGTGTAAAGTCGCGCCAGTTGATCTCGAATTTGGGCTTTGCTCAGGCCTTGCAGACCAGCGGCAAAGTGCAGGTTGTCTTCAACAGTCATGAAACGGTCCAGCGAGACCGATTGGAAGACGAAACCCAATTGGCTTCGGGCCGCGCTGGCGTGGCGGCGAGTGCTGTAGCCCATCACGGCCAATTCGCCCGAGTTCGGCTGAATAAGCCCTGCAATCAAACTTATGAGTGTGGTTTTGCCAGCGCCGTTGGGCCCGAGCAAGCCAAACATTTCTCCCGCCTGAATGTCCAGTGACACCTCGCTGAGCGCAGGTTTAGACGTGCGATCGCCCCAGGCAAAGCACAGTCGCTGAGCGTGCAGCGGTGCAAGAGTCGATGTGATTGGATTCAAGGTTTGTTGTTGCCAAGATGCAAGGAGTTTTGGTCGTTTCGATACCATACCACGGGCATCTCGGCGTTGGCCGCTTGAGCCTGTTGGGCCTGCTTCTGTACTTTGAGGTAGTCGTTGGGGTTGTCACGCTGTTGGGCTGCGTTCACAAATTCCACCACTTTGTCGTGGTGTGGGCTTTTGTGGCAAACCGGGTCGGCCTGTGTGGCGTCGCCAGTGATAAGGTAAGCTTGGCAGCGGCAACCGCCGAAGTCTTTTGCTTTCTCGGGACAAGTGCGGCAGGGCTCTTGCATCCACTCGTCGCCCCGGTAACGGGTGAAAGCGTCGCTTTCAAACCAGATGTGTTCCAAGGTACTGGCCAAAACATTTGGAAATTCAAAACCGGGCAACATACGGGCAGCCTGACAAGGCAGGGCTGTGCCATCCGGGCTGATGCTGAGAAACACATTGCCCCAGCCACTCATGCAGGGCTTGGGGGTGGTTTCGAAATAATCAGGCACCACGAACAGCAACTTCATGCGCTTGCCCAGGCGTTCGCGCCACGCAGCCACGCGTTCTTCTGCGTGTTTGAGTTGCGAATGGGTGGGGATCAGCGCAGCCTTGTTCTGGAAGGCCCAGCCATAGTATTGGGTGTTGGCCAGCTCCAGGTATTCCACGCCCAACTGGTCGGCCAACTCGATGATTGAATCGATGTGATCCAGGTTCAAACGGTGAAGCACCACATTCAACACCATGGGCCAGCCCGCCGCTTTCACTGCGGTGGCAATTTCGAGTTTTTTCGAGAAGGTTTTGGTGTCGCTCAGCGCGTCATTGGCCGCTTGCGTGGCGTCTTGAAAACTCACCTGAATGTGGTCAAGACCAGCTGCCTTCAATGCATCCAGTCGGCTGGGCTTCAAGCCGATGCCAGAGGTAATCAGGTTGGTGTAATAGCCAAGTTCATGGCCGTAAGCCACCAGTTCTTCCAAATCGTCGCGAAGCAAGGGCTCCCCACCAGAGAAGCCCAGCTGCACGGCACCCAGTGCGCGCGCCTGCTTCATCGTTTCTTTCCACTGCGCCGTGGTCAACTCATGGGTGTTTGTTTTGTAATCCACCGGGTTGTAGCAAAACACGCAATGCAAAGGGCAGCGGTAGGTCAGTTCAGCCAACAGCCATAAGGGCCCGGCGGGGCGAGCGGGTGTATTCATTCGTCCAGCCAGTTTCGGCGAACAGATTCTTCCAGCATGCTTCGAATGTCGGCTTCCAGCCCACTGGTTGAGAACTTGGCTTCCAGCGCGTTCACAATGTCAGAAACCGTACGCGTGCCATCACACAGCAACAGAATTTCACTGGCCGACTGGTTCAGTTTCACCATGCCTTCGGGGTACAGCAACACATGGGTTTGTTGTGCCTCTTCATACTGAAGGCGAAACAGCCTGTTCAGTTTCGGGTGCGTCGGCAGGGGTGTGGCTTGTGTATTCATTGCTTTTTGGCTTTGGTTTTTTTGGGTTTGTCAGGGTAGGCCAGTGCAATGGCATCCGACATGCTCCACAGCACATCCAGCTTGAATTGCAGTATGTCGAGCGCACGTTCCTGTTGCGCGCGGGTTTTGAAATAATTCAAGGTGACTTCCAGCCCGTGTTCCACGTCCCGCTGGGCCAGGCTGATGCGCGACCTGAAATAGTTCAAGCCCTCGGGCGCCACCCATTTGTAGTCGGTGGGCCAATTGGCCAAACGCTGTTTGTGGATTTCGGGCGCGAACATTTCAGTGAGCGACGAGCAAACCGCCTCTTGCCAAGGCGCGTGGCGAGCAAAATTTACATACGCATCCACGGCAAAACGCACACCGGGTAACACCAGTTCCTGGCTCCATAAGGTGTCGCGCTCAATGCCCACGGCCTGGCCCAATCGGCTCCAGGCTTCGATGCCGCCCGCGTTGTTTTCCCAGCCGTCGTGGTCGAGAATGCGCTGCACCCAACGCCTGCGCGTTTCGCGGTCGTCGCAGTTTGCCATCACAGCGGCGTCTTTCTGGGGAATCATCAACTGGTAGTAGAACCGGTTGGCGACCCAGCCACGCAGTTGCTCTTTGCTCAAGCGGCCTTCCCGCATGGCGACATTGAAAGGGTGATGAATGTGGTAGCGGTCACCTTTGGCGCGAAGCCGGGCCTCAAATTCTTTTTTGCTCCAGGGTTTTTTATTCATGCCATTTTCGTTCATGCCACAATCTCCATCCCATCGAACGACACCTCGATGCCGTGTTTGGCTAAGATTGCGCGTTGCTCGCCACGTTCGTTCAAAATTGGGTTGGTGTTGTTGATGTGAATCAACACCTTGCGTTGAGTTTTGAACTGGGCCAACTGGCTGATCATGCCAGAGCCGGGTTCTCCGGGTTTATCGGTTTGTGGCAGGTGGCCCATGTCAGCGGCCATTTTTGTTGAAAACCCTTGTGACACCATTTCATCTTCAGTCCAAAAGGTGCCATCGACCATCAACACATCAGCTTGCTGCATGTACGGCAGCAGGTCGGGGGTGATTTCCCCCAGGCCCGGCGCGTAGAACACCTTCTTGCCAGTTCGGGTGTCTTCAATGAGCAAACCAATGTTGTCGCCGCGCCGTTGGGCGTTGCGGCTTGGTGAGTAAGGTGGTGCCTTGCTGACCAAAGGAATGGGCGTAATCTGGATATTCATCAGCGGCTCGGTGGTCAACGGGGTGTCGCCGTCGGTGCTTAACGGCGTCCATTGCACGCCGCAATAAAACTCCAGAGTGGGCAACAGGGGCAACCCTTTGCTTAAATCTTCATGCACAGCTGAAGTCGTGTATAGGCGCATGGGTGTTTTGCCTTCGCGCATCATCAGCAAACCGGTGGTGTGGTCGATTTGCGCGTCCATCAATACCACTGCGCAAATTCCAGTGTCGCGGGGGCCACGGTTCGGTTGCAGTTCGGGTGTGTTTTTGATCTGAGTCAGGAGGTCAGGCGACGCGTTCACCAGAATCCAGTTCGCGGACCCATCTGAAATGGCGATGGATGACTGCGTTCTTGCTGTATATCCGGGGGTTTCGGCTCGCACTGCCTGGCAGTTTTGACAGTTACAGTTCCACTGGGGAAAGCCGCCTCCGGCCGCTGAGCCCAAGACTTTGATCTTCATGGTCACTTGACTTTAGGGTGAAAAAAACCCCGGCAGCCCAGCGGGCTTTCGGGGTTGGCAAGCCGTTTTATCAACGGTTGGCGATGTACATGGTGATTTCGAAACCGAAACGCATGTCAACGAATGATGGTGTAGTCCACTGCATGAAATTTCCTCCTGTGCTTCCAAATGAATGCACGCCAGTTTGGCGTGCGCGAACTGTGTTACTTCTAGACTGACCACGAAGCCAACGCCAAGTTCACAATCTTATTGTGCACTGAAAATGTTAAACAATGAAAGACCCGGTAAAACCCTGAGTGCGTTAACGAGATGTGAAGTACTCGCTGAAAGGGCAGTTGGCGGGGTCAGGGTTTGGGAATGATTGAGAATTGCTTTGCTTGAAGCGGCTTGAAACTGGAAAAGTCGATACAAAGTTTGGTCTGAAGAGTTTTCTCTTCAAGCGAGCAGAGCTTCCAGTTATCGGGTGTCAGCTCGGAGTTGGCCAATATCAGTTGAGGAACGGCAAGCGGCGTGGCGGGTTGCCACTGGTACCAGCCATCGACCCATTGTGCATGGGGTGCCGGGTCGATGCCTGCGCCACTTCCTTTGACTTTGGTCAGATCAAGTGAAAGCGTGGGAGCATTGTTGGACTCCACCACACGCCAATGCTCGACCCACTGTGTTTTTTCAACAGAGTGGGTCCACGCGAGGGAAAACAGCACACCTGCCAGGCAGGTGGCTGCTTTCCCGGCAATAAACACACAAACGCTCAAGCGGTTTGCAGCTTGTTTCGTGCATTGCGCTGCATTTTCCAAGCCAACGCGCCAAACAAAACGGCCAACACAAAGCCGATTTCATCAGTCAGTGGCAACGCTGCAATCAAGGTGAACGATGCTGCCATCGCCAATGCACGCAACCACAATGGCAAGCGAACGCCGAGATATCCAATCACAGCTGCCCCCCACATGCTGATGGCCAGCACTGTTTTGAAGATGATGTATATCACCGCTGGAATGTAGCCATATTCCTGTGCAAGCGGCCCGCCGTCTTGAAGCATCAGAGCAGGCGTGTACACGGCCATGAACGGAATCACGAAACCGGCTGCCGCGATCTTCACCGCTTCCATCGAAATCGTCAGGCCACGCTCTTTGGCAATCGGTGCTGCTGCGAAGCAGGCAAGCGCAACTGGTGGGGTTAAGTCAGCCAGAATGCCGAAGTAGAACACGAACATGTGGCTGACGATCAGCGGCACGCCGAGTTGTTCCAATGCCGGCCCTGCAATGCTGGAGGTGATGATGTAGTTTGGAATGGTCGGAATGCCCATGCCCAGCACAATACAAGTGATCATGGTCAAGACCAGTGACAGGAACAGACTGTTTTCACCGACGCTGACCACAAATTGGCCGAATGTGTTGGCCGCACCAGTCAGGGTCATGGTTCCGATGATCACACCCACCATCGCGCAGGCAACACCCACGGGTAGGGCTGATTTTGCACCATCGGCCAGGGAATCTCTGCAGGCTGCAAGGGTTTCACGCCCGCCTTTTTTCATGGCGTTGATGGCAATCAAGGTGATGATGGCGCCAGCAATCACCCAGATTCCAAATTGAAGAAAGGCTGCGCACACCACACCCAAACCAATCCAGAACAGAACGCGAATGGCGGTGCTGGGCAGGCCAATGGCGATCGATGCGCCCAGAATCAGGACCACGGTGAAAGCCAGCCCAACTGTGCCAGCAAACAACGGCGTGTAGCCACCCACCAGAAGCCAGACCAGCGCGATCAAGGGAATGACCAGGTACCACTGTTCTTTGACGGCCTTCCAGGGGTTCGGCAATTCGCTTTTCAACATTCCTTTCAGGCCATGTTTACCCGCCTCCAGGTGAACCATCCAGAATGCGCCGAAGAAATACAGCACGGCCGGGATGATGGCCGCTTTCACAATTTCCGCGTAGGCAACACCAAGTGTTTCTGCCATGATGAACGCAACGGCACCCATCACTGGTGGCATAAGCTGACCACCCATGGATGCGGTTGACTCCACGCCACCGGCAAAAGCGGGGCGGTAGCCAAAGCGCTTCATCAGGGGAATTGTGAATTGCCCGGTGGTGACCACGTTGGCCACACCCGAGCCGGAAATGGTTCCCATGAGGGAAGACGACACCACCGCCACCTTCGCTGCACCGCCCTGCGCATGACCAACCAGGCCAAGGGCGAAATCAGTGAACAGCTTGATCATGCCTGCTTTTTCCAGGAAGGAACCGAACAGGATGAACAGGAAAATGTAGGAGGCCGACACATAGGTTGGAATGCCGTAAATACCTTCGGTGCCATAGGCCATGTGTTCAATCACTTGGGTGAAATCGTAGCCCCGATGATCAAATGGTGCGGGCAAATACTGTCCAAACAGGCAGTAAGCAAAAAAAGTGCCGCAAATGATGGGCAATGCAGGCCCCATCAGCAACCAGGTTGAAACAAACACAGTGGCCAGCGCCACCACGCCCAAATAAATGTCCAACTCAGATGGGTCGCCTGCGCGCAATAGCAGAGGTGCATATTCCACCCATTGGTAAGCAGCCACACCCACGGCAGACAACGCAAGTATCCAGCCGATGGCTTTGACGACCGGGCTTTTGTTGATGGCAATCAGCGGGAATGTGAGCAGCAGCAAAAAGCCAACGTGGCAGGCTCGCTGCACTTGGCTTGGCAGGTCGAACAGATGGGCTGCGGTGGCGATCTGGAACGTCGAAAAGAGGACCGCGATCCAGAACAGCAATCGACCTTCGAATGACTGGGTGAATCCGGCTGCGGTGGGGTCGTGAAAACCAGCAGCTTCTTGATGCGAGTTGGGCGTATTGGACATAGGATGAAAGCCCTGAAAGGGGCTACAGAAAAACCGGCGGTTTCAAGCCGCACCCCGGCGGGGTGCGGTGTTTTCAGATCAAGAGCCAGTACTTACTTAATGAGGCCTTTTTCTTTGTAGAACTTCTCTGCACCTGGGTGCAGTGGCACAGGCATGCCTTGCAAGGCGTTTTCAAACTTGATGGCGTCGGCTGCTTTGTGAGCAGATCGCAGCGCGGCCAGGTTTTCCCACAGCAGCTTGGTCATTTGGTAGGCCGTTTCATTGGACACTTCGGAATGTGTCACCAGGAAGTTGACGATGGCCGCAGTGGGCACGTCTTTGTCCTGACCCACATAGGTGTTTGCAGGGATCACACCAGGCACGTAAGGCGCGCCAAGCTTGTTGACCACTGCTGGAGGTACGGCAACCATGTTCACTTCCATGGAAGTCGCCAAGTCTTTCAAAGAGGCTACGCCCAAGCCAGCAGACTGCAACGTGGCATCCAGTTGACGGTTTTTCATCAGTTCAACCGATTCTGCGTAAGGCAGGTATTCTGTTTTACCCAAATCCTTGTATTGCAAACCAGCCGCACCAAGAATGGCGCGTGCGTTCAATTCAGTGCCTGACTTGGGTGCACCCACTGACAAGCCTTTGCCTTTGAGTTGTTCAAGGCTGGTGATGCCCGAAGATTTGGACGCCACAATTTGCACGTAGTTGGGGTAGATGGCGGCAATGCCGCGCAATTTGTTCAGGGGCGCCTTGAAGCCTGCTTCAGCGTCGCCTTCCCAGGCCAGCTTCACCGAGTCACCCAAAGAAATACCCAGCTCGCCGCGGCCCTGTTGCAACAAATTCAGGTTTTCCACAGATGCTTTGGTAGCCTGTACCTGGGTGCGTACACCAGGAATGTTGTCTGCGTAAACTTTGGAAAGTGCCACACCAATTGGGTAATAAATGCCCGAGGTGCCACCGGTCAAAATATTGATGAATTCAGCTTTTGCTGGCGTGGCCACCATGGCCATGCTGGTGATGGCAACTGCGAGCATTGCGGTTTTTGCTTTCCGAAGAATCATGCGTTGTTTCCTCCTAAGGACTTGATGTTGTGTTGTGGTTGTGGGTCGAATATCCTCCAGAACGAAGGCGGTTGCAAGGCAAAGGAGGCCGTTTTTATCCAAAATACGGGAAAATACGCATGGGGTTGTTTCGGTCTGTCCGGCCTTTCCTGGATGGGCCACTCAAGGCGTTTGAACACCCTCGAAGTCTTCCACTCACAGTTTTAGGCCACACAGCGCGGCTTCTTCAGGCGTCATCGGCTATGCTTTCACTCTGATTCGATTAGTTCGGGGTTTCGTGGATGTTCAAGCGTTTCAAGTGTCGCCTGCTGTTTTCATTCTTAAGTGTTTTGCCCTTCAGTGTCTCGGCTCAAAGTGAAGCCTGTTGGGTGCAGCACAGGGCTACTGTGTTTGAGTGGACATGCGCTGCTCAAAGTTTGCCGCCAGAGGGCAAATCTTTCGCGCTGTCCATCGTGGTGGTGCAGGGAAAGGATGCTTTAATGGTTCTCGATTCTGGCGCCACTGAAGCAGTGGGCCATCAAGCTGCAATGGCCATTCGCGCCAAATTCGGAACTAAACCGGTTTGGGTGATCAACAGTCAACCCAAGCCAGAGCACGTTTTGGGCAATGTGGGATTTCGTTCAGTATTCAGCGGTACCCTCAAGCCGGGAGAGGAATTCTCAGACCGTGTGGTGGCTGGCAAAACCACAGCGGAGCAGATGAAACGCTGCGCCACCTGCATTCAGAATTTCGCGATGCGGTTGGGCAACGCCTCTGTGGCAGGCACCGAGTCGCTGGTGCCCAAGCGGATTTTGCGTTCAACCACTGGCCACTTGGGCAGCCTGTCAGCTGAGTGGGTGGGTTGGCAATACCGGCTGGTCAAGAACCTGGAGACTGAAGAGGGCCTGGTTTTGCGTCACCCCGATTTGAATGTGTGGTGGGTGGGTTCAGCGGTTCAGAATCTTGAAATTCCTGATTTGTACGATGGCGACATCATTGCCCGAATCAATTACCTGGGACGACTGAAGGCCCGGTTAAAAGCGGATGATTCCCTTCTCACTTCGTTTGGGGTGTTGTCTCACAACTGGGTACACAGAAACCTGACGTATTTTGTCGGTTTGCAGCAGCAGATTATTGAAGGAATTGAAGCAGGCACACCCGAGGTGGAGTTGATCAATTCGCTTTCAGCCAACCTTGGGCAATACAAAAACCCGGTGTACGTACAAACCGACACGCAGGCGTTGGCCCGCGAACTGGAAACGCATCAGCTGAACATTCAACGCATTTACCGGCAAACAGAGCCTTTGGTGTTTTGATTCACGCTGTGCTGCCGGGGGGGGCGGCTTGATTATTTATTGAACAGGCCAGCCAGCACCTGATTACAAAAACGCTCACGTTTTTTGCTATTGCCCGTGACACTGCAGTGCTCCACCAACACCTGGTCGCCCACCACGCTGTGTGACTCAACCCGGTCTACGTAAAGCAGGATTTCTTCAGTGTCCAGATTCAAGCGCGAATCCAGATCCATGCGGTCGAGGTCGGGGCGGCGCCAGAATACGGTGAACAAGGGTTGATTGGTGAACACTTCACCAGCCTGATTTTGTAATTCAGTGACTGCTTTCACCGCGAGGGTGGGGTGGCTGTTGAATTCTTTCGGAAACACTCTTTTCAGGTCTCGCATGATGTTGAATGCATCGGTTGCGAACAGGCTCACCAATCGATTTCGCGTCACGAATGTCAGCGTATCGCTGTTTTCGCCTTGAATAGCCACAATGTTCCCGTTGGCCAGTTTGCTCATGGAATCGGGGGCGGGCGGGCTACAGGCAGTCAATAGCAACGTGGTGCACAACAAGGTGGCCTGGGTAAGGCGCATGGGAATCTCCAGATTCAATTTCACAACAGTGTAGGCGCACTTGGCTACTGGAAACTTACGCGAGTTTGGTTTGTTTACACAGCTTGTTCAGCGCGTCGGACAATTCCGCAATTTTGACTGGCTTTGATAGTATTTGGTCGACACAGGTGCTTGTTTCCCCATCGTTGATTAGCTGTTTGCCCCAGCCGGTGAGCATGATGACTGGGGTGAGGGGCGCGATTTGCTTGATTTTTCCTGCGAGTTGTCGCCCATCCATTTGTGGCATGCCAAGGTCGGTGATCACGGCGTGAAAAGGTGTGTTCTGAACGATGTTTTGGGAAAAAAGCGCCAGGCCGCTTTCGCCGCTGTGTGCTGTTGCCACCTCATGCCCCAGGCTCGATAAAATCTCGCAGATGGCTTCCCGCACACGTTGCTCATCATCCACAAGCAAAAGTTTGAACGTCGAACGCTCAAGCGGAAGGCGTTCGGCCGAGCCAACAATGCGGCTACTTTGAGCGCTAGGAATGGGCAGCCAAATGAAAATGGATGTGCCTTTGCCCAAGGTTGACTGAATGTCCATCCGGCCTTTGGCGCGTTGAGTGATGCCATAGACCATCGACAACCCCAGCCCGGAACCGCGCTCGCCTTTGGTTGAGAAAAAAGGCTCAAAGCAATGGGCCTTGAGTTGCTCACTCATGCCGATGCCGTTGTCTTTGATTTCCAGTAAGGCCTCACCGGTATCCTCCAGCCATCGGGTTTTAACCAGTATCTCACCGCTTTTGGGCAATGCATCAATCGCGTTGAAAATCAGGTTGGTGACGATTTCCCGCATCTCGGTTTCCGACATGTTCAGCCTTGGGAGTGGATCCTGCAAATCCGGTTTCAGGTCAATCGATATGCCCTGTTTGTTGGCCATGTTCTGCCAACGCACCCGGGTCAGTTCAATCGCCTCCAGACAAGCTTTGTTCAAGTCTCCTGTTGGCAAAGCCAGATGGTCAGTACCAAGTTTGGAAAATCGACCTATCCGCTCAACCGTGTTGGCAACATCGCCTATCGCAGTTTGAACAACCTTGAGCTGATCTCTTCCCTTTGGTGAAAGGTTGGCCTCTCGTTCAAGCAGGTTTTCCGTGTACAGTGCCGCGGGTGAAATCGCGTTGTTGATGTCATGCGCCAGTCCGCTTGCCATCTCCGCGAGCGCTCGCAGACGTTCCTGTTGCAAAATCAGGTCCTGTGTCTGCTTCAGGTCATCGTAGGCATGTTGCAGTTCTTTCAGCAATGACGCATGAATCAAGGCAATGGTGATGTGTTCGCTCAGCTGACTGACAAAGGCGCGCTCGTCATCTGAAAACGCGTGTTTGTCAAAACGAGCGACCACAGCCAATGCCAGCACTTCAGCGTTGTTCATCAGGGGGTTGATGAGCACGCTGTGAAGGCCGCCCACGACTTGCATCAGTGCGCCGATAGGGCCGCGTTCATCAGACATGTCCGGGTTGTACACATATTCGCCCCGCAATGCCTTTTCAATGAACATGCCGTAGCCAGGGACTTCGCGATTGACATCCAGCTTTAATCGACTCGCCAATTCTCGCGATTGTTGACCGACCGAGCGAACACACAGCATATTGCGATGCTTGTCGTAGGTGGCCATCAAGCAAAAGTCAGCCGGTAGTTTTTCTTCCAGGTTGGAGGTCACAATCTCGAAAATGGATTCAATGTCTTGTCTGTTGCCGATACCTCGCGTGATTTGGTGAAGCAGGTTCATTCTCGCCAATTGCGCCTGACTGTTGCGTTGACCTTGTGTCAGTTCTGAAATGTCGGTGATGCCACCTAGCACCCGCAGCGCCTTGCCGTTTGTATCCCTGATAACCTGCGCGCGATCAATGACGTCGCACCAGTGCCCGTCAGCGTGGGCAAACCGGTACTTGGCCTGCCAGGTTGTTTTGCCTGACGCCACGGCATCTACAAGAGCGCCGTGGACCAATTCTTTGTCATCGGGGTGAATGTTCTTGGTGCAAAACTCAAAACCGGGTTCAATGTGTGCGCGTGGGTGACCAAACATGGTTTCAATGCCTTCACTCCACCAAATGTCACCGGTTTCCACATTCCAGTCCCAGATGCAGTCGCTGGTTACTTTGGTCAGTGTTTGGAACATGAGCAGACTTTCTTGCAATGCCAGATCACTGTGACGGCGCTCTGTTTGATCCTGCAGGCAACCCTGTATTCTCAAGGGTTTACCTTCCGGGTCAAGCACCGCTTCGCCCATGATTCGGACCCAGAGTTTTTTGTTTTTCAAGGTTTGCATTTCAACCGAAATGTCAAAGCTTTGCCCTTGCCGTGCGCAAAGGTGGAAGGCGGTCGCCACGACTTTTTTATAGATGTCTTGATAAAGTTCAACATTCGACAGGAAGTTGAATTCGGTTGTGTCTTCCACTTCCAGTAAATTGAACAGGTGTGGTGACCAGTAAACCGCGCCACCGTTGTTTAAATCGACGGCCCAGCTCCCCATCTTTGCCAACTTACTGCCTATGCTTTTTAACGAGAGGCTGAGTTTCAAAGCCTCTGTTTGATGCTCAAGGGCCAAAATATGTCCGTGTTTTTGTTGGACCTTTTCAATAGATATGCTTATTCGTTTAGACACTTCACCAGTGCTTTGCTGCGGTGGCAACAGGCAATCTTCTACCCCTAGCCGGAATGCTTCGATGATTTGCTCACCACTGGCTTGATTGGCGATTGCCAGAATTGGCATTAGCGGGTACCGATTTTGGGTGCCATCAAGGAGCTGTGCCCAATCGTGTTGAGGCAGCTCAAGGTTGGCGAGCAACACATGAAACGTGTGCTCGCCAAGCGCCCTCAAGGCGTCGTCAACGTTGCAGAAAGTCTCGGTTTCATAGCCACTTTCCCGAATGCAGTCGATCCATGTGTTGATGTCCGTGTTGGTGGTGTGGACAAGACACACACTGGGGGCGACGGGCATGGCTGGCTCCTTATCGTCTGAATATTTGTATGATGCATCGAATTAAGCGACTCAATGTTTAAGAGGGCCCTGCGGTCCGGCATCTTTGGTCGAAATTTTGACTCAAACCCATGTCACCTTCGGGTGCGCAGCATACAATTTGTCAATCCATTACTTGAGACCGAGTTGTATGCCAAGTAGCGCCGTCGTTCAGCCCAATCCAGAACAGCCAAAACGCCCTATTAGTTTATTACAGGCTGTACGGTTTTGGCTCAAGTTGGGTTTCATCAGTTTTGGCGGCCCTGCAGGGCAAATCGCAATCATGCATCACGAACTGGTGGAAAAACGGCGTTGGATTTCCGAGAAGCGTTTCCTGCATGCCTTGAACTATTGCATGGTGCTGCCGGGCCCGGAGGCCCAACAATTGGCCACTTACTTGGGGTGGCTGATGCACCGAACCTTAGGGGGCGTGGTGGCAGGCGTGTTGTTCGTTTTACCCTCGCTGGTTCTGTTGTCGTTGTTGTCCTGGATATACCTGGTGTATGGCGACGTGAAGTGGGTGGCCGGCGTGTTTTATGGCATCAAGCCTGCTGTGACGGCCATTGTGCTGCATGCTGCCCACCGAATTGGTTCGCGCACCTTGAGAAACGGCTGGATGTGGAGCATTGCTGCTGCCTCTTTTGTGGCCATTTTTGCATTGAATGTGCCTTTCCCCGCGATTGTGTCGTTGGCTGCGCTGACCGGTTGGCTGGGCGGGCGTGTGGCGCCCGAGCGTTTTGTGGTGGGCGGTGGCCACAGCTTGGCCCGGCACTCGTATGGCCCGGCAATGATTGACGATGACACACCCACGCCTGAACATGCCAAATTCAGCCGGATCCGCCTGGCCCAAGTGTTGTGTGCAGGAGCCTTGCTGTGGATATTGCCAATGTTTGCCTTGTTCGCTGTTTGGGGCTGGCAGCACACGTTCACGCAGATGGGCTGGTTTTTCACCAAGGCCGCTTTGCTGACTTTTGGCGGTGCCTATGCTGTATTGCCTTATGTTTATCAAGGTGCAGTGGATTTTTATGGTTGGCTTAGCCCCACACAAATGATTGATGGGCTGGCATTGGGCGAAACCACGCCAGGCCCGCTCATCATGGTGGTGGCTTTTGTGGGTTTTGTGGGTGCCTATCTGAAAGAGGCGTTGGGGCCAGAACAGTTGTTGTTGGCTGGTGTGGCCGCCGCCTGTATCGTGACCTGGTTCACTTTTCTGCCGTCCTTTGTTTTTATTCTTGCTGGTGGCCCGGTGGTGGAAAGCACGCATGGCGATTTGAAGTTCACCGCACCATTGAGTGCCATCACCGCCGCGGTCGTTGGGGTGATCTTGAACCTGGCTTTGTTTTTTGGGTACCACGTATTGTGGCCCAGTGGTTTTGATGGGGCGTTCGATTGGGGGTCAGCCTTGATTGCCTCGACCGCAGTCTTGGCCTTGTTTATATTCAAACGCTCGGTTCTACAAGTGTTGTTGGCATCTGCAGGGCTGGGTTTGCTGACGGTGTGGGCTGGGTTATGATCTGTGGCGTTTAGAGGGGAGAAAACAGGCCGTGGTTAGTGTCGAACAATTAAACGAGTTTCTGGTTACACAGTTTCCACAAACCAGTATGCGGGTGGAGCTTGTGAGTGAAGAAGGTGCGCAGGTTCGCCAGAAAATCACACAGGCCGAGTTGCGCCCGGGGGGCACGGTTTCTGGCCCGGTGATGTTTCAGGTTGCCGATTGCGCGCTGTATGTGGGTATTCTTGGTCGGATCGGTATTGTGCCCTTGGCTGTCACCACCAACATGAACATCAATTTTTTGCGCAAGCCTTCAGCCGAGCGCGACATCATCGGTGTGTGTAAATTGATCAAGGTCGGAAAAACCCTGGCCATTGGTGAAGTGACCATTTATTCAGAAGGTCTTGACGACCCCGTGGCTCACGCAGTGGGCACTTACGCAATTCCACCACAAAAAATTTCAAACCAGCCCTAAAGTATTGTTTTTTCCAAGCGTTAAAGAGTCATAAGGCGGGGCACAACGAGGCCACCAGCCAAACAAACTTAACAAATGCTTGGAGAAATAAAATGCTAGGAATCAACACAAACGCAGCCTCACTGACCGCTCAAAA
>CAXRAE010000021.1:0-41104 GCA_964229025.1 Limnobacter sp. | reverse complement strand
TTGATGTTGTTCAGGTCAAGCAGGTTGGGCTTGGGGCCGATGAAGCTGTTCAAGCTCATCACCAAATTCTCACGAATCGGGTCGATTGGCGGGTTGGTCACCTGCGCAAACAGCTGCTTGAAGTAGTTGTACAGCGGCTTGAGCTTGTTGGACATCACCGCCAATGGGCTGTCGTTGCCCATGGAGCCGGTTGCCTCTTCGCCGTTTTGCAGCATAGGGGCCATCAGGAATTTCAAATCTTCCTGTGTGTAGCCGAATGCCTGCTGACGATCCAGCAAGGTTTCCTTGGGCTCGATTGGCTCAGGCTGGCCTTCCACTTCATCAAGCTTCACGCGGATGATGTCGATCCACTGCTTGTAGGGCTTGGCTGCGCTCAACTGGTTCTTTAGTTCATCGTCATTGATGATGCGGCCGGCTTCCATGTCGATCAGGAACATCTTGCCTGGCTGCAGGCGCCACTTCTTCACAATCTTGCTTTCCGGAATGGCCAGCGTGCCTGACTCAGAAGCCATCACGACCAAATCGTCTTCGGTCACGATGTAACGCGCCGGGCGCAAGCCGTTGCGGTCCAGCGTGGCGCCAATTTGCTTGCCGTCGGTGAAGGCCATGGCGGCGGGGCCATCCCAGGGCTCCATCATGGCAGCGTGGTATTCGTAGAAGGCGCGACGGTTGTCGTCCATCAAGGTGTGCTGTTCCCAGGCCTCCGGAACCATCATCATCATGGCTTGGGCGATTGGATAACCGGCCATCACCAACAGTTCCAGACAGTTGTCGAAACAGGCGGTGTCAGACTGGCCTTCGAAAATCAATGGGTAAAGCTTTTGCAGGTCGTCGCCGAGCACCGCGCTCTTCATCACGCCTTCACGTGCACGCATCCAGTTGAAGTTGCCCTTCACGGTGTTGATTTCACCGTTGTGAGCCAGCATGCGGTACGGGTGAGCCAGTGGCCACTCTGGGAATGTGTTGGTGGAGAAGCGCTGGTGCACCAAGGCCAACGCGGACACGCAGCGTGGGTCTTTCAAATCTAGATAGTACTCGCCAACCTGGTTGGCCAACAACAAGCCCTTGTACACAATGGTGCGCGCACTCATGGAGGGGCTGAAGTATTCAGTGCCGTGGGCCAGGTTCAGGTTTTTGATCGCATGCACAGCGCGCTTGCGAATCACGTACAGTTTGCGCTCCAAGGCATCGGTCACCATGATATCGCGGCCACGGCCTACAAACACCTGGCGAATCACGGGCTCTTTCAGGCGAACGGTGGGGCTCATCGGCATGTCGCGGTTCACTGGCACATCGCGCCATCCCAGCAACACCTGGCCTTCGGCCTTGATGGCGCGTTCCATTTCCTGCTCGCAGGCGATGCGTGACGCTGTTTCTTTTGGCAAAAACAACATGCCCACGCCGTACTCACCGGCTGGCGGCAAAGTGACGCCCTGAGCTGCCATTTCCGCGCGGAAAAATGCATCGGGAATCTGAATCAGGATACCGGCACCGTCACCCATCAATGGGTCGGCACCAACAGCACCGCGGTGATCCAGGTTTTCCAGAATTTTCAGGCCGCCCTCAACGATCTCGTGAGTGCGCTTGCCTTTGATGTGCGCAACGAAACCAACGCCACAAGCGTCGTGTTCATTGGCGGCGGAATACATGCCTTTTTCTTCGGCGATTTTTCTGATGTCTTGGTTTTGCATGGAAAAGCCCCTGATTTCAGTACGTTGGGTACTTTACTGCACTATGGAGGACTACTCAAGCAAAATAAAAGGGGTCTGTCCCCTTTTAACAAAACCACCGCCCAGGTACGCACATTAAATAGGGACATACAAAAAGAATCGCACAAATTCAGTGCGCAGTGCGTTTTCCCGGTGGCCTGCCGCGAGCCCTGGGGCGCACTGGCCTGTTTGCAAGCTCTTGAACTTGAAAGGCAAATTGATCATCCGACCACAACCAGCCCTTCTGCAAGCAGTCTTGAAACTGCGCTTCTTCGCGCTGACCCAAGCCTTGCTCACTGAACTGCCTGTAAGCGCTTTGCCGATCAAATGGTGTGTTACCCAACTGCCAATACACGGGCAAATCACTCAACCAGGGTTCATTGACCACGCCTGCGTGGGCGGCGTAGCTGCTCCACAGGTAGGTGGCCAAATCGGGAGCCTGCGCATCCCGAACAGCCAATTGCTCCACCCAAAGGCAGGCTTTCAGGCTACGAACACCGGGCTGAACCACCGTAGACTTAAAGCGAGGCTCCCAAAGGGTGTTGGACATCACCGGCTGCACTCGACGCACTGCGGGTGAAAAATGACGATTGAGGTTCTGAACAAAACGCCCCACCTGCTCAGCTTGCCGGGCTGAAATCATCAACATGGCACGGCTGGGAACCAGGCAGTAAGCGTGCACCAGCACGCCTTCCTCTTCAGCACTAACCGGCAAACGGGCGTGCAGCAACGCGAAAGCTTCGCGACTTTTAAACACGGCCTGCCCTGCGATGCCTTGCAATTCAAGCACTGTGGGGCATTCAGGAATGAACAAGCGCGCTTGGCGGGCCATGGATCAAACCTGAAGACCGGGCACAGTCAGTCGCTGATGTTCTTTCACGGCGTAGCGATCGGTCATGCCAGCGATGTAATCAGCAATGGCGCGGGCCACATCGTGCTCGGCGCGCTGAAAAAACTGGGGGGGCAACAACCGGGGGTCGTTCATGAAAATCTGAAACAAATCTTGCACCACACGCTTGGCTTTCAAAGTGGCGCGCAACACCTGGTAATGCTGATAAAGGGCCTTTCGCAAAAACACCTTCAAGGCGTGATTCAATTCGGCCATTTCGGCACTGAACCCAATCAGCTTTTCAGCCTGCTGAACATCACTCACGCTTTGAGGCAGGGCAGCCTGAATGCGCCGCTCCGATTCACTCAACAAATCCTGAACCAAGGCATTGATGATGCCTCGCACGGTTTCGTGTATCAACCGCCGCCCGTCGAGCTGAGGGTGTCGACCCAAGACACGGTCAAGGTGGATTTTGAACAGAGGCACCTCCACCGCCTGCTCCAAGGTGATCAAACCCGAACGCAAGCCGTCATCAATGTCGTGGTTGTTGTAGGCGATTTCATCGGCGAGGTTGGTGACCTGCGCTTCAAGCACCGGGCGACGGTTGCTCAAAAACCGATTGGCCACCTCGCCCAGCTTTTCCGCATTGGGCTTGGAACAGTGCTTCAAAATGCTTTCCCGTGTTTCAAAACACAGGTTTAAGCCATTGAAACTGGCGTACTTTTCCTCCAGCTCATCCACCACCCGCAGGCTTTGCAAGTTGTGCTCGAAACCGCCATGGGGGCCCATGCATTCATTCAAGGCATCTTGCCCGGCGTGGCCAAACGGGGTGTGGCCCAAATCATGGGCCAAGGCCACCGCTTCGGTCAGCTCTTCGTTCAAACCCAAATTGCGTGAAATGCTGCGCGCAATTTGCGCCACTTCCAGGCTGTGAGTGAGGCGTGTGCGGTACAGGTCGCCTTCGGTGTTCACAAACACCTGGGTTTTGTATTCCAGGCGGCGAAACGCGGCGCTGTGAATGATGCGGTCCCGATCCCGTTCAAATTCGGTCCGCCCAGCCGGGCTGGCCTCCGTGTGCACCCGCCCGCGGGAATTCGCCGAAGTGACCGCATAAGGTGCCAAGGCCAGCTCGAAGTTGCGCACTTACTCCCCCACGCCCATTTCAAGCAAGGTTTGGCGAACCAATGCGTCGTCTGCCGGTGAAGTGGCCGCATTGCCCAAACCGTTGAGCAGCACATACTTGATTGAACCTGCGTCTGCCTTCTTGTCGTGAGCCATCAGTTCCATGAACCGGTTTGCGCCCAACTTGGGAGCAATGGCTGGCAGGCGGGCATCAACCACAATTTTGGTGAGGCGCGCGGCTTCTTCTGCCGTTAAGCGCCCCATTCGACGGCACAAATCCGCCGCAATCACCATGCCGCAACCCACCGCTTCACCGTGATACCACTGGCCGTAACCCATGCCGGCCTCAATGGCGTGGCCAAAAGTGTGACCAAAATTCAAAATGGCGCGAATCCCGCCTTCCCGCTCGTCTTTAGACACCACCTCGGCTTTGATCTCGCAAGACCTTTTAACCACCTTGGCCAACAAATCAGCGTCACGCGCCAACAGCGCTGGCATATTTTTCTCAACCAAATCAAGATAGTCGGCATCTGCGATTGCACCGTGCTTGATGATCTCCGCCAGGCCACAACTCAACTCACGGTCTGGAAGCGTGTTCAGTGTGGAAATGTCGGTGAGCACCATTTGGGGCTGATAAAACGCACCAATCATGTTTTTGCCAAGCGGGTGATTGATGCCTGTTTTTCCACCCACAGAGCTATCCACCTGGCTGAGTAACGTGGTGGGCACTTGAATGAAAGGAATTCCCCTCATAAAGGCCGAGGCTGCAAAACCGCCCATGTCGCCGATCACACCACCGCCCAAAGCCACCAACACAGTTTTGCGGTCGCAGTGGTTTTGCAACAAGGCATCGAACACCCGCTGCAAGGTCGGCCAGTCTTTGTACTCTTCACCATCAGGCAAACTGACAGTGTGAACGCGTTGGGCGCCCGCATCCTTCAGGGTGGCGTTGAGCCGGTCGGCATACAACGGCCCCACGGTGGTGTTGGTACAAATCATGACGACTTTGCCAGCCACATGTGGCTTGAACAGCTCTGGCTGTTGCAACAACCCACCGCCAATGTGAATGGGGTAACTGCGCTCGCCCAAATCAACTTCAAGGGTGTATCGACTCATTCGTTTCCAATTGCCTTTCTGTCTGTTCGGTTGGGGTTTGGGTTCAAGTGTAGGGCATTGCAGATTTTTTGAACAATCTGGTAGACCGGCTGCCGCCCGGTTTCGATGGTCACAGTGGCACATTCCCGGTACAGCGGTGCACGCGCCAGCAACAATTCCTCGATTTTTTTACGGGGGTTGGGGCCTTGGAGCAAAGGCCGGTTTTTGTCCATCCGGGTGCGCTGATACAACTCGCCGGCCGAAGCGCTGAGATAGACCACCGCCCCAAGCTGCTTGAGCACCTCTCGATTTTCGGGCGCCAGCACGATACCGCCACCCGTGGCAATGATTTGACAGCCCCTGCCCAGGAAGCTGGCCAAGGCAGTCGATTCGCGGCGGCGAAAACCCGCCTCGCCCTCGATTTCGAAGATCACCGGAATATTGACCCCGGTCTGATGTTCGATCAAATGGTCAGTGTCAGTGAATTCCCAGGACAGATGTTTGGCCAACGCCTTGCCGACAGTGCTTTTGCCGGCCCCCATCATGCCCACCAGCACAATGCTTTGATTAGACACGTCGATACGAAGTAAACAACAATCAAAACATTGTACGGTAAACCCCGCGTCAGGAGTCTGCCAACACAACCGGCGTTAGAAAGATTAACAGTTCAGCCCTGCGCTTGCGGTCCAACTTCGATTTGAACAAATAACCCACCACCGGGAGGTCACCCAAAAATGGCGTTTTCTGATCAGCCACATTGTCGTCTTCTTCAAAAATACCACCCAGTACCACGGTGCCACCATCGGCCACCAACACTTTGGTTTTGACTCGGCGTGTATCAATGGCGGGGCCTGCTGCAGTGGTGATGCCCACAGAATCCTTGGCCACGTCCACGTTCAACAACACGGTTCCGTCTGGTGCAATTTGAGGCGTCACCTCCAATTTCAAATTGGCCTCTTTGAACTCAATCGCAGTGGCGCCGCTGCTGGTGGCAATCTGGTAAGGAATTTCCGTGCCCTGCTCGATCAATGCGGTTTCCTTGTTCGACGTAATCACACGTGGATTGGACACCGTGCGAATCTTGTCTTCTTGCTCCAATGCGCGCAATTGAACATTGATCAACCGGGTTGAATTGGCATTGAACAAGGTGTAAGCGAGGTTGGCCGTAGCACCAGCACCTGTGTCGGCGAAGCCTTTGGAACCAAACTGCTCTGAAATTTCAGTGAAGGGGGTTACGCCAACGGCTGAGGTCGAACGAATGTTCACCCCCAGGTCTTTCGACACCGTGCGGTCAGCCAGCACCACGCGCGCCTCGATCATGACCTGCTTGACTGGTTTATCCAAGCCATTGATCACGGAGGTGATTCGCTCAAGCCGTGTGGGTGTGTCTTGAATAAAGATCTGACTGGTGCGCTCATCTGAAATCAACGTGCCTCGGGCCGACAATAACTTGGAGTCATCTGCCTTGAGCAAGGCGACCAGGTCCGCGGTTTTTTGGTAACTAATTTGAAACACCCTGGAGACCACGGGCTCCATTTCATCTTGCGCTCGACTATTGGCGACTTGAAACTGGTCATTGGCCACATCGGCGGGTGTTGACACCAGCAGCACGTTACCCGACTGGCTTGCAACCAAGCCTTTTGAGCGCATCACAATATCCAGGGCTTGATCCCAAGGCACATCCTTCAAATGAACAGTCACTTTGCCTTGCACTGAATCGCTCAACACCAAATTCATTTTTGTGAACTCAGCGAACACTTGCATCACCGTGCGAATGTCAACGTCTTTGAAATCCAGCGAGATTGGCTTGCCCACATATCTAGCCACCAGGCTTTGGATTGCATCCAGAGGCTTCACAGCGACGGTCGGGTTGTTTGACGCCGCCCGGGCTTGCCCCAAGGGTGACAACAACACCTCCACCACATCGCCTACCTGACGAATTTCATGCAGGGCTTTTTTCAACTGAAGTTGCACAAACAAGGTTTGATCACCCGGCTGCAACTGAAAACCAGAGAACAAATTGCCTGATTTCCCGCGGTGAAGCCGGGGTAAAACGTCGGCCACTTGCGCATGGGCAAAACGTAAGCGCAAAGCGTCGTTGTTCAGCACCGCGTCGGAGAGCAGGTCAGTACCGCTGAACTTCAGTCGAATCAGTTCATTCGCGCCGGCCTGCTCAAAAGAAACCTGTTCCAGCATCGGCCCTTTGCCCACGGGGGGTGCTTTGCCGAGCAGCTCCGTCACCTCTGTTTTCAAGCCACTGTCTTGAGCAAGCGCTGTAGTTTGTACTTGGTCTGCGATGAACGGCCGGGGGCCTGACACCACCAATTTAAATTCGGTACCTGAAGGCTGTGCACTGACCTCGTAATTTTGAAACAGCTGCAACACCAGGCGTGTTTTACCGCCGATGGTGATCATCTGACTGTTTTTGATCCGGCTTTCTGCCCTAAAGCTGACCGGCAATTCCTTGTTACCCAGCACCAAAGGGAAATCAACCACTTGGCGTGTGGGGTTGGCCACTCGAAACAAACCTGGTTGTTGGGTCAAAGGTTCATCGAATTGCAAAGACAGCTCAGTTCGATCATTGAACTCTTCAACCTTCGCAGCCACCACGGTCATGGCCTGCACCGAGCTGACTTGCACAACCCAGGCAAAAACCACCCCAAACAGAACGTTTTTCATCAATTTACCCCTGCGGCGCTCTCGCCGTTTAACTTCAGCGTCACTGGTCCTGCCGGTTTTCTGCCCTGGGTCAGGCGGCTCATCACGAGTTCGCTGCTACCCACTTGAATCACCTTGAAGGTTCCGAACAAATAACTGCCCACGCCCACCACCACGTCCTGTTGGCCGTTACTCACAATACCGACGCGTTGTCCATCCGATTCAATCACCCCGGTCAAGCGCAATAGCTGCTCACTCACCAGATTTTGGTTATCAGACACTCCTGAATCTTTCGGACTGGCCGTCTGTTGAAGCAAACGACCACTGACCGGAGGGATTTTCTTGTCGCTAAGCGCAACCGGTGGCAATGGGGGCAGCTCATCGCCGCTCGTCGCATCGATGCTTCGAAGCCTGCCTTCAATTTGCTGCGCAGTTTCCTCATAACGAATCTCAGGGTTTTCAAGAAACTGCATGAAAGGCAACAAAGAGGAAACCAATAGTTCAATCATGAGGCCTCCTTCTCAGAATTGACTTGAGACTGGTTTGAAATCCCGGAGGGTAGCTGCGAATACGCCCGCAGAATTGCATTCAATTGCCAATCATTGGCGGCGCCATCCTCTTCGATTGTCATGTCAAACGCCTCAAACCCCACCTGCCGGCTCAACGCCACCACCTGATTGGGCACTTTGGCAATCGCCATGCCATTGCCGCGAACCACCAATTTCACCGGGATCACCCGCATCACTTCCTCATCCACCACGGGTTGCGGCGAAAACTCGACCAACTGCAAACCACTGCTTTCTAGCAATATGTTGACCCTGCCCAACAAAACCGCGACCTGAGCCTCGGTGGGCAAGGCTGTTTTCAATGCTGGAAGCTGTTGCTCGAGCAGGTTTAACTCGGCCCTCAGCTTTTGGCTTTTCAGCAACAGCAAAGTCTCATTGTCCAAATCACTGATCAACTGGTTAATTTGTTCATCCATCGCCTGCGCCTGATTTAGTTGCTCACGCCACACGAGGACATAAGCCAGCAACCCAATCACCACAAAAACGCCCAAACCCATCAGAAACTTGTGATGCGTTTTGTGGGTTAACGCCCAACTCCTGACCTGTTGCAGATCCAAGTCTTCGAGGTTCATGTGCCCTCCCTTTTAGGCGATGCCACCAAGCTGAAATTGTGAGTTTGGGACTCATCCTGAGCCTCGACGTCACTTGAAGGTTCTTGTTCCAGCACATTGATCAAACCAACAGAGTCAAAAACCGCATTGCCCGCTTCCATCTGATCAACCCAACGGGCCAACACCTCGACCGTAGTCGTTGCGCCCTGAAGTTGCAGCGCGCCATCTTTGGTGAAAATACGGCTCAAGCTCACAGGGGTAGGTTTTGTCTGCTCGAAAAATGACAACCAATGGCTAACCTGAATCGAATCCCGCTCAATCGACTTCAACACCTGAACCTGACGATTCAACACCTCCACGCGCGCCTGAATGGCTTTTGTTTGTTGCACCTGCTCGGCAACCTGCATCTTGAAGATTTCCAATTTGTCGAGATAGATCAACTTGGAATTCACTCGGGCTTGAAACTCCTGCGTCACGGCAACCGCCAGCATCATGGCCGCCGCGGCTGTGCCCAGCAGCGCGACGAGGTAACGCCTAAGCGAGGCTGTTTCCCTGCGTTCGCGATAGGGATAAAAATTAAATAGAATCACTCGCATGGCATGGCCTCCAGCGCGCCATACGGCACGACATCATCATGCCAACTCAAGGCGATTTCCTTTCGAGGCGAAATTGCAAGCAATCGCGGCGCCAGAATCTGGCTTCGCTGTGCAGTGGACTCACAGGTCTTGCTGTACATCAACTCGCCTCCCAGTATCAGTCGCACAGAGGCCACTTCGTCGGGCAACCCGTCACGCACCCAGCTCATGACCAGGCGTTCCAATGCCGCGACGGCCTGCACCACCGAAAAACCGTCGTCGTTTTGTTCCCAACTTTCGTTGATCAACATGCCCTGTGAAAAAACGGCCAATCGTATACGTTGACGACCAAGCTCACCATGCAATAGAAATCTGATGTTGGCCTGTTGAAGCGAGCTGGGCGCCATTTGGAGGTAGCCATTTAAAGCCGCAACAGAATCCAGCGTAATTCCAAGGCAATCCAGCTTGTGAGTGCGGCAAGCCTTCATGATTTCATCGACCTGTTTTTGATCGATCCCTGCAACAGCCAAACTCAGCGTGTCGTCAGGCAATTCCGCTTTGGCTTGCCAATCAAAGGCCGCTTCACGTTTGGATTCGCCCGCCGCCGCCTCCATCAAATCCTGAATCCGAAAACGAATCATGTTGTCACTTTCATCCCTGGGCACCACCACTTCACCCAAGTACGCATTGTTAGACGGCACACAAAACACAACACAATCGGGCTTGCCCACCTGTTTTGGTAATTGATTCATTACATCGTCCAGCACAGCGCACACGGAGGTCGACGACCACAAGCCATCGTCACCGATTGGATCGACAGGCGCGCCCCCGCCAAATGCTGCGATGTTTTTAAAGTGCAGGTGCCCTTGCTTGTGGATCTCGCCAAACACCCATCGAAACCGCGAGTTGCCCAAGGCCAAGGACACAGCCATTGACTTGCGTCGACCCAAACTGCCTAACCATTGATGCAGCATGCGGCACCTTCCAGTGAGTTTCATCCGACCTTCAGGTTAAACAAATTCGATTGAACAACTAACCCTCATCAGAGGGTTCAACCGCAAGGGGGATAGGACGCTGAACAGGGCTCTTTCTTGCGGTAGAGTCAACGGTCTGATTTTTCACTGCGTTGACAGCTACAATGTAGGCACTTCGAGCTTTGTCAAAAACACTGTGAACACCAAAAAAGCCAACAACCCCAAGCAATCCCGAGGCTTTTTAGCCACAACCTTGATCGTTCTCATCGGCCTTGGCGTCTCAGGCGCGCTTGTAGTGGGTGTGGCGCTTGCGCTCATCTATCCCAAGCTGCCTGACCTGAATACACTGACCGACTACCGGCCCAAGGTGCCATTACGCGTCCTGACTTCCGATGGGGTTCTGATTGGCGAATTTGGCGAAGAACGGCGCCGCCCCGTAGACATCTCGGAAGTACCACTGGTGATGCAGCAAGCCATTCTCTCGGCTGAAGACGATCGCTTCTACGAGCACGGAGGCATCGATTTCATGGGTGTGGCCAGGGCTTTGGTTACCAACCTGACCTCGGGCGGGCGCACCCAGGGGGCCAGCACCATCACCATGCAGGTCGCCAGAAACTTCTTTTTGACCCGAGACAAGACCTGGACTCGAAAGTTGTACGAGGTGTTGTTGTCTTACAAAATCGAAGCCAACCTCAGCAAAGACGAAATCCTTGAGCTTTACATCAACCAGATTTATTTGGGTCAACGGGCCTACGGCTTCCAGTCGGCGTCTCAGGTCTACTTCGGTAAGCCTTTGCGCGACATCAACGCCGCCGAAGCAGCCATGTTGGCGGGTTTGCCCAAAGCGCCGTCTGCATTCAACCCCATCGTGAATCCGAGCCGCGCCAAAGTGCGTCAGCAATATGTACTGGGTCGCATGAACAGCTTGAATTTCCTGACCGACGAAGAATACCAAGAGGCTTTGAACACCGAGTTGGTGTACCGCAACCGCAGGGCCAGCGGCGATGACATCGAAGCCAGCACAGGCACCAACATCAACGCGGACTTCGCCGCTGAAATGGCTCGCCAGGCTGCGGTGGAAATGTATGGCGAGGAAGCTTACACCTCGGGCATCACTGTCACCACCACACTCATCGCCAAGGAACAACGCGCTGCACAGCGTGCGCTGCGCAATGCGGTGATGGATTACGAACTGCGTCAGTTTTTCCGTGGCCCGGAAGGTTTCATAGATTTGCCTGATGACCCTGCACAAGCCGAAGCCATCATTGGCGACAACATCAGCGACTACCCAGACTACGGTTTTCTGGAAAGCGCAGTGGTGCTGTCTGCCAATGAAAAATCCGTGCTGGTGTCACAAGGCGCAGGCGACCCCCTCGTTCTAACCGGCGCAAGCCTGAAGCCTGCAGAAAGCTGGCTGAACCCGCGCGCACCGGCCAACAAAAGACTGAAACGCGGCGCAGTGGTGCGTGTGCTCAAACGCAAAGACCAACCCCCGATGCTGACCCAGATTCCAGAGGTTGAAGCTGCTTTTGTCGCCTTAAGTTCTAAAGACGGGGCCATTCGTGCGCTATCGGGTGGCTTCGAATTTTCTCGCAACAAGTTCAACCACGTCACGCAGTCCACTCGGCAACCGGGCTCGGCCTTTAAACCTTTTGTTTATTCTGCCGCCCTTGAGAAAGGGGTCACCCCCACAACCCTGGTTGCGGATGAACCCATTTTCGTGCCCGCCGACACACCCGGTGGCAAGGACTGGAGCCCGAAAAACTACGACGGGAAGTACGATGGCCCTATGCTCCTCAAAGAGGGCCTGGCCAAATCCAAGAACATGGTGTCCATCCGTGTGCTTCAGGAAATCACCCCACAATACGGGCAACGTTGGGCCACACAGTTTGGCTTCCCCGCTGCCAATGTTCCCCCTTACCTAACCATGGCCTTGGGTGCAGTCACCACCAACCCGCTACAAATGGCAAGCGCCTATGCAGTGTTTTCAAATGGCGGCTATCGCATCAAGCCTTATCTGATTGAAAAAATCACCGACGGCAGTGGTCGCATTGTGGCGCGCGCACGCCCCGCAGTGGCTGGCGAAGAAGCCAACCGGGCCATTGATGCCCGAAATGCGTTCATCACCACCCGTTTGTTGCGTGAAGTGGTAGAACGCGGTACGGCCACACGCGCCCGTGTTTTGAATCGTGGCGACATTGTCGGAAAAACCGGCACCACCAACGACAGTCACGACGCATGGTTTGCTGGCTACAACAACGAAATCTCAGGTGTAGCCTGGGTGGGTTACGATCAGCCACGAAACCTGGGTGCGCGCGAAACAGGCGGTGGTTTGGCGCTGCCAATCTGGATTGATTACATGAAAGTGGCGCTGGCCGATTCCGCCGAAAAGCCAAGGCCAGTGCCTGACGGCGTGGAATTCGTGGATGGCAACTACTACTACACCGAATACACCCCAGGTTTGGGCATCAAGCGCATTGACGTGGACGGGCCAAGCGACGACATTCCAAGCCTCTTCAACTTCCTGAAGGGGCTGGGCGGGCTGATTGAATCTGACGACACCAAGCCGCCCGTCAACAACAACCCATTGGCTGGCGACGGCACGCGGGCGCCTTCCGCACCGGCACGGCCTCAAACACCACCACCTCAAGACGACATTGAGCGCCTGTTCGGTCGGTGAAGATCAATCAGTGAGCTGAAGGCGGGGGCACTCTTGCCCCAGCTGAGCTGAAAGCAATTGCACAAAATGGTCTGCGAATGGCGTTTTGCTACGCGTGTCAACCCACTGACCCGCAGCGTATTGATAATGAAAACCGCCCGATTTTGCGGCCAGCCACAACTCGTGATTGGCCACTTGGCTGTTTAAAATCATCTTGCCTTTGTCTTCAAAATCAAGGGTCAATACATTGCCCGAACGCATACAATCTGCATCAAGGTCCAGCGTATCCACCAGAGATTCAATATACTCTTCTACTTGAACCAAGGTGGCATCCACCACCGCCTGGAATTCTGAATCTGTCATGAAAAAATCACCTTTAAGAACATTGGCCATTGTCACCCTGTTTGCTTTGGGCATCAGCGCCTGCGGCCAACGTGGCGCACTTTATTTGCCCGAGCCACCGCCCCCCATGCCCAAACCTGAAGGGTACGAACAGACAGAGCCTTCCAAAAACCGTTGAAGCCCATTAAACGTCAACCGTTCAGCCACATACAAACGAGCGAATTTTACCGTGCAAAAGAATTCAGTACAGCCAGCCAACATCAACCCACAGCTTCAGTTTCATGCCGACACGGGTACACTCGAGTTTGAACAAGCCAACCTGGCCGAGTTGGCTCAGGAACACGGCACACCTTTGTATGTGTATTCCGCAAGCTCGATACGCAACGCCTACCGTGCCTACGCCGATGCCTGCAAAGGCCTGGCTGATGTCACCATTTGCTATGCGGTTAAAGCCAACTCGAACATCCACATTCTAAAAACACTGGCGCAAGAGGGTGCGGGTTTCGACATTGTTTCTGCAGGCGAACTGGCCCGTGTCATCGCGGCAGGCGGACAAGCCAGTAAAGCCGTGTTTGCGGGGGTCGGTAAATCGCGCGGGGAAATCGAATACGCGCTTGGCCAAGGCGTTGGTTGCTTCAATGTCGAGTCTGAAGCGGAAATGCATCGTATTGCCGAAGTGGCTGAACAACTTCAGCGCAAAGCCAAGGTCTCGCTTCGTGTGAATCCCGACGTGGACGCCAAAACACACCCCTACATTTCCACCGGGTTAAAAGAAAACAAGTTTGGGGTGTCCATGCAGGCCGCCCCCAGGGTGTACGCATTTGCAGCCCAACACCCCTGGCTTGAAGTGCACGGCATTGATTGCCACATCGGTTCGCAACTGACTGACGCAAGCCCTTACTTTGATGCCTTGGACCGCGTGCTCGCCTTACTCGACCAGCTTTCCCAGCAAAGCATCGAGATTCACCACCTTGATTTGGGTGGGGGCATTGGCATCCGTTACCTGGACGAAACCCCACCCACTCCCGCCCAAGTGCTGCCCCAACTGATCGCCAAAGTAAAGGCGTGGGCAGACCAAGGTAAACGCAGCATGCCCAGCCTATCCTTTGAACCAGGCCGTTCCATCGTGGGCAACGCAGGTGTGCTGTTGACCCAGGTGGAATTCCTGAAAGACAACGAAGGCAAACATTTCGCGATTGTCGACGCCGCCATGAACGATTTGATGCGCCCGGCCATGTACAAAGCCTTCCATGGAGTGGTCTCTGTGCAAAACAATTCCAGCGCCCCCGAAAAGGAGTACGACATTGTAGGCCCGGTGTGTGAATCGGGCGACTGGCTGGCAAAAAACCGAACCCTGCGCATCGAACAGGGAGATTACCTCGCCATTTTATCCGCAGGTGCTTACGGTCAAACCATGGCATCGAATTACAACAGCCGAGGCCGCGCGGCTGAAATTCTCATCGACCACGGCAAAAGCACACTGATACGCCGCCGCGAAACAATACAGGATCAATTGCGCCCTGAACTCGACTTGTAAAGTCGCTGGACGACCGGCAAACGGACAGCCAACAACAATACCAACACGGCCAGGTACATCAAGGGCCGGTCAAGCAGGTTTTTGTCCCATTTCAACCACATGAAATGTGCAACAGCCAGCGAGGCCGCCACGTACACGGCCAAGTGAATAGCCTTCCAGCGCGCAGCTCCCAGCGCGCGCACTACACGCTTGGGAGAAGTGGCCGCCAACAACGCCAGCAACACCAAGGCGGCAGCACCCAGCATCACATAGGGGCGCTTGGACAAATCGGTCAATAGTTCACTGACCAACAAACCACGATCCAGCACGGCGTACACGAGCACATGCAACAGTGCATATGAAAACGCGAACAAGCCGAAGGTTCGACGCAACACAGCCAACTCCGGTCGCTTGAACCATTGCCTCAATGGTGTAATCGATAAGCTGCACAAAAGAAAAATCAAGGCCCAACTGCCCAACTCGTGTTCAAGAGCCTCCACAGGGTTGCCCCCCAGCTTCAAGGTCAGCGCCCGGTACACCAGCAACAACAGGGGCAAAGAACACGCCACCCAGGCCAACCGCCTCAACACCACCGCTTCAATGCGCATGCAACCTCAAAACCATTTCTTCAAATCAAGGCCTGCATACATGCTCGCCACAGCATCGCCATAACCGTTGAACATTTCAGTTTGCCGGCGTGGCGCAAACAAGCCGCCCAATGAACCCACACCCAAGCGCTTTTCAGTGGCCTGGCTCCAGCGTGGGTGGTTCACATTCGGGTTCACATTGCTGAAAAAACCGTATTCTCGGGGTGCACTGTCATTCCAACTGGTACGCGGTTGGCTCTCGGTCAAACGAATTCGCACCAAAGACTTCGCGCTTTTAAAGCCATATTTCCACGGCACCATCAAACGCACTGGCGCGCCCGACTGGTTTGGCAACAAGCGACCGTACTGACCAAACGTAAGCAGGGTCAGCTCGTGCATGGCCTCATCCATTCGCAACCCTTCACGATATGGCCAATCCAGCACAGGCGAACGCAAACCCGGCATTTGCTTGGGGTCAGCCAGTGTTTCAAACGATACAAACTTCGCATTGGAATTGGGTTCTACCGCCTTGAGCAAAGCCGACAATGGGTAGCCAATCCATGGCACCACGATCGACCACGCCTCCACACAACGAAAGCTGTATATGCGTTCTTCCATGGGGGCCAGCTTCAACAAACGTTCAATATCGAATGTTTGCGGCTTGTTGCACTCACCCTCCACCACCACGGTCCACGGGCGGGTTTTCAAGCTACCCGCGTTTTTGGCAGGGTCGGTTTTCTGCGTGCCAAACTCGTAAAAATTGTTGTAACTGGTGACGATCTCAGGATCGGTGGCGCCTTCCTTGGTTGACCACTTCGAACGCCGCCCTGGCAAGGGAGCCATGTCCTGGAGCTTGGTGGAACTGGTGGCATTGGCAGCCACCGCCAAACCTGAGGACGCCATCAGCGCCCCACCCAGACTGAACCGCAATGGTCCGGCCAGTGAGCCAGCGCCCATGGCCTGAATGATTTTCCGACGCTGCTTGAAGAGCTCTTCGGGCGTCACATCCGATTCTTTCAAAAAATCCCAACTGCCTCGCCTGCCCATAAAAAAACCCTCAAGTGTGAACAACTTGAGGGTTAGTCTATCAACTACAGCTTTCGTTCAACGGCCCGGGTTTTATAATTCGCCGTAGGAATGCAGGCCTGACAAGAACATGTTTACACCCAGGAAGGCGAAACCGGTCACCAAAAGCCCCACCAACGCCCAATAAGACGCCACAACACCACGCAGGCCTTTCACCAGTCGCATGTGCAGCCAAGCGGCATAATTCAACCAAACCACCAAGGCCCAGGTTTCCTTCGGATCCCACTGCCAGTACGCGCCCCATGCCTCAGCGGCCCACAATGCACCCAAAATGGTCGCAACGGTGAAGAACGCAAAGCCCACGGCGATCGACTTGTACATCACATCGTCCAGCACCTCAAGCGGAGGCAATGCATCGGCAATGCGCTTGCGCGCCAACAAAATGGCCCCAACGATCACACAACCCACGCCCAAATAAAGGGCCCAGTAAATGGAAACGCCACCGCTCCTGAACACCAGGGGTTCAAGGAACATCAGCACACCCAAAGCACCTGTAGGCAACAGGGCCTTGATGCTCGGCGCGTGGGCATACACCTTCAACAGATAGGCGAAAGCCACCATGGCAGCCAAAGAGAACGTGCCATAACCAATGAAGTTGGCAGGCACATGGATTTTCATCCACCAGCTTTGCAGTGCCGGAACCAAAGGCTGAATGGCATAGGCCTGACGCTCTACACCATACCAGGCCAGAAAACCGACCGCAGCCACTACCACCAACATCACGAATGCACCCAGCTGGCGGGTCTTATACACCTGCTCATAAAACAGATAGTAAATGGCCGTGACCAGGGCAAACAGCACAAACACCTCGTAGAGATTGGACACCGGGATGTGCCCCACATCCGGCCCAATCAGATAGCTTTCATACCAGCGCACAAACATGCCGGTGAAGCCCATGATCACTGCACCCCAGGTCAGCGCAGTGCCCACGAACGAGGCGGTGGGCGAGCGGCCCAACAAACCAATCCAGTAGGAAATGGTCGCAACAACAAACATCACACCCATCCACAATATTGCAGACTGACTGGACAACAAATACTTCAGAAAAAACCGCTGTTCAGCGGCCTGCAAGTCGCCGCCATAGAATGCAATCGAGAGGAGGCTGAGCGCAGCAACCACCACAATCAAACTTTTGAGCGAACCCCAACGGTAAGCCATGTAGGCCGTCACCGGCACAATACTCCACAGAATCGACAGTTCGTAAATATCCATGAAGGCTCGGTACTGGCTGGTTGCATAACCCGCCCCACCCAACAGCAATGCCGTAAAAACCCAATCGGTCCACGAAAAACGCTTCGAAAACCAACCGGCTTTTTTGCTTGGCAAAGTTGCCTGTTCACCCGAAACCGGGGAATTCACCCAAGTTGAACTCATTGTGTGTCTCCTGCGCTGGCCTTTGAAGAAGCCTTCGCTCTGCTGTTCAACTCAGTCACAAACTGATTGAACTCTTTCTCAAAATCCATTGTTTTACGGGTAGTCGACATGCCCATCATCACTTTAGACCCATCGTTTTGAGGAGAAATCCAGAAAAAGGCTCTCCGCTCCCGAATGTAGAACATCGAAAATACCCCGATGCACAAAAACAAACAACCCAAATACACAATCCACTGCCCGGGAGCCTTTGCAAGCTGGAACACACTGGCCTTGACCTCATCAAACTGATCAAGCTGGAACATCACAGGTGCGCCATACAGCGACAAATCAGACAAGGCAATTTGAGCATCCTGAACAAAGCGACCGTGTACCTCGTCAGGCTGGGCCACAGGCAGGTTGTATGTGGAGCGGGACAACTGGTAAACCTCCCACATGGCGCCTTGCAGCAAACGAATAATCACATCCGTTGCCTTCTCACGCTCTTCAGGCGGCACCGTCGCCTCAATGAATTGCGCAATCGCAGGCAAACCTGCCAGCGAAGAGTCAACACCCGCAAACTTGTCCAAAGCCCGCTTGGCACTGTCCGTCACACTGCCCACCAAATCCGATGAGTCAGGCCGACCACCGAAGGCCTGCTGAGCAAAACGTTTGGCAGCCAATATGCGCACTTCCTCATCCTGAAGGGCCGCACGCAACCTCATGAAACCATCCAGCTGGCCTTGATCATCCACCGGAATACGCAGGTATTTAAAACCATCTGCCGGGGTGTCTCGCACACCCGCCAAATAGTAGCGGCCGCCATCCAGGTTGATTGGCAACATGTAGTTGTGAAATTCGCGGGCCTGGCCGGCTTGATCGCGCAATTTGTAAGTGATGCTGGGGCCAATGTTGGTGAACTTGGTGTTCTTGTCTTCCTTCACCCCAGGGCCCAGCACACTGGCCAGGTTCGTCTGAAACGGCGACAGCTCATCCGCATTGCCCAAGGCTAGGTCTTCCACACTCACCGGTGTGCCATTGTCAACCGGCAAAGCCTCCACGTTGATCGATTTGAAACCGGTGAACTCGATGCGCATGCCATCTGCCACTTGACTCAAATCCCGAGAGCTTCCTATTTCACCATCCAACTCCATCGCCACATTCTGGCTGCCATCCAAAGGCAAACCCTTCAGGCGAACGCGGGTGCCACCGTCATCAAAACTAGACTGGTACACCGTCACACCCTTGTAGATCAGGGGTTTATTCACTTCAATGGTCGATGAAAAACGCTCTTGGGTTTCGGGATCAAACACTTCGACGTCGCTGGCAAACAACTTGGGCATGCCAGTGCTGTAAAAATCAATCCTGAACTGCTTCAGTGTGATTTCAAACGGCAAATCCTGAACCAGCAAACCCTCATCTGTATTCAACACCGCCACGCGGCTGGTTTGGCCTTCTGGCAACAACAGGTTTGCACGGTAACTGGGGTTGGATGCATCGAGGCGGGCCTTCTCAGGAATACCGCCCGTGATTTCATTGCCACTGACCGGGGTTTTACCCGTGGCCCACACCGCAATTTGCAAGGGAACACCACTGTCGAGCAAACCACCAATGCAAATCACAATAATGGACAAATGCGTTGCGATGTAGCCAAACCGATTGGCACTTCCTGCTTTCGCGGCCACCATTGTGCCGTTGTCTCGCACCGATTGCTTCACCCGATAGCCTTTGTGCTCCAGCCACTCACTCACAATGCGGGGCAACTGGGCAGCGGACTCCTTGAACTCACCTTCCCAACGGTGCGCAAACGCCCTCAAGCTGTTTTCACGAATATTTTCTCGAAACACGCGCATTTCGCGAATCATTTTGGGGGTGTTGCGCCACACACAAAGAGAAGTCGACACCACCAGAAAAGCCATCACTGCAATAAACCAAGGCGCGTTGTAAATGCGAAACAAACCCAAAGGTTCGAAAAACCCAGCCCAAAACGGGCCGAACTGATTGACATAGTTCACCCAGGGGTCCGCTTGCCCAACGACCGTGCCAATGGCGGACGCAATACAAATCAAGGTCAACAAACTGATGGCAAAGCGCATGGAACCCAGCAGTTCCAATACGCTGGCCCAAGTCGACTGTTTGTTCACCCGCCGTGGGTTATTGTTTTCGATGAAGTCCCCTGCGCTACTCACTCACACCCTCAATGTATGAAAACCTGCCCGATAACCTGGGCTCGAAAAAAAAGGGGCCCACAGACCCCTTTTTCGACAGCATCAAGCGCAATTCGTTCAACGCAAACCAGCGATGTAATCCGACACTGCCTTCATTTCCTTGTCTGACATGCGAGCGGAAATCGTGCTCATTTGTTCGCTGTTGTTGCGAACACCATCACGAAATGCCACCAACTGTGACTCAGTGTACTGCGCGTGCTGGCCACCCAGGCGTGGGTACTGGGCAGGAATGCCCGCCCCGTTGGGGCTGTGGCAGCCTGCACACGCTGGGATATTTTTCTCAGCAATACCACCTCGGTAAATTTTCTCGCCCAATGCCAGCAAATCCTTGTTCTTGGCAGCACCCAATGTCTGGGTTTGAGCAGCCAGATAAGCAGACACGTTCTTCATGTCCTCATCACTCAGGCCGGCTACAAATCCAGCCATCACCGCATTGTCACGCAGCGCCTTGTCAGCACCGGGAGCAGCCTTGAAATTGGTCAACTGCTTGTACAGGTATTCAGCGTGCTGTCCTGCAATTTTTGGATAAATTGGGGCAGAGGCGTTGCCATCAGCACCATGACAAGCCACACACTGTTGATAAATTTCTTTGCCCTTGGTCAAATCAGGCTGAAATACTTTAGCGGGCTCGGCGGCGTGAGCCACAGACACAGACAAAATTAAGGCAGCAAATAGTGAACTCAGGTGTTGCATCGTCGGCTTGGTCAGCATGGTCAAACCCATAAAAAAGTTGCAAGGCAATCTAAAAACCCTTGTCGCGTCGGGTGCGCGCACTCAAAGTTTTCACAAACCCTAGATTATAACCACTCAACACGCTGTCTTGCATCTAAAATATCACCATGACAATCAATTTCCATAATACGCATTTCGAGGTGTCCGCATCTCGCATGGTCGAATGTCCGGGCGCCAGCGTCCCCGAGATCGTATTTGCAGGGCGTTCCAACGCCGGCAAGTCCACGGCCATCAACACCTTGTGCAAACAACGGCAACTGGCTTACGCCAGTAAAATGCCGGGTCGCACTCAACTATTGAACTTTTTCCATGTGATTGAGCAAGGCGAACCCATCGCACGCCTGGTTGATTTACCGGGTTATGGTTTTGCGCAACTCGCCCAGAGCAGTCAGAGCGTGTGGGACAAAGAACTTGGTGCTTACCTGGCCGATCGACCCAGCCTGGTCGGCTGCGTGCTCATTGTCGACTGCCGCCGTGGTCTGCTTGAACTCGACTACGCGCTCATCCGCTGGGTCTCCCATCGTCAACTGCCCGTGCATATTCTGTTATCCAAAGCCGACAAGTTCAACCGCCAAGAACAGGTTTTGTGCATTCGCAAAGTCGAGAAGGAACTCGCTGCACTTCGCGTGAACAACCATTCGATCACCGTACAGCTTTGGTCGGCCTTGAAAAAGCAGGGAATCACCGACCTTGAAACCCTGTTGTCCAATTGGGTGCGCCCGGCCAATGAGCCTGTCGATACAACACCAGAGCAAGGAAACGCGCAATGACCCAACACTTGTACCATCGCCCTCGCCGCCTTCGCCGCACTGAAGGTTTGCGTAAATTGGTGGCTGAACATCAACTCTCGTCAGCCGATTTCATCTATCCGGTATTCCTCTTGCCCGGCAGCAATCGTCGTGAAGCTGTGCCCTCCATGCCCGGTGTCGAGCGTCTTTCCCTCGACTTGTTATTCACCAAAGCGGAGCAGTGCCTAAAGTACGGTGTCCCAGTGATGGCGTTGTTTCCCGTCATTCAAACCGAACTGAAAACACCCGATGGCGATGAAGCACTGAATCCGCAGGGTTTGGTCCCCACGGCTGTGCAAGCCCTCAAAAGCCGATTCCCCGAACTCATGTTGCTCACCGACGTGGCACTTGACCCATTCACCAGCCACGGGCAAGACGGCCTGATTGATGAAACCGGCTATGTGCTCAACGATGAAACCGTGTCTGTGCTCCAACAACAAGCGCTGATCCAAGCACAGGCCGGGGTAGACATCGTAGCCCCCAGCGACATGATGGACGGCCGAATCGGCGCCATCCGTGAAGCACTTGAAGCCAACCGCTGCATACACACCAGCATCATGGCCTATTCGGCCAAATACGCATCCGCCTACTATGGCCCTTTTCGAGATGCGGTCGGCTCCAGCAGCAATCTGGGCAAAAGCAACAAAAAGGTGTACCAGATGAACCCAGCCAATGCCAACGAGGCCCTGCTCGAGGTGGGAATGGATCTCGACGAAGGCGCTGACATGGTCATGGTCAAGCCGGGCCTACCCTACCTTGATATTTTATGGCGGGTCAAAGAGAAGTTCGCACGCCCTACCTTCGCATACCAGGTCAGTGGCGAGTACGCCATGATCAAAGCCGCCGCACAAAATGGCTGGCTTGATGAAACCGCGGTCATGATGGAATCACTGCTAGCCTTCAAACGCGCAGGGGCCGATGGCATACTCACATATTTCGCATTGGACGCGGCTCAAATTCTTAGTCAGGGGTGAACATGGGGCACTGGACACACTTCAATCAAGATCATTTGACCAAATTGAACGAAGTGCCGACCAGCCTGCCTCAGGACGGATTCTTGTGGCTTGATGTACTGCTCGACGATGAGCTTGCCTGGGTACCCACGGTGGAATCCCTCCTGGGCTTTAATATCGACGAACTCCACCTTGAGGATTTGGGTAATATTTTGCACCCCAGCCACTACGATGGCGGGGATGGTTACAGCGTATTTATTTTCCGGTCACTGTCCGGCAAACCGTTGTTCGATGAAACCAATCGCCTGTCGATCAAAACGCGACCAGCCTACTTTCTCATCACGCCAAAGCTCATGGTGACTTATCGCGCACGCGACAGCCGGACTTTTGAGATGGCACACAGTTATCTGGAAAAGCTGCAAGCCAAGCCCGACCTGGACATCGAGCACTTTCTGAAATTCAAACGCAGCCCGAGCTGCCCACATGAACTGCTGATTCAGTTCTTGAGCAACCTGACCGACCGCTTTTTAGAAACACGCCTGGAAATTTCAGATCGTCTGGATCGTTGGCAACGCGATTTACTGAACCCCAAGAAGCGTTTCCAGGACTGGAATGCGCTGTTGGCAGCGCGAAGTGAACTCAATCGACTTGAGTCTGTGGCTGAAGACCAACGCGACGCGCTGGGCGACTGGGAAGAAGACAACTACCGCGATGAACCCATGCCCGCCGCGCTTCAAGTCAATTTTCGAGACACCATCGAACATCTGGAACGTGTCATTGGGTTAACACAAAGGCTGGGCTCAAACACAGAAGCAGCGGTTCAACTTCACTTCTCGGCCACAGCCCACAAAACCAATGAAATCGTCACCGTGTTGACCATGCTGACCGCCGTATTCATGCCGTTGACACTGATTACCGGCTTGTTTGGCATGAACTTCGAAGACATGCCCCTATTGCGTAACCCCAACGGCTTTTGGATAGGCATGGGTTTAATGGCGCTGTCCAGTGTCGTGTCCGTGTTGCTCATTCTGCAGATTAAAAATCGCCATCACTTTGGAAAGTGAGCCATCTCCACACAGGGTGTTCGAACCGGATCAAAGCCCCAATTGGGGCCGTACCTGGTTCAACGTCTCGCCAAACGTGGCTTCATTTTGGAAACCAATCACCCGATGCACACTTTCATCTTGGCCGGGTGGAAAGAATAAAATCGCAGGTGGACCAAACAGATTGAAATGCTTCATCAACGCCTGATCGTCTGAAGTGTTGTCAGTCACATCCACTTGCACCATGCGAATACCGGCCAGCCGCTGTTGAACCGACGCTTTACTCAAGGTGAAGACCTCAAACTCTTTGCAGGAAATACACCAATCCGCATAGAAATCCAGCATCACTGGCGTTGGGCTTTCCCTCAACAAGGCCAAGGCTTGGGCACTGCTGACTGGCTCAAACAAATCATGTGCACTGCGTTGTACGCTGGCGCCCGAACTGCCAGTTTTCAAACCAGCCAAAGGGCTAAGCAATGTGCCGCCACCCGCAAACAAGCCCATCAAGTAAACCAAAGCCAGCAAACTGGCCATCAGGCCCACACCCTTACTTAACACCTTTGCGCGTGTACCCATGGTTGAACTGGTTGCTGCGCCATGAAAAAGCGCGGCAGCAACAATACAGCCCAAAACCGACCAAGCCAACATGATCAACCAGGTGGGCGTCACAGGCGTGATGGTCCATACAGCCACAGCAATCAACAAGAATCCGAATGTCGCCGACACCCAGTTCATCCATGGCCCGGCTTTGGGCAAAAAGGCACCGGCACCCGCCACAAACAACACCAAAGGCAACCCCATACCCAGCGCCAACAAGAACAAGGCAGCGCCACCGATCAAGGCGTTGCCCGTCTGGCCAATGTACAGCAGTGCGCCAGCCAATGGTGGCGCAATACAAGGGCCCAGCAACAACGCTGACAAAATCCCCATGATCGCTACAGGCGCATACGCACCGCCTTGCAAGCGCCCGGTTTTTTCCTGAATCCAGCCTTGAAACGATGCCGGCAGTTGCAATGAATAACCCATCAACAACACCACGCCCAACAAGGCGAGTACTAGGCCAAAACCCCACAACACGATTGGCTGCTGCATCGCCATCACGAGGCTTTGGCCACTCAGCCCGGCCAGCACGCCCAACACCGCGTAGGTAGTCGCCATGCCCAACACATAGACGAGGGCCAAGGCAATGGGTTTTTTTGGCTTAGCGCCATTGGGAACGTTCTGCCCCACCACCAAGCTGCTCAGAATCGGCAGCATGGGTAAAGTACAAGGGGTGAAAGCCAACAACAATCCCAAACCGAAAAAGACGGGCAATACAACCCATGCAGACTGCGCAGCCAACCTGGAGGCCAAATCGCCCGCTTCATCCGCGCTTTTACCAACACCAGTGGACGAGGCATTGTCTGCGCCACCGACTGCCCCACCAAACATGCCTGCACCGCCAGGCTCAGCACCCGAGGTGATGCTGCCCGCTTGCTTTTTCCCACTGAAAAAGCCGCCAAATCCAGACCCTTCCAGCAGCCCCCCTGTGAAGCTCGATGCACTCAAAGAAACCGGAGTTTGCATGGGGGGGTAACACAAACCGGCGTCAGCACAGCCTTGCGAGACCAAAATGAAGCCGCCCCCCTCTGGGGCCTGTTCATCCTTGTCATACCGAACCTGAAACACCATCTCGCCGCGCAACGATTCAATTTCCTGCTCCAGAAACTGATCAAACTTCTTCTCACCACGCGGCAAGTCGACAAACTCCAGGCTTTTCAGCCCTTGATTGTTCTGAAGCGCAAACCGTTCCCTATACAGGTAATACTCTGGTTCAACAACGGCCCGAACATCAACGAGGCAGTTGGACACACACGCTGGGTCGTGAACCGTGGTTGTGAACTGAAACGCCTCTTCAGGCGGTAAAAATTCATTGGCAAGCGCCGTGCCGTGCACACCAAAAAACAGCAACACTGGCGCCAGCGCTTTCACAAGCCGGTTCTTAACACTCCACTTCATCGAACTACACCCTTCTGCGCTGCGCAGTTGTCCATCCAGGCAAGATAGGGCTCAGCGCCCGCCTCGATGGGTACAAAAATCAATTCCGGCACGTCATAGTCGTGCAACTCGTCCATGGTGGCTTGCAACGCTGCCACCTGAGAATCCACCAATTTCATCATCAGCATCCACTCAGCCTCTTGAACCACCTTGCCCTGCCACTGATAAGTGGACTCCACTGGACCGATCATCGACACACAAGCCACCACACCACGGCGAACACATTCAGCTGCCATTTCCCTGGCCTTTTCCTGATTACTCACTGTGGAATACGCCACCCAACGCTTGATCTCGTGTGTTTCTGGCACTGTTCACTCACCCCTTCAATCGGAAACGTCGCTCGGTGAGCCAAACGGCGATGGCTACCGACACCACCATGTAGACCACGATCTGGGCCAAAAGTGCCAGCAGATTGTCAAACTCCTTCAAGTACACACCCCGTAACAGATCGACCAACACCGACAACGGAAGCGGATCCGCGATGGTTTCCAGCCAGCGAGGCAGCTGATCACGCGGAAAAAAGGCCCCCGATAAAAAGGTCATCGGGGTCACAACCAAAGTGAAATAAAACATGAAAAAATCGTAACTGGGCGCACGGGCATTCACACACAGAGCCATGGCAGAAAACATCACACAGGCCGGCCACAGCAGTAACCAAGACAACACCCAGAAACCCAGGTCGCCGATGCCCAGCAACGCCACAACAATCAGCATTGCACCGGTGCTGATCATACCTTTGGTGGCAGACCAGGCACACTCACCCAACACCACTTCCCTCAAGCGAACGGGTGTATTCATGATTGCCTGCCATGTTTTTTGGGTGTGCATCCGCGAAAAAGCCGAATACAGCGACTCGAATGTCGGGGCATTCATGGCACTGATACACACCGCACCCACCGCAAGGTAATTGAGGTACGGCTGCCCCTGAACAGCTGGCAGCATTGAGCCCAAACCCAAGCCAAAGGCCATCAAAGCCATCACAGGATCGACCACATTGCCCAACAACGACGGAAAGGCCAACTTTTGCCACACGAGGAAATTACGACGCCAAACCTGAATCACTGCATGGATACTAAGCATCTCGAAGTGCCCTTCCTGTCAAACTGAAAAACACATCTTCAAGATTTCCCGGGCGATAGATGTAATCCATGTTCTCCGGCTTCATTTCCTTCAACGAAGCCAAGACCTCATCAGCCATTTCATTTCTAAAGTAACGGGTCTCACCCCGCAATTCTGCAGAGGTCTGAATTGCATCTCGCTGAGCGGCCATCCACCCGTCCACCTCGCTTCCCCAAACCTCCAGCACGGCGTACCCCACCACGTCCTGAATCAAACGCGCAGGGGTGTCGCAGGCCACGATCGCGCCGTGATCCAGCACAGCCACCCGATCGGCGAGCCGCTGCGCCTCGTCCATATAATGCGTCGTCAAAAACAAACTCAAACCCCGACGCTTCAATTCCACCAGTCGGTCCCAAATCACATGCTTTGCCTGAGGGTCCAGACCAGTCGTCGGCTCATCGAGAAAAAGAACAGCCGGTTCGTTGATCAAAGACCTGGCCAACATCAGTCGACGACGCATTCCACCCGACAAACTGTTGACAGAATCATTTCTGCGCGCTTCCAGCTGGGCAAATCCAAGCAAAGCCTCTGCCCGCTCGCGCAGTGCCTTGGGGGGTACGCCAAAATAACGACCAAAGACCACAAGGTTTTCATACACAGTGAAGTCTGGATCCAATGCATCATATTGCGGAACAACACCGACCTGCCTGCGAGCGATGTGCGCCTCACCGGGCAATGGATGTCCCAACAAACGAACCTCACCGGAGTCTGGTCGCGCCAAACCCAAAGACAATGCAATCGTTGTAGACTTGCCGGCCCCGTTTGGCCCCAGCAATGCAACACATTCTCCGCGCTTGATTGAAAAATCCAGGGCCGACAGGACCGTACGCGCACCGAATGCCTTGCGCACCTGCGTCAATTCCAGCACCTGGACATCAACCTGCCCACCAATCTGCTGACTCACATCTTCTGAATACATCGAACCGCCAAAACAAAAAGCCGCGCTAGCCAAAAAGCTAACACGGCTTGAAGTTAACTCTGAGACAACGAGTCAATTTCTGACACACTCGGCCTGCCTGAACTTCCATTCACACAGGCCGGTTTCTAGACGTTAAGCCTGCTCCTCAGCAATCTCAACTGCCTCTGCGGTTTCAGGACGATCCACCAACTCAACCAGAGCCATCGGTGCATTGTCGCCCTTGCGGAAACCAAACTTCAACACACGCATGTAGCCACCCGGGCGCGCCGCATAACGCGGGCCGATTTCGTCGAACAATTTCACGACCATTTCACGGTCACGAAGACGACTAAAGGCCAAACGCTTGTTTGCCAGAGTTGGGGACTTGCCCAGAGTGATGATGGGTTCTGCAATTTTGCGCAGTTCCTTGGCCTTTGGCAACGTCGTCTTGATGACTTCGTGACGCAACAACGCATTGGTCATGTTTCTAAACATTGCAAGGCGGTGGCTGCTTGTGCGATTTAGCTTACGCAATCCGTGACGGTGACGCATTTTAAATATCCTTCAATCTAACAACGCTAAGCTCAGGGCTTATCGAGACCGGCTGGAGGCCAGTTTTCCAATTTCATACCGAGTGTCAAACCGCGTGCGGCCAACACCTCCTTGATTTCATTCAACGACTTGCGACCCAGGTTAGGGGTCTTCAGCAGCTCATTCTCTGTACGCTGAATCAAATCGCCGATGTAATAAATGTTTTCTGCCTTCAAACAATTCGCAGAACGAACAGTCAATTCAAGATCATCAACTGGGCGCAACAGAATTGGGTCAACCTGTGGTGCTCGCTGAGAAACCTCGGGTTCAGCAGTGTTCTCCAGTGCTGCAAACACGGAAAGCTGTTCGACCAGAATCCGAGCCGCCAAGCGGATCGATTCCTCTGGCGACAACACACCATTGGTTTCGATAGACATGACCAAACGATCCAAATCCGTACGCTGCTCAACACGTGCGCTTTCTACTGCATACGACACGCGCTTCACTGGGCTGAACGATGCATCCAACACAATGCGACCGATCGCCTTGCTCGGCTCGTCTGGGAAACGACGAACAGACCCGGGTACGTAACCACGACCCTTTTCAACCTTGATTTGCATGTCTAGCTTGCCACCTTGTGACAAGTGTGCAATCACGTGATCCGGGTTGATGATTTCAACGTCGTGAGGCAACTCAATATCCCCAGCCGTGACCACGCCTTCAACTTCACGCTTTAGTGTCACAGTGACAACGTCACGTGATTCAAGCTTGAACACAATACCCTTCAGGTTCAGCAACAGGTCAACAACATCTTCCTGCACACCGTCCAGCGTAGAGTATTCATGCACCACACCGGCAATTGACACTTCGGTCGGCGCATAACCGATCATCGAAGACAACAACACACGACGCAGGGCATTGCCCAAAGTGTGGCCGTAGCCACGTTCAAAAGGCTCCATTACAACCTTCGCACTGTGAGGACCAACAGTTTCGACCTCAACGATGCGCGGCTTTAGCAAACTGGCATTAAACATTACAAATCCTTTTCAATACCCTCGGCTCGTTACACCGATAAGGCTGTGGATCAATCAAATCGATTAACGTGAGTACAATTCAACGATCAAGCTTTCGTTGATCTCTTGAGACAGGTCTGCACGATCGGGAACGCTCTTGAAAGAACCTTCCATTTTCTTGGAATCGACATTGACCCACAGCGGAAAACCCATTTGCTCCGCCAAGCCAACAGACTCAACAATACGTGCTTGTGTCTTTGATTTTTCACGAACGGAAACCACGTCGTTCACTTTCACGGCGTATGAAGGGATATTCACAGGCTTTCCATTGACCAACAAGGCTTTGTGGCTAACCAGCTGACGCGCTTCGGCTCGTGTAGAACCAAAACCCATGCGATAAGCCACGTTGTCAAGCCGACATTCCAACAACTGCAGAAGTGTTTCGCCGGTATTGCCCTTGCGGCGCGAGGCCTCAGCAAAGTAGCGACGGAACTGCTTTTCCAACACGCCATACATGCGCTTAACTTTCTGCTTTTCACGCAGCTGCTGACCATAGTCAGATGTGCGGGCACCGGAAGTGCGACCATGTTGGCCTGGTTTGGAATCCAGTTTGCACTTGGAATCGAGACTGCGGCGTGCGCTCTTCAGACTTAAGTCTGTGCCTTCACGACGGGACAACTTACATTTTGGACCTGTATATCTAGCCACTTGAAACCTCTTTCATTACGCGGGGTTACCGCTTCAGTTTGTTAAACCTGTCAACAAACAATGGTCTTAAAAAATTAGATGCGACGACGCTTCGGAGGACGACATCCGTTGTGTGGGACTGGGGTGATGTCGGAAATACTTGTCACCTTGATGCCCAATGCATTCAATGCACGAACGCTTGACTCGCGACCTGGACCGGGGCCCTTGATCAACACTTCAACCGTTTTGATACCACATTCCTGTGCCGCTTTTCCGGCAACTTCAGCAGCCACCTGGGCAGCAAAAGGAGTCGACTTGCGTGAACCCTTGAAACCCTGAGCACCTGACGTCGACCAAGCCAATGCATTGCCCTGGCGATCGGTGATGGTGATGATGGTGTTGTTGAATGAGGCGTGTACGTGCGCAATACCGTCAGAAATATTCTTTTTGACTTTCTTACGTGCGCGGTTATTCGCTGTTCCTTTGGCCATTTGGCTAACCTTCCTTTAATTACTGATTATTTCTTCAGTGCGATACCAGCGCGCTTCGGACCCTTGCGAGTGCGAGCGTTCGTGCGCGTACGCTGTCCACGAACAGGCAATCCCTTGCGATGGCGGAAACCGCGATAGCAACCCAAATCCATCAAACGCTTGATGTTCATGGTCACATCACGGCGCAGGTCACCTTCCGTCAGGTACTTACCTACTTCGTCACGCAACTTTTCCAAGTCAGCGTCATCGAGATCCTTAACCTTCTTGGCTTCAGGAATTGAAGCGACCGCACAAATTTTCTTGGCGGTTGAACGACCAATACCAAAAATCGCAGTCAAGCCAATGACTGTGTGCTGATGGCTTGGAATATTTATCCCGGCAATACGTGCCATTTAAATCCCCTTTTATTAACCTTGACGCTGCTTGTGACGCGGCTCAGAACAAATGACCCGAACAACGCCTTTGCGCTTGATCACCTTGCATTTTCTACAAATCTTTTTTACAGAAGCCTGAACTTTCATGGCGAAACTCCAAAAAGAACCAATTACTTGGCTCGAAAAACAATCCGCGCTCTGGACAAGTCGTACGGTGTCAGTTCAACCGTAACTTTGTCTCCCGGAAGAATTCGAATGTAATTCATCCGCATCTTTCCGGAAATATGACCGAGCACCACGTGTCCATTTTCCAATTTGACTCGAAAAGTGGCGTTGGGGAGGTTTTCAACCACCTCACCCTGCATTTGGATAACGTCGTCTTTAGACAATCACTACCTCGTTAATCCAGAACCCTTGAAGCTAGATTTCTTCAAGAGGCTGTCGTATTGCTGAGACATCACGTAGGCCTGAACCTGAGCCATGAAATCCATTGCAACCACAACAATAATCAATAGAGATGTACCACCAAAATAGAATGGGACACTCAACCCTAAGACCAAAAACTCTGGCAACAAACACACCAAGGTGATGTAAGCAGCGCCAATCAAGGTCAATCTTGTCAACACTTTGTCGATGTAACGCGAAGTTTGCTCACCAGGCCTAATACCCGGCAAAAACGCACCACTTTTCTTCAAGTTATCTGCAGTTTCGCGACTGTTAAAGACCAGTGCGGTGTAGAAAAAACAGAAGAAAATAATCGCAGTTGCATACAACAGCATGTAAAGCGGATGTCCTGGAGACAATGTCTGGGAGACTTCCTTCAGAAATCCCACCAACATACCCTCGCCAGTGCCAAACCAGCTCGACAATGTAGCCGGCAGCAAAATGATACTTGAAGCAAAAATCGGGGGTATCACACCGGCCATGTTGAGCTTGAGTGGCAAATGAGAGGTCTGCCCCGCATACACACGATTACCCACCTGACGCTTGGCATAATTCACCGTGATCTTACGCTGACCGCGCTCTACAAACACCACCAAATAAGTGACGGCAATTGCCAGCACACAAATCATCAAAGCGATCAAAGAGCTCAATGCGCCAGTACGAACCAATTCGAACAATCCGCCGATCGCACCGGGCAAACCCGCTGCAATACCTGCAAAAATCAAAATGGAAATACCGTTGCCCAAACCTCGCTCGGTGATCTGCTCACCCAGCCACATCAAGAACATCGTACCTGTCACCAAGGAAACAACCGTGGTGAAGCGAAAGGCCAAACCAGGATCAATGACCAAACCAGCCTGACTTTCTAATGCAACGGAAATTCCTATGGCTTGAAACGTTGCCAAAAAGAAAGTGCCGTAGCGTGTGTACTGCGTGATCTTGCGGCGACCAGCTTCGCCCTCTTTCTTCAAAGCCTCAAGTTGCGGCACGACCACGCTCGCCAACTGCATCACGATCGACGCAGAAATATAAGGCATGATGCCCAAAGCGAACACGGTAAACCGCGACAGGGCGCCACCAGAGAACATGTTGAACATGCCCAAGATACCGCCTTGCTGGCTATCAAAAAGCTGCTTAAGCTGCGTAGGATCAATGCCAGGCACTGGAATGTGTGCACCAATGCGATACACGATCAGAGCAAGCAACAAGAAAACCAATCGCTTGCGCAAATCGGAAAACTTGTTGGATGAAGCCAGTGAAGATGGATTAAAAGCCACGCGACGCTCTCTTAAGCATTGATGGTGCCACCGGCGGCAAGAATTGCCTCGGATGCACCTTTTGTTGCCTTGATGCCGTTGAGTACAACAGCACGCTTGATTTCACCCGACAAAATCACTTTCACAGAAAGGGTATTACCAGGCACCAAGCCAGCTTGCATCAGAGTCAACAAGTCGATTTGATCGACCGCGAGACCTTGAAGATCCGTCAAGCGCACTTGAGCATTGAATGCCGCAGTGCGGGATGAGAAACCACGCTTGGGAAGACGACGATGCATAGGCATCTGTCCGCCTTCGAAACCAACCTTGTGGAAGCCACCACTGCGCGACTTTTGACCTTTGTGCCCGCGGCCAGCTGTCTTACCCCAGCCGGAACCGATGCCACGGCCCACACGCTTCTTGGAGAATTTGCTGCCCGGTGCGGGTGCAATTGTATTCAGTTCCATTATGCCGCCTCAACTTTCAACAGGTATGACACCTTGTTAATCATTCCACGCACCTCGGGTGTATCAACCAGCACACGGCTGTGATTCATGCGACGAAGACCCAAACCACGAACGGTGTCGCGGTGAGACTGCTTTGTCCCGATGATGCTCTTAACCAAAGTCACTTTCACAGTTGCACTCATGATCAAGCCTCAAATAACTTTTCAACTGACAAGCCACGCTTGGCGGCAATTTCAGCTGGGGTTTGCAACTTGGCCAACGCATCAAGCGTGGCGCGAACCAGGTTGTAAGGGTTGGAGGAACCATGGCTTTTGGCCACGATATTACGCACACCAACAACTTCCAAAACCGCGCGCATCGGGCCACCAGCGATGATGCCGGTACCTTCTTGAGCCGGCGACAAAAACACCTTGGAAGCCCCGTGACGACCATAAACCACGTGGTGAATGGTCCCATCACGCAGAGAAACCTTCTCCATTTGACGGCGAGCCTGCTCCATGCCTTTCTGCACAGCGACAGGAACCTCACGGGACTTTCCCTTGCCCATACCGACCTGACCATCACCATCACCGACCACAGTCAGCGCTGCGAAGCCAAGAATACGACCACCCTTAACAACCTTGGTCACGCGGTTAACCGCGATCATCTTTTCCTTCAGGCCATCATCACGTGCTTCAGGTGCAGCGTTTTTACCTTGCATTCTTGCCATGATTACTCCTTAGAATTTCAGACCAGCGGTACGCGCAGCGTCAGCCAGTTCTTTAACACGACCGTGGTAGGCAAAACCTGACCGATCAAATGCAACGGTGTCGACACCAGCAGCTAGAGCGCGCTTGGCAATGGCTGCACCAACCAAAGCTGCAGCAGCCTTGTTTGAGCCAGACTTACCACCTAGTTCAGCGCGGAGTTCCTTGTCTGCTGTAGACGCAGAAGCCAGAACCTGACCGCCATCCGCCGAATGAACGGCCGCATAAATATGCGAATTGGTACGGAACACACAAAGACGTACTGCACGCGCTAGCGCGATACGGCGTCTTGTCTGTTTTGCACGTCGTGCACGTGCTTCTTGTTTAGTTTCCATAATTAACCTCTAGGCGCCTTATTTCTTCTTGGTTTCTTTGATAACCACACGCTCGTCCGAGTACCGAACACCCTTACCCTTGTAGGGCTCTGGGGGACGATATGCACGAATTTCCGCTGCAGTTTGACCAATAATCTGTTTGTCGGCACCCTTAATAATGATTTCAGTGGGTGTTGGCGTTTCCGCCTTTACGCCTGCTGGCAGCTTGTGATTGACCGGATGGGAAAAACCCAGCGCAAGATTCAACACATCGCCCTGCACCGCAGCCTTGTAGCCAACGCCAACCAATTGGAGCTTGCGCTCAAAACCCTTGCTCACCCCTGTAACCATATTCGCCAACAAGGCACGCGCTGTACCGGCCTGGGCGTTGGCTGAAGTGGTCTGCTCAATCGGCTTGACTGACAACACACCGTTCTCGAAAACCGGCATCACCAAGGAATTGACGGTTAATTTCAATTCGGATGAGGCGCCTTTGATTGACACGTTCTGACCACTTACTGTTACCTGCACACCAGAAGGAACAGAAATGGGCGCTTTCGCTACTCTAGACATTTCAATTCTCCTTAATTAGGCGACGTAACAAATCACTTCACCACCAACACCAGTGGTGCGGGCTTTGCGATCGGTCATCACACCCTTGGATGTCGACACAATCGCAACACCCAAACCATTCATAACTTGTGGAATCTCATCTTTGCCTTTGTAAATACGCAGACCAGGGCGAGACACACGCTCGATTTTCTCGATCACAGGACGACCGGCATAATATTTCAACTCGATCTTCAGAACAGGCTTAGCTGCCTCGCCCACCACTGAAAAAGACTCAATGTAGCCTTCATCTTTCAGCACCTGCGCAATCGAAACCTTCACTTTGGAGGAAGGCATTTCAACCGATACCTTGTCAACACCTTGAGCATTGCGAATGCGGGTCAACATGTCGGCGATTGGATCACTCATACTCATAATTAGAACCCCTTACCAACTTGCCTTAGTGATTCCAGGAATCTCACCACGCATGGCAATTTCACGAATCTTGTTACGGGCCAAACCAAACAAACGGAATGTGCCACGGGGACGACCGGTCAACTCACAGCGGTTGCGCATGCGGGTTGGGTTCGCGTTTCTTGGCAGCGCTTGCAACTTCAAACGCGCCTCATAACGATCGGCTTCGCTTAAAGCCTGATCCTTAACAATCTTGTTCAGAGCATTCCGCTTGGCTGAGTACTTCTTTACCAACGCAGCGCGCTTTTTCTCACGATTAATCAACGATAGTTTTGCCACGTCACACCTCAGTTACGGAACGGAAACTTGAATGCAGCCAACAAAGCTTTCGCCTCGTCGTTTGTATGTGCAGTCGTAGTTACACTGATGTTAAGACCCCGAAGTGCGTCAATTTTGTCGTACTCGATCTCAGGGAAAATGATCTGCTCTTTAATGCCAATGTTGTAGTTACCACGACCATCAAAGGATTTGCCGGACACACCGCGGAAGTCACGAACACGGGGGAACGCCACAGTTACGAGACGATCCAAAAATTCGTACATACGCTCACCACGCAAGGTAACCATACAACCAACCGGATAACCCTCGCGGATCTTGAAGCCAGCGATGGCCTTCTTCGCCTTGGTTACCACAGGCTTTTGTCCAGCAATCTTGGTTAGATCACCAACGGCATGCTCAATGACTTTCTTGTCATTCACCGCCTCACCCACACCCATATTCAGAGTGATTTTGGTGATGCGAGGCACCTCCATAACGGATTTGTAACCGAACTGCTTAGTCAGCTGACTAACCACTTCAGTTCTGTAAAAATCTTGAAAACGTGACACGACGGCCCCCTTAGTTTGCCAACTGAGCGCCGGTTTTCACCAGCACTCGCACGGATTTACCATCAACTTCCTTGATGGCTACACGAGATGGCTTACCGGTCTCTTTGTCAAACAAACTGACATTGGACTGGTGAATCGGCATTGTTTTGTCAACAACACCACCCACATCTCCCTTCATAGGATTTGGCTTTTGATGCTTCTTGACGACATTGACACCCTCAACCAGAAGGTAATCAGAATCAACGCGCGAGAGCACAACACCCTTCACACCCTTGAACTTGCCCTTGAGCACCAGCACTTCATCGCCTTTGCGAATCTTGTTCATATATACCTCACAAAACTTCTGGAGCCAGCGACACGATCTTCATGAACTTTTCATTCCGAAGCTCGCGAGTCACTGGGCCAAAAATACGCGTGCCGATAGGCTCAAGCTTGGCGTTGAGCAAAACCGCCGCATTGCTGTCAAATTTGATCAAGGCACCATCAGGGCGACGAACGCCCTTGGCAGTCCTGACCACTACAGCGTTATAAATCTCGCCTTTCTTGACACGGCCGCGCGGGGCCGCATCCTTGACCGTCACCTTAATAACGTCGCCAATAGCGGCGTAACGGCGCTTGGACCCGCCAAGAACCTTGATGCACATAACTGAACGCGCACCCGTGTTATCGGCTACATCTAGCCGTGATTGCATTTGTATCATGGATTGTCAAACCAACTTAATCGCTTTCGCAACCAGTTTTGGTCCCGCATGGGTTGAAAAGATAGCCTGCTAGATTAGCAGGCTTGCATTACCTGAGCAAGACAAAAATCAAATGATTTTTGCCTTCTCCAACACTTTTGTCACACTCCAAGATTTTGTCTTGGAAATCGGACGACCTTCACAGATCTCAACCAAGTCACCTTCAGTGACTTCGTTGCTCTCATCGTGAGCGGTGTATTTGTGCGACTTCACGATGTACTTACCGTAAATGGGATGTTTGATTCGGTTTTCGACCATCACCACAACGGACTTCATCATCTTGTCACTGACCACGCGCCCTACCAAAGTGCGCTTTAAACTTACTTTCGCCTCAGTGCTCATGCTGACCTCTTCAATTGTGTCATCACTGTTTTTACGCGAGCGATGTCTTTACGTACTTTCGACAATTGAGAATTGTTAGAAAGCTGCTGGGTGGCAGCCTGCATCCGCAGCGAAAACTGAGCACGCAGCAGCTCTTCCAATTCTGTTGTCAACTCTGCTGCGCTTTTACCGCGCAATTCTGACGCTTTCATGTTTAACTCCCAATCTGACGTGTAACGAACACACAAGGAAGAGGTAACTTAGCTGCAGCCAAGCGGAATGCTTCACGCGCCAACTCTTCACTTACACCGTCCATTTCATAAAGCACTTTGCCTGGCTGGATTTCAGCCACATAGAACTCCACGTTACCCTTACCGTTACCCATACGCACCTCAGCGGGTTTATTGGTAATTGGCTTGTCCGGAAACACGCGAATCCAAATTTTTCCACCGCGCTTAATGCAGCGAACCATTGCTCGGCGAGCCGATTCAATTTGACGGGCTGTAAGACGGCCGCGACCAGTGGACTTCAAACCATACACACCAAACGACACGGCAGCGCCGCGTGTGGCCAGACCGGTGTTACGGCCTTTGTGCTCTTTTCTATATTTGCGACGTGATGGCTGTAACATCATGCGCTCCCAAGATTACTGTTCTGAGGAAGAGCGAGTAGCACCTTCCTCTTTGTTTGCACCACTAGCGGCTGCGCTAGCACCTTCAGGTTTGCGAGCTTTCCGCGCGCCAGCTGGACGAGTAGACGGGCGACGCGGACGGCGCTCTTCCTTCTCGGCTTCGACTGGAGCAGCTGCCACATCACCACGACCCAGTGTATCGCCCTTGTAGACCCACACTTTGATCCCGATAATGCCGTATGTTGTCGCAGCTTCGCTGGTTGCGTAATCGATATCGGCACGAAGTGTATGCAAAGGCACGCGACCCTCGCGATACCACTCAGTACGCGCGATTTCAATACCATTCAAACGGCCTGACGACATGATCTTGATGCCCTGCGCACCCATCCGCATGGCGTTTTGCATCGCACGCTTCATCGCTCTACGGAACATGATGCGTCGCTCAAGTTGCTGAGAAATACCATCAGCAATCAGCTGCGCATCAATCTCTGGCTTTCGAACCTCTTCGATATTTACATGCACGGGCACACCAACGAGCTTTTGCAAGCTGGCTTTCAACAATTCAATGTCTTCGCCCTTCTTACCAATCACCACGCCAGGACGAGCCGAATAAATTGTTACGCGAGCATTCTTGGCAGGGCGCTCAATCAACACGCGACCGACCGAAGCGTTTTTCAGCTTCTTTTTCAAGAAATCGCGAACCTGAATGTCTTCAAGCAACATCTTGGAAAAATCACGGTTGGACGCGTACCAGCGAGAAGCCCAGTTGCGTGATACTGCCAGGCGAAAGCCTGTAGGGTTAATCTTCTGACCCATGTAACCCCCTTAGTTTCCAACCGTCACATAAATGTGACTGGTTTTCTTTGTAATACGATTACCGCGACCCTTTGCACGCGCTGTGAAACGCTTAAGCACCGGACCCTCTTCCACGTAAATGGTCTTGACTTTCAACTCATCCACATCAGCGCCGTCATTGTGCTCAGCATTGGCAATCGCACTTTCCAACACTTTTTTCACAATGAAAGCTGCTTTCTGAGGAGAAAAGGCAAGAATATTCAAGGCCTGATCAACCTTTTTGCCGCGAATCAAATCAGCGACCATTCGGCCACGCTGAGGAGACAAGCGAACACCCTTTAAAATTGCACGAGTTTCCATTTCTTACCCCTTATCGCTTGGCCTTTTTGTCAGCCGCATGCCCCTTGAATGTGCGAGTCAACGCAAATTCACCGAGCTTGTGACCAACCATGTTTTCATTGATATACACAGGCACATGTTGCTTGCCATTGTGCACAGCAATTGTTAGACCAATGAAATCCGGGAGCACTGTTGAACGACGTGACCAGGTTTTGATTGGGCGCTTGTCCTTGGACGCTGCAGCAGCCTCCACTTTTTTGATCAAGTGGGCGTCGCAGAAAGGACCTTTTTTTAACGAACGAGACATATCTGTTTACCCCACTTAACGCTTGTGACGACGCTGAACAATCATCGAATTGGTGCGCTTGTTGTTACGCGTACGATAGCCTTTTGTCGGCTGACCCCATGGGCTCACTGGCACGCGACCTTCACCGGTACGACCCTCACCACCACCATGCGGGTGATCAACAGGGTTCATAGCCACACCACGAACGGTCGGGCGAATACCCTTCCAACGCGTAGCACCAGCTTTACCGACTTTCTTCAAGCTGTTTTCTTCGTTGCTGACCTCGCCAATGGTGGCGCGACACTCAACGTGAATACGGCGAATTTCACCCGATCGTAAACGCATCTGAGCATAAACACCATCACGCGCCAGCAACATGGCCGAACCGCCCGCCGAGCGTGCGATCTGAGCACCCTTGCCTGGAAGCATCTCGATGCAATGCACTGTGGTACCCACTGGAATATTGCGAATAGGCAAAGTGTTACCGATCTTGATCGGGGCCTCTGAACCATTCAACAAAGTTTGTCCAAGCTGCAAACCACGGGGAGCGATCACATAAGAGCGCTCGCCATCTGCATAACAAATCAAGGCAATGTGCGCGGTGCGGTTTGGATCGTACTCAATGGTTTCCACTTTCGCAGGAACGCCATCCTTGATCCGCTTGAAATCAATCACGCGATAATGTTGCTTGTGACCGCCACCCATGTGACGAGTGGTGATACGACCATTGTTGTTACGACCCGCTGTCTTGGACTTCTTTTCCAGCAATGGCGCATGTGGATCACCTTTGTGCAAGTGCGGGTGAACCACTTTCACCATGGCGCGGCGGCCTGGTGACGTTGGCTTTAACTTAACTAATGGCATTTTATGCTGCCTCCGAGAAATTGATTTCCTGACCAGCCTTCAGCGCCACATAGGCCTTACGGGTGTCGGAACGACGACCCATGGTGCGACCAAAACGCTTTTGCTTGCCAGCGATATTCACAACACGCACGGATTCAACCTCAACCTTGAACAGCAGTTCAACGGCGGCTTTAATCTCCTGCTTGGTGGCGGTGGTACAAACCTTGAATGCCACCTGCTCATACTTGTCAGCCAACATCGTGCTCTTCTCAGAAACAATGGGAGCCAGCAAAATTTTCATCAGACGCTGAGTGTTCATGCGTACATCTCCTGCAGTTTGTCGATTGCAGCGCGAGTCACAACCACCTTCTTAAAGTAAATCAAGGAAAGAGGGTCGGCATAGCGGGGCTCAACCACTGCCACATTAGGCAGGTTCCTGGAAGCCAGGTACAAGTTTTCATCCACTGAATCCACGATCATCAACACAGAGTCAAAACCCATGCCTTTGATTTTCTGATCCAGCAATTTAGTTTTAGGCGCTTCCAAATCCAGAGACTCCACCACCACCAAACGACCTTCGCGGCTCAATTGGGAGAGAATGGAACACACACCCGCACGGAACATTTTCTTGTTCAACTTTTGAGTGAAATTCTCATCTGGAGAATTCGGAAAGGTTTTGCCGCCTCCGCGCCACAAAGGGCTGGACACAGCACCGGCACGGGCGCGACCAGTTCCCTTCTGCTTCCAAGGCTTGCGTGTCGAAGCACGAACCTCTGAGCGATCTTTCTGCTGACGCGTACCCTGACGAGCATTGGCCTGATAAGCAACAACCAGCTGATGAATCAGCGGCTCGTTATATTCGCGACCAAACACCACATCAGAAACCTGAACAGTTTGAGAGGACTGCCCAGAATCACTTATGACTTTCAATTCCATCTGGTTCCCCTTACGCCTTCGCTTTTACAGCGGGCTTCACCAACAACTGACCACCTTTCGAACCGGGTACCGCACCCTTGATCAAAAGAAGACCACGCTCGGCGTCCACGCGAACAACTTCTAGATTCTGCGTTGTCCGATTCACGTTACCCAACTGACCCGCCATGCGCTTGCCCGGAAATACTCGACCAGGATCTTGCGCCATACCGATAGAACCGGGGGCATTGTGCGAAATTGAGTTACCGTGCGAAGCGCGCTGAGAACTAAAATGGTGACGCTTGATTGCACCACTGAAACCCTTACCCTGGGTTACACCACTCACATCAACCTTTTGCCCGGGAGCAAAAATTTCGGCCGATACAGCGGCACCCACTTGCAACTCAGCAAGCTTGGCTTGATCAACAGTGAATTCAACCAAGGAAGAAGCAGCCTCAATAGAAGCCGCGGCGAAATGACCCGCCTGCGCCTTGGTGACGCGAGATGATTTTTTGGACCCATAAGCCAACTGAACAGCTACATAGCCGTCACGCTCGAGGGTTTTGAGCTGCGCAACACGGTTAGACGACACATCAACGACGGTTACCGGCACTGATGTACCTGCCTCGTCAAAAATGCGCATCATG
>CAXRAE010000020.1:0-216197 GCA_964229025.1 Limnobacter sp. | reverse complement strand
CTTCCCATCCCGAACAGGACCGTGAAACGCCTTAGCGCCGATGATAGTGTGCATTCGCATGTGAAAGTAGGACATCGTCAGGCTCTCCAATACCCAAAACAAAAAGCCCCTACCAACAGGTCGGGGCTTTTTGCGTTTCTGGTTGGTTTGCGAAAACAGACCTGTTTATAGCGTAAGCCTGTTTCGTTTTCCGTTAATGTTTCCTTATCCTAAATTGCTCGGCAGTTGGTGCTGATTGAGAGTAGTACCTTTCCCAGTGCCGGTAATGAACGTGGGTCAAGTGATTTCCCGGTGTTCAAAAACGCCACAGATAAATCGCGTGCTGGGTCGGCCCAGGTCACGATGTTGATTAAGCCCAAGTGACCATAGGCCTGTTTTGCTTTGATGCCGAACAAGGAGAATAAACTTTCCCCCAGCATGAAACCATTTGAAAAGCGGATCGGAATCATGAGCGTTTGGTCTATGGTCAGGGGGCCAGCTGGGGCCACAGCGTTTGCGATGGTTTGGGGTGAGAACATCTGCTGACCATTGTACAAGCCGCCATCCAGCATCATTTGATAAAAGCGGCTGACCTCATCCGCGTTCCCGTATATATTGCCAGCAGGTATGGTGGCACTCATGAACGGTTTTGTGTTTGAAATGGCTGCGACATTCTGGAAATCAATGTTCAATGCCCGTTTGGCGAGGATGTTGATCGGGAATACGGGGTTGGCGCCGGTGCTGTAATTGTGTGCTGCGTTGTCGTGATGCTTGTGGTCGAGGCCGTAGCTTAGGTACTTGGCGCCCAGTGGTTTCGCAATGGTTGTATGTAAGTGTTGTTGAACCGATTGACCAGTGATTTTTTGAATGACTTCACCCAAGATGTAGCCGCCCACGATCGCATGGTAAGACTGTTGCGTGCCGTCTCCTTTGTTGGTGTACGAGGAGTTGATGAGGTCGATGACACTGTCCCATTTGAACAGAAGGTTCGGATGAGGATTAGTTACTGGTATTTTCGGTACGCCGGCACGATGAGCCAACACCTGGCCGATGGTGATGCCGTCTTTGCCGTGGCAGGCAAAATCAGGAATATATTGGCCGACAGTGTCGCTAAGCTTGAGTTTGCCTTCTTCGTTGAGCTTGTGAATCAACATGGCTGTGATTGCCTTGGAGGCTGAAAACAGGCACACAGGCGTGTCGGGCGTCATCAGTACTTTTTCAGTGGCTTGGTCGGGATGCATGGGAGGAGGGTTGCCGCGTGCATGCCCGATTGAGCGTTTCAAGACAATTTGGCCTTGGCGTCGAATGACCAGGCTCATGCCGGGCTGTAATCCGGTTTTATAAAAACTTTCTACGCTATTCCAGATGGCTTCTACGTTGTCTCGTGTCATGCCGACGTCATACGGGCTTGTTTCGGCTTTGGCATCAATCTGCGTAAGTGCACCCAGGTGTTTGGGCACCTGAATGGTATTGGTCTTTTTAAACATGGGGAGTTGTCTCGATGGTTTGTTGTTTTTTGCTTATGTAACTGCAAAGTATCATGTCGGAGTCAACGGATGGTCAACCCCCTTCAATCAGGGTGCTGAAAAATAGTGTTGAATGCGAAATGAACCTTATTGGTAAAGGTTGTCCACGAATTCTTTGATCGGCTCGGTGCTGCTTCCCTTGAAAAAAAGCAAGGGTGATAGCGTGGCAATCAGTGTGACGTGGTCGGTGCCTTCAATGGTTTTGATCACGCTAGTGTTGCCAGCTTCACTGAGCGCGTTGTGCAAGGTTTGGCTGTTTCTTTCAATACTAACGAGGGTGTCTGTTTCAGGGGATAGGATTAGGCTGGGTGGTTGCGTTTTGCCCGCGAACTGAATTGGTTGGGACTCAGGTGGATAGTCCGGGTGATGGAACACTGGTTGAACTTCAGTGTCTTTGATCGGGTAGATGTTGTAGGCACCTGCCATGCCGATGAAGCCTTTGATCAAAGCGTTTTTGTCGGACTGAATTTGTGACGCCCAAGTGGGGTCGAACGCCAACATGGCCGCATTGTATGCCCCTGCGCTGTGGCCCATCATGATGAATTTTTCAGCTGGTTTGAGCGCTGCATATTCTGTCTTTTTGATTTCGCTCTGAATGGCTTTTACGGCTTTGATGTTGTCTTCCAGAAATGCGGGGTATTTGACCTCTGGATAAAGACGGTAATTCGGAACTGCGATGATGTAGCCCATGGATGCGAGGCGACGCCCGACGAACTCATATTCAGATTTGTCACCCCGGTTCCAGCTTCCGCCATAGAAGAACACAATCACTGGTGTTTCGTTCAAGCTGGTGTTTTTTGATTTCGGATAGTAAAGGTCGTACTGCAGTTTGGGGTGCGAATCAAATGCAATGTTTTGCTTGGTTTCGACGGTGTAAATCTTGGATACTGAGTTGATCACGCCCAATGCGGAGCAGCCTCCAAGAAAAATCAGTGGTATAACCTTGAAGAGGCGAAGCAAGTTGACGTTGGGTTTCATGTGATTGGCTGCAGCGGTGTGGTTGCGAGACTGTAAAGACCAATCGTTTTTAACACAATTTCTGTCCGAGGTGCTGAGGGTGCATAAAATTGATTCTTCCAAGCCGGTGTGTGTCACAGGTGGCTCTGGGTATATCGCAAGCTGGATCGTGAAGTTTTTATTGGATGCCGGCCACACGGTCCACGCCACGGTGCGCGATTCTTCAAGAAAGTCATCGGTTGGGCATTTAAAAAAGGCGGAAAAAGGCGCCAAAGGAATATTGAAGCTTTTTGATGCGGATTTGTTGAGCGCCGGTAGTTTCAGTCGAGCCATTGAGGGCTGTGAGCTGGTGATACACACTGCGTCGCCATTTGTCATTCGTGGATTTAAAGATGCGAACGAGGCTTTGATCCGACCAGCGGTCGAAGGCACTGCCAATGTATTGAATTCCTGCAATGCAATGGAGTCGGTCAAGCGGGTTGTGTTGACCAGTTCGGTGGCGTCTATTTATGGGGATGCAATTGAATCGGAGCGGGTGCCGGCCGGTGTGTTCACCGAGGAGCATTGGAACACCACAAGCAGCGAGTCGCATCAGCCTTATTCTTATTCGAAGGTGATGGCTGAAAAAAAAGCCTGGGATATTTGTGAGAAGCAAAAACGTTGGGATTTGGTGACCATTAACCCCAGCTTGGTGGTTGGACCGTCGCTGACAGCCAATACTCAATCGACCAGCATTGAAGTGATGCGAGATTTGGGTGGCGGTCGACAGCGAACCGGCGTGCCGCATCTGGAGTTTGGTCTGGTCGATGTTCGAGAGGTTGCGCGGGCGCATATTCTGGCTGGGTTCAATCCCAAAGCCTCTGGCCGTTATATTTTAAGTGCGCAAGTGGCGACCTTGCTGCAAATGGCTACGATTTTGAAAGCACGCTACCCCACTTATCCCTTTCCACGCGTTGAGTTGCCCAAGTTTTTGGTAAAGCTGGTTGCTCCTATTGCTGCTGGAGTTAGCCGGGAGTTCGTGGAGAAAAATGTGGGGTACTCGTTGCGCTTTGACAATTCCCGGTCGTGTAATGAGCTTGGCATTCAATATCGATCGTTGACCGAAACGCTCAATGAGCATTTTGGACAGATGATTGAAGATGGTCTGATCAAAAACCGTTAATCGGCCGGTTGGTTGCCGCTTGGTTGCCGGTTGGTTGCGCCAAAGTGAACGACTTACCGCAACCGCTTGCGCTCCCATTCATGGATTGCAAGTTTGCGGTCGGCACCCCAGCGGTATTGCCCCCAATCGCCGTTGGATTTAATCACGCGGTGGCATGGAATCAAGACGGCAACTGGGTTGCTTGCAACTGCATTGCCGACTGCTCGACTGGCCTTGGGCTGTCCGATCTGCTGCGCGATGTGCTGGTAACTGCACAATTGACCGAATTCAATATTTAAAAGTTTTTGCCACACTTTGATTTGGAATGAACTTGCATCGAGTTGCAAAGTAATGCGTGGTGCGGGTTGTCGATCATCGTGTTGATCATCGAATGACAGGGCCCGACTAACCGCATCTTGGCAGCGCTTCATGTTTTCGGTGAATGCCGCTGCGGGGTACTTTTGCCTGAGTTTGACGATCCATTGTTGATAATCAAGCGTGTCAGTTTCAAATTCCAGGCTGCTGATACCAATCTCTGTGTGTGCGCAAAATAGTGTTCCGAAAGGTGATTCACTTTGTCCGTAAGCAAAGTGAATCTTGTTTTCTCCGCCCTTACGCCTTTCTGCGTTGAGCGGCGAAATTGCGACCGTTCTGGATAGTTGAACGCATTTTAAGGCCGATTTTTGGTCTGTGTGGTGTTCTGCGTAATCATGGTTTCTCATCAATTTTTTCCGTCTTTCTCTGGCATGTAACTGAAGGAGTATTCAGTTTGTCAGTGTCTTTCCTACCCGGTGTTGGTGCAATCTGTTTCTTGTGGGTTTGTGTGCTGAGGTGCACAGTGTAGGGTGAAAATTACCCACAAGTCACATGGTTTTTGGCAAGAGCTTTTCCATTTTTTGTGGGTATTGTTCGATTTGTGAATCTAAACATCAAGTGGTTTAGTAAGAGGGGTACCCAATACAAATCTGTAATTAGCTACGCAAGAACTAATGAAGAGGCCAAGAAAGGCCCTTAAGGAGACATACATGGCCGGTTTTCTGCTCAAGAACTCCACTCTGAGATTGGCAGTCGCTGCCGCTTTGATTGCTTCCCATGGCGTATCCAACGCCGCTGGTGCCTTCGAGGGGCCCGCTGGTATAGAAGGTCGCTGGGCAATGGAAGTGACTGTCGGTGCTTCGATGCGGATGAAAGACCCAGACAGGTCGCTGATTTTTAGCGGCAATGGTGGGACTGCATCGAGCGGCACGGTTGACGACGGCAACTTGAACTTCGCTAAAGGAGATGTTGTTAATGCAGTGGCGAAGGCTGTGGGTGAAGTTGAGCTGAAAAAAGACAATGTAGGTGTGTTTGTTCGCGCCAAAGCATTTTCTGATTTTCACAACAGCCGCAACAAGGTTCCTCACGGTTCGTCCAACAACGCTTATCGGCGCAATGAGGCGCTGAACGACGATGGCTTTGACGAGGGCTCCAAGTTCGAAGAAGCCCAGTTTCTGGATACATACGCTTTTGCTGACTTTGAGCCATTTGGCAAGCCGTTGACTGTCAAGGTTGGCAACCAGGTGGTGACTTGGGGTGAGGCTTTGTTTGTGTTGGGTGGTGTGAACCAATACTCGAACTTTGATTCGGCAGCTTTGCGCCGCCCTGGCGTGCAGTTGAAAGAAGTGTTCCTTCCGCTCCCGCAAATATATGGAAATATTCAGGCCACGGATGCACTCTCGATTGAGTCCTTCGTGCAGTTGAATCACGAGAAGGTTGTGGTTGATGGTTGCGGTACTTATTTTTCCGCCGCAGACTTGCTGAACTGTAATTTTCAAGGTTCACCTGTGAACCCGGGTGTGTTGGGTACGCCAGCGGGTGACATTGATTTTTCAGGGTACACTGATCAGGAAAGCTTCTCCGGTGGTGGTACGGTGACCGTGGGCGGAACGCCGTTTGATACCAGCACAACCAGCGGTTTATCAGGCTTGACTGGCGCACTGGCCGGTTTGACTGGTTTGCCCACGGATTTGTCTAATTTGAATTTCCGTATGGCGCAAGTTGCAGACCGTCGAGCAAAAGACACGGGTCAGATTGGTTTGGCTGCACGTTATTACTCTGGCGATTTGGGCACTGAGTTTGGGGCGTACGTGGTGAATTATCACCAGCGGATTCCAAACCTCAGCTTGATCAAGTCACCTTCCAATTACGAGGGTTCGATCTTCAATGGTTTGAGCGCAGGCGGTCAAAGTGTGGTGAACCCATTGTCGTACTTCTTTGATTACGGCAAAGAGAATATTCAGGTGGCTGGTTTGTCTGCGGCAACTGAGTTTTTTGGTTTCTCAGTGTTCGGTGAAATGAGCTACACCAAAGATTACCCCGCTGGTTACAACACGGCGGATTTGATCAAGGGGGGAGCCACGGGAGATGGTCCGCTGGGTCGATATGGCGACAACACGCAATTCCCGCAGGGGTCAATTTTGAGTGGAGCCAAGCCTTTGGATAAAGTTCAGGCGCAAGTGTCCACGATTAAGTTGTTCCCTCGCCGTTTGGGTGCATCCTCGGTTGCATTGGTTGCCGAGGCCGGGGCCCAGATGTGGCGTGGTATTGGTGACCCGTTCACCGGTGAGCGCTTTGGTCGTTCTCCAGCATTCGGTGCTGCTGCGCACGCGACCTACAACAATGGTGTGTGTGATCGTAGCGTCAACCCGAACACCGACAATTGCGTGGTCGACGGTTTTGCAACCGAAACTGCGTTCGGTTATCGTATTTTGTCGGTCATCACTTATCCTGATGCGTTGTATGGGGTAACTCTACAACCAAGGTTGTTCTTCTCGCACGATTTCAAAGGGACATCAGCCGATGGTGTGTTCTTGGAAGACCGCATGAATTTGGGTTTGGGGTTAAGGGCAGAAATTCAATCTGCAAAGTATTTTGCAGAAATGAACTACAGTATGTTTAATGACAAGGCTTATTTCGATCCATTCAAGGATCGCGATTTCTTGTCGCTGGTGTTGGGTGCAAACCTCTAGCATTTTGCACAAATCAACATCATCACTTAGGCGTTTCAAGGAGACTATTTACATGAGATCAACAAAGTTTAGGCAACTGGCTTTGTCCTTGGCATTGATTGGCAGCAGTGCTGCCATGACAGCCCAGGCGGCTGATTTTTCCCAGTTGGGTGGAGCGAAGCTGACCCCGATGGGTGCGGAGAAGGCCGGTAACGCGGCAGGTACCATTCCTGCATGGGATGGTGGTATTACCAAGCCGCCTGCAGGTTTTGACCCAAGCAAGGGATATTTGGATCCGTTTGCCAATGAAAAGCCCATCTTGACCATCACCGCGGCGAACATGGAGCAGCACAAGGACAAGCTGGCTCCTGGTCAAATGGAAATGATGAAGCGTTACCCAACTTACAAAATGAATATTTACCCGACACATCGCACCGCGGCGTATCGACCTGATGTGTACAAATTTGCCAAAGAGGAAGCCGCGGGCATCAAGTTGGCTGATGGTGGTGCCGGTATTTTGAACTTGAAGAAGTCAAATGTTCCCTTCCCGATTCCAACCGAAGGTGTGCAGGTGGTGTGGAACCACATCATGCGTGATTTGGGCGGTTCGATTACGCGTTATTCAGCTGACTTTCCTGTACAAACCAATGGTTCGTTCACGGTGGGCAAACGCACTGAGACCATTTCCTACGCTTCATACATGGCCGACCCTGAGCCAAATCGTATTTTCTATTACTTGAACGAAACCACTGCGCCAGCGAACCAGGCAGGTGAGGTTGCTTTGGTGCACGAGCCATTGGACCAGGTGAAAGAACCACGCTTGGCTTGGCAGTACAATCCAGGTCAGCGCCGTGTGATCCGTGCTCCAGAATTGGCCTATGATTCACCAGGTATTGGTGCGGATGGTCTGCGTACCAACGATGACTTCAACGCCTACAATGGTGCGCCAGATCGTTACAACTGGAAGCTGATTGGCAAGAAGGAAATGTATGTGGGTTACAACAATTACAAGCTGACCAGCAAGTCATTGAAGTACTCCGACATCATTCAGCCCAACCACATGAATCCCGAACACCTGCGCTATGAATTGCATCGCGTTTGGGTGGTTGAGGGCACATTGAAGCCGGGCGCGCGTCATATTTACTCCAAGCGCGTGTTCTACATCGATGAGGATTCATGGTCGATCTTGCACGGTGACCAGTACGACGCCCGTGGTGGTTTGTGGCGTGTTCGTGAAGTGTTTGGCGTTCAGTTCTACGACGCGCCGACATTTGGCCCCGCAGGTGAAGTAATTTATGACCTGCAGGCTCGCCGCTACCTTGTGAACGCTTTGACCAACGAAGAAAAGCCGATCGAGTTTGGTAAAAAGTACAGTGTGTCCGACTTCTCAACAGCAGCTTTGCGCCGCATGGGAAGGTAATGAATCGCCTCTCGGTTGGGCGGCGAATTTGAGCAGCCCACCTTGAAGTTTTATTGATTTATTGACGGCCCAGAGGTTTATTGATCCCTCTGGGTCTTTTAAATTGGAGATGGCATGAGTAAGCCACTATTGCTCACGGGTGTACTTGCGCTCGGATTGTGCGTTAGCCAATTCGCTCTTGCGTTCAAAGACCCGCTCGAGTTGCCTGCTAAACAAGCCCCTAGAGCGGCAAAAGCCTTGACTTTGAATGTGACGTCCTTGGGGTCGAAGGTTCTGATGGTGGGTGAGCGGGGTATCGTTCTAACCCGAGACTTCGCGGGGGGTGACCCAGCGCAAGGCGTGAAGGATTCAGAAGGTTTGGTCTGGACGCAGGCGAGTGTGCCAGTGTCTGTGAACCTGACCGGTGTGGTGTATGTGAATGACAAGATTGCTTTTGTGGTGGGTCACGATGGTGTGGTGTTGAAATCCACCGACGCTGGGCAGACCTGGGCAAAGGTGTTCGATGGCATTCAAGCCAACACACAGGTTGTTGCAGCCGCCAAAAAGAAGCTCGATGACGTTCAAACGCAATTCGATGCGTTTTCGGATAATTTCCCTGCAAACCCGACCCAAGCCCAGGCTGATCAAATGAGGGCCATGGAAGCCATGCTGGAAACAGCGCAGTTTGCGTTCGAAGACGCCGAGGCCGGTGCTCGTTTTGGCCCTGCTCGGCCCATGCTGGATGTCTGGTTCAAAGACGAATCGACTGGTTGGGTGGTCGGCAGCTACGGTCAGATTTTCGAAACACAAGATGGTGGAAGCACCTGGAACTTGATCGCAGACCGGTTGGATAACCCTGACTTTCGCCATTACAACGGTTTGTATGGGGATGAAACGGGTTTGTTGTTGATCGCGGGTGAATCCGGGCGTGTTTACCGCTCCAATGATTTTGGGAAAACCTGGTCTCGCGACGACACGGGGTACATCGGTCACTTCTATGGCACCGCTGTGGTAAGGAACGAACCGGGTGCCGAGCCCACGATTTTTGCCTATGGTTTTGGCGGCAATGTGTACCGCTTGGGAGCGGGTGCGACAGGCTGGTGGCAGTTGAAAAGCCCAAGCAAGGAAAGTTTTGTTCAAGGTATTACTTTGGGCAAGACTGTGCTGTTTGTGGATCAGAAAGGTCGCTTGGTTTCCACTGATGAGGCTGGCACGACTTTGAAGATGGTCGCTAAGGAGGAGGGCAAACCTGTCACCGGAATGGCTCAGGTGGACACGACCCTGGTTTTGAGTGGTCAAGGTGGTCCGAGAACGCTTCAACTGCCACGATAATGGGAATCAATTGATATGAGTAATCAACAAGAGTTGGGCAAGATCGAGAGCTTCTTCGAAGGGATCTTGTTTTCGCACCGCAAGGTGATCATGGCCATTTTCGCGGTGTTGTCCGTGTTTTTCGCCTATCACGCGGCCCAGTTGCGTCCGGATGCTTCGTTTCAGAAGATGGTGCCAGTCACTCATCCGTTCATTGCCAATTACCTCAATTACGAAAATGAGCTTCGTCCGTTGGGTAACGTGCTGCGGATCGCAGTTCACAACAAGAACGGTACGATTTATGAAGCCGAGTTTTTGGAGAAACTTCGTCAGATCACCGATGAGGTGTTTTACATTCCTGGTGTGGATCGTGGTAACTTGAGTTCGATCTGGACACCGAATGTGATGTGGCGGCAGGTGACCGAGGAAGGTTTACGCATGGGCCCAGTCATTGGGCAGGGCTTTTCGGGTACGCCTGAGCAGATTGAAGAGGTGAAGTCAAACGTAGAGAGATCGGGTCGAATTGGTTCGCTGGTATCGAACGATCAGCGCTCTGCGATCATTCTGGCACCATTGCTGGAAATTGACCCCGACACCGGTGAAAAACTCAGTTACGGCAGGCTTTCAGAGCAAATCGAGGAACTGGTCCGCGACAAGTACTCGAGTGACGATATATCGATTCACATCACAGGCTTTGCCAAGGTGGTGGGTGATCTAATTGATGGTGCCAAAGCCATCGGCGGGTTTTTCGCAATTACCTTTGTATTGACTGTTCTTTTGCTGCTTTGGTATTCGCGGTGCTGGAAAAGTACTGCCGTTACCATCTTCTGTTGTTCGCTGGCTGTGGTCTGGCACTTGGGTGTGGTCAGTTTGCTTGGTTTTGGTCTGGATCCTTATTCGATTCTGGTTCCGTTTTTGACCTTTGCGATTGGTGTGAGTCATGCGATTCAGAACGTGCGCACCATGGCCGCCGAGCGTTTCTATGGCTCAGACAAGATGGATGCGGCGAAGGCCACCTTCCATTTGCTGTTCGTACCCGGTTCTGTGGCGTTGTTGGCTGATGCGGTTGGCTTCTCAACCTTGTTGGTGATCGAGATTGGCGTGATCCGAGAGTTGGCGATTAGCGCATCTGTGGGCGTGGCGGTGATTATTTTCACCAAAATGTTCCTCCTTCCCATCTTGATGAGCTATTCGGACGTGACTGAGGCTGGTTTGCGAAAGGTGGCCAAGCAAGAGGCGAGCGCCCACAAAGTACCGCATTTCTTGTCGCGTTTGACAGAAAAGAAAGTGGCTTTTGGTGTAAGCGCTATGGCGGCAGTAATCTTGGTCGGTGGCTTGTATGCGTCCAAGGACATCAAGATTGGTGACTTGGACCCTGGTGCCCCAGAGTTGCGGCCTGATTCCCGCTACAACAAAGACGTGAAGTTCTTGGTAGAGAACTATTCCACCAGTTCGGATGTGTTTGTTGTGATGGTGGAAACACCCGCAGGCGAGTGTGGTGCTTACCCGGTTGCTTCAACTGTCGACCGTTTCCAATGGGAAATGGAAAACGTGAAGGGCGTGGAAGGCACGGTATCGCTGTTCACGGTGATGAAAAACATCATTGCCGGGTTCAATGGCGGCAACCCGAAGTGGTTGGCCATTTCCCGAGATCGCTTCATTTCCAACGGGGCCCACAAGAACATTCCGACCAGCTTGTACAACGCTGAGTGTTCGATGACGCCAGTGATTCTGTTCTTGTCAGATCACAAGGCCGAAACCTTGGAGCGCGTCGTGGCAGAGGTGCAGGCTTTCGCTGAGGAAAACAACACCGAGGACGCCAAGTTCATTTTGGCAGCGGGTAACAGCGGTATTGAGGCCGCCACCAACATCGTGGTGGAACAGGCTCAAAAAACCATGTTGCTGTTGGTGTACAGCATTGTGGGTGCCTTGGTTTGGTGGGAATTCAAGAGCTTCCGCGTGATGCTGGCCATCATGATTCCACTGTTCATCACCGAGGTGTTGTGTAAGGTGATCATGGTGCAGCTGAACCTAGGTATTAAAGTGGCCACCTTGCCGGTGATTGCTTTGGGTGTGGGTATCGGGGTGGATTACGGTATTTACATCTATAACCGACTTGAAAGTTTCCTGGCCAAAGGCCTGAACTTCAAGGAAGCGTATTTTGAAACGCTTCGCTCAACAGGTGTAGCCGTGGCCTTGACCGCTGTCACACTCGCTTTGGGTGTGTTCACTTGGGCATTCTCGGCCATCAAGTTCCAGGCGGATATGGGTATGTTGCTGGCCTTCATGTTCCTGTGGAACATGGTGGGCGCGGTGATTTTGATCCCGGCATTGATTCGCCTGTTCGCCTTTGGCGCAGTGCGTAAGCGTTTTGGGCCTTCCGTGGACATTCCCGGTCAATAATTAAAAAAGAGTAGTCACGACTTTAAGGCAGCTTCGGCTGCCTTTTTTTATGTCTGCCTGTCGCGCGGGTTTGCACTCATGGGGTTTGCCCTGATGGGGTTAAACCCGATTGGACCAGTCCATTTGAGGGGATACCTTAAGGCCCTGTGGGACTATCCCTTCATTTAGTGAACGAATAATAGCAACAGGAGACTATCTCAATGACTGTAACCACTCGCCGCGGGTTGTTGAAAGCAGCTGCAACCACCGCAATCGCCGCGCCATTCATTGGCAATGCCCATGCTGCCAAAGGCACAACCTGGAAGGTCCAATCGGTATGGGATGCGGGCACAACCGGTTACAACCTGTTTGAAAACTGGTGTAAAAGTTTTCAGGAAAAATCAGGCGGTGAGCTGACCATTCAGCCCTTCGCTGCCAAAGCAGTTGCCGCAGACAACAACGCGCTGTATGACGCGGTGAAGACGGGTGTGCTACAGGGCATGAACCCGTTTACCTTGTACTGGGCCGGTAAAATTCCAGCTTCGGTGTTTCTGTCAAGCTACCCGATGGGTCCAGACCAGGTGGGTCAGTGGGACACCATGTACTACGGTTTGGGTATGCTTGAAATGGCGCGTGAAATTTACGCGAAACAGGGTTTGTACTTCGTCGGCCCCATCCACCACGATGCAAACATCATTCACTCCAAGGTGCCCATTAATTCATTGGATGAACTGAAAGGCAAAAAAATTCGTTTGCCCGGTGGCATGGTTGCAGAAGTGTTCCAGAAGTTTGGCTGCTCAACAGTTGCCTTGCCTGGCTCTGACATTTTCCCGGCGCTTGAAAAAGGCACCATCGATGCGGCTGACTTTGTTGGCCCAGCCGTGAACTACGATTTGGGCTTCCACCAAGTGACCAACTATGTGTTGTTTGGCCCACCCGGAACGACCAGCCTGTATCAGCCAGTTGACTTGATGGACCTGACCATAAACATGGGTGCCTGGAAGCGTTTGTCGCCCAAGATGCAGGTTTTTGTTGAGGACCAGGTCAAGAGCTACTCGTTGGCGCACCACGTGGCGATTCAGAAAGCCAACGTGGAAGCGATGAAGAAGTTTGCAGCTGCCGGTACGAAGGTATCTCGCTTGAGCCAAGACGACGTCATCAAGTTCCGAAAAGCCGCGATTCCTGTTTGGTACAACTGGGCCAAGAAAGACAAAGACGCAGCCCGCGTATTCAAGCTTCAGCTCGACTACATGATGAATGACATCATGGGTTATGTAACCAAAGACGATATCAAAGGCCTGTCAATTTAAGAGCCTGCTGCTTTAAACCAAGGCGGCAGCAGTGGCTGTCGCCTTTTTTGTGGAATTTGTGTTGCCATGGACAATATTCAAGGCGTTGGTTTTATTCTGCCTCATTGGTTTTACTGGGGCTGGCTTGCGGTCATGCCAGCCCTATTCATTGCGTGGGCCAAAGCCACGAAGGTTATTCCCGAGGTGCCGTACGACCCCAATGCAGGCGCCTTTGAGCGTTCTCTGGATTGGTTGAGCGACCGCACCGGTTTGTTTGTGTCCTTGTGGAGTGTGAATGCCGTGATGGCCTACACCTACGAGGTGGTTGCCCGGTATCTGTTTAACACGCCCACCATTTGGGTTCATGAAAGCAGCTTTTTGCTGTTTGGCATGCAATACATGATGGCTGGTGCCTACGGCCTGTTGCATGGCTCGCATGTGCGCGTGGATGTGTTGTACACCAAACTGTCCAAAACCGGTCAAGCGGGCATGGATGTATTCACCAGCGTGTTTTTCTTCATTTTCATTTTGGCCATGATAGGTACTTCCTACACTTTCTTCATGGACAGTTACGGCATCGATGAGCGCTCGGTGGAAACCTGGCAGATCCAGACTTGGCCCGTGAAAGGTTTGATGCTGACTGGCGCCGTACTGATATTTTTGGCGGGTATTTCCCGTTTGCTAAAAGACATTCGCACATTTGAGAAAACCTTGAAAGGAGAGGCGGCATGAATGCAGTAACCAAGCCAGGCATGTCGCCTGTGTTGGCCCGCACCATCACCTATGGTTTGGCCTTGTTGGTCACCTTGGTCGTGGCGGTTGAAATTGTCAACATTCTGTTTTACGACCCGTGGGGCGACGAATACTTCCTGTTCCGTTTGCAAGGCGTGATGGCCGGTATGGACATGGGCCCATTGACGTGGGTGATGTTTGGCTCGCTTTTTGTGCTCTTGATGGCGGGTTTGCCGTTGGCGTTTGTGGCCGGTGGTTTGGGTGTGGTGTATTTGTATCTGCTTGGCGATTCCGCCATGTTGAACATCATTCCCAGTCGAATTTTCCCGATGATGGCCAACCCTGATCTGGCCGCAATTCCATTGTTCATTTTCATGGCAACCATGCTTGAAAAAGCTGGGTTGATTGAAGAGCTGTTCGATGCAGTCTACCAATGGATGGGCGGTCTGCATGGTGGCTTGGCTGTTGCAACCATCGTGGCGTCTACCTTGCTGGCTGCCATGGTGGGTGTGGTTGGTGCGGCAATCGTAACCATGGGGATTATTGCGTTGCCAGCGATGCTCAAACGCAAGTACGACCCGGAGCTTGCGATCGGCTCAATCATGGCAGGCGGTACATTGGGTGTCTTGATTCCGCCCTCCATTTTGGCGATTTTGTACGCCGTGGTTGCCCAGCAATCGGTTGGTGAGTTGTATTTGGGCAGCGTGTTGCCAGGTTTGTTGCTGTCCAGTTTGTACATTGGCTACGTTGTTCTTCGCACAACGCTGAATCCCAAGTTGGGTCCACCCGTGCCGATGGAAGAGCGCTTGAGCCTGAAAGCAAAGCTGGCCTTGTTGCGCGGCTTGATCGCACCAATCTTGTTGGTGTTGGTTGTGTTGGGCTTGTTGTTTGCTGGTATTGCAACGCCTGTTGAGGCTGCCGGTTTGGGCAGTTTCGGCGCTTTGTTGGTTGCAGCCATGCACCGGCGCCTAAGCCTGCAAGCGATGATCGAAGCGGGCACGTCAACCTTGAAAGCCACAGCCATGGTGTTGTGGATTATTTTTGGTGCGTCCATTTTCGTGGGCTTGTACATTTTGCAGGGTGGTCAGGCTTTCATCACGGAAACTATTCTTGGCACAGGTTTGAACGCCTACGGCATCCTGTTGATCATGATGATCTTGTTGGTGGTCCTTGGCATGTTCCTGGATTGGGTGGGCATCTTGCTGCTCGCTGTGCCTATTTTCGTGCCCATCATCAAATCTCTGACCTTCGACGGCCTGTTTGGTTTGCCCGGGGTAAGCAGTGACAGCGTGCTGATCTGGTTCGGTGTGTTGTACCTCGTGAACATGCAAATGAGCTTTTTGAGCCCACCATTTGGCTATGCATTGTTCTACATTCGGGGTGTTGCACCGGCTTACATCACCATGGCGCAGATTTTCCGCAGTTCCTTGGTGTTTCTGGCGATTCAGGTTTTGGCCTTGTTCTTGGTGGTGGTTGTGCCCGGCATTGCAACCTGGCTACCTGACCTGGTTTACGGCAGATAACAGTTTGATGTGCTCGTTGGCTCGGCCTTGGTCGGGTCAATTTCTCAGCGCGAGAGGCTTGCCTCTCGCGCTTTTTGCTTTGTGGTAACCTGCTTTCTTTCATTCACTTTGCCCATTCGCCATGCAGTTTCCATCTTTGCCCGCGCAACCGCACCCTTTGCAATTCAAATCGGTGAATTTCACCGCATTAAAGCCGGGGCCCAGACTGATCGTGTTGGGCGCGGTGCACGGCAATGAGGTTTCTGGTTCCAAAGCCATTTTGAAAATGATTCAGGAATTTGAGAGTGGTGAGCGCGTTTTGCAAAAAGGAAGCGTCACCTTTGTGCCGATCACCAATCCATTGGCTTACAACCGCAAACAAAGAAATGGCGACAGAAACCTGAACAGAAACCTGACGCCCACCACAACACCGGTTGATTTCGAGGATCATGTCGCCAATTGGCTTTGCCCCCTCTTGGCCAGTCACGATGCATTGCTGGATATTCACAGCTTTCAAAAAGGCGATGTTCCTTTTGCACTGTTTGGTCCAAAAAACAACGACAAGCCTTTGGAGCCTTTTTCCCACGAGGAGGCAGAGCGTTCACTGGCCCTGCGTTTGGGGGTCAGTCGTTTCGTGGATGGCTGGCTTGACACCTATGCCAAAGGGGTTGCCAATCGCGTGCAATATTTGAAGGAAACCGGCCAGTCGGGTGCAGGCCTGAACACTGACCCACGCTATGGCATGGGTACGACTGAATGCATGCGAGCCAACGGTGGCTACGCTGTAACTCTGGAGTGCGGTCAGCATGAAGATGAACAAGGGCCGGGCGTGGCTTACGAGTCCATCGACCGCACCTTGCGCCACCTGGAATTAGTTCAGGGTGAGCCTGTTCCGGCAGTCGAGAATTTTCAACACCTGAGTTTGGTGGAAGTGATTGACAAGCATCATGCAGATGACGCCTTTGCCAAAGCGTGGTCAAGCTTTGACCCGGTCAACAAGGGTGATTTGATTGGAAAGCGGCAATCCGGTGATGCTGTGTATGCGAGCCGGGATGGTTTCATTGTTTTTCCAAATACCTTGTCACAAGCAGGGCAGGAGTGGTTTTACCTGGCGGTAGAAAATAAAGGTTAATTCCTTGGGTCTCGGTGTCTTTTCTAAGAAAAGATACTTGTTTTGCTGACAAAGTGCCTGCAAAACATATCACTTTCCGGATTGAGTCGTGAATGGTCTTTTGTTTTAATGGGTAAACCTCTACAAGGCACTATTCACTATTATGTTGTTTCAAGCAGATCGTCATGTCGACTGGTTCACCCACTCCATTGGTTTGGTTGGTGGGGTCACTGCTCAGTCCTATCAATCGCTGGGTCTTCTTAAAACTGGCCATGAAATCATTGCGCCAGCTTTTTCGTTGGGAAGTGGCGATTCGTTTGCAGCTTTGACTGCGGCAACCGAACAACATCACAGTGAGAGCCACACTGCCAGTATTCATCAGTTCACAAACACTTTTGAAAGCTTCTCAGACTCTGGCATTGAGTTGTCTGATTTGAGGAACTCATTTGACTCCAATGCTCAATCCACGACCGCAGAAGGTGCGTTTGAGCCGATTCCTCTCTCGAGCAACAACGACTTGGTTTTTTCAAACTCATTGTCTGAGTTGTCCAATGTTGAATCACCATTTCAGGAACAGGCTGAATCAGAGTTGTCTTTGTCTGCAGGTTCTTCATTGTTCGATTTGCCGCAACAAACGTTCGAGCAAACAACTACGCAGCAGAGTGCATTCTCAGAACCCTTCTCCGGTGAGCGTCAAAGTGCGTTGCGGGCCGATATCGAAGAAGGCGGTGCGAATTTGCGACAGTTTTTCTCCGATGAAATTGAAGCGCAAACAGGTGGTCGCTTGCAGGCTGAAGTAAATGGACTGCTTGAGTCTGTTGGTGTTCAGCCTGATCACTCCGTCGATGTCTATGGATCCTCTCGAGAACTGATTTCTGATGCGCTCGATGCCGCGGTGCAGCCAATTGGCGCTGTGTCGCTGCCCATGGTTGGGCCCACCTTGGTGGCGGCTCGGGAAGATCTCTTCGGTGGGTGAGTTTCAAACCCGCTGGTCTTCTGAAGGTCTGTAAAAAAGGCAGGTTTTATCCCCCTTCCTAACGATTTGATTATCCGGTTGATACTTCACAATAGGCTCTAACGTCAGCAATATAGAGCCTGAGTATGAATTACAGCAACGATCGAACCCCTCTTGAATCTTCTTCCAGGGAAATGATTGAAATTCTTTTGTTCACTTTGGGTGGGCAAGAGGTTTTCGGCTTGAACGTGTTCAAGATCCGAGAGGTCACTGAAATGTCCGATGTCACTCAAATTCCGGGTCAGCAAGGCGCAATGAACGGCGTCATCTCTTTGCGTGGACAGGTGTTGCCGGTGGTGGCCTTGGGTGATGCGATTGGCATGTCTACAGGCAAGCCAAACACCAAAATGATCATTTCCGAGTTTGCATCGCGCTCGGTTGCGTTTGCCGTAGCCGATGTGGATAAAATCATCCGTGTGCCTTGGTCTGACGTAAAACCACCTCAAAAATACGACTCGGAACAGGGCTACGTATTCGGTGTGGTCATGTTGGAAGACGGCAGCTTGGTGTCCTTGGTGGACATTGAAAGCGTGTGCCATCGCGTGTTGCCGGAAGGGGAGTCAGAAGCAAAATTGGCCACCGGGGATTTCACCCGTGCAGCGTCGGTTTTCTTTGTCGATGATTCCATCGTGGCACGTCGAAAAATCACCGAGGTTCTCGATCAAATGGGCTTGCATCACAGCCACGCGGTCAATGGAGTAGAAGCAGAGGAAAAACTGCTGGCCTTGGCTGCCAACGCAGAGCTCACTGAAAGTGCCATTCAAGACCGTGTTTCTCTGGTGTTGGTGGATGAGGAAATGCCTGTCATGGATGGCTGTACATTGACTCGCAAATTGAAAAGCGATCCGAGGTTCAAGAACATTCCATTCATCATGTATTCATCCCTGACCTCCGAAGAGAATGCCCGCCGCGGTATCGAGGCAGGCGTGAACATTTATGTGAAAAAATTCGATTCCAGTAAATTGTCACACGCCATTGGTCAGCTATTGACACCTGCCTGAGTCCCAAACCCGGGCAAAGCGTTACACTTCGCCAACGATTAGTCACGCTTTGCCCTGTCATGAACACCAAAGAATTTGTTCCAGCCGATATTGAACGTCTTGGCTCTGCGATTGCGGATGATTTACGCAGTCGGGGTTTCAGCATTCAGCTCGGCGCCTTGCCGACCCAGTGGGTGGACGAGTTGTACCAAACCGTCAACAGACTGCAACCGCAACAGTTCAAAACTGCAGGGGTTGGCCGTGCGAATCAGCACCAAACAGACGAAAACATTCGCAAAGACCAGATTGTCTGGATTGAAAGCAAAGAAGGGGCTCAGAGCAACTGGCTTTCGTTTGCCGGCAGCCTACAGCGCGAGCTGAATCGTCAATTGTTGTTGGGTTTGTTCTCATTCGAATCACATTTTGCCCATTACGCGCCGGGCGCTTTCTACAAAACCCACGTGGATGCATTTAAGGGACAGGCAAACCGTGTGTTGTCCGTGGTCTTGTACCTCAACCCCGAATGGTCAGATGCAGACGGTGGCGAGCTGGTTTTATATTCTGATGCCGAGCCGCATCGAGAACTGTGCAAGATCAGGCCTCTCGCTGGCACTTTGGCTGTTTTCCTGAGCGAAGAATTCCCACACGAGGTCAAGCCATCCAAACGTGATCGCTACAGCATTGCGGGATGGTATCGGGTCAATGGCTCATCGGTGAACCGGGTGGACCCACCTGCTTGATCGGGTTGTTGGGCGCTTACCATTTAAGCAGTCGAGGCCCAAGCAGTGCTCCGGTTGCGCTGGTCAATGAAATGCCCGCCGTGTACCACAGCGCGATGAACGGCGTGGCCGACTCTGTACACGCCAAAGAATAAGCCATGGCTGCCACAGCGCCGGCGAACAAGCCGCATGCGGCGCCTGCCTTGGCCTGGTGCACAGGCGCCATGCCCTTCATGACCCAAAAAGAAGTCAGCATGACTGGCGCTGAAAGCACCAAAATTGCAATGGCACACACCTGCCAGGAATGGCCCATCAGCGAGGCTGCGCGTTCTGTCGGGTCCAGCATGAGGTAAGCCAAGGCACCGACCCCCACCATCAAGGCAACAATGACAAACACAGCCAAGCCAGCGTGCCATACAGTGGCACCCGGTCGTCCAAGTTTTGTCATCAACATCGCAGCGGCCAAGGTCAATAACACCGCGTAGACCAGCTTGAGCCAAGGCGCTGTATCGGCAAACATTTCGGCAGGTATGAAGCCCATTGCGCTCACAGCCATCAATGCAGCTGATGCGCCACCGAGCAAGCCCGCCCATGTGAAGCGCTGCGCCAAATGCAATTGTGGCGCTGGCCCTGCCTGCTTACTCAACAAGTCGATCAAATCATCGGTTTTCATGAATCATTCCTCACCAGCAAGCTCAGTTGCTTCAAGCCGCGGTGCACCTGTACTTTCAATGCGGCCACAGATACACCACTTTTCTCGGAGGCCTCCTGCATGGAAAGCCCCTCGATTTTTGTCCAGACGATCGCGCGCTGCTGCGCGACTGGCAGTTGTTCCAGCAACACGTTCAAATCACGCTTGCTGGGTAGTTCTTCGGCAGACCAAGGGTGCTGATCCTCAGTCAATTCATCCAGTGAATCGTTCAGACTGTCCCGCCTGCCGCGCCGGCGCCACAAGTCCACCAGTTTGTGGCGAGCAATCGCAAACACCCAGCCACTAACCGGCAACGCTGCATCGTAGGTACCACGTTGCACGTGCAAGGCCAGCAAGGTTTCCTGCACAAGGTCTTCGACCTCATCGGGCAGCGCTTGCAGGCGCCGGCTGTAAAACCGGCGCAAACGCAGTGCGATCAGCTGTAAGGCTTGTCTGTATGCGGTTTCGTTGCCTTGTTGTGCTTGCAGCCACAATGGCTTTAAACGCGGCTCGAACTCGTCTGGGCCGGGCACACTGTTAGGTTCGCTTGGCGTTGTCATTTGGTTACAGCTGGACGATGGTGAAGTGTCGTCAGACACTACCACAGTTCCCCCCGTGTCTCTTCCTTAATCATTTTCAGCCATACGTCTTCCTCAAAAATTAGAAGGCTGGCGCCGCTCTATAATGCAGTTTGTTGTCATCACTCGCTAGTAAAGGGGAACACCATGCAGAGTATTAAAACGCGCGCCGCTGTGGCTTGGGGGCCAGGCCAACCATTGAGCATTGAAGAGGTGGACTTGCAGCCGCCCAAGAAAGGCGAGGTTCTGGTCAGAATCGTGGCCACGGGAGTGTGTCACACCGATGCGTACACCTTGTCGGGTGACGACCCTGAGGGCATCTTCCCTGCAATCTTGGGCCATGAAGGCGCAGGCGTGGTTGAAGCCATCGGCGAGGGTGTGACCAGCCTGTCGGTGGGCGACCATGTGATTCCTCTCTACACCGCAGAATGCCGTGTTTGCAAGTTCTGTATGTCCGGGAAAACCAATTTGTGCCAAGCCGTGCGTGCCACTCAAGGCAAAGGTTTGATGCCCGATGGAACCACCCGTTTTTCCAAAGATGGCAAACCGATTTACCACTACATGGGCACGTCCACATTTGCGGAACACACCGTGGTGCCGGAAATTTCGCTGGCAAAAATCGATCCCAAAGCACCCCTGGAAAAGGTGTGCTTGCTTGGTTGTGGTGTCACCACTGGTATGGGGGCTGTACATAACACTGCCAAGGTCAAGGAAGGCGACACCGTGGCCGTGTTTGGTTTGGGTGGAATCGGTCTTGCGGTGATTATCGGTGCGGTTCAGGCCAAGGCCAAACGCATCATCGCCATCGACATCAATGCCGACAAGTTCGCCATTGCGAAAAAATTGGGTGCGACGGATTGCGTGAATCCACGCGACCATGAAAAGCCAATTCAGGAAGTCATCGTCGACATGACAGACGGCGGTGTGGATTTCTCTTTCGAATGCATCGGGAACGTCAACGTGATGCGGTCGGCCCTGGAGTGCTGCCACAAGGGTTGGGGTGAGTCAGTCATCATCGGCGTGGCCGGTGCAGGTCAGGAAATTTCGACTCGTCCGTTTCAACTGGTCACAGGACGCGTGTGGCGAGGCAGCGCATTTGGTGGTGTCAAAGGGCGCACAGAACTGCCCGTGTATGTGAACCGATTCATGAATGACGAGTTCGACCTCGATACCTTCATTACCCACACCATGCCGCTTGAGAAAATCAATGAAGCGTTCGATCTCATGCACGAGGGCAAATCGATACGCACCGTGATTCACTTTTAAATAAAAGGTGGAGGCAAACCAATGTCAAGCAACATGGTTTTAAGGGAGCTGTCCCGGACCAAAGTGTTCGGGGGTGACCAAATTCAATGCGAGCATGAATCCAGCGAACTGAACTGCACCATGCAGTTCAGCATATATTTGCCGCCTGCTGCATTGGCAGGCCAGGCGGTGCCCGTGGTTCACTGGTTGTCGGGTTTGACTTGCACCGACCAAAACTTCGCCACCAAGGCAGGTGCGCAACGGGCTGCAGCTCAGCTAGGCTTGGCTTTGGTGATGCCTGACACCAGCCCCCGAGGCGAGGGCGTGCCAGACGACCCTCAAGGTGCTTACGACATGGGGCTAGGTGCAGGCTTTTATGTGGATGCCACTGAAGAGCCGTGGCACACCCACTATCGAATGTACAGCTACGTGCTCAATGAATTGCCCAAGTTGGTGCGAAGACATTTTCCGGTTTCCGAGAATGAATCCATTTCTGGCCACTCCATGGGTGGTCACGGCGCGTTGACACTGGCCTTGAGTAATCCTGGTCGGTTCAGGTCAGTGAGTGCCTTCGCGCCCATCGTAAGCCCGACTCAGTGCCCTTGGGGTGTGAAGGCGCTGGGCCAGTACCTCGGAGAAAATTCCACACCATGGACAAGGCACGACACAGTCGAATTGATTCGCGCCGGTGCTGTCCAAATGCCGATGTTGGTTGACCAAGGGTTGGCTGATCAGTTCTTGAAGGAACAACTTAAAACCGAGTTGCTGGAAAAGGTCTGTGAGCAGACGGGTTACCAAGCGCAAATTCGCTACCAGCCCGGATATGATCACAGTTATTACTTCATTGCCACGTTCATTGAAGATCATTTGAAATTTCACGCTCTTCATCTGTATTAAATGACCAAATCGCTTCGTTTGTCGGAAACCTGGTTCAGGCGCTTTTTGTGGGCGATCGCAGTGGTATTTGCCTGGTTTTTGCTGGGTTTGGGCAGCAATATTCTGGAGGACTTACCCAGAGCAGAGAACAAGCTTTCCTTGCAGCAGTTTATTGAACCTGTCGCATTGCGGTCGGTTCAAGACGACATCCGCAAGGCTGAGTTAAATGAACGCGAAGCAACCGATGCGCTTGAACAGGCTCGTTTGAAGCACAGTGCATCTCAAGCCAATACCGATTCTGAAAAAGAAACCTTCATGGCCTGGGTGGCCACACGCCAGTCCACTGAGCAGCCTGCCCAGAATGTGGAAGTGACGCGGCGCACAGAGCGCATCGAAAATTTTCAGGCACTTGAGCGCGTGGCCTTGGCGCAGGTCGAGGCTCAGCAAAAAATTCTTCTCGATTCAGAACAAGCGCTGCGCCAAGCTCGGCTGCGCCTTAGCGAGCTGGAGGAGTCTGCACGGTCCGACTTTCAAAGCGCTATGTTCAAGCAGGAACTGCGTGTGTTTGGTCTGCGTTTGTTGTTCACCTTGCCCCTGTTGTTGGCCGCCGGTTGGCTTTACAGGCACAAACGAAAAAGCAATTACTGGCCTTTCGTGTGGGGTTTTATATTTTTTGCCTTGTTCGTGTTTTTTGTTGAATTGGTTCCGCACCTGCCCAGTTACGGGGGCTATGTGCGTTACCTGGTCGGCATCGGGCTTACGGTGCTGATCGGGCAGCAAATCATTCAGCGTTTGAATCGTTATCTGGAGCAGCAAAAACTGGCTGAAGCCCAACCCGAGGCGCTGCGACGTGGAAGCCTTCAATACGACGCTGCCTTGGCGTTTTTGAATAAGGGCGTGTGTCCGGGCTGTGAGCGTCACGTTGACCTGAAAGACCCCAGTATCGATTTTTGCCCCCATTGTGGGCTTGGTTTGCATCAAGCCTGTGCCAGTTGCAATACCCGAAAAAGCGCGTTCTCCAAATATTGTCACAGTTGTGGAGCAACCTCACTTTCACCTGCAAGCGCTACGGAGCCGGGTACTTGATTGCGTTTTTTTCAAGCTTGCTGAATGCCGCATCAATGGGGTCGATTTTCAGTTGATTGCAAATTTGAAGTAGATAAAGAAGCACATCAGCCACTTCGTCCTGCACTTTGGCTTGAACCTCGGCGCTCAGGGATGAAGATTCCGCTTCGGTCATCCATTGGAAATGTTCCAGCAATTCCGCCACCTCTACAGACAAGGCCATACTGAGGTTTTTGGGAGAATGGTACGGTGCCCAGTTGCGGGCCGCGGCGAACTCAATTAATCGTTGTTGTAATGCGTTGATCGATTGGTCTTTGGTGACACTCATGATATTTGCTGCGCCAGTTTGTTGGTGAGTCACTCATGGTAAGCGACTGATAAAAAAAAACGCCAGCAATTGGCTGGCGTTTGATCAAGAATTCTTGAGAGAACACAAAACTTAAGCAGCTTCCTGTTCCATGCTGGGGTAATCAATATACCCCTTGGCACCCGGTACATAATAAGTTTGAGGATCACCTTCGGCCAATGGAGCGTCGGCTTTAAAGCGTTGAACCAAATCCGGGTTGGCGATGTAAGCGCGGCCAAATGACACGGCATCGGCCTTGCCGGATTCAAGCGCCTCAATGGCCATGTCACGGGTATAACCGTTGTTAACCATGTAACTGCCTTTGAAGGCGGCGCGTGCAGCGGCATAATCAAACCCGGGCAATGTACGGTCACCACCAGTGGCACCCTCAATCATGTGAATGAAGCCCACGCCACGCTTGCTCAGTTCCTCAATCAGGTAAGCAAACACGGCTTGCGGGTTGCTGTCACTGAGGTCATTGAAGGGCGTCAAGGGTGACAAGCGAATACCCACCTTCCCGGCGCCTACTTCTGCAATCACGGCATCAACCACTTCCAGTGCAAATCTCGCTTTGTTTTCAGGTGTGCCTCCGTACTGGTCGGTTCGCTTGTTGGCGCCATCACGCAAGAACTGGTCAATCAAATAGCCATTTGCACCGTGAATTTCGACGCCGTCAAAGCCGGCTTTCATGGCGTTGGCAGCGCCTTTGCGGAACTCGGCAACCACATCCGCAATTTCTTGGGTTGACAACGCTTGCGGCATTGGAATTTCCACTTTGCCGTTGTGCGTGTAGGCCAGTACATTGGGTTGAACCTGCGAAGGTGCAATTGGGTGGTGGCCACCGGTCAAGTCGGGGTGCGTAATTCGACCCACATGCCAAATTTGCGCAATGATCTTGGAGCCAGCCTCGTGCACGGCCTTGGTTATTTTTTTCCAGCCTTCGACTTGTTCGTCGGAATAGATGCCGGGTGTAGCCATGTAGCCTTTGCCCACTGGTGAAACCTGGGTGCCCTCGCTGATGATCAAGCCTGCGTTGGCCCTTTGAACGTAATACTCCACATTCATGTCGCTACCGGGAATGTCGCCAGCAGCCTCGTCTGCCCGGCAACGGGTTAACGGTGCCATCACCACTTTGTTTTTCACTTCGATGTCACCAATTTTGCCAGGCTTGAACAAGGCCAAATCGTCGATGCCACTGATTTGTTCGTTGGTGTGTGGTGTAGGTGCATTCATGAACAGGTACTCCTTGTGTTGCAATTGAACTGGCCACATTATGCGCATTCATAACTAGTAGGTCTAGGGAAGGATTGTTATAGTAACTATTCCTTTTAAGAATAGTTTGAGTAAAAAATGGACCGATTGCGCTTGATGGAAACGTTTGTACGAGTGGTAGAAACAGGAAATTTCTCGGCGGTGGCCAGGCAGTCACACACCACACAGTCAGCCGTCAGCAAACAGGTTCAGGCGCTTGAGGCCGATGTGGGTGCTTTGCTGTTAGTGCGTTCAAGCCGAAGCCATGCATTGACTGAAGCTGGTCGCTTGTTTTACCAGCGTTGTCGCCAGGTGCTCGACACGCTGGAACACGCACGTATGGAGGTGCACACCGCTGAGCACGAAGTCAGTGGGGTGCTGCGGGTGGCCGCTCCGGTGGCTTTCGGTCGAATCCACATTGTTCCAAGGCTGGCGCGCTATTATCAGCGTTTTCCAAAAATGAAAATTGACCTGCAACTCGACGACAATTTTGTTGATCTAGTGACCTCCGGTATCGATGTCACCTTTCGAGTGGGCGAGCTCAAAGACAGTCGCTTGATCGCCAAGCGAATCGGATCGGTGTCTCGAGCCGTTATTGGATCCAGAAAATACCTGGCTGAGCACGGCGAACCCAAAGCGATCAGCGATTTAGAGCGGCACAATTGCCTCTTGTATACAGGCATTGCCAACTTCAATGAATGGAGTTTTTTCGATTCGACGGGGCAGGAACTAAGCTGCAGGGTAAGAAGCAACTTTCAATCGAACAGTTCGGAAGGCATACGCCAGGCGGTATTGGAAGGTTTGGGTTTGTGTTATTCGCCCACCTGGATTTATGGTGAAGATTTGCGAGCTGGTCGCGTTCAGGCGGTGTTGTCGCAATTCAAGCCCACCACCTTGCCTCTGAATGTAGTGTTTCAGCCGGAGCGTCGGCCGTCCTTGAAAATCACTAGCTTTGTCGAATTCTTTATGGACGCTTTCAGGTCAGATCCCGATTTGTCCGTCGTGCTGCGTTAATTTCCATCAACTGATGGGAGCAGGTGTGCGCTTGTTGCGCAGTTTTCTGCCGGCGTTCAAATTCACGAGGCCTTCCGTGGCCAGCACTGCCAACGCCATCCAGATCGCAATGTAAGTGGGCCACTGCAAGGGCGCAATTCGTTCTCCAATCAAAAATGCAACCACAACCAGCAACACCGGTTCTACGTATCCAAGCAAGCCAAACAGGCTGAATGAAAGTTTTTTGCTGGCCAAAATGTAAGCGACCAATGCGCCTGTACTCAAAATACCCAACCCAACCACCAGTGTGAATAACCAAACGCTGTTATTCGATGGCAAACCTTCTGTGAGGGCTGTGGATGCGTAAAACAACGCGAGCGGCATCATCAGCAACATGTCGAACCACAAGCCACCGAGATGATCGGTTTTGAACTTGGACCGGAGTACAAAGTAATAGGGGTAGCCCAGGCAAACCAGTAGCGAGGCCCATGAAAAACTTCCGACTCTGAACAACTCATAAGCCACACCCACAAGAGCAAGCACCCAGGCGGTTTTTTGAAACCCGGTTAATTTGTCTTTGTAGTAAAAACGACCGATGGCCACCATCACCAAAGGCATCATGAAGTAGCCCAGCGACACATCCAATGCTTTGCCATGCAATGGAGCCCACAAAAACAACCACAACTGCACCCCAAGTAACAGGGATGACAGCGGTAAAACCCAAAGCAGTCGGGGTTCACGCAACACACGCGACGCAGTGGATTTGACCAAAGCCCAATCCCGACTGAGCCATAGAAATACGCTGAGCATGGGCAGGGTCAACAGCATGCGCCAGCCGAAAATTTCCTCGCCGTTTAGCGGAGCAAGCAGGGTGCTGTAGTAATACATGCTTCCAAACAATGCTGAAGCCAGAATCGACAGAAAAACACCTTGAGCCATGTGCCTGGGGTTCCAATGAGAAAGGCCAACCGACTAAGGTTGGCCTTCGAGTTTGGTGGAGTCGGCGGGAATTGAACCCGCGTCCGCAAATCCTCCACTACCAGTTCTACGTGTGTAGTCCTCTTGTTTGGTTTTAACGTTCACTGTCGAGAAGGGACACCCTAAAGAGAACGCGAGTCACTTCATTTAGCTTCCTAAGGCGTGACCCCGAAGAAAGCGATCCGATGTGCGATGATCCCACTGCAGGTTTGACCCTGCCCAGCCCATCGGCAAGCTGGTGTGAGATCTAGCCAGCTGTTAAGCTGCTAGAGCAAACTGTTCGTCGTTTGCGTTTAAAGTTTTTCAGATGGATTTACGAGGTAACTGATCCTCGACACGCCCCAATAGCTTCGCAATCCACGTCGAAACCGGATCGACCCCTTTGAGAACTCCAGTATAGTCTTTCGGGCCTTGTGCTGCAAACAAACACTGTGTAACCGTCGCGAAATGCGCAAGCTCGGCAGCTTGTGTCAGATATTACATGCGCTCGTTGAGCCAATTCGCCAGGTCCATGGTGCTTTTCACCACGAAATCTGCGCCCCATTGTTCAATATCGCTGGCGATGTACCCATATTCCACGGCCACCGTGGTCATTCCCGCTGCACGACCAGCCACCACGTCGCGCTCGTCATCACCAATCATGACGCATTGCTCCACTGGCAAGCGCAACCGTGCTGCGGCCATGAAACAAGGTAGTGGCGATGGCTTGGGTTTTTCAGCGCTGTCGCCGCCCACCAACACGCTGCAGTTGCGCATCAATCCAAGTTCTTCAACCAGCTGCTCAGCGAGGTAAAAGGGCTTGTTGGTCACAATGCCCCAGCGCGCGCCTTTGGCTTCAATTTGATGAAGAAGCGCTTGAATGCCCGAGTAGGGCGCGCTTTCGCGGGCAATTCGGGCTTGATAGCGCTCCAGAAACTCTGCACGCATCGCCGGAAAGTCCGGGTAGTGGGGTTCAAGGCCAAAACCGACCTTCAGCAAGGCGCGCGCACCGCCCGAGGACAAGTGCTGCATGGATCGCATCGCGGTGATGTCCACGCCGCGATCACTCTGCATATCTTGAATCGTGCCGCACAGGTCGGGTGCCGTATCCACCAAGGTGCCGTCAAGGTCAAACAAAATGCCTTTGAACTTCATTGGAATTCCTTCAGTGAACTTATGCAGGTTTTCTGCAGGCCACCATGTAGTTCACATCGGTGTCTTTGGCCAATCGGTACACTTTGGTCAGCGGGTTGTACACCAAGCCAATGATTTCCGAGAATTCCAACCCAGACTGTCGACTGTATTTCGCAAGCTCTGAGGGTTTGATGAATTTGTCGTACGCGTGCGTGCCCTTGGGCAGCAGGTTCAAAATGTACTCAGCGCCGACAATGGCGAACAGGAAGCTTTTTGGATTTCTGTTGATGGTCGAGAAAAACAACCAGCCACCGGGTTTGCACAGTTTGGCGCACGCGTCGACTGTTTCGGCTGGGCTGGGCACGTGTTCGAGCATTTCAAGGCAAGTGACCACATCAAAGGTTTCCTGTTCCTCGCGTGCCAAATCTTCGGCGGAAACGCAACGATAATCAACCTTGTCTGCGCCCGTTTCAAGCTTGTGAAGTTGTGCCACTTTCAGTGACTTGTCTGCGAGGTCGATGCCCAACACTTCCGCGCCCCGGTGAGCCATCGACTCAGCCAGAATGCCGCCACCACAACCCACATCAAGCACTTTTTTGCCAGCCAGGTTCGCACGCTCATCAATCCAGTTCAAGCGCAGGGGGTTGATTTCATGCAGTGGACGGAATTCGCTGTTTGGGTCCCACCACTTGCTGGCCAATGCGGAAAACTTGGCCAACTCGGCGTGATCAATGTTGTGGTTCTCGGTGCTGCTCATGTTGTTTTGCTCTACAAGTTAAACAAATTCAACGCACAGTTTAACCGAAGCAGGCAACAAAAAAGCCCGGCTAGGCCGGGCTTTTCTGATTCAGAACTTCGGGTGATGAATTACTTCATTACCTTCTGTGTTGCGTTGAATTCGATTTCAACGCGACGGTTCTTGGCGCGGCCTTCGCGGGTTTTGTTGTCCGCTACTGGCTGGCTTTCGCCCATGCCTTTGATCTGGATGCGGTCAGCAGGAACGCCCTTGCTTACCATGTAGTCTTTAACAGACTGGGCACGGCGCTCAGACAATTTCTGGTTGTAAGCATCGGTACCGATGGAGTCGGTGTGTCCGATTGCGATTACGCTGTTCAACTCAACGCTGCCCAACTTGGCGATTTCCGCATCAATACGATCCTTGCCGCCTTGCTTCAAAGTGGCCTTGTCGAAGTCGAAGTAAGCATCGGCTTCCAGGTTCACTTTGGTGATTGTTGGCTTGGGAGCAGGTGCTGGCTCAGGGGCTGGTGCAGGTGCAACAACAACAGGAGCGGGCTTCTTGGGGATCAGGTCTGGGTCGCATTCCTGAATGGCCAATGCTGCTGTGAAGTAGCTGGTGCGAACGCACTCACCGGAGCCATCCTTCACAACCTTGCCGCTTGCATCCACTACATAGCCGGCCAGGTTTTCGTTTTTGTCGGTAGTGTGTGCCATCGCGGCGGTAGACGCTGTACCGATGGCAGCAGCCATCAACACTTGCGCGAGAGTCGACATTTTTTTCATTGTTGCTCCTTGGGTTAAATAGGGGTTCAAGCCAGGTGACAGAGTAACCCGTGTACCAAAAAGGCCGATTACTGTCTCATCCAACTTTCTCGACACGAGTCTGCCACACTCGTTGGGTTTTTCGCATGATTTCAGCCACTAATTGTGCCCTTTTGCCCACAAGCTGTTGCGATTGCACAACTTGGTTGCCAGCCACCCAAACATGCTGAACATCCCTGGAAGCGCCGCTGTATGCCAGTTTCGAGATCAGATTGTGGTTGGGCAATTGGTGTGGCTGCCCCCCCACTTCAATGCTGATCAAGTCGGCCTGAAGGCCGGGTGCAATCCGGCCAATCAGCTGCTCTGCGCCCAAGGCTTTGGCTGCGTTGCCGGTCATTGCACACAACAGCTCCTCGGCGTTGAAAGCAGTGGCGTCTTCGCTAGCGCCTTTGCACAACAAGGAGGCAAACCGGCCTTCTTCCCACAAATCAAGCTTGTTGTTGCTGGCGGCGCCATCAGTGCCAATCACCACATTCACACCATGCTTGAGTGCTTGTGCAATCGGCGCGATTCCGCTGGCCAGTTTCAGGTTCGAGCTGGGGCAATGCACCAAAGTGACGCCCTTTGCTGCCATTTGTTCAAGTTCTTGTGGGTTTAAGTGAACGCCGTGCACGGCAATTAGCCGCTCATTAATCAAGCCCAACCGTTCAAATCGTTGGAAAGGTCGTTCGCCGTCGCGACTCACCGCGTCGCTGACTTCGCTGGCTGTTTCGTGCAGATGGCAATGAACAGGCAGATCCAATTCCTCGGCCAGTGTGGCCAGGTGTTTGAATGTCTCGTCTGACACGGTGTAAGGCGCATGCGGCGCGACAGTCCAGTGCACAGTACTTTCGTGCTTGAACTTGTCGCGAGCGGTCAAGCCCAGTTCTATATACTGTTGCGCTTCGTTCGCGTAGCGGGTGGGAAATTCAATGACAGTGATGCCTGCAAACACGCGAGAGCCCACGTCGAGAGCCGCCTGGACCACTTGGTCTGGGTAAAAATACATGTCGTTGAATGTGGTGATGCCGCCGAGCAGCATTTCGGCTGCGGCCAGCACACTGCCATCGTAAACAAACTCGGCGTCGGCCAGTTCGCCCTCCAGCGGCCAAATACGGTTTTGCAGCCACTCGTGAAGTGGCAAGTCGTCTGCAGCGCCCCTTAACAGGTTCATGGCCGCGTGAGTGTGGCAGTTAATCAGGCCGGGCATTAGCACTTGCCCTGGCAGGTCAAGGTGTTCTGCGGCAGGGTGTTGCTCGGCCAGCAGCGCTTTTGGACCAACGGCTTTAATTCGGTCTTGATCGATCAATACGGCATGGTTTTCAAGAACTTCCATGTTGTTGTTCAAACACAGTAGCCACTGGGGGGTGAGTAGTTGCATGAGTGAGGTCACTAGATGATTTGGAACGCACCATTGCGTCCTGTTTCGCCGATTTTGGCTGATACAATCAAAAGCTTGCAAGTGTGTTACCCAAGGCGCACTGCGTTCAAAGCCGGGCGCGCTGCAAGTCGATATTTCTTCAGTCAAAAATCAACATAAGAAAAAACATGGATTCATTCGCAAAAGAAACACTCCCGATCAGCTTGGAAGAGGAGATGCGTCGATCATACCTTGATTACGCCATGAGCGTGATCGTGGGTCGGGCCTTGCCGGATGTGCGCGATGGTTTGAAGCCAGTGCACCGGCGTGTGTTGTTTGCCATGCACGAGTTGAACAATGACTGGAATCGGGCTTATAAAAAGTCTGCGCGTATCGTGGGCGATGTCATCGGTAAGTACCACCCGCATGGCGACTCAGCCGTGTACGACACCATTGTTCGAATGGCTCAGGATTTTTCCTTGCGCTACACGCTCGTTGACGGTCAGGGTAACTTCGGTTCCATCGATGGCGACAATGCAGCGGCGATGCGTTACACCGAAATTCGGCTGGATAAAATTGCGCATGAAATGCTGCTCGACATCGACAAGGAAACGGTTGATTTCGGCCCCAACTACGACGGCAGCGAAAAAGAGCCAAAGGTGTTGCCCGCACGCCTGCCCAATTTGTTGGTGAACGGCTCCTCCGGCATTGCTGTGGGTATGGCGACCAACATGCCGCCGCACAACCTCAAAGAAGTGGTTGCAGCCTGCCTGTTCGCAATCGACAACCCCGAATGCACCGTGGACGAGCTCATTGAAATCATCCCGGCCCCGGATTTTCCAACCGCTGGCATCATTTATGGCATCGCGGGCGTTCGCGAGGGCTATCGCACAGGCCGTGGCCGCGTGGTGATGCGTGCCAAAACGCACTTCGAGGAAATTGATCGCGGCAATCGTATGTCCATCGTTGTGGACGAGCTGCCGTATCAAGTGAACAAGAAAACACTGTTGGAGCGTATCGCCGAACTGGTTTCTGAAAAGAAAATGGAAGGCATCTCCGATATTCGCGACGAGTCGGACAAAGACGGTATTCGCGTGGTCATTGAACTCAAACGAGGGGAAGTGCCCGAGGTTGTCCTCAATAACCTGTACAAGAACACCCAGCTGCAAGACACCTTTGGCATCAACATGGTGGCCTTGGTGGATGGACAGCCTCGGTTGTTGAATCTGCGTGATTTGATTATCTACTTCTTGCGTCATCGTCGCGAGGTGATTACACGCCGTACCGTTTATGAATTGCGCAAAGCGCGCGAGCGCGGCCACGTGCTGGAAGGCCTGGCGGTGGCTTTGGCCAATATCGATGAGTTCATCGCCATCATCAAGGCGGCACCTTCTCCACCCGTGGCCAAACTTGAATTGCTGGCCCGCGGTTGGGATTCCTCCATCGTGCGAGAAATGTTGGCCCGCACAGAGCTGAGCGAATCTGGCGGTGCCAAGGCCTTCCGCCCCGACGGTTTGCCCGCGCGCCTTGGCCTTCAAGATGACGGCTTGTACCGCCTCAGCGAAGTGCAGGCTCAGGAAATTCTGAACATGCGCCTGCAGCGCCTGACAGGTCTTGAGCAGGACAAAATCCTGAACGAATACAAAGAAGTGATCGACCAGATCGCTGACCTGCTCGATATTCTGGCCAAGCCCGGACGCATCAACCAAATCATCAAAGACGAATTGACCTCGATTGGCAATGAGTTTTCCGATGACCGCCGTTCGATGATTGAATTCAATGCCACTGAGTTGGGCACCGAGGATTTGATTACCCCGCAAGACATGGTCGTAACCCTGTCGCATTCTGGTTACATCAAAAGCCAGCCTTTGACTGAATACCGGGCCCAGAAACGCGGCGGTCGAGGCAAGCAGGCGGCAACCACCAAAGAAGACGACTGGATTGATTACCTGTTCGTGGCCAACACCCACGACACCATCCTGTACTTCAGCAATGCCGGTCGAGTGTACTGGCTCAAGGTCTATGAGGTGCCGCAAGGCTCGCGAACTTCGCGTGGCCGGCCAATCATCAATATGTTCCCGTTGGCTGAGGGTGAAAAAATCACTGCGGTGCTGCCGGTGAAAAGTTTTGAAGAAGAAAAATATGTGTTCATGGCCACCAGCCTGGGTACGGTGAAGAAATCCAAGCTGAGTGATTTCTCCCGGCCCATGAAGCGAGGCATCATCGCTGTGAATCTGGATGAAGGCGATTATTTGATTGGTGCCGCCATGACCGACGGAACACACGATGTGATGTTGTTCTCGGATGCGGGCAAGGCTGTGCGATTTGACGAAAATGATGTGCGTGCCATGGGCCGCAATGCCCGTGGTGTGCGCGGCATGAATCTTGACGATGGGCAAACAGTCATTGCCTTGCTGGTTGCTGAATCCGAGCAACAATCGGTGTTGACCGCCACTGAAAACGGTTATGGCAAACGCACGCCAGTGTCGGAATACACGCGCCATGGTCGCGGCACCAAAGGCATGATTGCAATTCAAACATCCGAGCGCAATGGCAAGGTGGTGTCTGCCGTGTTGGTCAACCCAAGCGATGAAATCATGCTGATCACCACGGGCGGTGTGTTGGTTCGCACCCGAGTCTCCGAAATTCGAGAAATGGGGCGCGCCACTCAGGGTGTGACCTTGATCAGTGTGGATGAGGGCACCTGGCTGTCCGGGTTGCAGCGCATTGTTGAATCCGATGCCGAAGACATGGCTGAAGTTGATGAGGTTGCTGACCAAGAGCAGGCGGGCGATAAGCCGACTGAGGGTTCTTCTGACAACCCAGTCGATGGTTCCTCCAGCGAGTAATTAACATCAGGCGTAGGCGCGGGCAAAAGCATGTCAAGAGTTTGGAATTTTTCTGCAGGTCCAGCGGCTTTGCCTGAGGCGGTGCTGCGCCGGGCTGCCGATGAAATGCTGGATTGGCAGGGCAAAGGTGTTTCTGTGATGGAAATGAGTCACCGAAGCCCGGAATACACGTCGATTTTCGAAAAAACACGCCACGATTTTCGTCGCCTGCTTGATGTGCCAGACAGCCATGAGGTTCTCTTCATGCAGGGCGGGGCCGTTGGCATGAATGCAATCGTGCCCATGAATTTGTTGCGCGGTTTTGATCAGGCGGCATTTGTCAACACTGGCGCATGGTCGATTAAAACCAGCAAGGAATTCTCAAAGTACGGTGCAGCTCGATCCGTGTTAGACAACGCAGCGTCCACCGATGGTGCAGCGGCTCGGTGTTATGTGCCGGATTGTGCTCCATTGGTCGAGCGCGTCAACGGTCAGCATTTGGCCTACCTGCATTATTGCGACAACGAGACCATCAGCGGCGTTGAATTTTCCGGTCAGATTGAAGCCATGGCCCCAAGCCTCGATTGCCCGGTCGTGGCCGACATGTCATCCAATATTTTGTCAAAGCCCATTGATGTGGCCCGGTATGGGGTGATTTATGGTGGTGCCCAGAAAAATGTGGGCCCGGCGGGCGTGACCATTGTGATCGTCGACAAAGCCCTGCTGGATCGTTCTTTGGCCGTGTGCCCGTCCGCATTCACCTTTTCCGTGGTTGCGGAGCATGGTTCGATGTACAACACCCCTCCCACTTATTCCATTTACATCGCTGGTTTGGTGTTTGAGTGGTTGCTGGAGCAGGGCGGTGTTTCATGGGCACAACAACAGGCCAGCGCCAAAGCAAGGATGTTGTATGACGCAATCGACAGCAGTACTTTGTACCACTGCCCCGTGCGGCCTCAAGACCGGTCTCACATGAATGTGCCGTTCACACTGGCCAACGAATCTTTGAACGGCCTGTTTTTGAGTAAAGCCGCTGAGCAGGGTTTGGTGCAATTGAAGGGGCACAAATCAGTGGGTGGCATGCGGGCGTCCATATACAACGCCATGCCGCTTGAAGGTGTGCAGGCCTTGGTGTCATTCATGCGCGAATTTGAGAAAACGGAGGCTTGATGAGTCAACCCGACATCAACGCAGAACTGGTCAAGTTTCGGGATCAAATTGATGCCATTGATCAACAAGTGCTTGTACTGCTCAATCAGCGTGCCAGCCTGGCTCAATCGATCGGTCATGTGAAGGCCAAAACAGATGCCCCAGTGATGCGCCCCGAGCGCGAGGCGCAGGTGCTCGACAGGCTGAACAATGCCAACAAAGGCCCCCTGACCAGCCAGCACATTCATGTGTTGTTTAAGGAAATCATGTCGGCGTGCCGCTCGTTGGAACGCGAGGTGCATGTGGCATTTCTGGGGCCTTTGGGCACCTACAGCGAACAGGCCGTTTGGTCATTTTTCGGGCACTGTGTACAGGCCGAGCCTGTTCAAACCATTGAAGAGGCGTTTCGCCAACTGCAGGCTCAGCAAGTCGACTTTGCGGTGGTGCCTGTCGAAAATTCCACAGAAGGATCGATTGCCCGCACGCTTGACGCCTTGGTTGAATCCGATGCCCGTGTGTGTGGCGAGGTTCAACTCGCAATTCATCATCAGCTCCTGTGCCAAACTGGCTCCCTTGAAGGAATTCGAAAAATTTGTGCGCATCCCCAGGCTTTGGCGCAATGTCGTGGCTGGTTGCAGCAATACGCGCCTGGCATTGAACAGGAAACGGTCGCCAGCAACGGTGTGGCCGCTCAAATGGCCAGCGAAGATTCAAGCGTGGCGGCAATTGCAGGGCAGGCCGCTCGCGAACGCTATGCACTGAAAGCCTTTCAGGAGCACATTCAGGACGATGCGCACAACACCACGCGGTTTTTGGTGCTGGGCAACCAAATCACAGGCCCTTCCGGGCAAGACAAAACCAGTCTCGTTGCGTCGGTGCCCAATCAACCGGGCGCGGTGTATAAAATGCTGGAGCCATTCAATGCCGAAAATGTGTCCATGACCCGGCTTGAGTCCCGTCCGGCCAGAAATGGTCGTTGGGAGTATTATTTTTTCATTGACCTGATTGGTCATCAAAAGGAGCCTGCGGTGGCCAAGGCGCTTGAGCAGCTTCAAAAAAATGCCTCTTACCTTCGCGTGCTGGGCTCCTATCCAGCCGCTCAACGAAACTGACTGTGCAGCACACCATGAGTAAATTGATTGAACAAACCCCCAGTTTCATTCGCGCCATTGCCCCTTACAAGGCCGGCAAGCCAGTGTCTGATGTGGTGCGCGAGCTTGGCTTGAATCCTGAAACGGTGGTGAAGCTGGCTTCCAATGAGAACCCTTTGGGCTTGGGTGAAAAGGTCAAGGTGGCGATTGCCAAGGCAGTGCTTGATCTGGGGCGATACCCCGATGCCAATGGCTTTGCATTGAAGGCCAAACTTGCTGCCCGTCACCATGTAAAGCCTGAACAAATCACGCTGGGCAACGGCTCCAATGATGTATTGGAGCTTGTTGCCAAAGCGTTTTTGACTCACGGCAACAACGCTGTGTTCTCGCAATACGCCTTTGCGGTGTACCCACTGGCCACCCAAGGCTGTGGCGCGCAATCCAATGTGGTGCCAGCCGTGAATTACACCCACGATCTGGATGGCTTTCTGGCAGCAATCAATGACCAAACCCGCGTGGTATTCATTGCCAATCCCAACAACCCGACTGGTACTTTTTTGCCGCAAGACAAGCTGCTGGCCTTTTTGAAGGCCGCGCCAGCCCATGTGCTGGTTGTTCTTGACGAAGCCTACAATGAATTTCTAAAACCCGAAGATCAATACGACTCCACCCAGTGGCTATCCACCTTCCCGAATTTGCTGGTTTCCAGAAGCTTTTCCAAAGCGTACGGTTTGGCTGGTTTGCGAGTGGGTTACTCGGTGTCTTCCACGGAGGTCGCTGACCTGATGAACCGTGTTCGTCAGCCGTTTAACGTCAACAGCGTGGCTTTGGCCGCGGCAGAAGCCGCCTTGGATGACGTGGATTTCCTGCAAAAAACATATGAAGTCAACGCGGCCGGGCTTGAGCAAATTGAAAGCGGATTGAAATTTCTGGGGCTTGATTACGTTCCTTCTTACGGCAACTTTGTGTTGTTCAAAGTTGGCGACACCGATGATTCCGGCCTGAAGGTGTTCGATGCCTTGCAACGCCTTGGCGTGATTGTTCGACCCGTGAACGGCTATGGCTTGCCAACCTGGTTGCGTGTGTCGGTCGGCTTGCCCAAAGAAAACGAAGCCTTTTTGGAAGCGTTGCCGCAAGCCTTGGCCACGCTAAAGGCGTCTTGATGGTTCGGCAGCAGCCCCTGTTTACTCGCTTGCTGGCCATTGGCGTGGGTTTGATTGGTGGCTCGCTGTGTCTGGCTGGCAAGCAAAAAGGCTTGGTTGGGCATGTATTGGGTTATTCCCGAAAGCTGGAAACATCCCATCAAGCCCTGAAGATGGGCATTGTGGACGAGTGCATTGCAGGCCCGGGCGACTCCAACATCCGCAACGTGGATGCAGTGGTATTGTCCATTCCGGTTCGACAATACAAACAGGTACTCACTCAGTTTTTACCCGTGTTGCCGCCCACTTGTTTGATCTTCGATGCGGGCAGCACCAAATCCGATGTGTTTCACATGCTTGAAGAGCTGGAGCCGCAGTTTCCCGGGCTGAAAGCGCGTTTTGTGCTTGCGCATCCGATTGCGGGGGGGGAATCCCATGGGCCAGCTGCGGCGCGTGCCGATTTGTTTGAAGGGCGCAATTGCGTGTTATGTCCCTTGCCTCAAACCCAGAACACTGCTTTGAACAAGGTTGAGCGTTTTTGGACCGGTGTGGGTGCCAAACTCAGCACCATGAACGCGCTCGATCACGACGAAATGTTTGGCGCAGTGAGCCACTTGCCGCACTTGTTGGCCTTTGCGTATGTGTCGGGTGTATTGGCTCACCCCAAAGGCGCACAATTCATGCAAGAGGGTGGCGCGGGCTTTCGCGATTTCACCCGAATCGCGGCCAGCTCACCAGAGATGTGGGCCGACATTTTTCAGAACAACAGCGATGCTGTTTTGTCGCTATTGAGCGATTTTGAAGCCGAGTTGGCGCGTCTGCGCGCTGCCATTGAGAAAGATGATCGGGCCGCGTTGGAAAAAATCCTGTCTGCCGCGGCGAATTACCGCAGCCAATGGAAACAACATTGAATTAAAACGCCGCTATCGGCGGCATGTATTTTGGATAAACGAGAATGTCTGACCTGAATTTGATCGAATTTCACGCAAGCAGCACCGACCGCATGCATGGTGAGGCACGCGTGCCTGGCGACAAGTCCATCTCGCATCGCTCCATCATGATGGGATCGATTGCACAAGGCGTGACTGAAGTGGACGGTTTTCTGGAAGGCGAAGACGCGCTGGCGACCATGAATGCATTTCGCGCTCTGGGCGTGAATATCGAAGGACCGGACAATGGCCGGGTGCGGGTGCACGGCGTTGGCATGCATGGGTTGAAAGCGCCTCGTGAAGTTCTGGACTGTGGCAATTCGGGAACGTCCATGCGATTGATGTCTGGTCTTCTTGCCGGTCAGGCTTTTGATTGCGTGCTCACTGGTGATTCCAGCCTCAGCAAGCGACCCATGCGCAGGGTCATTGATCCCCTTCGTTTAATGGGGGCCCAGATTGACGCGCAAGATGGTGGCAAGCCGCCTTTACGTATTCACGGTGCTTCTGCGCTTACTGCAATCCACTATGAGTTGCCGATGGCTTCAGCCCAAGTGAAATCCTGTGTGTTGCTTGCGGGTCTGTATGCGCAAGGCACAACCTCTGTGACCGAGCCCGCAGTGACCCGAGACCACACTGAGCGCATGTTGCGAGGCTTTGGTGTTGAAGTGAAGACCGAAGGCGCCACCTCAAGTGTTCAGGGCGGGCAGCAGTTGGTGGCCACAAAAATTGACGTGCCATCCGATATTTCCTCCGCTGCGTTTTTTATGGTCGCCGCTTCTATTGCGCCTCAGGCAGACATCACCCTGAAGCACGTGGGCATGAACCCCACTCGCACTGGCGTGATTGACATTCTTCGCCTGATGGGGGCCAATATCGAGCTGAGTAACCAGTGCGAGGTGGGTGGTGAACCCGTGGCAGATGTGCGAGTGCAAAGCGCCAAGCTGCGAGGCATCGATATTCCCGAGCATCTTGTGCCTTTGGCCATCGATGAGTTTCCGGTGTTATTCGTTGCCGCTGCCAATGCTGTTGGGCAAACCAAATTGACTGGTGCAGAAGAGCTTCGCGTGAAAGAGTCGGATCGAATCGCGGTGATGGCCCACGGTCTTCAAAAATGCGGCATCGACGCCGAGCCCACCGAAGATGGCATGATTATTCAAGGTTTGGGTCAAGTCGACGGCTTGCGTTACAAAGCGACCAGCATAGAGTCACAGGGCGATCACCGCATCGCCATGTCTTTCAGCGTGGCTGCGATTCGTGCAGAGGGCGATATGGTGATTCGAGGTGCCCAAACCGTTGACACCTCGTTTCCCGGTTTCGTGGCTCTGGCCAATGGTCTGGGGATGCAATTGCAGTCCGTGAAAGGAACTCAATCATGACCACAACACCGCCAGTGATCGCAGTCGACGGGCCCACTGCATCTGGGAAAGGTACAGTGGCGAGTCTGGTGGCTGCGAGGCTGGGGTTCCATTACCTTGATAGCGGTGCCATTTACAGGGTGTTGGGCGTTGCAGCCAGCCATGCGGGGCTTGTGCCAGAGGCTGCTTCGGATCTTGCGCGCATTGTCAGCATGTCCGCTGCATTGCCCGTTCGCTTCAAAGGCGACAGGGTTCTACTGGACGGTAAAGATGTTTCCGATGAAATCAGAAGCGAGGAGGCCGGTAGCATGGCTTCTAAATTGGCAGCTGTGCCCGGAGTTCGATCCGGTTTGCTCCAACGTCAGAGAGATTTCCGGGCGGCGCCTGGGCTTGTTGCAGACGGTCGCGACATGGGATCGGTCGTGTTTCCCGATGCAGTGCTGAAGGTTTTCCTCACCGCAAGTGCGCAGGTACGAGCAGAGCGGCGTGTGAAACAACTTCAGTCGCGAGGGGTTTTTGCCAACTTTCAAGTGATTTACGATGACCTGGTGGAGCGCGATAAACGCGACACTGAGCGCGCTGTGGCTCCATTGAAGCCCTGTCAAGATGCCCTTGTGCTCGACTGCTCTGGAATTGGCATTGACGAAGTGGTGCAAACCATCTTGCGCTGGACTGGTGAGCGCATTTAAACGCTTGATCAGGAACAGCTTTCTTGCTACACTCCTACCCCTTGCATCTTCACTGAACGAAGTGTTGGCAATGCGTGACTATTGGTTTGGTCAACAGCGCAGCTCTCGCCGGTGCACTTGCAAACGCCGCGTCTCCCAATTCCGGGAAGCGCGTTTTTGAACTCCGCCTTGCCTCCCGCAATGGCGTGTAAACTTTCAAACTATGACCACAACTGAACTTACCCAAGCCCCTGATAGCTTTGCAGCTATGTTCGAAGAAAGCCTGAATCGCAAGGAAATGCGCGCAGGCGAAGTGATCACCGCCGAGGTTGTGCGTGTTGATTACAACTACGTTGTTGTAAATGCTGGGCTGAAATCCGAAAGCTACATCCCTCTGGAAGAATTTAAAGATGACCACGGCAACATTGAAGTCAATGATGGTGACTTCATTTCCGTGGCCATTGAAGCCCTCGAAAACGGTTACGGCGAAACCTTGTTGTCCCGCGATAAAGCCAAGCGTCTGTCTGCATGGCTGAGCCTGGAACAAGCGCTGGAATCCGGCGAGTTGGTCTCCGGCACAATCACCGGCAAGGTCAAGGGCGGCCTGACCGTGATGGTTAACAGCATCCGCGCATTCTTGCCAGGTTCGCTGGTTGACGTTCGTCCTGTGAAAGACACCACACCATTCGAAGGCAAAACCCTTGAATTCAAGGTGATCAAGCTCGATCGCAAGCGCAACAACGTGGTCCTGTCACGCCGTGCCGTGGTTGAAGCCACCATGGGTGAAGAGCGCGAAAAGCTGTTGTCCAATCTGCAGGAAGGTGCAGTGGTCAAGGGCATCGTCAAGAACATCACCGACTACGGTGCGTTCGTGGACCTCGGTGGTATCGACGGCCTGTTGCACATCACCGACTTGGCATGGCGTCGTGTACGTCATCCATCAGAAGTGTTGACAGTTGGCGAAGAAATCGAAGCAAAAGTATTGAAGTTCGACCAGGAAAAGAACCGTGTGTCCTTGGGCGTGAAGCAATTGGGCGAAGATCCTTGGGTCGGCCTGTCACGTCGCTATCCTTCAGACACTCGCTTGTTCGGCAAGGTCACAAACATCACCGATTACGGCGCATTTGTTGAAGTCGAGCAGGGCATCGAAGGTTTGGTACACGTGTCTGAAATGGACTGGACCAACAAGAACGTGGACCCCAAGAAAGTGGTTACCTTGGGTGATGAAGTTGAAGTCATGGTTCTTGAAATTGACGAAGAGCGTCGCCGTATCAGCCTGGGCATGAAGCAATGTGCAGCCAACCCTTGGGAAGAGTTCTCTACGAGCTTCAAGAAGGGCGACAAAGTGTCTGGCGCCATCAAGTCCATCACCGATTTCGGTGTGTTCATTGGTTTGCCTGGGGGCATTGATGGTCTGGTTCACTTGTCTGACCTGTCCTGGAACGAAACCGGCGAAGAGGCCGTACGTCGCTTCAAGAAGGGTGATGAAGTGGAAGCCTTGGTTCTGGCCATTGACACCGAGCGCGAGCGCATCAGCTTGGGCATCAAGCAGCTGTCTGGCGACCCCTTCACTGTGTTTGCATCCACCAATGATCGCGGCAGCATGGTCACAGGTACCGTGAAGTCAGTTGACGCGAAGGGTGTGGTTGTAGACCTGGGTGATGACATTGAAGGTTACCTGCGTGCATCCGAGATCTCCAGCGATCGCGTTGAAGACGCTCGCAATGCATTCAACGAAGGTGACAAGGTTACGGCCATGGTGGTGAACATTGACCGCAAGGCACGTTCTGTTGCTTTGTCGATCAAGGCCAAGGACCAGGTTGACACTGACGATGCCATGAAGAAAATCGCCGAAGAAAGCGCTGGTTCTGCTGGTACCACCAGCTTGGGCGCGCTGTTGAAGGCAAAGCTGGGTAATAACCAGTAATTGGGTGTTTGAAATTGGCGCTTCCCTCGGGAAGCGCCTTTTTATTATTAGAACAATGACAAAATCAGAACTCATCAATCAATTGGTCAAGCGTTTTCCGAAATTGCCTGTGCGCGACACCGATTTCGCTGTGAAAAGTATTTTAGATACCATGACTCAAGCTTTGGCCGACGGGCAACGCATTGAGATCCGTGGCTTTGGCAGTTTCTCATTGACCCGTCGCCCCGAGCGTTTGGGTCGCAATCCAAAATCCGGCGAACAGGTGGTGGTGCCCGAAAAGCGCGTGCCACACTTTAAGCCCGGCAAAGAGCTACGCGAGCGAGTTGATTTATACTCCAAGAAAGAGAGTTAATTCGACTGTTCCTCGGTGAAGCCTGACTGATCGCGCCGATGACCTGTCGTTGCTGATTAGAAACCAATACAGGGGACCACCTTGAAAGTAATCGCTTGGGTCGTGCGCTTGGCACTTTTCCTCGTCGTTTTAATTTTTTCCATCCGAAACACAGACTTGGTCACAGTGAAGTGGCTGCCGGGCTTTGAGATTGATGCCCCGCTGGTTGTCGCCTTGCTGTGTGCTTTTCTGGCAGGTGCGCTGTTTGCATGGATGTCACTCTTGCCGTCCTGGTTGAAAGCCAAACGCAATGCCTCTCTCGCCAACAAGTCCGTAGAGCGCTTGGAGCGCGAACAGGCTCAATCGAAAAACCAGGCTGAAACAGCTCCAGAACCCATGCCAGCTTTGCCGATTGGCCCTAGCCATGGAATTTGAAACGTGGTGGCTGTTGATCATCCCCTTGGTGTTCAGCTTGGGGTGGTTGGCAGCTCGATTGGACAAGCGATCGGATGTGTCTGCACGAGGGCAACTGCCCGCGTCTTATTTCAAAGGTGTGAATTTTCTGCTCAGTGAGCAGCCTGACAAAGCCATTGATGCCTTTCTGGAAGTGGCTTCCATCGACACGCACACTGTGGAATTGCATTTTGCGCTGGCCAACCTGTTTCGCAAGAAAGGGGAGATTGACCGTGCCATTCGCGTTCACCAGTTTCTGACCACCCGAGAACAGATCAGCTCTGTTGAACGCGAAAAGGCAACCTACGAACTGGGCGTCGATTTCTTGCGTGCAGGAATTCTGGATCGCGCGGAAGAGGCGTTCCATAGTTTGGCCGATTCGACCATCAAAGCAGAGGCTTCTCGCCAGTTGCTAGAGCTGTATGAGCTCGAAAAAGCCTGGGACAAGGCAGTCGCTCAGGCTCACAAATTGCGTGAATATGGTGCTGAAGTGCCAGCCGGCGACATTGCCCATTTTTACTGTGAGTTGGCTGCGCAGTATATGTCGAATGGGCAAATGGACCAGGCCAAACAAGAATTGCAAAACGCCTTGATCACCGATGCGCAAAGCGTGCGTGCTTCTTTGTTGCTCGGTGAGATTTATTTTTCTCAAGGGGGATATGAAGACGCAATAGGACAGTGGCGAGCGGCTGAGCGGCAAAACCCCTGGTATCTGCCTTTGGTGGGGCCGAAAATGTGGGAGGCCTTCAAGAAACTGGATCGACGCGAGGAAGGACTGCAAGCGCTGAAAGAGTATTGCACCATGTACCCTTCGATCGATTTGTTGTTGGTGTTGGCGCAAGCAGTCGAAGACAGCAAGGGCCCGGTCGCAGCATTTGAGTTACTTCGGGAACAGGTGCGTGAGCGCCCAAGTTTGCTCGGTCTGGACAAGTTGCTGGAGCATCAGTTGCGCGGCAAAATGGAAGATGAACGAAGCAAAGACCTCAATTTGACACGGGAGTTGATCTCACGGCACACGCAGCGTCTTGAGCGTTATCGATGCCAGTCTTGTGGTTTCCAGGCCAAGAAGTTTTACTGGCAATGCCCGGGCTGTGCGAATTGGGATACCATCGTGCCGCGTCGCGCCGAGGAGTTGGATTTTTATCCTGTGTCGACCAAAAAAACCGCAGCCACTCAGTGAACGGATACCTCATGTTTGATCAATCCAGGTTTAAAAGCGCAAAAATTTTGGTGGTGGGTGATGTGATGCTGGACCGTTACTGGTTTGGCGATGTTGAGCGAATTTCGCCCGAGGCACCTGTGCCGGTTGTGTTGGTGGGGCAGAAAGATGAGCGGCTCGGTGGCGCAGCCAACGTGGCGATCAATGCGAGTTCTTTGGGTGCAAGTTTGTGCCTGATGGGTGTGGTTGGCAATGATGAGCCCGGTCATACCGTAGAGGCTTTGTTGGCCGATTGTGGTGTGCGTTCCCGCTTGCTCAAAGACCCCAACTTTCCAACCACGGTGAAACTGCGTGTGGTTGCGCGCCAGCAGCAACTGGTTCGAATCGACTTTGAGGAACGACCCAACCCCGAGCAGTTGTCCACCAAAATGGAGTTGTTTGAGCAGGAATACCCCGGGCACGATGTGGTGTTGTTTTCTGATTATGGAAAAGGCAGCCTGGAGCATGTGGCGCAAATGATTGCGTTGTGCAAGGCGCAGGGGAAAACAACCCTGGTTGATCCCAAAGGCGATGACTATGCGAAATACGCCGGTGTATCGGTTCTAACCCCGAACAGGGCTGAGTTCAAGCAAGTGATGGGCAGTTGGAAAACCGAGGCGCAATTGAATGAGAAAGCACAGGCGTTGCGAACCCAACTCAATTTGGGTGCGCTGCTGTTGACGCGTTCTGAGGAGGGCATGACGTTGTTCACCGACGAAGGCGCCTTCCACGTGCCTGCGCAGGCTCGTGAAGTGTTTGATGTGTCAGGCGCCGGCGACACGGTGATTGCCACTTTGGCATGCGCCATTGGTGCGGGTATGACGCTACAGGAAAGCGTGGTGTTGGCGAATCGGGCAGGAGGCGTTGTGGTAGGAAAGCTGGGTACCGCTGTGATCTTGCCTGAAGAATTGAATGAAGGAATGAACCCATGAAAGTGATTGTGACGGGCGCAGCCGGTTTGATTGGCAGCAATTTGGTCAAGGCATTGAATGATCGTGGCATCGTTGATGTGCTGGCGGTGGATAACTTGACCAAAGGCGACAAGTTTTTGAACCTGGTGGATTGTGAAATCAGCGACTACGTGGATAAAACAGAGTTTTTGATTGGCATTCAGCGTGGCGATTACGACCGGTTTGATGCGATTTTTCACGAAGGTGCCTGTTCCGACACCATGGAGCACAATGGCAACTACATGATGGCCAACAATTTTCGCTACACCCAGACTTTGTTTGATTGGGCGCAGCGCACAGGCACCCCTTTTCTATACGCCTCTTCCGCCGCGGTGTACGGTGGTAGCAGTGAATTCAGGGAAAGCCGCGAGGTCGAAAAGCCATTGAATGTTTACGGCTATTCCAAGTTTTTGTTTGATCAGGTGTTGCGTCGCCAATTGTCTGTTGGGCTGAAGGCACCGGTGTACGGTTTCCGCTATTTCAATGTGTACGGTGATCGCGAGCAACACAAGGGGCGCATGGCCTCTGTGGCGTTTCATAACTTCAATCAGTTTCGGGAAGGTGGGGCGGTGAAGCTTTTCGGCCCCTATGGCGGCTACGAGGCTGGCTGCCAGCAACGAGATTTCGTCTCGATTGAGGACGTGGTGAAGGTGAATCTATTTTTTCTGGATCAGGCTGGTAAAGCGCCTTCAGGGGTTTATAACCTGGGCACGGGTCGGGCGCAGACCTTCAATGACGTGGCCTTGACCACATTGAACACCCTTCGCGCAAACCAGGGCAACCGTGCTTTGTCGTTGGCTGAAGCCGTAAACGGTGGGTTTATTGAATACATCACTTTCCCCGATGCATTGAAAGGCAAATATCAAAGCTACACGCAGGCGGACTTGACCCAACTTCGTGCGGCAGGCTACGCGGACTCGTTTCTCAGCGTGGAAGAGGGTGTTGCCCGCTATGTGAACAGATTGATAAAAAAATACGGGCAATGAGCGAACTTTTGTGAAGGCATTGGCACTTAAAAGGGTTGGTTGATTCGGAGTCTTGAACCGGATCGCTCTTATAACTTGGGTTCACCCCCGCGTTTTAAGGGTAGGCCAACGACTTGAGTGGTCGCATACTTGTCCCGCGGGGGCAGGCCTGGCGATCAAGCAAGTGTCTCTGTCTCCTCAAGCCCTGTTTAAACCCGCCTTCGTGGCGGGTTTTTTTTGGAAAGGTGTTTTAGGCCACAACCCCCGAGAAATACCATTGAAACAGCATCGCCAGCAACGCCATCAATGCGGTGACGCTCATGCCCAAGGCCAGAATCACAGACACAACGACCAAACCATTGGTTTGTTTCATGTCTTGTGGGTATTCAGGATTGATCTCGGCGTTGAATGTTTCATCTTTCATGAGCCCGTAACGCATGGTGTCGAACCAGCCAGCAAAGGCCGAAAGCGGGAAGGTCAGCATGTAAAACCAGAAGCGCTTTTTACCACTGTATATCCAGTGCGCGCCAATGGCCCCTCCAAACAGGCTGAGCCAGCAAAACAATAGCTTGGATTTACGGGGTTCGTTGGGTGATGCGTTCATTTTTTGAAAGACTGCTTGTTAGATCTGTTTACGCTAGATATAATAGCGGGTTATCGGATTTCGTGTGCGAAATCCCAACGATTCATTCGTTTGTAGACGCCGGTAGGTGCCAGCAGTTGCTGGGCTGCAAACATCATTTTTCATAGAGGATATTATGGTCGTCATTCGACTCGCACGTGGTGGTTCTAAAAAGCGCCCGTTTTTTAACCTGGTGGCCGCTGACTCACGCAACCGTCGTGATGGTCGCTTCATTGAGCGCATTGGTTTTTACAACCCAGTGGCTCCTGAAGGCACCGAAGGTCTGCGCATTGCCATGGACCGTTTGAATTACTGGACCGGTGTTGGCGCACAATTGTCGTCGACTGTTCAGCGTTTGGTTGGTGAATACAACGCAAAAAACGCTGCTTGATTCGTTTAACGAAGAAAGCCAGCTGAATTTGCTTGAACTGACAAAGTCCGTGAATGAAACCGTTCGCGGACTTTTGCTTTTTTTCGGACGAACGCAATGAACACGCCAGACGATTTGGTTGAATTGGGTCGCATCGGTGAGCCCTATGGATTGAAAGGTTGGGTCAACGTATTGCCATCCTCCGAGCAACCGGATGTGCTGTTGAAAGCCAAACAATGGTGGGTGTCCAAACTTCGCAATCCAGAGCAGTTGGCCGCACGTCGTGTCGCTCAACCCAAGTTTGAAGACCTTGATTTTGAGCCGTTTCGGGTGTTGCAAAGCAAAGCGCATGCTGACCGGTTGGTGGCGCATTTTGAAGGTGTGGAGCATCGCGAGTTGGCCCTTCAATTCAAAGGCAGGCGTGTGTATGTGTCTCGGTCGCGATTCCCGGCTTTGCCCGACAACGAAGTGTACTGGGTCGATCTGATTGGCTGCTCAGTGGCGAATCTTCAAGGCATAACCTTGGGGGTGGTCAAGCAAGTTGTTGATCACGGTGCGCATCCTATCCTTGTTGTTCAGGGGCAGGGCGATACCGATGTTGAGCATCTGATTCCTTTTGTGCCTGTGTATGTGCAGGATGTCGATGTGTCAGCCAAGCATATTCAGGTGGACTGGCAGGACGACTATTAATGGCAACGCCCAGGTTTGACGTCATTTCGATTTTTCCCGATCAATTTGCGGGCATGGTTGAACTCGGTGTTGTCGGCCGGGCAATGCAAAAAGGTTTGTTTTCCTTGAAGTGTTGGAATCCACGCGATTTCACCACAGATCCCCACCGCACTGTGGACGATCGCCCTTACGGTGGCGGCCCAGGCATGGTGATGTTGGCAGAGCCCTTGGTGAAAGCGGTGCAGGCGATTAGAGCGGAACGTGGAGACGAGGCGCCTGTTGTTTTCATGACGCCTCATGGCCCTTTGTTGAAACAATCGCATGTGCGCGAATTCGTCGGGCAGGGTACAGGAGCCATTTTCTTGTGTGGTCGTTACGAGGGAGTGGATCAGCGATTCATCGACGAGTACGTTGATTTCACATTTTGTCTGGGTGATTTTGTGTTGTCTGGTGGTGAGCTGCCAGTGGCGTGTTTCGTGGACGCTTGGGTGCGCTTGTTACCAGGGGCTTTGAATCATGGCTCATCAGCGCAGCAGGATTCTTTTGAGTCTGGTTTACTGGATTGTCCACACTACACTCGCCCGGAGGTTTTTGAAAATAATCAGGTTCCTGACGTGCTTTTGTCTGGAAACCATGCGAAAATAGAAAGTTGGCGTTTTGAGCAGGCGAAAGCCTACACAAAACGTTATCGTCCGGATTTGTTGGACTGTTTGCGAGGGCAACCTGAGCCAAGCAGTTCCTCAAAGCCTGGCAAAGGTGGGGTCAAAGGTTAACGTGTTGGGTGCAGCCCGGCGACGCTTGCCGTAGCCCTTTTTGAATGTTTCATCCTCTGGCGGTTGGGTTCTTGGTGAACCCGTTTGAATAGGCCGTGAATGATGAATTGGAGAAAATGAAATGAATTTGATTGAACAGCTTGAGCAAGAAGAAATTGCTCGTTTGGCAAAAGAGATTCCAGCCTTCGCACCTGGCGACACAGTGATTGTGAGTGTTCGCGTGGTTGAAGGTACACGTTCGCGTCTTCAGGCTTACGAAGGTGTGGTGATTGCCCGTCGTAACCGTGGTTTGAATTCGTCTTTCATCGTTCGCAAGATTTCCTCTGGCGAAGGTGTTGAGCGTACATTCCAGCTTTACTCTCCTTTGATCGAGAAGATCGAAGTGAAGCGTCGTGGTGATGTTCGCCGCGCCAAGCTGTACTATCTGCGCGAGCGTTCAGGCAAGTCTGCGCGTATCAAGGAAAAGCTGCCACAGCGTGCAGCCAAGAAGGCAAGCGCGTAAGCACCTGTCGTTTCCTGCAGAACAAAGCCGACCTTGGGGTCGGCTTTTTTGTTGGCGGATCGAGAAAGTGGGCGTTAGCTAAGCCACCACGGTGTTTCTTCGATCCATCGCTGTATGTGTCTTTGAGTGCTTGCTTCGTTGGGTGGCATGTGTTGTGCCATCTCGCGGGCCATGGCCAGTAGATCTTTGTCAATCATGGGGTCTGCATAGCGCAGCATGGGCATACCCGATTGCCTTTTGCCCAATAGCTCGCCTGGCCCGCGGATTTCCAGGTCTTTTTCTGCTAGAAAAAAGCCATCGTCACTTTCATGCATGGCTTTCAGTCGCATTTTTGAGGTGTTGGACAAAGGGCTGCCGTAGAGCAGTACACACACGCTCTGCACGCTTCCGCGCCCCACACGGCCACGCAATTGGTGTAACTGGGCCAAGCCGAAACGCTCGGCTTGATCGATCACCATCAAGCTGGCGTTACTCACATCCACGCCGACTTCAATCACCGTGGTTGACACCAACACATGCAATTCACCCTTGGCAAATGCAGCCATGGTGGCCTGTTTCAGTTTGTTGTCTTGTTTGCCGTGTAGCAACCCAACACGGTATGCACTGAGCTGCTCACACAAATCTTCATGCGTTGCCTGCGCGGCTTGTAAATCGAGGGTTTCACTTTCTTCAATCAGTGGGCATACCCAATAAACCTGTTGCCCTTTTTGAATTTCGGTTTCAATGGCGGCGATCAACTGCTCGCGTTTTTTCTGTGAAAGCAGTTTGGTCACAATCGGTTTGCGCCCGGGTGGTTTTTCATCCAGGTTGGAGACAGCCAGGTCTGACAAATAGGTTTGTGCCAAGGTGCGCGGTATGGGGGTCGCGCTCATCATGAGTTGATGGGCCAGCAAACCTTGCGGCGCCTTGGCGATCAGAGCCAAACGTTGCGCCACGCCGAATCGGTGTTGCTCATCGACCACCACCAGGGCCAATGATTTGAACTCTACGGGGTCTTGCACCAAGGCGTGTGTACCAATGACGACATCCACCTCGCCAGCGGCCAGTGCCCTGAGAACCTGCTCTTTTTCACTTTTTTTCATCGCACCTTGAAGCTTCGCACAGCGCACCCCCACGGCCTCAAACAGTGGGGTGAGCTTGTGGTGGTGCTGTGCTGCAAGAACCTCGGTCGGGGCAAGCAAAGCTGCCTGTTTATTGTTTTCCACTGCTCGCAGGCACGCCATGGCTGCCACCAGTGTTTTTCCGCTACCCACATCGCCTTGTAGCAAGCGCTGCATGGGATAGGGTTGAGCAAGGTCATCGAAAATTTCAGCGCTGGCGCGTTGCTGCGCGCCGGTTAAGTTGAAAGGCAGGCCGGCCAGAAATCGGGTGAGCAGGCCTTCCTTTCGTGAGTTCAGCGGGCAGGCTTTTTCCTGTGTGCGGTGCATGCGGTATTGTCGAAGCAGCAGTTGCTGTGCCAGCAATTCATCCACCTTGACTCGGGTCCAGGCCGGGTGTGTGCGCAGGTTCAAGTCATACAATTCGTTGGGCTTGGCATTGCCGTGCAAGGTGCGTAATGCCTGTTCCCAGCTCATCAGCCGGTGCTGGGTGCGCAGCGCTTCTGGCAGAGTGTCTTCAAAACACGCGGGTGGTAACTTACGCATCCAGCGATGCCAGTCACTTTGCTTGAGCTGCGCGCCACTGGGGTACACGGGTTCCAAAATGCCTTCACCGCTTGCCATGGCGGCTTTGTTTGGAGGGGGCAGATCAGAAGAACAATGGTTTGGGCTGACTTTCACCGTGGGGTGAACCATTTCCAGGGTGCCGTATCCCTGTCGAATTTGCCCGCTGATGTGAAGAGCGGTGCCTTCTTTGAATTTGTCTCTTAATCCTGGATAGAAGTGCAGCCAACGCAGCAACAACGACACTTCATCGCTTTCTACCCACACACGCAGTTGCTTTCGAGGGTGATGGGTGATCTCAGTGGCCACCACCGTGGCGACCAGGTTGGCTTTCTGGCCCACCACCAAAGCATCCATTGCGGTGATGGATGCTTTGTCTTCATAGCGCAGTGGCAGGTGCAGAGCCAGCCCCATCCAGGTGCCGGCGTGAATGAATGCCAGCACTTGATCTTGCAGCGCAGCAGGCAGTGCTTCCAGTTCAGCGAACTGCGCAGCTTGTGCCTTTGCAGGCGGTTGGCTCAAGCCCTTAATCCTGTATCAAATTGCCAAAATGGCTTCGACTTCGAAACGTGCGCCTTTGGGTAAACTGGCCACGCCCACCGTAGAGCGGGCCGGGAATGGCTCAGATACGAATTCCTGCATGATGGCGTTGACCTGTGCAAACTCCGATAGATCGGTCAAAAACAGAGTGAATTTCACGACATTGCCCAAACTGGCGCCAGCTTCTTGTGCAACAGCCTTCAGGTTGGTGAAAGCCTGACGGGCTTGCTCTTCTGTTCCGGGGCCAACCAGTTCGCCAGTGGCGGGATTCAGACCGATCTGGCCAGAGGTGAACACGAGGTTATCCAGACGAATGGCCTGGCTGTATGGGCCAATGGCTGCGGGTGCTTCGGTGGTGGATACAACAATGGGTTTGGTCATGGTGAGTTTTGTTTGAATGAAGTGTAAACAATGTCAAATCGACGCTTGCCGATATGATAACGCTGGTGTGTCCATTGTGTTGGGCTGCCTGACGGTATACCATGTTTCGCTTGTTTGTTGCGCTGCAGTGCATGCATGAGCCAATCTTCCCGGTCATCCGGTTCGGGGTCTTCCCGACTCAAATCCAGTGTTCAGTCCTCGGCGTCCTCGGCAATGGACGAGCGTGATCGCGACGATATTTTTTCCGAGAAATACGCATGGGTTGCAGTGGGGGCCTGTGGTTTGGCTTCAATCGCCTTTGGTCCCGAAGAATCATTCAAGGCATTGGGTGATTCACGCCATTTGATGCTGTTTCTTGGCTTACTCACCGCCTTGTCGATTTTGCTGGTGTCGCTGACCTATTTTCGCGTGACTGAATTGTTCCCGAAAGGCGGCGGTGGTTATGCAATGGCCACCACCTTGCTGGGGCCGAGAGTAGGTTTGCTGGCTGGTGCTGCACTGTTGGTTGACTACGTGCTGATGGTGGCCTTGGGGATTAGCGTCTCAACTCACTTGCTGTTCAGTTTCCTGCCACCATACTTCTATCAGCATCGGGAATGGGTGTCGATGCTTCTGATGTTGTGCCTGATGGTGTTTCACATCCAGGGGCGGCAATTGAACCTGAAGCCCTTCAAGTATTTGTTCGCTGCTTTTCTGATCACACACCTGGTTTTCATTCTGGTTGGTTTTTCTGACCATTTTCAAGACATCGGCGGGGTGGTCACTGAAAGCGTCAGAAAGACCGACCAGCAATTGGCTGATTTTGGTTGGTTTGCTTTGCTTGCCATTCTCGCACGCGGTTTTTTTCTGGGCGGCGGTACCTACACCGGTATTGAGGCGGCCTCTGACACGGTGCAGTTAAGCCGCTACCGACAAAGCAGTGCAAACCGTCGGAAGATGCTGGCCTATGTGGCTTTTGCTCTGGCTTTTGGGGCGGCCAGCCTGGCCATGCTGTATTCCTTGTGGGATGTGCGTGTAGAACCAACCATGGCGTTGAATGGTGTGTTGTTTGAACGCGTGTTCTCCGACATGGGTTGGGATTGGCCTTATGTCATTGCCGGCTTGTTGGTGATGTTGGGGCTGGAGGTGGCGGTGTTGCTGCTGGCAGCGCATGTTGGTTTCGTGGTGGGGCCGCGCGTGCTTTCAACCATGGCTATTGATTCCTGGCTGCCACATCAATTCCGTTATTTGTCCAATCGGTTTGTGACCAAGAACGGCATCATGTTGATGGGGGCCCTTGCTTTGCTGGCGATTTACCTCAGCGAAGCCAGCGTGGCGCTTTTGGTGGTGCTGTTTTCGATCAATGTTTTTATTGTGTTTAGTTTGTCGCTGCTCGGTTTGTGCGTTTACTGGTTGAAAAACAGAAGTGAGCCCCGGTTCTGGAAAGGTATTTTGTCGGCATCCTTGGGTTTTGTGGTGTCGGTGTCGATTTTGTTGGGTACCATCGTGACCCAGTTTTTTCAGGGCGGCTGGATCACGATGTTGATCACTGCCTTGGTGGTCACCGTGTGCTTGTGGGTCAAGAACCACTATCGCGACACCAAGGCGAGGATTGCCAAGGTCGACGAGGTGTTCTCGAAGATTCAGTACGGATCCGAGCACTCACCTGCTGAGTTGATTGAACATGGCAATACGGCGGTGTTCATTGTCGGCAACAGCCGCGGCGGTGGTTTGCATGCGTTGTTGTGGGTGCAGCGAATGTTCCCCGATCACTTCAAGAACTTCGTATTCATGAATGCACGCACGGTGGATTCAAACGCTTATGGTGGCAAGGAAGCGCTCGAAGCGATGCGCGTGGATGCTTCGGTGTCCCTGAACTACTTTGTGAATTTTTGTCGCAGCCATGGCCTGCGCGCCAAAAGTTATTTGTCATTTGGCACTGACGCGGTGGAGGAGTTGACCAAATTGGCTGCAACGGTGGCCAACGAGCATCCCAATGCAATTTTCTTCACCAGCAAGCTGGTGTTTGAAAATGAAAACATGTGGACCCGTTTGTTACACAACCAGGCGGCTTTGGAGTTACAGCGGCGTTTACACAACGCGGGTCAGCAAATGGTCATTTTGCCCATGCGCCTGTAAGCTGCTTATTGAATTTGGCTATTGCCTCACACAACCACTTTTGCAATAATAATTAATATTGATGTCTCAATAGAAAAAACAAATGACACTCACCGAGTTGAAGTACATCGTGGCCTTGGCCCGAGAAAAACATTTCGGTCGTGCAGCCGATTCCTGCTTTGTTAGCCAGCCTACCTTGTCAGTGGCCATCAAAAAACTTGAAGACGAGTTGAATGTGTCACTGTTTGAGCGTGGTTCCAGCGAGGTGTCGATGACTCCGGTTGGTGAGCGGATTGTGGTGCAGGCGCAGCGTGTGCTTGAAGAATCCTCTGTGATTAAATCGATCGCCATGCAAGGCATGGATCCTTTGGCTGGCCCCTTGCGAGTGGGTGTGATTTACACCATTGGCCCTTATTTGCTGCCCGGCTTGGTCTCCAGCATGATTGAAGAAGTGCCTGGAATGCCTTTGCTGTTGCAGGAAACCTTCACCGTCCGTTTGCTGGAATTACTCAAACAGGGCGAAATTGATGTGGCCGTGCTTGCGTTACCCATCAACGAGTCGGGTTTTGTGATTCAACCTTTGTATGAAGAACCTTTTGTGGTGGCCTTGCCCAAGCACCATGAGTGGGCCAGCCGGAAAACGATCCACCCCGATGAACTGAAAAACGAGAACATGCTGTTGCTCGGCAGTGGGCACTGTTTCAGGGATCAGGTGCTGGGTGTCTGTCCCGAATTGTCGCGGTTTTCCCAATCGTCAGAGGGCATTCAGCGCACTTTTGAGGGCAGTTCACTTGAAACCATTCGACACATGGTTGCTTCTGGCGTGGGCATCACGGTTCTGCCTTCGAGTTCGGTACCCAACCCTGTGCCCAAGGAATCGCTGTTGACCTACATTCCTTTGGAAACCGACGACACCCGCCGAACAGTGGCTTTGGTGTGGCGTAAAAGTTTTTCCCGCCGCGAAGCGCTTGATGTGTTGCGCAATTCCATTTTGTCGTGCAACTTGAATGGCGTGAGATTCTTGGACTCGCCCGTCCTGATGCGATAGGACATGGTGACACTGACCAAAAGTCGTTTGCACGATTATTTCCTGCTTCTTCGCCTGAACAAGCCGATTGGCATATTGTTGCTGATGTGGCCTACCTTGTGGGGTTTGTGGGTGGCGGCGAAGGGCTTGCCACCGTTGCATGTGCTGGCGGTGTTTGTGACTGGGGTGGTGTTGATGCGTTCGGCGGGTTGTGCCATCAATGATTACGCTGATCGAGACATCGACTTGCATGTGGAGCGAACCCAAAACAGGCCGTTGACCACGGGTCGGATTTCAAGCGCGGAAGCCTTGGCTTTGGCTGCAGGATTGGCTTTGTTGGCGTTGCTGATTACTTTGCCTTTGGGTTGGCCTGTCGTGTTGATGAGTATTCCAGCGGCCTTTCTGGCGGGTTCTTACCCTTTCACAAAACGTTTTTTTCCGATGCCACAAGCCTATTTGGGCATTGCGTTTGGCTTCTCTATCCCGATGGCTTTTGTGGCGGTGCAGGGTGGTGTGCCCTTGGAGGCCTGGATCTTGTTTGCGGCCAATGTGGCCTGGACAGTGGCCTATGACACTGAATACGCTTTGGTGGATAAACCCGACGATTTGAAGCTGAATATACGTACGGCGGCTATTACTTTGGGCCGTTACGATGTGGCTGGCATCATGGTGTGCTATGGCCTGGCCTTGTTGTTGTGGGCTTGGGCAGCCTTGCGTTTGGGCCTGGGGCCAGCCTTCTGGGTTGGCTGGGGGCTGGCGTTGGGCGTGGCCCTATATCATTTCAGTTTGATTCGCCATCGTGACCGCGCAAAATGCTTCAAGGCTTTTCTTCACAACAATTGGTTTGGCGCGGCCTTGTTCACTGGCCTCGTGCTTCATTATTTGCCTTGATTTGAGGGGCAGGGCGGGCCGCTCGTTTCAGTTTGATTGATTCTGCAATTCAATGGCCCGGTTCAGCGCGGCTTTGGCAGCCGATACAATTGATTCTTCCACCTTCAGTTGGCGCAGTGCTTCAAGACCCGCAAAAGTGGTGCCGCCTTTGCTGGTGACTTTTTCACGCAAAGTTGAAAAAGAGTCGTCGGACTGTTTGGCCAATGTGGCCGCGCCCAGAAAGGTTTGGTTGACTAGAAGGCTGGCCTGATCCTCAGAAAATCCCATATCCTGTGCTGCTTTTGCGAGTGCTTCCATCAAGAAGAACACATAACCCGGTCCGCTGCCTGAAATGGCGGTGACAGCATTGATTTGTTCTTCCTGTTGTAACTCAAGAACCTCGCCGCAGCTTTGAAACAGGGTGTAGGCAAGAGACCAGTCATCGGGTGTGCAGTTGGGGGTCAGGTAAAGGCCAGAAATACCTTTGGAGACCAATGCCGGGGTGTTGGGCATGCAGCGCACCACACGCGCCTCCTTGAGTTGGCTCCATTGTTGGATTTGGCTCACGCTCACGCCTGCTGCGATACTGATGATCAGTTTGCCTTCAAGTTGTTCACCTCGTTCCTGGAGGACAGCCTGCATTATTTGAGGCTTCACGGCCAACACGACTGCATGGGCGTCGAAATCTTCAGGCCAATCCGGGCTGCACTGAACTTTCAGGGCTGAGAGGTTGTTTGCGGCCTGCGCGCTTGGGTCGACGACCCGAAATGTACTGGCTGGTACGTCGTTATGAATCAACCCACCCAGAATTGCAAAGGCCATGTTGCCGCCGCCGATGAATACAGTTTTTTTCATGTTGAGCTTCCTGCTTGGTTGGTGTTGCGTGAGCCGAATAGGGCAGAACCAACGCGCACGCAGGTTGAGCCGCATTCTATGGCCAATTCAAGATCAGCAGACATACCCATCGAAAGGGTGTCTGCTTTCAGGCCTTCCTTGTTCAACTGCTCCTGAAGCGCTTTGCACGCCAGGAACTCTTCTTTCAATGCCGCCATGTCACTGGTGTTGCTGGGAATAGTCATCAACCCACGCAGCCGAATGGATGGAAGTTTGGCGACTTCCCTGCACAATTCCAAGGCTTCTTGTGGATTGATGCCTGATTTGCTGTCTTCACCCGATGTATTGACTTGAACCAGCACATTGAGTGGCGGCAAGTGGGCTGGGCGCTGGCTGGACAAGCGTTGGGCGATTTTGAGGCGGTCCACGCTGTGCACCCAGCTGAAATGCTCTGCGATTGATTTGGTTTTATTGCTTTGAACGGGCCCAATGAAATGCCATTCGATGTGCGGTGCATCTGGGTGATCAGCCAGCTGGGTGATTTTACCCAGTGCTTCCTGCAGGTAATTTTCACCAAAAGCATGTTGCCCGCAGACGCTGAAATCAAGAATATTTTGCAGCGGAAATGTTTTACTGACCGCCAACAACGAGACTGATGATGATTCGCGACCTGCGTTCTCGCATGCGCGTTGAACTCGATTTCGTATGGTGGCGAGTTTGTCAGCAGGGCTCATGGCTCGGGTCTTAATGAACACTCAAAAGGAGATTATAGCCACATGACGCTAACCGAGCTGCTGACTTGGGCTGTGGACGAACATGCATCTGATTTGCATTTGTCTGCCGAGATGCCTGCAATGATCCGAGTCGATGGGGAAATTCGCCGTTTGAATGACGCGGTGTTGTCTCACCGAGACGTGTACAGGCTGATTCAAAGCTCAATGACCGAGGCGCAGTGGCAGGCTTGGGAGCAATCACATGAATGTGATTACAGCCATGAGGTTGAGGGGCTGTCGCGTTTTCGTGTGAATGCGTTCATGCAAAGCCGTGGGGCGTCTGCGGCCTTTCGGGTGGTGCCCAGTCGTGTAAAAACACTGGAAGATTTGGGGGCGCCTTCGATATTCAAGAAAATTGCGCGCGAGCCCAATGGTTTGGTCTTGGTGACAGGGCCCACAGGTTCTGGGAAAAGCACCACCCTGGCTGCCATGGTGGATGATGTGAATCGCACGCAAAAAGCGCACATCCTGACCATCGAGGATCCCATTGAGTTCACCCACACGCCCGTGAACAGCGTGATCAACCAGCGTGAACTGGGCGAGCACACCCTGTCCTTTGGTGCGGCACTGCGTTCGGCGTTGCGGGAAGACCCGGATGTAATTTTGATTGGTGAAATGCGTGACCTGGAAACCATTCAATTGGCCTTGACTGCCGCTGAAACCGGACATTTGGTGTTTGCAACGTTGCACACCTCATCGGCACCCAAAACCATTGACCGGATCATTGACGCCTTTCCTTCAAGCGACAAAAGCATGGTGCGTGCGATGTTGTCCGAGTCTTTGCGAGCGGTGATTTGTCAAACCCTGTTGAAAAGGCAGGGTGGAGGCCGAGTGGCGGCGCATGAAATCATGCTGGCCACGCCACCGATTCGAAATTTGATTCGAGAAGGCAAAGTGGCACAGATGTTGTCATCGATTCAAACCGGCGCACAGCATGGCATGCAAACCATGGAGCAGGCGGTGCAGCGTTTGTTGATGGGTGGGCAAATCACGCGCGAGGTTGCCATGAGTGTGCTCTCGGGCGGTGGTGTCCACTGAAGACTTGAGATCAGGTTACACTTCCCCCTTCAATGATTCAATGAAGGGGTTGGTGATGACAACAGGTGTGTATTCGTTCAAAAGCAAAACCCTGGATGGCAAGCCGCTGGATATGGCTGATTTCGCAGGCAAGGTGCTGTTGATTGTCAACACAGCCAGCAAATGCGGCTTCACACCACAGTATGAAGGGCTCCAGGCATTGCATGACGAACTTGCTCAGGAAGGTTTGGTGATCATTGGTTTTCCGTGTAACCAGTTTGGCGGCCAAGAGCCAGGCGGTGAAGAGGTGATTGCCAGCTTTTGCCAGAAGAACTATGGCGTGAATTTCCTGATGTCGGAGAAAGTGGATGTGAAAGGCGATGATGCCCACCCATTGTTCAAGTACCTAACATCCCAGGCCAAGGGCATATTGGGCACGGAGGCAATCAAATGGAATTTCACCAAGTTTCTGGTCAGGAAAAATGGTGAGGTGTACGACCGCTACGCGCCAACAACCAAGCCGGCTGATCTGAAAGCCGACATTGCAAAGTTGTTGGCTGAATAATCAATTGTCTCTAATCGGATGTTTCGGGGTTTTCTGCGCGCGGGCGATACACGCCGCGTGTCAGGGGAATCTCGAACAGCCTGCATTCAATCGGGCCGTTGAATAAGGGGCGTTTGCGTTTGGGGCTTAAACCCAGTGTTTTCTTGATTTCAAGGTCTCCTGAAAACAAAAATGCGGTCCAACCCGAGAAATTCATTTTCAGATGATCGCCATAGGCTTTGAACAAACGCTCATAGGCTTCGTCTTCAGGTACATCGGCGCCTTTGGCACGCACACGTTCACCATAGGGCGGGTTGCTTAACACCATGCCTTGCTCAGTGGGCGGCGACACATCGAGTGCGTCGCGTTGTGTGAGCTCAACCAAACCATGGTCCAGCAGCTCTTCAAAACCTGCACGAATCAGGTTCTCGCGTGCGATGTTGACCAGCAATTCGGTGATGTCACTGGCATACCATTTGAATGGACGTTCAGCCAATGCGCGATCCAATCCTGCATTGAAACGCTCGTTGGCGTTGTCTTGTAGCTCTTGCCCCCATTCCGGCTTGTATGGCTTCAGGTTTTCAAATGCGAAGCGGCGTTCCAGCCCGGGGGCTCGATCGCACAGCGCCGAAAGCGACTCAATCACCAAGGTACCACTGCCGCAAAAGGGATCCAGAAAGGTTTGGACTTCCGCACCGGCTTTGCTGTGTCGGGCAATGTGCCACAGCCCGGCAGCCAGGTTTTCTTTCAGCGGGGCCACGCCAGCCTCTTCGCGCCAGCCGCGTTTGAAGAGGTTTTCTCCGGCCAGGTCGATGTAAATTAAGGCTTCCGACGAGGAAATGGCCGCAAATATGCGGACATCGGGTGCATCAACACTCACGTTTGGTCGCTCGTCAAACTGTTCATTGAAAGCGTCGCACACGCCGTCTTTGAGTCGAAGTTGTGTGAAGCGGATGCTTTGCACTTCGGCACCCAGGTTGTTCAAATCAACCCGAAATGTGTTGGACAGCTTGAACCAGTTTGACCAGTCCACGGACTTGGCCAATTGATAGAGATCTTCGTCTTGGGTGAACGGCCCGCGAGCCACTTCCAGACCGATTCGGCCTGCGAACCGGCTCCAGTAGGTCATGCGGGTGGCTTGGCGCCAACTGGCATCGAAGGTACAGCCGCCATTCACGGCGCGCCCATTGTGGGCGCCCATGGTTTCAAGTTCCGAGAGAAGCAGATCTTCCAAACCTCGAGGGCAACTGGCAAAGCACTGAAAAGTGCTTCGCTGGGCGGTGTTTTCGCGTTTGGATTTGAACGTGGGCATGAAAGGCCTAAAAAATTAAAAGGGTTTAACAACCACCAAAATGATGGCAATGGCCATGAGCACCACAGGCACTTCATTGAACCAGCGAAAATAGGTGTGGCTTCGGGTGTTTTGTTTGGCTTCAAATTTCCGCAAAATTCGACCGCAGCTGTAGTGGTAACCGGTGATGATGAACACAATCAGAATTTTTGCGTGAAGCCACCCGCTTTGGCCACCCACGCCAATTTGGTACACGCCCACCAAGGCAAAGCCCAGCAGCAGTGCGGGAATGGCCAGCAAGGTCATGAACTTGTAGAGTTTGCGGGCCATGAGCAACAAGCGTTCAGTGGCGGCCGAGTTGGTTTCCATGGCGAGGTTCACAAAAATGCGTGGCAGGTAAAACAAGCCTGCGAACCAGGCCGCAACGAACAAAATGTGAAAGGCTTTCACCCAAAGATAACCGCTCATGTCCTACTCCTTTTGATGTCGGTTGATGCATTCAACTGCGTATTTCACCGTGGCCAAACACCACGTACTTTTGACTGGTCAAACCCTCCAGGCCCACGGGGCCACGGGCGTGAATTTTGTCGGTTGAGATGCCGATTTCAGCACCCAGACCATATTCGAAACCATCGGCAAAACGAGTCGATGCATTCACCATGACCGAGGCGGAATCCACCTCGCGGATGAAACGCATCGCGTTGCTGTGGTTTTCAGTCACGATGCTGTCGGTGTGGTGTGACCCATATTCGTTGATGTGTGTAATGGCCTGATCGAGGTTGTCTAGCACTTTGATCGACAAAATCGGCGCAAGGTATTCAGTTGACCAGTCATCTTCTGTTGCGGCTTTGACCGTGGGCAACAGCGTGATTGTTTTTTTGCAGCCGCGCAATTCAACGCCTTTGTCGGCGTAACGTTTGGCCAGTTCAGCCAACACTGGTTTGGCCACGTGCTGATGAATCAGCAGTGTTTCCATGGTGTTGCATGTGCCGTAGCGGTGGGTTTTCGCATTGTCGGCGATGTTCACTGCATGGGTCAGGTTGGCGGCTTCGTCGATATACACATGACAAACGCCATCCAGGTGTTTAATCACTGGTACCTTGGCATCGCGTGAAATGCGCTCAATCAGGCTTTTGCCGCCGCGTGGCACAATCACATCGACGTATTCGGTCATGGTGATCAGTGTGCCCACAGCGGACCGGTCGGTGGTGTTGATCACTTGAACAGCCTGTGCAGGAAGCCCGGCCTTCTCCAGCCCTTGGGCGACCAACCGGGCAAGCACCTGGTTGCACTCAAACGCCTCTGAGCCGCCACGTAAAATGGTGCTGTTGCCCGATTTGATGCACAAGCCAGCTGCGTCAATGGTGACATTCGGTCGGCTTTCATAAATGATGCCGATCACGCCCAAAGGCACGCGCATTTTTCCAACCTGTATGCCAGAAGGGCGATTTTTGAAATCGGTCATTTCGCCGATCGGGTCGGGCAACTGTGCAATCTGCTCAAGGCCCAAGGCCATTGTTTCGATGGCTTTGTCGTTCAAGGCCAAGCGGTCGAGCAAGGCGGCTTCCAGTCCGGCTTGTTCCGCTTTGTCCATGTCGCGCTGATTGGCTTGCTTGATTTCAGCGGTGTGGGTGCGAATCAGTCTCGCGATTTCGTACAAGGCATTGTTTTTCGCCTGTGAATTTGCTTTGGCCATGGCGGCGGATGCGCTTCGAGCCAATCGACCAATGGCAATGACTTGTTCTTCGATGTTCATGGTGTTCAGTTCCAAAGTTCAGGCGGATGAATGCCGGCCACGCCCAGGCCAATGATTTCAAACAATGTCCAGGGGTTGCCTTGCCTCATGCCTTTGATGGTTTTTTCAGCGACATAGCACCAAGCGCTCAGCGCTTGAAGGCTGTCTGTGTTGTGCCTTTTCAGCGCTGCAGCGATGTGGGTTTGGCGTTGTCCCCAAATTCTATTTTGTCGACAGGCGTCGTTCAAAGACATTCCGCGCCGCATGGCTTGCTGGGTGTCGCGAATGGCACGAATCTCCTCTTGCAAGGCCCACAATACGAGGGTTGGGGCTTCGCCTTCGGCCTGCAGTCCTTCCATCATGCGGCCAATCCGTTTGGTGTCACCGGCCATCAGGCTTGGGCCCAAATCAAACACGTTAAAGCGCGCGGAGTTCGCAATCAGGTGTTGCACCTTGTCCAGATCGATGTCGCCTTGGTGTTCAATGGCCAGCTTGTCGATCGTTTGTTGGGCAACCAGCAGGTTACCCTCGGTTTTTTCCGCCAACCACATGCAGGTTTCACGCGATAGTTGTATGCCCTTGCGCTTTCCATTCTGGGAAATCCACCCGGGAAGTTGGTCAGCGCCTATGAGTTTGCAGGCCACTTCAGCGCCGTTGGTGAGCAGGTCGGCAAAGCCTGCGCTTTTTTCCTGGGTTTTGTTCAGTTTCGGTCCGTTCACCAGCAGGTGGTGACTAGTTTGACCGGAGGCAATCCATTGGCTGGCCTTGGCAATCGCTTCCGCCGCATCTTTGTTCAGTTTGGGCTGGGCAATGCGTAAATCGATCAGTGAGATGTCACCGAACAAGGAGGCTTCCGCAAACTGTGCAAGAAATTCTTGCCCATTGAATTGCCGGTCCACTTCAATCACTTGCCTTTGATAATCGGTGGTTTTTTTCAGACGCGACCGATACAGGTCCGTGGCTTGTGTGGAAAACAGGGGCTCGTCGGTGAACACGCACAGGCACTGTGGAAGCGGTTTGCTTTCCCAGTCGGAATTCAGCCACAGGTCGAGCGCAATGTTTTTCACTTGCTTGGCCCAAGGTTCAATGCGCTCAAACGGCCTGAAATCTGTCGAGCGATGTCGCGTTGCATTTCCGTCACCAAGCGGCTTTCCTCTGCTTCCTTGCCGAGAATCTGGTCGTCGCTGTAAGTCAGTTCGCGCCGTTGGCTAAGCTGAGTGGTCGCGATCAGGAACTCGCCATTTTTATCTGTGACGTTGTAGAGCAGCTCGTAGGTGATTCGCACTTCCCGCGCTCGGCCAGTCGCACTGAAGGTAACGATACTTCGATCGCGCATTTCGCTCAGCAGGTTCAGTTTCACTGGTGCGCCTTCAGGAGGATTGACCTTCAGGTTCAGGATCTGCAGCTGCAAGTCCATGTTTTGATTCATTTCGCTGTTGGTCATTCCGCGCAATTCGATGGAATCGAAATCAAAATTGTACTGACCACGCAGCTGAAAGCCACAGGCGGTCAGAATTAGCGCTGCACTGAACAATACTGCGAGTCGTCTGATTCGGTTCATTTTCATTCGCCAAGGTTGCTTGCGGGCTACACCACAATATTGATCAATTTACCAGGCACTACGATGATTTTTTTCGCAGGTTTGCCTTCCATGAATTTTTGCGCCACTTCATTGGCCAGTGCAGCTGTTTCAATGCTGGCTTTGTCTGCATCGGCAGGCACTTCAAGGCTGCCTCGCAGTTTGCCATTCACTTGAATCATCAGGGTGAGCTCAGAGCGAACCAGAGCAGCCTCGTCCACCTCGGGCCATGGCGAATCCAGCAGTGGGCCAAAAGTGGTTGTGTAATTCAACTCGTCCCACAGGTGGCAGGCAATGTGCGGCACGATTGGATAGAGCACACGCAACAGGATGCCAAAGCCTTCAGCCAAAACGCCATGGTCGCTGACGTTGTTGATTTCACTTGAAAAGCCATCCAGGGTGTTGAGCATTTTCATGCCGGCCGACACAACCGTGTTGTATTGGTGGCGCTCGTAATCGAAGTTGGCCTGTTTCAGCACTTCATGCACTTCACGTCGAGTGTTCTGCGCGGATTTGCTCAAGCCGGCAATTGACAAATCGGGTTGGGCCTGCAGAATGCCTTGATGATTCAATGCCAGTTGGTAAACCCGTTTCAGAAAGCGGTGTGCGCCTTCCACGCCGGAATCGCTCCACTCCAGGCTTTGCTCGGGTGGCGCAGCAAACATGGTGAACAGGCGCGCGGTGTCTGCACCATATTGATCGATCAGGGCTTGTGGGTCGATGCCGTTGTTTTTGGACTTCGACATTTTTTCAACACCGCCAATGTGCACAGGTGTGCCACTGCTGCCGAGTTTGGCAGACACAGGGCGGCCCCTGTCGTCGAATTCGACAGCCACGTCGGCGGGGTTGATCCAGGTCTTCTTGCCATTGGCTTCTTCGGTGAAGTATGTGTCGTTAAGCACCATGCCTTGGGTGAGCAGGGCGGTGGCGGGTTCGCGAAATTTCACCAAGCCCAGGTCATTCATGACCTTGGTCCAGAACCGGCTGTAAAGCAGGTGCAAAATCGCGTGTTCAATGCCGCCGATGTACTGGTCCATCGGCATCCAGTAATCGCTGCGTTCATCGGTCATGGTGTTTGCATCATTGCAAACATAACGGGTGAAGTACCAGCTGGAATCCACAAAGGTGTCCATGGTGTCGGTTTCACGGCGTGCCGGTTTGCCACACTTGGGGCATTTGCATTCGTAGAATGCTGCGCTTTTGGCCAGCGGGTTGCCGCTGCCATCCGGCACCAGGTCTTCTGGCAACACCACGGGCAGATCGGCTTCAGGCACGGGAACATCACCGCAGGTGTCACAATAAATCATCGGGATTGGTGTGCCCCAATAGCGCTGGCGGGAAATACCCCAATCGCGCAGGCGGAATTGAATCCGTTTTTCTCCCAACCCTTTGGCGATCAACAGCTCTGCAACCTTGTCCACCGCAGCCGTGTAATTCAGGCCATCCAGCGGACCGCTGGCTACGCATATGCCGCGTTCTTTGTCGCCATACCACTCGGCCCATTCGGCGTTGTTAAACACTTCGCCTTTCACGTCGATCACTTGCTTGATTTCAATGCCGTACTTCAAAGCGAACACAAAGTCGCGTTCGTCGTGGGCAGGCACGCCCATGACCGCGCCATCGCCGTAGCTCATCAATACATAGTTGCCCACCCACACCGGTACGCTTTCGCCTGTCAGCGGGTGGGTTACGCTTAAGCCCGTGGGCATGCCCTTTTTTTCCATCGTGGCCATGTCGGCCTCGGCTACGCCGCCTGCCTTGCATTCGGCAATGAAGGCCTGTAGTTCGGGGTTGTTTTCTGCGGCCTGCGTAGCCAGAGGGTGCTCAGCCGCCACGGCGCAGAAGGTCACGCCCATGATGGTGTCGGCACGCGTGGTGAACACGTACATTTTGCCATGTTGAAGCAATTCACCTTCGGCGTTTTTAATATCGTGTGGAAACGCAAAACGCACACCCGTGGATTTGCCAATCCAGTTTTCCTGCATCACCTTGACCCGCTCGGGCCACTGAAGATCGCCTAAATCTTCAAGCAGCACATCCGCGTAATCGGTGATTGCCATGTAGTACATGGGAATGTCGCGTTTTTCGACCGTGGCACCGGAGCGCCAGCCCTTTCCGTCGATCACCTGTTCATTGGCCAACACGGTTTGATCAACAGGATCCCAATTCACAGTGCCTGTTTTCTTATACACAATGCCCTTTTCGAGCATTTTCAAAAACAGCCATTGGTTCCATTTGTAGTAATCGGGTTTACAAGTGGCCACTTCCTTGGACCAGTCTATGGCAAGGCCCATCGATTCCATTTGTTTTTTCATGTAATCGATGTTGCTGAAGGTCCATGCTGCAGGTGGTTTTCCGTTGGCCATTGCGGCGTTTTCAGCGGGCATGCCAAATGCGTCCCAGCCCATGGGCATTAAGGTGTTGAAACCCTTCATGCGCTTTTGGCGAATCATCACATCGTTAATGGTGTAGTTGCGCACGTGCCCCATGTGCAGCTTGCCGCTGGGGTAGGGCAGCATCGATACACAGTAGTACTTTGGTTTGAGCTTGCCGTTTGAATCTTTTGCGAACGCTTGCGCGTTGTAAACGTCAGATTCTTTCCATTGTGTCTGGATGTTTTTTTCGATGTGCTGGGCGGCGTATTTGTCAAACATGTTGGTCTTGGGGTGTCAGGGTGAGTTTCTGAATGCGCGAGAGGCCGGAATGAACGCAGGCCAATCAAGCATTATATCGGTCTTTACGTTTTTTACGGCGGTCGAAATCCCTTGAATCACTGTTAAAATCACCAGCAGAACCTCAATTTGATGTGAGAAGCCGTGTCTTTACTCGATAGCCTGAACCCGGAACAACTGGCCGCCGTCACCTTGCCCCGAGAATCCGCCTTGATCCTGGCCGGTGCCGGCAGTGGCAAAACCAAGGTGCTGACTGCGCGCATCGCTTGGCTGATCCAGACCGGGCAAGTAGGTCCCAACGGTGTATTGGCCGTGACCTTCACCAACAAGGCAGCCAAGGAAATGCTGCACCGCATCTCCAGCATGTTGCCCATCAATACACGCAGCATGTGGGTGGGTACATTTCACGGGCTGTGTAATCGGATGTTGCGTGCCCACTGGAAAGAGGCTGGCTTGCCGCAGGCCTTCCAGATTCTCGACATGCAAGACCAATTGTCAGCCATCAAGCGGATGTACAAAGTGTTGGGCATTGATGCGGAGAAGTTTCCTCCCAAGCAGCTCAGCTATTTTGTGGGTTCGGCCAAAGATCAGGGCCTTCGTCCCAAAGATGTAGAGGCCCACGACGAATACCATCGCATGATGGTCCGCCTCTATGAAGCTTATGAGGCACAGTGTCAACGCGAAGGTGTGGTGGATTTCGCAGAATTGCTGCTTCGTTCTTTTGAGTTGTTGGGTGCAAATCCAACCTTGCGGGCGCATTATCAAGCGCGCTTCAAGTACATCTTGGTGGACGAGTTTCAAGACACCAACAGCCTGCAATACAACTGGTTAAAGCGGTTGGCCGGCCCTGAAGGCTGTATTTTTGCCGTGGGTGACGACGACCAGTCCATTTATGCATTTCGAGGTGCGCGCGTGGCCAATATGGTGCAGTTTGAGCGTGATTTCAACGTTCAGAACAGGATCAAGCTGGAGCAAAACTACCGGTCTGTAGGCAATGTGTTGAAGGCTGCCAACGTATTGATTTCCAATAACAAGGCTCGCCTCGGGAAAGACCTCTGGACCGATTCTGGCGAGGGTGAGGCCATTCGCGTGTATGAGGCCGTGAGTGATCAGGATGAAGCGGCATTCATCATCGATCGGATTAAAAAGCTCACATTGGAAGAGGGGTTCAGTCGTTCCGACATTGCGATTTTGTATCGTTCCAACGCGCAATCCCGAGTGGTGGAACAGGCCTTGTTCAATGCCAGTATTCCTTATCGTGTGTACGGTGGGCTGCGTTTTTTTGAACGTGCAGAAATCAAGCACGCCTTGGCCTACCTGCGTTTGATGGACAACGCCGACGACGACAACTCGTTTTCGCGGGTGGTGAACTTCCCAGCCCGAGGCATTGGTGCGCGCAGTGTAGAGCAGTTGCAAGACGCCGCCACGGCACAAGCCACATCGCTTTACAGGGCAATTCATCGATTGGAAGGTCGCGCCCAGGCGGGCCTGAAAAAGTTCGCTGATTTGATCGAGCGCATGCGTTTCGAGACACGTGGCTTGGGTTTGGCCGACCTGGTGGGTAAGGTAATCGAGGAATCGGGTTTGATTGCGCATTATCAAGCCGACAAGGACGGTGAAGACCGGGTGGAGAACTTGAAAGAACTGGTGAATGCGGCGGCTTCATTCGCGATCGCGGAGGGGTATTACCAAGACGCTGCCGCCACCATGGTGGATTCTGAAAAGTTGATCACGCCACTGGCTGATTTTTTGTCTCACGCTTCCCTGGAAGCCGGCGACAACGCTGCAACTGCTGGTGAGCAGGCCGTGCAATTGATGACTGCGCATTCCGCCAAAGGTTTGGAATTTCATTGTGTGTTTGTCACGGGCCTTGAAGAGGGCTTGTTTCCACATGAAAACAGCATAGGCAACACCGTGCAGGCTGGGGATGGAAGCAGCGTTGAGGCGGTCGAAGAGGAGCGTCGCTTGATGTACGTGGCCATTACCCGCGCCCGCGAGCAGCTGTTTTTAAGCCACGCCCAGCAGCGCATGCTACATGGTCAAATTCGTTATCACCTGCGTTCGCGTTTTCTGGATGAATTGCCTGAAGACGTGTTGAAGTGGCTCACGCCCAAGCGCGCCCATGTGGCCAGCCAGGGTTGGGATGCACTGGACTCCAAAGTATGGGGGCAGAACAAAGCCCTGAATGTGGGCTATAGCAACAAGGTGGCAAAACGCCCCTATGACATTGGCACTGGGGTGGCCCATGCCAAATTTGGCACTGGTGTTGTGGTTGCGTATGAAGGCGAGGGTGACGACCAGCGCATTCAAATCAACTTTGGCCGCCAGGGCATGAAGTGGTTGATGCTGAGTTTGGCCAAACTCGAGCGCAGCTAGGCGATATGTCAATGTGGGCCCGAGGCGAGTCGTCGCCTAGGGTTCTGAGCGAGGCTCCGGGTCGTTTTCAAATACAGCTTGATAGGTTGGGTAGAAGGTGCACAAAGACACCGCCATGACCAACGCCACGCTCATGATGTTCAAGGCCCCCAGAAAGGTGGCCGGCAATCCCAAGGCACTGAACACAAACACCAGCACGGTAGAAAAACCCACACCGAAAATCAACCAGCCCATGCCATAGATCAAAAAGCTGCCCTTGTTGCGCCACACGGCAATCCAGCTGGAGAACAGCGCTTGCACCGGTTTCATGTTGTGCCACACCACCAGCACAGGCGCATACCAAAAAGCAAGCAGCACAGGCAGACTGATTGCCCCCACCAGGCTTGCATACACAATCATGTATTCCATCAAGGCGGCACTGGCCTCAGGGTTGGTGCCATTTTGCAAATCAGTGATGTCAACCTGGGGTTGAGCACCCAATATCAGGTGTGCGGCCAACTTGATCAGTGCGAAACACACCGTGTAAATGGCGCCAAGTGTCAAAAGCGATTGAAGGTGTTTTCTGTTTTCCTGCGCAAAGCCGTTGAATAGAACGCCCGGCGATACGCGCAAGCCCTTTTGCCCCATCCGGCCTGCCAGCATGATGCCAAAGCCCATCAACGGCGACAACAAGGTTACCAAGGCTGCACCCAGAAAGGGAATCAACATCCCGACAAACAAAATGATGAACAGGTAGGTATTGCCAAACAAAAACATGTCGGCAGGCTTCTTTTTGAAAAGTTGATAACCCTGGATCAACCAGTTCCAGCCCTCGCTGGGCTTGCAACTGTGTAAATGAGTGGCCACTGTTACTGTCCTTTGTACAACTTGGGTTTGATCATTACGCCTTGGCGTCTGGTCAATAGAATACGTTCAAAATGCGCCGGGTCTTTGATATTCAATACTTCGGCGTCCCGGGGCATGTAGTAATCGTACAGGCGAGAGGTCCAGAATCGAAGAGCTGCTGCACGCAGCGCATCTGGCCAAAGTCGGCATTCGGCCTCGGTGAGGGGGCGAACTGCCTGATAACCCTCCAGCAGGGCCAGTGTTTGCTCCTCTTTCAATTCACCCGTGGTCAGATCAATACACCAGTCGTTGGCTGTCACCGCCAAGTCGAACAGGAAAGTGTCAACGCCCGCGAAATAAAAATCAATCACGCCACCCAAAGTGTCGCCTTGCATCAGTGCGTTGTCTCGAAACAGGTCTGCATGCACGGCTCCACGGGGCAGTTGGGCGTACTCATCGCTGTTTTGTATGGCTTGCTGATGATCGACTTCGCTGTGCAGCAAGGCGTCGATTGCCTCAGGCAAGTGGGGGTCGAGCGCTTTCATGGCCTGTGTGATCCATCCCAATCCGCGTGGGTTGGGTGTATCACCATTGAAATCTTGAACCGCTAGGTGAGCCTGTGCGCTGAAACGACCAATTTCCATGCACTGGGCTGGGTTTGGTTGCTCCACCGATTTGCCTTGCAAACAATTCACCAATGTCGCAGGTTTGTTGTTCAAGATATTGAACAGCTCACCTTTGGCCGATGCAATGGGGCCGGGCACTGGCAGACCCTTTTTGGCCAGGTGCTTCATAAGCCCCAGGTAGAAAGGCAGGTCTTCAGGCCTGAGCTTTTCAAACAGGGTCAACACGTATCGCCCCTGGGTGGTGTTGACAAAGTAATTCGTGTTTTCAATGCCCGACTCAATGCCTTCAAAGGAAAGCAGATCACCACAATGCCGGCCATTTAGCCAGGTTTGCAGTTCGGGGTGTGTTACACGTGTAAAAACAGCCATTCAAAATCCTGATGGGTCAACAATCACAAGGGGCCGCGCTAGCCAACCCGGATTTTACCTGTGTTTGAGCTGTCTTTATAAGTCAAGCAGCTTCTCTGATTCACTGTCTGATGGATTGAATGTACGTTTCTCGTAGAAATGGAAAATACACTTTAATACTTCCTCAGGGGTTTCCACCACCTCAAACAGATCCATGTCGCCTGGGCTGATCATGCCTTCACCCAATAAAGTCGCCCTGATCCAATCGATCAGGCCAGCCCAAAACTTGCTGCCGACCAAAATGATGGGGATTCGTCGCCCCTTGTTGGTTTGAATCAGGGTCAGGGCTTCAAACATTTCATCGAGCGTACCAAACCCGCCAGGCATCACCACATAGGCGCTTGCGTATTTTGCAAAAGCCACTTTTCTGGCGAAAAAATGCCGAAAGGTCAGGGTGATGTCCTGGTAAGGGTTACCACTTTGCTCAAAGGGCAATTCAATGTTCAAACCGACACTGGGTGACTCCCCTGCGAAGGCTCCTTTGTTTGCAGCCTCCATGATGCCGGGCCCGCCACCGCTGATGACAGCAAAACCGGAATCTGACAACGCCCGTGCTATTTCTTCGGTCAATGCGAAGTAGGGGTGGTCAACAGGTGTTCGGGCGCTGCCAAAGATGGACACCGAGGGTCGAATTGCGGACAGCTTCTCTGTCGCCTCGATGAACTCTGCCATAATTCCCAGCACATGCCACGACTCCCGGGCTTTCACTGCAGTGGATTGTTCTTTGGAGGGCAGATGGCGCAAGGTTGGAATATTCTTATTTTTGGTTGTCATATGAAGCGATTACTCCTGGTTGATGGGTCTAGCTACCTGTATAGAGCATTTCACGCCATGCCCGATCTGCGCAATCGCGCGGGCGAGCCCACTGGGGCTATCTATGGCATGGTCAATATGCTCAGGCGCCTTCGGGCAGATTACACCAGCGCCGACCTAAGCTCCAATTGTATCGCCTGCGTGTTCGATGCGCCGGGCAAAACCTTCCGCGATGATATTTACCCCGAATACAAAGCCAACCGTGCCAGCATGCCGGAAGACTTGGCTGCACAGATCGCACACATTCATGAAATCACAGCAGCAATGGGATGGCCCATTATTCTTGAGCCCGGTATTGAAGCCGACGATGTAATCGGCACTTTGGCCCACGTCGCCATTGATCAAGGTTTTGATGAAGTGGTGGTGTCCACAGGCGACAAAGATATGGCGCAGTTGGTCAATGACAAAGTGCGTTTGGTCGACACCATGAAAAACGCGGTGATGACTCGTGACTCGGTGTTTGAGAAATTCGGCGTGTACCCCGAGCAAATCGTGGACTATCTGACCTTGGTGGGCGACACAGTCGATAACGTGCCTGGCGTCGAGAAAGTGGGCCCCAAAACCGCGGCGAAATGGCTTGCCGAGTACAAAACCCTGGATGGGGTGATTGAAAACGCGGAGAAAATCGGTGGCAAGGTGGGCGAAAACCTTAAAAACGCGCTGGAGTGGTTGCCCACAGGCAAGGAATTGGTGACCATTCGAACCGACTGCGAATTCGAATTGCGTCGCCACATCGAAGATCAGCTCAAAGCCAAGGAGGAAGACACGGAGGCATTGAAGCGACTGTTTCAGCGCTTTGAATTCAAGACCTGGTTTCGCGCATTGGGTGGTGTCAGCGAAACCGATGAAAATCAAGTCAACGGCAAGGCCGATTCGCCTAAGGCCGGTTCTGGCAACCCCCCCAGCTTGTTTGATGCGCCAACCCAGGGTGTCGATTCCATTCAAACCGAATGTGTGCAAAAACAGATTCAACTCGATGGTTTGATGATGGCTTTGAAAGCCGCAGCGGCCAGTCAAACACCGGTGGCCTTTGACACTGAAACCGATTCCCTTGAACCAATGAACGCTCGCATTGTGGGTTTGTCTTTTGCGACCGAGCCTGGCAAAGGGTATTACATACCGTTGACCCATCAAGACATTACCTCTGAGCCGCAGTTGCCTCTCGAAGAGGTTTTGGCTCAACTCACCCCTTGGTTTGAAGACGACAAAGCCCCCAAAATTGCACAGAATGCAAAATACGATTTGCATGTATTGGCCAACCATGGCGTGACGGTGAAAGGTGTTGCGCACGACACCATGTTGGCCTCGTATGTGCTCGAGGCGCACAAGCCGCATGGCATGGATGCTTTGGCATTGCGTTGGTTGAACTACAACACCATCAAGTACGAGGAAGTGGCTGGTAAAGGCGCAAGCCAGGTCACATTCGACCAGGTGTCGATTGAGCGGGCCACGCAATACGCGGCAGAAGATGCAGAAGTCACCTTGCGCTTGTCCCGTGCCCTGAACAAGGAACTGGACCAAGTGCCTGAACTGGCCAAACTGTATCGAGACATTGAGCTTCCCTTTGGGCTGGTGTTGTTTGAAGTAGAGCGCAACGGTGTGCTCATTGACAGTGAAAAGCTTGAGGCCCAAAGCAGCGAGATTTCGGAAAACTTAAAGCGAATTGAAGCGCAGGCCTTTGAGCTGGCAGAAGGCCCATTCAACTTGAATTCACCCAAACAAATTGGTGAAATTCTGTTCGAAAAGCTCGGCTTGCCAGTGGTCAAGAAAACCGCCAGCGGGGCGCCTTCCACGGATGAAGAAGTGCTGAGCAAATTGGCCGATGATTACCCCTTGCCTGCGAAGCTGCTGGAGCACAGGTCGCTGGCCAAGTTGAAAAGCACCTACACTGACAAGTTGCCGCGCATGGTGAATGCCCGCACGGGTCGTGTGCACACTAATTATGCGCAAGCTGTGGCTGTCACGGGGCGCTTGGCCAGCAACGATCCCAATCTGCAGAACATTCCGGTTCGAACCGCAGAGGGTCGACGCGTTCGTGAGGCCTTTATCGCGCCCAAAGACCATGTATTGGTGTCCGCTGATTATTCTCAAATCGAATTGCGCATCATGGCGCATATTTCAGGCGATGAAGCATTGATTAAGGCGTTCAATGATGGTCTGGATATTCACAGCGCCACCGCGTCTGAAATTTTCGGTGTGGGGCTTAACGATGTCACGTCCGAGCATCGCCGAACAGCCAAAGTGATTAATTTTGGGTTGATTTATGGCATGAGTGCCTTTGGGTTGGCTGCCAATTTGGGCATCAATCGTGAAGCCGCCAAGTTGTACATCGATCGTTATTTCGCACGCTATCCCGGCGTGGCGAAGTACATGGAAAACATTCGAGCCAAGGCCAAGGAAGATGGCTACGTCAGCACGGTGTTTGGGCGGCGTTTGTGGCTGCCCGAGATCAAAAGCCCCAATGGACCGCGTCGGGCCGGGGCTGAGCGCGCAGCGATCAATGCCCCCATGCAGGGCACCTCGGCCGATTTGATCAAAATGGCCATGGTGGAGTTGTCATCGTGGTTGAAAACTGAAGAACTCAAGACAAAAATGATCATGCAGGTACATGATGAGGTCATTCTTGAAGTGCCAGAGGCCGAACTCGAGTTGATTCAGCGCAAGGTGCCTGAAATCATGACCCAGGTGGCTGACTTGAAAGTGCCGCTGGAGGTGGGTTGTGGTGTGGGCAAAAACTGGGAAGAAGCGCACTGAACAAACTGTCAACAAGCCATTCACTTTGTCAAAAAGGAATACGCACATGAGCAAGTCAACATACGATCAAGAACAGTTACAGGATTTGCAAGCGCTAACCGGCGGTGGGCAAATGCCAATCAGTCGTCGAAACATGCTGAAGGGCTTCACTGCGGGTGGTTTTGCCATCGCGGCTTCCCCTGTGTTGGGGCAGGTTATTACCACCTCAGCCGCAGGGTTGGAAGAAGGGCGGGTCTTTGTTGATGTAGGCGACGACGACATGTTCGCCTACCGTGCCCGCCCCTTACACAAGAAAAACCCACCCGTCATTTTGGTGGTGCCTGAAATTTTCGGTGTGCATGCTTACCTGGAAGATGTGTGCCGTCGTTTCGCTCAGGCCGGCTTTTATGCCTTGTCTCCCGAGATTTTCTTTCGTCATTCAGAGCCGGGGCAATACGCCACAGTTGCAGCCATCCTGGAAAATGTGATTTCAAAAATGGATGATGGCCAGGTCATGAAAGATTTGGACAAGTGCGTTGAACACGCAGCGTCCGAGGGCGCAAACCCCTCGCACCTGGCTGTCACGGGTTTTTGCTGGGGCGGTCGCATTACTTGGCTTTATGCAGCGCATCAACCAGCCGTGAAAGCGGGCGTGGCCTGGTATGGAAAACTCGTGGGGCCAAAAAATAGCCTGACCCCACGCCACCCCGTTGACATCGCGAGCGAGTTGAAAGCGCCTGTGTTGGGCTTGTACGGTGAAGAAGACAGCTCCATTCCGTTGGCCACAGTTGAGGAAATGCGCGTGGCCTTGAGCAACGCCAGCGGCAATGAGGCTGCACAGGCCTCTCGGATAGAGGTGTTTGCCAATGCACAGCACGGCTTTCATGCCGACTATCGGTCCACCTACAATTCCACTGCGGCCAAACAGGCGTACAATCAGGCCCTTCAGTTTTTGCGCGCCAAGAACCTCATCTAACTGCGGACCCTTTTAATCGTGCATTCCAGCTTGCCTCTCGTTCTGTTCGCTTCAGCCATTGGCACCGCACTGGCCATATTGGCTGCTGCGTGGTTGACTTCCCGCAGCATTGCAAAATCGCTTGAGCCCATGGTGAGTTTGTCGACTGGAGTGTTGCTGGGTACATCGTTGTTGCATCTGTTGCCTGAGGCTTTGGATCGCGGCATGAATCATCATCATTTGTTCATGTGGCTATTGGGGGGCTTGCTGTTCTTTTTCGTGTTGGAGAAGTTTTCCATTTTTCGCCACAGCCATCACCATGAACACGATGGACATGATCACCACCATGGTTTTGACAAGCGCGAAGCGGGGCGGGGCGGCCTGTTGATCGTGGTGGGCGACTCCATTCACAATTTTGCAGATGGCTTGCTGATTGCGAGCGCATTTCTGGTGGACGAAAAATTGGGCATGCTCACCACCTTGTCGATTGTGCTACACGAAATTCCCCAGCAAACGGGCGACTTTCTGGTGCTGGTTAACGCTGGCATCTCCCGGGCGAAAGCCTTGAAACTGATGGCAATCGCAGGTTTGGCGGCTGTGTTGGGGGCTGGCGTTGGCTACACATTGTTTACCCAAGTGCAGCAATTTCTGCCGATCGCGTTGGTGTTGGCCTCAGCCAGCTTTTTGTATGTTGCCGTTGCTGACCTGATACCCCAGATGCAACAGCGCCTCGCTATTCGGGAATCTCTATTTCAATTGCTCTACATTGGAGCTGGCGTTGTGTTGGTGGCCTATTTGGCCAGCATTTTGCATCACCACCATTGAGTCAAGGGGCCGGTTTTTGTTGATGTGTGGCGTAAGCCGATAAGGTGCCGCACGCAATAATGAGAATCACGCCCAGCCAAGTGGTGCTTTTTGGAATGTCGCCAAGCACAGTAATGCCATAAAAGGTTGAAACCAGAATGGTGCAATACTGCAAAGAGGCCGACATCCAGGTGGAGCCACTTCCGAAAGAGCGTGTAAGTGCCAGGTTTCCTGCGCCGCCAAAAAGACCCAGCAGGGTCAGCCAAAACAAGCCGGTTGATGGGGCTGGCGATTCCAGCACCTGAAAACTTCCGAACAGCGTGAGGTAAAACAAACCGGTCACGGTCGCGCTGCCAGCGAAGTAAAGCACCGTTCGCCACTCAGGCTCTTTCATCTTTCCCAGGCTTTTCAGTTGCAGGTAGGCAATGGCAGATACACAGCCCGCAAACAAGCCTATCAACGCGGGTGATAACTGGTCGCGCCCCAACACAGGTTGCAACACAGCAAGCACCCCTGCAAAGCCAAGTACGATGGCTATTTTCTCGACGCTGTTTCTTGAGTGTTTAAAGCCCAGCCACAGAATCAGTGCGATAAAAAGGGGCGAGGTGTACATCAGGGTTGTGGCGGTGGCCAGTGGTAGTTGGGTGGTGGCATAAAAACCGCACCACATGGCGACAATGCCAGCGATATTGCGGCGCAAATGCAATTTGGCAACCGGACTTTTCAGGCTCAGCCGGTTAAAAAACGCCCAAATGGTGATGCCGAGCACGGGCACCAGCCCGCGGAAAAGAATGATTTCGCCCAACGAGGCGTGGGTTGACGCGAGTTTGATCATCAGGCCCATGGTGCCAAAACAAAGGCAGGCCGCTAACATCCAGAGTGCTTGCATGGTGGGCCATTGTATCGCAGGCCTGAATCAGTTCCGGTTCACGACAGTTCTGGTTTGGCTTTGTAGTGCGCGTAGCTTGAATCGAGCCACACTTCGCGTTTTTCAATGGGCGTGTTGTCCATGGAGTGGGTGATACGAAACACACGCAGGCTTGGAGTGTCTTCAGTTTTGTTGAATAGCGAGGCAATGCGTGAATCCATGGACCGCACAGACACTTCATCAGTCATTTGACCAATTTGCATTTGAAACACTTCGGAAGCCAAGCGATACAAATTGGTCTTGGTGCTGTTGAGCATCTCGATCGAAAGCTTGGGAAACACGCGTTTTGACACACACAATTGCTCAAAGGCGATCAATTGTTTGTTGAGCAAATGTTGGACTTCGATCAACCACATGGCATCGCCTGCCTGAATGCCCAGCGCCCGAGATTCTTCGTCGTTGGCTTGAACCAGTTGAAGCGTGACCAATTCGCTGGTCAAGTTGTTCGCCTCTGGGTTTGGATTCGCGCTGCTGAGCAACTCGAACGGTTCGGCACGTGCATAGGCCGTAGGCGGTGCGTAGCGTTGGGGGCACACAAAAGTACCCAAGCCTTGCATTTTTGCAACCAACCCTTGGCGTTGCAGTGCTGTGATGGCTCGCCTTACGGTTCCAATAGACACACTGAAGCGGTCTGCCAACTTGCGTTCATTTGGCAAGGTGGAGCCACTTTTCCAGATATTCTGGGCAATTTCAGTGGCCAGCAGTTCACTGATTTGTTGGTATGCAGGCACACCAGCGCGGCTGACAGAGCTTTCTTCAGAATTGAATTCGAGCATCAAATGATATCCAGAGTTTTATTTTTGTCCAATCAATGTATCAGAAAAAGGCTGAACAAAAAATAAAATTGCGATATCAATTGATGCTGTAATCACTCCCGTGATCTCTCAAATGGAGCGTTTCAAATTCCCGGATTGCGCGTGTGTTGGGTGCATTTGCGCTGCATACCAGGCGTGAAAATGCGCCATTCCGTCTTCCATCGGGCTTTGATAGGGGCCCGCCTCGTGTTCGCCGCGATCCATGAGCACACGTCTGCCTTCATCCATGCGTTCTGCGATTTCGTCGTCTTCCACCGCAGTTTCCATGTAGGCGGCTTGCTCTGCGTCTACAAACTCACGTTCGAACAAACGGATTTCCTCAGGGTAATAGAATTCGACCACGTTCAAGGTTTCCTGGGGGCCGCGTGGGTATAGGGTAGACACCACCAGCACATGTGGATACCACTCCACCATGATGTTGGGGTACATACAGAACCAGATCGCTCCATGTTTAGGCTCTACACCATTGCTGAATTTCTTGACGGCCTCGTGCCATTGCTTGTAAACCGGAGTGCCCGGTCGTCGCAAACCTGCTTTCACCCCGACGGATTGCACGCTCCAGTTAGACCCAAAGTGCCACACCAGGTCAGAGCAGCTGACAAACTGACCCAGCCCCGGGTGAAACGGGTCTACGTGATAGTCCTCGAGATACACTTCGATGAATGTCTTCCAGTTGTATGCCAAGGTATTGGTTTTGATCGAATCGAGCTGAAAGTTCGAAAAATCAATTTCTTCCAGAAAAGGCACTTGCTTGAGCTCATCCAGAATATTTCTGGACGAGTTAAACAGAAGGCCGCGCCAGTTTTGCAGTTCGTACGACTGAAGTTTCGCGCAGGGCTGCTTTTGGAAATGTGGGGCACCAAGCAACTCGCCTTTCAGGTCGTATGTCCAGCGGTGAAGCGGGCACACAATGTTCTGTGAATTGCCATTGCCTTTGAGCATGATGGCCTGGCGGTGCTTGCACACATTGGAGAGCAGCTCAACGTGGCCTTCGTTGTTGACCAATAGGCGGCCGTCGTTCTCCCAGGGCAGGGAACGCCAATCTCCGGGTTCTGGAACCCAGTGTTGGTGGCCAGCGTAGCCCGGTCCGTCGCGATAGAGAAGCTGGATTTCATCCTTCAGTACACGTTCGTCAAAATAGGCGGACACGTGTGGTTGCAAACTTGACTGTGTTAACACAGCTGACACAGTGGACAAATCACTCAAATCGGACATGATCCCGGGAGCCTCCCTTCAACAACATCCAAGTCGATGTTGATGCAAATTAACCTGTTGAACAAAAAGAGAAAGTGGGATTGTACCCTTTAGAACCGATTCCGGCCAAAGACTTTTCGCCTTTGAGCAAAGACGCAGTAAAATGAAAGACTTTGTACCAATTAGCCCCAGCATGACCACCAGCAATACACCCACTGACAGTGCCCTGCCGGCCAACACGCCACCTGAGTCTTTTGAGGCTGCGGTCGCCGAGCTCGAAGCCTTGGTCGACGAAATGGATTCCCAAAACACGGGTCTTGATCAATTGTTGACTGACTATAAACGCGGCGCCTTTTTGGTGAAATATTGTCGCGATCGCCTTTCAGTTGTGCGCAAGGAAGTGGCGCAAATCGAAAGCGACCTGTTGCGCGATGCCCAAGAAGGTGAGCAGTGAGTCCATTGGCGTTGTCATCCACAGATTGGTTTGATCAAACCAAGCAACGTTTTGAGCATGAATTGCTCAACAAGCTTGCACAGGTCAATGGGCCTTCCAGTTTACTGAATGAAGCAATGGCCTACGGGCTTGTTGATGGTGGCAAGCGCTTGCGCGCCATGCTCGTGTTTGCGTCGGGGTATGCAGTAGACACGCCCCACGGGCAACTGGTTGATGCCGCCTGCGCAATTGAGGCCATGCACGCCTATTCCCTGGTGCACGACGATTTACCGTGCATGGACAACGACGTACTGCGGCGCGGCAAGCCAACATGCCATGTGAAATATGGCGAGGCTTTTGCCTTGCTGGCCGGTGATGCGCTTCAAACCACCGCCTTTCAGTGGTTGGCTTTGTCCCGCCAAGGCAATGCCGAGGTCAGGCTTAGCCAGATTGCGGCGTTGTCATCTGCCTCTGGTCTTCAAGGCATGGCGGCAGGTCAGGCCATTGACCTGGAGCATGTTGGAAAAAACATGGACCTGGCCGCTTTACAAGGCATGCACGCTCGTAAAACTGGCGATCTAATCAAGGCCTCCGTGCGCATGGGTTATTTAAGTAATCCTGCGGTTGATCCAGACACGAAAGCTGCATTAGAGGACTACGCCGACAATTTGGGCTTGGCATATCAAACAATAGACGACATATTGGATGTGGAGTCATCCAGCGAAGTGCTGGGTAAAACTTCCGGCAAGGATGCCTTGCAAAACAAGCCCACGGTGGTTAGTTTGTTGGGGTTGACCCAGGCGAAAGAACGATTGGCGACTTTCAGGAACCATGCCTTGATGGCATGCGGTGCGTTCTCGCCAAGTCAACGTGCACCTTTGGAAACTTTGGTTGAACTGATTACAAACCGGACATCATGACCGATCTGCTTAAAAAAATTGATTGCCCCGCCGATTTGCGTCGATTGGACAATGCGCAACTGCCACAGTTGGCCGACGAGCTTCGAAACTACATCGTTGAGCAAGTGTCGCGCACTGGCGGGCACTTGTCGTCCAACCTCGGTACCGTCGAGCTGACAGTGGCATTGCATTACGTATTTAATACGCCCAATGATCGCGTGGTCTGGGATGTGGGTCATCAAACTTACCCGCACAAAATCTTGACAGGTCGCCGCGATATGATGCCGGGCCTGCGTCAGTTTGGTGGAATTTCGGGTTTTCCAAAGCGTTCGGAGTCTGAATACGACTCTTTTGGAACGGCACACTCCAGTACCTCCATTTCAGCCGCCTTGGGCATGGCGGTGGCGTCCCGAAACCTGGGTGTCAATCGCAAGCACATTGCCGTCATTGGTGATGGTTCCATGACTGCGGGCATGGCCTTTGAGGCCATGAACAATGCGGGTGTTACACCCGATATCGATTTGTTGGTCATTCTCAATGACAACGACATGTCCATTTCCCCACCCGTGGGGGCGCTAAACAAATATCTTGCCCGCTTGATGTCAGGGCGTGTGTTAACCAACGTCAAGGAAGTGGGTAAAGGTTTATTGGGGGTTGCCCCGCCGCTCTACCAGTTTGCGCACCGGTTGGAAGAACACGTCAAGGGCATGATGAGCCCAGCCACCATGTTCGAGGAGTTCGGCTTCAATTATTACGGCCCAATCGACGGTCATGACCTTGATGCCTTGGTACCGACACTGCAGAACCTTCGCGCTATGAAAGGGCCGATATTTCTACATGTCATCACCAAGAAAGGCGCAGGGTACAAATTGGCTGAGCAAGACCCTGTGCTGTATCACGGTCCCGGTAAGTTCGACCCAAGCGTTGGCATACAGAAATCGACCACGCCCAAGCCGGCGACATACACGCAAATATTTGGCAAGTGGTTGTGCGACACGGCCCAGGCAGATCGCAAGCTGATAGGGATCACGCCAGCCATGCGAGAAGGCTCTGGCATGGTCGAATTCGAGCGGCGGTTTCCATCCCGCTACTTTGACGTTGGAATTGCTGAGCAACACGCAGTGACATTTGCGGCGGGCATTGCCTGCGAAGGCTTAAAGCCGGTGGTGGCTATTTATTCCACTTTTCTTCAGCGCGCCTACGATCAATTGATTCACGACGTAGCCCTACAGAACCTGGATGTCACCTTTGCATTGGATCGAGCCGGTTTGGTGGGGGCTGACGGCGCCACGCACGCTGGCAACTACGACATCGCGTACCTGCGCTGCATCCCGAATATGATCGTTGCGGCGCCTTCGAATGAAGACGAATGCCGCAAGCTGTTGACCACGGCTTATCAGTATCCTGGATGCGCCTCCGTGCGTTATCCGCGTGGTGCTGGCGCTGGTGTGGTTCCAGATGAATCGCTGGAAACCGTCGAAATTGGTAAAGCAGTGGTTCGTTTCATGCCCGAGAAAGACGAACTCAAGCTTGTAATTTTGGCATTTGGCTCTATGTTAGAACCTAGCCTCCGCGCAGGGCGGGAACTGGGCGCCACCGTGGTCGACATGCGGTGGGTCAAACCCATTGATGCAGATTTAATACACGAGTTTGCAGAGCAGCGCTATCGCTTTGTGACTGTAGAAGAGGGCTGTATTATGGGTGGCGCGGGCTCGGCCGTCTCGGAATGCCTGCATGAAAAAGGCTTTGTGAACCCAGTCTTGCAGTTGGGTTTACCTGATGAATTCATTGATCATGGAGATCCCGCTCTTCTACTCAAGAATCTTGGTCTGGACGCCCAAGGCATTGAAGCGTCTGTGAAGCAGCACTACGGCGAGCTTTTTGATCGCCATATTAATGTGGTACGCCATGTAAGTGGGCGTTCCACGAACACATGAGGAAGTTATGAATACACGTGACAAAGGCTTGGAAAAGGCAGCGATCAATCCCATCGATCAAGCCATTCCCGATGTCCAAAGCACCATCGATACCCGCCACATTGCGATCCAGTCTGTAGGTATCCGTTCTGTGAAGTACCCCGTTTTGATCGAACTGCAGGGTCAAAAGCCCATGCCTTCGGTGGCTGAGTTCGAAATGACGGTCTTTCTGCCCGCCGAGCAAAAAGGAACACACATGTCCCGCTTCATCGCGCTGCTCGAAGAGCAACAGGGGCAAGTGTTGAACGTGACTGGTTTTCGCCGCATGTTGGATGAAATGCTCAAGCGCCTGGACGCACCGTCAGGGCGTGTGAAAATGGAATTGCCGTACTTCCTGTCCAAGGTGGCGCCTGTCAGCGGTGTTTCCAGCCTGATGGATTATCAACTGACCCTCGATGGTTCGGTCAACGCACATGGCCAAGAGGTCTACCTGACCGTGGTGGTGCCAGTGACCAGTCTGTGCCCTTGTTCCAAGAAAATCTCGGAATATGGTGCCCACAACCAGCGTTCGCATGTTACCGCACGCGTTCAGCTCAAGGAAGACATCGACATCGCCAGCCTGATCTCCAGCATCGAGCAGCAGGCTTCATGCGAATTGTATGGTTTGCTCAAGCGCCCCGATGAAAAATATGTCACTGAGCGCGCTTACGACAACCCGAAGTTTGTAGAAGACTTGGTTCGTGACGTGGCTATTGCGTTGAATAAATTCAGTCAGATCGGCCAATATACGGTTGAAGCCGAAAATTTTGAGTCTATTCACAATCATTCCGCTTACGCCAGAATCGATCGTCCCTGAAGTGCATGTAGATGGCGGGCTTCAGCCCGTTGTAAGTTAGGTTCCCGATAATCATGGTTCACTGTAACCAAATCGGGGGCCCTTAGGCTTTCCCCAAGGAGCTTGTCGCTTATGGCTGAACCCGCCCAGGTCAAGCCCAAGGAGCTGTTTATTCTAGGCCTTACATCATCAGGCAAGGTGTTTCGTCCATCCGATTGGGCTGAACGCTTGTGTGGTGTACTGTCGTGCTATCGGCCTGCCTCTCGTGCATTGGGGCAAAATCACTTGGCTTACAGCCCTTACGCAAAACCCATATTGATGAACAACGTGAAATGCGTGGTGGTGGATGAGCGTTTGCGTGAACTGGAACCCATGGCCATGACCTTCGTTCTGAATTTCGCGCGTGACAATGATCTTCAATTGTTGGACGCCTGTCTGTTGCCCGACGAGCCTTTTTACAAGTAAGCGAGAACTACGCTGTCAAGTAGTTTGCTTCATTCAACAGGCGCTGGCCAACACAAAAAAACTGAGCAACACAAAAAGCCCCTGCTTACAGAGGGGCTTTTTGTATTTTTACGCTGTCACTGAAGCACCCAATCTATTGCTAGAGGGCTTTTCAGGCAAGGTTGTTGCGCGGCCTTGAGGCGTAACCTCAAACTTGCATCAACTGGCGGTGAGCTTAGGCGTTTACTTAAGCGGACATGCCTTTTACCAGCGCTGACAAGCGTGACTTGTTGCGTGACGCCTTGTTCTTGTGGATCAGATCTTTGTCTGCCACGCGGTCCAGAATGCTGGTTGTTTCGCGATACACTGCTTGTGCGGCAGCTTTGTCGCCTGCTTCAACAGCAGCGCGTACTTTTTTTACCGCGGTTCTCATCGCTGAGCGAATGGCAGAGTTGTGCGCATTTGCTTTCGCGGCTTGTTTAGCGCGCTTGCGCGCCTGTGCTGAATTGGCCATGTTGCTTTGTTCCAGGGTGTAGAATTCGAAAACCCGCAATTTTAACAAAATACCGATCTTTTCACAATCACTATATGAATTTATTGAAGTCTGTAGCGGCAGTCAGTGGGATGACGATGCTCTCGAGAATCACCGGCCTGGTCCGCGAGACAGTCACGGCGCGAATTCTGGGTGCTGGTGCTGAGTCTGATGCGTTTTTTATTGCGTTTCGAATCCCCAACCTTTTGCGTCGGCTTTTTGCCGAGGGGGCATTTTCACAGGCTTTCATTCCAATTTTGTCGCAAACGGCCACCGTGGATGGCAAAACCGCCGCCATTGAGCTGGCGCAGCGCGTCAGTGTCTTGTTGTTTTATTCGCTGGTCGCCCTGGTGCTTGTGGGCATGCTGGGTGCAACATGGGTCGTCATGGGCATGGCCAGTGGTCTTGACCGGGGCAGCGAGCAGCTCGCTTTGACCGTTACATTGACCCAATGGATGTTTCCCTACATCGTGTTGATCTCGATGGTGGCCTTGGCTTCGGGCTTGCTCAATACATTTCGGTCATTTTCCCTGCCAGCGTTTGCGCCAGTCTTGCTCAACGTCAGTTTCATCGTGGGTGCGCTAGTACTGGCGCCGTATTTCGAGCAGGCCGTGCTGGCCATGGCCATTTCTGTCATGGTGGGGGGCGTGTTACAAGTTTTTGTGCTGTGGTTTGGCTTGTGGCGCAGTGGCTGCATGCTGAACCCTTTGAGCGGCTTGCAGGGGCTTCGCAGGGCGTGGGGTGATGAACGTGTTCGCCGCGTGCTGCGCAACATGGTGCCAGCCTCCCTGGCCGTGTCGGTGGCGCAGATCAGTTTGATCATCAACACCAACATCGCTTCACATTTACAGCCTGGCAGTGTGTCCTGGATTTCCTTCGGTGATCGGTTGATGGAATTCCCAACCGCTTTGCTGGGTGTCGCCTTGGGCACGGTTCTGTTGCCCTCCTTGTCGGCCGCAGCCAATCGAAGCGCAACCGAGTATTCCAGTCTAATGGATTGGGGCCTGCGCTTAACCTTGGTGTTGGTTATTCCGGCGGCGGTGGGGCTTGGGTTGTTTAGTGAAGCCTTGGTGGCTTTGCTGTTTCACTATGGCCGATTCGATGCGGTTGATGTGGCCATGACCAGCCAGGCCGTGATGGCTTACAGCATTGGTTTGTCGGGCTTGGTGTTGGTCAAAATCCTGGCGCCAGGTTTTTACGCCAAGCAAGACATTCGCACACCAGTGAAAATCGGCATTGGCGTGGTGGTGGCCACCCAACTAATGAACCTGGTCTTCGTACCTTGGCTAGGCCATGCAGGTTTGCCACTGAGTGTTGGCTTGGGGGCCTTGATCAACGCGGCTGTGTTGTATTGGGGCTTGCGTCACAAGGGTTTGTACACGCCCAGCTCTGGCTGGGGCTTGTATGCCTTGAAAATTGCATTTGCAGCCTGTTTGATGGGTGGGGTGTTGCATTGGATGAATGGTCAGTTTGACTGGTTGGCCATGGCCAGTGAGCCCGGTATGCGGATTGTGTGGGTGCTTGCGGTGATTGCAGCCTGTGGTGCGATTTATTTTCTTTCACTTTGGGCCATGGGTTTGGGCCCCCGGCAACTGCTTCGTAAACCTGCTTAAAAAAACAGGCATAAAAAAACCGCCTTCAGGCGGTTTTTTTTGACGCATGGCGTGGTTACTGAAGTGCAGCAAATGCTTTGTTTTTGATCTCTTCAACGGATCCAACGCCGGCGATTTTTCGGTATTGCGGCGCGTTGCTGTCGCCAGTGGCCGCCCACTTGCCGTAGTAGTCAACCAGCGGCCGTGTTTGCCTCTCATACACTTCAAGGCGTTTTTGAACGGTCTCCACCTTGTCGTCGTCGCGCTGAACCAGTGGCTCTCCTGTGATGTCGTCTACGCCATCGTTTTTCGGTGGGTTGAACTTCAAATGATAGGTGCGTCCTGAGGCAGGGTGCGTGCGCCGGCCGCTCATTCTCTCGATGATGGCATCGTGAGGCACATCGATTTCAAGTACGAAATCGATTTTAACGCCGGCTTCCTTCATGGCTTCAGCCTGTGGAATGGTGCGTGGGAAACCGTCAAACAGATAACCGTTCGCACAGTCGCCTTCTTTCAGGCGCTCTTTAACCAGGTTGATGATGATGTCGTCTGAAACCAGGCCGCCGCTGTCCATCACTTTTTTGGCTTCGATGCCCAAAGGTGTACCTGCTTTCACCGCGGCACGCAGCATGTCGCCGGTTGAAATTTGCGGAATGCCGAATTTTTCTTTGATGAACGTCGCCTGTGTGCCTTTGCCTGCACCCGGCGCCCCAAGTAAAATTAAACGCATAATTGCCTCAAGAGTTTTAAACCTGTTGTTCGTTGCGTCAAACATTGAGTGAGCAACAAACGAAATTATGTGGCTGTGTTGTGATGTCAACCAACTTCATTATGATTCGCCGAACTTGCAGCAAACTTACCTTGTTTCATGGCGAGTTGTTATTTGCCAGCCTGGTTTGCCCGTGCCGTTTGTGACTTGAACAGCTCACGAACTTTTTCCAGATCCGATGCTGTGTCAACCCCGGGTAACGGAGCATTTTGAATCATACACACTTTTATTCGAAAGCCATTGGCCAGCGCCCTGAGTTGTTCAAGTGATTCAACCACTTCGATGTGTGCCGGGGCCAAAGTTTGGTACTGTTTCAGAAAGTGCGACGTGTAAGCGTAAAGACCAATGTGTCGTATTCCCAAAGCGTGGTCGCTGGTGCTTGATGATTGCCCTTCGGTGGCAAATTGATCGCGTGGGTACGGAATGGGTGCCCTCGAAAAGTAGAGGGCCTCATGATCTTGCCGCAGGGCAATCTTGACCACATTTGGATTTCGGAATTCTTCCCAACTGTGAATGGCGTGGCCGCATGTGGCGATGTCTTGCTCGCCTTCCAACAGGGCTCTGGCCACCATGTCAATCAATGCAGGGTCAAGCAAAGGCTCGTCACCTTGAACGTTGACCACCACTGTGTCGGGGCCCCAGCCTTTGATTGATGCCACCTCGGCAATTCGGTCTGTGCCGGTTGGCCAGTCACTGCGTGTCATGACCACTTCAAGGCCATGGGCCAAGCAAGCCTGTTCAATGTCGGGGTGGTCGGTTGCAACCAGCACTTCATCGGCTTGCGATTTCAGCGCCTGCTCGGCGACACGAACCACCATGGGCTTACCCGCGATGTCGAGCAGAGGTTTGCCCGGTAAACGCATGGACGCGTGGCGTGCTGGGATGACAGCTTTGAACATGGCTTACACGTCGTCGCGAATGCTTTCAGCCTGATCCACCAGCATGATGGGGATGCCGTCTCGAACTGGAAAGGCCAGTTTGTCGGCTTTACAAACCAAAAAGCCGTCAGCAGGGCGCTTTTCAAGCTGGCCTTTGCAAATTGGGCAAACCAGAATGTCAATCAATTGTGGGTCCAATGCAGTCCTCTAGGGAATCAATGAGCTTGGGTGGCAACTCGAGATTGATCTCTGCCACCCAAAGCCTCGTGTTTGGTGGATTTAATTTTACGGCATCTTTGCCCGTCGTGATCAGAACCTCTTCACTGAACTGCTTGCAAAAATCGTCGGCATAGTCGTGGTGATCAGGCAAAGCAATGGTTTGCTTGGCGTGAATGCCGTTTCCGCTCAATGAATGAAAGAACTTCGCTGGGTTTGCAATGCCTGTAAATGCAGCAACTGATGTTGAAGGCCATTGCACCGAGGCCTGCTCGGTATCAAGCCATTGCCCGGTTAAAGCGTGTCGAAACCCGGTGAGCTTGACGCCCACCCGGTGCCAACGTTCAGTCGGTTTTTGCCCCAGGTTCAACGATAATTCATCGATAGAGGTGTTGGATGCGATCACGGCGTCCACGAAGCCAAGCCGGTCGATAGGCTCCCTCAGTGGTCCTGCCGGTAGCAGGCGACCATTGCCTTGGCCGCGGGAATCGAACACCACCCATTCAATTTGTCGCTTCAGTGCATGGTGCTGAAGCCCATCGTCAGACACGATCAAATCCAGGTCTGGGTGGGTTTCAATCAGTGTGTTCACCGCCATTGCGCGCTTGGCCGCCACTGCAACCGGGCAATGTGTGTGGATGCACAAATACAGCGGTTCATCGCCCACCTGTTTTGCATCGGGTAGCGGCTCGTTCGGCACAAGCAGCATGACCTCGTTGTGGTGTCGACCGTAGCCACGGCTGACAATGCCCACTTTGAGTCCTTTGTCCGTCAATGCTTTGCATACAGCCATCACCAATGGCGTTTTACCCGCACCACCTGCGATCAGGTTACCAATGACCAACACCGGCGGTGTAGTGGGTGCTTTGCTGTTCAAGACTTTTCGCCTGTGTCCGTAAACCACTCGGACGACTCGGTAGATCCATTCAAGCGCACTTAACCAAGCCCGGTGCCAAATTGCGGGTTTATATCCGTCGTACCACACCCTCAGCAGGAATTGTTCAAGCCGACTAACGAAAGATTGACTCATCGCGGTGTGTTAAGGTGCGCGACCGGTGGCCGTTGCGATTGAAACGCGGGCAACGCCCAGCGAAGCCAGCATGTCCATGATGGTGACCACCGACTGGTGGGTGGCTGCTGCATCGGCTTCGATGATCGCACGCTGTGCCTGAGTACTGGTTTTGGCCGCCAGAAGCTTGGTCAATTCCGCACGCAGCTGGAGTTCGGTCAGTACCTCGCGCTCGCCCAGGGCAAAGTTGCCGTCTCGACCAATCCGAATTCGCAAGGCCTGTTCGGTGTCTTCGTTTTCCTTGGACGCTTGCGTGCCTGGCAGGTCAACCTCCAGTTGGCTTTGGCGCAAAAAAGTGGTTGAAACCACCAAAAAAATCACGATGACCAGCAAGACATCGATGAGTGGAATCAAATTGATGTCGGGTGCTTCGCCTGGGTTGATGCGCCTGATTCTCAAGTGCTTGCCTTTGTGGGTCGAATGATTGTTTTCGTTTGCTGGCTCAACAATTCTTCAAGGGGTTGCACTGCCGTGCCAAGGTCTTCCAACAGGCTATTGATACGGAGCCGAAAAAGCCGGTAAGCCACCAAGGCCGGGATAGCAACAATCAAACCAAACGCAGTGTTGTACAACGCCACTGCAATACCCGACGCAATGGCCTCTGGACTTTGGGTGGTGGAACCTTGCACAGTGAAAATTTCGATCATACCAATCACGGTGCCCAGCAATCCCATCAAAGGCGCTGCACTGGCGATCATGGACAGGACATCCAGATGCTTTTCCAGTTTGATCTGAATACCGGCAGCCTTGTTTTGCATCGCTGTTTCAACGTTTTCATGTCGGTAAAAAGCACCGATCCCGCTGGCCATCAGGCCACCCAATGGGCTGTGGTCCGCCAGTCGGGCCAAATTCTGTTTGTCTTTGAACTGCGCCAGGGTGCGACACACGTCGTTCGCCAGGTTTGCAGGGATGATGTCTTTTCGTCTTAACGCCCATGTGCGTTCAAACACAATCGCGACTGCAACCACCGATGCAAAAATTAGCGGCCATATGGGCCAGCCAGCCGCGGAAATGATTGACCACACATTAGACTCCTTGAAGTAAGAAGTGGACTCTAGCGAAAAATCCAACATTACACAAATCGATTTTTTTGGATTTTTTATGCAATTGTGGATAACTTTGGGGAAAACAGGCTTGATTTTGCTGTGAATTGTTCGTTCGATAATCAAATGAACTTTTTGTTACAAGTTTGAGTGCGTTTTTATTGTTTTTAATCAATAAGTTGTATCTATTCTCATGAGTTTCCGGCGTGTTGCATGCCAGTTTGTTTTTTGTTAGCGAATGTGGAAATGTGCCTGGTTCTGCGCCTTGTTAACCCATTGTTGCCCGTTAAATGATTGACTTCAAAACAGTTTTCTCCGTCAGCCAGTTTGCCCGATCGCTGAATGATCACCTTCGAACCGAATTCGGTTCTGTTCGAATTCAAGGTGAAGTGGCCGCGTTCACGCGAGCAACCTCTGGCCATTGGTATTTCACCTTGAAAGATGCGTCTGCGCAATTGCGCCTTGTCATGTTTCGTCAAAAAAATGTGCTGGCTGGTTTTTCACCGGCTTTGGGTGACAAGGTCGAGGTGCTTGCCCAACTTGGCATGTACGAGCCGCGTGGCGAACTGCAGTTGATTGTGGATGTGATCAAAAAGGCAGGGCAGGGCAACCTGCATGAGCAGTTTCTACAGTTAAAGGCCAAGCTTGCGGCGCAAGGCGTGTTTGACCAAGCGCGCAAGAAACAGGTACCCAAGGTTGTTTTCAATCTCGGCGTGGTCACCTCGCTACAGGCGGCGGCGTTGGCCGATGTGAAGCAAGCGTTGGCACGTCGGTCGCCTCACATTGTCTACACCGTTTACCACACGGCGGTGCAGGGCGAACAGGCTGGCGGACAGATCATCGAGGCGTTGAGGCGGGCCGATGCGGGTGGGCATGATGCGCTTGTTTTGTGCCGTGGTGGTGGCAGCATGGAAGATTTGTGGTGCTTTAACGAAGAGGCGGTGGTGCTTGCTGTGGCTACCTGCAACACGCCAATCGTAGTGGGCGTTGGTCATGAATCCGATGTCACTCTTTCCGAATTTGCGGCTGATTTGCGCGCCGCCACGCCCACCGCCGCTGCAGAGCTTATTAGTGTGCCCACCCGTGATTTGCAGCTTCAGGTGGATGGTTTGGCTCGACGTTTCCAACGCGGTGCCGCGCACAGGCTTGAATTGTTGGCCCAACAAATCGACCGTGCTGAATTGGGGTTGCTCACGCCCACCGGCTACGTGGATGCTCTGGAGGCCCGATTGAATGCGTCAAGTGGGCGTTTGCCCGTGGCTGCGCAAAGGCAATTCAATGTTTTGGCTCAACTCTTCGATTCGGCCACCGAACGTTTAACCCAGGAAGCCAGGCGAGCGCAGCGCTCTGGTGTGGAGCAAACCGAACGCAATGCAGAGATGCTTAAAAGAACACTGCGTCAACGACACCAGCAGATTGCCCTGGCTGTTGATCGTTTGTCAGGAATGGTTGAGGCAGTTTCGCCTCAGCGAACCCTGGATCGTGGTTATGCCTACCTTCGAGCAAGCTCGGCTGGCCAGCCTGTGGTTCGGTCGGTCGATCAGATGGCGACCGGAGACACCCTCACCGCCACTGTTTCGGACGGTGAATTGGTCCTGAACGTGCTCGACAAAAGACAAGGCAAACGGCTGGGTGGCTCATAGCCAACAATTAAAGATAGAATCAAAGGGTTGAAAATAAGAACCCCGCCCTTAAATTAACGTTTCTTGATGTTTGAAGTGAGAGAGGATACTGATATGCAACATACATTGCCTGAACTACCATACGCCATGGACGCATTGGCGCCCCATATTTCCAAAGAGACCCTTGAGTATCACTACGGCAAACACCACGCCACCTACGTGACGAACTTGAACAATCTGGTCAAGGGCACTGAATTTGAAAGCTCCAGCCTTGAAGATGTCATTAAAAAGTCGACTGGCGGCGTGTTCAACAACGCAGCTCAAATCTGGAATCACACTTTTTATTGGCATAGCCTGTCGCCCAATGGCGGCGGTGAGCCAACCGGCAAGTTGGCCGAAGCCATCAATGCAAAGTATGGCAGCTTCGAAGCCTTCAAAGATGCATTCACCAAAAGTGCTGTAGGCAATTTTGGCTCCAGCTGGACCTGGCTTGTGAAAAAGCCTGACGGTTCTGTTGACATTGTGAACACGAGCAATGCCGCAACGCCGCTGACTACGCAAGACAAACCATTGCTGACTTGCGACCTGTGGGAACACGCCTACTACATCGATTACCGCAACGCCCGCCCGAAGTATGTTGAAACATTCTTTGGTTTGGCGAATTGGGATTTCGCTTCGAAAAATTTCGAAGAGTGATGATCTAGCAATTGCGCCGGGTATTCGGTTCGACTGTGGATGTCGAATATCCAGTTCAAAAGCCGATGTTGGCAAGCGCCTTCATCGGCTTTTTTGATTTCAGGGGGTATTGTTCAGTAATTTCACGGTTTGACCGGGTTGTATGCGGTGTGCGTCAAACCAGCGTGCGTTCATTTCCAGCGCTTGATTGGATGGGGCTTTTGAACAATGCACATCCGTGGTGCCTGCCTTCATGGTTTCCACATTGATGATGCGGCCCTGGGTATCCAGGAAAGCCACGTCGAGATCGATCAGCGTGTTTTTCATCCACATGCATTGGGTTTGTGCTTGCTCAAAAATGAACAGCATACCGGCCATGGGGGCCAATTCCGGCCGGTTCATTAAACCAATTTGTCGGGTCAATTGCGTGTTGGCAATTTCAGCTTCAATCTCGATTCCGCCCACCAGCAGCCGTTGAACGGGCAGGTCTTTTTGCACCGGGCTGGCCACTCCGACTGAGCACGCGACCATGCCCAGTGCGATCATCAACAATGAGAGGGCGTAGGCTACTTTCATGCGGCTGGGTGAATCAAATCTTTTCAAAACCAGTTCCTGTCAGACATCTGAAAGAAGAAAACGCTATTATATGCCTTGGCGCAATAAGGAATGCAATTTCACATTGCGAAATATTGAGATTTCAAACGCAAAGGGATACACTCGAATGTTCCCTCTAACACCAAAGAAGCAGCGGAGAGACTATGTACCAACACATTAAGGTGCCGACCGTCGGTGAAAAAATTACAGTCAATGGTGATTTCTCGCTGAACGTACCCGATCAACCCATCATTCCATACATTGAAGGTGATGGCACAGGTTTTGATATCACCCCCGTCATGATCGATGTGGTTGATGCAGCGGTGGCCAAGGCGTACGGCGGCAAACGGAAAATCAGTTGGATGGAAATTTACGCGGGTGAAAAAGCCACCAAGGTTTACGGCCCTGATGTGTGGCTGCCCGATGAAACACTCGAAGTGTTGAAAGACTACGTGGTGTCTGTGAAGGGCCCCCTGACCACGCCAGTGGGCGGTGGCATTCGTTCGATCAACGTGGCGCTTCGCCAGCAACTCGACCTGTACGTCTGTTTGCGCCCAGTGCGATACTTCACTGGCGTGCCAAGCCCGGTTAAAGAGCCGCACAAAACCGACATGGTGATTTTCCGCGAGAACTCGGAAGACATTTACGCCGGTATTGAGTACGAGGCAGAAACCGAAAAAGCCCAAAAGCTGATCAAATTTTTACGCGAAGAAATGGGTGTGTCCAAAATCCGCTTCCCCGACACGTCAGGGATTGGCATCAAGCCGATTTCGAAAGAGGGCACCGAGCGTTTGTTCCGGAAAGCTGTTCAGTATGCGATCGACAACAAGAAGCCCTCGGTGACCATTGTCCACAAAGGCAACATCATGAAGTACACCGAAGGTGCATTTGCATCTTGGGCGTATGCGCTGGCCAAGAAAGAGTTTGGTGCCGAGTTGCTCGATGGTGGCCCGTGGATGAAGATCAAGGCCGAGCATGGCGACATTGTGGTGAAAGACGTGATCGCAGATGCTTTCCTGCAGCAAATCTTGTTGCGCCCCGCTGAATACAGTGTGATTGCAACGATGAATTTGAACGGCGATTACATCTCCGACGCATTGGCCGCGCAGGTCGGCGGTATCGGTATCGCGCCGGGCGCGAACCTGTCGGATTCAATCGCAATGTTCGAAGCCACCCACGGTACTGCACCCAAGTACGCAGGCAAGGATTACGTGAACCCCGGTTCGCAAATTCTGTCGTCCGAAATGATGCTGCGCCACATGGGTTGGATTGAAGCGGCTGACCTTATTCTTTCATCGATGGAGAAATCCATTGCATCGAAGAAAGTGACTTACGATTTCGCCCGGTTAATGGACGGTGCAGAGCAAGTGAGTTGTTCCGGTTTTGGTCAGGTGATGATCGATCACATGTAAATTGCTTGCGTTCAAGTCATTTGCTTGAAATTAAAAGCCCCGCATGTCGGGGCTTTTTTCATGCGTGATACAGGTGACTTCAAGCAGACGTAAAAAAAGCCGACCAAGGTCGGCTTTTCTCAGGTGTTTCTGCTGACTTAGGCCGCGCTGGTCGCGTCCATCACAGTAATGTTTTGAGCCTGTTTGCCCTTAGGTCCGTCGACCACTTCAAAAGTCACTTTCTGACCTTCTTTCAGTGTGCGGAATCCAGATGCCTGGATTGCAGAAAAGTGGGCAAAAAGTTCTTCGGTACCCTGATCAGGGGTGATAAAACCAAAACCTTTTGCATCGTTGAACCATTTTACGGTACCGGTCGCCATTGCGAAACCTCCTTCAAAAAACAAATACTTCGATCGGAACGCAATAGTCGTCCGACAACTCGCCAGTGAAATACGGCTTGAGTTCTATTCTTTGACGTGTTTTGCTCAGGGTCAACCATACAATAGATACATTTTTTGAGGGTTTACCCCTTGTCGGCACTTGTAATCGACAAGGTTACCCCAATGTAGATTGCTCGTATGGCAACAATTGGGTCGCTTCAACGGGGTGATTGCAATTTGAAACGCTTGTTTTCATAATTTTAAACATTCGTATCAATTGAAATTTCAGGAAAATTTTGAAGCCGCAAATAAAGGCGGTGTATTGCTCTCTTATCGATGTTGCGTGGCCCTTAGAAGTGATTACAATGAAGTTATGAGTTCGCAAAACAGTCCATCAACAGTGCTCGAGTCGCAGACGCAAAAAGCGAAACTGCCTCCGATGTATCAAGTCGTGCTTTTGAACGATGACTACACCCCCATGGAGTTTGTCGTGATTGTTTTGCAGAAGTTTTTTGGTAAGGGAAGGGAACAGGCCACCCAAATCATGCTCAAAGTGCATAAAGAGGGCAAAGGGGTCTGTGGGGTTTATCCCAAAGACATCGCCTCGACGAAAGTCGAAATGGTATGTGGTTTCGCAAAGCAGCATCAGCATCCGCTGCAGTGCGTGATGGAGGAAACATGATTGCGCAAGAGTTGGAAGTAAGTTTGCACATGGCATTTGTTGACGCGCGTCAGCAAAAGCATGAATTCATCACGGTGGAGCATTTGCTGCTGGCATTGCTTGACAACCCGTCCGCGGCGGAAGTGCTGCGCTCATGCTCATGTGATGTCGAAGAAATTCGAAAGAATCTGCAAAATTTCATCAAAGACAACACGCCTGTGGTGTCTGGCCAAGATGAAGTGGACACACAGCCCACGCTCGGTTTTCAGCGCGTGATTCAGCGTGCCATCATGCACGTGCAAAGCACCTCAAATGGCAAGAAAGAAGTGACGGGCGCAAATGTGCTTGTGGCCATTTTCGGTGAGAAGGATTCTCACGCTGTGTATTACCTTCACCAGCAAGGCATTACACGCCTGGATGTGGTGAATTACATTTCGCATGGCATTACCAAAACACCGCAAGCGCCTGCTCCAAAGGCTGAGAACGCTCAAAGTGAAAACACAGAGCAGGAAGCGGAAGCCACACAAGGGTCGAGTGACAAACAGTCTCCGCTAGACCAATACACTCAAAACCTGAACGCCTTGGCCAAAGAAGGAAAGATTGACCCGTTGATTGGGCGTGAACATGAAGTTGAACGCGTCATTCAGGTGTTGTGTCGCCGCCGTAAAAACAATCCTTTGTTGGTCGGCGAGGCTGGTGTGGGTAAAACCGCAATTGCTGAAGGTTTGGCCTGGAGAATCGTCAAGGGTGATGTGCCAGAAATTTTGAATACGGCCCAGGTGCATTCGCTGGACATGGGCGCCTTGTTGGCGGGCACCAAATACCGTGGGGATTTCGAGCAGCGCTTGAAGTCGGTGTTGAAGCAGTTGAAAGCCAATCCAGATTCAGTGTTGTTCATTGATGAAATTCACACCTTGATTGGGGCTGGCTCGGCGTCTGGCGGTACTTTGGACGCATCCAATCTTCTGAAGCCAGCTTTGTCATCGGGGCAATTGAAGTGCATTGGCGCGACCACCTTCACCGAGTACCGTGGAATTTTTGAGAAAGACCACGCGCTGTCGCGTCGGTTTCAGAAAATTGACGTGTCAGAACCCACAGTGGAACAAACCATTGAAATTCTGCGTGGCTTGAAAAGCCGCTTTGAAGAACATCACGGTGTGAAATATTCCAGCGCAGCGATTTCTGCGGCGGCCGAGTTGTCTGCCAAATTCATCAACGACCGTCATCTACCTGACAAGGCCATTGACGTGATTGACGAAGCCGGTGCTGCCCAGCGTATTTTGCCAAAAAGCAAACAGCGTAAAACCATCACCAAGGGCGACATCGAGGATATCGTGTCTAAAATCGCACGCATTCCGCCGCAGTCGGTCAACACCGATGACCGCAACAAACTGGCCACGCTTGATCGCGATTTGAAGGCCACCGTGTTTGGCCAGGATCCAGCGATCGAGGCTTTGAGTAACTCGATCAAGATGGCGCGTGCTGGCCTGGGCAAGGCGGACAAGCCGATTGGTTCCTTCTTGTTCAGTGGCCCAACCGGTGTGGGTAAAACCGAAGTAGCCAAGCAGTTGGCGTTCATTCTCGGCATTGAAATGCTTCGTTTCGACATGTCCGAGTACATGGAGCGGCATGCAGTGTCGCGTTTGATCGGCGCACCTCCCGGGTATGTCGGTTTCGACCAAGGTGGTCTGCTCACCGAGGCGATCACCAAGAAGCCGCATTGTGTTTTGCTGCTTGATGAGATCGAGAAGGCCCATCCAGATGTGTTCAACATCCTGCTGCAGGTGATGGACAACGGCACGCTGACTGACAACAACGGGCGCAAGGCTGATTTCCGCAATGTCATCATCATCATGACGACCAATGCGGGTGCTGAGGCACTGACCAAGCGCGGCATTGGCTTCACAGAGTCAAAGGCCCAGGGCGACGAGATGGAAGACATCAAGCGCATGTTCAGCCCCGAGTTCCGTAACCGCTTGGATTCGGTGATTTCATTCCGTGCGCTGGATGAGGAAATCATCTTGCGTGTGGTCGACAAGTTCCTGATGGAGCTGGAAGAGCAACTGCATCAGAAGAAAGTCGATGCGATCTTCACCGATCCATTGCGCAAGCACTTGGGCAAGAAAGGCTTTGATCCGTTGATGGGTGCTCGCCCAATGCAGCGTTTGATTCAAGACACCATCCGCAAGGCTTTGGCCGACGAGCTGTTGTTTGGTAAGTTGACCAATGGTGGCAAGGTCACAGTGGATCTTGATGAAGAAAAAGATCAAGTGCTGTTGACCTTTGATGAGGGTGTGGACGGTGAAGAGTCGGAAAGTGGCACAGAGGTGGCGCTCGACTAAAGCCTGTCAATACGGCATTTAATAAAATCCAGGGGTGCGACCCGTAGCAGTGTCGCACCTTTTTTTTTGACATCACGCTGTACAACTGCGATTGCCACCTTCCTCACGTGCCTTGTGCAAGGCGCGATCTGCCAGCGCCGTGATTCTCTCCAGACTTCGGTCCTGACTGAATTCGCAGATTCCGCTTGAAAATTCAACATCACCGCTTGGGTCGTTTCGCATGCGATCAATGATGCGTTTGGTTTCTACTGCTCCACAGTCGGGCACCAGCACTGCGAACTGCTCATTTTCAAGGCGGGCCAACGTATCTTGAGGGCGAAAGTTTGCGCTGAGTAGCGTCGCAAATTTTTGTAATCGCGCGTCGCCCACTGTCGGACCATAGGTGGCGTTGTACTGTTTGAAGTAATCGATTTGGATAAGGGCTAGAGAGCTGGCCTTGCTGCGTCCAGATTTCGACTTGTGGTGCGCATGTAGGATTCTCGACCACCCTCGCTGATTTAAAAGATCGGTCACACCGTCGCTTGCATCTTCGGCTATTTTTTGTCGCCGTTTGTGCCCTATTGTTTCCACCCATCTGGACTTGAAAATGAACCACGCGGACCAAGGCAAAACGAAGGTCACGATCAGGCTGAGGCCCAAGGTGTTGTTCTGGGCAAACAGCTGCTCGATTAAAGAATGGTGATGGCCCGGTGCCTTGTTGAGCTCATGGTGCATTTTGTTCAACTGCACATACCATTGATCAATGTGTATCTGGTCGATGCCTTGGCGTTTGTTCACTCTCTGGTCCATGTCGAGTAAAAGCGTGCGAAGCGCATGTTGCGCGGGTAAATCGATTCCCGGGCTTGGTAATGCCTCAAGTATTGCCAGCCTTGAAGAGAGCTGATTGAGAAGTGATTGCGCAGTTTCGTAGCCGTTTCTTTCCAATGAAAGTCGCAACTGTGCCGGGTGCGGGTTTGCCAAGTGCCGAAGATTACTGCTTTGCAAAATCAGGTCTTGAAGCGACAGGTTGAGTAATGCCTGTGCCTTGATCTGTTCTTGAATTTGGGCAGCGCGGTGCAAGGTCGAGCAGACGAGCGCCACCACCGTGATGCTCAGAATGGCGAGTAGGGTCGTGACGGTGGTTTGAAGCTTTCGAGAACGAAGGGGTTGACTGCGCGGCGTGGTGAATTGTCCGTAAATTGATTTAGGGCGTGCCAAGGGGGTCATTCACTGTCGCAATATAAACAATGCAATTGAGTGACGATTCCGGGTGCGTAGTTCCCTGTGATCGCGACACGGTAACTCGTTAAACTCAGGCCACCCCCGTGCTTCCAAAACCACCGCTACCACGCTCACTGGGTGTAAATTCCTCAACAATTCTGAATTCTGCATGCGCCACTGGAAGAATTACCATTTGCGCAATCCGTTCCATGGGCTCGATGACGACTGCAGTTTGGCTGCGATTCCAGGCCGATACCATCAGGGGGCCTTGGTAATCGGAATCAATCAAGCCAACCAGGTTGCCCAGCACCAAGCCTTTTTTGTGACCCAGGCCTGACCTTGGTAGCAAGGTGGCGCAGTAGTTTGGGTCTTCCAGGTACACGGACAAACCCGTTGGGATGAGTTCAGCCTGACCGGGGGCCAGGGTGATGGGTGCATCGATACACGCGCGCAAGTCCAGGCCAGCGCTACCGGGGGTTCCATATGCGGGCAGGTTCTCGCGCATGCGTGGGTCGAGAATTTTCAGTTCAACAGGAATTTTCATGGTCGTGGGTGTACTTTAAATAGATGGTTTAAGAGGTCGATAGCCGCGTTCAACTTGAGTTGTTGGGGCATGCGCACTGGTGGGGCGCTTTTGGTGTACAAAGTCAGTCGCACCTCGTCTGCATTCAATGTGTTCTGTGCGAGGTTACCCACAATGCAATCAGCCTTCTTCTTTGCCAGTTTGGCTTGGGCATATTCATCGAGATTTTGGGTTTCAGCAGCGAAACCAACCACGCGCAATGGTTTGCTTCGTTGTTCTGCCGCTTTGCCAACGTCGGCGAGAATGTCCGGATTCAGCTCAAACTCCATGTGAAGACCTGAAGTTTGACCTTCCACTTTCTTTTGCTTGTGATTGGATGCGTTCTTGATGCCGTAATCGGCCACAGCCGCAACGCCGATGAATGCATTTTGCTCGTCGAGAAACCTGAACACCGCTTGGTGCATATCACGCGCTGACTCGGTGTGAACCAGCGCTACGCCATGTGGTGCCTTCAGTGCTGTCGGGCCGCTGATCAAGGTGACTTTTGCCCCCAATAACTGCGCGGCTTGGGCGATCGCGTAACCCATTTTCCCGCTGGATCGATTGGTGATGCCACGCACTGGGTCGATGGCTTCAAAGGTGGGGCCTGCCGTGATCAGGATGGATTGCCCAGCCAGCGTTTGGGGCGACACGGCTTTGGCGAGCTCGAAAACCAGCTCTTCCGGTTCCAGCATTCGTCCTTGACCCACTTCACCACACGCTTGTTCGCCTGCTGCAGGGCCAAACACATGCACATGGTCATCACGCAACTGTTGCAGATTGCGCTGAGTGGCTGGGTTGTTCCACATTTCAACATTCATGGCGGGTGCAATGGCAAGCGGGCAGTTGCGCGCCAACACCAGGTTGTCCAACAAATTGTCGGCGAATCCATGTGCGTATTTGGCCAGCGAGTTGGCTGTACAAGGCGCGACCAACATGAAGTCGGCCTGCCGGCTGATGTCGATGTGGGGCATGCCCCGATCAGCCGCGCCGCTTGGCCATTGGGACACATGCACGGGTTTTCCAGACAGTGCCTGAAAGGTCAGCGGGGTAATGAAGCGGGTTGCCGCTTCGGTCATGACCACTTGCACTTCACAGCCTTGCTTGATCAACAGACGCAATAATTCCGCCGACTTGTAGGCTGCAATGCCTCCACACACGCCCAACACGAGTTTCAGCCCGGATAACATTGGCAGTGAAGGCGTGGTGTCGTTGCGCATGTCTTGACCTTGTTAAGCTTTTTTGGATTTGGGTGAGGTGCTTTTGTTGAAAAACAGTTCGTCAATAATCAAGCCAATCGCACCCACGCTGATTGCCACGTCAGCCACATTGAATGCAGGCCAGTGATAATGTTGCCAGTAAAAATCCAGAAAATCGATGACTGCACCGTGTGCCAACCGGTCGATCAGGTTTCCAATTGCGCCGGCCAGAATACAGGACAAACAAAACATCGCAAACCTGCGGTGGCTGGATGAGCGCATCATGAACAGAATCACGATGGACGCCACCACGGCAACGCCTGATAGGAAGTAGCGCTGCCAGCCTTCTTGGTCGGCCAGGAAGCTGAAAGCCGCTCCCGGGTTCAGCACATGCACCAGGTTAAAAAACGAGGTGATCTCGACCACAGCACCAAAATCAAGTCGGGCTTGTATCCACAGTTTGCTGATTTGATCGACGAGGATCAAAAGGAAACTGAATCCAATCCATGGAAGGATGGACGGTCGCTTGTTGTTACGAAGTGCCTGAGTGGCAGGCCGGGTGGGTCGATTAGACATGGTTGCGCTCCTCACCATTGCCAAACAGGTTGCTGACACAACGCCCGCAGATCCCATCATGCTCGGGGTCACTGTGCGTGTCTGTCCTGACATGCCAGCAACGTTCACATTTTTCTCCCTTGGCGGAGTCGACGATGATTGCCTCAGCGTCTGCCATTTCAAGCTGGGCGCTGGATACAATCAGCAAAAACTTGAGGTCGTCGCCCAAGCTCATGGTTTTGTCGTACAGGTCTTTGGGTAGTCGCAGGGTAACCGCACCTTGCAACGAGGATCCAATTTTGCCCTCAGTGCGCAGGGTTTCCAATTCCTTGACCACACGTGCGCGCAGTTCAAGCAAATCGGCCCATTTGGATTGAAGAGCCGGGGCGTTGTTCACCTGGGGCACTTTGTAAAACTCATTACAGAAGATCGAAGATTCGACCGCGCCCATGACCTCGCATGCTTCTTCTGCGGTGAAGCTCAGCACGGGTGCCATCAAGCGCAGCAGAGTGTGGGTGATGTGATAAAGCGTGGTCTGAGCGCTGCGTCGGGCTGATGAATCGACACCAGTGGTGTACAGCCTGTCTTTTAATACATCGAGGTAAAACGAACCCAGATCTTCAGAGCAAAAGATTTGCAGCTTGCTGACGATGGGGTGGAATTCGTAACGCGTGTAATGCGCTTCGCATTCCTCCTGGAGTTTACCCAGCAAAGTGAGTGCGTATTGATCGACTTCCAACAGTTTGTCGGTGGGAACAGCCTGGGCTGCGTAATTGAAATCGGAGATGTTGGCGAGCAAGAAACGCAATGTGTTTCGAATGCGCCTGTAGCTTTCGACGACTCGTTTCAGAATTTCGTCAGAGATGGTCAGTTCGCCGGAATAATCGGTACTGGCGACCCACAGGCGAAGAATTTCTGCGCCCATTTTGTCGGACACTTCCTGAGGCGCGATCACATTGCCCACCGACTTGCTCATTTTCATGCCCTTGCCATCGACGACGAAGCCGTGAGTGAGCAGGGCTTTATAAGGCGGCACTCCGTTGAGCATGCAGCTGGTCAACAAAGAGGAGTGAAACCAGCCACGGTGTTGGTCTGATCCTTCCAGGTACAGGTCAGCCGGGAAGTCGCTGTCGCTTGCGTGGCTGCCTCGCAGCACGGTTTCATGGGTGGTGCCTGAGTCAAACCACACGTCCAGTGTGTCCGGGTTCTTGACGTAGTCTTTGGCCTCGTCGCCAATCAGTTCTTCAACAGTCACGTGTTGCCAGGCCTCGATGCCTTGCTTCTCAATCAGTTGGGCAACCTGCTCAATCAATTCGGGTGTTCTGGGATGAAGTTCGCCAGTTTCGCGGTGAACAAGGAAGGCCATGGGCACGCCCCATTGGCGCTGTCGTGACAGGGTCCAATCAGGCCGATTGGCGATCATGGCATGAAGGCGCGCCTTGCCCCACGTGGGATAAAATTCGGTGGCTTCAACGCCTGCAAGCGCTTTGTCACGCAAGCTTGCCGAGCCGTCTTTGGGTTGGATATCCATGCCCGCGAACCACTGTGAGGTGGCGCGATAAATCACAGGTGTTTTGTGTCGCCAGCAATGCATATAACTGTGGCCAAACTTCACTTGTTTGATCAGGCTGCCCACTTCAATCATTTTTTCGACGATCAGCGGGTTGGCTTTCCAAATGTGTTGGCCACCAAAGAAGGGCAGGGAGTCAACATACACGCCATTGCCCATCACCGGGTTGATGATATCGGCGTCTTTCATGCCGTAGGCTTTGCTGGTTAAAAAGTCGTCTACGCCGTATGCCGGGGAGCAATGCACAATGCCGGTGCCTGCATCGGTGCTGACGTAATCGGCCAGATAGACCGGGCTTGTGCGGTCATAAAATGGATGCTGAAAATGAATTCCTTCCAAGGACGCGCCTGTGGTGGTGGCGACTTCGGTGCCTTCCAATTCGTAGCTTTCCAGACAAGGCTTGGTTCGCTCTTGCGCAAGCAGCAAGAATTTGTCGTCAGTGTCGATCAGGCTGTACACCAGTTCAGGATGCACGTTCAAGGCTTGGTTGGCCGGCAGTGTCCAGGGTGTGGTCGTCCAGATGACCAATTGCCCGGGCTTGGATTGAAGCGTGCCCACGGGTAAACCAAAAGCAGTGGCCAGTTTGTCGAGTTGGTCAGACTTGAATGCAAAGCCGACATCGACGGCGATGTCTTGTTTGTCTTTGTATTCCACCTCGGCTTCCGCGAGGGCGGAGCCGCAATCAAAACACCAGTTGACGGGCTTCAGACCACGAAACACATAGCCTTTCTCAAGAATTTTCCCCAGTGCACGCAACTCATCGGCTTCGTTGCTGAAGTTCATGGTTTTGTAAGGGTTGTTCCAGTCGGCCAGCACGCCCAAACGAATGAAATCTTTTTTCTGTCGTTCAATTTGCTCGGTGGCGTAAGCCCGGCTTTTTTCCTGCACCTCCAGGGTGGGGCGACCTTTGCCGTGAGTTTTCTCGATCTGGATTTCAATGGGCATGCCGTGGCAATCCCAGCCCGGCACGTAACGGGCGTCGTAGCCAGCCAGGCACCGACTTTTCACGATGATGTCTTTGAGAATTTTATTGACCGCATGGCCAATGTGAATGTCGCCGTTGGCGTATGGCGGGCCGTCGTGCAACACGAATTTTGGCTTTCCGGCTTTGGCCTGGCGAATGGCGTTGTACAGGTCTTCCTTGCACCATTGTTCTACCCAGTCGGGTTCCCGTTTGGGTAGGTTACCCCGCATTGGAAACGGGGTGTCTGGAAGGTTGAGCGTATTCTTGTAATCCATGAGGGTTAACAGCCTGTGTAGGAAATCTTGGGTTGGTTTTGCGCAAGCAGTGACATGGCCTGTTGGGTGTCTTGGTGCATTTGCGTAACCATCGTGTCTAGGGAATCAAAATGCTGCTCGGGCCGTATGTGCGCAAGTACTTCGATGCGCAGCAATTTGCCGTAAGCATTGCCCTTCCATTCAGGAATGAAGGTCTCGAGCAGGATTTGATCGGATTGTTCAACTGTAGGGCGCACACCCATGCTGGCCACGGCGGGCAAAGGTTTGGCTTCAAGCCCGTGGACCCAAACAGCCAAAATGCCGGTGAGTGCACTGGCCCTGCCGGTGATTGGCAGGTTCATGGTCGGAAAGCCAAGCGTACGCCCCAGTTTTTTGCCGTGAATAATGTGGCCCGAGTACACCAAGGGATGACCGAGCATGTCGGTTGCCCGCTCAACATGGCCAGCCTTCAGTGCGGCGCGAATGTTGGAGCTGGACACACGATGGCCGCCTTGCTGAACCTCGCTGAGGTCGTTGACAGAAAAGCCGAATTGCTCGCCCAGTTGTTTAAGCAGCGCGAAATCGCCCAGCCGGCGTTGGCCGAACCGAAAATCGTCGCCCACCCAGACCTGTTTCACATTGAGTTGTTTGACCAACACTTGTTCCACAAAAGCCTGGGGGCTGAGGTTGGCCATGGCGACGTCGAATGGCAAAATGCAAACCTGCCTGATGCCACAGCGCTTCATTTCAATGATGCGGTCGCGCAGCGTGGAAATTCGCTCCAGCTTGAAGGAGGGATTAAAAAACTCCTTGGGGTGCGGGTGCAGTGTCACCACGGTTGGCACGAGCTGATCTGGCTCGGCTGCGCGCACCACATGACGGAATAATTCAGCGTGACCAATGTGAACACCATCGAAGTTTCCGATGGTTAACGCGGTCGGCTTGGATAAATGGCTTGGCCCGGGTCGGCGGATGATTTTCATACCGGGATGGTCGGCTCTTTCTGGGTTGCAAAACAACCGATCATTATACGGCCTGATTGATGAAATCAAGGGCTTTTTTCCCCACACAGTGATAAACTCGCGCCATGCAAAAATCCAGTCCTTCCGTCGTCATTTTGATCTCGGGGCGCGGTTCAAATCTGAATGCCCTGATCGATCTTGCCAACAAGACATCGGCTTATTCCATTCGAGTGGTCATTTCCAACCGGCCAGCGGCAGCAGGCTTGGCTGTGGCACAAGCGCATGGCATAGAAACCGCTGTGGTGGACCACACCAGTTTTGAAAGTCGGGCTGACTTTGACGCTGCCTTGGCAGCGCAAATCGATCAATATGCGCCAGATTGGGTGGTGTTGGCGGGTTTCATGCGGGTGTTGACCGAAGGTTTTGTGAACAAATACCAAGGCAGGCTGATCAACATACATCCTTCCTTGCTGCCGGCATTTCCGGGCTTGAACACCCACCGGCAGGCCATTGAAGCTGGCGTGCGGTTGCACGGTGTCACTGTTCATTTGGTGACGCCAGAACTGGACCATGGTCCGATAGTGGATCAGGCCGCTGTTCAAGTTTTGCCTGAAGACACGCCAGAAACCCTGGCCGCAAGGGTGTTGGCCCTTGAGCATCAAATCTACCCCCGGGCGCTGGCTGCATTGGCTACGGGACAAATTAAAATAGTGAATGGGCGCTTGGAGGGCACACTGAGCCCGGCCCTGATTCACTCCATTCAAATTTAGGAAAACACCATGGTCGGGTCCTCGAAAAAGAACACCCCGTTTCGCAAACCCACTTCTCGCCGTGAAAACAAGCCTGAGCGAAAAGGCGCCCAGTCCCGTTATGGAATGGTCAGCACGGTGGCACAACTAATTGATTTGTTGGCACTGTTCGAAGGGCCTGCCGATGCCGCCATTTCCCGATTTTTCAAAGACCACCCGGAATTGGGTGGTCGCGACAGGCCGGTCGTGGCTGAAGCGGTGTATTGCTGGTTGCGGTATCGCTATCGAATCAACCACTTGGCGCAGGCTGGTGAGGGGTCTTCTGTGATGCGGCAGGCCAAACTGGCTTTGTTGTGGTCGGGTGCGCCAGAAGCGGTGTGGTCTGCGGGCAAGCAATCGGACAATGAATGGTTAAGCAGGGTGATCAACATTTCCGCCTACGATTTACCTATCGAACCACGCACTTGCTTGCCAGAGTGGTTCTACACCCGTTTGGTGGAGCAATTCGGTGTTGAGCGGGCGGATTCTTTCTCTCAAGCGGTGTTGAAGGCAGCGCCACTGGACATGCGAGCCAACACCGTCAAGGCCAGTGCAAGCGATTTGATGGCTGCGTTGGCCAACCTGGGTATTGAGGTGCATCCCATCGAAGGTCTGCCAGATGGCCTGCGCGCCGTGGGCAAGCCGATTGTGGGAAAAACTGAAATTTTCCAGGATGGTTTTGTGGAGGTGCAAGACGCGGGTAGCCAGTGGGTGAGCCGATTGGTTGCGCCGCGCCGTGGCGACCTTGTGGTGGATTTCTGTGCCGGTGCTGGTGGTAAAACACTCGCCATTGGCGCGCTGATGCGCAACACCGGGCGGGTGGTTGCTCTGGATACGTCCGAGCGGCGCCTGGTGAAGTTCAAGCCGCGAGCGGCACGCTCTGGCTTGAGCAACTTTTACACCATGGTGATCAACGATGAAGCCGATCCACGTTTGAACAAGTACTACGGCAAGGCCGACCGGGTGGTGACCGATGTACCATGCAGCGGGATGGGAACCTTGCGGCGTAATCCGGATCTAAAGTTCAGGCAGAATTTGCAAAGCCTTGCCGAACTGACAGCCAAGCAAAAATCGATCATTGAACATGCTTCACGGTTGGTGAAGCCAGATGGCCGGTTGGTCTACATCACCTGCAGTGTATTGCGTGATGAAAACGAAGACATCGTGAATGCGTTTTTGGCGGAACACCCTGAATTCAGGTTAAGGCGTTGGACGGAGGTGTTGAACCCTTCAGAGCGCCCTCTGCATGCCAATACAGACGATGACATGCTCCGCTTGTGGCCAGAACACGGTGAGTCAGATGGTTTTTTTGCAGCAGTGTTACAACGTTCAAAGGCGTGAACTGAATATAAATTCCAACATGTTGGCAACTTTGAAAGTACACTTGTACACTGAAAACTTGAGAACGGCATCTTCAGAAGCAAATGAATTGGCCGTTAATTTTTAAGAGACGACTATAAAGAGTTTGTGAATATGATTGATTTCTTGACTTCAGGCATCACCGGCGCATCTTTGGGTGAAATGGTGATTTACACCTTGATCGTCACCCACATCACCATTGTGGCGGTGACTGTTTATTTGCACCGCTGCCAGGCGCATCGTGCCTTGGAAGTGCACCCTGCATTGGCGCACTTTTTCAGGGCTTGGTTGTGGTTGACCACGGGCATGAGCACCCGCGCCTGGGCGGCTATCCACCGCAAGCACCACGCCAAGTGCGAAACACCAGACGACCCCCACAGCCCGCAGACGCGAGGTTTGAAAACTGTATTTTGGCGTGGCGCGGAACTGTATCGCGCTGAGTCGAAAAACAAGGAAACCTTGGCCAAGTACAGCCATGGAACACCCAGCGACTGGCTGGAATTTCAAGTGTACGAACGTTTCCCTTGGCAGGGTGTTGGTTTTACGCTGGTTTTGAGTTTTATTTTGTTTGGTTTCCCTGGCGTGAGCATTTGGGCCATCCAAATGTTGTGGATTCCTGTGCTGGCTGCTGGCGTCATCAATGGCATCGGCCACTTTTGGGGTTATCGCAATTTCGACAGTTCGGATGCGAGTCGCAATATTTCACCGATTGGCATTTTGATTGGTGGTGAAGAGTTGCACAACAACCACCACACGCACGCTACATCTGCCAAACTGAGTTCCAAGTGGTACGAGTTCGACATTGGTTGGATGTATATCAAAATCTTCTCTTTCTTGGGTTTGGCTAAAGTGAAGAAAGTGGCGGTGGCGCCTAAGTTCTCCTCAGAAAGTAAACCGGCATTGAGCCTGGCAACTGTTCAAGCAGTGGTGAATCACCGCTACGACGTGATGGCGCGTTACGCCAGCTCCATGCGCAAGGCTTTTCGTTCTGAAGCTGCAGCGCTTCGGTTGAAAGCTCAAAATGCCCAAGAGCGCAGTGTGTTGGCCAAGGCCAGCAAGCTGCTGTCAGCCGATGAGTCCAAGTTGTGTGATGTACAGCGTGCCGAGTTGGCTCAGTTGTGTGCCCAATCGAAAATGATTTCGACCTTGGTTGAAATGCGTGCAGAGCTTCGCCAAATTTGGGAGAGAACCAACCTGAGTCGCGAGCAAATGCTGGCCCAGTTGCAAGCCTGGTGTGAGCGCGCTGAGCAAAGCGGAATTCGTTGGTTGGAAGACATGTCGATTCGCATTCGGCGCTACGCCGCCTGATGGGTTTGATTTGTAATTCGCACTGACTATGCCAAGCCGCTGACCAAGGTTAGCGGCTTTTTTGTATCCAATTAATCCAAATGTCGTGATTCAATCGGGATTGGTAACAAGGTTGATTAAGAGGGGCAATAAAGGGGCAATAAAAAACCCGCCATGAATATTCAATGGCGGGTTTTTCTTGAAACGGCTACAGTAAATAAATTACTTGAGCTTTGTTTCTTTGTATGACACGTGCTTGCGCACAACTGGGTCATACTTCATGATTTCAATTTTCTCAGGCTTCGTGCGCTTGTTTTTGGTCGTGGTGTAGAAGTGACCAGTACCAGCAGACGATTCGAGTTTGATTTTTTCGCGACCACCTTTAGCCATGATTTACTCCTGCTTAAATTTCGCCACGTGCGCGAAGATCGGCCAAAACAGCGTCGATGCCGTTTTTGTCGATTGTGCGCAGTGCGTTGTTGGTTAGACGCAGGCGAACCCAGCGGTTTTCGCTTTCAACCCAAAACTTGCGTGACTGCAAGTTCGGCAAAAAGCGACGTTTTGTTTTGTTATTGGCGTGAGAAACTTTGTTCCCAACCATCGGGCGCTTGCCCGTGACTTGACATACGCGAGCCATAATGACCCCAAAAAATTCAGCAAATTAGTGTATCTGCAAACCCACCTGGCGATAAGCCAAACGATCATGGATTTGCGGCGAAGTCCAAGATTGTAACCAAATTTGAAGTGCTTGCACAACCTTTTTTACGGAAAATTTTTAAAAAGGTGCCCGGCGGTGTGTGCGGTAGGAATAACTGCAGCTTGGGCCCACCACCAAATGATCCACCAGTTCGATGTCAATCAATGCCAAAGCGCTATGCAACTCGCCTGTGAGGCGGTCGTCGGCCAGGCTCGGGGTGCAGCAATTGCTGGGGTGGTTGTGTGCCACCATGATTCGAGGTGCGTTGCTGTGCAGGGCAAATTTCAACACTTCGCGGGGAAATACTGCGGTTTTGTTCACTGTTCCACTCGACAGGATTTTGTGCTCAATCACTTTGAGTTGGCTGTTCAGGGCTACGACCATGAATTGTTCAATGTCACTTAGGCCGATTTGAGCCCGTACAAATTGCTCGAATAGTTCGGGGCTGCCCAGCAAAAGCTGGTTCTCTTGAAGTTCGTGTGTCAGGCAGCGTTTGGCCATTTCCAGGCAGGCCCGCAATTGAGCGTACTTGGCCTCGCCAAGCCCACGGACTTTGATCCATTCGGCCAGTGAGATGCGATTGAGGTTTTGCAAACCGCCGAATTGAGTGATCATTTCCCGAGCCAGATCGACCGCACTTTTGCCAGGAAGGCCGGTGCGAAGGAAAATAGCCAGCAGTTCTGCGTCTGACAAAGCGTGTGCGCCTTGTTTAATCAGTCGTTCGCGGGGGCGGTCGTGTTTGGGCCAGCTTTGTATGCTCATTTCGGTGACTTTGGCAAAGCCATTGAGTAGCCACAATTTTTGCTTGGTTCCGGTGTTTATTGCGCACAAGCAAAGAACTGAGCCCGGGCTCAAGGCAAGCTGATGGACAAACGCGTAGAATAAGGGGTGTTTTTTGACATGATTTCAGGACGTTGAAATGACCGAAGCAGCACAACCCAAGCCCGTGGTGAATGAATCCTCGTTTGTGACTTTGCATTACCGCATTCGCCTGGCTGATAGCCAGCAGGTGATCGTGTCGACCTTTGAGGACAAGCCTGCAACCCTTTCGATTGGCGCGGGCCAGTTGGCCGAGGGGCTTGAGCGTTGTTTGTTGGGGATGCAAGCAGGGCAGCGGGATATTTTTACCGTGCCGGCTGGCAATGGCTACGGGGATGTCAACCCCGACCTGTATCGTCCAGTGAGCAAGTCGTTGTTGTCCAAGTACGCAGAAGAGGGCACCACGTTTGAGCCGGGTGAGTTTGTGCATTTTCCTGCGCCTGATGGCGGGCAGTTTGCTGGCACCGTGGTTGAGGAGCGTGAGGATGACATATTGTTTGACTTCAACCACCCCTTGGCTGGCAAGGCCTTGAGTTTTGAAGTGCAGTTAATTGGAGTGATGTGAACATGGAAATCAGTTTGGCTCAGCCCCGTGGCTTTTGCGCTGGCGTGGACCGCGCCATCGAGATTGTTGAGCGCGCACTCAAGCAGTTTGGCTCGCCCATTTACGTGAAGCATGAAATTGTGCACAACAAAACGGTAGTCGAAGACCTGCGAGGCAAGGGTGCTATTTTTGTCGATGAACTGGAAGATGTGCCTACAGGCTCGACCGTGGTGTTTTCAGCCCACGGCGTGTCGCAGGATGTTCGTGCCCAGGCTGAAAGCTTGGGATTGAAGGTGTTTGATGCCACTTGCCCCTTGGTGACCAAGGTGCATGTGGAGGTGAGCAAAATGCGTGCACAGGGCTGCGAAATTGTGATGATCGGTCACATTGGGCACCCTGAGGTTGAAGGCACCATGGGCCAGGTCAAAGACGGTATTTATTTGGTGGAAACCGAAGGCGACGTGGACAAGTTAAACGTTGCACCGGGCACCCCACTGGCCTATGTCACACAAACCACGTTGAGTGTGGATGACGCCTCGCGGGTGATAGCCGCATTGAAAGCGAAGTTTCCTGACATCAAAGAGCCCAAGAAGGCTGACATTTGTTACGCCACCCAAAACCGCCAGGACGCAGTGAAATTCATGGCGCGCAAAGTGGATTTGGTGTTGGTGGTAGGCAGTCCCAGTAGCTCGAATTCCAATCGACTGCGAGAAGTGGCTGAAAAGCTGGGTGTTCAGGCGAAACTGATCGAAAACGCTGACAGCCTGGAGCCAAGCTGGTTCGACAACGTCAAGCACATCGGCTTGACCGCCGGCGCTTCAGCGCCCGAGCATTTGGTGCAGGATGTGGTCAAGCGGCTCAAAGATTGGGGAGCGCTGTCGGTTCGCACCCTCGAAGGCGTGGAGGAAAGCATTGCCTTTCCATTGCCCAAAGGGTTGACGGGTTAAGAAACCGGATTTTTCAATCAATTGGGGTGGCCAGCACTTGGTCCACCCGGTTTCTGTCAACGTCGACCACTTCAAATTGCCAGCCTGCGTGATTGAATTTTTCGGTTTTTTTGGGGATTCGCCCCAGAGATGCCAACACGAAGCCACCCACTGTGTGAAAGTTGCCCAGGCTTTCTTGTGGTAAATCACGCACATTGAGCTTGATTTTCATTTCGTCGATCGGCAGCAGTCCATCCAGCAGCCAAGAGCCGTCGTCCCGGCGCACAGCCAAGGCCTCGTCGGGACTGTCGAGCATGGGCATCATGTCGCCAACCACACTGGACAGTACATCATCGATGGTGATGATGCCTTCGGTCATGCCGAATTCACTGACCACAAAAGCAAAGGTGTTTTTCTGTTGGCGAAAGGTGCGAAGCACATCGACCAAAGTCAGAGATGCGGGCACAAACAATGCGCTTTCCAAAGGCAGCTCAGCGAAGTCAATGTCGCCCTCGAGGGCCGCTTTCAGAATGTCGTGGCTTTCGGCCACGCCGATGATTTGTTGAAAGCCGCCTTTGCAGACAGGCAGCATGGAGTGTGGTGATTCTCGCAACAAGCTGAGGTTGTCCTCCCGCGAGGCTTTCAGGTCGATGAAGGCAATGTCACTGACTGGGGTCATGACGGAGGCCAATCGACGATCTTCGAGCCGAAGCACATTGCCCAACAGGTGTGTTTCCTCGGGGGCCAGGGCGCCTGTCTTTGCGCTTTCGTCGAGAAAGGCAAGAATGTCTTCCATTGAGCTGACCGCTGGCGCTGCTTTGAATGGCATGAGTTTAAGCACCACGTCTGCGCTTTTGGACAATACGAAAATGGCCGGGCCAAGCACTTTCAAAAATGTGGCAACCACGGGTGCACAAGCCACGGCCACAGCTTCAGGGTTGGCAATGGCCAGGCGTTTGGGCACGATTTCACCCAATACGATGGACACACCCGTGACCAGTGCAATGGTCACGGTGAAGGAAATTACTTCTGCCCAGTCATTCAAGACGGGCAGGTGTTGCTCAAGCACCGCTTTCAACGTGGCGGTGATGGCGGATTCGCCAAAGATACCCATGAGTAGAGCGGCTGCGGTGATGCCTGTTTGGGTGGCGGCCAACAGCCTGCTTGGGTTTTCAATGATGGCCAAGGCTGTGTGGGCGTGATGGTTGCCGGAGTCGGCCATGGCTTTGAGTTTGGATCGCCTGCTTGAGGCGAGGGCCATTTCTGACAGGGCAAAAAAGCCGGACACGGCGATGAGCAGGATTAATATCCAGAATGCGTTCATGGTGCTTTTGTGGTGGGCCGAAAAGCCACTTGGGCGGGAAGGCTTTCAGTTTAGCAAAGCCTTGCGTGTTTTGCCTTGTGCAACCGGCTTGAATATCGAGCTGCGTTGGGTAAATGACAAGCCTCGGTTACAATTGCAGGTTGATTGAAATGACAATGAAAGATACAACATGTTGATGTCTCGCGAATCCATTCCGCACACTGAACACATTCTGGTGGCTGCGCTTTACAAGTTCGTGGCTTTGCCGGATTTCGAGGCGATCAAGCCCAAACTGGAGGCTGTGTGTGTCGACAATGCCGTGTTGGGTACATTGCTGCTGGCTCAAGAAGGCATCAATGGCACGGTCAGCGGCCCACGCGCCGGTATTGTGACTTTGATGGAGTTTTTGTGGAGCGATTCACGGTTTGCCGATTTGGCGCCGAAATATTCGATTGCGCCGGAACAGGCGTTCACGAGAATGAAAGTGAAGTTAAAGCGCGAAATCGTGACCATGGGAAAGGATGGCATTGACCCGAACCGCTTGGTTGGCCGTTATGTAAAGCCTTCCGACTGGAATGCGTTGATTCAGGACCCAGACACGCTGGTGATTGACACTCGAAACAATTATGAATACGCCATTGGTACCTTTGAAGGCGCTGTTGACCCGGCCACGACCACCTTTCGGGAGTTTCCCCAGTGGGTCGAAAACAATTTAAAGAACTTGCCTGCGGAAAAGCGTCCCAAGAAGATCGCCATGTTTTGCACCGGTGGTATTCGGTGTGAGAAATCCACGGCTTACATGCTGGAGCAAGGCTTTGACGAGGTTTATCACCTTGAAGGCGGTATTTTAAAATACCTTGAAGAAGTGCCTGAAGAACAAAGCCTTTGGAAGGGTGAGTGCTTTGTATTTGATCAGAGAGTGTCGGTGAAGCATGGTTTGCAGGTTGGTCAGTATGATTTGTGTCATGCCTGCCGCATGCCGATCACTGAAGAAGAGAAAGCCAGCGCCAAGTACGTGCAAGGCGTGGGTTGTCCTCATTGCTACGATTCGCTGACTGACGATCAAAAGGCTCGGTTCGGCGAGCGTCAAAAACAGATTGAACTGGCCAAGGCTCGCAATGAGAAACACATTGGTCGCAAAATGCCACCCAAAACGAGTGCAGAAACCTTGACTGAAAAGGGGTGATACACGGTTTGACTTCAGAGGCTTCACACCACGACGATGTAACGCATCAACTCGGCTTGCCCGTGTTGTACAGTTTTCGGCGGTGCCCTTATGCCATGCGGGCCCGTTTGGCTTTGATTGCGGCTGGGCAACACGTTGAAATTCGCGAGTTGGTGTTGCGCGACAAACCGGCCCACATGCTTGAATTGTCACCGAAAGGTACCGTGCCAGTGTTGTGGCTTGAAGACGGTACGGTGATTGATGAAAGCCTGGATGTGATGCATTGGGCGCTGGCAAAGCACCAGCCTGAGCAGTGGCTTCAGTTGACCGGTGCGCAGGCAAAACAGGGCGCGGCCTGGGTGCGATTGCTCGATGGTGATTTCAAGCACCACCTGGATCGCTACAAATACCCCAACCGTTACGACCATTGTGACCCCCTGCCACACCGCATTGCCTGCATGAATATCCTTAAGCAGTGGGACCAGGCCTTGGCCCAATATGCAAATTTGGCTGACTGCATGTTGTTTGGTGGCAAGCCCTCGTGGGTGGACATGGCCATTTTGCCCTTCGTTCGGCAGTTCAGGATCGCAGATGAGGCTTGGTTCGACGGCTGTGAAGGGATTGATCATTTGAAAGGCTGGTTGCACCGATTCTTGACATCCGATCTATTGGCCCAGGCCATGCCCAAGCTTGCTGCGTGGAAACCGGGCGACAAGCCCTTGACGTTTCCGGGTTAGAGAAAGCACTCTACGATTTTCCCTGAAAGTTTCTATACACTCCCAAGTTACGCTTAAGTAACATCTTTGTGCTGGGCTATCCTAGCGCATAAACAAGACATTTCCCTACAAAGAAGGACGAGACACATGGCTGACAAGATTCTGGAGTTTGTGCACACCTCGACAGGCAAGCAAATTGCCTCTGCATTGGGTTTGCCAGTGCCCCCGATGCTCAAGCGAGCCAAAGCTGGCTATGCGGACAAGGCATTGAGTGGTGCCAATGCCTTGATCGGTGCGAGCGCGTTCGGCCCAGTGGCTACGGCCGTGGTCAAGGCGTTGAACAACATGGGAGCAGCCATTCGCGTGTCAGCGGATCTGGCAGGCCTGGATGGCATCAAAGAAGCGGCGGCGAAGGCCAAGGTGGATGTGGCCATTTCCCAGGCTGACAATGGCGTGGCCGAAAGCGTGTATGTGCTGGATGTGACCAGCGCGGCCAGCGTGGCTGATTTGCGTTTGTTGTACGATTTTTTCAATCCTCGCCTGCGCAAAGTGCCTTCCAACAGCCGGATCGTCGTGATTGGCCGCCCGCGTGGCGATGCCAAGGGTGCAGTGGCTGAAACTGCTCAGGCTTCTTTGCCTGGCTTTATTCGCAGCTTGTCCAAAGAAGTGGGCAAGAACGGCAGTACAGCCAATTTGTTGCAGGTGAAGGCTGGCGCTGAGAATGGTATCGAGGGGGCCTTGCGCTTTTTCCTGAGCCCTCATTCAGCCTTTGTGACTGGTCAGGTTTTGCCGGTGGTCGGCGCGCCCAAAGGCACCAAAGTTGCGGCATTCGCAGAGAAGCCTTTGAATGGCAAGCTGGCGATTGTGACCGGTGCTGCACGTGGCATTGGCGCTGCCATCGCCGAGGTGTTGGCTCGCGAAGGCGCCACCGTGATTGGTGTGGATCGCCCCGCAGATGAAAGCACCTTGGGCGCGACCATGAGCGCAATTGGTGGCGTGGCTTGCCCATTGGATATCACTGACGTCGATGCAGGCGAGAAGCTCGCGGCGGTGGCGAAAAGCCGAGGTGGCGCGATTGACATCATCGTTCACAACGCCGGTATTACCCGCGACAAAATGTTGCGCAACATGGCTTCACACCTGTGGGACATGGTACTGGATGTGAATTTGGGCGCGATTGTTCGATGCAACGAGCAACTGTTGGCTGGCAATGCCTTCGGTGATGGCGCACGCATCGTGTGTATTTCATCGATTGGCGGCATTGCAGGCAACGCGGGCCAGACCAACTATGCAGCCACCAAGAGTGCTGTGATTGGTTATGTAGATGCGATGGCTCAAGAATTGGCAGGCAAGGGCATTGCAATCAATGCAGTGGCGCCTGGCTTTATTGAAACGCAAATGACGGCTGCGATTCCGGTGGTGACCCGCGAGGTGGCACGCCGTTTGTCGTCGTTGTCGCAGGGCGGCTTGCCAGTGGACATCGCCGAGGCTGTGACCTTCATGTCGAGCCCGTTGGCTGCAGGTGTGAATGGTGCAACCTTGCGCGTGTGCGGACAAAACCTGGTTGGCGCGTAAGCTGCAGACCCAAGAATAATACTTTAGGAGAATTTAATGAAACATGGTCGTCGCGTTGCCATCATCGGCGGTTCACGCATTCCTTTCGCCCGTTCAAACACGGCTTACATTGGTAAATCCAACCAGGACATGTTGACCGCGGCATTCCGTGGTGTGGTTGACAAGTTCCAGTTGCACGGCGAAGAGCTGGGCGATGTAGTCGCTGGTGCGGTGGTCAAACACAGCCGCGATTTCAGTTTGTGCCGTGAGTCTGTGTTGGGTTCTGGTTTGAGCCCAATGACCCCAGCCTTCGACATTCAGCAGGCGTGTGGCACGGGTTTGGAAGCCGCCATTGTGGTGGCCAATAAAATTGCATTGGGTCAAATCGAAGTGGGCATGGCTGGCGGTGTGGACAGCACCACCGATGCACCAATCGCCGTGAGTGAAGGCCTGCGCAAAATTTTGCTGGAAGCCAACCGCGCACGCGACACCAAAGGCAAGCTGGCAGCCTTGTTGAAGATTCGCCCAAAGCACCTTGCACCGCTGCCACCCGCCAACGCTGAGCCTCGCACAAAAATGAGCATGGGTGCGCACTGTGAAGTGATGGCGCAAACCTGGAACATTCCTCGTGAAGCCCAAGATGAACTGGCCGTAAGCAGCCACTTGAAAGCAGCCAAGGCTTACGAAGAAGGTTTTTTTGATGACCTGGTGGTGCCATTCAACGGCTTGACCAAAGACAACAACTTGCGCGCCGATTCTTCTGTTGAAAAATTGTCGGGTTTGAAGCCTGCTTTTGATCGCAAGAGTGGCAAGGGCACCATGACAGCAGGCAATTCCACGCCGCTGACAGATGGCGCATCGGCTGTATTGTTGGCATCTGAAGACTGGGCAAAAGCACGTGGTATCGAGCCATTGGCCTACCTGACATTCAGTGAAACAGTGGGTGTTGATTTTGTGTCTGGCAAGGAAGGCCTGTTGATGGCCCCAGCTTATGCAGTGCCGCGCATGCTCAAAAAAGCCAACATGAAGCTTCAGGATTTTGACTTCTATGAAATTCACGAGGCGTTTGCTGCACAGGTGTTGTGTACGTTGAAGTCTTGGGAAGATCCCAAGTTCTGTAAGGAAAAGCTTGGCCTTGACGCGCCATTGGGCTCGATCGACATGAGCAAGTTCAATGTGAAGGGCAGTTCCCTGGCGGTGGGTCATCCATTTGCGGCCACAGGTGGGCGAATTGTGGCTACATTGGCCAAGTTGCTCAACGAGAAGGGCAGTGGCAAGGGCCTGATTTCAATTTGTGCCGCCGGTGGTTTGGGTGTCACAGCAATTCTTGAGAAATAAACGATGAGTGAGAGCGACAGCTTGAAGGCAGCGGCGAAGTTCCATGAGCTGCCAGAATTTCCCAATGGCAAGGCGCTGCTGCTGAAGGCTGCCACCACGTCGAACAAGAAGGCCAAACCCGACACCGAAGCAGTTCGCTTGGGTGCGCGGGTGCGCAAAGTCTTCATCGATCGTGAGTGGGTTCGCGCTTATAACGCTGTGTGTGGCTTTGAGAATGATTTCATTTCCTTGACCGCTCCGCAGGTGATTGCATCGCCTTTGCACATGTATTTGATGAGCCGTCCCGAGCATCCTTTCGCGATGCTGGGTATGGTTCACCTTCACAACAGCATTGAATTGATCAAGCCCTTGGACTACGGCGTGCCTTATGACGTGGTGGTTCGAATTGGCGACACGCGTGCCATTTCATTGGGCCTGGAATTTGATGTGCACACTGAGTTTTTGGTGGGTGAGGAAGTACATTGGCGTGGCACCATGAGTATCCTGAGTCGTGTGAAAGGCATGCCAAAACCAGCCGTGAAACCAGCTGCAGCAGAGCCCCTGGCGGCTTTGGGGGCGCAGTACACTGCGTTGAAAGTGCCGGAGAATCAAGGTCGTAAGTACGCCAAGGTGTCAAACGACTACAACCCGATTCACTTGTATGCGCAAACGGCAAAAATGTTCGGTTTCAAACAGGCCATTGCGCATGGCATGTGGACTGCGGCAAAAACGCTGAGCGTGGTGCAGCAAGCCATGAAAGCGCCTCCTACGCGCTACACATTGTCGTTCAAGCAGGCTGTGTTGTTGCCATCCAGCGTGGTGATCAAACAAGTGGTTGATGCCAAGGATGAGGCACGTTTTGAAGTGATGTCGGAACGTGATTCCAAGGTATTGATGACGGGCGATATTTCAGCCTGATTGTTGATTGTTCCAAATATGGAAAAGCCGCTGGTGTGAATGTGCCAGCGGCTTTTTTTACATTGGCGGCAAGTTATTGCGCGGACAGACCCGGCATCAAGCTGCGTTCGATCAGTTGTTGCATGTCTCGAATGGGAATTTCCGGATGTTGAATCCACCAGCGTGCACCCGCCTCAACTGCACCAACCATGATGCTGGCCAAGGCTTCAGCCTGAACACTGGCTTTGGCCGGGGTGCCTTTTTCATTGTTGTGTAGTTCCTCGATGGTGCGGGCGGATGCTTCGATGAAGCTGTTTCGAAAAAACCCCACTTTCTCGCCCACAGGGCCCACACTGGTCAGTGCTTCGTTGTACAGCACTGACCAACCCTCTCGGTGGCGTTCCACGAATGTCAGGAAGCTGAGCATGATCAGCTTCAAGCGCTCCTGGGCGTTTGGATTGGCCATCAGCAAGGTAAGGCCAGACATCAAGTGATTGCCCACCTGCGTGATGGTGGCCAGGTAAAGAGCGTCTTTAGAACCAAAGTAGCGGTACAAGAGCGGTTTGGTGACACCGGCACCCTCTGCGATTTGTTCCATGCTGGTGGAATGAAAGCCGTGCCTTGAAAACACTGAGCCAGCCACTTCAAGGATTTGGACCATTCGTTGCTCTTTGGGCACTTTGCGGGTGCCGAGTCGTTTGGTGTCGGGTGTGTGGATGTTCTTTTTATTTTGGGTCACGCTGTTCACGAATTTACTGGTCGGTTACATGTTGTGTTTGCAGTGTAGCAAGGTTACTTCAGTTTTGTGAACAAAAAAAACCCCCGCCAGATGGGCGGGGGGTGTTGTTGCGGTCACGTCTGAGCTGACACTTACTTGTAGCCCACGCGATCCATGATTTTTTGAGAAAGCGCGGTGTTGGCCGCCAATGTTTTGGCAGGCGTGACATCGGCTTTGAACTTGCCCAGGCTTTCCAAAGCCGGGTTGTTTGTTTTCACCGAGGGCACGGTGGGCCACTCGTTGTTACCATTGGCGAAGTACTGTTGAGCGGAATCGCTGGCGAGATATTCCAGGAATTTCACGGCAGCTTCCTTGTTGGGTGCATGGGCAGCAACAGCGCCCCCCGACACGTTCATGTGGGCGCCATAAGAATTCTGGTTGGGCCAAACAAAACCGACTTTTGACACCACTTCTTTGTCTTCCGCTTTGTCGGAGTTCAGCAAGCGCACCCAGTAATAGCTATTGCTCAAGGCCACCCCACATTCACCCGAGGCAACCGCACGGATTTGATCGGTGTCGCCGCCTTTCGGGCTGCGTGCCATGTTGTTCACCATGCCTTGTGCCCATTCAGTCGCGCCTTTTTCGCCCAAGTGGTTGATCATGCTGCTCATCAAGGAAAGCATGTAAGGGTGTGAACCACTGCGCGTGCACACCTTGCCCTTCATGGCGGGCTTGGCCAAGTCTTCGTAATTTTGAACCAACTTGGGATCTATGTTGGCCTTGTTGTATACGATCACGCGGCTACGGCTGGAGAAAGCATGCCAAAGGCCTTTTTCGCCTGTGTACTGGGCGGGGATTTTTTCAGCCAGCACTTTGGACTGCACGGGCTGGAAGAGGCCGTCTTCCTGCGCTGTGGCCAAACGGGCAGCGTCGACCAGCAGTACCACGTCGGCAGGGCTGCGAGCACCTTCGCTGCGCATGCGCTCAAGCAGTGCCTCGTCTTTCAGCTCCAGGCGCTTGATGGTAATGCCTGTCTGGCGTGTGAAATCGTCATACATTTTCTCGTCAGTTGAATAATGGCGTGCCGAATAGAGATTCAAGACTTTCTCATCGGCTTGCGCGGCTGCACCGAAACCAATGGTGCTCGCAATTGAGAGGGAAATGATTTTTTTCAATGCATTGTTCATGGTGTTGGCTTTCATCCTTTTAAGAATCTTCATCGCTGTTGAGTGTATCAAACAATAATCGTTATAGAAACAAGAATCGTTCTTGTTAATGTATTTTTTTATGGCTGTCGTCAGAGTGTAGTAAGCGCTTGTTTTTACATTGGTGATACGAGAGGAAAAGGAGACCGGCGCTGTGACTGACAACAACAAACACCCATCGAACGGGAAATACCTGGCTTTTTATGACGAGTCCATTCGTAACCCAAAGGGTTTCTGGGCGCGCCAGGCCGAGCTGATTGACTGGCACAAGCCGTTTACCAAAGTGCTGGATGATTCCAAACCACCATTTGCCAGCTGGTTTGTCGGCGGTGAAACCAACTTGTGCCACAACGCAGTAGACAGGCACTTGGATGAACTGGGTGACAAACCCGCTTTGATTTATGTGTCAACGGAGGTGAATCAGGAAAAGGTTTACACCTTCAGGCAGTTGCACCAAGAGGTTCAAATTACCGCCGCCATGCTGCAAAAAATGGGTGTCGGTAAAGGTGACCGGGTGTTGATTTACATGCCCATGATTCCAGAGGCCACGTTTGCCATGTTGGCTTGCGCGCGCATCGGAGCCATTCATTCTGTGGTGTTTGGCGGTTTTGCGGCCCACAGCCTGGCCTCTCGAATCGATGATGCAAAACCCAAGGTGATTGTGAGTGCAGACGCGGGTTCAAGGGCAGGTAAAGCGGTTGCTTACAAGCCCTTGCTGGATGAGGCCATCGACAAGGCCAGCCACAAACCAGGACAAGTTTTGATGGTGAACCGCGGCCTGGTACCGTTCACCGCCGTGAAGGGGCGTGATGTGGATTATGCAGCCATGCGCAAGGAACTGGCCCATGCCAAGGTGCCTGTGACCTGGATGAAATCAACCGACACCAGTTACATTTTGTACACCAGTGGTACCACCGGAAAACCCAAAGGGGTGCAACGCGATGTGGGTGGTTACGCTGTGGGCCTGGCGGCTTCCATGAAATACATTTTCATGGCTGAGAAGGGCAAGGCTTTTTTCGCCACCAGCGACATTGGTTGGGTGGTGGGGCACAGCTACATTGTGTATGGCCCCCTGATAGCAGGCATGGCCACGGTGATGTATGAGGGTGTGCCTATTCGACCCGACGCGGGTATTTGGTGGAAGATTGTGCAGGATTACAAGGTGTCGGTGCTGTTTTCGGCGCCCACCGCCGTGCGGGTTTTGAAGAAGCAAGACCCGAAATACTTGAGCCAATACGATTTGAGTTCGCTCAAAGCGCTGTTTTTGGCCGGCGAGCCTCTGGATGAAACCACCTCGGCCTGGATTTCCGACAGTTTGGGCAAGCCCGTGGTGGACAACTACTGGCAAACAGAAACAGGCTGGCCAATTCTTGCCATTCAGCATGGTGTGGAAGCCATGCCCGGCAAGTTGGGTAGCCCCGGTGTGCCAGTATTTGGGTTCAATGTGAATGTGTTGAGTGAGGACACTGCACAACCGTGTAAAACGAACGAGAAAGGTGTGGTGGCCATTGAGGGGCCATTGCCGCCCGGTTGCATGCAAACGGTGTGGGGCGACGATGAACGCTTTGTGAAAACTTATTGGTCGGGTTTTAAAACACGGCAGGTGTATTCCACTTTTGATTGGGGCATTCGGGATGAAGATGGTTACTTCTTCATTTTGGGCCGAACCGATGATGTGATCAATGTGGCGGGGCACCGCTTGGGTACTCGGGAAATCGAGGAAAGCGTGTCTTCCCACTCGGCTGTGGCGGAAGTGGCGGTGGTCGGCGTGGCTGACCAGTTGAAAGGGCAGGTGGCGGTTGCATTTGCAATCTTGAAATCAGATGAAGCTTGCTCGACCCCTGAAAAAGCCAAGGCCCTGGAGGCTGAAATCATGAAAGTGGTGGACGCACAGTTGGGCGCCGTGGCCAGGCCGGCGCGGGTTCACTTCGTGAACGTATTGCCAAAAACCCGCTCAGGAAAATTATTGAGGCGCTCGATTCAGGCGGTTTGTGAGGGGCGTGATGCCGGTGACTTGACGACGATTGAAGACCCGACGGCGCTGGATCAAATCAAGCGTTGTTTGACGAGCTAATTGGCGTGAGTTGCTTGATTTTCTCAAGTAACTCGCGCTGATTGAACGGTTTGGTGACCAGTTCATTCATGCCCGCTTCCAGTGCTTTTTTTCGGTCTTCAAGCATGGCTGCCCCCGTTAAGCCGATGACCGGCAAATTGCTCCACTGCGTGTTCGCGCGTATCGCGCAGGTGGCGGTCAAGCCATCCATTTCGGGCATTCTGACGTCCATCAATATCAGGTCGATGTTCGGGTCTTCCTGAAGCCTTGTTAGGGCTTCTTGACCATCCTTGGCATTTTTGCATTGGGCACCAAATGCTTTCAGCATGTTTTCCGCGACCAATATGTTCAGGGGTGAGTCGTCCACAACCAATATTCGTAAGTCTTTCAGCAGGTTTTTATCGATTGCTGATTGTTCAACCGCCTCTGTTTTGTAAGTGATCTGAAATGGAATGTCGGCCCAGAATTCACTACCTTGTGCGAGCTTGGACCGAAACCCGACCTGTCCGCCCATGGCTTGAGCCAGGCCTTTGACGATGGAAAGCCCAAGGCCCGATCCGCCGTAATTCTCTTTTGCGTTGGCGTGGGCTTGTTCAAACATGTTGAACAGCCGGGCCTGGGCAGCGCGTGGAATGCCCACCCCAGTGTCTTTCACCAAAAAGCGAATGTGTACGGTGTTGCTGGTTCGATCCAGCACGAACGTGTGCAACTCAACGCCACCCTGATGCGTGAATTTGAGGGCATTGCTGAGGTAATTGAATAAAATTTGCCGAAGCCGCTGGTGATCGGTGAGCACCTGCTTGGGCAAATCTTTGGAGTTGTGCAGGGCCAATGTAATGTTTTTCTGCAGGGCGGAGTCGCCCAGCATCGAGAGCACATTTTCGGTGAGCTTGACCAGATCGGTTGGTCTCAGATGTAGTTCCAGCCTTTTCTTCTCTAATCGTGACAGATCAAGAACATCACCAATGATGCCGGAGAGGTGATCAACAGCCATGTCCAGTTTGTCTAAATACTGCGTGGTGTTTGAATTGTTGCCCGCCTCTTGGCGCAAGCAAAATGCAAGGCCGGAGATGCCATTCAGAGGCGTGCGCAGTTCATGACTGACTGCGTCGAGGAAGCGACCCTTGGCGCGTGATTCATCGTGCAGGCGATTCAGCAGGTAAATGCTCACGCAGGTGAACACATGCACCATGAGCAGTGTGGTCAGTTCCGAGATGAAAAAACGGTGAAGGATGGTGGGGTCCAGTGGTGAGCTGAAAACCCCGATGAGCAACGCGCCAATCAAGGCGAGGTGCAGCGCACCCACTACAAAAGCCAGGCGCACGCTGAGCAGGGCATAGTAAAGAAATGCAAACACATCGTAATGCATCGCAGGGATTAATCCACGTTGCGTGACCTGATAAAGCTGTGTGCAGGCCAATGCCAATAACGCCATAAACACTGGCATTTTGATCGCTGGTGCATGGTAATGAGTCAGCAATTGCCAGGTGCAAATACCAAAAACAACCATCGACATGTAGCCAGCGTTGATTTGTTCAGAAAAGTAGAAATTTTCAAGTGCCAGTAGCAGACCAGTCGCCGCGACGATCCAGTACAGACCCAATTCGATTCTTGGTGCAATTTGATTTGCGCGTTCGCCGAGTGCGCTAAGGGCTTCCAAGCTGAGCAGCTTGGTGTGTTTCGGCCACAGTAGAGAATCAAATTGCATACGCAGAATATCGCCCCAGATGCTCGATGTGTTTTTGTGAAATCCATTCTGTGAACACTGTAACATTGTGTGGGTTGAATTCCATCACGAAAAAAAAGCCCGCTTTCGCGGGCTTTTTGGTCTACGGTGTGGGTATGCAAAATTTTCAGCCGACGGCGACAGGGATTTTTCCAATCTTGGCCTGCCATTCCTTTGGGCCTGTGTTGTGCACGGACACGCCAGTGCTATCGACTGCCACGGTGACTGGCATGTCTTTGATCTCGAATTCATAAATGGCTTCCATTCCCAAGTCTTCGAAACCAACCACCTTCGCATTTGTGATCGCCTTGGACACCAGGTAAGCGGCGCCACCCACAGCCATGAGGTAAGCCGATTTGTTGTCGCGAATGGCCTCAATGGCCACCGGGCCACGTTCGGCTTTGCCCACCATGGCGATCAAGCCGGTTTTTTCCAGCATCATGCGGGTGAATTTGTCCATGCGGGTGGCTGTGGTTGGGCCTGCTGGGCCCACAGCCTCGTCGCGAACGGGGTCGACAGGGCCCACGTAGTAGATCACGCGGTTGGTGAAATCCACTGGCAGCTTTTCACCCTTGGCCAACATGTCTGCAATGCGTTTGTGCGCCGCATCACGCCCCGTCAGCATTTTGCCGTTCAGAAGCAGGGTTTGACCGGGTTTCCAACTGGCCACCTCTTCAGCGGTGAGGTTGTCGAGGTTCACGCGCTTGGATTTTTCCGTGTCGGGTGCCCAGCTCACCTGTGGCCAGTCGGCCAGGTTCGGTGCTTCAAGGTGCGCAGGGCCCTCGCCGTGCAAGTGGAAATGTACGTGACGTGTGGCCGCGCAATTGGGGATCATGGCGATTGGAAGCGAGGCTGCGTGGGTGGGGTAGTCGAGAATTTTGACATCCAGCACCGTGGTCAAGCCACCCAAGCCTTGAGCGCCAATGCCCAATGAATTCACTTTGTCGTACAGTTCAAGGCGCAGTTCTTCAATCCGATTGCTCGGGCCACGTTCCAACAGCTCGTGAATGTCGCAAGGGGCCATCAGGCTTTCTTTGGCCAACAGCATGGCTTTTTCAGGCGTGCCACCAATGCCGATGCCCAATATGCCGGGGGGGCACCAGCCCGCGCCCATGGTGGGTACAGTCTTTAATACCCAATCGACGATGGAATCCGATGGGTTGAGCATCACCATTTTGGATTTGTTTTCAGAACCGCCGCCCTTGGCTGCACAAATGACTTCAACGCCGTCGCCGGGTACGATTTCATAGTGGATCACCGCCGGGGTGTTGTCTTTGCTGTTTTTGCGACCGCCAGCCGGGTCGAGCAACACGGAGGCGCGCAGTTTGTTGTCTGGGTGCAGGTAAGCGCGGCGCACGCCTTCGTTGACCATGTCTGTCACGCTCATGTCGGCTTCCCAGCGCACGTGCATGCCCACTTTCAGGAACACCACGGCGATGCCGGTGTCTTGGCAAATGGGGCGTTTGCCCTCGGCGCACAGGCGGCTGTTGGTCAGAATTTGTGCGATTGCGTCTTTGGCGGCGGGGCTTTCTTCGCGCTCATAGGCCTTGCCCAGGGCCTGAATGTAATCAAGTGGGTGGTAGTAAGAGATGTACTGAAATGCATCGGCGATGGATGCAATGAAATCCTCTTGCTTGATGGTGCTCATGACTGCTCCTGGGTCTTTGGGTTCTAAGCGTTTATTTTAAATGGGTTTTGGGGTGGCTCGCTTCATTGAGCAACTTATCGCAGTACGCAATAGCCACAGCAGACAGCAGGAAGATGACGTGGATTGAGGCCTGCGCAATGATGGTTTTTTCGTCGTACTGTTCGGCGTTGATGAAGGTTTTCAGCAGGTGAATCGATGAAATGCCGATGATGGCCATCGCCAGTTTCACTTTGAGTACTGAGGCATTCACGTGATCAAGCCATTCGGGTTGATCAGGATGGTGTTCAAGATACATTCGGCTTACAAATGTTTCATAGCCACCCACAATCACCATGATCAACAAGTTGGAGATCATGACCACATCGATCAGGCCGAGTACGATCAGCATGATGCCGGCTTCGTCGAGCGTGTGGTTGGTGGCCCCTGTGACCAGGTGCCACAGTTCAATTAGAAAGTGGTAAACGTACACGCATTGGGCAATGATCAAGCCCAGGTACAAAGGCACTTGAAGCCAGCGGCTCAAAAAAATGAGGCGACCTAGTTTTGAGGGGGATTTGTGGGTTTGGTCCATGATTTTGCGATGTGTTGAAAACAAAGGGGTTAATCAGTGCACCGGATCATAGCAGACCCGATGCGCAGCTGTTGATCGGGTGAAGCGTGTAATGGCGATTGCTGTGCTGCACCATGGTGTAAGGTCACAGTAAGAGCGTTTGCCTATTGTTTAGGCTAATCAAAAATACTAAAAAATCAAACATACCTTGGAGGAAGCAGGATGTCATCGATCGAGTCAGTCTCACACGAAACCCGTGTATTTGAACCCAGTGCAGATTGGAAGCGCAGTGCTGCCATTGGCGGAATGGACGCTTACCATGCGCTTTGTGAAGAAGCGGAAACTGATTTTGAAGGTTTCTGGGCGCGTTTGGCCAAAGAAAACCTCGTGTTCAGCAAGGCCTACGACAAGGTGGTTGATGAAACCAATGCACCGTTTTACAAGTGGTTCACTGGCGGTGAGTTGAACGTGTCAGCCAATTGCCTGGATAGCAATATCGAACGTGGTTTGGGCGACAAGACAGCCTTGATTTTTGAAGCCGATGGCGGCGAGGTGACCAAGGTCACGTACACCCAATTGCTGGCTAAAGTGAACAAAATCGCCAATGGCTTGAAAAGCCGCGGTGTAAAAAAAGGCGACCGCGTGGTTGTGTACATGCCCATGAGTGTGGAAGGTGTTGCAGTGATGCAAGCTTGTGCGCGCATTGGTGCCACACACTCGGTGGTGTTTGGCGGGTTCTCAGCCAAAGCCCTGCAAGACCGTATCGTTGATACAGGGGCGGTGGCTGTGATCACCGCCGATCAACAGGTGCGTGGCGGCAAGCAGTTGCCGTTGAAAGCCATTGTGGATGAGGCCTTGAGCCTGGGTGGCTGCGAAGCCGTGAAAAGTGTGGTGGTCTACAAGCGCACCGGTGCCGATGTGGGCATGCAAGATGGCCGCGATATTTACCTGCATGATTTGATCGACAATCAAAGCGAGGAATGCGCGCCAGTGATGGTCGATTCCGAGCACCCCTTGTTCATCTTGTACACCTCGGGCTCGACTGGAAAACCCAAAGGTGTGCAGCACAGCTCGGCAGGCTATTTGTTGTGGGCCATGTTGACCATGAAATGGACATTCGACATCAAGCCCGACGATGTGTTTTGGTGCACGGCAGACATTGGCTGGATCACCGGCCACACGTATATCACCTATGGCCCGTTGGCTGTGGGCGCAACCCAGATTGTGTTTGAAGGCGTGCCCACCTATCCCAATGCAGGCCGCTTCTGGGACATGATTGCACGCCACAAAGCGTCAATTTTTTACACAGCGCCCACGGCGATCCGCTCTTTGATCAAGGCTTCCGAGGCCGATTCCAAAGTGCATCCGAAAAGCTTCGATTTGTCGAGCCTGCGTTTGTTGGGTTCTGTGGGTGAGCCGATTAACCCCGAAGCCTGGATGTGGTACCACAAGAACGTGGGTGACGAGAAGTGCCCGATTGTGGACACCTTCTGGCAGACAGAAACCGGTGGCCACATGATTACGCCACTGCCCGGCGCAACCCCATTGGTGCCCGGTTCTTGCACCTTGCCTTTGCCCGGCATCATGGCAGCGGTGGTCGACGAAGTAGGCGGTGATTTGCCCAACGGCCAAGGCGGTATTTTAGTGGTGAAGCGCCCATGGCCTTCCATGATCCGAACCATTTGGGGAGACCCAGAGCGTTTCAAGAAAAGCTACTTCCCCGAAGAGCTGGGTGGAAAGCTGTATTTGGCAGGTGATGGTGCAGTGCGCGACAAAACCAGCGGCAACTTCACGATCATGGGTCGAATCGACGACGTGTTGAACGTGTCGGGGCACCGCATGGGCACCATGGAAATTGAAAGCTCTTTGGTGGCCAATGAGTTGGTGGCTGAAGCCGCTGTAGTGGGGCGCCCAGACGATGTAACCGGCGAAGCCATTGTGGCTTTCGTGGTGTTGAAAGGCGACCGCCCAACAGGGGAGGCTGGCCAGAAACTGGCGCTTGAGTTGCGCAACTGGGTGGGCAAAGACATTGGTCCGATTGCCAAGCCTAAAGAAATCCGCTTTGGCGACAATTTGCCAAAAACCCGTTCAGGCAAAATTATGCGTCGCTTGCTTCGTAGCCTGGCCAAAGGCGAACAAATTACGCAAGACACCTCAACCCTTGAGAACCCGGCCATTCTGGATCAATTGGGTAAAGCGAACTAAGGCCAAGTGAAGCCAACCTTGTGTTGTGCTATTGCGTGGTACTTGAAGAAAAACCAGCCCGGTGTAGTGCGGGCTGGTTTTTTTAATCCTGTAAGCGGGCAATCGTTTGAATGTCCATTAATGAAGAAACAAGGATGAGGCTGATTGTTAGGGCCAAGGCATTGATCAATAGCTTGATTGAGGGATTTTGAGACCTATATATAAATTCTTTCAACATCACCAAAAGACCGAAAAAAATCAGACCTGCCCCTGCGGGCTTTGAGTGTGTCCATGCGTAGTGTGCGATTTGAGAAGTAAGTATTGAATGGACGTTTTGCCCGTCACCACTGAAAATAAATATCGAATAGGAGGACAGTATCCCAAGTGTTAGTAATGATAGGAAAAGACTGATTCCATTGAGGATGGGTTTTAATCGATGGAACACAATGCACCTTCGAGTCGTGTTTTCTTTTTTAGTATTCCTCGAAGCTTTAAGCCCCCGATTCCAATGCCTGAAGTTTGAACAGCCATGTGCGACAGGAGTGTTGTGTGTTCTCCGGAACTATTAATTACAATTAACTCAAAATCGGCTTGGCCAGCTCCAAAGTAGGTACCAGTCACGCGAACTTCAATTAATTGATTTTCCAGGTTGTCTGGATTGCAGACCCAAGGATGTTTTTTTGAGTCGATCTCACGCCAGCTTGTGTGGAAAGAGTTATACATGAGACTTTCAGCATCATGATTGAACACCATTTCTCTTTGAATTAAGGAAACTATGTGTTGGCTGGGTTGGTGATGATCGTAATCGAAGCCAAAAACTACTGTTGATAATGAGGCCAACCGGTAGCCCTTTGGGTTTCAGTCCCAATGAGTTTGCGAAGAGTTGAATTTGCATGCGAACGTTATTGTGGATTGATGATTTCGACGTACGTTATTTCAAGCGTGTTTAATTGGCAAATATATGACTTTGGTCTCACTCTGATAGGTGGTATGGCATGCGTACATTAATTTTTTAGGATGATGACATGAGTTTCAGCACCAGTCTGACCCGTTTTTTCTCCATCCTGACCTTCGGATTTTTGGTGTGCATCGTTGCGGCCGCCATCATGGAAGACTATGGAGTGGGGCGGCAGTGGATTGGTTACTTCTTCATTTTCATCACCCTGGGTGCGTATGCGGTGATTGGCCTGTTGAGCCGCACTTCCGACTTGCATGAATATTTTGTGGCTTCCCGAACCGTGCCGGCTGCCTACAACGGCATGGCCACTGCCGCAGACTGGATGAGTGCGGCTTCTTTTCTGGGTGTGGCTGGCACACTGTTCTACAGTGGCTTTGAGGCCTTGGCCTTGCTGGTGGGTTGGACGGGTGGTTTCGTTCTGATCGCCCTTTTGATTGCCCCATATCTTCGAAAATTTGCGTTCTTCTCCGTTGGCGATTTTCTTGCCGCGCGTTATGCAGGTGCGGACAAAGGCCGCGCAGTCCGCTTGATTTGTGTGTTGATCACCATCAGCATTTCGTTTGTGTATGTGATTGCACAAATTTACGCGGTGGGTTTGATCACCTCGCGTTTTGCTGGCGTTGAGTTTGGCATTGGCGTGTTTTTCGGCCTCGCTGGTATTTTGGTGTGTTCGTTTTTAGGTGGCATGCGCGCGGTCACCTGGACCGCGGTGGCTCAGTACATCGTGATGATCATTGCCATGATGGTGAGCGTTTTTGCCTTGATTGGTTTCACAGGTAAAGGCGACACGGAGCGCTTTGTCGAGGGTGGCCCCAGCACCTTTCCTGAATATGTGCGTGCCCAGGAGAAGAAATTCTTCGCCGACCCGGCCGAGGCAGATGTTCGGCGCATGTACATGCAAGAGGCTGACCGCTACCAAATGCTGATTGATGCCTTGCCTGGCTCTTGGACTGAAGGCTATGAGGCACGTCGAAAAAACCTGGAGCTGGCGCGCTACGATGGATCAACCTTCCAGGAAATCAAAGCCGCAGAGCGCGTGGTTGCAGACTACCCCAAGGATCCGCAAAGCGCGAAGAAACTGTGGTCGCAGGAAAGACAACGGTACCTGGACCGTGTGAAGGCCAGCGTGCCGCATTTTGGTTCAATTCAAGACGATGAGGGCCTGCCCGGTCGAGTCGCCATTTTTAATTTTCTGGCGGTGGCTTTCACCTTGATGTGTGGCACGGTGGCGTTGCCGCATTTGATCATGCGTTTTTACACCACGCCCAATGCGTCGCAAACCCGATGGTCGGTCGTGTTTGCCCTGGGCGGGATTTTGGTGGTTTACCTTGCCTCACCGTGGCTTAGCCTGATTGCCAAAGTGGTGGTGTATGAAAACCTGGTGGGCTTGAGTTACAACGACATTCCCAACTGGATTGCAGCGTGGTCGAAGGTGATGCCTGGCCTTGCAACGTTGCAGGATGTGAATCGCGACGGGGTGGTGCAATTTGCCGAAATCGGCCTCAGTCCGGATGTGCTGGTTCTGATTACCCCGGAAATTGCCGGCATGCCTTTCTTCTTGTCGGGCTTGATTGCGGCAGGCGGTTTGGCCGCTGCCCTGTCTACAGCCGATGGCTTGTTGTTGGCCATTGCCAGCAGCCTGTCGCATGACTTGTACTACCGCGTGGTTGACCCCGCCGCCACCGCTCAGCGCCGGGTCACCATGTCGAAAATTGCCCTGTTGAGTGCGGCTTTGCTTGCTGCCTGGGTGACGTCGATGCAACCGGGCAATATCGTGGTGCTGGTGGGTTCGGCGTTTGCCTTGGCGGCTTCCTCTCTTTTTGTGCCTTTGGTGGCTGGTATTTTTTGGCAGGGTGCCACCCGGAAAGGCGCAATGTGGGCCATGGGTGTGGGCTTTACTTCATCGGTGATTTGCCTGGCCTTGTCCAACGGAGCATTCATGGCCTTGTTCAATCTGGATGCCTTAACCTTGTTTGGATTGAGCGGTGTGGCCTCTGGCGTGCTGACCATTCCTTTAAGCGCTTTCGCCTTGGTGACGGTCTCGCTGGCAGGAGGTTTGAAAAATGAGGCACCGGGCGTGATTCGAACACTACGTCTGCCCGAAAGTGATTCAATTGCAGGAATTTCTAGGCCAGACTGAACATTCTTTGTTATACTCTCGCGCTTACCGCGGAGAGATGGATGAGTGGTTTAAGTCGCACGCCTGGAAAGCGTGTATAGGTTAATAGCCTATCGGGGGTTCGAATCCCCCTCTCTCCGCCACAAATACTGCTTCAGCACGACTCAAAGCCTTTCTTTATTGCCTATCTCACACGGTGTCCCCGTTTTTGTCTGGCAAATGCCAATTGTTTCCTGCGGTTTCCTGAGTTCGGATCAATCATGAGCAATGGATTGGCGACATTTCAATCTGAGTTGCCACGCTTTCCATAGCTGCTTTTTTTCGCATCAGCACGCTGCATAGATCCTAAATGATCATGACAAAGAATCGGTGCGTTTCGACAGGCGGATACTTTTTTCCAGACCGAATGCTCGGTTGGTTTTTTATTTCAAAGACCAATAGCCTTGTTTGTTGTCTATTCGCGCTGGGGAAATCATGTTCGACTGCAATTTCATTCTCAATGATCAGCCAATGAGTAACTTCTCGATCGAAATGAGCGGGCGGCAGGTTAGCTTCCCTGCCTACTCTGGCTTTGGCCCACATGTAAATCGTAGGGTTGATGCGTGTCTTAAGGGCGTTGGTCCAATACCCACAGGGGCTTACTATATTTTGAATCGCGAGGCAGGTGGTCGACTTGGTTGGTTAAGGAATCTCTACAACGATAAATCTGACTGGTTGAGTCTTTACGCAATCGACAACCAAATTGATGATCAAACTTGGTGCGATGCAGTTGAGCGTGGTTAATTTAGATTGCATCCGCGAGGTACTCTTGGAATTAGCGAGGGCTGCGTAGTTATAAGAGAAATGAGTGATTTTGTTAGAATTCGATCTTTACTGGTAAGTAAACCCGCAAATCAGCTGAGCGGCCTGAGCTTTAGTGCCTTGGGTATTTTGAGGGTGTATTGATGAACCTGCTGAAAAAGTTGGCCTTTGTTGTTTCGATATTTTTTGTATCAGTGATGTTTTTTCAGCTCTTTCAGTACCTTCCAAGCTTTTTCCCTCTACCCGACGTGACGCCCCCGGTTTGGAGCTGGTTTGAGCGATATTTTGGAATACGTACATACGAAGATCGTAAGGAGTTTGAGTTTTTGCTGACGGTGTTGGTTAGTTTACTTATCTCGTTTCTGTGTGTAGTTCTATTTTGTCGAATCACTCGAAAACATTGACATGGCGGACGGTGTTAGCAGAATGTCCTGATTCAAGGAAAACACTTCCTTGTGGCTTTTTGCTGTCGGCGGCTTGTCTGTTTTGTTTTGGTTGCGTCGCACCTTTCGCATTAGCGTCCGAAAGCATTCAATTTTTTAGCTCGCCAAGCTTGGTGCTCAATCAGACAAGCGATCTGCGGGTCAGTGCCATCGCACCCACAGACATCCAATCGTTTGTGCGTAATTGGTCTCAGTTCGAAATCTTGGTGCCGAAAAAGAATTTCCCGATCGAGGCCAGCAATTGCAAGGAAACAATTCAAATCCGTTTCAAAGGCATAGAGCCCAGTGGGACAACGATTACGGCCAAGCAAATGACCCGGTGGGAACTGTTGCAGGCAATTCGCCAGAATGAGCAAAATATTGCACCTGTTATTCTCGAGGTAGACGTATCTGCATACATGACGAAGCATTCTGACGGGCGTTATTCTTTGAGTTACTGCAATGTGTTTGTAGACTAGGATAATTTATGCGTATGGAGGTTTGGACCGATTTCGTGTGCCCATTTTGCTTGCTGGGCGAACATGTCATTGAACAGGCGGCTCGTGGCTTACCTGTGGAAATTGAGTGGCAGCCCTTTGAATTAAGGCCGCACCCAATGCCCACTTTGCGGCCTGAAGATGAATACCTGCCGCGTGTCTGGAAGGCGTCGGTTTACCCCATGGCCGAGCGCCTGGGCGTGCCTATTCAGTTGCCCAGCGTGTCGCCACAGCCCTACACCAGAAAGGCGTTTCTGGGTTTGCAATACGCAAACCAGCATGGGCAAGGCAATGCCTATGTCAGCGCAGTGATGCGCGCCTTTTTTCAGAAAAACCAAAACATCGGGGAAGACCCGGTGCTAAAAAATATCATCTCCGAGTTGGGTCTTGACCCGGCAGGCCTGGATTCCATGGTTCAGTCGCCTGCGGCCAACGAGGCTCATGATGAGGCATTGGCTCGCGCATACGCTTTGGGCATTCGGTCTGTGCCCAGTTTGCGCTTGAATGGGCAAGTGTTTTCCGGTGTGCCCGATGCTGAAAGCCTGCGCAACGTACTCCTGGCGCTGGCGCAGCAGCCCTAGCCAAGCTTTGGATCAGGGAATGTGCGGGGTTTTAGTTCGCTCAAAATCAAGGTAGGTTTGAGGGCGTTCAAACACCACCACCCGACATGAATCTTTTTTCCAAACTTCAGCAACGCGCGGCGCAAGGCAAGCCGCTTCGAGTCGGCATGATTGGTGCCGGAAAATTCGGCTCCATGTACTTGTCACAGGTGCCCAGAACCCCGGGCATCCACATGGTGGGTATTGCCGATTTGTCACCTGACCGGGCGCGATCGGCCTTGAAAAATGTGGGTTGGTCTGATGAATCGCACTCGGCTAAGTCGCTTGAGCAAGCCGAAAAACAAGGCACTACCGCAATCATCGACGATGGCATGAAGTTGATTGAATCGCCTTTTGTCGACATCATCATTGATTCAACCGGTAACCCGGCCGTGGGTATTGCGCACGTGCTGGCGTGTTGTAAGTACAAAAAACACATTGTGATGGTGAATGTGGAGGCCGATGCGCTGGCTGGCCCATTGCTCAAGCGCAAAGCCGATGAAGCGGGCATTGTGTATTCGCTGGCCTATGGAGATCAGCCTGCATTGATTTGCGAAATGGTGGATTGGGCACGCGCAGCCGGCTTTGATGTGGTGGCGGCAGGCAAGGGCACCAAGTACTTGCCCACCTATCACGAAAGCACCCCCGACACCGTGTGGAACCACTACGGGCTGACCCCCGAAGATGCGGCCAAAGGTGGCATGAACGCCCAAATGTTCAACAGTTTTTTGGACGGCACCAAAAGCGCCATTGAAATGGCGGCGGTGGCCAACGCCACGGGTTTGGCTACGCCACGCGGCTTGAAGTTTCCTGCGGTTGGCGTGGATGATCTGGCGCGTATTTTGAAGCCAACAAGTGACGGTGGCATTCTCGATGTGCGCGGGCAGGTTGAGGTCATTTCCAGCGTTGAACGGGACACGCGCCCCGTGTTTCGAGACCTGCGGTGGGGGGTGTATGTCACCTTTGCGGCCGACAGTCATTATGTGGCCCGTTGTTTCAAGGAATACGGCTTGATCACCGATCCGTCTGGTCAATATTCCAGCATGTACAAGCCTTTTCATTTGATTGGTCTGGAGCTGGGCATCTCGGTGGCCTCCATCGGTGTGCGTGGCGAATCCACCGGCGCGCCGATCTGTTGGCATGGCGATGTGGTCGCCACAGCCAAGCGCGATTTACAAGCGGGTGAAATGCTGGACGGGGAAGGGGGCTACACCGTGTATGGCAAGCTGTTGCCCGCGCAAGAGTCGCTGGCTTTGGGTGGTCTACCCCTGGGGTTGGCTCATGGTGTGAAACTGTTGAAGCCGGTGAAGGCTGGCCAAGCGGTGGGTTGGGGTGATGTGGCGTTTGATCCCAATTCCACGGCGGTGAAATTTCGCCGTGAAATGGAACAGCTGTTTGCCTGATTCAGGAATTTACAATCGGCATTACTTGGCGAAAATTTGATCCATGTTGGCAAACGCCTTGAATTCAAGCGCATTGCCGCATGGGTCCATGAAGAACATGGTGGCCTGTTCGCCCACCTGCCCTTTGAACCGAATGTAGGGTTCAATCACGAATGTGGTACCGGCTTGCTTCAATCGGTCGGCCAGAGCATGCCACTGCTCCATCGTCAAAATAACGCCGAAGTGTTTGGCAGGCACGGCGTGCCCATCCACACTGCTGTTGGCTTTGCAGCCCACTTCTTCCGGTGCCAAATGGGCAACCAACTGGTGACCAAAAAAGTTGAAATCCACCCAGTGCTCGGCGCTTCGGCCCTCTTCACATCCCAGAACTTCGCCATAAAATTTGCGGGCCTTCGCAATGTTGTCAACGGGAAATGCAAGGTGGAATGGTTGAATGGTGGCGGTATTGGGCAGCATGGGTATTTGTTGGAAGTGAAAAAAGTTCGTTCCACTATAGGGCGGAACGAACTTCAATCACAATCGTGAAAACCCCAATGTACCGGGGTCTGATTTATGGCGTCACGATGTTGAAGTTGCCAGTGGCTTTGTCCAGCATGCCGAAGAACTTACCCAGCTTCAAAGTGCTTCCGTCAATTTTCGTGTCGCTGGAGAACAATAGGTCGGTGGCGCCGGCCTCGCCTGTCATCATGTTCAAAAAGAACGGTTTGGTCAGGGTGAGTGTGGCAGCTGCATCGGCGGCTGCAGGGCCGGCCTGGTGATGTAGCACGCTGTTCTTGATGTGCAACACATAGCTTTCATCGTTGTCTGAAAACTTCAGGTTGATTTTCAGGTCTTCGCCTTGCGCTTTTTCATGATTCAGCGCGGCAGCCATGGCTTCCAGGAAGCGCTCGGTGGGTGTGTGCTGAAGCATGTCCAGGAACATGTCGCGCTTAAAGCCTTCTGTGTACCCACCTGTTCGAAGTTCCAGCGCGCCGGTCAGATAAAAATTGCGCCATGGGGCTGATTCCGCCATGTAAGCCATTTGGTCAAAGGCCGATGCCAACAATTCTTTGGCGCGAATGTCTTCGGGGTTGCTGTACACAGCGTGTTTGAGCAGCTCTGCCGCCCAACGGTATTCACCATTGGCAATGGCTTGTTCGCCTGCTTCCAGTACCTTGTCCATGCCGCCTGCCAGGGCTACATATTTTTGGGCTGCTTGCACTGGCGGAATCGGGTTCAGGTTGGCCGGGTTGGCATCGAACCAACCCATGTAAAACTGATACACAGCCTTCACGTTGTGGGACACCGTGCCGTAGTAGCCACGCCCGCTCAGAAAGTTGTGAAGGGCAGGTGGCATTTTTACATTCTCTGCAATTTCGATGGATGTTTCACCCGCATTCATGCGCCGCACGGTTTGATCGTGAATGAAGCGGTACACATCGCGCTGGTTTTCCATGAATTGGCGAATATTGGATTGTCCCCAAATGGGCCAGTTGTGCTGGTTGAACATCACCTCGGCTTCGCCGGTGTAGGCGATGGCCTCGTCCATGTATTTCGTCCATTTCAATGCATCGCGTACCTTGGCACCACGGGGGGTGTAGAGGTTGTGCAGGGTGTGACCAAACAGTTCCGCGCCGCCAAAGGCTTTGAATTCAGGCAGATAAAACACAAATTCCGATGGCGCTTCACTACCGGGAACGTTGTGGAACATGAATGTGACGCCATCGATGACATGGGTTTCTCTGGGCTGTTCGACCACCAGGCTTGGTGGTAAAAGCCCAACCTTTCCGTAGGCCACGGCTTTACCAAGACCGTTGTCGATCAAGCCCGTTGGGCTTTGTTCCAGCCGTTTGCCATACATGTAGACTGACCGGCGCGCCATGGCCATGCCCACCATCAGGTTCTCGCTGGTGGCTTCTTCCATGAAGCCCGCCGGGGCCACCACTGGCACGCCGCGTTGCGCTGCTTCTTCTGCGCTGATCACGCCCAGGGCTCCACCAAAATGGTCCACATGGCTGTGGGTGAACAACACGCCGGTGACCGGCTTGCTGCCCAAGTGCTTGCGGGCAAAAGCCATGGCTGCACGCGCTGTTTCTTCCGCGGTGAGCACATCAACCACGATCCAGCCGGTTTTGCCTTCGATCAGCGTGATGTTGGCTAGGTCGAAGCCGCGCAGTTGGTAGATGCCTTCAGCCACTTTGTAAAGACCGATTTCGTTATTCAAACGGGCCTGGCGCCACAAGCTGGGGTTGACGGTGTCGGGGGCATCGCCCTGGATGAATTCAAACGCGTCGTAATCCCAAATCACTTCGCCTTTCTCATTTTTCACTTGGCCGCTTGGTTTGGCAATGAAGCCCTTTCTTGCGTCTTCTGAATTGGGCGTGTCAACCAGGTCTGTATTGTCGGCCACCTCTGCGTTGTGTTTCAAAGTGAATGCAGACGCTGCAGTGTTCAATGGCTGGTCTGGATTCTTTGAGCAAGCGCCTAGCGTTAAACCTGCGAACAGGCAAGCTGCGACACGCCACGTGAATGTGGAATGTTTCATGTTGTCTCCGTGTACCGGGTGTGCTCACCCGTGTTGTGTATAAGTGATTGATTACAACACAAAGCAGGCCAAGGGGGCGATCAGAATGTTACTGATGGGTATTTGCCCACATTAGTGGAGATCATCGAATCATGTTGCATTGCACACAAATGGCATGCATTTTTTCTACCCGAGGAGTAAGCTACTCGTCTCTCACAAAAGCGGAGCGAATGTGGCGTTGCAACGTAACTCTTCGAATTCGTCAGGTCCAAAAAGCCAAACCATGGCTGGCCTGACTTTGGCCGCCATTGGCGTGGTTTATGGCGACATTGGCACCAGCCCGCTTTACACGTTCAAGGAAGTTTTCGCACCCGATGGTGGCCTAACTCCATCGCCGGAACATTTGATCGGCGCTGTGTCGACCATTTTGTGGGCTTTGATTGTTGTTGTAACCCTGAAGTACGTCATTTTGATATTGCGTGCCGACAACAATGGAGAAGGTGGAGCGCTGGCATTGACTGCATTGGCTTGCGAGGCGGTCAAAACACAGCCGCGTTTGCGCAAATACCTGTTGTTGCTGGGTGTTTTTGGAGCCACCTTGTTTTACGGTGACAGCTTGATTACACCGGCCATTTCAGTCATTGGTGCCATGGAGGGGCTTGAGGTGTTGGCGCCCGAGCTGCATCAATTCATCATTCCATTGTCTGTCACTGTGCTCATCGCGCTGTTCTTGGTTCAGCGGTGGGGCACGGCCTATGTGGGGCGTTTCTTTGGTCCAATCATTGTGCTTTGGTTTGTGGCTTTGGGTGTGGTCGGCTTTGTGCATGTGCTGCACCAGCCTGCCATTCTGGTCGCCTTTAACCCAATGTACGCCATCGAGTTTTTAATCGAGCGTGGCCCATTGGTGTTCGTGGTGGTGGGCGCCATTGTGCTGGCAATCACTGGTGCAGAGGCGTTGTACGCCGACATGGGGCATTTTGGCCGCAAGCCGATTCAAATTGCTTGGTCCGTTTTGGTGTTTCCAGGCTTGGCTTTGAATTATCTGGGCCAGGGTGCCTTGCTGATGGGAAATCCTTCAGCCGTTGAAAACCCTTTTTACCTGATGTTCCCTGAATACCTGTTGGTACCCGCGTTGATATTGGCCACTCTCGCTGCAATCATTGCTTCACAAGCCGTGATCTCTGGCGCGTATTCCGTCACCAAGCAGGCCATATCCATGGGCTTTTTCCCGCGCATGCGCATTGTGTACACCTCGGCGCAGGAATTTGGACAAATTTACATTCCATTTGTGAACTGGATGTTGCTGGCTGGGGTGTTGCTGGCGGTGTTTGGTTTTCAAAGCTCGACCGCGCTGGCCGGTGCTTACGGTATCGCCGTGACACTGACAATGATCGTGACCACGGTGCTGACCTTCTTTGTGGTTCGGTCTGCCTGGAAGTTGCCTTTGCCCGTGGCAGTGTTGGCCACGACTTTTTTCCTGGTCATTGATGTGTTTCTTTTCCTTGGCTGCATCATCAAGTTCTTTGATGGTGGCTGGTTTCCTTTGGCACTGGGCTTTGTCTTGTTCGGAATCATGAGCACCTGGGCCAAGGGTCGGCAGTTGCTGATTCAGTCAATCAATCAGGATGGCTTGCGACTTCGGGATTTTCTGGCGATGCTGCAAACGCCCGACATGGCCAAATCGTCCCGCACGGCGATTTATCCCGTGGCCAACCCTGACATGGTGCCCCAGGCCTTGCTACACAACATGAAACACAACCATGTGATTCACGAGAAAAACGTGGTGTTGACTGTGGTGTTCGAAAACATCCCCTTTGTAGCCAGTGACAAGCGGGCTGAAGTGGTGAACTTGGGCGCTGGATTCTGGGCTTTGAAGTTGATCTTCGGTTTCATGGAGAGCCCGGATGTGCCTCATGCCCTTGCTCAGCTTGAGCACGAGGGGCTGAAGCTCGACGAGGCTGAAATCAGTTATTTTCTCAGCAGGGAAACCGTGGTTCCAACGCCCAAAAAAGGCATGCACATTTGGCGGGAACACCTGTTTTCAGCGATGTCGAGAAATTCGGGCGACGTGGTCAACTTTTTCAAGCTGCCAGACAACGCGGTGGTTGAGCTCGGTACCAGGGTTCAAATTTAAACCAGGAATTTGTTCCACACCGTAAGCCCGAAGACTGTGGCCAACACCGCTGGAATCCACCACGCCAAGGCGTGGTGGGTGTAACGCTCCAGCCAACTGCTTGGGTGGCCTTGGTTTGCCATCTCTAGCGCCATGTGGTGGCGTTTCCAGCGCCACACCACCAGCAGGCAGATCAAAAGCCCGTTCAGCGGCAGCACTGTTTCGTAAAATACATCAACCAATAAATCAAACAGCGATTTGTCTGCACCCGCGTAGTGTGCGAACTGGGTCAACCAACTCACCTGGCCAAAAGAGAGCGCTGACAACACTGCACCAACGGACACCGCTGCGATGACAAACAACAAGGCATTGTTTCTGGTTTGTTTGGCTTCGGATTTCAATGCAGCGACGGGCACTTCGATGATGGACACCAGCGATGTGATTGCTGCAACAAAGGCCAACAGAAAAAACACGGCTGCGATTGCACTGGCCAGTGCGTAGCCAAACATCGGCACCATGGCCATGAATATTTGGGGGAAGAAAGAAAAGATCAAACCCACTGAGGACTCGCTCAAATCGCTGGGGTTGGTTTCCGGGTAGATGGCGAAAATGGCTGGCAGGGTCATGAGGCCGGCGACAATGGCAACGCCAGTGTCGGTGCTGGCCAATAACTTGGCCGATTGAACCAGGTTGTCTTGTTTGCGCAGATACGATCCGTAAGTGATCAAGATGCCCATGCCCAAAGACAATGAAAAGAAGGCTTGAGACAGCGCACCGTTGACCACACTCCAGGAAATGCGATTGAAATCTGGGGTGAAATAAAACACCAGGCCGGCTTTGGCGTTGGGCAATGTGAGCACAAACGCAGCCAAACCAATCAGCATCAGAAACAGCATTGGCATGAGTACGCGTGCAGCCCGTTCGATGCCATCGCGCACCCCACCTTTAAGAACCAGCACCACCAACCCCACCACCGCAGCAAGGTAGGCAAACACCGCCGAGCTGTTGATGAAGCCGCCAAAGAAATCGGCGCTGGCCAGTTCATCCAGATGACCGGTGACCGTCAACACGAGGTAGCCCAGTAACCACACGGTGATCACGCTGTAAAACACGGCAATCATGAAAGGTGTAATGAGCGACAGCGCACCTGCAATGGTCCAGCCCGGGCTGTTATTCGAGATGGCCTTGAATGCACCCAACGGGTTTTTGCCTGTTGCCCGGCCTATGCTGAGTTCAGCAAGAATCAGCGGCAGGCAAATGGCCAACACGAAAAAAATGTACAGTAGCAGGAACGCACCGCCGCCGTTTTTTGCAGCGGCCACGGGAAAGGCAACCAGGTTTCCGATTCCAACAGCAGAGCCTGCCGCTGCCAACACGAAACCCAACTTTGAACTGAATTGATCGGGGTTGCTTTGCATGGATATGAAAGTCCTGATGAAAAAGGAAAACAATGGGACGAATAACTGAATTATATGATCGACACGTGCTGCCCAGCCTGCTTGATATTGCCTGCTCCATGCGTGCTTTTGCAAGGCAGCGTGACAAAGTGGTGCCTCATGCAACCGGCGTGGTGTTGGAAATCGGGATTGGCACGGGGCTGAACATACGCCATTACAATGCCAGCGCGGTCAGCAAAATCATCGGTATTGACCCAGCCATGCAAATGCATCGCCTGGCGAAGAAACGGATTGACAGCAGTGGCCTGAGCGTTGAGTTGGTGGGCTTGCCTGCAGATCAAATACCGCTTCCTGACGACAGTATTGACACCATTGTGATGACTTACACCCTGTGCACCATCCCCGAGCCGGTCGCTGCCTTGAAGGAAATGCGCCGGGTGTTAAAGCCGGACGGCAAACTGCTGTTTTGTGAGCATGGCTTGGCGCCCGATGAAAAGGTGCAAAAACGCCAACGCGCCTGGGAACCCCTGTGGGGCAAATTCTCTGGGGGGTGTCACCTTGCTCGCGACATTCCTGCCTTGCTGAAGGCGGGTGGTTTTAAACTCAGTGATTTGCAAACCATGTATGTGCCGGGCCCCCGGGTGTTTACTTATAACTACTGGGGCCAGGCTTATCGAGAGTAAGCGTGCAAACAGCTATTTGACCTGGGCCGGATAACCCGCTTCGCTGATTGTTTTGGCCAGGTTGTTTGCTGGAAAGTTGCTTTGCACCCGCACCAGTTTCTGAGCCAGATCAACATCAACCTGGGCGGCTGGGTCCAGTGCTTTGACTGCGCGCTCTACGTTGGCAGAGCAACCGCCACATTTCATTTTTTCAACTGTGAATTCAATCATCTGGATTCTCCGGTGGGTTGACGAAATTTTAGCTTAAACCTTCTAATGATGGTAAGGTCAAGCACTTGACCTTGACATCATGGGAAGGTTGACACTAAGCAGGTTGTGAAACGGAGAAAGCCATGAATCAAGGCAACACATTGAATTTGGCCGTGGGGGGAATGAGCTGTGCCTCATGTTCCAACTCGGTGGAAAAGGCTTTGCTGAAAGTGCAAGGCGTAACGCACGCCACCGTGAACCTGGCCACAGAAAAAGCGCAGGTTGAATTTGTGCAACCAGCCACCGCACAACAAATTGCCAAGGCAGTCGTTGATGCGGGTTATGAAGCGGAGATTCTCACAGCCAGCGGTGGGGCAGCGACCACCACACACAAACCTGCCAATCAAGGCATCGGTGAAGGTACGTTGGTGCTGATCGCCGCCTTGCTCACCCTGCCGTTGGTGCTTCCCATGGTTGCCATGCCGTTTGGTAAGAACTGGATGCCTGCGGGCTGGTTGCAGTTGATGCTGGCAACGCCTGTGCAGTTTTGGCTGGGTGGGCGCTTTTATCGGGGTGGTTTGAAAGCCATCCAGAATCGCGCTGGCAACATGGACTTGCTGGTGGCCATTGGCACTTCGGCGGCCTTTGGCCTGTCCGTGTACATGTTGGGCCAGGGCAGCGAACATTTATATTTCGAGGCATCCAGTGCAGTGATTACATTGGTGATGCTGGGCAAATGGCTGGAAGGTCGAGCCAAGCGCCAAACCACTGCGGCCATTTCTGCCTTGCAGGCCTTGCGGCCAGACACCGCCCGGGTTCGCCGAGATGGTGTGGACCAAACCATTTCCCTCAACGAAGTGCTGTTAAACGACGAGGTGCTGGTGCGCCCCGGTGAGCGAATTCCTGTCGATGGCGAGGTGCTGGAAGGCAGTAGCCACGTGGATGAAGCGTTGATCACCGGAGAAAGTGATCCTGTGATGAAAAAAGTGGGCACCAAAGTCACAGGTGGTGCCGTCAATATGGATGGTGTGCTGCGGATAAAAACCGGTGCGATAGGCACTGAAACCACACTGGCCAGAATCATTCGGCTGGTAGAAGACGCGCAAGCGGCCAAACCAGCTATTCAAAAGTTGGTCGACAAGGTCAGTGCTGTGTTTGTGCCCGTTGTGCTGCTGATCGCTTTGTTCACGCTGCTGGCTTGGGGCTTTCTGGGTGCTGGTGAAAACCCGTGGGAACAAGCGATTTTGAATGCAGTGGCCGTGTTGGTGATTGCTTGCCCCTGTGCATTGGGCCTGGCTACACCCACAGCAATCATGGCGGGCACTGGCGTGGCTGCGCGCCACGGTATATTGATAAAAGACGCTCAGGCGCTGGAAACAGCGCACAGCATCAAAACAGTGGTGTTCGATAAAACCGGTACCCTGACTGTGGGCAAGCCCACCTTGCTCCAAATTGAAGTGGTTCAGGGTGAACAATGCAGTCGCGTGCTGACCAAGGCCGCAGCAGTCGAGCATGGCAGCATGCACCCCTTGGCCAGTGCTGTAAAAAATCGTGCGCAGCAAGATGGACTGAACGTGCCAACAGCCACCGCTCTACAAGACGTGGCTGGCAAAGGTTTGTCTGCGCAGGTCGGTGAAAACCGGGTGTATGTGGGCACCAAGCGTTGGATGGAAGAATTGGGTGTTTCACCCACTGCCATGCAAAAGGTCATGGGCAGCTTGAAGCCCGGCGCCTCCACGCGTTCCTGGGTGGCTGAAGCAAGCGGTGACAACCTTCAATTGCTGGGTGTACTGGCCTTCGGTGACGAGTTAAAGCCCAATGCACAAGGTGCGGTTGATTCATTGCACCGCCTCAATGTCAGCACGGTATTACTGACTGGCGACACACAAACCAGCGCAGAACATGTGGCGGCTGAGCTGGGCATTCAACAGGTCATGGCGGAACAGTTGCCGGGCGACAAATCCAGGGCGGTGGCCGCTTTGCACGACGCGCACAAAGTGGTGGCCATGGTGGGTGACGGCATCAACGATGCGCCTGCTTTGGCCATGGCTGATGTAAGTTTTGCCATGTCGACAGGCACTGATGTGGCCATGCACACAGCCGACATCACCTTGATGCGATCTGACCCCGGTTTGGTGGCCCAAACCATCGATATTTCACGCCGCACTTACAGCAAGATCAAGCAGAACCTGTTTTGGGCATTTGTATACAACGCGGTGGGTATTCCATTGGCGGCCTTGGGCTATTTGAACCCTGTGCTTGCAGGTACAGCCATGGCTTTGAGCTCAGTGAGTGTGGTCACCAACGCCTTGATGTTGCGCAATTGGAAACCCGGGAACGGAGCCTGACATGGACAAGACAGCGAGCACCAAAGCGACTAATCAGTATTTCACCATTGGAGAGGCCTCCCAGGAGTCGGGCATTTCAGCCAAGATGATTCGCCACTATGAGCAGGTGGGGCTGTTGAAGGAAGCGGCCCGCACCGAGGCGGGTTATCGTTTGTACAACAGTCGGGATTTGCATGTGTTGCGTTTTATACGCCATTGTCGGGATTTGGGTTTTTCAATCAAGCAGATCGAAGAATTACTTGGCCTGTGGCAAGACACGGCACGCCCGAGTCGGGAGGTGAAAAAACTGGCACAGTTGCACCTGACTGCGCTGGACGCAAAAATTCAGGAACTCAATGCAATGAAAGCTGAACTTGAGCGCTTGGTGCAGTGTTGCAAGGGCGATTCACGCCCTGACTGCCCAATACTGGAAGGCTTGGCTTCCCCTTAGTCGCCACCTTGCTTCTGGCGCTCAGCTTTGAAGCATTTGTGTGATGACCTTTTTGAGCACACGCCCCACTTCGTCTGCTTTCATGTTCGAATCGCGAATGGCGCGGATTTGCAAACCATCGAACAGCGCCATCAAGATCGTGGACTTGGCCGCCAGGCTTAGTTCACAGGTGGGGGATTCTTTTGACGGTTGAATGCCTTTGATCAGGTGTATCACCTTTTCTCGAATCACCGTGTCGGCGCGTTGTACCACCTGTGCAATTTTTGGGTTGCGCGCCGCTTCTGCCAGAATTTCAGTGTCCAGCTCACTTTTTGCAATGCGACGTTGCACGCCTTCATCGACCGTGCCCAGCATGGCTTTGAGAATGTCTTTTTCACCCTGCAGTTTCGCAATTCTTTCAAGCGTTTGATCCAGGTCTCGCTGCACCAGGGCTTGAATGATTGATTCTTTGCTATCGAAGTAATTGTAGATGTGACCTGCGCTCATCCCGAACGATTTCGCAATGTCTGCCATGCTTGCGCCATGAAAGCCGCTTTTGCAGAAACACTGCGCGGCGGCGTCCAGAATTTGTTGGCGTCGAACCTCAGCCTTGGGATTGGCTTTGCGGTCTTGGTCAAGCGTGCTCATTGGCGCTTCGCTCCTTGTTTTTTTGCGTTGATCCAAAAATTTGGCCGATCACCACGAAGAACAGGGGTACAAAGAAGATACCGAGGGCTGTTGCTGCAATGGTGCCACCCAACACACCGGTTCCGATGGCATTTTGGCTGCCTGAGCCTGCGCCCGTTGAAATGGCCAGTGGCACCACACCCAAGCCGAAAGCCAGCGAGGTCATGATGATGGGCCTTAAGCGCATGCGAACGGCTTTCAGCGTGGCATCCACCAGATCCAGACCTTGGTCTGTCAGGTCTTTCGCAAATTCCACAATCAAAATGGCGTTTTTGGCCGACAAACCCACCGTGGTTAACAAAGCCACCTGGAAGTACACATCATTGGCAAAGCCCCGGCCGCTTGCAGCCAGCAATGCGCCAACCACACCCAACGGTACGATCAACATCACCGCAAATGGAATGGACCAGCTTTCATACAGGGCCGCCAGGCACAAAAACACCACCAGTAGAGACAGTGCATAAAGCAACGGTGCCTGTGAGCCCGACTGCCGCTCTTCATAAGACAACCCTGTCCATTCAATGCCCATGCCCGCTGGAAGTTGCTCAGCCAATTCTTCCATGGTGTTCAGCGCGTCGCCTGAACTCAAGCCGGGTGCGGCCTGGCCTTGAATCTCAAGCGCGGGCAGGCCATTGTATCGTTCCAGCCGGGGTGAGCCAGAAGACCAGGTGGCCGATGAAAAATTGGAGAAGGGCACCATTTCGCCATGGGTGTTGCGGACATACCAATTGTTTAAATCCTCTGGCAACATTCTGAATGGTGCATCGGCTTGTACAAACACGCGTTTCACGCGACCTCGGTCCAGAAAGTCATTGATGTAACTTCCGCCCCAAGCCGTGGTGAGCGTGTCGTTGATGGCGGCCGTGGTCACACTGAGCGCGCCGGCCTTGGCGTTGTCGATCTCCAGTTCATATTGAGGGGTGTCGGCCTGTGCATTGGGGCGCACACCCACCACCGTGGGGTTTTCTGCCGCAGCGCCCAACATGGTGTTTCGCGCTTGCAGCATGGCCTCCCGGCCAAGGCCGGTGCGGTCTTGAATGAAGAGGTTAAAGCCCGACGCATTGCCCAGTTCGCGAATGGCTGGTGGCGCAAAGGCGAACACCTGTGCTTCGGGCCATTGTGAAAATGCGGCAGATGCCCGCGCAACCACGGCTTTGGCTGTGTTGTCACTGCCAGGGCGTTCGCTCCAGTCTTTCAATCGAACAAAACCAATGCCTGTGTTTTGCCCGGTGCCTGAAAAACTGAAACCAGCCACGGTGAACAAGGACCGAACGGTGTCTGTTTCCTGCGTGAGGAAGTACTTTTCCATTTTGGCCAACACTTCAATGGTTTGTTGTTGGGTTGAACCCGGTGGCAGTTGAACCTGGGTGAAGAACACGCCCTGGTCTTCATCCGGCAGGAATGAGGTGGGCAGGCGAGTGAACATGAAGATCATGACCAGCACCAAACCGCCATAGATCAGCAAATAGCGCCCTGACTTTTGCAGAATGTGCCCAACAAAGCCTTGATAACGGGTGTTGCTGGATTCGAACTTGCGGTTGAACCATCCGAAAAAGCCAGTGGTTTTTTGACCATGACCCTTCTCGATGGGCTTGAGCATGGTGGCGCACAGCGCAGGTGTCAACACCAGGGCAACCAGCACCGACAAGGCCATGGCTGAAACAATCGTGATAGAGAACTGCTTGTAAATAACGCCAGCAGAGCCCGGAAAAAACGCCATGGGTACAAACACGGCAGACAGCACCAAACCAATGCCCACCAAGGCACCTGTGATTTGGTCCATGGATTTCCGGGTGGCCTCCAAAGGCGATAAGCCTTCTTCAGCCATCACGCGTTCCACGTTTTCGACCACCACAATGGCGTCATCGACCAGCAGGCCAATGGCCAACACCATGGCAAACATGGTCAGGGTGTTGATGGAAAAACCGAAAGTTGACAAGACAGCGAACGTACCAAGAATTACAACGGGCACAGCAATCGTTGGGATGAGGGTGGCCCTGAAGTTTTGCAGGAACAGGTACATCACCAGAAACACCAGAATGATCGCTTCAATGAGTGTTTTGACGACGCCCTCAATCGACAGTTTCACAAAGGGCGTGGTGTCGTAAGCCACGTCCCAAGCCATGCCGTCGGGCACCAACGGGTTAAGCCGCTGCATTTCCTGCTTCACATTTTCAGCCGTTTCCAGTGCGTTTGCTCCGGATGCCAACCGAATACCAATACCCGATGCGGCCTTGCCGTTCCAACGGGGCAGGATGTTGTAGTTTTCGCTGCCGTAATCGACCCGTGCAATGTCTTTGATGCGGACAGTTGCGCCTTCGGTACTGGATCGAATGATGATTTGCTCAAAGTCTTCTGGCGTTTGTAACAGGCTTTGTGCGGTGATGGTCGCATTCAATGCCTGACCCTGAACGGCAGGCACTGCACCCAATTCCCCAGCAGACACCTGTGCATTTTGGGCCTGAATGGCCGAGCGCACGTCGCCTGTGGTGACTTTAAATTGGTTCATCTTGTTCGGATCGAGCCAAATACGCATGGCGTAAGGGCTGCCAAACACTTGCACTTCACCCACACCGGATACGCGGCTGATGGTGTCTTGCACGTTGGTGGTGATGAAATCGGCCAACTGGGTCGAATTGAAGCGCCCGTCTTCAGCTGTGAAGGCAATCACCAACAAATAGCCCGATGCGCTTTTGGTGACAATCACACCTTGCCGTTGAACGGCATCGGGCAACAAGGGCACGGCCAAAGACAATTTGTTTTGAACCTGCACTTGCGCAATGTCCGGGTTGATGCCTGGGTTGAATGTCAGTTCAATGCGAAGGCGGCCGGTGGAATCGCTGGTGGATTTCATGTAACGCAAGCCGTCCAGGCCGGTCATGCGCTGTTCGATGATTTGCGTCACCGAATCTTGCAGGGTTTGGGCTGAAGCGCCGGGGTAGGTGGCCTGAATGGTCACCGCTGGCGGTGCAATGGCGGGGTACTGCGCAACAGGCAAGTTAAAAATGGCCAGGACACCGGCCAGCATGATGACAATTGCGATCACCCAGGCAAAAATGGGGCGATCAATGAAAAAACGTGACATTGAAATGCTCCTGGGTGCTGCTTATTGGTTGTTTGCGGATTCAATCACTTGAGCGGGTTGGCCAGGTTTGACCTTCTGTATGCCTTCCACAATCAGTCGGTCACCGGGCTTTAACCCCGCTTCAATCAACCAGTCGCTTCCGATGGCACGTGCCGTTTTCACAGCCCGTTTTTCCACCATGTTTTCGGCCGTCAACACCAGCGCTGAGGGCGCACCTGTGGTGTCACGCGTGATTCCTTGTTGTGGAACCAAAATGCCATTTTCCCGCACGCCTTCTTCCAGGGCGGCACGCACATACATGCCCGGCAACAGCTGGTTGTCAGGGTTGGGAAACACTGCCCGCAAGGTCACGGTGCCCGTGTTCTGGTCGACTGTGACATCGCTGAACTGTAACTTGCCTTCGTGCGGGTAGGCTGAGCCATCTTCCAAAGTCAGCTTAACTTTGGCTGCGTCTTTCCCGGCTTTACTCAAGGCACCGCTTTCGAGGTCTCGTTTCAGTTGCAACAGTTCAGCGGTGGATTGGGTCAGGTCAACATAAATGGGGTCAAGTTGCTGAATGGTGGCCAAAGGATTGGGTTGCCCTTGTTGAACCAAGGCACCGGGTGTGATGGCTGAGCGGCCAATTCGCCCGCTGATCGGTGCTTTCACTTTGGTGTAATTCAGGTTGATTTGGGCGTTTTGCACGGCCGCTTTGGCAGAAGCTACATCAGCCTGAGCCAGTTTTAAGCTGGCATAGGCGTCGTCGCGTTCCTGTTGACTCACTGCATTGAGCTTGGACAGCTCCTGAAACCGGTTGTTGCGAATCTCTGCACTGGTCAAGGTGGCTTGTGCTTTTTCGAGCATCGCCTTGGCGCTGGCATAAGCGGCTTGGTACGTGGACGGGTCGATTTGATAAAGCGATGTACCAGCCTTTACATTTGCGCCCTCGGAAAATGAGCGCGACTGAATGATTCCGTTCACCTGTGGGCGCACTTCAGCGATCAGGTAGGGGCTGGTTCTGCCCGGTAACTCGGTGTAAAGGGAAATTGGCTGGGCTTTCACCTCAATCACGCGGACTTGGGAAGCATTGGCAGAAGGGGCTGCTGTGGCGCTGCCTTCTTTTTGGCCGCATGCTGACAGCACAAGTGCACTGGCGGCCAATGCAACAAAGTTGGCCCGTGATATTGCGCGTTTGGACATCATGGTACTACCTCGGTTGGTTTACTCGTTCAGACGTGGATTGGTATTGTGTCGCGAAGCTTCAACACATAGACATTTAGACTGAATGAACGTTCATTTTTTCAACAATTTTAACAATTGTCAATGTGGGGGATACCCGCAAAGGCCTGTTTAGCCCCGAAGGTCAGCAACCGGGTTGGTGCCGAAGTGCGTACCCAACAAAAACTCGACCAAGGCCGTGGCCGTGTGTTGTGCATCGCTGAGCTGACCTTTGTTTTTCAAGTCAACGAAGCGCTGTTTGTTGGGAAAGTGGGCAGGATCTACATCGCGAATTTGAGCCTGCATGTCGGTGTCGATGACACCGGGCGCCAGGCTGCAGATCCTGATTCGTGTTTGTGCGTCCATGTGAATGGCTTGAGCATGCATGTCCAAAGCAGCTTTGCTTGCGCAGTACACACTCCAGCCCGGGTAGGCGTTGCGTGCGGCACCACTGGACACATGTAAAATTCGAAGCGTTTGTTCATCGTTGATGTGCTGAGCCAAATACGCGGACAACATCAACGGTGCAGCCACATTCAGTTGCACATGTTGTGCAATCAAATGGGGGGCTTGTGTGGACAATGGCCCAATGGGGGAGACCCACCCTGCATTGTTGACAAGAAGCACCTCACTGGCGTTCTGGATGAATTCCAGCAGATCACCCTCACCCAGCCAGTGTTCAAGTTGTTTGGAGTCAGACAAATCCAGTTGAATTTGCAAGCATTCTTTGGGTGCCTGGCTGTTGTGGCTGCGCGAAATGCCCAGTACAGGAATGTGTTGTTGGCTGAGGACTTGCAAAATACCCAGCCCCAACCCTTTGGTGTGCCCGGTGAGTATGGCTTTAATCATGCGCGTGCGACCGAAGTTTCAAAGTAAGAATGGACCCAGCCAGCACCAATGTGATTGCATTGGCAACCACCACTGGCCACTGTTCAATCCAAAGGCCGTAGACAAACCAGCACAGCACACCAAGGCAAAAACAAATGTACATGCCCAATGAAATGCTGCGCGTGTCGCGGGTTTTCCAACAATAAACCACCTGAGGCAAGAATGACAATGTGGTCAAGCTGGCTGCGATAAAACCCAATACCTGAGCCCAATCGATTGGCATCATTGAACCTGAATTTTCTGCGCAGTGTCTTGGTAGGTGCTCAGGCGAGTGCCACCAATGGCAATGGCCTTGTTGATGGCTGCCCGTGCTTCGCTTTTGCGATCAAGCCTTAAAAGCGCTTCGGCCAGGTTGTTCCAGCCATCTGCAAGCTCTGGATACACACCCACGGCTTTGCGATAGTTTTGTTCAGCTTCCTGGAAGTTACCTCGTCCGAATTCAATGTTTCCCAGGCCAAAATGAAAATAGGCTTGACCGGGCCATGTATTGCCACCTTGGTTGTAGGCGTGCGCAGCCTGGTCGATACTGGATCGTTCGAGCGCCACCGCCGCGTTCAGGTAGTTCTGTGCATTGGTGTAAGCCGGTGGCGACGCTTTCGGGTTGATCACGGTGAACCCCCAGTTTTCACTGCGCTGCCACAACTTCAGGAAGGTAGGCAGTTTGATCAACTCACGGCGCTGATCACCCGATCGCAAAATCATGCTGTTGTTGCCTGCGTCATAACCGACTACCACGGCATAATGCCACTGAGGCGCCATTGGCAATGCCAGGTTCAAGAGCACAACCACGGGTGATTTTTCATTGAGGGCAGCAAACAGAGCGGGCAAAGTGGGTTCGATCTGGTAGGCCAGGTAACCCATGCGGCGCGGTGCAGCCAACATTTCCAGTTGCAAGCTGCCTTGTCGACCAGGCAAATAAACCAGCTCAGCCAATTGTTCAGGCTGGGTTTTTTCACCTTGGTGATTCAATACCATGGCCAAGGCGGATGGGCCACAGTAAAAGTCTTGTTGACTGAAGAAAGGAACTTCGTCGAGTTCAACAGAGGCCTGTGTTTGCACCGTGTTTTCCAAATTTGCAGGCACGGAAGGCAGCAATGCGCAGCCTGCCAAGGCCGCAACCAAACAAGCTGAACCCGCCAGGCGGATCCAGCTTGCCGGCAGGGTGGCAAGCTGGGTAAAACGTTTAAAGCTTGATTTCATCGAACCGAACGGGTGAAGGGGAACACCTTGGTCAAACCAAGAATGTCGGTCACCAACAAAATAATGAACACGGCGAACAGTGTACCAATAACGCCTGCGCCCGCAGGGGCATTCTCAATGTGTGCGGCCAGCTTTTGTGCCTCTTCCTCGGTCATGGCATCCACACGTGCTTTGGCTGCTTCCGGGCTGACGCCATGGGATTGAAGTGCAGTGGCAATGTCTTCCCTATCAAAGAACTGTTTGAGTTCGCTGCGATCTTGATGGGCTGCAACAGCCTGCTCGGTGGTCACAATGGCCGCGCTTGCGGGGGCCACAATGAAGCTGCTCGAAAAGCTCAGTAATACTGCCAGGGCAGTTCCACGCATTGTTTTAGTCATTTTTAGTTCTCCGTTATTCGTTGTGGGGAAATTCATCATAGGGCCAAACCTGCCAGTTGCAGGCTTTTCCCCGAGTCAACCAAACGGGGTGTGTTGCGTTTTAGTTGACATCTCGTAGGAGGGTTTGCAATGAAATTTAACACTTTTAAACGCTTGACGGCCAGCGGCTTGGCTTTGCTGGGCTTGGCCGTGCTCCCCGGCGCAGCATTTGCAGTGAATGTGTCGATTGGCGTGGGTGGTGAAGTGCTGCCAGGGGTGTATGGCACGGTCAATATTGACAATGGTCGTTACCCGGTGTTGGTTTACGATGAACCATTGATTGTTCGCCGACAAGCCCGAATCGCTTCCCCTGTGTATTTGCATGTGCCGCCCGGGCATTTGAAAAAATGGGGCAAATACTGCGACCGTTATGGTGCTTGCGCTCGCCCGGTGTACTTCGTGAAATCGCGTGATTATTACGATTTCAGCCCACGCTACATTGAACAACGTTACGTGTATCGAGACCGTGTGGTGTACGTAGACGACCGCCGAGAGTATCGACGTAAAGACCGTGACCGTTATTACGACAATGACCGTTGGGATGATGATGACCGATGGGATGACGATCGTCGCAAGTACAAAAACAAAGGTCGAGGCAAGGGCCGGGATCGAGACGACGACTGACTGCTTAGTTTGTCGGTCCCCAGACCACTTCAAAAAGCCAGCTTTGAAGCTGGCTTTTTGTTTTTATGAATTGAATTGTAAAAATTTATTGAACAAAACTATCTCTGTTCGCTCAAAGAAGCTTCGCTAGGTGCTGCAGTGAAGGACAACACACCATGTGGTTGGTGAATTACGCGTTGAGAAAGCCTTTTTCCATGGGGGCTTTGGCTATTCTGGTATTGATTTTCGGGCTTTCTACTTTAAGGCAATTGCCTGTGGACATTCTGCCCGAGGTGGATACACCGGTTATCAATGTGGTGTGGACTTATCAAGGCCTGACCGCCGGCGAGATGGCCAGCAAAATCACCTCATTTTCAGAGTTGGCCACCTTGAACAACGTGGACAACATCAAGGAAATCAGCTCGCAAACCACCAACGGCGTGGGCCTGATTCGGGTGGAGTTTCAGCCAAATGTTGAAATTGACGTGGCGCTTTCACAGGTGGCTGCGGTGTCCCAGACCATTCTTCGACGCATGCCCCCCGGTACGAGCCCACCCATTGTGGTGCGCAACAACCTGTCGAGTCGGCCCATCATGAGCATGGTGGTGTCTTCAGACACCTTGAGCCAAAGCCAGCTGGCTGACTACGCACGATTACAATTGCGTGGGCAGATCCAAAGCGTGGGCGGGATGCGCCTGACCCTGCCATACGGCGGCGCCATTCGACAAATCATGATTGACCTCAAACCCGATGCGTTGCCCGCGTTTGGACTGTCGGCGGCTGATGTGGCACAGGCTGTGTCAGAGCAGAACCAAACCTTGCCTTCAGGCAGTGTTCGTGAGGGCAGCCGGGACATGCAAATATCCGTTGATGCTGCGCCCGAGAGTGTGGAGGTTTTTGAAAACTTGCCAATCAGCGCCAAAGACGGTCGCGTGGTGAAGCTGCGAGATGTCGCAGATGTGAGGGATGGCGGCGCTTTACAAACGAATTTGACCCGAGTCGATGGCAGTAGTGCCGTGCTGGTCAGCATGATCAAAATTGGCAACGCCTCAACCACTGACATCATCCGGGAGGTGAAACGCCGATTGCCCGATATTCAGGCCTCAGCGCCACCCGGTGCAACCGTTACCCCGATATTCGACCAGTCCGTGTTCGTTCAAAGCGCGGTGGACCTCATCGCCAAGGAAATTTTGATTGTCGGCTGTTTGGTGGGTTTGGTGGTCTTCCTGTTTCTAGGCTCTTTGAAATCGAGCGCCATTGTTTTGGTGTCCATTCCTTTGTCGCTATTGGTGGCTGTGGTGGTGCTCGGTTTGACCGGCCACACTTTGAACCTGATGAGTTTGGCGGGCATGGCCTTGGCGGTTGGTATTTTGGTTGACAACGCCATGGTGGAAATTGAAAACATCAACCGCAACATTGCCTCGGGCCTGAGCGCCCCTCAAGCTGCCTTGGCTGGTGCAAAGCAGGTTGCTTTTCCCGAATTTGTGTCTACTCTGTCCACATGCATTGTGTTCACCCCCATTTTTTTACTTGAAGGGATTGCGGGGTACGTGTTTGAACCGTTGGCCATCACTGTGATTGCAGCCTTGGCTGCGTCTTATCTGTTCTCTCGCACTGTGGTTCCAACGCTTGCTGCGCTGTATTTAAAGAGAGGCGAACGTCATTACCCCGGCTTCGATCGTTTGGAGGCGGCCATTGACAGGCTGGGTGGGGCCGTGGCCAATACACTGCCAGCTTTGCAGCGCAAGTGGCCAGTGGTGCTTCTCGTGGTGCTGTTGACCGTGGGTGGGGCTACAGCGTTGTTGGCCAACAGCCAGCAACAGTTTTTCCCCAGAACGGATGCGGGCTTGCTGAAGCTTTACCTGCGCGCGCCTGCGGGCACCCGTGTTGAGGAAACAGCCAATCAGTTTGCCCAGGTTCAAGCGGTGATCCGTGAGGTGGTGCCTCGCGATGAATTGAAGCAGGTGGTGGAACTGATCGGGCAACCAGACCCTGTCAACCTGGCTTGGGTTGATAGCATCACAATCGGTGGTTTTGACGGGGAAATGCTGATCGAGTTGAACCCCAAGACAGCCAGTACATTTGATTATCAGGACAGGCTGCGTGATGCTTTAAGAACACGTTTCCCTGATTTTCAATTTTTGTTTTTACCAGCCGACATCACCAATCAAACGCTGTCGGGATTGACACCAACGTCCACCGAAATCCGTGTGATAGGTCGAGATGTTGCTGGCAACACGGCCATTGCCAACGATATTTTGAAGAGTTTGAGCAGCAGCGATGCTGTGACTGATCAAATGCTTCGTCAAGTCAGAAACCTGCCTGAATATGTGGTTTCGATTGATCGAGATCGGGCCTTGCAATTGGGTGTAACCGCCAACGACGCGATGCAAACTCTGTTGGGTGTGCTGGGCACAGGGGGGACTGTGTCACCCAGCTATTGGTCGGATCCACGCGCAGGCATTTCTTACGTGGTTCAGGTTAAAGCGCCCCTTCAGCAACTTGAAAAGGCCGAGGATTTGCTCCGGCTGCCCGTTACCACAGCAACGGGTTCAACTGTGCAACTGGGGGCCATTGCAAGTATTACCCCAAGGGTGGTGCCCGCCACCATTAGCCGTTCAACATTGGCTCCAGTCAACAGTATTTTGGCCAATGCGCCCGGTGCAGATCTGAAAGGCCTGGCTGAGGCTTCCAGGCAGGCGGTCGATGAGGTCAAAGGTCGGTTAAAGCCGGGCAACAGAATCGATGTGAATGGACAAGCCACCTCCATGACCGAGGCGTTTCGCGATTTGGGAATGGGTTTGTTGTCGGCGTTGGCGTTGATTGTTCTGGTGATGGTTTTCAACTTTCAATCCTGGGTGTTGCCGTTCGTTGCGTTGAGCAGTCTTCCTGTGGCGTTGTCAGGTGCAGTTGCCGCTTTGTATGTTACCGGGACGCCGATCAGTGTTCCTGCCTTGATGGGATTGATCATGACCATGGGGATTACTACGGCAAACAGCGTGTTGTTGACGTCTTTTGCGCGTGACGCATGGCTTGCCGGTGCCCCGGCGTGGGATGCTGCATGTGACACCGTGCGCCGACGAATTCGTCCAATTTTGATGACCGCCCTGACCATGGTGGTCGGCTTGATGCCCATGGCGATGGCCTTGGGGCAGGGCGCAGAACAAAACGCGCCTTTGGCGCGTGCCGTGATTGGTGGCTTGATGACGGGGTGTGTGGCCACGCTGATCGTGGTGCCGTTGGTATTTGCATTTGTATTGAAGGGAAAAACACCCGGCAAGTCGCTGGTGGAGGAAACAGCATGAAGAAGTGGGTTTTTATACTGGCAGTGATTGCTTTGGTTTTTAGCGTGGTTGGAGGTGCATTGATTGGTTACATCAATGTGCAGGCGAAACCTTCGGAGGCTGCCGCTTCGAAGCCCGATTTACCTGTCGTGAATACGGTGTTTCCCATGCCGCTTGAGCAGTCCTCTACGTTGCAGTTCGCAGCGCGGCTTGCGCCACATCAGGAGGCAAGTCTTTTTGCGCGAAGTTCCGGTTTTGTGACCGCTCAACGGGTGGATATTGGATCGGTTGTGAAATCCGGAGAAGTGTTGGCCACCATCGCCGCGCCGGAACTGGAGGCTTCACTTCTGGCATCGAAAGCGGCGTTGTTACAACGAAAGGCCGAGTTGTTGGTTGCCTCTCAGAATCTGGAGCGGGCAGAGCCTTTAGGACAGGCAGGTGCGGTGTCGGCCCGGGAAATCGATGAACTGCGAGCCATGAAAGAGGTGGCCCAAGCCAATCTGGCCGCTGCGAATGCAGAGGTGAACCGATTGCAAAGCGAGGTTGCTTACCTGACTGTACGCGCGCCCTTTCATGGCACGATCACCCAGCGCAACATTGACCGGGGCGATCGGGTCAGTCCAAACGACACCCGCATGCTCTACCGAATCATCAACAACGATGTGATGCGTGTGGAAGTGGATATTCCTCAGCCCCAGTTTTTTCGAGTAGACACCCAAAAGGCTGGTCAGCTGGTTTTGGCTGAGCAACCGGGTGAGTCCTTGCCCGTTAAATTTGCAAGGTCTGCCGGGGAGCTGAATGCAGACACTGGCACGGTGCGCATGGAGTATGAGCTGGACAACCGCGCGCTGCGGTTGCCAGCAGGGCTGACCGGCGGGTTGACGGTGTCGGCCAATGGCGTTGGAACCAGTGTCACTGTACCTGCCAACGCGGTGGTCTATCGAGACGGTGGAGCGACTGTGGTGGTGGTCGATGGCAACAATCTGCTTCAGTTCCGCAAAGTGAGCCTGGGTAAAAACATGGCTGCAACAGTCGAGGTGGTTCAGGGGGTTGGTACGCAAGACCAGGTGGTGATCAATCCCAACGCCTTGCTGCGACCCGGGCAGGCTGTTGAAATTGCACCGAAAGCTGGTTGATGTCCGCCGTTTTCGGCTGAATTCGTGGAACTGAGGCCGATTTACTGCGTTTATCGCAATTATGTTCGATAGTAAATTTGCTGTTTTGTCGGTATTATGATTACCACTTAAGGGTTAACCTTTTTGGGGTAATATTGTGATCGCTTCCAGACTCGTTCAGCGAGGAGCCATGCTCATCGAGCTGGTGCTGACCATTCCAATCCTGCTGACGGTGGTGTTTGCAATCGTTGAATATTCGGTTTTGCTGGGTGCAATGTTGATCATGAACAACACCACCAGCGAGGCTGCCCGACAAGCCACGGTGTTTAGAAGTGGCTTTTCCGAAACCGATTACGAAAACACGGCACGCAACGCCCTTTCTTCCTTGTTGCCCAATTACGTGGGCAGCTTTCGCGCCAATGTGGTGCCCAATGTGGATTCGTTCGCCTGCGGCGACTCGACTTGCCTTCGTTTGCGGCTGGACTACCCGGCCTACAGCGCAAACCCAATTCTTGGCAACACGTTTTTTCTTCCTTTGCCGGACAGTTTGTCGGCTGAATCCGTGACGCGGGTTGAGCCCAACAATGATTAAGCAAGGTCACATTCGTCGCCATGTTCGTCGCCACATTCATCGCCAGCGCGGCGCCTACACCATTTTCACGTTGTTTGCTTTGACCATGTCGATGGGCGCGCTTGGGGTGCTTGCCGTGGGGCATTCCGCGTGGGAAAAGAATCGTGTTCAGAGTATTGCAGACATGGTGGCCTTGACCGCTGCGCGACAAATGAGTGATGGTCCCGCTTTTCCCGAGGCGCGTGAAATCGGTCTACAAAATGGTTTGCTTGACACCGACACCGTGGTGTTGAATTGCGTGATTGATGGCGCAACGACTGCAGACTGCGACAATGCGCTAACCAGCCGGGTGAGCATCACACGCAATGTGGCTGCCATTTTGCCATTTTTCCCGAACCGGGAAATTTCGGTGCTTGCTGAGGCAACCAATGCACCCACGGTGGTGGGCACTGTTTCGTCTGGGTTGCTCAGCGTAGACAGCACACAGTCGGCTTTGCTCAACGGTTTGTTGTCATCCCTGGGGGGAGGCAGTGTGAGCCTGAGTGCGTTGCAATGGGACGGTTTGCTGGGAAGCAATGTGCAGGTTGATTTGCTGCAGTTAAAAACCCAGCTGGGTGTTGCAACCGTGGGTGATTTACTGGCCTTGAATGTGTCCGCGCTTTCCCTGCTGCAGGAATCATTGGCGGTGGGCACCGGGGCCGCCGGTGAGGTGGTTCAGGCTGAGGGTTTGCTGGGTTTGTTGTCTGGCCCACTGAATGCGGTGGACGTCACGGTTGGCGACCTGCTGGCCGTTGATTTATCTGGTCAAAGCAACACCACTTTGGCGGCCAACTTCGGGCAGTTGCTTCAGGCAACTGTGTTGAATGCGTCCAAGGGCGGCGGGTTTACCGTGCCAATCAGTTCGGGCTTGCTGAACCTGGATGTGGGGGTGCAGGTATTGGAGGCGCCGCAGGTGTTTGTGGGCCGCAAAGAGTCGTACAAGAACCCACTCGTTCAGGCGAAAACAACACAGGTTGGTTTGGATGTTCGTGTTCGCCAACCTTTGGGTATCAACATCGCATTGATCAGCCTGAGTGCGCTCGATATGCGCATACAACTGCGTGCCGCGGGTGGGCTTGCTGAAGTCAACACCATGGAGTGTCGCTACCCAAGGGCAAATAATACGTTAACCATGACTGTGGTGCCCGCTTTGGCCCAGCTGTGCATTGCCAACAGTGCCAGCAATTTGAATACGAATGTGGGTTCGCTCACCTGTGGCGCGCCTTCCAATATTTTGAATATCACTTTATTAGGCTTGGTGAATGCGGGGGTGACCTTGAGTGCGCAAGCGAGCCTGGAATCGGACCCGGTTCAGGAAACCTTTGAGGGCGTAGCGCCTTATACGCAAACCGTAAACCTGAGTGTGGGCGATACATTGGGCGGTGTGTTGGCAAACACGAACTTGAATTTGAACGTGGTTTTGCCTGTTGTTGGGCCTTTGATCAGTGGCACTGTCAATGGGCTTGTCAACACACTTCTGAACGTTTTAAGGCCCGTATTGAGTCCTATCTTGGGCTCGGTGGGCGACATTCTGGACAACCTGCTTGTTGTTCTCGGCGTGAACCTGAATTCGGTTGATGTGAATGTCAATTCAATGGATTGTCAAAGCGTGATGCTCACCCGCTGAATGTTTTCAGGCTCAGTGTTCAGGCTTCTTTCAATTCCGTCAATTCTGGTTTTTTCAGCCCATACACCGCCGCCAAACCGGTACCGCCAATCACCATCAGCCCGCCAAACAGGGTGTGCAGGCCCACCTGCTCACCGAGAAACAAATAGCCCCATAAAACACCGAACACTGGTGTTAGAAATGTCACTGTGAGTGCCGAGGTGGGGCCGATGTCCATCACCAACCGAAAGTAAAGCAGGTAGGCAAAGCCGCTACACAGCACCCCAACGGCGAGCACAGCCAACCACGCAGCGCCGCTGGGCATGGTGGCTGGCAAATTGAATGGGACGAAGGGCAGCAAAATGAGTGAGCCAAGCAACAGGCAGCCAAAGGCGTTGGTCATGGGGTCGATGTCTTGCCCAAGGTGGTTGGCCATGTTGGTGGCCACGCCGTAACAGGCTGCCGCGCCCAATGCGGCGGCAATGCCCAAGCCAGTGCCTTCGGTGTTCAGTGTGGCGGTGTCAAGGCCGACAATCAACGACACGCCGGCCAGGCCCAGCCCAAGACCTAACAAGGCCAGGGGCGAAGGCACGCTGCGGTTCCACACCAGGGCCACCAACGCAGCCCAAATGGGCGCTGTGGCATTCACAATTACCATGATGGACGCGGTGACTGTTTGCGAGGCATACGCCACCAAAGTGAAGGGCAATGCGGTTGCAAACACAGCGATGCAGCCAATCAACTTCCAGCGTTTGGCAATTTGAGTTTTTTTCTTCCACACCAGAAACAAGAGTGCAAGGAACAGAGCCCCGAACATGACTCGCAGGGCAGCCACCAAAGTGACTGGCATTTCCAGCACTGCAATTTTGTAGAACACGAAGGACGAGCCCCAAATCATCGACAGCAACAACAGGCGGACAAGACTGGCTTGGTTCATGGTTTGTGTGAATACGCGCGACGCTCAATGGTACGGGGCTACAGTATGCTCAATTAAAGTGCACTGTGTCGCCGTCGGCCGTTAACTGAGCAATTTTTAGCGGTGCGCCTTGATCATCCAAAGTCAACAAACCCACGCCGCTTCCATTGACCAGCCGTTCCCCCCGGCTGGAAGGTTCTGGCTTGGTCGGCAGAATTCGCATCTTTCTGCGTTTGGTGAACCAGTTCAAAGGCGAGTGCGGTGCGTACAGCCAGCGATTCAGGCGGTCGAGTAAATCCAGCAGGCGTCTGGGGAATTCATTGCGAAACCCGCTGCTGGTGATTTGCCAAATATTAGGGCTTTCCGTGCGGCCACGCAATTCCACTTTGTACGCAAAAGAGTAGTGCACATCGCCCGACAAAATCACGAAATTTTTGGGTGTTTTGCCATGGCGAAACAGGTTGAGCAAGGTGTTGGCAGCGCCTCGGTGGGCCATCCAGTTTTCAGCATCCACCATGAGCGGTTTGCCAAACCAGGTGAATATTTTTTGAATGCCTTCAATCAGCTTGACCCCAAAAATGGGTGCAGCGGAAACAAGCACCACGGAATCATGACCCAGCAGGCGTTGTTGAAGTTCGCACAGCGATTCCCAATCCATCAAACCGGAAGGATGGGCGGGGTTTGTTCCAGAACGCCAGCGATTGGTGCGCGTGTCGATCACCATGAGTGTGGGGTTGGTGTTCCACTGGTATTGCCAGCCGCGAAACGCGATCAGGTCGGTGATGAGTATTTCATGGGTTTCATCGCCCGGTGCATCAAGAGTGGTTTGTACCTGTTCAATGAACTGTTTTGGAATGTGCTCCGGTGCGTTGCCCCAGCCTTGAAAGATCAAATAGGCCACCAAGGCATTGCCAATAATTCGTCGCGAAAACGGCTCGCTGAAAGCCGTTTCTTCCCAGTCGGCGCTGAGGTTCCAGTCGTCGGTGATGTCGTGGTCATCAAACATCATGGCCACCGGGATGTGCGCCATCAAGCGCTGTACTTTGCCCAGTTCGCTGGCAAACTCTTCAATGCGTTCCACCTGCCTGTCGTACCGTTCCACAAAGGGCGTTGGCACCGCGTCGGGCAGCCCTAGATCGGTGTATCGCCACACAATCGGCGACCACGACAGCATGTACATGGCCATGACTTCAGCCAGTGAAATGAGATGGTTGCGTGCGTTGTCGGTGGTGAACACAGGCTTTTTCACGCCGGTGAACAACACCGTGCGAATGTCTTTGTTGGCTTTTGTTTTGGGTAGCAGGGTTTCGCGCTGGTAGTAGTTGGCCTTGCTGCTGTGCAATTCCGTGCTGTTGTTGACCAACTCGTTGGGCAGGCTTTCTTCAACGGGTTTTAACACATGAAGCAGCTTGTGAATGGCGGCCAACATGGGGCCAGCCACGTCGTCGGTGTAAATTTGGTCGCCACTCATGATGAGCAGGGCTGGCCACTGCTCAGGCGTGTTGGCGCGTTCAAAAAGCAGTTGGTCGGCACGCACCAAGCCGTCGCCTGCTGGCACGCCCGACCGCCTGCCGAAATGGGGTTTGCGACACGACCCATGCAACACTTCCCTCATGCGGCTGTGAATGACAAAACCGAGGTTTTCTTTGCCTTGGTACAGCAAGTGCGGGTGCGTTTGGGTGATGTCAATCCACTCGTCGTTCGAATCGCTGCGGTGGCACAGGCGATAGCCTATCCAGGTGTCGCATGGCAACTCGGTTTCAAGCGGCAAATCGATGAGATGAACATACCAGTGTTGCCCCAAGGCCAAGGTGGTCACTTGACTGCGCAAGTCGTGTATTTGGGAATCCTGGCCAGTGGGGTGTAGGCTTAAGCGCCATTTCACCGGTTTGGAGGTGGCCAGCCAGATGGTCAGCCGATCGATCTGCATGCGCCGCAACACCGGGCCTGCCAACAGCGTGGTGATACTCAATTGTCGATAACCTCTATGAACTGCATGGGTTGATTGAACTGCGTGTGTGAAGAAGCTTTCAGTAACGCATCAGGTTGGCCAAGGTGTACACAGCACAATCAGTTGATTGCTTGTTTGGATTACAAGGCTGCGCATTGGTTCATGGCGTCGGCTTTGCTTGCGGCTTTCGCCACACAGGCTTTCAAGGTGTCCAATTTGTCCAGCTTTGCGCAATAAGGCACATCAACCAATGGTTGTGGTTGGTCGAACTGGCACGCATAAAAAATGACCATGGCAGGCACCGGGCGGTTGGCCAGTGGGTCGCACGCGGGCTTCAGTGTATTGTCAAGCCAAGTGCTGTACGTGGCTTTAACGGCCTCGAAATCCTGCTTCTCTGCGTTCAAACGGTCGCTTCGTTCGTTGTAATCATTCACGTTGTTGTTGAACCGGTTCACGGCCTCGCTGTCTGGTTGGCCTTTGTTCATGTTGGCACGTTGTGTTTCAAGCGCCTGGCGCTGGCTGGTCAATTGGCCTTCAATGGTGCGCAATTCGGTGGCCCGTTGTTCGAGGGCTTTGAAACGCATCAAGCCCTCTTGTTCTGCCAACAGGCAGCTTTTCAGTTCTGCTTCTTGCACAGCATTTGCAGGCAGGACCGGGGCGGTTTGCGCGAACGCATGTGGCGTTGCGAGGCCAAGGCAGAGCAGTGCGGAAAATGACAGGACGCGAATCAAGGCGATTGTGTTCATGGGTGCATGCAGTGGGCAGATAGAGATCGACAATGCATGCTAGCAGAAAGCGTGTGGGTGAAGCACCTCGGGAAATTGCACGTGCAGAAGAAAAAACCCGAGTATTAAGCTCGGGTTTTCTGGTTTACAACACCGCAGTGATGCGTGGGTTCAGATCACTGACGAATCAGGTGATCAAAGGCGCTTAGCGAGGCATTGGCACCTTCACCCATTGCAATGATGATCTGCTTGTAAGGCGCAGTGGTGCAGTCGCCTGCTGCAAATACGCCATCCAGGCTGGTGTGGCCTTTCGCATCCACAACCACCTCGCCGTGTTTGCTCAGCTCCAGTGTTCCCTTGAGCCAGTCGGTGTTGGGCAGCAAGCCGATTTGTACGAAAATGCCTTCCAGTTCAACCTGCTTAACCTCGTCGGTGGCTCGGTCTTTGTAGGTCAAACCATTGACCTTGTTGCCGTCGCCATTCACTTCGGTGGTCAATGCGTTCAGGATGACCGTGACGTTGGGCAAGCTGTGCAGCTTTTTCTGAAGCACAGCGTCGGCTTTCAGCTTGGTGTCGAATTCGAACAAGGTGACATGCTTCACAATGCCCGCCAGGTCGATGGCGGCTTCTACCCCACTGTTGCCGCCGCCGATCACGGCCACGCGCTTGCCTTTGTACAGTGGGCCATCGCAGTGCGGGCAGTAGGCCACGCCTTTGTTTCGGTACTCGGCTTCGCCCGGCACATTCATTTCGCGCCAGCGTGCACCGGTGCTCAGAATGATGCTTTTGCTGGTTAGTTTTGCGCCATTTTCCAGTTCAACTTCCAGCTTGTTGCCGTCAATCTGCTTCAGGGCTTTGGCGCGCTGCAGGTTCATCACGTCAATGTCGTATTCCTTGACGTGTTGTTCCAGGGCTGCAACCAGTTTGGGCCCTTCGGTTTCTTTCACTGAAATGAAGTTCTCGATGCCGAGCGTGTCCAGCACCTGGCCACCGAATTTTTCAGTAACCACACCGGTTTTCACGCCTTTGCGTGCTGCGTAAATGGCAGCCGATGCGCCCGCTGGCCCGCCGCCCACGATCAGAACATCAAACTCGCCTTTGGCGTTGAGTTTTTCTGCGTCTTTTTCGGCGGCACCCGTGTCGAGTTTGGCAACAATTTCTTCCAGCGTCATGCGGCCTGAGCCAAAATTGTGCTCGGCGTTTTGAAACACGGTGGGCACCGCCATCACTTTGCGCTGCTCCACCAATGGCTGAAACATGCCACCGTCAATCATGGTGTGGCTGAAAGCCGGGTTCAATGCTGCAATGGTGTTGAATGCCTGAACTACATCCGGGCAGTTGTGGCAGCTCAGCGAGATGACGGTTTCGAAGTGGCCGCCATTGGCTGGCGCGCTCAGTCCTTTGATTTGTTCGATGGTGTCGGCGTCAATCTTGGGAGGGTGACCGCCCACATGCAACAAGCCCAACAGCAAGGAGGTGAATTCGTGACCCATGGGCAAGCCAGCAAAACGCACTCGACCTTCTTCGCCTTTCTTTGCAATCGAGAACGATGGGCGCAAGGTGTAATCGCCGTCAAAACGAACAGAAACCAGTTCTGAACATTCGCCGATTTCCTTGACCAGCTCTTCCATCTTGTGCGCGTTCTCGCTGTTGTCCAGCGAGGCCACCAATTCAATGGGGTGGCGAAGCATTTGCAGGTAGGTTTTGAGTTGCTGTTTGATGTTTGCGTCTAGCATGGGTACTCCATTTGTTCTTGGTCTGTAGAAACCGCCCCCTTGTGGGGAGCGGTTTCGGTCAACACAGGTGGTGTTGAATTAGATCTTGCCAACAAGGTCCAGTGAAGGGGTCAAGGCGGCGTCGCCTTCTTTCCACTTGGCTGGACAAGCCTGGCCTGGGTTCTTGGCGATGTACTGGGCGGCCTGGATTTTGCGCTTCAGTTCAGATGCGTCGCGGCCAATGCCCAGGTCGTGCACTTCCATCACTTTGATGATGCCCTGTGGGTCCATCACGAAGGTGCCGCGCAGTGCCAAGCCTTCTTCTTCGATCATGACCTGGAAGTTGCGGGAAATCTGACCTGTGGGGTCGCCAATCATTGGGAACTTGATCTTGCCGATGGTTTCGGTGGTGTCAGCCCATGCCTTGTGCACGAAGTGTGTGTCGGTGGACACAGAGAACACTTCTACGCCCATGGCTTGCAATTCTTCGTATTGGTCGGCCAGGTCGCCCAATTCAGTGGGGCACACAAAGGTGAAGTCGGCTGGGTAGAAGAAAAACACAGACCACTTGCCTTTCACGTCGGCTTCAGTCAATTGGATTTCTTTGCCGCGGCAGTATGCAGTGGCTTTGAATGGCTTGATTTCGGTGTTGATTAGTGACATGGATTAATCCTCCGTGGATGGTTAATGAATGACGAGATATTTATTAATCCACCATGATAGCGAAAATTGCTGCAATTGCAAAATTTAATGGATAAATATTACAAATAATTTTTAGCTATTAAGAGTGCGTAATCAGCTGTTGTTTGCGGGGAGCCGCCAGTGCATTGACATGTGATACAAAGTGTCGACCACCAGTGCTTTGGGTGTTTGGGGCTGTGTGACCCACCATTTGGCCATTTGCTCACCCGCACCCGACAAAGCGTGAGCGAGTGCCTGCACTTCAATGTCTTCAAAACGGGGTTTCAAATCGCTCAACAATGCTGCAATGCGATTGACGGTGTCAAAGCGCATTCGTGAGGCTTCTTCTGCAGCATCGCCTGCCACGGCGACGCCGCTGTCGTAGAGGAATCGCCAGGTGTCGCGTTCGTTTTCGACAAAACCAAAATAGCCCTCAATGCCGCCACGCAATCGATCTTCGAGCGAGCTGCCCGCCAAAGCAGATTCCACGATGTAACGGTTCAAGGATTCACGCGCACGCTTCAGGCAGGCCAGATACACACCGTCTTTGTGGCCAAAGAGCTTATAGACAACAGGTCGGGTTACACCGGCGGCTTTGGCGATGTCTTCCATGGCGGTGCCTTGATAGCCTCGTTCAATGAACATCGACTGGGCCACGCTGAGAAGCTGACGCTCTCGATCCTCTGGTTTCATGCGGGTTTGTTTTTTTTCTGGGGTCATGATGTGTTTTTCTGATGGAATATTTGCACTAGACGCATTACATCGAGGTGCTCTAATCTGAAGTTACATTAATGTAACTTAGGGGCAGAATACAAGACCCCAGCATCGGAGACAAAGATATGAAAGGCGCAAACGCGACCCTGCTGCTGGCGGGTGTGTTGTTGCTGGGTGGCTGCCTGGGTGGCGACGATTCGTTGCAAGTGGCAGGACCGACAACCACCAACCCCAACGAGGAGGGACCTGGCGGTGGTGGTAATCCTGGCGGTGGTGGTAATCCCGGCGGTGGTGGTAATCCTGGCGGTGGTGACCCCAAGCCTCCTTTGTTCCCCAGTGATCCAATTGTGCGTAGCGAGCCGGCCGGCACAGGCGCGCCCCCCGCTGGCGCGGATCGTTGCGATCCGATTGATCCGTCGTATTGTCTGTTTCCTTTCCCGAATAATTATTTCACCACCGCCGACACTCAAACCGACACCAAGATGCGTGTGAACCTGAACGTGTTGGCCATGCCCAAAAATATCCTGGGCAAGCCGATTGATCCGACCGATTGGAACCGGAACGATGGCTTTTCTCCCGGTCAGCCCATTCTGACGCGTATTCCCGGCCTTGATTTGGAACAGACGGGGGCTGTACCCATCACCAAAATTGAAGCAAGCCTGCAACCTGAGCAGCCTATTGTTCTGATCGATACGTTGACTTTGAAGAAGCAACTGATCTGGGCGGAAATGGATGCCAACCTCACCAAAGGTAGTTTGGCTTTACCCAACAGCGACCCCGGGCCAGCGTTGGTGATTCGCGTGGCCAAGAACCTGGAGCCGGGGCGCCGCTACATCGTGGCACTGCGCAACTTGAAAAACACCGCAGGGCAAATCATTGAGGCCCCGCCCGTGTTTGCACAGTATCGTGACAAAACGCCTTTGAGTGACGCAGCACAGCAGGCCAGAACCCCGCTGATGGAAGACCTTTTCGATGTGCTGAGCCAGGCCGGCGTTGAACGCGATTCGCTATACCTTGCGTGGGATTTCACAGTGGCTTCCGGGCGCAACCTCACCGAGCGCCTGGTGCACATTCGTGATGAGTCGATTGCAGCCACCAATGATGCGTCACCCGCGTTCACGATTGATGCCGTCATCGATAACCCGGAGAACGGCGGTGCCAGTGCCATCACAGCGCGGCGTATTCGTGGTCACATCGAGGTGCCATGCTTTTTGACCAGCCCAAACTGCGTGTCGGGCGGCACTTACAATTACTCTCTATTGCCCGGATCCAGCCCGGCCACGGCTTTGCCCCAGCGCAATCCACTGACCCCGAATGCGCGCGTTCCCTTTATTTGTTCAATTGCCCGCAAAACGATGGGTGATGCGGCAGACCCTGCGCAGGCTGAACGCGCCGTGCCCGGTCGCGCTTCTTTGTATGGTCATGGCTTGTTGGGCTCGCGCGATGAAGGCAACACCTACGACCTCAACGTAAGAACCATGGCGCAGCGCCACAACTTCGTGTTTTGCATGGTCGACTGGGCGGGGTTGGCCACGGGTAACCTGCCCGATGATCAAAATGACAACCGCAAGTACGACCCATTGTGGGATGTCGCGGGCGGCGACATCGCCAGCACGGTGCTGATGTTGACTGACTTCAGCGGATTCAATCGCCTGACCGACCGTTTGCAGCAAGGCTTTTTGAATTTCACCATGCTGGGCAGGGCGATGATCTCGGAGAACGGCTTTTGCACAAACCCGGCGTTTCAGGTGAAAGGTGAGTGCGTGATTGACCGCAGCACTTTGTTCTACGACGGCAATTCGCAGGGCGGCATCAACGGCGGCCCGGTCACCGCTGTGTCGCCTGACATCGATTCAGCCACATTGGGCGTACCCGGCATGGCGTATTCGACCCTGTTGCAGCGGTCGGTGGACTTTGCGCCATACGCACCGGCTTTTTACAACGCCTACCCAGCCTCACTTGATCAACAGTTTATTTTGTCGCTGATCCAGATGGTTTGGGATCGGGGTGAGAACAATGGTTACGCCTGGAGCCTGGCGCCGGGTCGCGCGTTACCTGGTACCAAGCCCGACAAACGGGTGCTTCTCATACCTGCTTTTGCGGACCATCAGGTGTACATGAACACCGCCGAGATCATGGCCCGCACCATTCAGGCGCCTTTGCAGTGCCCTGCGGTGGTGGGCGGCCCTTCGGCCCAACGTGGCCCGGCTGTGCTCAAGCGGGTGCACCCGGCGGTGCGCGCCGAACAACAGCAGTTTCCGCTGGTGTCGTTTGGCCGCAGGCACCCCGATGACCATCCTTACTTTGGGCTGCCATGCATCCCGAAATACCCACATGTGGGTAATGCCTTGACTGTTTGGGACAGCGGGCCTCGAACCAACGCAGACGGTTCTGAAAACCCCAACGGCAGCGCACCGCCACCCTTGGACAACCGTCCCATGGCCGAAGGCTATGGTGCAGATCCGCATGGTCACCCGCGCAATGAAGAAAAGAACATGGACATGAAGTCGGCCTTCCTGACACGGGGAGGTGCTTTGATTGATGTGTGCAATGGCTTGCCTTGTGCTTCCCGGGGTTTCAACCCCGCTTTGAAATGAATAGGAGTTGCCGCATGCGTACAGTGTGGGTGGGAATGATGTGTTTGGCTTTGGGCGGCTTGGTTGGCTGCATGAGTGATGGTGGTGGTGTTGGCGAACCGGCACGCACTGACGTGTCAGAAAACGATCCACCTGTGATTGTCGATCCCCCACCACCCGTTGTAGATGGCCCCAAACTCGATGTGTCGCATTTTAAGGCCGCATCAGCCAAGCGCAGCATCGACCCAACGCCTGCGCAGTTGCAAGGTGTGATGTCAGGCAGCACACCCGTGGTTGGCAAGCTGCAGCAATTCAATCTTGGCGGTTATGGTGGCTTTGATTTCAATGGCCCCAGCGATGTGGTGAATTTCGACATTGGCGGCCCGCCAGCCAGCGGGCTTGGCGATGGTACATTCGTGCGCGTATTCGTGATTGAAGACAAGGCCGACACAGTCAATCGACTGGTGTTTGTGACCATCGATGCCATTGGCGCGGGCAATGTGATTCAGAGCCGCTTGAAGGATGCAGTGGCGCAGGCCGCCAACACCCAGCCAGACAATGTGCTGTTTGCACAAACCCACACCCATTCCGGTGCCGATTTGCAGGGCCTGTGGGGTGGTGTGCCCAACAGTTGGCTGGATTGTGATCAGGCAGACCCAGCCCAGGCTTGCGACCCAAATGTGCAACAAGGGTTGTATCAGCTTGTCGCGGCTGCAACGCAAGAGGCCCTGGCCAATTTGCAGCCGGCTGAGGTGCGATACGGTCAAACTCTGCTGGAAGGTGAGGCCCGCTTGAACAACTTCAGGCGTTGTGACCCAGAAGACATGCGCACGCCCGACCCACACCTGACCTTGCTTCAAGCCCGGGCGGCCGATGGCACAGTATTGGGCGCGGTGCTGAATTATTCTGCACACCCCACCGTGCTGGGCTTGAGCAACCGGCTGGTGCATACCGACTGGGTGGGCGGCGCGCTAAGAACATTGGAGAACAACTTCAAGTCCACGGTGTTGTATTACAACGGGGCCATTGCGGATTCGGCGCCACGAGCCCCGGCCGGAGAAGACCCTTATGAAAGAGCCAACGCCTTGGGCGTGCAGGTGGCTCAAGCGGCTTTGAATGGCATGTCCAACCCAGTGGTGTTGCAAAATGGCATGCAAGTGCAGCATGCCAACGCGCTGTTGCCGGTGACCAATCCTTTGTTCATTGGGGCAGGGGTGTTGCGCAGTTTCAATGGGTATTACAACTTCACGCCCGCTGGCGAGCAATTGGCACAACTGCCTGGTTACGAAAACCTTCCACAAGCTGCGTTGTATGCGCAAACGGCAGTGAGTCGTATTCGCTTGGGTTCAGGCGACGATCCGAAAGCGACGCTGGAAATGGTGAGCATTCCTGGGGAGGGGTCGCGGGGGTTGGCGGATTCGCTGCGCGCACGCTCACAGAGCCCAATGATGATGTTGGGGTTGACCCACAATTCTTTGGGTTACATCCTCACAGAGGAAGAATTTGGCGGCGGCTTGTTCGAGTGCCAGTCGTTTTATGAAGAAACGGTGTCGCTGGGGCCATTGACGACCCCAGCGCTTGAGCAACAGGCTTACGAGGTGCTGTTTGCACAGTAAGCCAGTGCAAAGTCCTGGTTAAGCAATCAGAACTTGGACTTTGCGTTGTCAAACGCTTCTTTGATGTTGTCCCAAGCCTTGTTGGCGCCTTCTCTCATGCTTGAAAAGGCTTCTTCGCTGGAATTCCTCAACTCGTCAAGTTTGCTTCGACCTTGGGCCAGCTTGGCTTCCAAATGCTCGATCGATTCGTTCAAGTCTTTTCTTGCGTCGGCGGATTTCCCATCGGCTTTTGCTCTGAGCTTGTCCAAGTCGGCTTTCCATTCATCCAATTGAGCATTCAGCTTTGCTTTGTAATGTTCCAGATCTGCCATGACGTCTTCTCCTAAATGTGTAAAACAGCGCTTTTAGGGTAACAAGATGAGATTTCAAAACAACCTTTACCCGCAGAGGAATGCTTCTAATTTCGAGTGTGTCGATGCACGGGTGGTTAATATAAACACACGCACCCACTGTTGTTCAACGGGATTGTTCGCAGAAATGATTTAGTTTTTAAAAACCCAGCTGGGCGTGCGGGCCAAGCTCCTTTCTTGCTGTAACTTTTAAGCCTGACGCAGCGAATAAAGGGCCTCCCGGGGCCCTTTGCGCTTCTCTTATCTTTCTACAGGAATAAATATGCGATTTTTGACCCGTGCTTTGGTCGGTGGTTTTGCGTTGGCCTGCCTCGCCACCCCCGTGTTGGCGCAAGATGTGATCCAGTTTGGCGTTGGATTGTACCAACCCGACAAAGACAAAAACGACGCCACTTACACGCCACTGGCGCAGTATCTCGAGAAAAAACTGGGTAAGCCAGTCAAGTTGCGCACCGTGGATAGTTGGGAAGGCTTGGCCAAATCGCTGGCCAATGGCGAAACAGACATCGCCTTGATGGGCCCTTGGGGTTATGTGCTGGCCAACAACGAGGCCAAAGCGCAGGCCGTGGCCACCATTGAATATGAAGGCAAGCCAGAATACTTCGCCATCATGGTGACCAACCCGAAAAGTGGCATCAATAGCCCGGCTGACCTGAAAGGCAAAACATTTGCTTTCGGAGACAAAGGGTCTACTTCGGGCTATCTCATTCCTTACTATTTTTTCCAGAAACAGGGCATCAACCCCGACACTTATTTCTCCAAGGTGATTTACACCAAGCACCAAGCCATTGAAACCCAAGTGGCTCAAGGAGTTCTGGATGCCGGTGCAGATTACAACCGCAACCGCGATGCGATGATCGCCGAGGGCTTGATCAAAGCCTCCGATTCAAAAGTGATCTGGACTTCAGACCCCTTACCCAACGACGCAGTGGCTGTCAGCGAGAAACTGTTTGCCGACAAAGCGTTCGTGGCCAAGCTGCAAGACGCCTTGGTGGGCGTGGGTGCGGAGCTGAAAAATCAGCCCAACTTGCTGCCACCGCGCTACACAGGTTTTGTCAAAAAAGACAACAGTTACTACAAGCCCATTCGTGACGCTGGTTTGGCCACTGGCCGCTTGCAACCCAAATAAACGGGTGGGCAATTTGTCATGAATTGGTTGCAGTTCAAAAACCAGCTGAAGGGCCGGCTCGGGTTTTCCGGGCTGGTCTTTTTGTATGGCTTGATCATTGTTGGCTGTGTGTGGAGCCTGGCTGCAGCCGGCGATCTAAGCACCGGGCGAAACCCGATTGCCAACTTCATCAAAACAGCGGTTGAGTTTTCACGACCCAGCGTGGTGGATGTCTGGTTTGGTGACCCGGCTTACGAATACAAAAGCGACGACGGCACGGTGTTGCGTGTCGAGAACCGTCAGGAAGTTGAAAAGCAGTGGGTGCAGCAACTTGGTGTTGCCGCCTGGGTTACGTTCAAAATTGCCACCTTGGGTTCCCTGCTGGGTGCCATTCTGGCCTTGCCTTTGGGTGTGTTGAGCGCCAAGAACATCAAGGCTCCATGGTTGTTCACAGCGTTCTCGCGGTTGGTGTTGGATGTGTCTCGCTCCATTCACACCCTGGTGTTTGGTTTGGTGCTGGTGGGTATTGTTGGCTTGGGGCCCACCGCTGGTATTTTAGCGATTGCATTTCACAGCCTGGGTACTTACGGCAAGTTGTTTGCTGAATCGATTGAAACGCTGGACATGGCGTCTATTGAGGCGGTCAAAGGCGTGGGCGCAACACCGTCGCAAACATTTTTCTGGGCGGTGTGGCCCAATGTGTTGCCGCAATGGGTGAGCAGCCATTTGTACATTTGGGAATACAACATTCGGGATTCGACCATTTTGGGCATCATCGGTGCCGGTGGTTTGGGCCTGCTTATTTCTGAAGCGGTGTCGTTGTTTCAGTGGGGGCGTTTGTCCAGTATTTTGATTGTGGTGGTGTTGATGGTGACTGTGTTTGATGCAATCAGCCGCAGAATTCGGAACGCCTTGCTATGACACCCATCATTGATATTCAAAACCTGACCTTCAATGTGGCTGGCCGATCCATTTTGCAGGTGGACCAGTTGCACATTCAGCAGGGCGAGAAAGTGGCTATTCTGGGTCGCAATGGCGCAGGCAAATCGACGCTGCTTCGCACCCTCAACGGTTTTGTGAAACCCACCAGTGGCACGGTGTTGGTCAATGGGCGCTTGGTGTTTCCCACTCGGCGTGAAAAAGATTTGCGACGCGTGCGTGCCGATGTGGGTCAGGTGTTGCAGGGCTTGCACCTGGTGCCACGCCTGACTGCCTTTGAAAACGTGTTGGTGGGCGGGTTGGCCAGCATGCCACGCCTGCGCAGTTGGGCGCGCCTGTTCAACCACGAGGAAACCGATCGGGCTTATGCCGCCTTGAAAGCAGTGGGCATGTTGGGCTTGGCGCAAAAGCGCGCCGATCGTTTGTCGGGAGGGGAACGCCAAAAAGTGGCGATTGCACGCATGTTGATGCAGCGCCCCAAGCTTGTTTTGGCTGACGAACCCACTGCTGCACTGGATCCAACGGCCGCCGATGAGGTGTGTGAATTGCTGATGCAGGCCAGCCGCGAGGCCACCCTGATCACGGTGGTTCACAACGTGGCGCTGGTGCCCTTGTTGAGCCAGCGAGTGATCGGGCTGAAAGAAGGGCGTGTGGTGCTGGACTGCCCCAGCGATGAATTGAATCAAGATCAACTCAACCATTTGTACGAGTGAAGCATGGCTGAAACCGCGGGCCGAACCTGCCCTTTGCGTTATCGATATGGCGCTGCCGCGCTGGCAAAATCTCCCTTAATGGCTTGTGAGCATCTTTGGGTTGTGGGTGGCTTGTATGGCAACCCATTTGCGCTCGATGCCATTGAGCGCATGGTTTCAGAAGAGCAAGGCCACGCAAGGATTTGTTTCAATGGTGATTTCAATTGGTTCAATCGCAGCGCGGCCGATTTCAACGACATCAACCAACAGGTGTTGCAACACGACTGTGTGCTGGGCAATGTTGAAGCCGAGTTGGGAGAGCCCCTGGATGCGGCCGATTGCGGTTGTTCTTATCCGGAACACGTGGACCAAGGCGTGGTGGATCGATCCAACGCCATTCACACTGAATTGAAACGCATTGCGCAGGCTCAGCCTGATTTGCTTTCACGCATAGCCGAGCGGCCGTTTTATGCACGGTACCAGGTGGGTGGTTTGAAAGTAGCCGTGGTACACGGCGATGCCGATTCTTTGTCTGGCTGGCGCTTTGATCCTGCCCACTTGAACAACACCGATGAGCGTCAGTGGCGCGTGGATGCCTTTGAAAAAGCACAAGTGGATTTGTTCGCCAGTAGCCACACGTGCAGTGCCGCCTTTCATCGCGAGCCTTTGCCGGGCGGGCGTTTGGGTTTGATCAGCAACAATGGCGCTGCTGGCATGCCCAGCGTGGCTGGTTCACTCGATGGTTTGGTCACGCGTGTGTCCACTGAACTTTATGCGCGAGCGGAACGGGTGGCCAACAAGGCGAAACTCAACGGCGTTTGGGTTGAACAAATTCGTGTGCAATACCCTCAAGAAGACTGGTTGAAGCATTTCACCAGCCTTTGGCCTGAGGGCAGTGCGGCACACGAATCGTATTTCAAACGGATCAGCCAAGGGGTGTAACCCCTTCGCTGATTGTCTAACTACTTGTTAAACGCAAGCCACTGTGCCGTCTGAGCGTGGGTCGGCGGCCCCTTCAATCATGCCGTTGGGGTGCATCACGATGGCGCCTGCGTGGCCCATGGTGTCGCTGAACCCTTCTGGCAACACTTCAAGGTCATGGCCTGCGTCGCGGAGCTGTTGCACAAGCGCTTGGTCAAACCGGCTTTCCAGTTTCAGTGTGGTGCTTTGCTCGCCCCAAGTTCGGCCCAGCAGCCAGCGCGGCGCGGTGACAGATTGTTGCAAGGGTTGATTGAACAGGCCATACCGGCTAAACACGGCGGCTTGCGTTTGCGGCTGGCCTTCACCACCCATGGTGCCGTAGACCATGCTGCGCCCGTCTTTGAAGCGCGCCATGGCCGGGTTTAGCGTGTGGAAGGGTTTGCGCCCGGGCTCCAGTGCATGCAAAGCGTCGGCTTTCAATGAAAAGCTGATGCCTCTGTTTTGCCACATCACACCGGTGGATGGGCACACCACACCTGAACCAAATTCCCAGAACACGCTTTGAATGAAGCTGGCCGTTCTGCCTTCGCTGTCGATGCAGCCCATCCAAATGGTGTCGCCTTGCCAGGGGTCTTGTGGCCAGGGCAGGGCCTTTTGCATGTCGATATTGCCTGCACGTTTGGCTAGGGCTTCACGGGCCAGGAAATCATCCGGGTTCACAGTCATGTAGGCGGGGTCGGTGCAGTGTTTGTCACGCACAAGAAAAGCCTGCTTTGTGCTTTCCACCAGGCCATGAATGTACTCAAAGCCTTCGGCTTGTTGAACATTCAGGGTGTCGAACATGCCCAGTATCATCAATGAAGCCATGCCTTGGGTGGGTGGGGTCATGTTGTACAAGGTGCTGTTGTTCAGCTCGGTTTTCAACGGCACCACGAAGCGTGCGTGTTGGCTGTTCAGGTCTTCCAGCGTCAAGGGGCTGCCCACACGGGCCAGGTCTTCGGCCATGGCCTTGGCTGTTTCACCGCGATAAAAGTCATCCAGCCCCACTTTACCCAAGTGCGCCAGGGTATTGCCCAAGGTGCTTTGGGTCAGAATGCTGCCTTCCTGCGGGGCTTGCCCGTTGTGCAGGTAATCCTTGGCAAAGCCAGGCTGATGGGCCAGTTCGTCGAATTTGGTGCGGGTTAATCGTTCCTGGCTTGCGCTCACCACCACGCCACGGCGGGCGTGATTCACCGCGTCGGAAAGCAGGCGGTTCAATGGCAGTTTACCGCCCCATTCTTTGGCGGTTTCCTGTGCCTTGATCCAACCACCAATGGTGCCTGCACAGGTGAGTGCAGCCAGTGGGCCACGGTTGGGTATGGCGTCAAACCCTTGTTCGGTGTAAAACGCGCGGCTTGCCTTGCGTGCTGCTTTGCCGCAGGCGTCAATGCCAATGGGTGGTTTGCCCGGTTCACTCAGTAACCAGAAACCATCGCCACCAATTGAATTCATGTGTGGGTACACCACCGCAATGGCTGCGGCCGCAGCAATCATGGCTTCAGCTGCGTTGCCGCCTTCTTTCAAAACATCGCGCCCCGCTTGGGCAGCCAAGTGGTGGGGGGCAACAAACACGCCGCCCAAGGCTCTTTTTGTGTGAATCATCTTGATAAAAACTCCAGGTCATCGTTCAGGCAAACACGCCATAAAACATTCGGATGGCGGTGATGAACAAGAAAAAAGCAAAGCACAGTTTGAGGCGCGCGGCTGTTGAAGCACTGGCCATGCGGGCACCAACGGGTGCCATCCACATGGTCATGGGCACAATCAGGGCAAATCCGATCAAATTGATGTAGCCAACAGTGAATGGTGGCGTATTTTCAACGCCCCAGCCATTGAGTAGAAACCCTAGTGCCCCGGGAATGCTGATGACCATGCCAATTGCGGCCGCTGTACCCACAGCGCGATGCATGGGTACATTGAATGCATTCAGGATCGGAACGCTCAGCGTACCCCCGCCGATGCCCATCAGCGTTGAAAACCCACCGATTCCGGTGCCGATGATCTGTTTCACGGGTGCTTTGGGCAAGCTTTCGGAAACCGGCTTGGCTTTGCTTCTAAACGCCATGTTGGCTGCCACCATCAGGGCGATGCTGGCGAATACCACGGAAAGGAAAGCCCCTGAGACATATCCGCTGGCCAACGTGCCTATCACCACGCCAACGAACAAAGGGATGACGAGGCTTTTGAACAAGGGTTCGTCCAGGTTGCCCTTGGCTCGGTGGCTTCGAGCTGAAATGAATGAGGTGGGAATGATCGTGGCCAAAGATGTACCCACAGCCACATGCATTTTCACGCTTTCATCCACACCGAGTAAGGTGAATAAGTGGTACAGCACTGGCACGATCACGATACCACCGCCCACACCCAGCAACCCGGCCAATAAACCTGCGATGGTGCCAGTGATGGCGAGCGCAACCACCAGCCCCAGCAACCAGGCTGGGGAATATCCTGCTAATAAGTCCATTTAAATCTCCAGCGTTACCAGCCGATGGCTTTGGGCAACCAGGTGGCCACCGAGGGGAAAACGAAGATCACCGCCACAGCCAAAGCCTGCAACAGCACGAACGGCAATACGCCCACATAAATATCCCTGGTGGTGATGCCCGGTGGTGTCACGCCTTTCAGGAAGAACAATGCCCAGCCAAAAGGCGGTGTCAAAAATGACATTTGCAGGTTCATGGCGATGAGCACAGCCAGCCACACCATGTCGGTGCCATAGCCAATGAAAACTGGCAAAAACATGGGCAAAGCGATGTAGGAAATTTCAATCCATTCCAAAAAGAAGCCCAGCACGAACAACAGCGCCATCAAAAACAGCAAGGCACCCACTTCGCCGCCCGGAATCATCTCAAACAGCGCGTGAACCATGTCTTCGCCGCCCAAGCCACGGAACGACAAGGCAAAAGGCTGAGCGCACAGCAAGATGAAGTACACCATGGCCGATATGGTCAAGGTGCCATGCATGGTGTCTTTCAAGAGCTGCCAATTCAGGCGACCAAAACCGATGGCGATCAGCACTGCGCCCAGGGCGCCCATAGAGGCCGCTTCAGTGGGTGCTGCAATGCCGCCCACAATCGAACCCAGAACGGCGAACACCAGTAAAACGGGAGGCAGAACGTCTTTGATCAGTTTTTTACGCAGTTCGGCTTTGTTGATTTGCTGTCGCTCTTCAAGCGGCACCGCCGGCACCAGTTTGGGGGCAAACATGCCCAACAAAATAAGGTATGCACAGTAAATCCCTGCCAGAACCATGCCTGGAATCAGCGCGGCGGCAAATAGCGTACCTACAGATTCACCCATGATGTCGCTGAGCAAAATCAGCACCAGGCTTGGTGGAATGATCTGCCCCAACGTGCCGGACGCACAAATGGTGCCGCAAGCCACGCTCGGCGCATAACCCCGGCGCATCAGTGTGGGCAAGGTAAGCAGGCCAACTGTAACCACAGTGGCACCCACGATGCCGGTTGATGCGCCCATGAGCACACCAACCAGCACAATGGCCAGGCCCATGCCGCCCTTCAAGCCACCCATGGCCGTGCCAATGGTGTCGAGCATGTCTTCGGCCACGCGGCTTTTCTCCAGCATCACCCCCATGAATACAAACAGAGGAATGGCCAAGAGCGTGTAGTTGCTGACCACACCATACAAACGCGCCGGCATGAGGTTAAACAGCATGGAGCCAAAGCCCAGGTAACCGGCAATGAAACCGGACACGGCCAAGGCAATGGCCACTGGAATGCCAATGATCATCAGGCCCAGAAAACCCGCGATCATGCCAATCACGATCCATTCGTTGTCAATCATGATGTGGCCTTTGCTTCTTTGATTTGCAACACCGCGGCGAGCAGATTGGCCAAGGCTTGCACCATTAACAGACCAAAGCCCAGTGGCAGGAATATTTTCAACAGGTAGCGGTAAGGCAGACCGCCGGGGTCGGGGGAGCCTTCCAGTATTTCATAAGACTGCATGACGTAAGGAACAGACAAATAGGTGATGAACAAAGCCACGCCAAAAGTAAGCACAGCACTTGCCAGGTCGATGACACCTTTGCCCAGCGGCCCGAAGCGGTCATAAACAAAATCGACGCGCACGTCGGCTTTGTGTTTCATGGCGTAGGCCAGCCCGAACAGGGCAATGGGTGAAATCAGATGCCATTCCAGTTCCTGCATGGACACAGGGCCAATGGAGAACAGGTAGCGCAAAATGACATTGGTGGCCACGAGAAGAACGAGGGCAAGCACGCAAAGGCGTGCAAGCCCCCCTAAGCACTCGACTAACCATTCGAGCACGGGGATGGCTTGCTTCATGATAATTACCGCAAATTTGAAAGTTACAGGTTCAGAAAAGGCTTTTCGCTCAAGGCGGCCCAGGATGCGTGTTTGCTTCTGAACGCCATGAACGAGGTGTGCACTTTCTTGGCCAGCGGGTCTGAGGCGGCCACGGTTTCGAGGGTATCCATGGTGGCTTCCTTCAGCCTGTCAACAATCACCTTGGGCAGTGCCTGTGCTTTTACACCCTGGTTTTTAACCAGGTCTTCCAACGCTTCGGCGTTGACCGATTCCGACCATGACAAACTTTCAAGCACGCTGGCTTGGGCTGCCATTTGCACCATCATCTGCAGGTCTTTGGGCAGCTTGTCCCATGCTTTTTTGTTGATCAATAGCTCGGTGACGTTGGTGGGTTCGTGCCAGCCGGTTGTGTAATAAAACTTGGCGGCTTTGTGCAGGCCAAGTCGACGGTCCTGGAAAGGCCCGACGAATTCAGCTGCGTCAATCACGCCGCGCTCAAGTGCCGGGAAAATTTCGCCACCTGGCAGCAAACGAACGTTCACCCCCAATTCGCTGTACACCTTGCCAGCCAGGCCAGGGATGCGCATTTTCAAGCCTTCGAAATCTTTCAGTGTTTCAACCGGTTTGCGAAACCATCCAGTCATTTGAACGCCTGTGTTGCCCATGGGCATGGCTGTCAGGCCAAAGGGCGCATACACTTCCTGCCACAGCTTCATGCCGTCGCCGTGGTACAGCCACGCCATCATGCCTTGGGTGTTCATGCCAAAGGGCACGGTGGTGAAGTACTGTGCTGCCGGCACTTTGCCAGACCAGAAGTAGGCGTTCGCTGCGTTCATTTCAACGGTGCCCGCAGCCACTGCATCAAAACCTTCCAGCGCAGGAATCAACTCGCCAGCTGCGAAGTGTTGAATCTTTAAGCGTCCGCTCGACATGGTTTCCACCTTTTTGCAGAAATCGGTGGGGCTGCCGGGCCCGGCCACGTAAAAAGGCGAACCCGGAGGGTAAGCGTTTGTCATTTTCATGGTGACTTTGGCGTTTTGGGCGCTGGCCAATGAAGGGGCGGCCAAAGCCACGCCACCGGCGGCTGCGGTGGCGGCACCGCGAATGAACTTGCGACGGTCAATTGAAGTCATGAATCACACTCCTGCTGCTAGAGACATACAAAGGGTTCGCCGGTTGAACAAATGACAACCGGTCATAACCCTTGTTTAGCAGGACGCGTGCCAGCTTCAATTTATTTTTAAGTTGTTGTTTTTATTGGTATTTATTTTTATAAGGGTAAACCCGTATCGCGGGTCAGTAACCCCACGATGAGGCATTTTTCAACATGGCTGAAATGCCATTTGTATGCATTTCGTTTACTTCTGCATACAAATGGAAATCAATTGTGGGTTCAGAAAAACCAATTGGAACCAGATGTTTTTTGAAACAGGTTGTTCGGTGTCAGATGTATGTTGTGCACTCAAATTGTGGCGGTGCACCAAAATGGGTGTTTACAGGCGAGCACCACCACGGCGGTGTTTCACACGCTTCAACAGGTTTTTGCATTCCACGGAAATGATGTTTTCTTTGCCAAACAGGTGTTGCTGTGCAAACGCCAGAAAGCTCTCCTGCGTGTCGGTCAAGGTGTGTATGTGCAGGCTTTGCAGATCCGACATGATGTACAGGCTGGCCACCTCTGGCTGTGCAGCCAGTTCAGCGGCCACTTCTTCAATCACATGGCTTTTAACCTTCAGGTCAACAAAAGTGGAGGTGACTTTGCCCAACTTCTCAGGATTGATCACGGCGGTGAACTGCTCCACCGTGCCTTCTTCCAACAATGCTTGAACACGAGCGCGAGCGTGTGCCCTGGAACAACCGAGTTGCCTGGCGATGTCGGCAAACGACAGGCGCGAGTCTTTGATCAACAAGCCCAGCAGGGCGGCATCGAGTTCGTTCATGGAAAATCCTGTGGGTTACTTTGGATGGTTTAGGCCTAAGAGACAGCATTCAATGAGCAATTTATGTTCCCGGCCATGCCCGGCCTGGTAAAGCCTGGGGTGTACAGGTGTGGTTTAATAGAAGGCACTTGGAACATCAACCCTTGGAGCAGCATTGCATGAGTACAGATCAAGACACGCCCGATCAGGAACGCATTGAACACCGCTTGACCCTGCGCAATTTGAAGCCCAATGATTACCCCGACATCAAAAGCATCATGGAGCGCGTGTACCACAGCGCAGGTGGAGCGCTACCCGAGGCCAAATACCGTGCCATTTTAAAAACTTTCCCGGAAGGCCAAATCTGCATTGAGGACGATGGCAAAGTGGTGGCTGCGGCGTTTGCGGTGGTGGTGGACTACGACAAGTTTGGTGACAAGCACACCTACATGGAAATCACCGGCAACATTTACGCCACCACGCACGACCCGAAAGGCGACGTGTTGTATGGCATCGAGGTGTTTGCCGACCCGGATTACCGCGACATGCGCCTGGGGCGCCGCTTGTATGAAGCCCGCAAAGAGTTGTGCACCAACCTGAACCTGCGCGCCATCATGGCAGGCGGGCGAATTCCTGGTTACAAAGACCACGCCCATGAAATGTCGCCCCAGCAGTACATCGCTGCCGTGAAGCGCAAGGATTTGTACGACCCTATTTTGACCTTTCAACTCAGCAACGATTTTGAAGTCAAGCAGGTGTTGAAAAACTATTTGCCGGAAGACAAGGAATCGCAAGGCTACGCAACCTTGCTGGAGTGGTTCAATATTTATTACGAACCCGAAAAGCCAATGCTGTTTGGCGCACCCAAAACCACGGCCCGCGTGGGTTGCGTACAGTGGCAAATGCGTGAATTTCACAGCGTGGAAGACGTCTGCAAGCAGGCGGAATATTTCATCAATGCCCTGTCAGATTACCGCTGTGATGTGGCCCTGTTCCCCGAATTTTTCAACGCGCCTTTGATGGGCTTGGCGGGCAACGGCAATTCGCTGGAAGCCATTCGCCACCTGGCCACGTACACGGATCAAATTCGCGATGAAATGAGCCGCATGGCGGTGAGCTACAACATCAACATCGTGGCCGGTTCCATGCCAGTGATGGAAGATGGCGTGCTCTACAACGTGGCCTACCTGTGCCGACGCGATGGCACGGTTGATTCGCAGTACAAAATTCACCCCACACCGCATGAAAAGCGCGAGTGGATGATGGAAGGCGGCAATCAGCTGAAGGTGTTTGACACCGACTTCGGCAAAATCGGTATCTTGATTTGCTACGACTCCGAATTCCCTGAGTTGTCCCGATTGCTGGCCGACAAAGACATGCAAATTCTGTTGGTGCCGTTCTGGACCGACACCAAAAACGGTTATCTGCGCGTGCGCCGTTGTGCGCAGGCCCGGGCCATTGAGAACGAATGTTATGTCGCCATTTCAGGCAGCTTTGGTAACTTGCCCAAGGTGGACAACGTGGACATTCAGTATGGTCAAACCGCGGTGTTTTCACCGTCTGATTTCGCCTTTCCACACGACGCCATCATGGCGGAAACCACGCCCAACACAGAGATGACCCTGATTGTGGATGTGGATCTGGACAAGCTTCAAACCTTGAAAAATGAAGGGTCGGTGCGCAATTACCTCGATCGTCGTCGTGATCTGTACAAAATTGTGTGGCTGGGCGACGATTAACCTTCGAACAATTGCCCCAGCTTTGCAATGGCCACTGCCGTGTCTTCATTCACGGGGTGGCCGCAATTAAGCCGCAGGCAGTTTTTGTACAAACCACTGGCTGAAAAAATAGTGCCCGGCATGTAAGCCACCTTCGACGCAATGGCTTTGTTAAACAGGCTGCTTGTGTCCACCTTGCCGGGCAGCTCCACCCACAACACAAACCCGCCCTTGGGTTCTGAAATGCGGGTTCCCTCTGGAAAGTGCTTGACCACCAATGCACGCATGGCATGCACTTGCGCCTCTAGTTGAGCGCGTAAACCACGCAAATGCCGGTCAAACGACCCCTTCTCAAGATAATGGGCCAAAGCGGCTTGAGTCACCGGGTTGCTTGAACCACTCAGAATCCTTTTTTTCGCCTGAATCAAGGTGGCGTATTTACCGCCTGCCACGTAGCCCATGCGCAACGCCGGGCTGAGCGATTTTGAAAACGAACCACACATCAGCACCCGGTCATTTTGCTTGAATGCCTTCAAGGGTTTGGGTTGAAAACGCTCGAAGTACAGGTCGGCGTACACATTGTCTTCCACAATGGGGAAGTCGTAGTGTTCAGCCAACTCCAGTAATTTTTTCCGGTTGCTGTCGGGCATGATCGAACCCATCGGGTTGCTGGCGGTGGGGCACACGATGCACGCTGCAATTCTGGTTTTCTTCACCGCAATTTCCAATGCCTGAAGCGACATGCCTGTGTCTGGGTGGCTGGGTATTTCAAGCGCACGCAGCCCCAACGATTCAATCAACTGAAGCAGTAGGTGGTAACCGGGCGATTCAACCGCCACCACGTCGTTGGGTTTGGCTACGGTGTGCAAGGCCAGGCTGAGGGCCTCTGTGCAGCCGTCGGTCACCAACAGTTCATTTCTTTTCAAACGCATGCCCATCAACTCGAAACGCTGCATCAGTTGTTGGATCAATGCGGGTTGGTTGGGCTCCACATGGCTGCCCTGCATCAACAAGCCGGGCTGAGCGCGATTCACGGTGGCGTAACTGCGGCGCAGCGATGCGATTGGCAACAAATCATTCGACGGAAAGGCAATGCCCAAAGGTGCAACACCTGCTTTCATTGAGCTTTTCAGCAGCATCGCAATGTGGTCTGCCACCTCCAGGTTCACCGGGGGTTCCAGTGCAATTGAATTCGGAGCCTGCGTGCAGGCGGGTGTGCGCAATGGCATTCTGGATTGCACGTAGTAACCCGATTTCGCCACAGGCTGGACATACCCTCGGTCTTCCAGCAGGTTCAAAGCCTTTTGCACGGTGTCGATGGAGTAATGCCACTGTTCGCTGAGCTTTCGTATCGACGGCAGTTTGTAACCTTCCTGAAACTGGTGGTTGTCGATCAGGCTTTGCAGGCTCATGGCCAGTGTTTCGTATTTGCAGGGCTCGGCAGGCATGCGTTAACCCCCATGCGCGAGTGGAACATGGGTTTGCTGGCGCAGGCGCCACACCATGTACATACCCACCACCATGATGAATGCCGCCAGATAAAGCGAGCCGCGGTAAGTGCCTGTTCGCTCTGCGATGACACCAGCCAGTGCGGGTGCTGCGATTTGCGACACCCCGTAGCTCAAGGTCATGCGGGCCATGGCTTTGCTGGGGTTCACCGGGAACTGGCGGCCTGCAATGCTCAGGGTCAAGTTCACGATGCCAGCAAACGTGCCGCCAAACAGCACGGCGCTGACCATGTTGGCCCAGTAACCGTCAATGAAAGCGGCCATTAGTATGGAAATGATTTGCAGGGCATAGGCCGCAATCAGGGCTTCAAACACGCCCGCCAACCTTGCCACGCGGTCCCAAACGAAGGTGGACGGAATCGCAGCCACACCCACCACGACCCACACCCAAGGGCCTTTGCCCTGCAATTCAGGCAGGGTTTCAGCAATGGCCACGATGAAGGTGGCGCTGATCACATAACCAAACCCTGCACAAAAGTAAGCGCCCAGCATCAGGCGCATCCATTGCTTGCTGGGTGGCGCCACATAAGCGACTTCTGCTTCAGGTGTGCCTGCTTTGGCTGGTTTGGGCATCCAGATCCAGGCGGGAATGAAAAACAGAATGCCCAACAGACCGAGTGCCCACCATTGTTCATCCCAGCTGAGGTGATCGACCATGGCCATCACGGCCAAACCAGACAACACCAGACCCAGGCCTGCCCCTGCGAAGTGAAGGCCCAACTCGGTTTTCATTTTCTGGCGTGCCAGCCAGTTCATGATCAAGCCCGAGGCCACCAACATGCCCGCTGTGCTCGATACACCCGAAATAAAACGCAACACAACCCAGGCAGTGACATCGGTGGTAATGCCCATACCGATGGTGCTGAGCACCGCAGCCACAAGCCCAAAGCGGTACAGCCAGTATTTTTGTTGCAAATTGCCCAGGGTTGCAGCCAGCAAAGCCCCGCTGATGTAGCCGATGTAGTTCACGGTGGCCAACCAGCCGCCATTGAACGCCGACAGGTCGGCCTGCTCACGCATGATGGGCAGCAAGGGGGTGTAAGAAAAACGAGCCAGGCCCACGGTCAGGATCAAGGAGCAAATGCCAGCGGCAATCACTTGCCAGCGGTTCAGTTTCATGGGGCACCCAAACAGATGTAGAAAACAAAAGGCAGTACAGTTTTTTTATTTGTTGATCTGTACTGCCTATTATTTAATTATCCTGAATCTGTACTGAAAAGACAAAGATTTTTAAAGTGATTGTTCCTTTTTTACGGAGCGCAATCGTGAACAATCTGCAGGCTGTGGCCTTGTTTTCTTTTTTGTCTATCATCACGCCGGGCCCCAACAATTTGATGATCATGGCTTCCAGCATGAACTTTGGTGTGCGCAAAAGTTTGCCTCATTACTTCGGAATTGTTGTTGGTTTTCCACTCATGTTGCTCACCATGGGCTTGGGGTTGAATGTGGTCTTTGAGCGCCTTGCGTGGTTTCACGAGGCTTTGTTGATTCTCAGCACCATCATGATGGTTTACCTCGCCTATCGCGTGGCCACTTTCTCAGGGCCCGTCAAGGCCGGTGCGCACAATGAGAGCGCCCCACGCAAGCCACTTGGATTCGTCGCGGCGGTTTTGTTTCAGTGGGTCAACCCCAAGGCATGGTTCATGGCCACAGCAGCGGTGGCTTTGTTTCCACCGGGCGCATCGGCTCCTTGGCTAGATGCGTTGGCCAGTGCTTTGGTGATGTTGGTGATTGCTTTGCTGTGCGTGGGCGTGTGGTTGCTGATGGGCGCAAAACTGAGCGTTTGGCTGAACAGTCCGGGCAGGGCACGGGCATTCAACACCACCATGGCGGGCAGCTTGGTGATGTTCTTCCTCTACAGCATGGCGCAAGCTGTTTGAAGGCTCATCGATTGCGCCCATACGCATCGTGTGATGAAACCCATTCATCGGCCAATATGGCTGAAAGCAGCGAAAGGTCGCCGGCCAGCACGGTGGCGCCCACAATTTCAGCCAGCTTGCGGGCCTTGCCTGCGCCCTCGCAACCCAGCATTGTCAGGCACTCGGCTTGAGTGGACAGGCCGGTGCCACCGCCTTTGCTTGCACAAATCACCGATGGCAGGGTGACTGAGAAATACAAGTTGCCTTCGCTGGTGATGTCCATGAACACCATGCCAGTGTGGCTTTCCACCACGTTGGCTTCGTCTTGGCCAGTGGCAATGAACAGGGCGGCGATGCCATTGGCTGAGTGGGGGCCGCTGTAGGCACTGCCCGCCAATTGCGATCCAATGGCGCTGCGTTGGCGTTGCTTGAAGATGGTCTCGGGCGTGGTGCGCGCCAGCCGAGCCAACACCTCGCGCTCAATGGTGGCCTCTGCAATCACCCGTTTGCCACGGCTGTGCAGCAGGTTCATGTGTGAATGTTTCTTGTCGGTTTCAATGGCGCCGCTCAGTGCAAAGTAAGTGATCGCCTCCGGGCTGTTTTTCAATATCCATTGGCAGGCCGCGTGGGTGGCTTTGCCGCACATATTCTGCCCGGCTGCATCACCCGTCGTGTAGTTAAACCGCGTGTAGACCATGCGTGCCACTTGCCAGGTTTGAATGTGCATCAGCTTGCCAAAGCCCGTTGTTTTCTCCGCTTCTGTTTTCACGTTGGTCAGGTTTTCATCGAGCCACAGTAAAAACCGCTTGGCCGCACGCGCATCATCGAATTCAAACAAAGGAGCGCGTTGCATGAATTCTTCTGTCACAGTTACTTTCACGCCGCCCGATTCGCTGACCATGCGCATGCCGCGGCTGTAGCTTGCAACCAAAGTGCCTTCGGTTGTGGCCATGGGCACATAAAACCAGCCTTGGGCATGTTCACCGTGAATCAGCACCGGGCCTGCAACCCCCACTGGCATTTGCACCACGCCGATGAAGTTCTCTGTGTTCGCTTTCACAGATTCAGGCGGCAGGGAATAATGCCCTATGTGCTGAAAACTTGCACCGGTTTGTTCGGTCAAGAACGCACGACGCGCTTTGGCCGCTTCTTCCGTGTAATTGTTCTCGAACCGTGGGATTGGATTGCGCTTGGTCAACGAGCTGCTCCTTCGTGTGCGTTGCCGGTTGGTGGCTGACAAAGCATCTTCGCATGAAGAGTCGTTGCTGTTTGAAATGCTTGTGTTGAAAGTATCAATGTTTAGCCGGTGATGACAAACCTATTTTAGTAGCGGGGCCGATTCAAGAAAACCCACGTACAGCGCAACCACCAGAATACAACCGAGGCTGATTGCGTTCCATTGCATTCTGAATCGCATAGAACGAATCAGAAATTCTTTGGCTATTGATAAGCAGGCAAACCCAAGCATAAGCCATAGGTTTGCAGTGCTACCGAACCAAGTTACTGCGTTCATATGAAGTTTGCTCATGGGTTCACTGCTCAGCGAAAAGCTTTCAATCAGTATCTTGTAATAGTCGTTGTAGTCGCTTAAACCCGAAACGCCAATGTAAAGTGCCCCTATGAGTAGCTGAACGAGCAATAGAAAATTTAATACTGGATAGAAGCTGATTTTTTTCAAATTGAGCATGTTTTTGCAGCGTCACCATGTGTTCTAACTAATTTTCCACGAAGCTTAAACCCTTCCAGTGAGACCCCAGTAACGCCAATATTCATCTTTGACATCAGAATTTCTGGGTCACCTTGCTTACTAATCTTGGTGATTTCGATGTCAGCAGAACCGGCGCCGAATGTAGTGGTTGTGACTGCAATTTGAATTTGCATGATTGCTTTGAATGGCTGTAACCCGCAAATAGTGCTTGTTCTGCTAATTTGTCGCAAAGGCTTACCTAGTTCTGATGATCCAGTTCGATCTCGAACCCCACGCACTCAGCCCAAAGGTAAGGTGGATTACGGTAAATATTTTATTGGCTAATTTAATGATTCAACAGGTGTGTTCTCAATGGGTTCTGTCAGGTATTTTCGTGGTCTTCAGGGGCTTTTTGTTGTTGCTTCACTGGCTTTGTTGGCATGCTCGCCTTCCGGCGATGCGCCCGCAGATGAGCAAACCAGTGCTGCGTCCAAGCCAGCCCTAACCGTTGAACTGGTCGAGGTGCAGCAACAAACCCTGCCGGCCACCTTGAGTGCCAATGGCAATGTCGCGGCTTGGCAAGAAGCAGTCATTGGCGCACAGCTCAATGGCGTTCGAATTGATGCCTTGAAGGCGCAGGTCGGCGATGTGGTCAAGAAGGGGCAGGTGCTTGCCCAGTTCGATCAGGAAACCGTGCGTGCTGATTTATTGCAAGCCAAAGCAGCTGTGTCCGAAGCGCAAGCGTTATATGACCAAGCCAGCATGAATGCCAACATGATTCGTCAAATCAAAGACCCGGGGGCGGTGAGTGCGCAGGAATTGAACCAGATCATGGCGGCGGAAAAATCTGCCCAAGCGCGCCTGCAATCGGCAAAGGCCATGGAAACACAACAATCCATTCGCCTTCGCAACACCGTGGTAACAGCCCTGGATGACGGGGTCATCAGCGCACGCAATGCCACGGTGGGTGCAGTGCCCAGCCCAAGTCAGGAGTTGTTTCGTTTGGTGAGGCAAAACAGGCTCGAATGGCGCGCTGAACTCACCGCCAGTGACCTGGCTTTGGTCAGCGTGGGCGACAAAGCCCGTGTGTTTCTCAATGGCCAGGCCATCGAGGGCACCGTGCGTGCAGTGGCCCCGGTGGTGGATGTGAATTCACGCAATGCGCTGGTGTATGTGGACATTCCCAAAGCGTATGCACAAGGCTTGAAGGCCGGCATGTACCTGCGCGGCGAGTTTGATTTAGGAGAATCGCAAGTGTTGACCATTGCGCAAACCGCGTTGATTGAACGCGATGGCTTCACCTACGCCTTCACCTTCGACGCAGAAAAACAGCAGGTCAGGCGCGTGAAAATTCAACTGGATCGAAGCCGTGGCGACGTGGTGGTGGTTCAATCCGGCTTGAAAGCAGGTGATCAGGTGGTGAAATCTGGCGTGGCTTTTCTGGCTGATGGCGACACTGTGAAGGTGGTTCAGTGAACGTTTCAACCTGGTCCATTAAAAACCCGATTCCCTCGGTGATGTTCTTTTTCCTGCTCACCGTGGCAGGGCTGGCCAGCTTTAGCGCCATGAAAATTCAGAACTTCCCGGACATCGAGCTGCCAACGGTTTTGGTCACTGCCAGTTTGCCCGGTGCCTCGCCCTCGCAACTGGAAAACGATGTGGCGCGCAAGGTTGAGAATTCGGTGGCCACCTTGCAAAAGGTCAAACACATCTACACCAAGATTCAGGATGGCTTGGTCAGCATCACTGTTGAATTCGAACTGGAAAAAGACACTCAGCAGGCGGTCGACGATGTGCGTTCCGCTGTGTCTCGGGTTCGGGCCGACTTGCCCACCGACCTGCGCGACCCGGTCATCAACAAACTTGAATTGAGTGGTGCGCCTGTGTTGGCATACACCATTGATTCGACCACGCTCGATGAAGAAGGCCTGTCGTGGTTTGTCGATGACACAGTTGCCAAAACCATGTTGAGCGTGAAGGGCGTGGGTGCATTCAGCCGTGTGGGTGGTGTAAACCGGGAGGTGCTGGTTGCACTCGACCCCATGAAAATGCAATCGCTTGGCGTGACTGCTTTGGATGTGTCGCGGCAATTGCGCGCCACCCAGCTTGAAGCCGCCGGTGGCCGGGCTGATCTGGGCGTTGGCGAGCAGCCCCTGCGCACGATTGCCACGGTAGACAACGCAGCGCAGTTGCGAGACATGTTTATTTCATTGAGCAATGGTCGGCGGGTGAAGTTATCTGACATTGCCACGATTGAGGACACCGTGGCCCAGCGTCGCTCGCAAGCGTTGCTCAATGGCAAGCCAGTGGTGGGTTTCGAGATCACGCGCAGCAAAGGGGCGAGCGAAGTGGAAGTGGGCGAGGGCGTGGCCAAAGCCTTGGCCCAGTTGCAAGCGCAGCGACCCGACCTCACCATTGTTGAAGCCTTCAATTTCGTGCAGCCAGTGGCTGAGGAATTCAATGGCTCCATGAAAATGCTCTATGAAGGCGCATTTCTGGCGGTGGTCGTGGTCTGGTTTTTTTTGCGTGATTGGCGCGCCACATTCATCTCTGCGGTGGCTTTACCACTGTCCATCATTCCGGCCTTTTTGGGCATGTACATGCTGGGTTTCAGCTTGAATGTGGTTTCGTTGCTGGCCATGTCGCTGGTGGTGGGTATTTTGGTGGACGACGCCATTGTGGAAGTGGAAAACATTGTGCGCCACATGCGCATGGGCAAGCCACCTTTGCAGGCCGCCCGCGAGGCCGCCGATGAAATCGGCTTGGCTGTGATTGCCACCACCTTCACCTTGGTGGCGGTGTTTTTGCCCACTGCGTTCATGAGTGGTGTGGCTGGTAAATTTTTCAAGCAATTCGGTTGGACAGCAGCCCTGGCCGTGTTTGCATCGCTGGTGGTGGCGCGCATGCTAACCCCTATGATGTCGGCTTACATGCTGTCGGCGCAAGGCCACCATGCGCACGACAATGAGCCCAGCCGTTTCATGTTGCGCTATTTGGGTTGGGTGCGCTGGGCACTGGCACATCGCTTGGCAACCTGCGTGGCCGCAGGTGCATTTTTCGTGGGTTCGGTCATGCTGATTCCGCTGCTGCCCACCGGCTTCATCCCGGCCGATGATTTGTCTCAAACCCAGGTGTACATCGAGCTTCAGCCGGGCAGTACTTTCGAGCAAACCAAGGCCTCGGCTGAGCGTGCGCGTGAATTGATTTCACAAGTGCCCCACGTTCGAAGCGTATACACCACCATTGGCGGCGGTGCGGCTGGATCTGATCCCTTCGTGATGAGCGGCGGTGGTGAAGTGCGCAAAGCCACGCTCACCGTGTTGCTCGATCCGCGCGAAGAGCGCCCCGTTCGAAAACAGGTCACTGAAAGCCAAATGCGTGAGGCCTTGTCCAACTTGCCCGGCGTGCGCTTCAAGGTGGGGCTGGGTGGTTCCGGTGAAAAATACGTGTTGGTGTTGTCGGGTGAAGATGGCGACGCGCTGGCCAAAGCCGCCTCAGCTGTTGAACGCGATTTGCGCACCATCCCGGGCCTGGGGTCTATTGCATCGAGCGCGGCATTGGTTCGTCCTGAAATCTGGATTCAGCCCGATTTTTCCAAGGCGGCTGATTTGGGGGTAAGCACCGCAGCCATGGGTGAAACCTTGCGTGTGGCCACAGTGGGCGACTATGAATCGGCGCTGCCAAAATTGAATTTGTCTCAACGGCAAGTGCCCATTGTGGTTCGCCTGGAGGATGAGGCGCGCCAGAATCTTCAGGTGCTTAGCCGGTTGAATGTGCCATCCACCAACCCTTCGGTGGGTACCGTGGCCTTGAATCAAGTGGCCACATTGGGCATCAAGGCAGGGCCCTCGGTGATTGATCGTTACGACCGCGCCCGCAACATCAATTTCGAGGTGGAATTGTCGGGCCTGCCTTTGGGCGAGGTGACCGCCGCCGTGCAAGCGTTGCCGAGCATCAAAAACCTGCCGCCTGGCGTTGCCCAACGAAACATCGGTGACGCCGAGGTGATGGAAGAATTGTTCGCCAGTTTTGGTTTGGCCATGCTCACCGGCGTGTTGTGTATTTTTGTGGTGCTGGTGTTGTTGTTTAAAGACTTTCTGCAACCTGTCACCATTTTGGCGGCTTTGCCCCTTAGCCTTGGTGGCGCTTTTGTGGGGCTGCTGTTGGCTGGGAAAAGCTTCTCCATGCCCTCGTTGATTGGTTTGATCATGTTGATGGGCATTGCCACCAAAAATTCAATTTTGCTGGTGGAGTACGCCATCATGGCGCGCAACAACAAGGGTATGACTCGGCTGGACGCCGTGGTGGACGCCTGTCAAAAACGGGCGCGCCCCATCATCATGACCACCATCGCCATGGCCGCTGGCATGTTGCCCATTGCGATTGGCACTGGTTCAGCCGACACCAGTTTTCGAAGCCCAATGGCCATCGCCGTGATTGGTGGTTTGATGACCTCCACCTTCTTGAGTTTGTTGGTGATCCCGGTGGTGTACACATTGATGGATGATATAGAGCAGTGGTTCAAACGCACTTACAACAAGGTGCGAGGCTTGGCGGTGGATAGAAGCTAGAGAAAAACGCCTACTTTTAGTTGCCCAACTGTTTCACAATCAGACAGTTTTGTCATGATCCACATTCAAGCAGTAGCAGGAGATTTTTCGACATGCCAGCAGCAACCGCGCGCAAATTCAAAACCATCAACATCGACGGGAAAAAGCGTTATCACGAACCTGCGCCCAAGGGCATCAGTGCAGCCAACTTCAAAAAAGTGGTTGAAAGCCGCCGCTCGGTTCGAAAGTTCACCGACAAGCCAATTCCCAAAGAGGTGCTTGATGAATGCCTGGACATGGCGCTGTTGGCACCGTGTTCCTCTGGCTTGCAGCCGTGGGAGTTTTATGTCGTCAAAACCCCAGCCAAAAAGGCCAAACTGGTGTCGGCTTGTTTGGGTCAGCTGGCGGCAAAAACTGCGCAGGAATTGATTGTTTGCGTGGCCAGAACAGATCGGGTCAGCGAGTTCTCCAGGAAGATGATCAAAGAATGGCCCATGCCAGACGTGCCGCCTTTGGTCCGCCGCTACTATCAGTTGATTCCGTACAATTACGCTCCCGGTCCGTTGAATAGTTTTGCAATGGTGAAAAAGGCGGCGTCCACCGTGGGCGGTCTGGTTGCCCCATTGCCACGTGGCCCCTACACCCGAAGCGAGGTGGAATTGTGGGCGGCCAAAAGTGCTGCGCTGGCTTGCGAAAACCTGGTGCTGGCGTTTCGCGCGCATGGGTTCGACACTTGCATGATGGAAGGCTACGACGAAGCCCGAGTGCGCAAGTTGTTGAAGCTGAAAGACGAAGCCTTTCCCATCATGGTGATTGGCGCAGGCGAGCGCGCTGACGACGGTGTGTTCTGGCCACAAGTGCGCTTTGAGCGTGAATTGTTTGTACACGAGGTGTAAAAAACACGGTGTAAAAACCCGTTGTGGAAAGCCCGCAGTGGAAAGTACTGAGGGTTTACTCACATCTAAACCGGAATGTTCCCGGTAAAAACTGCACAACGATAGTTTTTATACAGGGACATGCCATGCCATACCAATCATGCAGCAAGCTCGCCTTGAGCTTGCTTGCCGCCATCACGCTTACCGCTTGCACTTCGGAATCCAGCAACCCGGGCGCAGCCGGGCCAGGCAGTGGTCTTCAACCCTCTGGCAACTCCGCCTGTGTGGGCGATTCAAAGGCCGTGAACGGCAACCGCTGGTTGTCGGCTTGGGGCGTGACCCATGTCACCGGCACTGCGCCTGTGGAAACCACTGTTCGCAACATTGCGCGCGTCACAGCCAGCGGTGATTCCATACGGGTGCGCTTCATCAACCTGAGCGATCAGCCCATGGAAATTGGTGCGGCCGCCGTTGGTTTTCGTGATGGCACGGTGGGCGCCAATTTGAAGCCCAATAGCAACAAGGCATTGACTTTCAATTGCGGTCAGCCCAGTGTCATTATTCCTCCTCAAACCGAGTCGTTCTACAGCGATGCGATTGATTTTTCAGTTCAGAATCAGGATGACCTCGCCATCAGCCTGTACGTGAAGGGCGCAAACAATCCGGGTGAATTTGGTGCCACCTGGGTGGAGTCGTACAAACTGCCCGATGATGCCGGCAACCAAACCATGGAAGCATCGGGCGCTGGTTATGGGTTGATCGATGGTCAACGCTTTTCATCCATTCCGGGTTTGCCATTGTTGTGCAACGGTTGCACGGTGTACGCGGTGCGCGATGTGGAGGTGCTCACCAAGGAAGCCAAAGGCGCCATGGTGTTTCTGGGCAGTTCCAGCTTTCATGGTTTCAACACTACGCAAAATCAATATCGCCGTGTGGGTGATTTGTTGTCCGAGCGCATGATTGCAGAAATTCCTTTCGGTCAGCGCGACACTGTAGTGAATCGCGGGATCGGTGGCGACACGCTGTTCAATGCGTCAGCCACTCGTTTGCAGCGCGATGTGTTCGACACAAAAGGCGTGAGCTCGGTTGTGGTGTGGGTCACCAACGATTTGGGTAGCCGAAGTGCCGATGAAATCATTGCCAACTATGAAGACGTGATTAACCAAGCGCATGCCAATGGTGTGAATGTGTATTGCCCAACCTGGATACCGGGGGCGCAATCCACCCAGGCCAATTTGAATGGCGAGCGTGCCAAGCTGAACGACTGGATTTTAAACAGCGGCAAGTGCGATGGCGTGGCCGATTACAACGCCGAGGTTGAAGCGCCAGGTGGGCTCACTTTCTTGCCGCAATACAACAGCGGCGATTTCATCCATTCCAACGACGCAGGCCACGCCCTGTGGTCGCAAGCAACACCCTTGGCCGATTGGGTGGCCAAGGGCAAGCCAACGCCGTGATATTTAGGCGATGTAGCTGCAGCAGTAATCCACTGGTGTGTTGATTTTCAACTGAAATTTTGCATTGGCGGGTACTTCGAATGATTGCCCGCCAGTGATGGCCTTCCAGTCTTCGCCGGGCAGGCACACCTGCATGTCGCCCGCCAGAATTTCCATGACTTCCTTTTCTGCCGTGCCAAACTCGTACTCGCCCGGCAACATCAAGCCCAGCGTTTTGCGCGTGCCATCGGCAAACAACACCGTGCGGCTGCTCACTTTGCCGTCGAAGTAAATATTGGCTGCTTTCACCACGGTCACATTGTCAAACTGCTTCATTCGGAATCCTTTTGGGTTGTTGAGTCGATGCTGAATTTTGCCTGAATTTGATTCTTGATCACTTACAGAACGGTTGCGTAAACCGGTTTTCCTGTGTCCTTTCAGTGCTGAACGCACACATGCGCAGCCTCTCTTTCATACCATTTGATTAAAAATGCAAAAAAACTGACAGTGTGTAAGTAAAAACCTTACAAATTATGTATATTGCTGCAAAGAGTTAATTAAAAAGGATTAACCATTTTGGATGATGTCTAGGTGGGTGCATCATCTTCACGTCCTGAATCAGGCTCTGTTGACGTACTTTCAATCTGATTTAGCAGCAATCTATTCAAGCGCAAGGAAATGAATATGAACTTTGATAACCCTGTAGTGGCTTCTGTTTCGGATGTAAGCGGCAATGTGTTCATCAAGCGAGCCGGTGTTGAAGTGCCTCTTCGTGATGACATGGTGCTTCAGGTGGGCGATGTACTGCGCACCACCAGCGATTCCATCGCCATCGTCAGCATTCCGGGTACGGCGCAACAAATTCCGGCTTTACTGGAGTTGTCTGGCGGCGGTGAGGCCACTTTTGGCTTTGATCCCGATGCAGGCTTCAATGGGCAAGTGGTCGTGACCTCGAACTCGGCAGACGGCGTGGGTTCGGTTGTGTTGCTCTCAGAGTTTGAAGGAGAAAACCAAGCGGCAGTACTTGATGGTTCTCCCGGAGATGCGAGCATGAGCGGCTTGTTCGGAGCAGGGGTGTTGGCCTCCGGTGTTTCTGCAGCGCCTTTGGCGGGTGCGGTTGGGGCTGCGGCGCTGTTTGGTGGACTTTCTGACGACGACAGCGCACCTGGGTTCAACAATCCGGGGGGGGCAGGTTCCACAAGCCCGGCACAGTCCGCTGGTGGCTTGTCTCAAACAGTCAGCGATTTGACCAACAGCGTGACCGAGATCACCGAGCCTGTCCCTGTGGTTGGTGATGTGGTTGGAACCGCAGCTCAAGTGTTGGAGTCGACCTTGGTTGGGGACAACAATGGCGGCCTCAACGGCATTCTTAGTGGCTTGGCCACAGGTTTATCTGATGGTTTGGAGGGTACGCCGCTCAATGTGATCAGCGAACCCCTGTTCGACGGCGTGTTGGGCACAGTCAGTGGAGCGTTGGGAGTTGCCGCCAATCAGGTTGCAGCGTTTGGCGAAGGCACACCTTTGGCACCTGTGACCAATCTGCTGGGGGATGTTCTGGGTACCTCGGGTACGAATGTCCAGGGTGGGGTTGGCGGTGTATTCGGGACAGTACAGAACCTAACCCAGGGCGCCAGTGATTTGCTGGAGCCTGTACCCGGTCTGGATCTTCTGGGCGGTGGTCTTGACTCCCTTGTTTCCTCTGTGCTGGTCGGTGATAACGAGGGTGGAGTTCAAGGCTTGCTCAGCGGCTTGGGGAGTGGTTTGCAAAATGCGTTGGCGCCGACTCCTTTGTCGATTCTGGGAGATGGAGCAGATGCAGGTTTGGGTGCCGTGGCAGGTGTGTTTGGCACGGCCGGTGATGCTTTATCAGCCATTGGTGTTGGCACGCCAGTTGAACCTGTGGTTGGTTTGCTTTCTGGCCTTCTAGGCAGTGGTGGTGGTTCTGGTCAGTTCCAGGTGTTCGATGGATTGCCTTTGCTTGACGGAACCCTTGACCTACTGACCTCGTCCATCAGTTCAAGTGGTCTTCCCACAGGTAGCCTGCTCAGTGGCTTGCCTTCATTGCCAGGTCTGGATAATTTGACGAGTTAAACAAGCATGACTTGGCGCGGTTATCCGCTTTCAGCGGTGGCTGCGCCAATCTGTGCGCCCGGATATTTTCATTATTACAGTAATTTGTGATGTGTGTTGTTTGGTGTAGTATTTGGACCTCAATTACCCCTCCGTATTCGCCATGAAAACAAGAATCACCGAGCTGTTTCAAATCGAACATCCCTTGATTTGCCCCGGAATGACCTACGTGGCCAATTCCGAGCTCGTGGCCGCCACCAGCAATGCAGGTGGCTTGGGTATTCTCGCCATTGGCCATTTAAACCCGGAAGAAACACTGGCTGAAATTCGCAAGGTCAAAAGCCTGACCACCAAACCATTTGGTATTGGTTGCGCACTCATCATGCCTGGCGCCCGTGAGAATCTGGATGTGGCGTTGGCCGAGCAGGTGCCAGTGGTCAATTTCAGCCTTGGAAGTGGTGCGGACGTGTGTGAACGTGTTCACGCCTACGGCGGCAAGGTGATCGCAACCGTGGTCAATGCCAAACACGCCTTAAGTGCAGAAAAAGCCGGTGCCGATGCGCTGTTGGTCACAGGTCATGAAGCCGCTGCACACGGTGGGTCTGTGACTTCACTGGTTCTGATACCAGCCATCCGCCAAGTGACAACGCTGCCAATCGTGGCGGCAGGTGGCTTTGGCACAGGCGGCGGCTTGCTCGCCGCACTGGCGCTGGGGGCCGATGGCGTGGCGATGGGCACCCGCTGGGCGGCGTGCCAGGAAAGCCCCGTGCATGCCAACACCAAAGCCATGATCATCGAGAAACAGGTCGAAGAAACCATTTACAGCAAAAATTTCGACAGCATTCCTTGCCGGGTCATGACCACGCCAACCAGCAAGAAAGTGATGCGCAAACCCTTCAACCCAGTGCGTGCCATGTGGCGCGCATTCATGGCTGCACGCGAGATGAACAAACCCCTGATGGGCATTATTCGCGACGTGTTCAAAATGGGTTTTGAGCAGGCACTCACTGTTGCTTTTTACGGCGCTGCCGTGTTGCAAGTGAAAAAAGCCACCCTGCATGGCAATCACAAGGAAGGCGTTCAATTGATTGGGCAGGTTCAAGGCTTGGTGAAAGACATTCCAACGGTGCAAGAGTTGACCGACCGGGTGATGCAAGAAGCCGACGAGGCTTTCGAGACCCTGAAAAGCGTGCAAAACCAGCAAGGCAACGCCACAGGGCAGATCAGTAAAGTGGCCTGACTTGGTTGTTACGCAACAAGCCAAGCCAGTGTATTCAAAGTGCTTTTCACTTAAAACCAATCAATTGCTCAAGTGAAGTTGCTTGATCAAACGCTGACGTTTACGTGGCGCAATGTTGATCCGTTTGGAATCCCGACCCGCCCAAGCCAACACCCGCGGGTTCATCACCGCAAACCAAAGCGGCGGAATGTAGGCCAGCACGAACATGCCAAAGTAACCAGAGGGCAGGGTTGGCACATTGTCAAAGTCCCGAAGCGACTGGTAGCTGCGAGCTGGGTTGGCGTGGTGGTCGGAATGGCGCTGCAATTGAAACACGATTAAATTGGACACCAAATGGTTACTGTTCCAGGAATGGTGGGGCGCACAACGCTCGTATTCGCCATTGGGCAGCTTTTGCCGCAGCAGGCCGTAATGCTCAATGTAGTTGGCTGAAGTCAGCTGAAAAGCACCCCAAAAAGCCACCACAGCCAACACTGGAACCATGGGCCAGCCAAACATGGCAATCAGCGAGCTGTACAGCACCACGGTCATGGCACCCGCGCGCAAAATTTCATTGTTCCAGCTCCAGGTGTTTTCGTTCGCACGCGCAAGCCGGGTGGCTTCCAAATGCCAGGCGCGCTTGAATGCACCGGGAATTTCCCGCAGTACAAACTCGTAAATGTGTTCACCCATGCGCGAAGTGGCTGGGTCTTCGGGTGTTGCAACATCCCGGTGATGGCCGCGGTTGTGTTCAATCGAAAAGTGCCCGTAACCGCCCAAGGCCAAGGTGAACAGGGCCAGGTTTTTATCGAGCTTGCGTTTCTTGTGGCCCATTTCGTGGCCCAGGTTCAAGCCAAAGCCCAGCAGTGATCCCGTGGTGATCGCCACGGCCAGCCAGTGCAGCCAGTGCAAATCGTGCGTGGCCAAAAACACCACATTGAACAGAAATCCAAAGGTGATGATGGGCACCAGCAGGTAGGTGATGATCCGGTAATACCTGGTTTCTTCCAAGGCGGGCACCGCTTCTTCGGGCGGGTTTTGTTTGTCGCCACCGATGATGAAATCCAGCACAGGCACCCCAAGGTAGAAAAACGCGAGAAACGCCCAAAGCCACTGGGTGTAACCCGTTTCAAGATAAAGAATAGGGCCCAGCGGGGCGGCCAGTGGAGCCACCAACGACACCAGCCACAGGTATTTTTTGCTGTCTTTGTAGTCAGTCTTCATTGTTTTCTTGTCCAAATTGTTTCAGTTCATACACTGTAGCGCCACGCCGCAATAGACAACACCGCGCAGGGTGGCATAACATCGTCATAAACTGCCATTCGATGCGTCGCTTCATGGCTCCGTTTTTGTCTTCGCTCTTCTTGTTGAAGCGTATCCACAGAGGTTCATGTATTGACCACTTCCTTTCGCGCCCTACAGCCCGCCATCCACCCGGTGTACGCACGCCTGCTGTGCGCCCAGCTTCAACGCCAAGGCTTGTCGCCGCAGACCATTCTGGCAGGCATGCCTTTCGACTGGCACAGCCTGCACCACAGCAATCAGTTTTTAAGCTTCGACGCCATGCGCCGCTTGATCGAGCGGGGCCTGCAGTTGTCCGGCTGCCCATGGCTTGGCCTTGAAGTTGGCTTGAACACGCAGGCCTCTGCCCACGGCACACTGGGTATGGTCATGATTGCCAGCAACAACTTGCTGGAAGCCGTGGCCTTGCTCCAACGCTATTCCAGTTTGCGCCAGCACCTCGCCACCCTTGAATTGCAACACCAACCGCAACTGGCGGTGTGCCTGCATGAATGGGTGCCTCTCGGTTCGGCCAGGGAGTATTTGCTGGGCCAATTGCTTGGCGGATTATTCCAATTGTTCAACACCCTGACCGGGCGCGACATTCGCGAACACCTGTGCATTGAATGGCCCTTCGATGAACCACCTTGGGCCGAACAATACTTGCGTGTTGCCGCCCGAAATTCATTTGGCCATACCCAGTTGCGTGTGCTGATTCACGCCGAGGTGTTGTACAGCCCCAGCATGGCCGCAGATGAACATACACTGGCCAATCTGCTGCGAGAATGCGATTCCCAACTGAAGCGCGCCGAGCACGGCGGCAGGCTGGCCGACCAGGTGCGCCTGCGCCTGCTTCGCTGTGAACACATCATGCCCACCTTGCCGGAGCTGGCCAGCGCATTGAACGTGTCGGAACGCACATTCATTCGCCGCCTGAAAGCCGAAAACACCAGTTATCAGGAACTGCTTGACGAGGTTCGAACCGACCGTGCCTGCTGGCTGCTTGAGCAAACAGACCACACCGTTGAAGAAGTGGCGCACTTGTTGGGCTATGAAGACGCATCCAATTTCAGCAGAACTTTCAAACGCTGGCTGGGTTGCACACCCAGCGCTCATCGTGTAGCCGCCGGGCGGAGAGTTTAGTTGGTTGTCACCAATTTGCCAGCCCTGAAATCGTTCAAGGCTTGGCGAATTTCCTGTTCTGTATTCATCACAAACGGACCGTACTGCGCAATCGGCTCATTCAGTGGCTTGCCAGCAATCAACAAGGCTTTGCTGCCTTCTTCCGCCTCTATCCTGACCCCTTCGCTTTGGGCGTCGTTGCTCAAAATCGCCATGTTCTTGGCGGAAACTTTCACACCATTGATTTGCACCGTACCCCGGTACACAAACACGACTGCATTGTGCGTGGCTGGCAGAGCCTGCTCAAACGAAGCAGTGTTGTTGAAATGCAAGTCCACATACAAAGGTTGTGTGCCTTCTCGTTGAACCGCACCTTCCACGCCGTGGGCCTCGCCTGCAATCACGATGCCATGCACGCCTTGCCCGGTGGTGAATGTTGGCAGATCACTGGCAGTGAAATCGCGGTACCACGGCTTGGTCATTTTGTCTTTGGCAGGCAGGTTCAACCACAACTGAAAACCCTCCATCACGCCATCTTCCTGTTGCGGAATTTCGGAATGGAATACGCCTCGACCTGCTGTCATCCACTGCACACCGCCGTTCTCCAGCAAACCCTGATTGCCCGCGCTGTCTTTGTGAAGCATGCGGCCCGCAATCATGTAGGTGATGGTTTCGAAACCACGGTGGGGGTGATTCGGAAAACCTGCGATGTAATCATCCGGGTTGTCGCTGCCGAAGTTATCCAGCATGAGGAACGGGTCCAACCTGCGCTGCAGGTCCTGCGTAATCACGCGTGTCAATTTCACACCGGCACCATCAGATGTGGGACGGCCTGCAATGGTTGTTTCAACTGATCGAAAAGTGTTCATCGTTTTGCCTTTTCAGAATTGATTGGCCCTAGTGTATGGCATCCGCAATCGTTCCAAATTCTGATTTTTTGAATCAGATACCGCGAAATAGTGGTTGTTGACGTCTCATTCTCAAACGCGAGGCGGTGAAATCGGTTCTGCACATCCAAACAACATGTGAACTCGGCGGGATTGTTGACAACTTAGTGGTCCTTTTGATGGTTCGGAGTAGCAGTTTGAAGACACAAAGAACGAATGCAGCCTGGGTTGATAACAAGCCTGCCAATACTCAAACAACTGGCCTAAAACGCTCCCGTTCCAAAGTTTTGGATGAGATAACGGCCATCGGCAAAGCATTCACCAAGGCAACCGGCAATGTCAAAGCATTGTTCAGAACGTCAGCTGGTTCGCAGGCTAGTGGCTATTCTTCTCGTTCGATGAATCCCATGCGATTTTTGAAGAAGCTGTCGTTTCATGCCAATGAAGGAATCAAAAACCAGAAATGTGGTTTAGTCGAAGTCGATTCACAGCCACGCTTCCCCCATGCGGTGAAATATCTTGTCCCTGCCGCTCGCAGTGATGAGCCCATGGGGTTGCAAGACATGTTGCTCTCCAATCCATCTGTTCTGCAAAGTATGCAGGGCATGGTTATTGTCGATCCGGATCGTCGCTACGATTCAGAGCTCTCTCGTCTCCAAGGCAGACTAAAAGACACCAATCTGGAATTGTCGAGTCAGTATTTACTCAACGGATGTTTCTTGGCTGACCAGAATGGAAGTTTGCAGACATGGAAGTTACAGGTCTTTGATCGAAAATTGGAAGAAACAATTGAGGTGCCCTTGAGTGTGTTGTCCATGAGCCCCAAGGTTTTTGATCAATCACCAACGGTTGCCCTGAACAACGGCTTTAGCGCCATTTCCAGTCATTTGAAAGCCGTTCATTGGGCCTTCCGAGACAGCGTTCACCAGCCAGCAATTGTGTGTCCTCAATCGCCGAAACTGGCAGCATTGCTGGCTGCTCAAGAGGAGCTTGTGTCCAGGATGGTCAAGTCGGGAGTGACTACAGAGCCATTGTCAGCTTCCGATACATTGCCTGTCCTGACTCGCTTTCTTGACCGATCCGTTTCGTTTCCAATTCCCCCGGACCAACTGGTCAAAATGAATACAATTCTGCTTGATACGTTAAACAGTCCAAGGAATTGGGATCCCGTATCTTTGATCATTCGAGCTGACAAGCGGCATCTTGAACAATCATCGGATTTTCGCAACCCGAGCGACACCGCCGCATCAAGTGCCTCACTTCCTCATACACTTGCCACGCCAGTCGATTCCCGCGAGTCGACCAAGCCGCTCGTGATGCAAGCCATTCCCAGTTTGCAAGAAATTCAGCCTTTGTCTGTGCCTTCAAAGCGAATTGACCAGTTGGCCTACAAAGAGCACACCAAGCACATGCAATGTGGTTTGCAGTCGCTCAATGCGTTCTTCCAAGCCCCTGTTATGACTTCGGAGCAGATTGCCCTGCAATATGTCAACCACGCAGAAGCTGTATGTTCCCAATCTTTTGAGTTAGACCCCAAGACGATGAAAGGGTTGAATCATCCGAAAATTCTTCAAGCGATGAAGGAAGGTCGTTCGGTCAGCATCACCAAAGCAGAGTTTTTCGGAGATCAACCCAAACAATACGAGAGTGACTGGCAGGACGTTGATTTGGACGGTGAATGGAAGAGCTTATTCAGTCAAGCGCACCCCGGAATGAATGTTCTCGATGATCGCGCGTTTTTTGATTCGCTTGACTCACTTCATTTCTCTCCAAGCGATTGGGTTTCAGCCAATAAAGGTCTGGAAATGGAGAAGTTGGTGCCCGTCATTAATGACATCCTGAATACACGAGAGCCGCATTCCGCCTACCGTAATTGGCCTGACAGTGTCAGCGTATATGACGTGAACGCTTGTGGTGGAGCGGACCTGTTGGCGGAACAGGTCTTGAAGACTCAAAAAGAGATGCGCGCGCACGGAAAAGAATGCCCCCTCATTGTGCTGCGTGGAAATGGAGGCCGTGGCGGAAGTAACCACTACTTCACCATCGTGCCAAACAAGAACGGAGATTGGATTTCTTTAAACAGTGATGGCACGCGGATCAATGGTGTTCAGCCTTGCCGTCGATTTGCGGATGCACAAGATCTGGCAGAAGGTTTCCGGAATAACTCTGTCACGCACATTGTATGCGCGACATTGGTCAACTAAGTTCGATTGTTCGCATCTGAAGGGTCAAGTATGCCAAGAATTTCACAACTCCTGACTTCTTGTTTTCGAAATCCTTCTTCGTCGAGTCAGCCTCCAACTCGGCAAGAAGTAACGCGCTCGAATCAAACTTCTTCACTGCCTTCTGCCAATGCTGAGGTTGCTCGTGAAACGATTGTTGCCAATCCACGGGCCCAAGTGAAGTTCAATCCTAGACGCATTTATTCCACTGAGGAATTGCTGCGCTTTGTCTCATCGGGTGCGTTGACGGATATGGTTGACAATGAAAAGCTCAGTTTGTTGGGAGAAATGAGTTTTCGAATCATGCAACAAGACACGACAACTCGCGACAAAGGCGCCTTGGCACAATACATTTCAAAATCTCTGCCTGCTGACGAAACGATTTTCCATGCAGGCGGAGAACGGCAAGGTAATTTTTTCTCCAGTATGGCTGTGGATTATTTGTTTGATTCATTACAACGCACCTACGACGCAAACACTGTGGCCGAAGTACAAGACACCATAAAGCGTTGGGTTGAAACGCAGGTTCCCGCACAGACAGAATTCAATATCAGGGGGGTGATATTCACGAGAGACGAAATGCTCAACATGGTAAATGCTTCGACTTTGTTTCAGCCTTCTGAAGCAATTGTTCAGGTGCAGCGTATCGGGCTTCAAATGGATGAAGAAATGCGCAGTGTCACTGGTGCACAAAACGTACACCGTGAGCCTGTTAAGGCAGTCAATCAGATTATTAAAAACAGAATGTTGGCGCGTTGCGCTGAGCCCAGGCTTCAGTCTTCTGTTGATTTGCTCAAGAGTCAAATCACGCGACAACTCATTGCGTCGACAGAAATGAGTGATGTTTTCAATCGGGGCCTTAACCAGCTGTTCAGTCATGGCTTTTCGCCAGGCGAGCGGCTTTGCGATGCTAAGAACCCAACCCAAATGCTTGGTTTGTTGTGGACTTACATCAAAAACACTCCCAATGCCGAATTAAGACGCAATCTCAGACTGGCATTGTTGGAGCGGATTATTGAAGTGGGTGTCGAACAGCCTTGCTACACGGGGCAAGTTCAGCGTCTTTTGGATGTTCCTTCCGGCATTGATCCCGATTTGGGCGTGTTGGATCTGCAAGCCATGGTCGAGCACGAGGTAGACAGTGTAGCTGCGCGGGTGAAGGTCGATGCTGATTCACTTGAAGCAGAGGTAAGGGCATTTGCCGCTCAAACCGGAGAGGTGTTTGATGAGCAACAGCTCAAGGAAATAACGAAGTCCATGTTTCAACAAAAGGTAGATCTGTTGCTTGGGCGTACTCGCGGGCTGGATAAAGCCATTCTGGAACAACGCACGACTCGCAATTTACCTGCTTTTGACTATTAGCCGTGACTCATAAAAAAGCCGGGCGCTTTGTGGCGCCCGGCTTTTCAACACTGAAAGGTTTCAAACAACCGGCTATTACGCTGTTGCCTTCACCTTCAAGCGCCATGCATGCAACAGGGGCTCGGTGTAGCCGGCAGGTTGTTCTTTGCCTTTGAACACCAGGTCACAAGCGGCCTGGAAAGCAGCCGACGCTTCAAAGTTGCCAGCCATTGGCTTGTAAGCGGGGTCGCCTGCGTTTTGCTGGTCAACCACCGCAGCCATTTTCTTCATGGTCTCCATCACCTGTGCTTCACTCACGATGCCGTGGTGAATCCAGTTGGCAATGTGCTGGCTGGAAATACGCAAAGTTGCGCGGTCTTCCATCAATCCCACGTTGTTGATGTCGGGCACTTTGGAACAACCCACACCCTGGTCAATCCAACGCACCACATAACCCAAAATACCTTGTGCGTTGTTGTCCAGTTCCTGCTGCTTTTCAGCATCAGACCAGTTGGTGTTGGTCGCCACAGGTACTTGCAACAGGTCAGCCAAAATGGCTGGGCGTTCTGCATCGGCGTCAATTTTTTCCATCTCAGCCTGTACAGCAGCCACACTCACCTGGTGGTAGTGCATGGCGTGCAGGGTTGCAGCGGTTGGGCTGGGTACCCAGGCGGTGTTTGCACCAGCTTTTGGGTGGCCAATTTTCTGCTCCAGCATGGCCTTCATCAGGTCAGGCATGGCCCACATGCCCTTGCCGATTTGTGCGCGTCCTTTCAGGCCACAATTCAAACCAACCAGCACGTTGTTACGCTCGTAGGCGGCAATCCACTTGCTGCCCTTCATGTCGGCTTTGCGAATCATCGCGCCAGCCTGCATGGCTGTGTGCATCTCATCGCCCGTGCGGTCCAAAAAGCCTGTGTTGATGAATGCAACACGGCTGGCCGCTGCAGCAATACAGGCCTTCAAGTTCACAGAGGTGCGGCGCTCTTCGTCCATGATGCCCAGCTTCACGGTGCTGTCGGCCAAGCCCAGCAGTTTTTCAACGTGGCTGAACAACTCAGCGGCAAAGGCCACTTCTTCGGGGCCGTGCATCTTGGGCTTTACGATGTAAACAGAACCTTTGCGGCTGTTGCGAATGCCATTGGCGCCATTGCCTTTCAGGTCATGTAAAGCGATGGTGGTGGTGATCACCGCATCCATGATGCCTTCCGGAATTTCCTGGTTGTGTGCACCCCACAAAATGGCGGGGTTGGTCATCAAGTGGCCCACATTGCGCAGGAACAACATGGAGCGGCCATGCATGGTCACTTTCTCGCCGTTCACGCCGGTGTATACACGGTCTGCATTCAAGCCACGCGTGAATGTTTTGCCGCCCTTGCTAACCTGTTCGGTCAACGTGCCTTTCAAAATACCCAACCAGTTGCTGTAGGCCACAATTTTGTCTTCTGCGTCCACTGCGGCAACTGAGTCTTCAAGATCGAGAATGGTTGACAGGGCGGCTTCCAGCACCACGTCAGCCACGCCAGCAGCGTCGCTCGAACCAATCGGTGTTGAACGGTTGATGATGATGTCAGCGTGCACGCCATTGTTCACGAGCAGCACGGAAGAGGGTGCGCTGGCTTCGCCCTGATAGCCAACCAGTTGCGCTGCGTTTTTCAAGCCAGCGCTGTTGCCGCCTTTCAGGCTCACCTTCAGTTTGCCGCCTTCAATGCTGTAAGCGGTTGCATCTTTGTGCGACCCACCCTCCAACGGGAATGACTGGTCCAAAAAGTTGCGGGCGTATTCAATCACCTTGCCGCCGCGCACGGGGTTGTAGCCACCTGCGCGTTCTGCACCGCCTTCCTCTGAAATCACGTCGGTGCCGTACAAGGCGTCGTACAGGGAGCCCCAACGTGCGTTGGCAGCGTTCAAGGCGTAGCGGGCGTTCAAAATGGGAACCACCAACTGTGGGCCGGCCTGTGTGGCCAGTTCGCTGTCTACATTGGCGGTGGTGGCTTTCACGTTGGCAGGTTGCTCAACCAGGTAACCAATCTTCTTCAAGAAGTCTTGGTAAGCGGCCATGTCTTGAATGGGGCCAGGGTTGGCTTTGTGCCATGCATCCATTTCTTCCTGAATTCGGTCGCGCTTGTGCAGCAATTCTGCATTTTTCGGGGCCAGTTCGGTGACGATCGCATCGAATCCTTTCCAGAATTGGGCGGATTCAACACCGGTGCCGGGTAGCACTTGTTCGTTGATGAAGTTGTATAGGTTCGTGGCCACTTTCAGGCCGTGAACGGTGGTGCGTTCTGTCATTGTTGTGTACCTCAAGCAGTAAATGGAAGCGAACAGGCTTTGCAGGCAAAGCTGAAAACCTGCCCTAAACCAACGATTGTAAAGGATTTCATTTAAATTCTGACAGGTTTGGTCAGCCTGTGCGACCCAGGTCCACGTCAACACATCTTTGCTAAATTTGCAAAACTCTGGAAAACCCCAACTGAATCCGTGTGTTGTAGTCAACAATGCACGCGTCTAGATCGGTAATATTGATTCAAACAAGCGGGGAAAAAATGAGTACGTTTGATTATGTGATTGTGGGTGCAGGCAGCGCAGGCGCCTTGATTGCCAACCGTTTAAGTGCTGATCCCGACAACACTGTGTTGTTGATTGAGGCTGGTGGACACGACAACTACCATTGGATTCATATTCCTGTTGGGTACCTCTACTGCATCGATAACCCCCGCACTGACTGGCGCTATCGCACCGAACCTGACCCCGGGTTAAATGGCCGAAGCCTGATCTATCCGCGCGGTAAAACTTTGGGCGGCTGCTCCAGCATCAACGGCATGATCTACATGCGTGGGCAGGCCCGAGACTACACTTCATGGGCTGAACAGACCGGGTCGAAAGAATGGGATTGGGAGCATTGTCTTAACGATTTTCTGGCCCATGAAAGCAATTACCGTTTCGATGCACCCAATGCCCAGCACACCGATCCAGAGCTGCCTCAGTTTCACGCCGGGCAGGGCGAGTGGCGTGTGGAAAAACAGCGCCTGCACTGGGAAATACTGGAAGCATTTTCAGCCGCAGCACAGCAGGCGGGCATTCCCGCCACCGATGACTTCAATCGGGGTAACAACTTTGGCGTGGGTTATTTTGAAGTGAACCAGCGTAAAGGCTGGCGCTGGAATACCTCCAAGGCCTTTCTTCGGCCAATCATGAAGCAGCGTGGCAACTTGCAGGTGTGGACCCACGCGCAGGCCAAGAAGCTGACGATAGAGCGCAATGGCCACAATGAGTTGGTGTGCAAAGGCCTTGCGTTGGTGAAAAAGGGGCGCGAAATCACGGTGCGTGCTCGCAAGCAAGTGGTGTTGTGCGCTGGTTCGATTGGAACCCCTCAACTGTTGCAGCTGTCAGGCATTGGCCCGGGTCAGCTTCTTCAGCGCCATGGAATTCCTGTGTTGCTCGATCAACCTGCGGTGGGCGCCAACCTTCAGGATCATCTCCAAATTCGCGCTGTGTTCAAGGTACAGGGTGTGAAAACACTCAACACGCTGGCCAGTGGCTTGCTGGGCAAAGCGCAAATTGGTTTGCAGTATTTGTTCAAGCGCAGTGGCCCAATGAGCATGGCGCCTTCACAATTGGGCGCATTTGCAAAAAGCAGCCCCGATCAACCGCACCCCAACGTGCAATACCATGTGCAACCATTAAGCCTGCCTGCCTTTGGTCAACCCTTGCATCGCTTCAATGCATTCACAGCCAGTGTGTGCAATTTAAATCCAACGAGCCGAGGCAGCGTGCATATTCGCAGTGCAGATTACCGGGATGCCCCGTTGATTTGTCCCAACTACCTCAGTACGCCCGAAGACAGGAAGGTCGCAGCTGATTCCCTGCGTTTGACCCGAACCATTGCCATGCAACCCGCTTTGGCCAAATACCAGCCTGAAGAATTCAAGCCCGGTGTCGAGTTTCAAAGCGACAATGATTTAGTGCGGCTGGCTGGCGACATTGCGACCACGATTTTTCACCCGGTTGGCACCGCGAAAATGGGCAAGGTGACCGATCCCACGGCGGTGGTGGATCCACAGTTGCGCGTCATTGGTGTTCAGGGTTTGCGCGTGGCCGATGCCAGCGTCATGCCCACCATCACCAGTGGTAACACCAACAGCCCCACGTTGATGATTGCTGAAAAAGCCGCGCGCTGGATTCTTCAAGACTGTTAAACTAAACGCTTATTGTTCCTGATCTTCAATGCGCCATGAAAGAAGTAGTGCTAACCCGCGAACCCGTTGAATTGTACAAAATTTTGAAGTTCGAAGGGTTGTTGTCCAGCGGCGGTGAAGCCAAGTTTGCTGTGGCAGACGGTCTTGTCAAAGTCAACGGCGTGGTTGAAACCCAAAAGCGCAAAAAAATTGTGGCTGGCGATGTCATCGAGTTCGACGGCCACGCTTTCAAGGTGAAATTGGCCTAGTCGCAATTTGGGAGGTGCATGCAGGCTGGTACGCGCCGTCCCTTTTTGGTCTTTCAGGAATTTTTTGCAGGTGAAAGAGTCTATCAGCCTGTGTAGTACAAGCAGCAAAAAGCAGTAAAGGATTGATATGTCCGCAGTTAAGTCCAGCAACCCCTGTGTAGAAGTGTATTACGACGGGTCATGCCCACTGTGTCGTCGTGAAATCGGGGTGTATCAGCATCTCGAATCCGATCAGCCCATCGAGTGGGTTGATATTTCTGACCCCAACACCACCATTCCAGCTCACACCACCCGAAGTGGGTTGATGGCGCGTTTTCACACCCGCACAGCCGACGGTGAATTACTCAGCGGTGCAGCGGCGTTCGTGTACATTTGGGCTCAGTTGCCCGGCTGGAGAATACTCAGCCACTTGGCCAAGGTACCGGGCATGCTGTGGTTGATGGAAAAGTCATACACCGGGTTTTTAAAGGTGCGGCCTTCCGTGCAGCGCGCGGTGCGGTGGGTGGATGTGTCTCATCTGCCCGCGAACATGGTTCGTGACATTCGCTCGGATCACGCCGGTGAAACCGGTGCTGTCTGGATCTACCGTGGGGTGCTTGCAGCCAGCAGAAACCCGGAAATACGTGCGTTTGCTCAGCATCATTTGAAAACCGAGAAAGAACATTTGCAAGCCATGAACGCCTTGCTGCCACCACTGCGGCGCAGCTGGTTGTTGGTGCCGTGGCGTGTTGCAGGTTTCATGACCGGGTTTTTGCCAGCCTTGGTGGGGCCGAAAGCGGTGTATCGCACCATTGAGTCGGTGGAAACTTTTGTAGACCACCATTACCAGGCTCAAATTGACAAGCTCAATACCTTGGGTACGCATGGCGAATTGAGATTGCAACTTGAACAATTTCAGCAAGACGAATGTGATCACCGGGATGAGGCGGCTAGTCAAACGAGTGGTGAGCCTTCCGCCTTCGCTCGGGTTTGGAGTGGTCTCATTGCCAAGGGCTCCGCAGGTGCAGTGGTGCTGGCCCGTTGGCTGTAAGCGGGGTAATCAGACCATTAGAATCAGGCCAGGGCTGGTGATTGGTATTGCGCCACCAGCGCCTGAAGCCTGCGGCGTTGTTGACGCATCTCAATTTCCAGCGCCCTGAACTTTGCCTTGTATTGAGCCTTGTAGTGGGCCATGGTGTCGCCGCTGGTTAGTGCGTGCTTGGTTTCTTCGTACCACGCTTCTTTCAGCTTGGCCCATTCGTGCAAAGCCTGCGAGAAGTGCTCATATTCCTTGGCAAGACGGGCCTTCATGGCCTCCACCTGCATGTGAACCACACCATGTTGCTGCGCATGCATCTTTTCTTCAGCGCGTTTGAATTGCATGGTGATGCGCGCCTTCTCGATGGCAAAAGCATCACAACGTTTCAGGTTTTTGGTCAAGCCAACATAGGACAAACCTGCAATCAGCCATTTGGTTGGGTCGATCTGATACCAGCGGATGCCATTGCGATAGTCGTATTGAAACAGGTGATGATAGTTGTGATAGCCCTCACCGTAAGTGAATACGGCGAGCAGGTCGTTGTCGCGCGCAGTGTTCTCGTCGGTGTAAGGGCGGCGACCCCAAATGTGAGCCAATGAATTGATGAAGAAGGTGGTTTGATGGCTCCAAACCAAACGAGCCAAGCCGCCCAGCAGCATCACACCCCACACATCACCCGCCATCAAACCAATGGCTGCTGGAATGCCAAAGTTGGTGGCCAAGGCCAAGGTGGTGTAGTGGCGGTGCTGAAACATCACCATCTTGTCTTTTAACAGGTCGGGGGCGTTGCTGAAGTTTTCCTGCCCTGATTCGTATTTGCGAAGCATCCAGCCCATGTGAGAAAACCAGAATCCCCGTTTTGCAGAATAAGGATCATGCTCGGTGTCGTCGACATGGCGGTGATGGGTGCGGTGCCCGGAAGCCCACACCAGCACGCTGTTTTGAACCGCCATGGTGCCAAACACCATCAGGAAAAACCGAACCACCACATTGGCTTCATAGGTGCGGTGAGCCCATAGGCGGTGATAGCCCGCCGTAATCGCCATGCCATTGAGCACAGCCAACACCACGAAGGAAACCCAGGCCGCCGTGCTGTAATCATTGAACCAGGCGTACAGCGGCAGCCCAATCAGGGCGGCTATTGAGGTGCCAAACAGCACAATGGTGCCAGGCCAGTTGATTGGGCTATTCGGGTCTACTCGGGATGTCATTCGAAGGGGACTTTAACCAGTGTTTTTAACGGATACGGAATCATACTGATGATTCTTTATTTCAGGGTCGTGTCATCCAATATTTAATGATTGTTCTCATTTGTTGAGGTGGGTTTGCAACGCATGTGGGCACGGAGCAAACTCGCGTCTGGCAGGCTTATTTCAACTCGCTATTCAACTCTCCGCCCATCACGCGAACCAGGTCATTCAGCAGCTTTTTCAGTTCTCCTGTCATCAGTGCGAAATCTGTATCAAACGCGTCGTCATCAGCAGCCAAATTCGCTTGGTCTTTCAGCACGTCCAGCGGGGCCACCCGTTTGATTTGCAGGTTTTCCTGTAACACAAAGGAAATTCGGTCGTGCCAGGTCAGTGCCAACTTGGTCACATCTTTGCCACCTTGGATGTGTTTGTTGATTTCCTCGGCTTCCAGAGAGTGTTTCACATAGCGAACAGTGGCCGCCTGCTCGCCACGGCCTTTCAACTCACAGTCGCGATCAATGGTGAAAGGCGGTGGGTTGTCATTTTCCGCAAGCCATGTGGTCATCGCGACGGTTGGAGAGGTTTTGGTTTTCAGCAATTTGGGCTGCAATCCCGGCACGCTCTTAAGCAACAAACCAACCAACTCGTCGGCCTTGGCTGCACTGGCGGCATCTACCACCAGCCAGTGGTCTTGCGTGTCGATCCAGGCCTGAACCCGGCTGCGAATCGCAAATGCACGCGGCAGCAGTTCGTCGGTCACTGCCTCCTTGATTTCCTTCATTTGTTTGCGACCGGGTTTGTAGCCCTCTTGTTCTTCGATGTCTTTGGCACGGGCTTTGGCAAACTGATTCACCACCGTCGATGGCAATAGCTTTTTTTCAAGCCCCAGTGCAATCAGCCACTGTTTACCATTTTTATGCACAAACGGCTCACCATCAGCCTTGGCTGGAACCCAGCCGCGTGTCTGTAGGTCAGCCCCGCCGCAAGCTTGCAATGCAGCGCTTGCCAGCTTGTCTTCCAATGACTCTGGGCTTTCTTCCCAGCCATTGAGGCGATAAACAAACAGATTTTTAAACCACATGAGAAGCTCGCTGTCCAAAATTCAAAAGGACAGCGAGTGTAACAAACATTGACCCAGCCTTTTGCATGAATGGCCCGGACTGGGCCAGTGCCAGTTGGCCTGTCAGCCTTGCTTGTTAATGCTGTTAAAGCTCGTGATCAAGTTGCGGTAGTCTGGTATATGGTTTGAAAACAATGCCCCCAACCCTTCAATGTCGTTTCTCCAGTCACGGTGAAGTTCGCAGGCTACGCCAAACCAGGTCATTAATTGCGCACCAGCTTCGGTCATTCGTCGCCATGCCGAGTCCCGCGTCAATTCATTGAAGGTGCCCGATGCATCAGTGACCACAAACACTTCATAGCCTTCAGCCAACGCAGAAAGGGCAGGGAAGGCCACACAAACTTCGGTCACCACGCCGGCAATAATCAGTTGTTTTTTTCCGGTTTTTTTCACCGCGTCCAGAAACTCTTCGTTGTCCCATGCGTTGATTTGGCCTGGCCTTGCAATGTAAGGGGCGTCTGGAAATATTTCTTTGAGCTCGGGTACCAAGGGGCCGTTCGGTCCAGTTTCAAAGCTCGTGGTCAAAATGGTTGGTAAGTTGAAGTACTTCGACAAATCGGCCAAAGCCAGTACATTGTTTTTGAAGCGGTCTGGGTCGATGTCTCGCACCAGTGAAAGCAAGCCCGCTTGATGGTCAACAAGCAACACGGCTGCATTATCTTTATCCAGTCGGACGTAAGGCTTTAACATGGCATTCTCCGGTAGTTAGTAAAGGTGTGGTCGAGGCACTCAATGGCCCCGCTTTTTACTGCGATTGATTGATCTGCCCAAATTGCCCGCTCATGAAGTCTTTAGACGCTTGCACCACTTCTTCACGGGTGTTCATCACAAAAGGGCCGTGTCCGGCAATTGGCTCATTCAAGTTTTCTCCCGACAGCAGCAATAATGAGCTTTGCCGGTGCGCCTTAAGCCGCAGCTGTCTGCCTTGTCTACCCAGTAAAGCCATCTCACTTTGAGCAAGTTTCTGGTCGTCTTGAAGAGTCAGTTCACCGCGCAACAGCAACAAAGCGACCGACCAGTTTTCAGGCAGGTCCAGTTCTACTTGTGCATCCGCATTCAGTCGAACATCCCACACATGCATGGGGCTGTGCGTTTTGGCGGCACCCCTTGTGCCTTCGAGCTCTCCAGCGATCACACGCACATGGCCTTTTGCATCGGGCAATTGAACTTGCGGAATGTCTTCTTTTGAAATGGCTTGGTAGCTCGGTGCGTCCATTTTGTGAAAGGCAGGCAGGTTCACCCACAATTGCACCATTTCGAATGGGCCGCCGCGTTTGGCGTACTCGGCGGCATGAAACTCCTCATGCAAAATGCCGCCCGCTGCCGTCATCCACTGCACATCGCCCGGTCCGATTACCCCACCTTGCCCGGTTGAGTCCTGATGCGCCACCACGCCTTCATACACAATAGTGACTGTTTCGAAACCACGGTGGGGGTGCTGGCCCACGCCACGGCGCTCATCGGTAGGGTTGAATTCAACCGGCCCCGCGTAATCGAGAAGTAAAAATGGACTTAATAGTTGACCATGTTCGCGGTAATCAAAATAAGTGCGCACAGGAAAACCGTTGCCGACCCAATGGCCCTTGTTTACACGCAGGACGGATTCAAGATTTTTAATTAATGACATTTCTTAATGGCACAGTTTTAATTGAAATAAATGCTATCATTTGGTACGACATTCGATAAGATAGTTATTTTTCAACTAATCGTTCTATTCGTGGAACAATAGACTGTGCGCACTGATCTCAATGACCTCTATTACTACGTGCAAGTGGTGGATCATGGTGGATTTGCCGCGGCTGGCCGTGCTTTGGGTGTGCCTAAATCCAAGCTGAGCCGGCGAATAGCATCGCTTGAGGAGCGGCTGAATACCCGCTTGCTTCAACGTTCAACACGCACGCTGCATGTGACCGAGCTTGGTCGCACTTATTACAATCACTGCAAGGCTATGTTGATCGAAGCCGAGTCAGCGCAACTGGCGATCGAACAGGCCTATTCTGAACCGCGTGGGCTTATCCGATTGACCTGTCCTATTGCATTGCTCCATGCGCATGTTGGAAGCATGCTGGCAGAGTTCATGTTGCGTTATCCGCATGTCACCGTTCACCTTGAAGCCAGCAACCGCCGTGTCGACGTGCTGGCTGAAGGGGTGGACGTTGCCATTCGGGTTCGTCCAATGCCTCTGGAGGCCAGTGATCTCGTGCTGCGTGTTCTTTCAGACCGTGCAATATGTCTGGTTGCCTCGCCTGTTTTGATCGAGTCCCTCGGGAACCCGACCCATCCCCATCAACTGACAACGTGGCCCAGTCTGGGGCTGGGGCAGCCCCAATACGCATTTGAATGGTGCCTTACACATATCAACGGCCAAACGGTGAATGTTCCATTCAGTCCCCGATATGTCACCACAGACATGGTGGCTTTACGTGCTGCAGCGGTGGCTGGCGTCGGCGTGGTTCAACTGCCGCATTTGATGGTCAGTGGAGAGCTCAATGAAGGGCATTTGGTGCAGGTTTTACCACAATGGGCGCCACGTCGTGAGGTCATTCATGTTGTATTTCCCTCGCGGCGTGGCATGTTGCCATCCGTCCGAGCGCTGATCGAGTTTTTATCCGAACAGTACGAGTCTTTTGAGGAGCATTGATTTCCCCCGGCAGACCCAGCCCAGTGCTGATTATGGAATCGCTTTTGGCTCAAGCACTTCATTGCTCGATCGTGGAAGGTGTGCCGTCTCTGGCAGAGGCCTCTGGCGAATTGCGCAAATCAAGTCGTGGTTCACTCACTGCTTCAAAGCCGTTTCCTATTTGAGCTACGGCAGTGGTTGACCCCTCAAATTTCAAAACTTTCAACGGGTGCCCAAGGCTTTCAAGATGCTTCAACGCCTCGGTGCCCACTGTTTCCTCATAGAACACAGCATCAGGCTTCCATTGGTGGTGAATTCGTGGGGCTGCAATCGCCTCGAACAAAGGCTGTTCCAACAGCAGGTGGTTCAGAATGCCTTGGGCCACCTGTGAAATGATCATCGAGCCGCCGGCAGCGCCAATCGCCATCACCGGCTTTCCTTTTTTTAACACCAGTGTGGGGCTCATGCTCGACAAAGGGCGTTTACCCGGTTCAATCCTGTTGGCCTCACTGCCAACCAGTCCGAATAAATTGGGTACGTTGGGCTGAGCAGCGAAATCATCCATTTGATTATTCATCATCACCCCAGTGCCGGGGATCACGACCTTGCTACCAAAAGTAGTGTTGATTGTCGTAGTCATCGAAACCCAGTTGCCCATCGAGTCGGCCACGCTAATGTGCGTGGTGTGGCGATCGAATAACTCAGTTTGTACACCGTCGGGCACACCATGACTGTCAACATTGCTCGCTTTCAACAAGTCGACCTTGGTGCTTAGGTGCTCAATGTAAGCCTGGCTGACAAGCCCCTTGGGCACCTTCGCAAAGTCAGGGTCGCCAAGCCAATGTGCCCGATCGGCGAAGGCCAGCTTCAGGGCTTGCGCCACCACGTGTAGGCGTTGTGTCGCAGGTAAGGTTTCATAGTTCAGCGCTTTAGCCACTCCCAACACTTGAGCCACATGCACGCCTCCGGAACTGGGGGGCGGAAAGCCGATTACTTGGTACTCTCCGAACTGGGTGTTCAGCGGCGTTCTCAATTTAAGTTCATAACGCGAAAAATCGCCTGCGTTTACAATGCCGCCATTGGCTTTCATCCATTTCTCAGTGCGCGCCGCAAATTCACCGGTGTAAAAATAGGCCGACCCCTGTTCACCAATGCGTCGATAGGTGTTGGCAAGGTCCGTTTGGCGCAGCATCATGCCCGCCTTCAAAGGCTGCTTGTGTTGGTCCAGAAAAATAGCGGCACTGGCATCAAAACGCGCCAATTGTTTGGCGGCGCGTTGCAGGCGTTGTTGATACAGCCAGTCGAGCGTGAACCCGTCCTCGGCCAACTCCGCTGCTTCGAAGTACAAATCAGCCAGGAGACGCTGACCTCCAGCCTTTGACATGTACTCAAAAGCTGCAACAGAACCTGGAATGCCAACGGCCAAGGCGCCGTGTCGACTCAGGTCGGAATTCACCTGCCCGTTTTGCACGTACATGTCACGGTGGGCAGCCGCCGGCGCCATTTCCCGCGCATCAATCGCATCGATCTGACCGTTCGCGCGGTGCACCAATGCAAACAACCCACCACCAATGCCGGAATTGAATCCATCCACTACGCCTAAAGTCAGTGCAGCGGCGATGCTTGCATCAATTGCATTGCCGCCGCGCTCCAGCTGTTTCAAAGCCGCTTCGGTGGCCAAAGGGTGAACAGTCGCAATCGCCCCATGTTTGCCAACATACGTTCGAGGCGCAGTTGGCGTTTGCATGGTCTGTGTATTGTTATTGCTGCGGCTCTGGTCGAGCTGCTCTGCAAATGCCGTGCTTGCATTGAAGGCAAGCGATAGTCCAGTTGAAATGAGTAGCAAAGCAACAATCTTTTTGCTCAGCGGTTGGTTTGACATTGATTTCTGACCGTTCCTGTTTGTCATTTCTGTCTTTTTTGGTGTGTTGCTGATTATTTTTAAAAGCATAGTTGAAATGTTTTCCGGCTGCATCGATGCCACCGAAATAAAATTTTCTATTTCCGATCAATCACTTTGGCGTGGGCGTTGATGGTGTTGGTTGTTGGTTGGAGTTGACGTTGTAAAAAAAGATTGGTTTTTTAAGAGAATACTTGGCAAAAGTGTTTGACAGCTTTTGTAAGTGTGTGCATAATCTCGCTTCTCTGCTGCAACGACAGCAGGGCGAAACGAAGCAAACAAGCGGTTCGGCAGGTCTGGAAACGGGCGGTTTTGAATGGGTTGTTTGTTGGTTTTTTCGAGATGA
>CAXRAE010000019.1:0-10041 GCA_964229025.1 Limnobacter sp. | reverse complement strand
CACAGGGCCATTGCCTGCGGTTTGCCCGTTTTCAAAGTTGCTGGTGCTGCGTGCGCAGGCAAAGCTTTCAACATCCATCGCAATGTCACCTTCCGCACGGCCTTTGATTTGGCTTAGCCAATAAGCTTTGTCATGCTTGATCTCATACTCAGGATAGGCAAATGCTTCATTGGTTTTGAAGGTAATTCGGCCCGGGTTTTTTACGCGCTTCAAATTGTGTGTGAATTCTGCCTCTTTGCTCCATTCGTCCAGCGCAATCAAGGTTAAGTGTTCTGCCACCAAGTGCATGTAAAACTCGTACAGCACGCCATCGGTTTGGCTCAGTTTCAGTGCCCAGTCCAGCCCGGTGTTCACCTGCACCAGCTCATCGAGTGCACCATACGAATGAGTGCCAGGAATGTGACGCAAATTACCCAGGTAATTGCTGATGTTGCCCACGCCGCCAATGGTGCTGCTCACTGGCAAGGCAAAGGGCAGGGCGCTGGTCAGTGCCTCTTCACCTTGAATCAGCACATCGCCAATCAAGGGAGTGTTCAAAATACTGCCGGTGAAGCCTACCCAGTTGCTCAAACCCGCAAAGCGGTCTGGGTACAACGCAGCCAGGCGGGTGGAACCATAGCCTCCCATGGAATAACCGCCCACCAGTATCCGGTCCTCATCAATGTTGAACGTGTTCAAGGCATCGTCGAGCACGTCGAGCGCATCGCGTTCCGACAAGCCGGAGTAAAACCCATAAGGACCGCGCCCCAATGGCGAAATCAACACCCGGTCCAGGGCGTCACCAAATTGGGCCTGCATGCCCGGCTGATTGATCTGGCTGGCATGGTTGGCTTCGCAGCCATGCATAATCATTTGCAGGCTGCGCTGGTCGTCAAAGTTGCCGTTTTTTGGAATGTACACCCCGTAAGGCTGATACTTGCCCACGAAGTGAAAGTACTGCCCACAGAAGCGGCTGTTTGTCTCCGGGCTGGATGATTCGGCCTGCAGCACCATGCCCTCACCCGTGGAATTGGGCGCCGTGTATTTCGAGGTGTAAACCCGTTGTCTGAAACCTGCATCCACTACGGCCTTTTCTGTGGTGCCTGGTGTCAATTTGCGGCTGTCCACCACAGCGAAAAACTGACTGATGTCGCCTGCCCCCAAGGCGGCCGCCTGTTTGTCCTCCCACCAATCGCCTTTGTTGGGCAATACCTGCGAGGGCACAGTACCTTGCGCGTCGGCTTCTTCGTCTGGACCTCGGAATGCCACGTTCATGACTTCGCCGCTGCTTTGTGCAGTGACTGCCCACATTTTGAACGGATTGCTTGCAGGTGCAGGGAAGGTGCCTGTGATCAGGTTGCTGTCCGGGTTTCCTGTGTTGAATTCATACACCGCGTCGGCACCTCGCACCGTCAGTCCCATCAGGGTTTCTGTGCCTGTTGCCGGGTTGTTGTCTGTGTCCACCGCAATCGCTGCAATGGTTTGGCCCGCTTCGTACAGGGCATTCATCTCAAAACTTGCACTGTAGGTGTTGCCTTGGCGGCTCAAGCGGAGTTCGATCAGGTCGGCAGTGCTCTCTGCGCCGGCGGGGTAGCGTGAATCGCCTGCTGTGGGCGACAACAAACCTGGGGTGTTGGCCAAAGGGTTGCCCAACTGCCCGCCACGGCTCGCCAGGTTCAGCAAGGCAGGGCTGGGTGACAGCAAGCCCGTGTCAGCACCATAGTCGTCATACACATAATCGCGGTAAACCAGCACCCCGTTACAAATCTCGGTGACACCCGCAAACCAGGACTGTTCGTTGCACTGGGCTGTCTCTTGTGGAGTTACCGGTGTACCTGTTCCCGGGTTATTGGAAACTACGGAGTCTTCGCTGCCGCAAGCAACCAGCAATGCAGTGAAAGTTAAGGCGATCAGCTTCTTTTGAGGGGCAAGGGGCACAGTAAAAGGCACGGTAATGGTCCATAGGTGTATTGAGCACGATGAACTATTACTTCGGTAAAGTACCTATGGATTCAATTGTGAGCTAATTGTTGCTGGCCAAAATCTGGAAATCTTTGGCCCAACCTGCAGCCCGGTCAGCTGCATTGTTGCGTTGCTCGGCAGTGGCCGAATTAAGCACATTAACAATCAATCCAATGGTTGCCTTTTGCCGTTGTTCGCTTTCCTGTTTTTCAGCGGCACTGGCGGGGCTTTGCCAGGCATTGAGCAAGCGGGCAATTTCCTGGCTTAATGTGGCCTGATCAATTTGGCGGTTGGCGGCTTTGTTCACCAAGACCATGAATTGTTGCTGTCGCTCAAGCCGTTTTTCATAACGAGACTCGGCCCTGTGGGTTTCCGCCCTGGCCCAGGCTTCAATTTGTTTGATTTGAACCGGAGTTAATGTGCCCAGCCAGCGTTCGAACCGCTCGGTCATGCGTTCAGCCGACTCGCGCACTCGCTGATCGGCGCTTTGCATCAATCGTTCTTCACGGTATTCCACATTCGATTTGTCGAGCGATTTTTGAATGTCAGAAATTTGATTGGGCCACAAACCCAGCATGTTTTTCGCGATCACGGGTGCGGCTTCATTGGCGGTGCGCCGAAGCGATGCCCTGATCGCCAGGTTCAGTGCCTGCACCTGATTTGCATTCACGGGGGTAACCACGCCATTGCGGGCGGCCAAAGCCTGGCGTGCCGCTTGCAATTCGCCGGCAAGCACTGGAAGTTCAGCGTTGCGATGCCACTCCACAATTTCGTTCAGGCTTGTTTTTAGAAATGCGGATTGTTCAGAATCAAAATCAACTTTGCTGGTGAGGTAGGTGTGCGCAAAACTTGCCGAGTTGTTGTAACCCAGTTTGATTGCACTGCATGCGGCCAATACAGCCACACAGGCCATCAGCAAGCAGGTTCGGGGTCGAATTGCCGTTTTCATCACGAATTCGCGTCACTCAATAAAGTTCAATTGATCTGTTTAAGACTCATCGAAATGCCGTTCGTTCAGTGTGTTTTGAAGCGACTGGCCCAATCGGGCAGCGGTTGAACGAATGCCTGCAGGTCGCCACCCTGAATTCGCAGTATTTTTCTGTAGGGGTCTTGTGCACTGGAGTTGTCGAGTACCCACACATCATCGCACAGAGGCAAGGCATTCAACACATTGTCCACAGTTCGTGGAATTCGCGTTTCGATTTTATCGTCGGGTACGGCATGCCCGCCGGTTTCAATGCGTTGATGCACCCGAGCTTTGTTCAGGCTGCTTTGTTCGAGGTGAACAAACACCATCACCACTTGGTAGCCCAAGGCTTTGGCTTTGGCGACAAAATCGATTTTGCTGGGGTGTGAAAACACGGTTTCAAAGCAGAAGTTTTTGCCTTGTTCCAGCAGGCTATTGCGCAGGTTTTCGGCAATTTTTGCGGCTTCATAGCTGTGTTCCTCGGGGGCTTGGGGAAACACATCGCGGGCAATGTCATCTGCATTGACAAACGGCATGCCCAAGGGCTTTAACTGGGTGCGGTAAAAGGTCGATTTACCCGCCCCGTTGCCACCCACCAGCAGCCACAGTTGCTTCATGCCAGTTTGACTGGCTTGAATTGGCCGTTTTCAAACTGACCGATTCGGGTTTTGCCTTTGGCATCGATTTGTTCAAGCAGGCCAGGGTGTGTACTGCTGGCCTGATAACGTACTTTGTTCTGGCTTACTTCTTCTTTCAATTCACCCGTGGTGCGTTTCATATCCAGGTTGCCAAACACCCAATCGGCGCTGACAGGCGGTGCGTTCACCTGTTCCAGCTTGACCCGTAACAAGCCGGCCTTGATTTGCAGCAGCGTTTCCGGATCCAGCACACTTTCAACTTTTTGACCAATGCTGGCCCAGTATTCGATTTGTTCTGCTGCGCTGCGGTGGTTGAGCTTGCCCAACACGGTGGCATTGCTCATCAAGTCAGATTGAATGCGAATGGGTGAAGAGGCTTTGGTCATGGCATATTTCCTCGGTGGGATGCACTGTGCAATGCCCTGAGTGTAGCAAAATGCTACAAATAAGGCAATTTACAGCGAGCATCCTACAGGGAAATATCCAATTAAAGATTTCTGAGCACAAATTCCTTGATGGCTTGTGCACAGGGGTAGGGCGTCTCGATCATCGGCAGGTGGCCTACACCGTCAAACAGACACATTTCCGCGCGTTTGATCAGTCGCTCGAATTCGTAAGCGCAGCTAATGTGCAGCACATCGTCCTGCTTGCCCCACATCACCAGCGTGGGCGCTGAAATGTCTTCAAACGTGGCTTTGGTGTAGTCGGGGCGGCGGCTCAGCATTTCCTGAAACAGAAAGCCATTCACATCTTTGCGGTGAATCAATTCAGTGGCCGAGAAAAACGCAGCAGATGCGGCCAGGGCTCGATTGTGAAATACCAGGTCTGTCAACTTCATGACATCCATGGGGGCGCGTGGAACCAAGCGATTCTTGCCGCGAAGAACTTCGCGAATGAAGTCGGTTTCCTCTGTGCCAGGCAGGCCCAGCGCATCCATCAATACCAGGCTGGTGACCATTTCCGGAAATCGGGCGGCCAACAGACCCGCCAGTGCGCCACCCATCGAGTTGCCCACCACGTTCACTTTGTGAACGCCAATTTCTGTCAGCCAGTCGTGCAGGCGTTCTGTTTGGTCTTCAAGGCCATAATTGCGGTCCGGATTAAAACCGCTTTCACCCCAACCAGGAAGGTCAGGAATCAAAATGCGAAATTGACCTGCGAAAAAAGGAAGCAAGGGCAACCAGTGCTCTTTTGCAGCAGCAAAACCATGCATCAACAGCAGCGCAGGGCTGTTTTCACTGCCGATTTCAAGCCACACCAGTTTGTCCTTGCCCACACCAATCCGCTTGCGGTGCACGCCCACCAAGCCGCCGTACCAAGGGTTCAAGCGGGTGAAGCTGAACAGTTTCGGGCGCCAGTCTTTCAGCTTTTCAGGGTCTATTTCAGGGGCGTGGCGAAGAAAAGCTTCACCCACGTGGTCAAAATACTGATCAACCAGTTTTGCGCCTTCGCTAATGGGTGTGACTTCTTTGCCTTTGGACTTGCGGACAGGTTTGGCCAAGTTGAACCTTCTATTTTTAATATTGATACATGCTTACCAAAGCATACTTCGAAATAATCATTGTGTTTGGTATTGTCTGCATCATTCGGGGCTTGGCTTACACTGTCCTTGCAAGCCAGCCCGATATTTTTGAGTGTTCCTTCAGCTTGTGTCAGGTGGGCGACACAGCGGAATCAACCGCGGTTCGGAATTCTTCCGGTATCAATAGTTCATAGGTGGCCCCAGTGCCCGGTAAGTTGGGCAGGCCGGGCAAAGCTGGCAGGTTGGGGCCGCGCTGGTTGCTGAAGTAAAGCCGTGAGCCATCCGGTGAGAAGGCGGGGCCAGCCAGTTCACTGCCACCACCGGTAATTTGAAGCAGAATTTTTGCGGGCTTGTTGGGAATCATCACCATCAAGCGCATGGCATCGCCATCTTCGGCCACGATGACATCGCCAGCCGGGCTGATGACCAGATTGTCAACGTCGTCAAAGCCGGTGCCTTCAGCCAGTTGGCTATTGTCGAAGACCACCTCAATCAAATCATTGTCGATATCCAGTGCGTAAACCCGGTTGTCGCCCTTGCAGGCGAAGAACACCACAGCGCGCATCGGCTTGGCCACGCCGCTCACTGCAGGTGCTTCGCCCTGCGGGAATTCTTGAATCCAGATGCCTTCACCACCCCTGAACACGGTGCCCGGAACCGGAAGACCGGCTGCGGCGGTGCGTGTACGCACTTGAGCCTGCGGGTTTTCTGGTTCAAGCGCATCGACCCACTTCACACGGTGAACACGTTGGGCCACGGCAATGTCTTCCTGATAAGCGCCGGCTTCAAAACCAACAATTTCCAGAACTTGCAGCTTGCCTTGCTCCATGTTCAAGCCCATTTGCCCATTGACTGCCGGGCGTAGCTCGCCCTCCGACACAAAACGGTACAAGCGGCCGTCGCCCGCGTCTTCGGTCAGGAACAAGGTTTTGGTGGCCATGTCTACGGCAACAGCTTCGTGATTGAACACACCGAGCGCTGGCAATGCGCGCGTAGTTGCCGTGCTGCCCAAGGGGTCACATTCCCAGGTTACGCCGGTTTGCGTTTCTTCGCAGCTAAGCCAGGTTCCCCATGGCGTTGCTCCGCCTGCACAATTGCGAGCTGTTCCGGTCAAAATTCGATAGGCTGATTCAATGTTACCTTGTGAATTAAACCTAAGCGCGCCCACGCCACCTTGTGGTGCTTCGGTTTCGCTGTTGGATACATAGACCCAACCGCCATCTTCGGTCGGGAAGACTGCACCACCATCCGGAAACATATGCCAGTTGTAACCGGTCAATCCCAGTAAATCGGGAATACCCAACACAGGGTTGCTCAAATGCCTGGCCACTGGGCGTACGGTAAAACCAGCTGGCGCAAAAATATTGTCTACACCCGTGGCCACCAATTCGCCAATGCCAGCCAAAGGCCCGGCTTGCAGGGGCAATTCCATGGCCAAAGGCCCAAGACTCGGCGGGTTTACCACAGGCGGGTTCCCTGTTTCATTGGGCCCTGTGGGTGTAGCCGTGGCTAGTGATGCATCGGAATCTGAACCGCACGCGCTCAATAATGGCAGGGCCGAAGCACCAGCACCAAGAAACATGGCCCGCAATAAAGCGCGGCGTTTGAATGAGGGAATGGCTGGATGATGCATGGCGAAACCTGTAGAAATGTAGAAAGCGGCACCATTTGATACTGCGCAACCGGGCACACGGTTTGGGTAAAGCATTCAGTGTGACTGGCCACGTTTTTGACATATTGCAGAATCAAGACGAGTCATCTAGTAAGCCCGCTCTTTTGTATTTTCAATCCTTTCCGGGCTTTGGGCAGTACAAGCCATAAGAGCAAATAAAGAACAAATAAAGAACAAAGCAAAGGTGGCAGGATGAAGCGGCGGGATGTGTTGAAAGTGATGGCGGCAAGCACTTTGGTAGGCTGCGGCGGGGGCGACGATTCGCTGGTGACCAACAACCCGACTGGGCCCGTGGGGCCTTCTGATCCGGGCACTGGCGCGCCAATTGCGGGCAATGAGTTCGAGCAGGCCTTGCCACAGCCAGGGTTTGAACCCGCAGGTTTTGATTTCCCCATGGTGTTGGCCATGCCGTTTGCTCACGGTGTAGCCAGTGGCGACCCCTTGGCCGACCGCGTTATTTTGTGGACACGAATTACCTTGCCCGAATACCCGCCACAAGGTGTACAGGTGCGCTGGCTGGTGAGCACCACTGCCGATATGCAAAATGTAGTGCGTCAAGGCACACAGCGCGTGGTGGCAGAGCATGACCACACCTTGAAAGTAGACGCACAGGGTTTGCAACCCGCCACCACCTACTACTATCAATTTAAAACTGGCCCGCACAGCAGCATTGTGGGGCGCACCCGCACCGCACCCGCAGACATGGTTTCAGCCATTCGCCTGGCCGTGGTGTCCTGTTCCAGTTATTGGTCCAGTACCTGGAGCGGTTACGGTGCAATTGCGCAACGTGAAGACCTGGATTTGGTCATTCATTGCGGCGACTACATTTATGATTTTGTGGATGAAGATGAACAGGTACGCGCCCGACGCGACATTGAAGACACCGCGTATGTGGATTATCGCGACTGGTTGAACATCGACGAATGTAGAAGGCGCTATGCGCTGTTTCGTTCAGATCCAAACTTGATGGCCGCGCACCAGCAACACCCTTGGTTTATTACCTGGGACAACCACGACATCGACCCAGGCTTTGGCAATGAATTGCCCACCACTTTGCCCGAGGGCGTTGAGTCAACTTGTACCCTGCAAGACACCACACGCGCCTTTTGGGAATGGACACCATCCCGACCAGTAAAAGCCGACGGCAGTGGTGAATTCATTTTTTATCCTGACACTGAATACCCTGCGCCTGTTGATCCTTTGCTGGTGTATCGAAGTTTGAACTACGGCCCGCTGGCCAGTATTCGTGCCTTGGACACGCAAAGTTATTTACCCGGGTATGGTTTGCAGGCCGATGCATCGCATTTGCCAGAAGGCACCCCCACCTTGTTTGGAAAACCTCAATTTGACTGGCTGCTTTCACAACTGCGCCAAGACGAAGCCGACGGCGTGGTGTGGAAAGTGCTGAACAACCAAACCTGGATCGCGCCTTGGGTGGTGCCCAATGTGGTGGGCTCGCCAGTGGTGCCATTGCCTGTGCGCTGGAACGATTACAACACCGAACGGAATTTGTTGATTTCGCAATTGCGCGGTGGTGGAGAAACGCCCGCCGTGAATGGCACTGTGTTTGTATCCGGAGACATGCATGGCAACTGGATTTCTGATGTAGTTGAGGACGATCAAACCGCCTTGCTGAATCAGTATCAAGTGGCACCACCCGTGCCCACTTTGAGGCAGGGCACCTCTCCAGAAAATATCGCCGCCGGGTTTCAGCGCGCAGCCACCGCCAATTTGCCGGGGATTAACTTGCGCGCAGCTTCAGCCGCAGTCGAATTTGCACCCTCTTCAATGGGACGGGGTGGGGCGGATGAAATTGTAGCCAACGCCTTGCCCGGTAGTCCATTTGCTGTTCATGTGGCCGCTAGCCGCGCCATTGAAACCGCCACTATGCTGGGCAACAAGCATGTTCAATTCATGGAATGGGTGGAACATGGCTACGGTATTGTGCAGTTGGAGCAAGACAAAGCCGTATTTGAATGCTGGTGGCAAAACAAGCTGCAAGACAATGCACCCGATGTACTAGGTGTGCAAATGGTGAGTTTTGCAAACGATGAGCCCACCCGTTTGCCCACACCGCGTTTCAAAAACCAGGTCGATTCAGTCACCTTGCACGGCATGCCTGTTCAAGCCAGCAGCAGTTCACGCACAGCGCCGTTGGCCCCGGTGCCTGCCCAGGTGTTGGCGCGTTAGTTGGCAAGTTAGTTGGCAAATTAGTCGGCAAATTAATTAAGCACAATTTGAATCAGGTTCAGCACCAGCAAAACCAAAGCCAGTACCTGCCAAATTACAACCGGGTTTTTTTCAATCAAAGGCTGCCTGGCCAAGCTGGCTTCCAGCTTGGTGTTGGGTACAGTCAGGTCTTGCAGAAATTCGCTCAGCGCATCATAGCGGTAACGCGGGTTGGGTTGAAGCGCTTTGCGAAGGCAGGCTTCCACCCACAGGGGCAAATCACGACGCGGGTGGTTGGCGGGAATGTAGCGCATGTCGCCATAGCTTTTCAGTTCAACTTGCTTCACGGTTTTCTCTGCAAACGGCAAGTGGCCCGTCAGCATTTCATAGACCACCACGGCCAGTGAAAACAAATCGGATTTGAAAGTACCCACTTCACCCATCAGGTATTCGGGAGCCACATAATTCACACTGCCTTGTGGCACCGATTTGTCCAAGGGTGAAATCAGTTCATCGGCACCCGCAATCAACACTGTGCCGAAGTCCAGAATTTTCACACACCCTTGTGAATCAATCATGATGTTTTCGGGTTTGATGTCCTGGTGCACCATGTCGGCGCGCTGAAAGGCCCGCAGCCCTGCCACCACTTGCTTTACAATGCGCCGCACCGCATCCATACCGGGCTTGGGGTTGTCGTACATCCATTCACGCAAGTTGATGCCTTCGATGTACTCGCCCAGGTAATACAGAAACTGCTTGGGCCGTTTCGGTACATGCGTGCGCATCACGTTCACATGTTGAACGCTTTGCCCCACCCATTCTTCGCGAACAAATCCGCTCAAGTACATGGCATCTTCAGCGAAGTTCAAGGAAGGGGCTTTCAGCGTGAATTGTTCGCCGGTTTCCATGTCGCGCACGCGATACATGTGGCTGCGGGTGCCGCTGAAAATAATTTCTTGCACCTCATAACCGTCTATTTTGTTGCCCACCTGAAGCACTGGCGGTATGGGCAATTGTGTCAACTTGCGGTGTACTTCGTCCAGCGTTTCATGGGGCAGGGCGTCGATGGCCATCAACAACACAGTCAGGTTGTCGTCGCTGCCAGCATTCAAGGCCGCTTGCACCATGTTTT
>CAXRAE010000018.1:0-15630 GCA_964229025.1 Limnobacter sp. | reverse complement strand
CGTGGCTTTGGTCCTGGCCGTGGCTGCCATTTCGTCTGTAGGGGTGTTCTCAGCGCGAATCGAGGCCGCCTTGGTGCGCGATGCCAGCCAGATGCTGGGCGGCGATCTGGTCATTGAATCCAAGCGGAACACCGACAATGCACCCTGGCTTTCAATTCTTGACAAGCCGGAATACGCAAATCTCAAGAAAGCAGAAAGCGTTGTATTTCCCAGTGTCGTGCCTTCTGAGCGCGTTGATTTGCTGGTTTCATTGAAGGCGGTGAACAATACCTATCCTCTTCGTGGGCAGATGACAGTGCGCAATGCACAGGGCCAGGATGAGAAAGTGGCCAGTGGCCCGCCTCAAGGCGAGTTGTGGGTGGACCAAGGCGTACTGGGTTCGCTGGATGTGCAGCTCGGCGATTCAATACAGGTGGGTGAAATCACCCGCCCTGTGACCCGGGTAATTTTGGTCGAGCCCGACCGTGGCGGTGGCTTTGTGAACTTCGCCCCCCGCGTGATGATGAACACAGCCGACCTGGAAGAATCCAGGTTGTTGGGCTTGGGGTCTCGTGCAACCTGGCGCATTTATTTCACTGGCGCACAGCCCGTGGTGGATCAATTGATCAGTGAACTCACGCCCGTGCTCTCGCCGGTGGAAGAAATTGAAACGCTGGAAAATGGGCGACCCGAAGTAAGCAATACTTTGGAACGTGCCAACGACTTTTTGGCCATGGCTGCCTTGATCGGCACCATGGTGGCTTGCGTGGGCATTGCACTGGTGGCACATTTGTTTGCCAAGGAGCAAGCCAGCGAACTGGCCGTGCTGAAAAGCCTGGGTTATACACCCAAACGGTTGCTACGCATGTGGGTCATTGGCATGGGCATGCTGACCTTGGGTGCAGGCGCGTTGGGTGTTGCCTTGGGTTGGGCCGCGCATTGGGGCCTGCTGGCCTTGCTGGCTGAACTGGTGGGTGTTGATTTGCCTTTGGCTGGTTTGCATTACCTGCCCATGGGCATGTTGTTGTCGGCCTTGTTGCTGCTGGGTTTTGCGGCGGTACCCACCTGGTATGCACTGCGTGCGCCTGCCGTGGCTGTTATTCGGCACCAAACCTTGAAAAGCAGTCGGGGGCAACTTGTGTTGTCCGTGTTGTTTGGCGTTTTTACAGCAATCGCGGTGTGTTTGCTGATTGTGAACAATGTGGTGCTGGCCCTGTTGTTGTTTGCAGGTTTTGTGGGTACCTCACTGGTGTTCGCGTTGTTGTTCTGGGGGCTTTTAAAGGCGCTGGCTTATTTGGGCAAGGGCCGAAAAAGCGCTGGCACCCACATCGCGGTTTTTCAAAGCATGTCCAAACGTGCAAGTACTTTGGTGTTGCAGGGCGTCAGCCTGGCCCTGGGCTTGGCTGCACTGCTGATGTTGGCAGTGGTGCAGGGTGATTTGATTGACCGTTGGCAAGAAGCTGTACCCGAAGATGCGCCCAATCGCTTTGTGTTCAACATTCAGCCTGATCAGGTTGAAGGTGTTCAACAAACCTTGAACACGGCCAGTCAAAGCCCTGTGAATTTGTACCCCATGGTGCGCGGGCGTTTAAGCGCCATTAACGATGAAATCATCACGGCCGAAACATTCACCGATGAGCGCGCGCGCAACACTGTTGAACGTGAATTGAACTTGAGCTTTGCTGACACTTTGCCCACGCACAACTCCATTGCGGCCGGCAGCTGGTTTGATGAAACACCAGTGAAGGCCGAGGTGTCAGTTGAAGACGGCGTTGCCGAGCGTTTGGGTATCGGCATGGGCGACAAGCTCACCTTCGACATCGCAGGCACGCCGCTGACCGCAGAAATCACCAGCATTCGTGAACTGCGTTGGGATTCCATGGAAGTGAATTTCTTTATGGTGTTTCCAACCGAGGTGCTGCGAAGCTTTCCGCAAACCTGGATTACCTCGGTGAGCTTGCAAAAGGACCAAGCCATTCCTGTTTCGCGAGAATTGGTGCGCGAATATCCAAACCTTACCGTGCTGGACACGGAACTGGTGATCACCCAACTGCGTAAAATTTTGGGGCAGGTGGGCCAGGCTGTTCAGTTCGTATTTTTGTTCACTGTAGCTGCCGGCGGTTTGGTGGTGGTGGCTTGTGTCATGACAGGCGCACGGGTACGCACTCGCGAGGCTGCAATTTACCGCGCCATGGGTGCATCAACAGCCCAGTTGCAACGCGCGGCATGGCTTGAGCTTTCCGTGTTGGGCGCCCTGGCGGGCTTGGTCGCAGCCATTGCCGCGCAAGGCTTGGGTTGGGGCGTGGCACATTTTGTGTTTGAGTTTGAATACTTCCTGTCGCCTTTGCACATTGTCGCGGGTGTAGTAGCTGGTGCTGTGGTGTCGGTGCTGTTTGGTGCCTGGTCGGTCAACAAGGTGTGCCGTGCGCCTGTAATGCAAACCTTAAGGCAAGCCACTGCTTAAATCTGTTTCATGCCGGTACAATGTAGATTACGAATTTTCAGTAATCCACACACCGGCATTTTCATGAGCAACAACGATTCAATCAGTAGCGATAGCGCCCAACCCAAACCACCGATTGTTTACTTTGGCAGCACGCCCGAGGAGCAACAGGTGGGCGTGCGCAAGCTGGTCGATCTGTTCTACGACGAGATGGATCAAAACCCCAGTTTTGAGCGCATTCGCAAATTACACCCGGTGCACCTCGATCATTCACGCGAAAAGTTTTACCTGTTTTTGTCGGGTTGGTTGGGTGGCCCCGACTTGTACTCACCTCAATTTGGCCATCCGCGTTTGCGCATGCGCCACATGCCATTTCCCATCTCCAGTGAAGACCGCGACCAATGGCTGCTGTGCATGGTGAACGCCCTGCGCTCAATGCAACTGCCCGAGAAAGTGATCGAAGGGCTGATGCTTTCATTTTTCCGCACTGCAGACTGGATGCGCAATAAACCCGATCCCGAAGGCAGTGCCAAGGGCTTGAACACCATTTCGATCAAGGGCGAATAAGTTGATGGATGTGCAACTGATGTGGGCTGTGGTGGGTTTGCTGGTACTGGTGTTGATTGGTTTGGTGCTGGTCTACCGGAAAATGACGGTCAACAACTCCGCAGAATTGGCGCAGTTTCAGCAGCAGGTTCTTGCAAATCTGGATGAGGTCATGGATGCCCAGGCGCAGCAGCGTTTTGCATCTGAGGAATTGGGCAAGCAACTTCGCCTGCTCAACCAGGACATCGAAGCGCGCCAAAGCAAACAATCTGAATTGTTGACGCAAACTTTTGCGCAAGCCCGCACAGAAAGCCAACAGGCTGCCCATGGTTTGCAGCAGGTTATCGTGGGGCAATTTACCCAAGGCAACCAGCTGCAATCTGAAAAGCTGAACCAGTTTTCTGAAACCCTGCATCGCACCAATACGCTGATTCAAGATCAGCTCACGCAAATTCGTTTGTCAGTTGAACAGAAGCTGAAGGACATGCAGGAAGACAACGCCAGCAAGCTGGAGTTGATGCGTAAAACCGTGGATGAAAAACTTCACGCCACGCTTGAGACCCGTTTGGGCGAGTCGTTCAAACAAGTCAGCGAGCGCCTGGAGCAGGTGTACAAAGGGTTGGGTGAAATGCAAACACTGGCCACCGGTGTTGGCGATTTGAAGCGCGTGCTTACTAACGTAAAAAGCCGGGGCACCTGGGGCGAAGTTCAGCTACAGGCCCTGCTTGAACAAATGCTGACCCCCTCGCAGTTTGGCCGTAACATCAAGCCCGTGCCTGGCAGTCACAATATTGTTGAATTTGCGGTGCGCTTGCCCGGCAAGGAAGACGATCAACCCGTGTGGTTGCCCATCGATTCAAAATTTCCCAAAGAACAATACGAGCGCCTTCAGGAATGCTTTGACAGGGCAGATGCCGATGGCGTTGCCGTCGCCTCCAAAGCCCTTGAAATGGCCATACGCGCCGAAGCAAAAACCATTGCCGAGAAATACCTGGCGCCGCCGTACACCACCGATTTCGGCATTCTGTTCTTGCCCACCGAGGGATTGTATGCCGAGGTGGTGAAACGCCCCGGCTTGGTCGACGATTTGCAGCGCTTGCACCGCGTCACCGTGGCGGGTCCAATCACTCTAACCACCTTGTTGAACGCCTTGCAGCTGGGCTTTAAAACACTGGCACTTGAGAAGCGTTCCAGCGAGGTATGGACTGTGCTCAGCGCGGTTAAAACCGAGTTCGGCAAGTTTGGTGACATACTCGCCAAAACACGCGACACACTTGAACGCGCTGCAAAGAATATCGAGCAGGCCGAAACACGTTCACGCGTCATGCAGAGAAAACTGAAAGGTGTCGATGAGCTGCCTGAAAAAGACGCGATTGAGTTGCTCGGTTTAAATGACAGCAAGGTGGACCCGCTTGATGACGACGACACACCCACAAACGCTTGATACTCTGCCGCGTGTGGCCTTGGTGGCCACCGGTGGCACCATTGCAGGCACCCTGATCGAGGGCTCTGAAACCTGGGCTTATGAATCGGCACAGCGCAGTGGTGAAAGCCTTGTGATGAATATTCCGGGTTTGCTGCGCCGTGCACAATGGCATTTTGAGCAGCCCTATAGCATCGGTAGCCAAAACCTTGAATTGACCCACATGCTGCAATTGCGTGCCGCGTTGATCCGTTTGCTTCGGTCCCCCAATGTAGATGCAATATTGGTGACGCACGGAACCGACACCATGGAAGACATGCTGTACTTCCTTTATCTCACTTTGCCCGCGCCGCTTTTGACCAAACCATTGGTTTTTACCGGCGCCATGTTGCCTTCCGATGCGGACAATGCTGACGGACCTGTCAATTTAAGTGGTGCTCTCGATTTCGCCGTGCAGTGTTTACCGTGCGACCAGCCTGTTTATGAAGCACCATTCGGTTTGTGCATGCAGGGACTGTTTACAGCCGCGCAGTGTGTGGAAAAACAAAGCACGGCCGGTTTGGATGCATTTGATGGTCCATATTCCATGCTGTCAGATTCGAATTGGTTCAGTAGTCTGAATACCTTAAGTCCACCCGCTGATTTGGGTGTTCCTGGACAGTTTTCCAATCTGTTTGGTACAGATACGCTGGCGCATCCATTGTTTGAAGCCATGGAGGTGCCCATTGTTTTTTGTGTGCCGGGTAACGGGCCGCTGCGTCAATTGAATGACCTTCTGAACCGCAAGCCTGCATCCGTTGTTGTTGCTGCACCGGGACACGGCAACATTCCCGAATTCTGCGTGCCCGTGTTACGTCGACTTCTATTAAATGGTGTTAGCGTGGTGCGTGCAAGCCGAGTGGCTGCAGGTGGCGTGGAGCAGGGTGGCGAATTCAATGCACTCGACGATTTTCGAGAAGGCACGCTGCCTGCGGGTACAGTTGGCGTTTATTCAGAATCGGGCAGTTTAAGCTTGAGCAAGTGTGTAGTCTACGAACGGCTGCGAGTGCTAACCCGCAGCCTGATAGGGCTGTAATTTTTATTTTATTCAACCTGCGCTTGAGCAACATTCAGATTTTTTCTGGTCTGGGTTTGCGCCGTACTGACAGGCATGTTTTGTTCCCGAATAATTTGCCAAACACCTTTGTTTTCTTGCCAGGTCAAAACTTTTTTCGAGCGTTCCTGATACAACTTTGCGCGGTAGTCCTGAACAAAGCTGATTTCGTATTCATTGGGTTTGTCGAAGCTCGGTATCACTAGTAAGTCGGAAATCTCGATATCGATTCCCTGTGCTTTCGTAATGCGATCTCGGCGGTTACTGACCCATGCTTCATAGCTGCCTTCTTCGGGTTTGAAGTTTGGCGCGTAAAACGCGATGTAACTGTTCAAGTCTTTGTTTTCCCAAGCCCTCGCCCACGCTTTGGTTTTGTCGATCAGGCTTTTAGACACTTCTGCGGGGTCTCCAAATGCAGCCACCTGTTGGCTTGCAAGGTCACCGTTGTCCAATTGGGCCAATTGAATGGGCGGCAGGCTGTTGGTCGAATTCACTGACTTCAATGCCTCATCGAATCCAATGTTGGGCAAATCAAAGTCTTCCAGATTGATAAGGCGAGTGGGGCACCCTTCGGCCTCAGCGCCACTGTGGGTTTGTTCTTTGTAAAACAGAACATTGCGCTTGGTGGGTTCATCCACATTCACCAGTTCATCGACAGCAAATAGCGTGATCAATTGGCCGGTGGCCGCCAGCAATTTCAATTTTGAAACACTTAAATCGGCTTCAATATTAATCAAAGCCCTTTGTGCCTGATAGTACTCATTCTCTGCACTCAGCAAATCGAGCAGGCTGCGTCGCCCCACTGCAAATTGCTGTTCATAGGCTGCGCGCGCCTTGGAAATTGCAGCCGCCTGTTCACGAAAGTAATTCAGCTTTTTTTGAGAACTGACCACATCAAAAAGCGAGGTTTGTGTGGACTGTCGAATGGCCCTGCAAATCACCAGTTTGTCGTCCAGACTGCGCAGTCGACGTTTGATTGCCGCATTACGGGAGGCATTGTCGGCTCCACCACGGTACAGGTTAATCGTAGCCAGCAAGTCGATCGACGAAATTTGGCGCTCGTCAAATGTGGACAGGTAGTTGCTGTACACATCGGTTTTTGCGCGTAAATCAAGGCGGGGGTGAAAGCCTTCGCTGGCCGCAGTTACTGCCTGTTTGGCGGTAGCAATGGATGCATTGGATGCCTTCAGTAGCGGGTGGTTGTTCAGGGCGAATACCAAACGTTCGCGGTTTTCAACCTCAAAGTTGGCATTGACTACGTATTCACCTGCCTGATTGACTGGCCAAACTGTGTCGGTAATTCGTTGATAGTTGGCCATCGCGGAAAAAGTGTTGGCTTTCTCGGTGGCCAGGTTACCCAAAGCCAAAGTGTACCGGCTGCGCGCCTGTTCCAGATCGGATTGACGCGTTACACCGCTTTTTACCTTTTCCTCAATGCGGTTCATCAGTTCTTGGTGATACTTCAGATTGTCCTCGGACAAACGAGTCAGGGCCTGAAAACGTGACACATCAACATGTGCACTGGAGGCATCAAAAGCGACCTGATTGGCCTTGTTCAGATATCGGTAATAGCTTTGCATCGCCTCGGAGTAGGCTGCAAGGTAGCGGGCCTGAGAGGCAAAACCGTTGTACAGGTTTTGGCGCGCCTCAATGCCATAGGAGTTTGCGTTGTAGGTACGCGTGTCAGCGTCTTCGATCCGGGTTCGTTCGCGACCTGCAGAGCCCCGTGCATCAACCGTGGGCAACAAAGTGCCAAATACCACGTTGGCCTCTTCCATTTGCGCTTCGAGCGCATGTACATCTGCGTCCAGTGCAGGGCTGTTTTGCAGGCCTTTGATCACGCTTTGTTGCAATGGGTTCGGCGCATTGTTTTCTGTGGGCTGCTCTGCGAGTATCGCTTGGTTTTCCTGTGTCCAGGCCGAAGGCGGGGCCAGGGTAAGAAGGGCGATGATCAATGAAGTGGATAAGTTGTAGCTTGTGTTCATATTGGCTCGTTCGTTAAATTGCATCAACAGACAGCAGCAGCTTCTTCAGCAGGTGCGCAGTTTGCAGAGTCAAAAGCACTGGCGCTGAATCCTGAGGCCCAAGCTGTTTTACTTTGGATGTATTCGTTGGCCTGGTCGCGGGCTTGATCCAGATAGGTTTGTACATTTTCCTGAACGGCTTCAATTACAGAATCGACCGTGTATTGTTCAGAGGAATATTCGTGGTCGCCCATCTGCGTATTGCCCGTGTAGTCGCTGCTGTCGGTGTTGTCAGCGCAATCGGTGTTGTCAACAGGGTAATCGTTGTCGTTCACGGCTACGTCAATGGCGTCGACCTTTATGTACACATGGGCAGTGTCGGTCAGGCAACTTTCATCGCCGACGGTGTAGCTAATAACATCCTCTCCGCAAAAACCTTCATTGGGTGTGTAGTGCAACTTGCCATTCTTGATTTCCACTGTTCCGTTTTCGGCGCTTGCTTCGTTAATTTTTAAATCACCGCAGCCTAGGTCGTTTTTTAGAACGTCGACGATCACTGGGCAATCTGTCTTTGTGCTGGCGCAGTCATTGACCGCGTCAACCTCTGGGCAGTCAGGATCAGTTTTGCAATCTGGTTCGTCCACAGGCGGACAGGTGGGCGGCGTAGGGCACTCGCAGTCTTCTTCTTCGTCCACCGGCGGATAAACCGGTGGTGGTTCTTCATTTTCATCCACTGGCGTTGGCGGTGGCATGTCTTTGCATTCCACACTCGCAGGGCCTTCTTTCTCAACCACTCGAACTGTGTTGGTACCATTTTCGCCAACCTTGCCATCCATGCTGGGCAGTGGGTCTTGGTTAACCCGCTCCACCACATAGCCCTCGCTTAGTTTTGGAAGGTCTTCGGGCACATCGTTGTCTTGTGCGCCGACAGTGATGTATTTGCGGATCACATCTTTTTCAGGAGGGGTACCGGCGTCGAATGGAACAATTTCACCGGTCTTTGGCTTGATCAGCCATTCAGTAGGTCCCTCCAGAGGGCGAACCATTTCAGGCGCGGTAATTTGTCCGTCTGTATAAGGACCTAGTTGAACAACCACCTCTGTTTGCGGTTTCCGCTTCAGGGCTGGGCGAGGTTTTCTGGCCAAGCCAAGGGTACTGGGATCGCATTCTTGGGCATTCACGACTGGCTTTTCGCTCATGGGGGTCCTCGGGTTCGATGTCATTGATAAGTGATCGAGCCGCGAGTTTGGTTCCAAATCACCCGCGTGCCAAACAGGTGATTGGGTCAGGATTAACGGGAGTTAACTCTATCGAGTTATTGGAATGATTCGGTTGGGTTTACTGCTCGGTAAAAGCCTGGATTGAACCGCGTATAACTGGTTTTGTGAGGTAGGACAACACGGTTCGATCTTCAGTTTCAATGCTCACATTGGCCACCATGCCAGGCATCAGTCGAATTTTCTCATTGACATTCAGGCGAGGTACTTTCACTTTCACACTAAAGTAGGGTCGACCGAACTCGTCAAGCAAACTGTCTGCGGAGATACTTTCCACAGTTCCTTCCAATGCGCCGTAAATGGAATAGTCATAGGCAGTCACACGAATGTTGGCGATTTGTTTGGGTCGAATAAACGCAATGTCTTTTGGGTTGATTCGGGTCTCGAAAACCAGTTGCTCATCAATTGGCACAATTTCGATCACCTCTTTTCCTGCGGGGACAACGGCGCCTCGGGTGTTGTACAAAACTCGTTGCACAAGACCGTCCACCGGGGTTCTCAATGTGGCTTGATTCACTCTGTCCGTGAGCTCGATCTGGTTCTGCTCAAGACTGGCCAACCTCGCCTTGACTTCCGAGAGTTCGGTGCGCGCTTCATTAATCTGCTTTAGGCGAGTTTCCTCAATTTTTTCGCGAGCTTCGCGAATGGCAGAGTACAGGCGACTGGTTTGCGCCTTGGCTCCTTCATAATCGCCTTTTGCTTTGGCGACGTCGCGTTCAAGTCGCAGTACTTCAACCGGGGAAACTGCACCGCTTTTTAGCAGTGGCCGCATACTGCTCAACTCTTGTTCGGATATTTCCAGGTTTCGTTTGGCAGCGGTGGCGTTGCTTTGTGCCTCATCGAGTTCGCGTTGCCGTTGGTCAAGCTGTTGTTCATAAATTTGCGTTTGTGAAGCCCATTCTTGAAGTTTGGTTTGTAGCAGTTTGGATTCCTGCAGGTACAGATCGGGGTATTGCTGAATTAGCGAGGCAGGTATGTTCGGCGTGGTGTTGTTAAGTTGGGCCATCAGCCGGGCTTCACGAAATTGAAAAGACGCATCAACCGCTTCCTTTTCCTTCAGGCTTGATGAAAACCGGGTGATGTCGATTTGAACCAGCTTGTCGCCAGCCTTGACCAATTGGCCCTCGCGCACAAACACCTGGTTGATAACTCCGCCATCCACAGCCTGAATCACCTGCAAGCGCTGGGAGGGTACAACACGCGCCTCGCCGTGAGCTGCTTGGGGTACTGTTGCAATTGCAGACCATGCCAACAAGGCCAACAAGGTAAGGGCACAGCCATGTACCAGGCGTTTTGTGAGCACTTGTTGTTCATGCCAAAGCCTTGACTGCTCAAGCCCCGCTGTTGCCGGCATGTGGTGTTCGCCATTTTTCCCAAGAAGCCAGTTTATGAATCGTATGGTGTGGCGCTGAGTTTTCATGGTTCAACCTGCGTTGTTTGCTTTCGTTGTGTGGCCAGAGCATTGGCCGCATGCAGTACTTCAGGTTTGTTGCCTTGTGCGTGAATTTGCCCGTTGTGCATCAGGGCAAGGCGACTCGCACAAGCCAACAACCCAAGCTTGTGGGTGGTAAACACCAACATGCTTCGTTCGGGTAGTTGTTGCAGGTGCTGCAACAAGCGGTTTTCCATATGCTGGTCCAGGCAAACAGTGGGTTCATCCAGCAGTATCAGTTGTGGTTGGCCTGCCAGCGCTCTGCAAAGCGAAACTGCCTGTTTTTGCCCCGACGACAAGTTGTTACCCTGGCTGTCTATAGCCATGTGAATACCGTCTGGGTGCTGGTCTACCCAGTCTTTCAAGCCAAGTTGTTGGAGAATTTCCCAGCAATCGCTTGAGTTGACGTGCGGGCGCATGAAGCGAATATTGTCGAGCAAACTACCCTTGAGTAACACAGGGGGTTGACTGGCGTAACCCACTTTGGATTGAAATTCACTGTTTTGATAATGTTCGATCGACAATTTGTTGACCACAAGTTGACCCTGATCGCATTTAAGTTGTTGGGCAAGCAGTTTGAGTAGGGACGTTTTTCCAGACCCTGTGGTGCCGATAACAGCTAGCCTGCCACCGGCATGCAATTGAAGGTTCACATTGCGCAGCAAGAAATCAAATGGTTGATTGGCTTCTTTGTTGCGCCCCGGTTTAATTACGCTGGCGAATTCAAGCGACATGTTGTTGATTCGTTCAAGCGCTGAACGTTGAACCGTGGTTGGGGTTTGTTGCCCCAAGAACTGGTCAAGTTCTTCGAAACTGGCTTGGGCTGAATGTGTTTGTACTAGATGAGCCTGTAGTTTTTGAATTGGTGCGAAACAGCGCATGGTGAGCATGGACACTGCGATCAATCCACCCACGGTTAGTTGCTTTTCAACAATGAAATAAACGCCTAGCGTGATAGTAAGTACCCAACTACTTTGTTGTAACAGATGTATTCGTTGGTTCACCACAAACATTTGATCGCGAACTGCGTTGCCGCTTAATCGCGATTTAAGCTGAAGCTTGTTCAATAATTTGCCATGGGCTTGCTCAACGCCATGTGCCTGAATGCAGTCCAGGCCAGACAGTGAATCAAGCCATTGGCTTTGGGTTTCCCGACTTTGTCGCATTTGCGTTTGCCCAAGCCGTGAAATTCTCCTGTGCGATGTTGCAATGAACAGCAAAGTTAGTCCGATAACCCCCCCTGCGATCAACAGAAACAGCGGGTGAATCAGGGCTATTACTGCCAAGAAAAGTACTAAAAACGGAAGGTCAATCAGTGCAAGAAGAAATACACCAGTGACCAATTCACGCAGTTGCTCGAATGAACGCAAATGCTGTAGAAGCAGGCTTGGTTCAGTTTTGTAGACGGGTACATTCAAAAGTGATTTCGACAGATGCATCGTGCATCGGGTGTCGATCGAAGTTGCGGCAACCTCCATCAGGCGATGGCGCGCATGTTTCAAGGCATGTTCAAAACCCAGGCAAAGAAATACACCCAGTAGCAATGCAATCATTGAGGCATAGGCTTGGTTGGGAATGATGCGGTCATACACCTGAAGCGAGAAGAGTGGGCCCGCCAGTGCCAACAGATTGATCAGCAGGGAGGCATAAATCACCGGCTTAAAGCTTCCATTTTCGAAATCAAATGCTTCTCGTAACCACTTGCTGTCGCGAAGCTGTTGCCAAAAGTCAAGCAGGCCTGCCGGTGCTTGTTCATTTCCTTGAACTGTTTTTGGCGCTTCAATTTGCAAGGCCCATTTCAATGAAACCGGCGTGGCATTCGATGAAGTCAGTTCTTGAAGTCGACCACACTCACCGTTGTGCAGCGTGGCCAATGTGTGCAGGCCTAGGTGTTTGATTTCACTGACCGACACCTGATGAAAAAGCTGCCACGAAATATTGCAGGCGGATAGATAAGCCAACAATTGATTTAGATCGATGTCGTGTTCCGAGTCAGCCAGATCGGTTTGTAATTCCCATTGGCTGGGCAGAAATTCCAGTCCCATTTCCTCAAGCAGGCTGCACAAAGCGCGTTGCAATGGTCTGATGGGGCGCGGGTCTTGGAGCATGTCACAGGCCAAAATTCAAGAGCGCTCATGGTAGCGCTTGAATCTGGCCCTGAAAATCACTCACTTGGTTCACTCCCCCGGGCGGGGTGTGTGCGTACTTCTATATCAAACCTTCAAAGGGCAACGCCAGAACGGTGTCCCCAGCCTTCAAATCACCTTGGTCATGTTCCAGCACCAGCAAGCAATCGGATTCAGACATACTGCGCAAGATTCCTGATCCTTGGGCGCCGCTAAGGTGGGCAAGCAAAAGACCTTTTTCCATCGTCAGGCGGGCTCGTTGATACTCGGTACGTCCTGGACGTTTGCGTACATTTTGAGCCAATTTTGCAGACACCATTGGAATTGGCAGTGCGTTGGCATTGGCCAGTTTGAACAAAGCATCACGCACGAATGCATAAAAGGTCACCATGACTGCGACTGGGTTGCCGGGCAGGCCGAACAAGTACGCAGAGTCACCATTGGCTGCATTGTGCACCTGGCCAAAGGCCATTGGGCGGCCAGGGCGCATGGCAATTTTCCAGAAGTTAACGCTCCCCAGTTTTTCCATGACCTGCTTGGTGTAGTCTGCCTCACCCACAGATACGCCGCCCGATGTAATGATCACATCGGCTTGTTCCATGGCCTGCAGCATCGCGTGTTCAAGGGCTTCCGGGGAGTCATGAACTACCCCCATGTCAAGCAGTTCAATAAACCTCAAACGAGTCAACATGCCATACAAAGTGTAACGGTTGCTGTCGTACACGCAGCCTTCATCCAGCGGCTGACCCAAGGAGCGTAACTCGTCGCCGGTGGAGAAAAATGCAACACGCAATTTTCTGCGTACCGAGATTTCGGCAACGCCCAGTGAGGCCAGCAGGCCCAAGTCAGCTGGCCGAAGTACCTTGCCTGCGGGCAGGGCAGGTTTGCCAATTGTTAGGTCTTCACCGGCAAGGCGGCGGTTGTCTCCAGCCTTGACAGCCCCTGGTGGAAAACTGATTTGGTCGCCGCTCACGGTGGCATTTTCTTGCACCAGCACGGTGTCGCAGTTCAGGGGCATCACTGCGCCGGTCATAATCCGCACGCATTCTCCATTGCCACAAGTGCCGGTGAAGGCTTTTCCCGCATAGGCGGTACCGATCATTGTCAGGTGAGTGATGTCGGAATTCTGTATGTTGCTGCTGTTGAAGGCATAACCATCCATCGCAGAATTGTCGTGAGCCGGCACATTGATGGGGGACAACAAATCCGCAGCAAGTACCTGGTCCAGCGCCTCGCGAATGGCCACCGTGCGTGTGCCTGTAATCGGCTTTAGAAGCGACAGTATTTTGAGTCGCGCTTGTTCCACTGTTTGAAAATCAGTTTCCATGCTTTGCCTTGCTACTCAGGATTTCTGCTCAAGTTCTTTGAGTTCTTCAAGCGTGTTGACGTTGTGAAAGGCGGCTTCATCGTCAAACTCAACTGCCTCATGAGGAATATTGGCGTACCAGGCGTCAATTTTCCGGCCGCCCTTGCGCAGGAATTCTTCCATACTGGGCAACAGTTCGGTTCGCATCATGCAAAACACCGGGTGGTGGCGACCTTTGGTCGAAGCCACTGTCAACATCAGCCCAACATTTTTCTCGAAGGGGGCGCTCAGTTTTTCAACCAGATTCACCGGGAACATGGGCACATCGCAAGGCACGGTCACCAAGAAAGGCACTGTGGCGTAACTAAGGGCTGTCTGCATTCCTGCCAGAGGGCCTGCAAAATCGGGTTGCTGGTCGCATATTACAGGTATGCCGAATCCTTCGTAGACACCAATGTTTCTGTTGGCATTCATGGTCATGCTGCCGACCTGCCCATTGAGTCGCATCATGGCATGAAGTGCCAGTGGTGCGTTTTTGTAATTGCGTAATCCTTTGTCGATGCCACCCATTCGGCGGCCCATGCCACCGGCGAGGATAACGCCGGTGATGTCATCCAGAGAGATACTCATGCGTATTGTGTGTCAGTTAAAGTGTTGAATCGATGGGTGCCGGTGTAGAGCAAGTAATGCTTGCCCTGGCAGCGCCCCAGCATTGTGATATTCAATTTCTGGGCGATTTCATAGCCCATTTGTGTCAGGCCCGAGCGCGATACCAACACGGGTATGCCCATTTGTGCGCATTTAATGACCATCTCTGAGGTTAACCTGCCGGTGGTATAAAAAATTTTGTCCTCACCAGTCATGCCGTGTAACCACATTTGGCCAGCGATGGCATCGACGGCGTTGTGACGCCCAACGTCTTCAACAAACAGCAAAATTTCTCCGCGGTTCTCGCCGCTATTCGAACACAGTGCGCAACCATGCACAGCGCCAGCCTGTTTGTAGATTGACTCGTGTTTACGAACATTGTCCATCACGCCGTACAGCACGTCTTGCGAAAGGTGATAGGCGTTGCTGAGTTGAACCTTGTCCAGATCTTCCATCAAGTCCCCGAAAACGGTGCCTTGTCCGCAGCCCGAAGTTGTAGTTTTCTTCTCCAGCTTCTGGGCCTTTTCTGTGGTTTCCCAAATGGTTTGGCCGGTATTTTTCAACACAGCTGAAGTGACCGCAACACTCTCTGTTTCCCAGTCCACATGAATTGCCGCGATCTCCGAGGGATCAGACACTAATCGCTGATTGCGCAGCCAGCCCAGCGCCAAGGCCTCAGGTTGTGCGCCCAAGGTCATGATGGTCAGCAGTTCTTTTTTGTCAAAGTACAGGGTGAGTGGGTGTTCGCCAGAAATTTGAACCGGCACCTGTTCTCCGCGCTCGTTGGTGGCCGTAATTTCAACGGTGCTGGGTATGCTCGCCTGAGTGGTTTGTATTTGTGCTGCCATAACTTTTTCAATAAACCCCTATCCGCCGATGTAAGACATTTCAATTCTGTCCTTGGGCTGAGTGGTGTTTTCAGTTCGAATTTCGCTGTAGCGATCGGCCCTGACAGACCACAGATTTCTGATCGCATCGTTCAGCTGCTTGCCAATTTCTTCTGATGGAGAGTTTGAGCGAATCAATGGTTTTAAATCGTGCCCTTTGCTCGCAAACAGGCAGGTGTATAGCTTGCCTTCGGTGGACAAACGAATACGGGTGCAGTCTTTACAGAAGGCTTGCGTTACTGAGGAAATCACGCCGATTTCACCTGCGCCATCGCTGTATTTCCAGCGTTCAGCCACTTCACCCGTGTAATTTGGGTTCACCATTTGCAACTGTGAAAGCCCTTGTGAAATCATGTTGACAATGCGTGCTGAGGGCACCACCTCATCCATTTTCCAGCCGTTGCTGCTACCCACATCCATGTATTCGATGAATCGCAAAATGTGGGGTGTGCCCTTGAAGTGCCTGGCCATGGGCAGCACCTGGTCGTCATTCATCCCACCTTTGA
>CAXRAE010000017.1:0-70847 GCA_964229025.1 Limnobacter sp. | reverse complement strand
GCGCGTGGCCGCATCATGGATGCCGACTTCGCCAAGGAAACTGCGAACCTGACGCGCTCGCAGATTCTTCAGCAGGCAGGCACGGCCATGTTGGCCCAGGCCAACCAGTTGCCCAACAACGTACTGAGCTTGTTGCAGTAAGATTTGAATTGACCAAGCACTGGCAAGCCTGACTAGCATTGGGTTTGCCGGTTTCCGGCAGAGGACCTTCCCGAATTCGGACCATTTGTCCTCTGCCTTTTTTCTGATTCCCGCCCGTATCTCTTTCCCTTTCCCCTCGCATGTCTGCCTACTGGTGTTTGCCCCAGTGAATTTGCTCGCCCATTTGATGTAAGCTGTGTTTATTACGTAAAAAATGCATATTTATGCAGTTTTAGGCAAATCGTTTTCATGCAAGATTTTTCACAGGCCTTTGTTGAAGCCTTCACTTTGATTGGCACCGCCGATTCAACCTTGATAGGCATCATTGCGTTGTCCCTGCAGGTCACTTTGACTGCGGTTGTGATGGCCTGCTTCATTGGTTTTCCATTGGGGGGCGCACTGGCTGTGGGCCGTTTTCCCGGGCGCATGGCTTTGGTTGTGTTTTTGAATTCACTGATGGGTTTGCCACCTGTGGTGGTGGGGTTGGTGATTTATCTGTTTTTGTCAGCAGCCGGTCCATTGGGCTTTTTGCAGTTGTTGTACACCCCAACGGCCATGGTGATTGCACAGGTGGTGTTGGTCACGCCGATTGTTGCCGCCCTGGCCAGACAAGTAATCGAAGACCTCTACAGCGAATACGATGACATGCTGCGCGCCATGAACGCGAGCCGTTTGCAAACCATCTGGACCCTGATTGTGGATGCACGCTACTCCTTGTTGACCAGCGCACTGGCCGGTTTGGGTCGAGCGTTGGCTGAGGTGGGGGCGGTGATTATTGTCGGGGGCAACATCGCCAATGTGACCCGGGTGATGACCACCACCATTGCGCTGGAAACATCCAAGGGTGAGCTGGCCTTGGCCTTGGGCTTGGGCATTATTCTGGTGTGTTTGTCGATTCTCATCAACGCAGGGCTGTTCTTGCTCAAGCACAGCGCCCAACAGAGGGCCTATGCTTAAGATGAATCGAGACTTTGCTTTGCTGGCGCCCGCTCAGCCCTTTGATTCACAGCTGCCCATTTCCTTTGACGGCGTGGATGTGGGTTTCAAGCGCCGACAGGTGTTTGCAAACCTGAATGCTGTCATTTCCGGCGAGGGAATCACGGCCATCATGGGCCCGAATGGGGCGGGTAAAAGTTTGTTGCTTCGCCTGATGGCTGGATTGTTTCAACCCGATCAAGGTGAGGTGTTGTTCAACGGCGTCGCACGCATACCCAATGGTCGCATTGGTTTCGTGTTTCAAAGGCCTGTGCTGCTGCGCCGCACTGTGTTGGCCAATGTGTTGCACGCCTTGGCGCTGGCTGGTGTGGCACGCAACGATCGCCACACCCTTGCGTTTGAACTGTTGGCCTTGGGTGGCATGGAAAGCCTGGCTGCTTCGCCCGCAAGAAAGTTGTCGGGTGGCGAACAGCAGCGCCTCAGTTTGTTGCGGGCGCTGGCGTGCAAGCCTGGCTTGCTTCTGCTTGATGAACCCAGCGCCAGTCTGGATCCACAGGCCACTTCTTTGATTGAAAACATCATTCGGCGCGCCAGCGATTGCGGCGTGAAGGTTGTTATTGTGACCCACGATCAGGGCCAAGCCGCGCGCCTTGCTGATGAGGTCATGTTCATTCACAAAGGGCGGGCAGCGAAAGCGCAGCCGATCGACGAATTCTTACACCGGCCTGCCACACCCGAAGCGCGGGCTTATCTGGCCGGTGAATTATTGATTGATTGACCAACCGATTGTTTCCAACCCTCTACTCAGGAGTTCAACATGCGTTTCAAGCTGAAATCAATGCACATGGTTGCGGTCGTATTACTCGGTTTGATTGGCACCGCAGTGCAGGCCAACACACCATTCATCGTGGTTCAGTCCACCACATCCACGCAGAATTCCGGGTTGTATGAGCATTTGCTTCCGATTTTTAAACAGGACAAGGGGATCGATGTGCGCGTCGTTGCCGTGGGCACCGGGCAGGCGATTAAAAATGCACAAAACTGCGATGGAGATGTGTTGTTGGTGCACGCCAAATCGGCAGAAGAAAAGTTCGTGGCTGAGGGTTATGGCGTGAAACGGGTTGATCTGATGTACAACGATTTCGTGGTGGTGGGCCCTAAAAAAGACCCAGCTGGTGTTGCTGGTTCCAAGGACGTGGTGAAGGCCATGCAGGCGATTGCACAGAAACAAGCCCTGTTTGCGTCCCGCGGTGACGACAGCGGCACCCACAAGAAAGAGCTTGAGTTGTGGAAAGCGGCCGGGGTGGACGTGAAAGCAGCCAGTGGGAAGTGGTACCGGGAAACCGGTTCAGGCATGGGGGCCACGTTGAACACAGGTGTAGGCATGGGTGCCTACGTGTTGGCTGACCGTGCAAGCTGGATTGCTTTTGGCAACAAAAGCAACCACACCATTGCTGTTGAAGGCGACACTCAATTGTTCAATCAGTACGGTGTGGTTGCTGTCAACCCTGCGAAGTGCCCGAATGTGAAAGCCGATTTGAGCAACACGTTTGTCAATTGGCTGTTGTCGCCCAAAGGCCAGCAGGCGATTGCGTCTTTTAAAATCAATGGTGAGTCGTTGTTTTTTCCAAACGCACCCAAGCAATAATCAGTCAGCATTCCACACCACTTGGCCCAGCCCCGTGGTGTCGTAACCGGCAAATTGCGCTGCTTTGGTTTGAAATGTCTCGCTGCGGGTGAAGGCCAGCAGGTCTTGCATGGGTTTGTCGAACCAGGCCTTTCGGCACACCAGCAAGTCAAAACGTTCTGTACGCGTGGGCACGAAGCCAAGCCCAAATTGTTGTGCAAGTGCTTTTAAGCCAGGCGCAGCATCGGCTTGGCCGCTGGCCACGGCTGCAATGGAATCACTTTCAGTGCGGCACACTTGGGTGATTTTCAAGTCGTCGAGCGTTAAGTCCGCTTCAGTTAACAATTGCTGAAACAGGATCATGCCACCGGCGCCATGCTGGCGAATGGCCACGTTACAACTGCTCAAATTTTTAATTGTTTGAATATGAAGCGGATTGTTTTTGGCCACGACCAAGCCTTGTTGTCGTGTGGCCCACTGAACCAACGCCACATCATTGTGTTTGAAGCGGGCCTGCACCAACTCGGTGTTCCAGCCTGCGCTGTTGTCGTTGATCACATGCAGCCCTGTGGCCACACCCTGTTGATTCTCGAAACTGTCCAGCCCGTTCAGGCTGCCATTGAATTGGGTGGCCAAGCCGCAAGCGGACTCTCCAATAGCCCACTCCAGCAAAGGCTCGTGGCTTCCGCACACCACAGCGGGCCTTTGGGTTTGTGCTCGCTCGTCTCGAAACAGTTCGCCGGTGCGTATCCAGTGCAACAATTCCGCTTTTGGAAACAGCAATTTGCCGGTGGCTTTCACACAGGGAATTTCTTGCGCACTGACCAAGTCATAGAGCTTGCGCTCCTTGATGCGCAGTAAGTCCGCAACTTCCTTTGTGGTCAAAAACTCGGGTTGATCGTTGTTGTCGTTCATGCCACAGGGTGTTCTTCAAGTTTGCTTAAATCGATTTGATCGGGTTTGTTGGCAGGGCTGGTGCCAATCAAACGCCGCAAGTCGTCGATCATGAGGTACAGGCAAGGCACCAGCAACAGTGTAATGGCGGTTGCAAACAAAATGCCATAACCCAGCGAAAGCGCCATCGGGATCATGAATTTTGCCTGTCGGGAGGTCTCGAATATCATCGGAGCCAAGCCCCCAAATGTTGAAATGGTGGTCAACATGATGGGTCTGAACCGTCGCACCCCCGAGCTACAAATGGCCTCGTAAGGGCTCATGCCATCGCGCACTTTTTTGTTCGCGAAATCCACCATCACGAGTGAATCGTTCACGACCACACCGGCCAGGGCGATGATGCCCATCATCGACACAATGCTCATGCTGTAGCCCATGATCAAGTGCCCGATGATCGCGCCGAATATGCCAAACGGAATCGCCAGCATCACGATGAAGGGTTGCAAATAACTTTTGAATGGGATGGCCAGCAGCACATAAATCAACAGCAGGGCGGCTAGAAAGCCTTTGACCAAGCCGCCCATGGCCTCTGCAAAATCCTGTTGGCGACCGGCAAAGCTGTAACTTAAGCCCGGGTAATCTTGCATCAGCCTCGGCATCAGTTCATTGACTGTGGCCGTTTGAATTTGCTGAGCCTGGTTGCGGGGGTTGACGTTGGCGGTCACCGATATGGTGCGCCGGCCATCGCGTCGGGTGATGTTGGCAAAGGCACGGGTGTCGTCGAAACTGACCAACGAATGCAAGGGCGCCAAGGCACCTTGCGGAGTGCGGATCAGCAGGTCGCGCACATCGGTTTGGGAAATGCGTTCGTTTTCCGGTCGCTTCACCAGCACTTTGACTTCATTGCGTCCGCGTTGCTGGCGCAAGGCTTCTGAGCCGAAAAATGCCGAGCGAATTTGGCGACCAATCTCATTGGATGTCAACCCGAGCCGGCGCGCCTCTTCCTTCAATGTGAAGCTGAACTGTTGTTTGCCATTTTGAAAGCCATCGTCAATTTCAGACACAATGGGGTAGTTGGCCAATTCCCGAGCCAAAGCCTCACTGGCTTCACGCAGGGTGTCTACATTGCGGTGGCTTAACTGCACGGTGAAGGCTGGTCCGCTGCCGGGGCCGCCAGAATCGGCCGCATAGCGCATGGTCTCCACGCCGGGTATGGTGCCCACAGTTTTTCGCCATTGGTCGGTGAATTCAGCCGTGGGAACCGGGCGAGTGCCCGGTGGGGTGAGGTAGGTGCGCACAGTGATGTTGTTCTCATTCACGCTCGCGTAAATACCCGTGCTTTGTTGTTCGCCACCCGTTTCTGCCACCGTTTTTTGTGCGCCTTGCACCAACAGGTCCCGAACGCGGTTCACCTGTGCGGAGGTGCTGCCCAAGGGCAATACAGCGCGCACTTCCGATCGGTCTGATTCAACCTGCGGGAACAGCTCAAAGCCCATTCGCCCACTGACAGGCCAACTGATCACGATCACCATCAGCGCGATGCCCACACCCATAGACAGGTAGCGGTATTGCACGCACTTGGCCAGAATCGGGCTGTAGCGCTTTTCAACAAACGCACTGAAACCTTTGGAGAAACGCTGCTGCCAGGCGTGAAAGCGGCCTTTGCTTTCTTTGCTTGAGCCCAGGTGCGCAGGCAAAATGAAAATCGCTTCGATCAGGGAAACAATGAACACCGTGCACACCACCAGCGGTATGACACCCCAAATTTTGCCGAGAAAGCCCGGCACAAAAAGAAGGGGTGAGAAGGCCGCCACATTGGTTAAAATACTGAAGGTGACCGGTACAGCCACATCGCGCGCACCCTGAATGGAGGCGTCGAGCAGGCTTAGCCCTTGTTGTCGGTATTCATAGATGTTCTCGCCCGCAACAATCGCGTCATCGACCACAATGCCCAAGGCCACGATGAAGGCGAACATGGAGATCATGTTGAACGTGATGCCCAGGAAGGGCAGCACCAACATGGCGCCGAGAAAGGAAATCGGGATGCCCATGGTCACCCAAAAGGCCAGTTTCCAATCCAGAAAAATGGTCAGCAGGATCATCACCAGCGCCAGGCCCATCAGTGCGTTTTTGGCGAGTAACTCTTGCCGTTGTTTGTAAATGCTGGACCTGTCGTCCACCACCGCGATGTCGACGCCTTGCGGCAATTGGGGGCGAATCCGTTCAAGCGCGGCCATGGTCGCTTCGGAAATGCCAATGGGTGTTTGCTCACCAATGCGCATCACCGAAATTTCAACCGAGGGCTGCCCGTTGAATGTGGCGTATTTGTCAACATCCTGAAAACCGTCCCGAACCGTGGCAATGTCGCCCAGCTTCAATGGCGTACCAGTCAATGGCGATACGATCGGCAGGTTTGCGAACTCGGTGGCGTAATCCCGGCGCTCGGCCACACGCAGCAAGATTTCGCCGCCTTCGGTCGAAATGCTGCCGCCTGACACCTCAATCACATTGTTGCGAATGTTCTGGGCAATGCCCTGCAAGGTCAACCCATAGGCGTTTAAACGGGCCTCGGGCACTTCGACATGAATTTCCATCTCGCGCACGTCGGCCAGTTCCACTTGGGTGATGCCTTGGGTTTGAAGCAAGCCGTCGCGAACTTCTTCTGAGAGGTTTCTCAAGGAAAGCTCGTCGGTGTCGCCATACACCACAAGAGTGACCACAGGTCGTTTGCGGGCCGTCAGCGATACCCTGGGTACCTCAGCGTCGCCGGGGAAGGTGGTGATTCGGTCGACTTCCTGCTTGATGTTCTGGTAAACCTGATTGGCGTCTTCCGATTCATCAATTTCGATCAACACACTGGCCGCGCCTTCGTTGGCCGTGGAGTTGATTTCAACAATCCCCTCAACGGCCTGAATGGCTTCTTCGATCGCCAGCACAATGCCTTGTTCAACATCTTCCGGGCTGGCGCCGGGGTAAGCCACACTGACGGTGACCAGGTCGAGTTCAAACTCGGGGAACACTTCCTTTTTCATGTTCATGAAACCGGCCACGCCACCGATCAGGCACACCCACATCAGGATGTTGGCTGCCACGGTGTTTTTGGTCATCCAGGCCAGCGGGCCGTCCCGGTCTACGCGTCTTCTGCTTGCTGCATTCATGGTGAGTGGCCCCTGTTACTGTGCGCTGCCAGTGGCAGGGGTTGCGGCATCCACTGGCGTTGTCGCCGGGTTTGTTGCCTGTGTGGGCGAATTGGTCCGGATGGCCATGCCTTCAATGGGCGAGCCGAGGTTTGAAGTCACCACCTCGTCGCCATCATTCAAACCCTCGCGCACCAGCACTGAATCGGCTGATCGAAAGGCGATTTCCACCGGTCGAATATTCAATTGCCCCTTGTTGTTGACCCACACCTGATTGCCATGCACATGCGCGGGGTCCAGTTTGAATACATTGTTCAGGGTGCTGCCTTTGAATTGAACCTTCACGTACTGTGACAAGAGCAAGGGCTGCATGTCTGGTTTGCTGCTTCGAGGCACTTCAACCAGCACCTGGGCCTGGCGACCACTGTCTTGCACGCTGGTTTGCAAGCTCAATACACGGCCCGGGTGGCAGGCTTGCGTGTTGGTGGCACTGGCGTCGCTGACGCAGACCGTGGAACCAGGCTGGCCGCCTTTGGGGAAATCAATCCATTTCAAGTCGGCTTGTGGCAAACCCACGCTGATCCAGAATGCGCGGTTGCTGGCCAGAACCCCCAGTGTGCTTGAGGCACTCACCTGTGCGCCCACACTGGCTTCACGGCTCACCACCACCCCGTCAAAAGGCGCACGAATTTGTGTTCGCTCCAAATTCACTTTGGCCCGGTCCACACCGGCTTGGGCTGATTTCACATTCGCTTTTGCGGACTCAAGCTGTGGCTTGCGCAAAATCAAGGCGCGCTCGCGAGCGTCAACATCGAGATTCAGCAAATCGAAGTCGGCTTGTGCCACCACTTGGTTACCTTGCTCCGATGCGAGATTGGCCTGGGCTTGAGCCAAAGCGGCCTGAGCGGTTTGAAGCTCGATTTGATAATCGGTGTCGTCCAGGGTGAGTAACACGTCGCCTTTGCTGAACACGGCACCAGGCACGAAGTTGCTGCCAATCTGTTTGACCGTGCCGTTGACTCGCGCCTGCAACACGATTTGTTGCTCGGCTTGAACCACGCCGTAGCCCAGCAGGCTGACGGCATGGTCACCGCGTTGAACTGGCTCGGTATTCACCAGCCGTGCGGTTTTCTCTGGCGGCTTGCGCTGCGCCGTGGGGGCTGTGGCCACGATCAGTTCCGAGGCGGCAAAGCCACCAGCGACCACGGCAATCGCCAAAATAATCTGGAACCACTTGCGTTTGAATACGGGTTGCTTGTCCATGCCTAATTCACTGCCTGTTGGGTAGGGATGTCGCCTGAAATCGCGCGATACAAAGCGATTCGGAAACTGACCAATTGTTGTTGTGTGTTCACCAGGTTGCGCCGCAACTGGCTGGTGCTTTGTTGTGCATCCAGTATTGAAAGGTAATCGACTGATCCGTTTCGGTAACCTGCAAACAACCTTGCCAAACTTTGCTCGGCCAGTTCGAGTTGACGTTGAAGGCTTTGCTGCGCTTCTCGCTGACGTGCTTCTTGCACCAGTGCGTTGTCCACATCGGCCAGCGCCTGAATGGCGGCGTTTTGGTATTCGGCCACGGCTTGGTCAAGCAAGGCGCGTTGACGAAGCACCTCGGCTGAACGCGCGCCACCATCAAACAAAGGGGCCACCATGTTCACACTCAAATTGCGCACCCAATTGTCAAACAACAAATCCGAATTGCGTGCCTGGTCTCCGAATGATGCGCGTATGCTGATTTGTGGAAAGCGGTTGGCTATTGCGGCGGCCACATTCCGGTCGGTGGCTTGAACCTGAGCCCACGCTTGCTGTATGTCGGGGCGCCTTTGGAGCACTTGGGCGGGCAAGCCGGTTTCAGGCAGCGGACCAAGCTCAGGCAATGTTTCGGATTTCAGTGTCAGGCTGTTGGGGGGCTGGCCGACCAAACCAGCCAGCGCCGTGAGCAACACATCCCGGTTGGCTTGTGCCAAAGCAAGGTTGCCACGGGCTGATTCCACCAGTTGGCGCTGTTGAAGTACATCTGAAGCAACCGCAGAGCCTTGTCGGAAACGCAACTCGACGAGTTTTAAATTGGTTTGAAAGGTGTCTAGCTCTTCTTCAAGTAATTTTACGGTTTGGTCAGCGGCCACCCATTGCGCCCATGTGTCGGCAAGCTGAGCTGTTACGCTGATGCGTGCGGCCTGTGTTTCAAACTGGCTGGCTTTCAATTGATAGCGCGCCGCCTCGGATGTATTGCGCACCCGTGACCACAAATCCACCTCATAGCTGGCCGCCAGCGAGGCTGATGTGAAGAACCCACGGTTGTTGGTGGCCTGGCCTTGAATGCTTTGCCCTTTGACCGTGTTCTCCTGACGACCCGCATTCAGATTGAGTGAAGGGAAAAAGCCAGCCTGTGCAGCATCGAGGCTGGCTTGCGCGGCACGCAGCCTTGCCGATGCGACGGTTAAGTTCAAATTGTCGGTTTGCGCTTTCTTCACCAGGCTGTTTAACTGTTCGCTGGACAGGGTGCTCCACCAATCGGTTTGAAGTGGAACCTGCTGAACCGGGGCCTGATTGCCGGCTTGTACTGGAGTTTTGAATTGCGCGTTGCCAAACAGGCTGTCTATCGACTGCCGGGCGGAGTCAATGTGTGCGCAGCCGCCCAGCACCAAAGCCAATAGCACTGGTGTGGCTTTGGCGAGTAAGGATGACTTCGGCTGATGATGCTTCATGTTGTCTTTTTTATCTCGAGGTGCCCATCAGACCATACTCTGCGGCAAATTGTTCACTTGTTAACTCATCTTTACGAGTTTGGCGTAATTTTTATAGTCCGCCAATCAGTGTGGTGAGAACCCATCACACCTCGCAGTTTCCCTTAGTTCTTTGCTGGATTGAAAGCGCTACACTTGCCACACTTTTTCCCATGTTGTCTCTTTTCTCCTCGAGGGTTTCGTGCTTAAAACATATGGTTTCTCATTGGTTTTCTCCGCAGTGTGTACTGCTTTGGCCCTGTGGTGGGGGGTGCACTCCGGCATGGGCTTTCTGACGGCCCTGTGGTTGGTGACAGTGTTGGGTATTCTTGAAATTTCGTTGTCGTTTGACAACGCGGTGGTGAATGCTTCAGTGCTTCGAAACATGACCGAGTTCTGGCAGAAAATGTTCTTGACCGTCGGGATTTTGATTGCCGTGTTTGGTATGCGGCTGGTATTCCCGATTGTGATTGTCTCGGTCATCACTGGCATGAGCAACATGGAGGTCATTGACATGGCACTGACCGATCCGGAGCGTTACGGCAAGGTGCTGACCGACGCTTACCCCATGATTGCGGCATTCGGCGGTTCTTTCCTGTTCATGGTGTTTCTAAGCTTCATGCTGGATCCAAAACGTGACATTCATTGGCTAAAACCAATCGAATTGCGTTTGGCCGCGATTGGCAAGCTGGACAGTGTGGCGGTGTTGATTGCCTTGATTGTGGTGGGCATTACTGCGATGGCGATTGATGAGGCGGTGCAATACAAAGTGCTGTTGAGTGGTTTGTCTGGTGTTGTGCTGTTTGTGGCCATCAATACGCTGGACCAACTGTTTGAACAGCGTCTGGAAGCCATGACTGGCGAGGTGCATGAAGGCTCCAGCGCAGCGTCTAAAGTAGGCAAAATGGGCTTCTCTGCATTCCTGTACCTGGAAGTGCTGGATGCCAGCTTCAGTTTCGACGGTGTGGTGGGTGCGTTTGCCGTGACACGCGATGTGGTCATCATCATGTTGGGCTTGGCCATTGGTGCCATTTTTGTGCGGTCTATCACCATTGACCTGGTTCGTCGCGGGGTGTTGCAACAGTATATTTATCTAGAGCATGGTGCCCACTACGCCATTGGTGTCTTGGCGCTGATCATGTTCATTGGTACCCAGGTGCATGTGCCAGAGGTGTTCACTGGTTTGATCGGTGTGGCCTTTATTGCTGCAGCGTACTGGTCGTCAATTCGCCAGCGAAAAGCCGAGTTGGCCGCTCATTCGTGATCATGGATGCGTGAAATGAAAAAGCCAGCCCCTAGAGGCTGGCTTTTTTATTCTCGGCTTTCCCGGCTCAGAGCCTGAACTCAAAGCCTTTGGTTCATTTCCCAATGAAATGACGCATGGCGTACATGTAGCCTTGCCAACCCAGTCCGCAAATCACCCCGTCTGCCAAATCTGAAAAGTAGCTGTGGTGGCGAAATGCCTCACGCTTGTGTACGTTCGACAAATGAACTTCAACAAAGGGAATGGCCACGCCTGCCAGTGCATCGCGCAAGGCCACGCTGGTGTGGGTGTAACCGCCCGCATTGATGACGATGCCGTCGATGTCCTCGGTTTTGGCTTGGTGTACACGGTCAATCAGCGCCCCTTCGTGGTTGCTTTGGAATGTGAGCAATTTAAACCCTTCCACTTCAGCGAATTTCTCCAGGGCGTGTTCAATGTCATGCAACGTCATGTGACCATAAATGCCCGGTTCTCGTGTACCCAGCAAATTCAGGTTAGGGCCATTGATCATCAGTAGTTTTTTCAAAGCAGGCTCCAAAGCAAGATGTAGTTTGAAAAAATAGTATCAAGCATTGTGGTGGCTAGGGGGTTTCATCTACACAGGCAAGCCATTGAAGCACAAAATAGCCACACTTTTAAAACAATAATCCATTCGCAGGAGACAGCATGAACCCGAATCTCGAAGCAGTCATCAACACCTTGTCAGGCACCGCACGGGGCTGGCGCGGCACGGGCATCAAAGGACGTGCCAAGAAAACCCCGGAGAAACTGCTCAAGCTGTACGACATCGAGGTCAGCCCATTTTGCCGTTTGGTGCGCGAAGCCCTTTGTGAAATGGATCTTGATGTGATGATTTACCCCTGCCCGGCGGGCGGCAAGCGTTTTCGCCCCGAGGCTAAAAAGATGTTGCCCGGTACCAAGTTTCCGTTGTTGGTAGATGAAAACACGGGTGTGACCATCAATGAGTCTGCCGATATCATCGACTACCTGGCCAAAACCTATCAAAGCAAAATCAAAAGTCAAAAGGGCTTGGGTCGCAACCTGGCGGTTGGCACCTCCATGTTGTCCAGTATTTTTCAGTATCGAGGCGGCAAAACACTTCAGGGCATGAAAGCGCGCCCATCGAAAGCGCCCGAGCAGCCGTTGGTGCTGTTCAGTTTCGAATCCAGCCCTTATTCCAAGCCAGTGCGTGCGCGTCTGTGCGAACTTGAAATTCCTTACCTGTTGAAAAACACACCCAAAGGCGCGGCCACTGACTTGGGCCCACCCTTGTTTCGTGACAAGTTCTTCAAAGGCCCTCAGGGCACCACGCGCAATCGCAAGTGGTTGGCGGAAAACACAGGCAAGGTGCAAGTGCCGTATTTGATTGACCCGAACACGGGTGTGGCGATGTACGAGTCGGGTGAAATCTTGAAGTACCTTGATTCGACATACGGTATGTAAAGTACTGGCTTTTAATTAAATTATTTAATTAAATTATTTTTAAAAGAGCGTTTCTTTGGTTTTCAAAGTTTCGCTCTTTTTTTGAATCAACGATTGGGTTGTCGTGCTTTTTTCAATTGTTTTTGGTTTTTTGTTTGGTGCTTATTGGTAATAATTTTTTATTTTTATAGATTGTCAATTTGCAATAAGTAATTTTTATTTATATTTTTAATAAATATTCGCAAGATCGTAATGGTTATTACAGATTTGCAGATTTTAATAAATATGTTGCTTTTTAGGCCACATCCAAATGAACGGGGTATCAAATGGATTGATGTGGTTGGGATATAAATGTCGTTAGGCTGACATGAAACAAATAAAGTGGTGTCGGATGGGTGGGGTTCAATGAATGTTATAAAAGTTTAAATCATCTTTTTAAATGAATATTAATTGTTTTTATTTCTCGCAAAGTTTTTTTGTCTGAATAAGTAAAATCAAAATAATCGGTATGTGTTTGATGGTTGATATGGCTTGAATGAACTTGAAGAGTCTCCCTTTTTTGTAAGTAGCATTGAATAAAGTTTGTCTTCTCTCCCTGGGAGCTAAAAATGAAATGGTTTTATGATTTGAAAATTGCAACAAAGCTGATTTCCTCTTTTCTAGTCGTTTTGCTGCTGACGGCTTTCATTGGAGGCTTGTCCATCATCAAAATGTCTGAGGTCAATGACACCGGCACTGAGATTAATGAAAACTGGCTTCCGAGTGTTCGCGAAGTGAGTACGCTGCAGTTTATTGTGGCCAAGTATCGTTCGTTGGAGGGCAGTCATATTTTGTCATTGGAGGCGTCGGACATGCGTTTGATTGAGGCCGAGATGGCAGAGTACACAAAGCTGTTTGATGAGCACAAAACTACATATTTCAATCTGATTAGTGACGACAAAGAGCAACAAGTGGCCGACTCGTTCATTGCTGGCTGGGGTGCATATCTAAGCAATAGCAAGGCCATGATTGAATTGTCTCAGGCCAACCGAAACGACGAAGCCAAGACCCAATTCAATGGGAGCTCCAAAGACAATTTCAAAAAAGTTGAAGATTTGGGTTTCCAGTTGATCGAAATAAACTCACGCGGAGCGCAATCAGCAAGTGATTTAGGTGACGAGTTGTACTCCAATTCTCGAATGACCATCATGGTCTCTTTGGCAATTGCCTTACTGGCAGGATTTGGTTTGGCGGTCTTTATTGCAAGGATGATTTCAAGGCCTCTGATTGAGGCTACAAAATTGGCGGAGAGCTTATCAAATGGTGATTTGACGTCCAAAATTGTGGTCAACTCTCGGGATGAGACTGGCATGCTCATGAGCGCCATGAGAAACATGGTGGTCAAATTGTCTGAAATCATTGGTGAAGTACGAAACGCTGCGGACAATCTGGCCAGCGCTTCTGAGCAGGTCAGTGCGACGGCTACATCAATGAGCGAGGCCACCAGCGAACAGGCCGCCAGTGTTGAAGAGACCAGTGCTTCGATCGAGCAAATGAGTGCAAGCATTGGCCAAAATAATGAAAACGCGCGAGTAACCGACGGCATGGCCAGCCAGGCTGCTAGAGATGCTGCCGAGGGTGGCGAGTCGGTGCAGCAGACTTTGCATGCGATGAAACAGATTGCAGAGCGCATCGTTATTATTGATGACATTGCTTACCAAACCAATTTGTTGGCCCTGAACGCCGCCATTGAGGCAGCACGTGCAGGTGAGCATGGCAAGGGTTTTGCGGTGGTGGCAGCAGAAGTGCGTAAATTGGCTGAACGCAGTCAGGTTGCTGCTCAGGAAATTGGTGAGCTTTCTTCCAGCAGTGTGGTTGTGGCAGAAAAAGCAGGGAGACTGCTAAACGAAATCGTACCTGCCATCACTCGTACATCGGACCTTGTGCAAGAAATCAGCGCAGCCTCGACGGAGCAAACCAGTGGTGTAAACCAGATCAATACCGCTATGGCGCAACTGAATCAGATCACCCAGATGAATGCATCCGGCAGCGAGGAACTCGCAGCCACTTCTGAGGAAATGAGTAATCAGGCGGAACAACTGCAGCTGGCCATGAGCTTTTTCAAGGTGGAATTTGGTCAACTTGCAAACGCATCGGCGCAAGGCAAAGGTCGTTCAGGCCCCAAGACGGAGAGGGGTATGAAAAAAGTCAAGCCTGAAAAATCTGCATACATGAGGCCAGCTCTTGCCGCGGATGAAGAGTTCACCCGCTTCTAAAAGGAAAATTTGCAATGAGCACCAGAATTGAAGAGTCTCAGTACTTGACCTTCCTGCTTGGGCAGGAAATGTTCGCGATTGGTATTTTCGGTGTCAAAGAAATCCTGGAGTGTGGCTCCATGACCAGAGTGCCGATGATGCCCAGTTTTGTCAGAGGAGTGATCAATCTGCGCGGCGCAGTGGTGCCAGTGATTGACCTGTCCGCCCGGTTTGGTCGATCAACAACCGCTCAAACGCAGCGTAGCTGCACAGTGATCATTGAGGCCCATACGCAGTCGGGCAATCAAGACATCGGTTTGATGGTCGATGCAGTGTCCGAGGTGTTGGACATCGCACCCACAGAGATTGACCCAGCACCGAGCTTTGGAAATCACATTCGGTCTGAGTTCATCCGCGGCATTGCCAAGGTCCACGGAAATTTTGTGATTACGCTCGATGTCAACAAAGTACTCTCTGTTGACGAACTGGAGATGTTAACTGAGGCGCAAGAGAAGGCTTAGTGCTCAACGAAACCTTCGCTTTGCTTCATACTGGCGGTGTAACCATCGCTTATTCAGGTTTTTCGAACCACCACGCTACCAATCGAATAACCAGCACCGAAGGAGCAGATTACGCCCACGTCACCGCTACCCAAGTCAGCGTTGTGGCGGTGAAACGCGATGATGGAACCGGCAGACGCCGTGTTGGCGAACTCATCGAGAATGACGGGTGCCTTGTCGGCTGTGAATTCAGAAGTGCCCAACAGCTTTTTGGCAATCAACTGGTTCATGGCCAGGTTGGCTTGGTGCAGCCAGTAGCGGCGTACATCCTGGGCTGAATTCAGGCCCAGTGTTTCCAAGTGAGTGCTCATGTGCTCGGCGGCCATGGGACACACCTCCTTGAACACTTTGCGGCCTTCCTGCATGAACAGCTTGTCTCGGGATTGAGGGTTTGCGTCTTCCGAGCGGTTCATGAAACCAAAATTGTTTCGAATGTTGTTGGAAAATTTGGTGGCCAGCTTGGTACCCAGAACTTCCCAGCTCCCCGGTTTGGCGTCTTCCAGGCGCTGCACAACCACGGCAGTGCACACATCGCCAAAAATGAAGTGGCAATCGCGATCAAGCCAGGCTTGGTGGGCCGAGGTGATTTCCGGGTTCACCATCAACACTGCACGGGCAGTGCCGCTGCGCACGGCGTTCACGGCTTGTTCGATACCAAACGTGGCCGATGAACAGGCCACATTCATGTCGTAGCCAAAGCCCTGAATGCCCAATGCTTCCTGAATTTCAATGGCCATGGCTGGGTAGGCGCGCTGCATGTTTGAGGCAGAGCAAATCACCGCATCAATTTGGCTGGCTTCAAGCCCGGCGTCCTTGAGCGCTTTACGCCCGGCATCCACCGCAATTTCAGCCATCATCGACAACTCGCCGTTGGGCCTTTCCTTGAAGTAGGGGTGAAGGCGATCAGGGTTCAGAATGCCTTCTTTTTCAATCACATAACGCTGTTTGATGCCAGAGGCGCTCTCAATGAAGGCTGCGCTTGAAGGCGCCAGGGCCGGAATTTCGCCTTGGGCGATGGCTTGCGCGTGCTCGGCGTTGAATTTCTCGACGTAAGCGTTGTAAGACTGGACCAGTTCTTCGTTGCTGATGGTTTGAGAGGGTGTGAAAAGCCCCGTGCCGCTGATGGCTACCTTGATCATTGCGTTCGCCCTTGGTGGATGTCTAATTTTCTTTGAATCCTGCCATGATAAGGCGAAAGCCTGTTTTTTTTAAGATGCCATGCGAATTTGCTCCACGGGCAAACCCTGAATCCGTGGCGTGTTGCATCGCCCAATACCCTCGTAGATCAAACCATAATCGGCCAGCAGGGCCGGGTCGTATAAGTTTCGACCGTCAAACACAGCTTTGCGTTTCAAGGTGTTGGCCAGCAAGTTGAAGTCCGGGCTTTTGAACATGCGCCATTCGGTACACACGATCAGGGCGTCGGCGTTGTTCAGCGTCTCGTCCTGGTGATCCATGATCTCAAAATGCCCAAGAACCGGGCCGTCTTGGCGGAATTGCTCCAGGTCGCTGTGAATCGCCTGGAATGCAGTGTGCCCGGCCACTGGGTCGTAGGCCTGAACCGTGGCACCTCGAAGAACCAGCTCGGCCGCAATGGTGCGGCTGCTGGCCTCGCGCATGTCGTCGGTTTCCGGCTTGAACGCCAACCCCCACATGGCAAACGTGAAATCCCGAAGGTTGGGGCCAAAATGCGCAATGATTTTCTCAACCAGCACGCGCTTTTGACGCTGATTGCTTTGGTTGACAGCGCGCAACACCGACATGCGCTCGCCAGCTTCTTCGGCGGTTTGAATCAATGCCCGCACGTCTTTTGGAAAACACGAGCCCCCGTAACCACAGCCCGCGTAAAGAAATGAGAAACCGATTCTTGGGTCTGACCCAATACCGGCCCTGACCTGTTCAATGTCGGCACCCACTTTCTCAGCGAGGTTGGCCATTTCATTCATGAAGCTGATGCGGGTCGCAAGCATGGCGTTGGCCGCGTATTTGGTCAGCTCAGCCGAACGAACATCCATGCACATCAGGCGTTCATGATGGCGTTGAAAAGGTGCGTAAAGTGCCTTGAGCATGCGCAGGGCGCGTTGTCCCGAGGGCGTGGAGTCTGTGCCGATTACAATGCGGTCGGGGCGAAGAAAGTCCTCGATGGCTGCCCCTTCTTTCAGAAACTCTGGATTGGACACCACAGAAAACGGATACACAGCGTCTCTGCGTTCCAGTGTTCGTCGGATCTCTTGGGCAACCTGTTCGCCTGTACCCACCGGCACGGTGGATTTGTTGATGATCACCTTGAAGCCCCGCATGTGGCGGGCAATTTGTTGGGCGGCTTTCAACACATGGCGCAAGTCGGCACTGCCGTCTTCGTTCGAAGGTGTGCCGACGCAAATGAATATCAGTTCTGCGAACTCAACAGCTTCATCGAACACCGAGGTAAAATTCAGCCGGTTTTCCCGCAGGTTGCGGGTCAACAGCTCGTCAAGACCTGGTTCGTGAATGGGACTTTTGCCTGATTTCAATGTTGCAATTTTGCTTTCATCAAGATCGCAGCACAACACCTGGTTACCCACTTCGGCCAGACAGGCCGCACTGACCAAACCCACGTATCCACTTCCAATGATCGACACCCGCATGTGACTTCCGTTTTGAATTTGCGATGGGTGCAGTGTGGTCGGGTTTTGTTGCCCGAATTTGACAGTTTTGGGAAGGAAAGATGACAGGCCCAGTGGGTGGGCCTGTTGGGCAAAGAACGTTTAAAGCAGGGTCAAGGGAATTTTCTGGCCAATTCGTCGCAATTGGTGAACCACCGCAATTGCGAATTGACCCACCATCAGGCACGCTGCAGCCAACAGGCTGGGGCCTTCAAGACCGGTGGCGTTGACGTACTGCACGCCAGCGTTGAGTGTGAAACCGATGACCATCAAGGACATGAACAACATGCCTGGGGTGCGAATGACAGAATCAAGAAATTCTTTCATGAAAGTCCTCTTTGCTTTTGGCTTGCGAAATCAGGGGCTTCGCATCAACCCAGCAGTGATTTCACTGCATGGGTTAATTGTGTACAGTTGTGCACTGAAAATCAAGCAAGCTGTCTCAATTCAGCTGGAGTACTGCCTCTAAATTTCGCAAGCAATTGAAAGAAAAAGGTTTTATCAAGCTTCGAAAAAGGCCTTCAGTCGATCGCTGTAACCCATTTCGTCGGCTTTGGCCTTGGCCTTGCCTCGATAGTCCTTGTTCACCTTGTCGGTTAACTTGGCCATGCGCTCTTGTGATTTGGCATCCATTTCACAGGTGATCAGGCCCACTTCAACCATCAATTGCTCATCCGCGAATGCGGCGGCAATCAACTCGATGAGCTTTTCATCGCTTTGCATGTTGGCAAGTTTCGCGATTCGGTCTTTGCGTTGGGCGTAAAACGAAATGTGCAGGTTGGCTGCCGGGTCTTTGATCACTTCCATGATTTCAAAGGCTTTTTTCTCCGGGATGTAATCGGTGAAGCCGCCCAGTACGTGGTAATCGCCGTGTTCAACCAGTTTGGCAGTGACCTTTTTGAGTTGGTCTACTGGCAGTTCAGCCAACATGGTGGCCGTGCGCTCGGGAATCTGTTCGCGGGCCACTTCTGCCATGAACTCAGCGTCGAACAGTTTGCACAGGCTGACCGCTTTGCTCATCGGCGTGAAGTACGACATGTTGGCTGTGATCGCAGGGCCAAACACCTTGGTGCACAAAGTGGCGCTGATTGAGTCGGGGGCCAGTTTGCCCGCACCGGCGATTTTCTCGAACACAGGCCCAAATTTATTGAGCAAGCTGTTTTGAAATTGGGTGCGCAGTTTCTGAAGTGCCACGGCGTCGAGCTTGTCGAGGTAAGTGAGGCTTTCTGCGGGTTTGTGCAGGGCTTGTGCCAGGCGGCGAAGTTCTGTGTTTCTATCCATGTTTACAACCCCAATATCTTTTTAACGGTGCCACGCAGCAGGCGAGGAATGTGCTCCAACGCGTTGTCCATGCTTTCTTTCAGAAAAGCATCGTGGGCTTCGTGTGCTTGCGCCAAATCGGCAGCCAGTTTTTTTTGGTTCGCGGTGCTGAGTTGCTCCAGTTCTGCCATGGGTTCACCCAGGGCTTGAACCAGGGCGGGATCCAGTTTGGGCATGCTTGTCTCCTTCTTGTTGTTCAGTGCCTTCGATCATAGTTTGAAAATGACCATTGTCGAGTTCTTCTACAGCAATTAGAGGGCTTGCCCGAATATTACAGTGGCGTACATCGACTACACTTCCATGCAACTTGTTTGATTGTGTGTGAAGCACCTTTGTCGCCATGGCCCGATTGAAACTGGAATTTCCAGACCACTGTTTTGTGTTTGACACCACCTTGACGGTGCGCATCACCGATATCAATGCGGGCAATCACCTTGCCAATGATTCCATGATCTCGATGATTTCCGAGGCGAGAGCCCGTTTTCTGTACTTTTTCGGAGTGGAAGAGATCACCGAGGACAAAACCGGCATCATCGTGACCGATTTGGCAACCATGTACAAAAGCGAGGCCCATGCCCGCGATCAACTTCGGTTCGAGGTCGGGGTGATGGACTTTAACCGGTACGGCTGCGACATTGTGTTCAGAATCAGCCGCCCCGCCGATGGGCGGCTGATCGCGCTGGCCAAGTCAGGCTTTGTTTTTTTCAACTACGCCCAAAGTAAAGTGGTGCCCATGCCGGCTGCCACCCGCGCTGTATTTGAAGCGGCTTTGACCAAAGTCAACCCGAATAACCCAAACCTTGGCACACAGGCCGATTGATTGTTTCATGTATACAAATATTCAAGCACACCGTTCCGAATTCATTGACTTGCGCGGTTTGCGCACCCATTTGCACTGCTGGGGCCCCACAGACGCACCGCTGTTGGTGATGGTACACGGCTGGATGGACGTGGGCGCCAGTTACCAGTTTGTGGTGGATTGTTTCAGTGAGACGTATCGGGTGGTTGCGCCCGACTGGCGTGGTTTTGGGCGCAGCGACTGGCCGGTGCAGGCTGGCTCGCCGGGTGTTCGTTCTTATTGGTTTCCCGATTATTTGGCCGATCTGGATGCATTGCTGGATCATTTGTCACCACACCAGCCTGTCGATCTGGTGGGCCACAGCATGGGCGGCAACATTGCCATGTTGTACGCAGGGGTTCGGCCCACGCGCATTCGCAGTGTGGTTAATCTGGAAGGGTTCGGCATGCTGGATTCACCCGCTGAAAAATCGCCCAACCGCTATGCCAAATGGCTTGATGAATTGAAAGAGCCTCAAGGATTTCGCCCGTATGACAGCATTGCGTCGGTGGCGCAGCGGTTGCAGCGGACCAACCACCGCCTAAGCGACGACAAGGCGATGTACCTGGCACAACATTGGTGCGAGCCCGAAGGTGAGGGCTTTCGCTTGTTGGGCGATGCGGCGCACAAAATCATGAATCCCATCGGGTACCGATTGGCTGAAGCACAAGCCTGTTGGGCTTGTATCGAAGCGCCAGTGTTGCACGTGGAGGCCCGCCAAACCGAGGCGGGCTTGTGGATGAGCCGTGGCGGGGAGCCTGCCGACTTCGATCAGATCCGCACACGATTCAACGTGGTTAAAAACTGGCGTTTTGAGATTGTGGAGGACGCAGGCCATATGCTTCATCATGACCAGCCACAAGTGGTTGCCCAACTCATTGAGCAGCACCTAAAAAAAAGCCGGTTTCCTGAGAAACCGGCTTAACCTTTCTCGGTGAAGAGAAGAGGAGACATAAGGAATGAACACTGTAACAGCGCTCAATGACAATATTGTGGTGGGTTTGATTGTTGCGCGGCAAGCGCTTTTGTAGATTATTTATACTAGACATTCCATTGAACTTTTTTGCTTGAAACCATGCCGCACATCACCATCGAGTACACCGACAACCTCACAGGACTGGATGAGGACTGGGTGATGTTGCAATTGAACAAGGCGATTCTGAATACCGGTATTTTCATGGATCCGGATGTGAAAACCCGCATGCACAAGCTGACTTCTTACCGAATGGGTGTTGAGTCTGCAGATTCGGGGCAACATGGGTTTGTGGCGGCGCGTGTGGAACTTTTGAGCGGGCGGGAGTTTTCAGTGAAAGAGAATCTGGGCCAAGTGGTGTTGAAATCGCTGGGGCGCACCTGCGTTGCTGCGGGGGCACTACAGGTTCAAATCAGTGTGCATGTCACCGAGCTGGAAAGCGAGCTGTATTTTAAATCGGTCAGTAAACCCGCTTAAATGCCCAGCAGCTGGTGGGGGTTGTCACCTTGCACACGTTGTTTCAACAAGCTGATCAGTCTGGGGTCTTCAAGCAATGCCATGTGCCCACTGCCATCGATCACATGGTTGCTCGCACCACTTAATTTGGCGTAGCGCCCATGCAAAATGAGGCAGTCCGGGGTGGCAATCACACTGCTCATTTTGTGCCGATATTGCAAATCGGCGTAATTCAATTCGTCCAGGAAGGCACTGCCCGGTAACATGTCTGTGGCGCATTCGCCCACGCCCAGGTGGGCCATCCAGGTTCCGTTGTTGGGCGTTGCCAGCGTGAATACATGCTGAATGTCTGCTTTGTGCTGCCAGCGAGCAATCATTGCCTTGCGTGCAATCAAGCCGCCCATGGAGTGACCAACCAGGTACACCTTCGCGCCTTCGCACTCGGGGCGCCGCATCACCTCGTCCATGTACTGGCCAAAATCCTGAGCCATGTTTTTGACCGAGGCGAGCACGTATCTGGGCTGATAAAACGCCACACGCACGCCGCTCCACAGCAGTTCTTCATACACGGTTGAAAAGCAGCCGGCCCTCTCCAGGTAGCCTGGAATCATGAACACAATCGGCAGTTGCCGGTTGTGGAAATTGGGGCTGAAATCGGGCACGGCTTGGGCCACGCGTTGGCGAAACACAAAACTCAGGCCAAACAGGTAGCCTTCTCGGGCGGCCAGGCGTGCCACATGGGAAATTCCAGAAGGCGGTGTTGTGATTGTCTCGGGTGGTCGAGCGGCCATGCTGCATTCCTTTTGACAGGTTTTTGGGCTCGTTTTTATTTCTATTCATCATATGAGCAAATACTCACATTCCGTATAAGGAATAACGGCAAAAAAATGTATTTGTTAAACCTCAACAACACAGTGAATACCCTGTGCCATGAAAAAGGCCAGCGCGTGGCTGGCCTGAAAGGTGTGAATTGGCTTGCACTTAAACCAGTGTGTCTGCCCAAATATTTTGGGCCCAACTCCAGGCGTAAGTGCCTTCGAGCGCATTGGGCTCGCTGGAAACGCCGCCCGAGCCTTCCACCGGCAGGTAGGTTTTCTTCTCAGCGTTGTATGCGTGCACGCTGGCCACGTGAATGACATTTTGCGTGGTCACGTAGCTGTAGCAGGTGTTGTTGGTCAATGGGTTGGGGTTGGGTTCCCAGCCGCTGAGTTGCGCCACAATGGCTGCTGCCACCACCTTGGCCTGGCTGTTGGCCATGTGGCCCGATTTTGGCATTGTGGGTGCGCCTTGAACTGAATCGCCAATCACGTGCACATTGGGGGCCACTGTGGACTCAAAGGTCATGTAATCCACTTCAGCCCAGCGGTTGTTCAAGTTGGCAATGCCGGAATCGACAGCCAGCTTGCCTGCACGCATGTCGGGCAACACATTCAGTACATCCGCTTTGACTGGTTCTTCAAATTCAAAACGCAAGGTTTTGTTGGCTGCATCCACGGCCACCACTTTCATGTTGGGACGATATTCCAGAATGCCTGCATATTCCGAAGCCCACACGCTTTTGAACAGTTTGCCTTTCGATGTGACGTCGGCGTTGGCATCGAGCAGCAGCACCTTGGATTTGGGTTTGTATTGCTTGAAATAATTGGCCACCATGCTGGCGCGTTCGTATGGGCCGGGGGGGCAGCGGTAAGGTGCCAGCGGTACATTCAGCACGTAGGTGCCACCATCTGGCATGGCTTCCAATTGCTTGCGCAAGGCCACGGTTTCGGGCCCGGCCTTCCAGGCGTGAAGAATGCTTCCTTGCGCATTGGCTGCTGCAAGGCCTTCGATTTTGTCCAGCATCAGGTCAATGCCAGGCGACAACACCAGCTTGTCATAGGGCAGGGTTTTGCCGCCATTGAGCTTCACTGTTTTTTTGGCCACGTCGATCGACGCAACCATATCTTTGATCATTTTCACGCCGTGGTTGCGCGTCAGCCCGGTGTAGGGCGTGCTGATTTCATTGATTTGGCGAATGCCGCCCACCACGAGGTTGGACATGGGGCAGGACACAAACGTGGAGTTGGGTTCCACCAAGGTTACATCAAGCTTGTTGCCCGAGAGCATGCGCAGGTATTTGGCGGCTGTTGCACCGGCATAACCGCCACCGATCACCACCACTTTGCCTTTGGCTGTTTTGGCGGTTGCGGACAAGGGCATGCCACCCAGCAAGGCCGTGGCCAATGCGCTGGTTTGAAGGAATTGACGTCTTTGCATGGTTGGCTCCTTATTCTTTTTTGCCGAGGTGGTTGGCGATGATGTCGATTTGCTCATCGGTGTAGCCTTTGGCCAATTGATGCATCACTGTGGCAGGCCTTTGGCCAGTTTTGAACCAAATCATATTGGTTTTGATGTATTCCACGCTGAGGTTGGCCAAGCCGGTCACGGCGCTTCCCTCAATGCCTTGGCCGTTGGTGCCGTGGCAGCTGGCACATGTGGCGGACAGGCTCGCCGCACGCAAATTCTGTTCGGCTGCGCTGGTTTGCGCAGTTGCCACACTGGCTTGCGACAGTAGCAAGCCAGCCAGCACACAAGCCGACAGTTTTATTGGTTTTAGATGCATTTCATTTCCTCCTTTTGGTTCCACTAGGCCCCGTTTTTTTATATGAATGTCGGTTAGTTGACACAAGCGACCATCCATTCTGATTTTAGCCCGGTATCAGGTACAGGCAAGCAGTTTTTTCATTATCCGCATTTCTACATATTCAGAGGCTGGCGTGATGTACTTCACACGATCCATAACTGCAGCATCCTTGGTTTTGTCCACTTTTGCGCTCAGCGCGTGTTTGTCTTCTGGCGATGGTGCCGGCGGCTCAAGCGGTTCCGGTTCTGGTGGTGGAGGCTCCCCAACCGGGCCTTCTGAAAACCTGGGGCGCACTTTTCTGATCAAGCCCGGTCCCAATGCGACGCAAGACATGGCGCGTGCCATGGTTCAACTTAAGCCCAAAGACACGTTGAAGTTTGATTGCGGTTTTTTTGACTTGAAAACAGGCATTCAGATTTCAACGACTGAAGATGTGCTCATCGAAGGCTGTGGCATGGATGAAACGTTCCTGTCGTTTCGTGACAGCACATCGCAGGAAGGTTTTCTCGCTTCCAACGTGCGCGGCGTGACGGTTCAAAAACTGACCATCGGCGATTCCCCCGGTGATGCGTTCAAGCTTAAGGGCGTGAACCACGGCACCTTGAAAGAGGTTCGCGCCATCTGGAGCTCGGGCCGAAAAACAGCCGATGAACGCCCGATCACGGCATCCAACTTTAAAGATGAAATCAAAGTGCAGTGTACTGACCCTGCGCGCCACAACCCTGCAAACCCGAACCCACTTGAAACAGACACGACCTCGCCTGATTACACGGTGAGCACGGCTTCTGGCCGCTATGGCATTTATCCGGTTGAATCACGAAACATTCTGGTTGAAAACTCGGAATCAATCGGTGCGTCGGATGCCGGGATTTACGTGGGGCAAACCAACCTGGCAAAAATTCGCAACAGCCGTGCGGCGTTCAACGTGTTTGGTTTCGAAATTGAAAACGTTCAGGACGGTGAGTATTCTGGCAACCTGGCTGAGTGTAATTCAGGTGGTTTCCTGATTTACGACCTCGATAACATCACCCAGTACGGTTCGCGTTCGCGCATGTTCAACAACGTTTCGCGCAACAACAACACCTACAACTTTGCAGTGCCCGGCTCGATTGTGGCCAATGTGCCTCGTGGTTCTGGTTTGATTACGCTGGCCTACGACAAAATCGACATTTACGACAACGTGTTTGAAGACAACGGCACCGCAGGTGTGATTCTGACCAGTTACGATTTGTTGGGTGAGAACGGTGACCGCCGCATGGATGTGTATTCCGAGGCGGTGAATATCTTCAACAACACCTTCAAAAACAACGGCAATGACCTGCCCAACCCGGATTTCGCTGCCATTGTGGCCACGCAGGGCGGGCAGGTGAGTAGCGCATTCCCGGCGTTGGTGGGTTTGAAAATTGCTGCGGGTGGGCAAGGCTATCGCGGCGCGCACATCGTGTGGGATGGCTACACCGACGAATTAAACAGCAGTTGTGAAGCGCCGAAAGACCGGGACGGAAAGCCCGTGCCACAAGACGCCGATGGCAAGCCCATTCAAGGCAACCAGTACCCCAACCCCAGCTGCCGCTACAACAAGTACAAATTCAAGCCCAATGGCGAGCGCAAAGTGCCAGCCTGGTGGTTCAGTTGTATCAATCCGAACAACAACTTCGGTTCTGATAGCCTGAGTTTTGCCAATTTCAATGGCACACGTGGGCTGGACGCGGTCATTAACCTGAATACCAATGATCCGACGGCGAATCTGTCCCAGGAATACATCACGTCTATTGCGACAGGCATTCCCTTGTTCCGGGCCACCTTTGATTTGAATCAACACAACTGTTTGGCGCGGTTTGGCTCTGATTTGCCAAGGTTGCCTGATTTCGAATTGGAGCCTTTTGTGCCCAGTGGTGATTTCGCGCCCGAGCCTTTGGAAGAAGCGGTGAAAGCCTTGTGTGAAGCGCCCTTGAAAGCGGGTGTAGTGAATCAGGCTGCAGCCGAGGTGAACTGCCCAGACTTGGCGCAATACAACCTGTTTGCCAATGCACAAGACCCATCGAGCCGTCCCAATGGTCAGGGCATGCCGTATGTGTTGAACAGTAAGCTGTTCAGCGATTACGCCATCAAACACCGTGTACTGTTCATCCCTGATGGGCAGAAAGCAGAGTTTTTGGAAGATGAGCAGGCCAAGGTGAATGCGACGATCAAGTTCCCTGTGGGCACGATCATCGCGAAAACCTTCTCGTTTGTGGACCAACCGCGTGGCGTAGAAACACCGTATGAAACCCGGCTGTTGATCAAGCGCAAGCGCAGTGATGGGCAAGCCTATTGGGAGCCCCTGGAGTACATTTGGGAAGACGCTGGCGACGGCACCCGCAAAGCGGTGTTGACTCAGTTTGGCGGTTCCGCGCGTGCGCAATGGGATTATGTGGATGTGGATTCCGGCAAGCGCCATGTCGGCAGTACCAATGAATACCTCTTCCCCAACGCCAACCAGTGTGCCATTTGCCACAACAACAACGATGTGGAAGCGGGGTCAGCGCCCATTGGGCCAAAGCCACGCAACATGAACCGGGCTTATGTGAATGAGTCGCCATTGATGGCGGGTCAGTCCCAGCACCCGGTGAGTGGTAAAAACCAGTTGAAATTCATGTGCGACAACGGTCTGATGAGCAACTGCCCGTCGAACTTCGCACTGGATCAACGTCAGGTGGCCACCAATGTCAGCCACATCCCCAAGTTCAACATCGTTGGTGATTCAGGCGAAACCGACACCAAGAAAGACCTGGAGGCTCGTGCACGTGCCTACCTGGAGGTGAACTGCGCCCATTGCCACAATGTGAATGGTCAGGCTTCCAACACAGGCTTCTATGTGGACGTATTCCGCGCGGTGGACAGCACCTACGGTATATGCAAGAAGCCGACAGCCAGTGGCTCGGAAGGGCGTGGTACGCGCAACTATGACATTCACCCGGCCATGTCCAGCGATTCAATTGTGCCTTTCCGCATGGGGCCTGAAGCCGTTGAGTTGGCCGCGAAAATGCCGCCCTTGGCCAGAAGTGTGGTGCATGACGAGGCTGTGGCTGTGATCAACCAGTGGATTGATACGGTGGTTGATGGCAGTTACGAAAACGCCGATGCATGTGAAACCAACAACAATTCTGGTGGTGGCTTGCCTCTGATTGGGGGGCTATTGCCTTAAGGTTGGGCTTGTTTGGCAATTGGGTGGGGTTGGCCTGTTAACATGACGCCTGAATCAATCGCATTCTGAAGGGTGCATGGAATTTTTTGAAAACCCCACCATACTGTTTCTAGTTAAGCTGGCCATCACCTTTGTGATGATGGCCAGCGGCTATTTTGTGAACCGGGCCTTGTCCTGGTCTCTGCGAAAACTACATCCTTATCACCCTGAAAAAGCGCGTTCCCAACTGGTTTTTATGAAAAACCTGGTGCGCTTGTCGGTGTTGTTGCTGCTGATTTTGGTGTGGGCTTCGCAAATCACCGGCGCTTTCCTGTCGGTGATTGCCATCGCGGGCGCATTGATCATCACTGGCAAGGAAGTGGTTCTCAGCTTGTTGGGTTATGTGAATATTTCGCTGTCCAAGCCCTTCAAAATCGGCGATTACATCGAAATCGGCACACAAAACGGCCGTGTCATCGACATCGATCTGCTCAGCATCAAGTTGTTTGAAATTGGCATGTCGGGCAAATACACGGGCCGCCGACTGGCTGTGCCCAATGTCATGGTGTTCACACAAACCATCAAGCACATGTCCATGTTGGGCAAGTTCAGCTTGTACACCATTGAAATCATTCTGCCTTTTAAAGCCGACACCGTGCGTGCCGAGCAGGTGGCCCTGCAGGTTGCTCAAACGGTCTCGGCCAGTTGGCTGGAAGAAGCGGACCGCTATTTTGACCGCATTGAAGTGTCTGAGTTTGTTGAATTGCCCAGTGCCAAGCCTGAGGTGTTCTGGCAGGCCTACAATGAACTGGCGCATAAAATGATTGTTCGCCTGGCTTGTCCACTGGAAAAGCGAGGCGATGCCGAACAAGCCATTTACCGTGGTTTCTGGCGTGATTTTGGTCCGGTTTAGGTTTGTTTGCAGGCGGGAACCACTTGCCAACTTTCATGGTCTACTACGGATCGCAAATAAAGGAACAACAATGTTGAAAGCAGTGAAGTTCGGTGGAGCGTTGGCGCTGGTGTTTGGGATGCTTGGTCAAAGTGTTGCCGCGGAAAATCACGCCCATCACGAAGCCCATGTACACGGGGTGGGCAATCTGGAAGTGGTTCTGGATGGCAATATGGTGTTCATTGCACTGGAATCCCCCTTGTACAACGTGCTTGGCTTTGAGCATGCGCCAAAGACCGACGCGCAACGGGTGCTTGCGCGTCGTGTAACGAATATCCTGAAGGCCAATGGCTTGTTTTCTCTCACACGGGACGCGCAGTGCAGGCGCAGCTCGCACAACCTTGTTTCCGAGATATTGAATCCTCATACACACGGGGATGGCCATGCCCATAGCCACGATCACGACAGCACCCATTCCGAGCACGCGGATCTGCGCGCTGAATACCAGTTTGAATGCCGTAAACCCGAATTGTTGACAGACATTCTTGTTCGCGTGTTTCAGCAGTTTTCCGGTTTCACTGAACTCAATGTACAAGCCGTGTTGCCCAGTGGCCAGATTGGCGCGAAGTTGACACCCAACGAGAGCACATTGGTGTTGAAATGACCGAACGGGTTCTGCAATGCGAGGCGGTGCGTTTCACTTATGCAAATCATGGCTTTGGTTTGAACATTCCTTCTTTCGAGGTGTACGCGGGAGAAACCGTGTTTCTGGAAGGTGAGAGTGGCAGCGGTAAAAGCACTGCGCTGAACTTGATGGCCGGTGTGTTGCGTGCAGACCAAGGAACGGTTAGCCTGATGGGCGAAAGCTTGAACGCTTTGTCAGAAAGCCGCATTGATGCGCTGCGCGTGGCGAATATCGGTTTTATTTTCCAGCAGTTCAATGTGTTGCCTTACCTCAGTGTGATTGAAAACGTCACCTTGCCGTGCAGGTTTTCCAAGTCGAGGATGACCAAGGCCCTGCACGATTTTCCCTCAGCCAACGCAGCCGCTCAAGCGCTTCTTGACCGATTGGGCATGGGAAAACATGTTCATACGCCAGTCAATGCCTTGTCGGTGGGCCAGCAGCAGCGCGTTGCAGCAGCGCGTGCCTTCATCGGCAGCCCGGCTTTGATCATTGCGGATGAACCCACATCGGCGCTGGATGCACGGCATCAAGCCGACTTTGCCAGCATGTTGATGGAGCAGGCTCAACAACAAGGCAGCGCTGTGCTGCTGGTCAGCCACGACCCGGCCTTGGCGGCCCATTGTTCGCGCCGAGAACGGATGGTTGACTGGCGTGTTTCTTCAGCCGTGTCATCATGATCAACACGCTGTTTTTGTTGGCCTGGAAAAGCGCATGGAGCCGCAAGGCCAGTTTGTTGCTGTTGCTGTTGAGCGTGGTCATGACAACCACCTTGTTGCTGGGCATCGACATGGCCCGGCAAAGCGCCAAGGCCAGTTTTTCTAACGCGGTGGCTGGTACCGACCTGGTGGTTGGTGCACAGAACAGCCCCGTTTCGCTGGTGCTGTACAGTGTGTTCAGAATGGGCGAAGCCGCGCGCAACATGCCCTACAGCACCTATGAGAACTTGGCCCGTGATTCACGGGTGAAGTCCGCCATCCCGATTGCACTGGGCGATTCATATCGAAACTTTTCGGTGGTGGGCACCACGGCTGCGTATTTCAATCAATTTCAATACGGCGCCCGGCAAAATCTCGCTTTTGCAGCCGGTCGAAGTTTCGAAGATTACAGCGTTGGCAAGCCGGCTGATGTGCTGTTTGAAGCGGTACTGGGTGCGCAGGTGGCCAAACAGTTGAACCACCAGTTGGGTGACGCACTGCTGCTTTCCCACGGGGTGAATATTCAACAAGCAGGCCCAAGCCACGGCGACAAGCCTTTCACTGTGGTTGGTATTTTGCAGCCCACCGGCACTCCTGTTGACCAGAGCGTGCACATCAGTCTTCAGGGCATGGAGGCCATCCATCTGGACTGGGCAGGCGGCGTGCCCATGCCCGGTGCCAGCATTGCGCCCGAGATGGTCACCCGGTTTGATTTGACCCCCAAGTCGCTCACCGCTGTGTTGTTGGCATTGAACAACCGAGTGCAGGTGTTCAAGATGCAGCGCGAGCTTGAAAGCGCGCCCGGCGTGGCGCTCAGTGCCATTTTGCCTGGGGTTGCATTGTCCACCTTGTGGAACATGCTTGGTGTGGTTGAGCGAGTGCTGTTTTTTGTGGCTGGTTTGGTGGGTTTGGTCAGTGTGTTGGGCCTGGTGAGTGTGCTCTTCATTACACTGGGTCAACGCAGGCGTGAATTGGCAGTGTTGCGCTCCACCGGTGCAAGTCCGAGTGCGCTTTTTGGTTTGTTGTGTCTGGAAAGTACGCTCGTGATGACTTTTGGCGTGATGTTGGGGATTGTGCTTTTGTCCGCACTGGGCGTGCTTCTTGGCCCTTGGGTTCAGGCACAATTTGGATTGCAGTTGGTGAGTATTCTTGATTTGAAGGTGGGCCTTGCAGCTTCAGCTGCATTTGGTCTGTTTGGCAGTGTTTTGGGGGCCGTGCCCGCGTGGCGAGCCATGCGCATGCAACTTCAGGACGGTCTGAACGTTCGAGTGTTGTAACGCTGTGTCTGACCAAGATTGATTGACAATTAACACACGTTGAAGGGTTTCATGAAAATCGGCAAATTATTGGTGATGACCGCTTTGATTGGTGGCTTGTTGGGTTTGGGGTACGGGCTGACTGTCTTTCTGATCGGTGGCCAAGGGCAGGGTAGTGAATTCGATGCACCAGGGCAGCTCGATGAGGCGCTCAAGCAACTGGCAGCAGAAAACCCTGAGAACAGCAATGGCGAATATCAGGTGGGTGACCAATTGGTCGTGAGTAAAGCTGAAACGCAATTTGACCCCGCTTACCCTTTGCTTGAATGGGACAGCCTCATGCCCGCAGACTGGGATCCCATGGCGGCTTTTCGTGATCTGGACCTGACTAATTTGCAAGACAACGACCCAAGAGCACAGAAAGCCCTTGAAGCCATGCGCAAGGCCTGGAACGAGGCGCCAGTGAACATGGCCATGTCAGGGCAGAATGTGCGTATTCCCGGCTTTGCCTTGCCTTTGGAGCAAAGTGAAGCGGGTGTCACGGAATTATTGCTGGTGCCGTATTTCGGCGCCTGTGTGCACACGCCCCCGCCACCTGCCAATCAGATCATTCATGTGAAATTGAATGAACCAGAGCCCACCCTTGGGGCCATGCAGCCGTATTGGATTTGGGGGCAATTGTCGGCCACACGGTACAGCAATGAGCTGGGCGATGCAGCCTATCAAATCCAGGCGTCGGGCATTCAACCCTACGATCAGTAAAATTACCTAGTCGTATAGAGCCCTTTAAAAACAAAGGGTTGAGAACTCATTAGTAAAAACCCCTCTATTTTTTTAATTGACAGTCGCCAAGATGGTGAATACTTTTACATCCACCGATGTTATGGTTAATAAATCAAACAAACGTTTGATATAAAAAGAGTGCCCAGGCACCACAATATTCGCCGGAGACCGCTTCAAGATGGGAAATTTGAGTTCAGGCCAGGAATTGGCCGCCATGCATCATTTGGAATTGGCGTTTTTGCAAGATGTCGCACCCAAATACCTAAGCCATGCAATTCCACCCCACGGTTTGAAAATCAGGGAATGGAAAAACCGCAGTGCAGTGCCCCTGATCAATCGTTTGCATTCAGGTTTGTCTGGATTGAAGCGTCAGTGCGCTCAGGTGTTGGACCATCAACTCGTGTGGCTTGAGGGGGGCAACCCCTTGGGAACACCCGTGGTGTTGCTGCACGGATTCGCCTCGAACAAGGAAAACTGGTTGTCGCTGGCGCCGTTTCTCTTGAAGAAACATCGTTTGTTCATTCTGGATTTGCCCGGTTGGGGCGAAAGTCAATTCAATGCCAATGTGCCATATGGTCTGGATGATCAGGTTGAGCGCGTTGCGGCCTGGATGATGCAACACGTGCCTGCCAGGGCGCATTTGGTTGGCAATTCGGTAGGGGGCCTGGTTTCCGCCTTGCTGGCAGGTCGCCATCCGGATTTGCTACAGTCCCTGTGCTTGATGAACCCGGCTGGCGGAAAAGGGGAAGGGCACACGCTGTTTGAAGCGGGTTTGCGAGAAGGCCGAAACCCCATGATCGTTGAGAATTATGCAGGTGCGCACACCTTCATGAATCTGGTGGTTCACAGCAAAGCCATTGCCTTGGCTTTGGCACCTGTGATGGCTCAGGAATGGATCAGCAGGCAGCACGTGAACCGGCATTTGTTTCATCAAATGTTTGTGAACGCACCCAACCCCAATGGCCCCGGCATGTCCGCAACCCAAGCGCCTACGTTGATTATGTGGGGCAAAGAGGACAAGCTTGTTCATTACACGGGCGCTTACACCTACCAAACCATCATTGCCCACGCCGATGTGGTAATTTTTGATTCAGTGGGACATTTGCCCATGCTTGAAATTCCGATCCGCACCGCGAAGGCATTACAGAGTTTCTGGTCTTGATGGAGTGAACGGTTCGGTCGTTTTTCATGTGACAAACAAAAAAGGATAACAACATGAAATGGAGTCGAATCGTTTTGACTGTTGGGTTGGCTCTGACCCTGGCCGCGTGTGGAAAAAGCCTTGATGGAATTTACAAAGACAATCTTGGCCTTCAGAAGTATGAATTCCAGTCGGATGGCACGGTGTATGTGTCAACCATGGGGGTGATTCAAGAGGGCACCTACGCTTTGGAGGACGACAAGGTGAAGATCACCATTGAGGGCGAAACAGTCATATTTGATTTGAACCCCGATGGCAGCATTGAAGGCGCTTTGGGTATGACACTTCGCAAGCAAACGGAGCAGAAATAAGCGCTTATATAAGCATTGAGCAGGTGGTGTACCGGCCCAGGCGCACCGCATCTCGTTGACAATTAAACCCGCCCCATGGCGGGTTTTTTCATGCCCAGGCCATCCACATCACTCGTCAGTTGCACCAAAAAAGTTAATTCAATAGAGGGGGGGTTTTCCCTTTCTTTTCTCCTTATTGCACATGGGGTTATTTCGGCAAACTTGAATCAAGCGTGAAATGTATCTTTTTTCATTTTTTAACATTTTGCAGTTGGAGGGGAATCATGAGTCATCTTGTTCGCCGGTTCACAAGTGCAGCACATCATTGGGTCGCCACGGCTTATTCAGTGTCGCTGGAGCACTTGGCTTGCGGTTGGTATGAGGCCATGGAACGCCCGAATCCAAAAGAGCCCATTGGCTGTCCTGTTAAAAAGCTCAGCAACCTCACTCAAACAGTCATACCAAGGAAACCTTCGCATGAATGAATTTCTGATCTTCAGTGCCGTCGTGGTACTCGCTTGTGGCGCGGTGATGTGGGGTTTGTCCCGCAAACACGCGTCATTGCTCGAGGCTTTGCGTGCGGAAAATGATTCATTGCGAGCCCAGTTCACTGCCCAACAGCAGCTCAATGCCAACCAGCAAGATTTAACTCGCTTGGCCAAAGACTGGGTACCCACCTTGAACAGCCAGCTCAACAGCGCCAATTCCCAGATGGAACAAGGCATTGTGAACCTGGCCGAGTCGTTTTCGGCGATCCATCAAACATTGAACTCCACGGTGACTCTGGCTTCGAATGCAGCGGAAGTACTCGGCAGTGCTGCTGGCGGTGGGCATGGTCTGGCCGAGAATGTGTCCGAAAGCCTCCACACCATGCTGGGGTCTATTCGTAATTCATTCACAGAAAAAGCAGGAATCATCGATGAAGTGAAGGGTTTTGTGCATTCCACCGATGAATTGGCAAAAATGGCCGCCTCAGTTGAGGATCTCGCAGCTAAAACCAACTTGCTTGCGTTAAATGCAGCCATTGAAGCAGCAAGGGCGGGGGAAGAGGGTCGTGGTTTTTCGATTGTGGCAGATGAAGTTCGAAAATTATCCATGCTGTCAGCAGACACCGGCGTGAAGATTCGTGAGCGCGTCCATTTGATTGCCAGCGCCGCCAAGCGCGCGGGCGATGGTGCCAGCAAAATGCAGCACAGCGACAGCCAGGTGCTTGAGCAGGCCAGCGAAACCGTGGGCGGTGTGGTGTCCCAGTTTGAGCAGGTCACCGTGCCTTTGCAAAGCGCCAGCGCGCAGATCATCGAAAACACACATCAAGTTTCAAACAGTTTGAATAACGCCGTGGTGCATTTCCAGTTTCAGGACAGGGTGTCACAGGTGCTTGGCCATGTGCGTGACAGCCTGGATCAACTGGGCGGGCAGATCGGGCAGGGAGCCCAGCATGTGAATGTAAGCGCCTTGATGCGCGAGCTGGAGCGAAATTACACCATGGCCGAGGAACGCGTAAACCATGGTGGCGGTGCAAACAAGGGCAAGAAGCAGCAGTCGAGCAGCCAAGCCAAGCCAGCTGCCTCAGATGACCTGACATTTTTCTAAATTTAAGCGAGAACAAAGATGAGTAAAACGGTGTTGATCGTCGACGATTCCACGTCATTGAGGCAAGTGGTGTCCATGACATTGAAAAGTCAGGGTTTTGACGTGGTGGAAGGTTGCGACGGCAAGGATGCCTTGGGCAAACTCGATGGCCGCAAAATCAACTTGATTGTGAGCGACCTGAACATGCCCAACATGGACGGTTTGACGTTTGTACGGGAAGTCAAAAAGCTGGCTGCTTACAAGTTTGTCCCCATCATCATGCTGACCACCGAATCGGATGACAAGCTGAAATCCGAAGGACAGGCAGCAGGCCTGAAAGCCTGGATGGTCAAGCCTTTCAAACCGGAGCAAATGATTGCTGCGGTGAACAAGCTCGTGGCTTGAGTGTTGGACCAACAAATTGGGGAGAGCAACATGCTCGATGAATTCACGGTAGAGAATCAGGGTGCCACCGACAACGCTGTCTGCGGTGACATGCAAGCCATTGCAATCGAATCACTGACGATTGCGCAGTGTGCAGCCGTGGCTGACCAGATCAAGCACAACCTTGCTCAAGGCTTACCCACGGTGCTCGACCTTGCTCATTGTCAGGAAGCTGACAGTGCGGGTATTCAGCTTCTGGTGGCTATTCAAAGCGACCCGGCAACCAGTTTGTGTGTTCACTGGACCAAGCCATCGATTGCCCTGTCGATGAAAGCGGATCGGCTCGGTCTTCAGTCATGGGTGAATGCCGGCGTGGTGGAGAAATAACATGGCCTTTGAACTGGATTTGGATGCATCGCGCGGAATTTTTTACACCGAGGCTCGCCAACTGCTTGGAGAGGTTGAAACCTATGTGTTGCAACTTGAACAAGACCCCTTGGATAGCGAAGTGCTCAATGCTGCGTTTCGCGCTGCGCACACCATCAAAGGCAGCGCAGGCGTATTTGGGCTTCAGGTGATTACGCACTTTGTTCACGACCTTGAAACAGTGCTGGATCGGGTTCGGAACAATGAGATACCTTTTGACGCAGCCATCAGCACTTTGGTGCTTGAATGCCGTGACCACATTTCTGACCTGGTCGATTGCGTCGAAGCTGGCGGCAGTGCAGAACAGGTCAGCCCCGACATGGCCGCTTCACAAACCGAATTGACTGTGCGCCTGAAAAGCTACCTGATCAAGGACAAACAACAGGCGACTGTGGCTGCAAAACCCACAGAACCCGCACACAACGGTCAGCAAACCTGGCATGTGTCTGTCCGCCTGGGCCCCAGCACATTGTGCGATGGTTTCGACCCCGCACCCATTTTCAATTACATGGAAAGCTACGGCGAGATTCAGGTCCTGGTCCCCGTGCTGGACAAGCTGCCGAGCTTCGCAGACATGGATCCTGAGTCTTGCTACCTCGGTTTCGAGCTGTGTTTCCTCACTGCCAAAGGGCGGGAAGGCGTTGAAGACGCTTTTGAGTTTCTCAATGAAGAAAGTCAGGTACGAATTGTGTCTCATGACTGCTCGCCCGAGCAATGGGACGAACTGGTGGCAGCCATGCCAGAGCCTGATGATCGCGCCGCTGCACTGCTGATCGAGGCAGGTTTTCCGCGCCCGGCTGAACTGGTCGAGCCTGCGCAAGCCGTGGCAGCGCAACCGCCCGCCGCGTTGGCCGATGGCGTTGATTTGCCAGTGGCCACCTCTGATGCGGCCTCGAAGGCAAAGGCCAAAGGGGCGGGTAAAACCAACGCAGCCAGCTCCTTCATTCGAGTGCCTTCCGACAAGCTCGATGAGCTCATCAATCTGGTTGGTGAACTGGTCATTGCCAACGCAGGCACCGTGGAGCAGGCTCGCCAGTTGAACCATTCCGCCATGCTGGAATCAACCCACGCGGTGGCCAGCCTGATCGAGGAAATTCGCGACGGTGCGCTGGGTTTGCGCATGGTCCAGATCGGAGAAACCTTCCAGCGATTCCAGCGCGTGGTGCGCGACACCGCCATGGGCCTGGGCAAGCAAATTCAACTTGAAATTTCCGGTGAAGACACTGAACTTGACAAATCTGTAGTGGAAAAAATTGGCGACCCACTGATGCACCTGGTGCGCAATGCGCTGGATCACGGGCTTGAAACCCCCGAGGAACGAGAGGCTGCCGGAAAACCACGAACCGGCAAACTGGGTTTGCACGCTTATCACGACAGTGGCCACATTGTGATCGAGGTGTTCGACGACGGTCGCGGCCTGGCCAAAGACAAAATTCTCAAGAAGGCGCTGGAAAAAGGCATCGTGACGCCCGAGCAGAACCTCAGCGACTCTGAAATCAACATGCTGATCTTCGCACCGGGCTTTTCGACGGCCGACAAAGTCACTGACATATCAGGGCGTGGCGTGGGCATGGATGTCGTCAAGCGCAACATTGAAGCGCTTCGTGGCAGTGTGCAGGTGCAATCCCGACCGGGTCAGGGTTGTACGTTTGAAATCCGTTTGCCGCTGACCTTGGCGATCATTGATGGCTTCATGATCGGGGTGGGTGAATCAGCCTACGTCATTCCATTGGCCTATGTGCGCGAGTGCATGGAACTGCCAGCAGGCGCCTTGGGCAACGACGACCGCATGAACTTGCATTACGACTTGCGTGGCGAATATTTGCCATGTGTCAGGCTTCGCAAAGTGTTTCACAGCAATGCCAAAAAGCCCAAGCGCGAGAACATCATCGTGGTGAGTTTTGGGGGCACCAAAGCAGGCATCGTGGCCGATCAATTGCACGGTGAATCACAGACAGTCATCAAGCCGCTGGGCACCTTGTTCGAGAAGAACCGGGCAATCAGTGGCGCGACCATCATGGGCACCGGAGATGTCGCCCTGATCATTGACGTACCAAAGCTGATCAATGAGGTCAGCCACATTTCCGACAGGCTGGTTGAGGCAGAAAAGCCAGCGTTTTATTCACAGCAAGCAGTAAACGGCAGCGCGGCAAAAGCCGAGGCTTAACTACAGTAAAGGAAAGCGATCATGGGTGCATTCGATTTTTTCAAAAGTGGCCAGTTGGGTACCTTGGTGGACGGTTTGGAAGTGGAGTTGTCTGGTCTGAAAGCCAACCGTGACAAAGCCATGCAGTCGATTCCGACCAAAGACCTCAATGGCGATGTTCTGGCTTTGGCCAACAAGATCAATGAAATGATCGGCGCGGTCAACGAGCGCGCGCGCAAGCAGCAAGAGCAGGTGTGGCAGTGCTTGACGCAACTTCGCCAGAAGGAAGCCTTGAAGGGTGCGGCGGATGCCTTGCCAGAAGTGCTGAAAGTCGAAGTTAAAAAACTGGAAGCAGATTCCCTGTTTGCCCAACGCCAGGTGCAGGCACTCGAAAGTGTGGCCACCAACGTCATGATCGCAGACGCTGACTACAACATTGTGTACGTCAACAACTCTTTGTCGAAAATGTTGCTGGAAGCGGAAACCGACATCAAGAAAGACTTGCCACAGTTTGACGCCCGAAAAATCCTGGGTGCCAACATTGATGGCTTTCACAAAGTGCCCAGCCACCAACGTGGCATGTTGGCCCGTTTGCGTGATTCCTACAGCACCAACCTGGCCATCGGTGGGCGTCACTTCAATTTGCTGGTGACCCCCGTTTTTGATGCCGCAGGCGTGCGCGTGGGCACCGTGGTTGAATGGAAAGACCGCACCGAAGAAGTGGCCTTCGCCCAGCGTGAAAAAGAGCGTGCCGAGAAAGAGCGCAAAGTTGCGCTTGAGAACCTGGCCATCAAGATCGCTTTGGATTCGGTCACCACCAATGTGATGATTGCAGACAACCAAAACCACATCACTTACATGAACAACTCCTTGAGCACCATGATGACGCGCAACGAGGAGATGATTCGTAAAAGCCTGCCCAACTTCAATGTGCGCAAGTTGATCGGCGCAAACATTGATGTATTCCACAAAAACCCTGCCCACCAACGCGGCATGTTGGCGGCATTGAATGCCCCATTGCGAACCGCCATTAAAGTGGGTGAACTGAGCTTCCGTCTAATTGCTTCACCGGTTGTGAATGAAGAGGGTGACCGCCTGGGTACCGTGGTGGAATGGAGCGACCGCACAGGCGAGGTGGCCATTGAAAACGAGATTTCCGGCATTGTGGGCCGCGCCTCTGAGGGTGATTTCGGTAGCCGCATTCGTGAAGATGACAAAGAAGGCTTCCTGAAATCGCTTGCCAGCAACGTGAACAACCTGCTCAGCACCACCTCAGTCGGCCTGGAAGACGTGGGCAGGGTGTTGAAGCTTCTGGCCAACGGCAACATGACGCAAAAAATCACAGCCAATTACAAAGGCTTGTTTGGCGAAGTGAAAGACGATGTGAACACCACCATCGATCGTTTGAGTGGTGTGATTCAAGAAGTGCGTGGCAATGCTGACTCCCTGACCAACGCAGCGCGCGAAATTTCCAAGACTTCGCAAAGCTTGTCGCAGGGCGCCAGCAGCCAGGCCGCCGGGGTTGAAGAGGTGTCGGCCAGCATTGAAGAAATGGCAGGCTCAATCAAACAAAACAGTGAAAACAGCCGAGTGACCGACCAAATTGCCACCAAGGCCGCAGAAGAGGCGAAGGACGGTGGGCGTGCAGTGACGGAAACTGTGAACGCCATGAAAGCAATCGCCGATAAAATCGGCATTGTGGATGACATTGCCTACCAAACCAACCTGCTGGCTTTGAACGCGGCCATTGAAGCCGCCCGGGCGGGTGAGCATGGCAAAGGCTTTGCAGTTGTGGCAGCGGAGGTCAGGAAGCTGGCTGAACGAAGCCAGGTGGCCGCACAGGAAATTGGCGATTTGGCCAGCAGCAGCGTGAAGCAGGCCGAACGCGCCGGTGCGTTGTTGCAGGAAATGGTGCCTGCAATCAACCGCACCTCTGATCTGGTGCAGGAGATCACCGCAGCATCCAATGAGCAAACCAATGGTGTGGCTCAAATCAACCAGGCCATGATGAATTTGAACCAGCAAACCCAGCAAAATGCAGCAGCCTCTGAGGAACTGGCGGCCACTGCGGAAGAAATGAGTGGGCAATCCAGCATGCTCATCAAGGCAATGAGTTTCTTTGAAACTGGCTCTCGGGGTTCGTCTGCCGGTTATTCAAGCGATGCCAGCTACGCGAAATCCAAAACCGCGGGTTCAGGCAAACATGCTTCCAAAGCCGATGATTTTGACGACTTTGGCGAATTTTAAAAGGAACGACTCATGAACAGTATGAATCAACAAATCGCCATGGCCGTTGAAAGCGACTCAGCTGTACACCAGTACCTGACCTTTCAGGTGCGCGATCAACGTTTGGCCGTGGAAATTTTGCGGATCAAGGAAATTATTGAGTACGGTCGAATCACTGTGGTGCCCATGATGCAGCAGTGCATCAGTGGGGTGATCAACCTGCGTGGTTCGGTGGTGCCCGTGGTCGATCTAAGCGCCCGCTTTTCACAGGGGAAAACCACGGTGAACCGACGCACCTGCATCGTTATTTTGGAATCTCAGATTGCTGATGAGAAACAGGTGGTTGGATTCATGGTCGACGCAGTCAACGCGGTGGTCGACATCGATGCCGAATCGATTGCACCACCACCTCAATTTGGGGCTGGCGTGAAAACCGATTTTCTGAGGGGAATCGGCAAGGTGGATGAAGAGTTCGTGTTGGTGTTGAATGTCGAGCGTTTACTTGACTTTGAAATTCCCAGCGATCTCGACGAAATTGCTTGCGCAGCCACATAGCGCAAACCTCTTGAGCCAGGCCCCCTCGCTTTTTCAAGTGGAGGGGGCTTTGTTTTTCTGACTCATCAAAGAAGACTCTCGGTGCGTATCCAGTGGATTGGTGAGGCTCGCCTTCGGCCTCTCGCCACCCGTATGGACAATCACCACCCCCATTGCAGTGATACCTATTTGCATTCAAATGAAGGCAAATCTAGTGTATTCGATTCTGTATTGATTCCACTCTTCATGAGATCGCTCAAGTCAATCCTCGACCTGTCTGACAGTGCCTCCCGTGCAGGACAGCGCATGGCTTTTGCTAGCATGTCTTTTTTGCTGGTCTTTTTTCTGGCGCCCGATGGTGGCATTGTTGACCAACCTTGGGTCATGGCTTTCATGGTGCTGGCAGGCGTGTATTTCGTTCTGGCTGGGTTACAGCGTTGGCTTATATCCAATCGCGAGCCGCATTGGCAGAAGATAGAGTGTGTATGCTTTGTGCTTGATTTGCCTGTGATTGGTTGTGGCTTGGCCGTGGCTGGCCCACAAATCGCGATGATGTCCCCGCTCTTGGCTATGGTTTCACTGATTCGTGGTGTGCGCTATGGTCCCTGTATGTTGGCTTGTCATGTGGCTGTGTCTGCTGCTGTGTTGTTCACCCTCTACACTTCGATTCCTTTTTGGGGCGGGCAAAGCGATTTGATACTTGCCAATTTGTTTTTGTTGCTCTTGCTACCTGTTCAGTTTTATGGCGTCAGCTTAAGCATTCAAAAAAACTCCAAAATGCTTCGTGAAGAAAACCTAACCGATCCGCTGACCAAAAGTCTGAATCGCAAAGCGTTGGAGGCCTCGGTGCGGCGCCTGTTGCTGGAGAAACAAAGTTTTGTATTGTGTTTCCTTGATCTGGATCATTTCAAGCTGGTCAACGACACCTTGGGGCACTCCACGGGTGACAAATTGCTGCGCCGTGTGTGCGCCAAATTGACTGTGCGTTTGCGTGCACAAGATCGGGTTTATCGCCTCGCTGGCGACGAGTTTGTAGTCTTAAGCTTGGGGGTGAAACGTTTTGATTTGGCAGAAAGCTTGGGGCAACGGGTGCATGCCGCGATCGCTGAAGCCATTGCGTACACCTGCCCTTCGCTGCCCGTGTCTTCAAGTGTGGGTGTGTTGCTCGTGAACGGCGAGAGGGAGCTGCGCTATGACGAATTGGTCAGCGAAGCCGATGAACTCATGTATCAAGCCAAAAAAGCCGGGAAAAACAGGGTGCTGGTGAAAAGCAGTGGCGACTCGCCGCCCAATCAATAGGGCTTTATTAACTCCGCCTGGTGCACGCCCCTTCAGTCTTATTCTCTCTTGAGATCGGAGTTTGTAGTTCCGGGGCCTGGCGCGTGTAGGTGCAAGACGCAATTTCACCGTAGTGGGTGTCGATGGTTGCAAACACTTTGCCCAATTGAACAGAAACAAATGTTGAAATGAACGCTGCGATTACGAACCAGAACACGCGTCGGTTACGACGAAAAAATGCCCCTAGATCAAACATGTCAAGTCAATAAGCCCGGAAATAGAATTGTTGTTGTGATTTTCGTACAGTATGAAAATAAAATGTACAGGCTGTCAATCACTTTTTCACCAATATGGGTGAGTTTTTAGCGGCCCTTCACCAATTCACCGACATCCAGAATGGGCGCGGCGTCAATTGTCTCTGCACCCAACAGAATGGTGACTCGCCCCAACACTGAGGCAATTTGGTGTTGCTCCCACGGCGCCAGTTGACCGAACCTGTCTGCAAAACGCATTTGCAAACTGGATGGCGCTTCATTCACTTCCTTTTTGCCTTTGTCGGTCAGCACCACTTCAAGGCGTCGTTTGTCTTTGTTGCTTCGAATTTTCTCAATGAGCCCACGGGCTTCAAGCTTTTGCAAAATGACAGTGGAGGTTACTGGAGACAAGGTTAGCGACTTGGCCAGCTCACCGGGGGAAATGCCTGGGTTGTCAGCCACCGATTGCAGGGTCAGCAATTCCGAGGTCGCCATGTCCACTTTCTTGGCCAGCTCTCGCGCACCGGATTCGGTCGCGCGAATGATGCGTCGAAGGGAAATCAAGGTGTTCTGTAGTGTGCTGTCCATAGGCCTGGCTGACTCAGTCATTCGATGGGGTGAATTGTAGTGCGTCTCTTTGATGAATAACAGGAGAACTGTCACTTAAATTGCGAAATGCGGACGGCTTGCGTGCAAGCGATCAGAGTGGCTCATTTGGGGGATTTGCAATAGTTTACAAAATGAACTAATATAGACTCTGTTCTTTCATAAAAACCCGATAAGTGTATGTTTTTGCTTAGATGGGCTTTTACGAAAGGATGAGAAAACATTTATCTAATAAATAAGTAAGCGCACCTGCCAATAACAGAGGCGCCTCGTCCAAATGTCTAAAGCTGATGTCCAAATGCGACATCCAACGCTCGCGGATGGCACTGCCATTCACGATCTTGTGGATGCTTGCAAACCACTCGATCTGAATTCCCATTACCTGTATTTACTCCAGTGCAGCCATTTCGCCAACACCTGCGTCTTGGCGACGGTCAACGGCGAAGTTGCGGGCTGGGTTTCTGGTTATATCCCGCCCAACCAACCCAACACATTTTTCGTGTGGCAAGTCGCCGTGGGCCAAAATGCCCGTGGCTTGGGTTTGGGTAAGCGGATGATCAACTGGATTGTTTCGCAGCAAGCCAGCGATATCAAGCAAATTCACACGTCCATCACGCCCGACAATGATGCATCTTGGGGGCTCTTCAAGTCCTTGGGCCGCGACTGGGGCAGCGAACTGGACACAACAGATTGGTTCGAAAAGCAACCACATTTTGGCGGGCGCCACGACACCGAAGTTTTGGTTCAAATCGCTTTGCCATCTACGCCTTTGGCGACATTTTTAAAAACTCAAGGAGTACAACAATGAGTGACTCAACCAAGTCAATCGATTTTCAAACTTTGAGCAAGATTCGTACTTTTCAGAAGAATGAATCAGAGGCGCGCAGCTATTGCCGCAGCTTTCCGACCTTGTTCACCAAGGCCAAGGGTAGTTACATGACTGATATGCACGGTCAGGATTATCTCGATTTCCTGTCTGGAGCGGGCTCGTTGAACTACGGGCACAACGATCCAGAGATGAAATCGGCATTGCTTGACTACATTTCAGACGACGGCATTGGCCACAGCCTGGACATGCACAGTGCGGCCAAAGCCAAATTCATTGACACCTTCAACCGCTACATCTTAAAGCCGCGTGGATTGCAATATCGCATGCAGTTCACTGGCCCGACAGGCACCAACTCAGTCGAGGCTGCAATCAAGCTGGCCCGCAAAATCACGGGTCGCAAGCAAATCATCGCGTTCACCAACGGTTTTCACGGTGTAACTCAGGGTGCCTTGGCCTGTACGGCCAATAGCCACCATCGCGGACCTTCCGTCAACACATTGTGTGGCGTGGATCGCTACCCATACGATGGTTACATGGGCGAGGGTGTTGATACGACTGAATACCTGGAAAAAATGTTGAATGACAAATCCAGTGGTCAAGACGCGCCAGCGGCTGTCATCGTTGAAGGTGTTCAGGGTGAGGGTGGTTTGAACCCAGCGTCTGCACAATGGTTGCGTAACCTGGCCAAGGTGACCCGCAAAGCCGGTGCCATGCTGATTCTGGATGACATTCAGGCTGGTGTTGGTCGTGCAGGCTCATTCTTTAGCTTTGAAGAGGCTGGTATTGAGCCCGACCTGATCTGTTTGTCGAAGTCGCTCTCCGGCATGGGTCTGCCTTTGGCTGTCACCTTGATTCGTCCAGATCTGGATTTCTGGAAGCCAGGCGAGCACAACGGTACGTTCCGTGGAAACAACCACGCCTTCATCACCGGTGCGGCCGCCATCGAAAAGTATTGGGCCAACCCTTCTTTTGAGCGTGGTATCACCAAGCGCGCGGAAGCCGTGAATGAAACCTTGAATCGCATTCTTGAAAGCAACGCCAATGTGACGGTGAAGCTGAAAGGCAAGGGCATGATGCAGGGTATTGAAATGCAAAGCGGCGACCTTGCAGACGAGGTGGTGGCCGAGTGTTTCAGCAAGAAAATGATCATCGAAACCTGTGGCAACGAAGGCCAGGTGGTGAAGGTGTTTGCAGCCTTGAACATCGAAATGGAAGACCTGAAAAAAGGTTTGACCATTCTTGAAGAAGCCGTGGCCCGCGTGAGCGCGAAGGCTGAGAAAGAAGCCAACACGAAAAAGGTGAAAGCATGATCGTACGTAAACTCAGTGAGGTTCAGGGAACCGAAAAGCACATTCATTCCAAAGGGTGGGACAGCGTTCGCATGTTGTTGCGTGATGACAAAATGGGTTTCTCATTTCACATCACCACCATCCACGCCAAGGCCGAGTTGCACATGCACTACAAGAACCATTTGGAAAGTGTGTATTGCGTGAGCGGCAAAGGCGAGATCGAAAGCAAGATCGATGGAAAGGTGTACCCGATCGAAGCAGGCACGATGTACGCACTGAACCTGCATGATCCACACATTCTGCGTGCTTTTGATGAGCCCATGATCATGGCCTGCGTGTTCAATCCGCCCGTGACCGGCGCGGAAGTTCACGACGAGTCTGGCGCGTACCCCGCGCTGGCCGAATAAATAAATTGGAGGGAAACAATGATTGTTTCTGCCGTAAGAGATCCTTATCCGACCCGAGACAAATCCGAGGGCGCTTTGATTCGCCGCGCTGAGCCAGTGGTTTACAGCGACTGGAACGAGAATTCGCCTTTAACCAAAGAGCAAGTCGAGCAGTTTGAGCGCGACGGTTATTTGGTGCTAACCGATGTATTTTCTGCCCATGAGCTTGATGAAATCCGCGCAGCCTCAGAGCGTTTGAGCAAGCAATGCGAACAAACTCACCCTAAGCAGTTGATTAAGGAAGCCGATGGTGAGCAACTGCGCACCTTGTTTGGTGTGCACGCCATGGAAGGATTGCTGCAGGACACTGCGAGTAACCCTCGCATGTTGGAAGTGATTCAGTTCTTGCTGAATGATTCGGTGTATATCCACCAATCACGCTTGAATTTTAAAAGCCCCCAGTATGGCAGCGGCTTCGAGTGGCACAGCGATTTTGAAACCTGGCACGCGGAAGACGGCATGCCGGGCATGCGTGCCATCAGTGCAACTGTGTTACTGACTGATGAAGTGTCAGCCGATGGTTCATTGAAGTTCATGCCCAAAAGCCACCGCACCTTTGTAGCCTGCCCCGGCGAAACCCCAGATGGCACCTACAAAGATGCATTCAAGAAACAGGCCGTAGGCAAGCCGCCAGCGTTGTTTCTTGATTTGCTTGAAGAAAGTGGTGGAATCGATGAGGTGGTTGCACCTGCGGGTTCAGTGGTGCTGTTCGACTGCAATGTGATGCACGGCGCAGGCAAGAACACCAGTGAATTTTTGCGAGCCAACCTGTTTTATGTGTACAACGCGGTCAGCAACGCGCTGAATGCGCCTTACGCTGCAGACACGCCTCGACCAGAGTTTCTGGCCACTCGTGAAATTCAGCCATTGACGGCTGAAGTGCCCGCTTAAACCCGTTGGGTATTGTATTTTTCATCTGCCTTGCGGTGGTGTTGGCCATTGGCTTGAGTTCAGCCAGGCACGCCACGGCAAGCGCTTCAGATTACTTCGTTGCCAGCCGAAGTGTGCCACCCTGGTTGGTGGGGCTTTCGGCTGTTGCCACGAACAATTCCGGCTACATGTTCATTGGTTTGATCGGGTATACCTACGCTGTGGGTATTCAGTCGATCTGGTTGATGGTGGGCTGGATTGCTGGCGATTTGATCGGCTCCAAAATCGCGCACGAGCGCATGCGCGAGGAGTCAGATGCCATTCACGCCAATGGCATCATCAGCTTGTTGTCCCGATGGGGCGGTAAAACGAACCGGGCTTGGCAATTGTTGGCCGGCGCGGTCAGCGTCGTGTTTCTATGCACGTATGCAGCCGCTCAAATTTCAGCGGGAGGCAAGGCGCTAGAGGGCATGCTGGACATTCCCATGGCCGTCGGTATGAGTATGGTGGCCGCGGTGGTGATTGCTTACAGCATTGCCGGCGGCATGCGAGCCTCGATCTGGACAGATGCAGCCCAATCGGTGTTGATGGTTGTGTCCATGTTGGTGCTTCTGTTTGCAGCGGTTGCGCACCTAGGTGGCCTGAACGCAGTGTTCAATCAAGCCAATTCCATTGATGGGTTCATGAGCCTGCAGCCCACAGGCCTGGACTGGCTGGGGTGGACTGCGCCTGTTGCTTTTGTGATTGGCTGGATGTTTGCGGGTGCTGGTGCCTTGGGTCAGCCACACATTGTGAGCCGTTTCCTTGCTCTGGATGATGGCAAGCAAATGAACCGGGTGCGCATGTGGTACTACAGCTACTTCTTCATGTTTTATTGCTTTTCCACCAGTGTGGGTTTGCTAAGCCGACTGTATTTTGGTGATGTTGAGCAGTTTGATCCTGAAATGGCCTTGCCAACCATGGCGCGTGAATTGTTGCCAGCCTGGCTTGCCGGAATGATGCTGGCCGGTATTTTCGCGGCAACCATGTCTACAGCCGATTCCCTCGTACTGAGTTGTTCATCAGCACTGACCCAGGATTTGCCTGACAAACCTTCTGAGAACCGATGGATGCTCAAAGGTGCCACTGCCACCACCACCTTGGTGGCCTTGAGTATTGGCCTTTGGAGTGAACAGAGTGTGTTCTCGCTGGTGGTTTGGGCGTGGGGCACGCTTGGCGCCGCCTTTGTTCCAATTTTGGTGTGGAAGGTTTTTGGCGCACAACTGAGCTCTTGGGTAATGTTGTTGATGTCATTTGCCGGGGTTGCGGCCACTGTGGGTTGGAAGTTTTATGGCTTCTCTGGCACTGTCTACGAGGGTGCAGTGGGCATGTTGATCGGTCTGTTGATAGGTGGTGCCTATGTGTTGTCTACTCGATTTTCGAAAACCTCCACACACACAGTGTAATCAATGCTGATATTTCACCCTAGCTACCCCATCTGGGGGGATAGGTTAACCGTCTCGACTTGGTAAATTACTGTTTCTTGGCGAGGTATTCAATCGCTTGCTCATTCAATCGAATAGCTTGGTCTAATTAGCTTAGACGGTGGTTCATGGGAGGCGGTACACAACATGGAGTGGTTGCTAAACGACTTCGCATTTGCAGCAAAAGCCGTGTCAGAGGCTAACCTTTCCGGACTGGTGTTGGGGTTGTTTGCTTCACTTCTGGCCATGACAGTGGCTGTAGAAGTTCGAATCAAAAACCCACCAATGATCGCAAATCGGCATTACCTGGTTCGACGTGGCGTGTTGATTGTCCTCTACGTGTTGTCGATGTTCTTCGCATCAGTGTTTGTAGGGCTCACTCTGCCGTCCGCCAAAGATTCCATGTTCAGTGTCACAGGCACATTGATGTGCTTTGTGGTCTGTACCCCCGTTTTTTTACTGGTTGATTATTGGGTTCAATCATCCAAAGGCAGTAAAAAAGCATTCATGTTGCTTTTTAGTTCTTTGGGCATTTTTATACAATTCTCCATTCACGCGATTTTTATTTTCGTACCGAATGACCAAGACATTGTGCACGTGCGATGGTCGGGCCTGATCGTCAGCTATGCCGTTTTGTTTGTGTGTATGGGTATATTGAGTCGGTTCGCGCACGACACCTCCAACCATCAAGCCAAGCCACTGCAAAGCCGAATGATTTATATCGCCGGTATTGTGGCTTTGAACCAATCAATTGCCCTGGCTTTGATTGGCTTTGTCCAGGTTGAATCAGGCGAATCGACTTTCCATTGGTCAGGCCTTTGGTTGGGATGGTCGGGCTATGAAGTCGTGGTCAGCGCGTTTGCGCTCACCATGATTTCCATGTTGCTTTGCTATGTGTACGTGATGATCGAACGATCATTCCTTTTGCTACAAGAGAAAAACCAAAATCTGGAAGTGGTGAAAGATGAGGCTTTGGGTCGCGTAGCCAGTACTTCTGAAGAACTGGATTTGCAAAAAAGTCGCAACAAAGAGTTAGAGCGCGCGATGCAGTTGGATCGCACAGGTTATCAAATGTCGGTGCACAGCCTTGTGACCGCGGTGACCTCGCTGGAGGATGGTATTTTCGAACTTGACTTTGAGCAAGACACCATTACTTTCAGCCCGATTTGGATGGTGAAACTTGGACTGGAGTCAGACCCTGCAGGTAAGGTGAGTTTGAGCAAATGGCGAAATCACGTTCTCAGTGATGATGGGTCTAAATTGGATTCTGCGATTGAGTTCTGCATGCATGAAGCAAAGATTCCATCGCGTTTTCAAATGCGCTACGGTTCCCCCAGCGGCGCAATTTTGAAGCTGGAAATCAGTTTGATTGGCATGGCCAACGCCTATGGCTTGACAGGAAAGGCGGTGGGTGTGATGCACGACAGAACCGAAGACATGGACTTGGAATTGTCGATCCGCGAGGAGTTGAGTGAAGAGTCCTTGTTGTCGAGCAAAAAATCGCAGTTCGTGACTTACCTTTCCCATGAAATTCGTACACCCATGACAGTGATCAGCTCAGCCAAGGCGCTGCTTGAGAACAGCGTCCGTAAGGAGGCAGCAAGTCAAGATGTGATGCTTCAGTACATCGAGCAAATCGGCAATGCGTTAAAAAGCTTGAGGGCACTGGTCGATGAAACCTTGATGTTCATGGGGGTCAATTACGCCCGAAACAATTTGGTGGTGACTCAAATCGACGTTCCAAAGCTGTTTTCTGATTTGTATGAGCAAGAGCAGCGCCGGCACCACCGGCTGATTTTCGGTACGCTCCATTTAGATGAAACGGTTCAAAATGAAAACAGCGGGTTTTGGTCAGATGAAGGGCCGTTGTCGCAAGTCTTCCGGCAAATCATTATTTTCATGAGAAACAAGTCGACACAAACGGGTGACTTGAGCGTTCGTTTCTCTAAGATGTCGTCTTTGAAGATTCGGCTCGTGCTGATCGAATGGCCAGTGTGGATGAGTAAATCCGGGCAGTTGGAGCCAAACCTGGATCAGGAAACCGTGATTCCAGTCAAAGGTGAAAGTCTGCCCTTTGAATTGTTGTTGGTTCGCAGGCTGGTGCGCCTGATCAACGGCAACATGATGATTAAAAACCACGGAAGCCAACACTGGCTGTGTGTAGAACTTCCCTCGTTAAAGGAGATCTCATGCCTCGCGTCATGATCGTGGAAGATGATGTAACCATTTTGACCAACCTGTCTGAATTGTTGAAGTTGAGCGGCCTGGATGTGATAGAAGCTCGTGATGGACAATTGGCATACGAAACCTTGCTCGCTTTGCATGCTGAGGGTGAGCGTTTGCCGCGCATGGTTGTCAGTGACTTGATGATGCCCTGCATGGATGGATTTGGGTTGCTTGCCGCCATTCGTTCAAATGAAGCATTCACCCACATGCCTTTTGTATTGTTGAGTGCCAGAAGCGAGCCTTCTGACCTGCAGAAGGCGTTTGCCTTGGGCGCTGATGATTACCTCGTGAAGCCTTTTGAGGTGGAGCAATTGATTGATGTGGTTCGGTACTACGTCGCCGAGGCGATTGAGTCAGAAAAGAAAGGTGAAACTGGTCACATTCAGCAGGAGCCGAATTTTTACCTGGAGTGAATTGAAACCGGACCCTGAGCACGAATCCTTCAATTCGCGTTAATGACGGAAATGCTCAGTAGCCTGCCCATGGCCCCATCGATGCCTGCGATGAAGTAGGGTAGACTCACCCACAGCACCCACAAGCCAACGCCAATGGTGATTGAAAAGCCAATGGACATCACGTTCAGCTGAGGCGCTGCACGCGCCAAAATACCCAACACGATGTTGCAAATAAGAACAGAAGCCAACACGGGCAGGGAAATTTGAAGGGCCAGCATGAACATGATGTTGCCGGCCATCGCGATGTTCTGAAAGTTCACGACATCGAGTTTGGCGCTGACCGGGATTAACTCGAAACTTTGGACCAGGGCGGCGATGACCAGCAAATGGCCATCGATCACCAGAAACACCAGGGAAGCCAATACCCCCATGAAACTACCCAATAAAGGTGTTTGATTGCCTCGCGCCGGGTCAATAAACGTGGCAAAGGCCAGGCCCATTTGCAAGCCCAGCAAGTCGCCTGCCATCTCGAATGCAGCAAAGATCAGTCGCATTGAGAAGCCCATGGATACACCGATCAGGATCTGCTGTAGCAGCACTGGTATAGCCTGAGCCGAGCTTAAGGTTGGGGGCGTGGGCAACACCGGCATCATCAAGATAGTCACCAAGGCTGCAAGGGCCACTCGGGTGCGGCGTTGTACCGTTTTGTTGTCAAACACCGGGGCGGTGGCCAACATGGCCAGCACACGAATGAAGGGCCACAAAAAAGCGGCGATCCACAGTTCGAGTTGTTCGCCGTTGATGGGCACCATATTGACTGTTTTATCCGATGACGTTGGGTATGTTCATGAGCAGGCGTTGGGTGTAGTCAACCAGGGTGGACAACATCCAGGGGCCAAGCAACAACAGGGTTGCAAAAATACCCAGAATTTTAGGAATGAAGGACAGCGTCATCTCGTTGATTTGAGTGGCAGCTTGCAAAATACTGACCAAGAGGCCCACAATCAGGGCGACCATGAGCATGGGACCGGAAACCAGCAGCATCACTTCCAGTGCGGTTTGGCCCAGGTTCAACACTGTTTGACTATTCATGGCTCAGCCCTGTTTATGTATTACGCTTCGAAGCTGGCGACCAAAGACCCGACCAGCAGGGTCCAGCCGTCGACCAGCACAAACAACATGATCTTGAATGGCAAGCTGATCAGCATGGGCGAGAGCATCATCATGCCCATCGACATCAGTACGCTGGCCACGATCAGATCGATCACCAAAAACGGCAAAAAGATCATGAAGCCGATTTGAAAGGCGGTTTTCAGTTCGCTCGTGACAAAAGCCGGAATCAGCACGCGCATGGGCACATCCTCCGGGTTTTCAATGTTTTCAGCTTTACCCAGTCGCATGAACAGGGCGAGGTCGGGCTCACGAGTCTGTTTCAGCATAAAGTCCTTCATGGGTACGCTGGCCCGTTCGGTCATTTCTTGAAACTCGATTTGGTTGGCGGAAAACGGCTCGTAGGCGTCGGTGTAGACCTTGTCGAACACAGGGGCCATCACAAAGAATGTCAAAAACAAACTCAGCCCGATGATGACTTGGTTGGGCGGCGAGTTTTGGGTACCCAGGGCCATGCGCAACAGGGACATCACGATGACGATGCGTGTAAAGCCAGTCATCATCAGGATTAATGCGGGTAGAAAGCTTAGGAATGTAAAAAACAGCAGCGTTTGAATGGGCACGCTGTAATTGGTGGTGCCATCGGGGCCCGGGGTTGCAGTGACCCCGGGAAGGACTTGCTGTGCAACAGCGTCTGGCAGGCCTGCGACGATAAGGCCAACGCCACACAGGGCCAGTAAGCAGTGTTTCATGGGGTGGCCTTGCCTGTTTTGATGCGTTCGAGCATTTTTGCGAAAGTCATGGCGGGGTTTTGAACATCCTCCAGCTCAATACTGCCGGCTGGCATGCTGTGCAAGGTGTTGATGCTGTGCGATGTAATGCCCAGCACAAGCCAGGTGTCGCCCACTTCAGCCAATACAATTTTTTCTCGCGGACCCAGGGAAGACGTGGCAATGATTTTGTAAAATCCACCTCGTTTTTGGTTGCCCGTGATACCTGCCCGTTTTAGCACCCAAACCAGTGCGAACAACAATCCCAATACAAACAACAGGCCAAGTGTGGTTTGTAACAAATGCCCGGTCATGGGGCTTTCTGTGGTTTCTTGCGCGATGGCGTGTTGGGTGCCAATCCAGTTGACGAATGCCAGTGCAAGAAAGCGCAGGCCTTTGTGGAAAGGCTTGCGCTTGACGTTGTTCAATTCCACCCGGTGTGTGTCGTGTTCTTGTGTGTGCATGCCTTGCTGCAGGTTGGCGGTGTCAGCGATTGAGCTTTCTCAGCCTTTCTGAAGGCGTGATGATGTCGGTCAACCGGATACCAAATTTGTCATTCACGACCACCACTTCGCCTTGGGCAATCAGGTAGCCGTTCACCAACACATCCATGGGCTCGCCAGCCAGACCATCCAGTTCAATGACTGAGCCTTGCGCCAATTGTAAAATGTGTTTAATGGGTATCTTCGTTCGCCCCAGCTCAACAGTCAACTGAACCGGGATGTCGAGGATCATGTCGATGTCGTTCTGAGTACCTGACGCCACATTTGAGCCGAATGGCTGAAACAAGCCCTTCGCTGGCTTGGGATCGGCTGCTTGAGCAAACAGGTTATCGGCATCGGCTGTGGCCTCGCCTGTGCTTGCCTGTTCTGCCAGTGCCGCTGCCCAGTCATCGGCTGCATCGGTCACTGCGTCTTCTTGATGTTGATTGGCCATGGCGGAATCCTCGTTGGTGTTTTACTCGTGTGCCCGATCGGGCTGTTTGGCTTCTTTCAGCAGCGCTTCAAGGCTAAGCGCTTCGGCTGCCACATCGTTGCCCACTGAAAGTACTTCTTCGACGCGCAGGGCGTATTGGCCCCCGCTGGTTCCATAGCTGCAATTGAAGACAGGCACGTTGTCGACTTTCGCCTCAACAACCTTGTCAATCTCAATGGGAATGACGTCACCAATTCTCAATTCCATGATGTCGCCTACGCTGAGTTCTGCTGTAGCCAAGGTTGCGCTGAGGTTGACCTCCGCCATCTGAACCTGTTTCTTCAAGAGATTGACCCAACGCTTGTCGGGTTCTGCCTGGTCGCCTTGCATGCTGGAATACAGCAGGTCGCGAATCGGCTCAAGCGTGGAATAAGGCATGCAGATGTGCAAAGACCCACCGCCCGAGCCCAGTTCGATTGAAAACGATGAGGTCACCACAATCTCTGAAGGCGTGGCAATGTTGGCGAATTGAGTGTGCATTTCCGAGCGCAAATGCTCAGGCTTGAGCGGAAACACAGGTGCCCACGATTTGATGTATTCCTCTTGAACCACAGCCAACATGCGCGCAATGATTCGTTGCTCGGTTTGAGTGAAATCACGACCTTCCACACGGGTGTGAAAACGACCATCGCCACCAAACAGGTTATCTACTACCGCAAACACCAGGCTGGGGTCAAAGATGAACAGGGCGTTGCCGCGCAGTGGGCGCATGGCCATGATGTTCAAGTTCGTGGGTACCACCAGGTTACGAATGAATTCGTTGTATTTCAGTACCTTGACAGGCCCTACCGAAATTTCAGGGCTGCGGCGCATGAAATTGAACAAGCCAATGCGCGTGAGGCGTGCAAAGCGCTCGTTGATGATTTCAAGCGTGGGCATGCGGCCACGCACAATACGTTCTTGCGTGGCCAGGTTGTAGGGGCGTACACCAGCCACAGCGTCTGTACTTTCACTTTTCTCTTCTTCACCGTTGACGCCCCTGAGCAGGGCATCCACTTCATCTTGAGAAAGAAATTCTCCGGGCATGGCGTGTTTTCCCTTTATTGGATCACAAAACTGGAAAAGTGCACGTCGCGAATTCCACGCGTGGGGTCTTTGGGGTCGCCACGCACAGTGACGCGCGCCAGATCGACCAATTCATCCATGAGCTGCTGTTTGCCCTCGATTGATGTCAAGTCACCGACATTTTTGTTCGACAACACAAGCAGAATTCGACTGCGAATCACCGGGGTGTAGTTTTTGATCTCATCGGCAACTTTGGCATCGCTGATTTCATAGGTGATACCGATTTGTAAATAGCGCGTGGTGTCAGGCTCAGCCAGGTTGACCACAAATTGATCCATCACCACAAAGGTGGGTGGGCCAGTTGGCTCCGGAGGTGCTTCGGCCACTGCTTCGGCGCCTGGTTTGGGGGCCAGCAACACAAAGGCGGCTGCGCCACCGCCAAGCACCAACACCAGTACAACGGCAAGAATCAGGATGAGTTTCTTGGATCCCTTCTTGGGTGCTTCTGCTTCTGCGGCAGGCGCTGGGGCGGCTCTGGCCATGTTTTACTCCGTGTAGATCGTTTGCGTTCGGGTCTGCTTAACCTCTATTGTCTAGGAAACCTTTTTTAGCAAACCCCAGAAAAGCTGTGAACTTTGTGCGTTATTCAAGCCTCAGGCGAACAAATCAAGTTTTCCGTCGGCGCGTTTGATCGTAGGGGCGTTGACATTAACGATTGAATCGGGTTCTTCACCTTGTTTTCCAGATCCGTTACCGCCGCGCTGTCCGCCTTGCTGTTGCTGTGCAAATTGTTGCTGTGCAGTGTCGCCTGCCTGTTGGTTGTTTTGGGGAGCCTGGCCATGCTGGATTTGAACCTGGTTCAATTGCAGGCCGTTTTGGCCCAACACCTCTTTCAAGCCACCGAGTGCCTGCGCGAGCAGGTTGGCTGAGCTTTCGTCTTGTGTGCGAATGATGAGCTGAACTTGCTGACCTTTCTGAATCAGCCGCATGTTCATGGGGCCAAAGGTTTCCGGGTTGACTCGAATGTCTACGGTTGACATATTCTTGCCCAGTGCCCACTGCACGGTTTGCCCCACTTCTTTTGCAAAGCCTGGTTGGTTCACAGGGGTTTTAATCAGGGCTTGTGAATTGGCACTGATGCCGTTGCCCAGTCCGTTCAGCGAGGCAGGCAAGGTTGTGGCATTGGTCTGCCCCGCGGCGGCTGCACCCGTTGTCATGATTTTATCGCCGGCTTTCAGGCCAGTGAACTCCTCGCCTTTCAATGAGAATTGCTGTTTGGCAATCTGCGGCGCAATTTGTGGAGCAAGCTGGGCTGCAATGTTGCTGTTCGCATTGGTGGCGTTGCTGGCTGTGGTGGCAAGTTCAGGGCGTGTAGCGGCAGTGCTCGCGCTCGCATCCATTTTCACCTGTAGGCCCGCAGCGGCAGGCTTCTTGCCGGCGGCGGGCTCGTCAGTCGACATTGCAGTTTGAGTTTGCTCAAATGCCACCGAATCTGGTTTGGCTTTGACATCGTTATTTGTAGCAGCGCCTGCTGTTTGTTCGATTGTTGCGTTTGTTGCAGTCGGTGTTGTTGCGGCTGGCAATGTTTGCGTTGCTTGAGTGGTCGGTTCAGGCGTGGCCATGTTCTGCGCTGCCAACCCAGCGGTGGGTGCAGCCGCTGTGCTTGAGCTTGTCTGGTTTGGCTGGCCTTGTTGTACGGGCGAGGTGGCGGCGCTTTGCGCGTTCCTGGATTCAACATTCGCTGTTCGATCGGCCTCTGCGGTTTCATCGGCCTTGTTTTCTGACGAAGCTGTTGTGGTTTCCTCGGGTGTGTTGTTCTCGGCCTTGGCTTTGGCGGGTTGCGATTGGATTGGCTGTGGTTGTGCAGCGCCTTGAGGTTGCGTTGGCTTGGTGGAGTTGATGGCCATGTTGGAGCCGCTTTGCTGCATCCAGTCGCGTTGTGCCCACAAGGCCGATTGTGCAGCTTCTGTGTTCAGTGCTGGCTCACTGTCGTACTTGCTTGGCTTTTTCTCGTCTTTGAACAAGCTGTCACGCAGCTGCGCCTCAATGGCGTTGAGCTGGGCTGTGGGTTTACCATTGTTCAGGGCGTTGCTGAACATGGCTTCGAAAGGGATGCCTTGAAGTTCTGAAGCCGGGTTCTTGTCTTTGCCAGGCAGGTTGATTGCCGACTGAACCTTGTTGTTGGCTTGAATGGGTGTGCCTGCGCTCATGCTTGCTCTCCAGCCGTGTTGACGCGGTAAATTCGGGCAGCGAATTCATCATTCATTTTCTGATCTCGTTTGTTGTCCAGGTGTTGTTGCTTGATCCGTTCGCGCTCAAGCAAGGCTTCGTATTTGCGTTGTTCACCCAAAGCCTGCTGCCACTGCGTTCGCTGGTGGGTCAGTGTGGTGTTCAGGAATTCGATTTCTTTGTTCTGTTGAGTAAGCGCTTGCTCTATTTTTGCAACAAAAGCCAGCTGATTGCGCAATTGCTCGCCCGTGATGCCGCCAGTGGCCCGCGTTTGCATGTTGGTTTGGCATTCGTTGCAATAGCTTTGCAGCATGCTGAGCTTGTCCTGGCCTTGTTGCAGCTTTTGCTGGGTGTGGCCCATGGCTTTTACCAGTTCATCGGCTTTTTCCTTAGCCTGGTCAATCAGTATGTGCAGTACGTTACTCATGGCGCTCCAAGCGAATTAGTGCTTCTCGTTCTTGAATTCATTGGGGAATAGCGATTGCAAACCCGATAGGGCTTCATCGAAACTCGCGCTCTCTAACATTGACTGCTGAAGCAGGTTTTCAATCTTTGGAAAAAGGGCCAAAGAATGGTCCAATTGTGGGTCTGCGCCTGCAGAGTAAGCGCCCACGGTGATCAAATCGCGGTTGCGTTGCACGCGGGAAAAGGCGGCTTTCAGTGCCCGAGCGGCATGCAGGTGACCGGGTGGCACGATATTGTGCATGGCCCTGGAAATGGATTGTTCAATGTCGATGGCCGGGTAATGCCCCGATTCTGCCAGGCTTCGCGACAGAACAATGTGCCCATCCAGAATGGCGCGCGCCGAATCGGCGATGGGGTCTTGTTGGTCATCGCCCTCCGTCAGCACTGTGTAGAACGCGGTGATGGAACCGCCGCCTTTGCGCCCATTGCCGGCACGTTCCACCAGAGTGGGCAATTTGGCGAACACGCTGGGCGGGTAGCCCTTGGTAGCTGGGGGCTCGCCAATTGCCAGTGCAATTTCACGCTGCGCCATGGCGTAGCGGGTGAGTGAGTCCATGATCATGAGCACGTTGTGGCCTTGATCGCGAAAATGCTCTGCCACCACTTGTGTGTAGGCGGCACCCTGCATGCGCAACAATGGGCTGACGTCGGCGGGTGCTGCGATTACTACGCTGCGCTTGAGTCCTTCTTCGCCCAGAATTTGCTCGATGAATTCCTTCACTTCCCGGCCCCGTTCGCCGATCAGTCCAACCACAACGCGATCGGCTTTGGTGTAACGGGCCATCATGCCCAATAGAACCGATTTGCCCACGCCAGAGCCGGCCATCAGACCAATTCGCTGGCCCCGACCCACGGTGAGTAACGCGTTGATGGCGCGAACACCCACATCGAGGTGTTCTGAAATGGGTTCGCGCTCGAGTGGATTGATGGTGCGCGCGGCCAGTGGCACACGTTTTGCGTAGTTCAATTCACCCAAGGTGTCCAAGGGCTTGCCATTGCTGTCGACCACACGGCCCAACAGGCTGTCGCCCACGGGCAAATGCTTTGTTTTGTCTTCTGGCCTGCGCCAAGGGTGTGCCTTCACGCCAAGCTTTGGGGTTGTCGGTGGCGGCTCTTGGGCGATCACTTTGGCCCCTGGTGTCATGCCGTGCACATCGGTGGCCGGCATCAAAAACAGTTTGTCGGCGTTAAAGCCTACCACTTCAGCTTCCAGGGTGGGTGTGCCTTTTTGAACCACATAAACCACGCTACCCACTGGTAGTTTCAGGCCCACGGCTTCCATGACAAGCCCAGCCACGCGGGTTAACTTGCCTGTTGCGGTTTGAACCGGTGTGTGTTCAACCAGAAATTTGCACTCATCGAGCCATTCTAGAAGATCAGCCATGTCAGGACTCTTCCGTGGGTTCGATTGGGGAAAGTGGAGTATTGCGCCCAAGGGCTTCGATGGCTTTTTGCCAGCGCGTTTCCAATGTGCAATCCACTTCGCCTTCGTTGTGTTGCAGCACCAAACCGCCTTTGATCAATTTCGGGTCTTGAATCAAACGCAGATTGCCCAGGCTGTGGTCTTGTTCGTAGTGGGTTTTCAGCAGGGCGCAGGTTTCTGGGTGCGCTTTCACTGTGATCGCCTTGCTGTGCAGGTTCATGCTTTCGATCACCTGTTCCAGTAAGACTTTTGCATGGTCACGGTGGGCGCGAACCGAGTCGGCAAGCACTTTTTGACTCACCATCACGGCAAGGTCCAGTAGTTTATCGGCCAGCTCGGTTTTGAACTGATCAAACTCAAGCTCTATGGTTTGGGTGGCGTGTAGCAAAGCCTGTCGTTCGTCGTTGGCGGCGTGCCAGCCTGCTTCGTATCCAGCCTGTCGGCCTTCCTCTTGTGCCTTGTGCAAGGTTTCTTGCTCAAGTTTTTTCAGTTCGATTTCTCGCTGCTTCAAGGCATATTCGCGGTTCTGAAGTGACTGTTCCCGCTCGCTGAGTGGCAGTGGTGGCCTTGAACCCGGATGCTCGAGGTGATCCACCTCGGCGAGCATCCGCTCAACCGCATTTTCATATTGCGAGCCGATGATTTCTACCGACCATCCGGGTAACTCGGCCGCCAGTGGGCCACGAATGATTCGCTTAGACGAAGGCATCTTCACCGCCTCCGCCTAGAACCAGTGTGCCATCGTCGGCCAGTTTTCTGACCACTTTCAACATGTCTTTCTGTGCGGCTTCCACTTCAGACAAACGAACAGGGCCACGACTCTCCAGGTCTTCGCGCAGTGCCTCGGCGGCACGAGAGGACATGTTTTTGAACACCTTTTCCCGAATGGCTTCGTCGGCACCTTTCAATGCAATGACCAGCACATCGGATTGGACATCCCGCAGTATCGACTGCATGCCACGGTCGTCGATGTCGAGCAGGTTGTCAAACGTGAACATTTCGTCTTGAATGCGCTGGCTCAACTCGGTGTCGTAATCGCGAATGCTGTCGAGCACTGTTTTTTCCGAGGTGGCGCCCACAAAGTTCAAAATTTCAGCTGCGGTGCGCACACCGCCCAAGGTGGTTTTCTTCAATTTGTCGCCGCTGGCCAGTACCTTGGCCAACACGTCGTTGAGTTCGATCAAGGCATTGGGTTGTATGCCGTCCAGAGTGGCAATTCTCAAAATCACATCGCTACGCAGCCGGTCCATGAACAGGTTCAGGATGGCGGCGGCGAAATCTCGCTCAAGGTGAACCAGAATGGTTGCGATGATTTGCGGGTGTTCGTTTTTAATCAGCTCAGCCACGGTGGCTGGGTCCATCCACTTCAGGCCTTCAATGCCTGAGGTGTCGCTGCCCTGCAAAATGCGATCGAGAAGGAAGCCGGCCTTGTCATCGCCCAAAGCGCGGGTGAGTACATTGCGAATGTAAAGGTCAGAGTCCAGCCCAACCGTACTTTGCTTTTCCGCTTGAACCACCAGCTCGCCTGCGATGGCTTCAATTTGTTCGATGGACACGTCCTTGGTTTTGGACATCTGCTGGCCGAGCTTTTGAACCTCTTTGGGCCCCAAATATTTGAATACTTCGGATGCTTCTTCTTCGCCAAGGCTCAACATCAGGATTGCGCCCTTTTGTACACCGAGTTCGCTGTCTGCCATTTTTGCTAATCCTTATGCGTTGCCTGTTTCGCCGTTGACCCAGTTCTTCACAATGCTTGCGACGACCTGTGGGTGTTCTTTGGCCAGTTGTCTGAGACGTTCCAGTTTTTCCTGGCGCGATGCGCCCGGCAGGGTGCCTTCGCGCTGAAGTTGTTCGAGCAACTCCATGTCGTTGTCACCACCCACCTGGTTGGTTAGCAATGGCGTGCGTTTCTGGCCCGGCAGTAACTCTGGACCATCGTAAGCGTCGATGTCTGCTGGCTTTAAGAGGGGGCGAAATACCCCAAAAACCAGAATGGCGGCAACCAATGCAATACCCAGTGGCATGCCAAGTGATTTGGCAATGTCCATGGTTTCCTGTTGGGCCCACATTGGAATGTCAGTTTCTTCAATCTTGGTGAAGGCCTGGTTGACCACATTGACTGCATCGCCGCGTGCTTCATTAAAGCCTATTGCCTGTTTGACCAATGCATCGAGTTGAGTGATTTCTTCCGGGGTGAGCGGCACTTCGCGCGACACACCTTTGGGGTCGGTGATTGTTTTGTAGTTCACCACCACGGCGGCCGATAGGCGCTCAAGCTTGCCTACTTGTGATTTGGTGTACTGCACCGTTTTGTCAACTTCGTAGTTCACGGTTGAATCTTTGCGCGAGCTGGCATTGGCTGCGTTGATGTTGTTGGCGTTGTTGCCCAGGGCTTGCTGCGGGTTCTGGCCAATGTTGGCTGCGGCTTCCCCCGGGGGTGTGTTCGCCATTACACCGGGAATGCCCTGTGGGTTTTCTGCGCCGTTGCCATCACGGGATTCGCTGATCTGTTGGCTGCGAATGGTGGCTTGGGTGTTGTCACCATTGGGTTTGAAAATTTCATCGGTTCTTTCCGATGTCGAGAAATCCATGTCGGCAGTAACCGTGGCGCGCACGTTGTTGCTGCCAAACACAGGGCTGAGAATGTCGATGATTCGGGAGCTAAGCGATTGTTCAACCTGTGCAGTGTAGGCAAGCTGAGTGGGGTTCAAGCCCGCTTCCATTTGCGCCTTGGCAGTAAGCAGGCGGCCTGTTTGATCCACAATGCTGACGTCTTCTGGCAACATGCCGGGCAGGCTGGAGGCCACCAAATGCACAATGCCGTTGATTTGTGGTTCTGACAAAGTGCGGCTACCAAACAGGTTCAACACAATGGATGCGCTGGGCGTTTGTTTTTCGCGAATGAAAATGGAGGGCTTGGGTATGGCCAGGTGCACACGTGCACTTTGTACCGCTGAAATGGATTGGATTGAACGCACCAATTCGCCTTCCAGGGCACGCTGGTAGTTCACCTGTTCCTGAAATTGTGTAATGCCTAGTTTCTGATTGTCCATGGCTTCAAAGCCGCTCACGCTGCCTTTGGGCAGGCCTTGGCTGGCCAGTGCAAGGCGGGTGTCGTAAACCTTGTCTGAGGGCACCAGAATGGATGTGCCGTTGGTGTTGAACTCGTAAGGCACCTTCATTTGGGTCAGTGCTTCAACAATGGCGCCGCCATCTTGATCGTTCAAGCCACTGAACAGCACGCGATAGCTTTTCGTGTTGGCCCACATCAACATGGACACCAGCATGGCGATCAACAAAGGCACACCCACCAACAGCGCAATTTTGTTCTTTGGCGGCAGCCTGCCAAAGCGTTGCTGCATGTTTGAGAACGGGTTGTTGCCGACCGGTCCAATCACTTCTGGGCTGTTGAGGGCTTCTGCCATGTAATACCTGCGTGTGTGTTTGGTTTTTCTACCTTTTGATTGTGCCGACAGTGTTGCCAATGCAAAGCGAGAAAAAGGGCCCATTAACGGCTCCATTTTCGAAACCTTGAGGGTTGATTTAAAAATAATGGGTGTTTTGCCCCTTTTTCTGTGCATGTGTTGGTGCCACAAACCTGTACAAAGAAAGGGTAGAAAACCGTTCACGGGTTCAGGAGCAGGCAATGATTGAAAAACTAGGTGGCGTTGGTGGCATTTTAAGCAGTGCAGTGACCGATGCCTTGAAGGGAACTGGCGCGCCAGACAAGAGCCAATTGGTTGGGCAGGCTTCTTTTGCCGATGCAATTGCAAAGGCCTTGGAAAGTGCAAGCCTGGCTGCAGAAAAATCGGCGGACATGGGCAAGCGGCTGCAGATGGACGACCCCACGGTGACGCTTGAAGAAACGGTGATCGCCATGAACACGTCCTCACTTGAATTCACCGCAGTTGTACAGGCGAGAAATAAAATTCTGCAGGCCTACAACGACATCATGAACATGCCGGTTTAATTCACTGGTTTTCAAGCCGGGCTGTGGCACAATTCAAGGCACTATTTGTGTTCTTGCCTTGGAGTGCAGCCCATGTTTGACCCGCTTCCGATTGCCCGCAACAACCGCGTTGAAACCCCTGAGGATTTGGTCATGCTGCCCCAACTGGCCAATCGCCACGGCTTGATCACTGGCGCAACGGGCACAGGTAAAACAGTCACTTTGCAAGTGATGGCCGAGGCGTTTTCAAGAATTGGAACGCCTGTGTTCATGGCCGATGTGAAGGGTGACCTCACAGGCATCTCGCAACCCGGTAAAACTTCCCCCAAGTTCGAAGAGCGTTTGAAAATGACAGGGATTCCTGCGCCTGATTTCAAAGGCAGCCCTGTGACCTTGTGGGATGTATTTGGAAAGCAGGGCCACCCGGTTCGGGCAACAATTTCCGACATGGGGCCTTTGTTATTGGGGCGCCTGCTCGGTTTGAATGACACACAGGAAGGCGTGTTGAATTTGGTGTTCAAAATCGCCGATGACAACGGCATGTTGTTGCTTGATCTGAAAGACCTGAGAGCCATGTTGCAATACGTTGGCGAAAATGCAAAACAGTTCACCAATGAATACGGCAATGTGAGTTCCGCTTCTGTGGGGGCAATTCAACGTGGATTGCTCGCGCTAGAGGGGCAGGGCGCAGACCAGTTTTTCGGCGAACCCATGCTCAATATTCATGATTTGATGCAGACCGATTCAGATGGGCGCGGCGTGATCAACATTCTGGCCGCCAACCAGTTGATGAATTCCCCCAAGTTGTACGCCACTTTTTTGTTGTGGCTGCTCTCTGAGTTGTTTGAAAACCTGCCCGAGGTGGGCGATGTGGACAAGCCCAAGATGGTGTTTTTCTTTGATGAGGCGCACTTGCTGTTCACCGATGCACCCAAACCCCTGATCGAGAAAGTTGAATTGGTGGTGCGCTTGATTCGTTCCAAGGGGGTTGGTGTGTATTTCGTGACCCAAAACCCATTGGATGTGCCCGACTCTGTATTGGGTCAGCTGGGTAATCGGGTGCAACATGCTTTGCGTGCTTTCACGCCGCGCGATCAGAAAGCGGTGAAGGTGGCTGCCGAAACCATGCGACCCAACCCGATGTTGAATATTGAGGCGTGCATCACAGAATTGGGCGTGGGCGAGGCTTTGGTCAGCTTCCTGGATGCCAAAGGCACGCCCAGCCCGACTTGCCGTTCCTGGGTGTACCCACCAGCCAGCAAATTTGGCCCGGCAAGCCCGGAGCAATGCAAGGCTTTATTAAGCAATTCGCTGGTGGCTGGCGTGTATGAGCAGGCAGTGGATCGTGAATCGGCCTTTGAATTGTTGAAAGCGCGGGCGCAGGCAGCGGCCGAAGCACAAGCGGGCGATCAACAACCGACGACAGCCAACACCCCGGCCAAAAAAGAGCCCAGCGCCTTGTCTGGCCTGGGTGATGTGTTGTTTGGGACGGGTGGGGGCAGCCGTAAGCGACAAAGCGTGGCAGAAAGCATGGCCAAAAGCGCAGCACGCAGCATTGGCTCGCAAGTGGGCCGCGAGCTGATGCGCGGCATTTTGGGTTCCTTGCTTGGTGGCGGTCGGCGCCGCTGAGCCTTTAAGTCGCTTGGCTGTTGGTGCGCTGCCGCCTCTCGGTGGCCAGCAAAAAGCGTTGTAACCGACGTTCTGCTCCGCGTTCCACCGGGCGCATTTCGCAGCCCAGTTGAATGGTGTCGGGGCAATCGTTCATGGGCTTGATGTTTTTGACCACCAGTTCTACGAGCATGCTTCCGCCACCATCCGGCATGGTCAAGCGCACGTCTTTGAATACTGTGCCGCGCGGAAACCGGTCGGTTGGTGCTTGTACGGTGAAACCGCAGCCGGCCAGGCTGATGTCAACAATATTCGGGTTGCTTTCAATGCCAGGGATGTCAAGCTTCACCTGCAGGTTCAGCTCCTCGTCGGCCAATACGCGGAAGTAATTGCGCCGTTGTAATCGGACAATCGTCTTCGGAATGGAAATGCGAATGGCTTCAGCGCCTTCATACCGACCTTTTTGCATGCCCATGCCAGTAAACTGAATTTTTACGCCATCGGGGAAGCCGACCACGATGTAAGAAGTATTTGGTCCGCAATCGGAGACCAGGTGTTTCTCGTAAGGTGTTCCGATCCACATGAGCCCGGCTTCCCAGTCGAAGTTCAATACTTCACTGACAAAATGGCTTTGATCGACCTGCAGAAACACGTAGATCTCATGTTCTTGCTCCAGGATCGTGGTCAATAGTTTGCGAATAGTGGGTTCAGCACCCATTGCAAATTCGTTTAATAGTTGTCGGTCGCGTTCCGGCGCGATACCCATTGAATCGTTCATGGCTATTGTTTCGCCTCAAATTCTTTGTTTTCGATTTGGTACACCCACGCCAGCAATTCTGCAATGGCTTGGTACATGCCTTGGGGAATTTGTTGGTCCAGGTCCACGTTCATCAGCAGTGAAACCAGTTCCCGACTTTCATGCACAAACACCCCGGATTCCTTGGCCTTCTGAATGATTTGCTCTGCGATGAGTCCTTTGCCTTTGGCCACCACCTTCGGCGCACCCGAGTGTTCCAGGTACGCCAAGGCAACAGCTTGTTGAGGGCTGAGTTTGTCGCTCATGACTCTATCCCCGATGGTTTCACCATGAACTGCCCGTGAACAAGCTGGATGCCTTGAGACTGCATGGCTTGTTGAAACGATTGCCAGTGCGGGTCGATTGCTTTCTTGCCATGTTCTTGCCCCAGAATTTGAACGTCACAGCGAGAACCTATCATGCGAAGCCTTACCTGAAGTTCACCCAAGTGTGCCATGTCCAGTTTAAGGCGTGCCACCCACGGTTGTGAAGGCTCGTCACTGCTTGTTGCGTGTTGTTGCTCGTCGGCTTCCTCGGATTCTGTGTCTTTCTCGATTTCTACTTCAATGGGTTGGTTGAACAAACCGTTCAAGGTGATGTTGATTCGGTTGTTGTCCAGGGCTGCCAATTGGGTGGTCACCATTTTCACGGATTGATTCAAAGCGGATTCATCCATGCCTTTTTCACGAATGATCTGCTCCGGGCCGAATCTCGACTGTGGCTCTTTGCTGATTTGATCTGTGCTGCGCTGCCCGTTGGCCCATTCTTTCAGATGGGATTCATAGAACAGCCCGCTGGTTTCGATCGCTGCACTGACCTGCTTGGCCAGGGCGCCAGCCAATGTATTGGTCATGAAATTGTTTTGCACTGCGTTCGCCTGGGTGGTGCTTGCCTGACCGGAATTGGCTGTTGGAGCACTTTGAGCGGCGGTGGGCAATGGTTGGCCGGTGTTGCTGACGATTGCCGCTTGAGTGGCTGGCTGCACCGAAGGCCCGGCAGTTGGCTGGTTTGTTGCCCCTTGCGTGTTCAAAGGCGTCGCCGGAAATTGGGCTGCCAGTTGCTTCACATTGGCCAACACCGTGGTCGATACCTGGGTGGGCGTGTTTTGTGAAAGCCTTTCCAGCATGCCGATCAGGCGCGCAGCGCCAGACAAGCGGTTTACAAAACTGGGTGATTCCTGGGCCTCGGTGTCATCGGTTGCGATGTTCAGCGGAGTGAGCAGATTGCGTGCGTCTTGCACGCGCTTACCCCCGGGGGCATTACCGGCAGACAGGTCGTCGCCTTTGTTCGATAGGGCGAAGGCCACGGTGACCATTTCGCCAGCGGTGAGCGAGCGCCCTGGTGGTAGCTTGACCTGGATGTTTTGCCCTGCAAATTCCAATTCAGCTTCATTGCCGGGGCCACCCTTGACCACGCGAACCAGGGCGGTTTGGCCAGCGAGCTGTTGTGCCTGCGGCAGGGGCAGTTGACGCGAGAGCACAGCCACCACTGGGGCAATTTCACTTTTTCCCGATGCGACCTTATCGCCCGGGTTGGACTGCAATACGGTGTTGACGCTAGGTGGGGCAGACTTGACGGGTGTGAGTGCCATGGTCAGCCCCTCGCTTGATCAGCGCGATGGCTTAGTTGGAGCCGTAAGAGTTGCTGAGTTTGTGCGTGTTGTTGGCTGCGCGCAAGAACTCCTCCAACTGCTTCAGGCGTGGTTCGGTGATGTCGCGGATGGCCGCGTCATCGGCGAGAATTTTTTTCAAATATCCGATGTGTTGAGTACGCTCACGCTCATTCAATTCCGTTTGCTGAGCCTGCTTGATTGCTTGCAACTCGTGAATCAATTTTGAGCATATTTCCTCTGCCTCGCACAACGCGTCCCAATCGCCAGCTTTGGCTGAATCCAGCATCAATTGGCTTTGGTTCGCTATGTCTGAGTACAGCTTCATGACTTCAGCATTATTGTTGAATATCATTTGCTAAACGTTCCTATGAGGGTTGTTTGTGTTCAAGCCTTTTGCCCAATTTCAAGCCAGGCGCTGCGCAAATCTTCAAGCAATGTGATGCAGGCATCCATTCGCTCGGTGCTGTTCGCCGAGTTGGCCAAAATAAGTTCTTTGGCGATGAATTCGTACAATGCGCGAAGGCGTTCTGCCAAGGCTCCGCCAGCATTCAAATCCAGTGATGCAGCAAGGCCGTCGTTGATGATGCGAAGTGCTTTGTCCACCGATTTGCTTTTCATCTCGATGTCTTGCATTTCCAGATAAATCTTGGCTTTACGAATGGCTTCAATGCCGCCATCGTAGAGCATCAAGATCAAGCCATGAGGCGAGGCGCTGTTGATGCCTGTCTCTAGTCCGACCTGTGCGTAAGCTTTTGCGCCGTACATCATGGATACATTCACTTGCGTTGAGTTGATGAAACAATGTTAAGTCGTTTTGCAGTTCGTTCAAGCGCATAAAAACAAGGGTTTTACCACACTGTTCCGAGCTTCAAAGCGCTTACCTGTTGGCCGAAAGTGCAGCCAGTTGTTGGCTTAAATAGGAGCTGGTTTGCTGCATGCTGGCAAGCATTGCATCCAAAGCGCTGAACTGTGCACGGTAACGTTTTTCAACTTGTTCAAGGCGCAGGTTAAAGCGGTCTTCCTGCGTGTCCAGACGTTTGAGCCGGCTGTTCAGGCCATCGGTTCGGGACACCAGGGCGCCGCCTTCCTCGCTCAATGATTTGATCCAGTCGTCCAGGCGACTGGCAAGCCCCCGGCTGAATGTCACGGTGCCTAAGTTACCCATTTCGCCTTGCACCACGGACAGGCCAAGGCCTTCACTGGGGTCGCCCGTGGCCCCGGTCAGGTTGTTGGCGACACCTGTACCGGCAACACCATTGATGGTGCCTGCAATGGTGTTGCTGCCATCAAATGCCGTGGTGATGTTGACTGCGTAGGTGCCTTCCTGGGTTTTCGAGGTGGAACCCAAAAATTTCACGCGTGCATCGGTGGTGGTGGCGGTGTTGGTGAATAATTTTTCAAGAACGGCCGGGTCCGCTGCAAGCGATTCATCCAGCTTGGTTTTGTTCAAGGACAGCACGCCGTCTTTGTTGAAACTCAGGCCTACATCGTTCAAGCCGATGCCGTAGGCGGCCACCGTTTCACGCAGAATGTTTCTTAAGCCCCTTTCAAGGCTTGAAGGTGTGGTTTCTTTAGACAGGGTTGCGTCTTTTTCCTGTTGGTCTTTCAAGTTGCCGCGAATTTTGTTGTAGTTCGTGACGAACTCGTCGAGCGTTTTTTTAAGCGCGGTGTCGTCCAGGCCTACCGTGAGGTTCACCGCTGTTGCAGACACGGTTTTCAGGTTCAAGGTCAGGCCTTCGATTGCGTCGGTCACCGTGTTGCTGGCTTTGCTCACGGCCAGGTTGTTGACCGTGAATTCCGCATTTTTTGCAGTCTCCAGGGATGTGGCATTTTTCCCGCTCCCGATGGCCGCCTCGGGATCAAAAGCAATTCTGGACAGTCCCGCGTTGTCCGTGGGTGTTCCGTCGTCATCTGTCACGGTCAGCTTGAAGCCGTTGACTGCGCCTGTTTCCTTGCTCGTTAAAACCAGCCTGTCACCGCTGCCATCATTGATGATGGAGGCGCTTACGCCTGCGTCACTGTCATTGATGGCTTGTTTGATCCCTGCGAGCGTTTGCTGTCCGGTGCCAATGTTGATACTCACCGGGGTTTTGTCTGGGTTGGCAGTGAAGGTGTTGCTGCCTGAATCGTAGCTGCCTAATGTGATGTTGATGGTACCAGTGCCCACCGCTGTGTCTGAGTTAGCGACGCTGGGCGCTGCCACACTTTGGGCTTTGGCCATTTGATTGACCACAATGGAATAGGTGCCTTTCGCTCCAGTGGAACTGGCTGTTGCTGTTAATACTTTGTCATCCGCTGAAGTTGCCTTCATCGGATTTAAATTGCTCAATTGAGTTAACTTGTTGGCACTTGCCTGTAAATCAGAGAACGAGTTTTTAATAATACCGTAGATTGATATTTTGGTATTTACCTGAGTGCGCTCTTGATTAACTTTGCTAAGCGGAATTCGCTCCGCCGCCATCAGGGAACTGATAATGCCTTCAATGTCCAGTCCGGATCCAACTCCTGCAGATGATATTGCGGGCATCTTTTAACTCCTTTTCTTTTTGCGTTCTCACACTTCTTTCGAAAGCAAAACGCCTTGCATTTTCTCAATTGATTTTGCAATTTTAAGCATTTCCACTGAGGGGATTTGCCTGAGTACCTCTTGTGTTTCTTTGTCAACGATTTGCACAATGGGTTGACCATTGTCGCTATCAACCAGAAACTTCAAGTTGGACTGATTGCTACTCAGTGCCTCGTTGGCTCTTTGAACCACTTCAAGCACCTCTTTGACCGTCAGCTTCGCCTCTTGCCCTAGGAGCGGTACCGCCTCTGGTGAGGTTGCCTGCTTCACATTGTTGGGTTCGGCCTGTTTGGCCACGCCTTGGGAAAAATCCGGTATGTTTGAAATATTCATGATCGCCACCGCCTGAATTCTATGTGTGCGCATCGCGCCGTCATGTACTGATTAACGGCAGGATTAAGTGCTTTCTTTAACGTTAAAGCCCGATGAGGTTGATTCATCGGGCTTTTTCTTACACCTCGAGGCTTTTGGCCTCTCGATTCAACGCCGGGATGTTGCGTCCCGAATTAACGCAGCAAACTCAGCACGTTGTTGGGCAGCTGGTTGGCCTGGGCCAACATGGCGGTGCCTGCCTGCTGAAGAATCTGTGAACGGGTCAGGTTCGCAGTTTCCTTGGCGAAGTCGGCGTCCATGATTCGACCACGGGCAGCGTTCAAATTGCTGCTTGTGGTTTCCAGTGATGAAACCACCTGGTCAAGACGGCTCAAGCCTGCACCTGTGGTGGCGCGCAGGTTGGTGATGTCATCGATGGCCCCGTCGATTGTTGTGATGGCTGTGGTGGCGTTGGCCGTGGTGTCAACACCGCCGAATGCGGTCACGATTAATGCCTGTGTGGCACCGCCCAAGGTGGTTTGCAAGTCGTTACCACCAGCCAGGCCGTCATCGGTCAGGTTGATGTTCAGCGTGTCGCCTGCGGCGTTGCCTGAGCCAATCTGCAAGCTGACCGATTTGTTGGCAGCAGCAAACACGTTGTTGCCGTTGAATGTGGTGCCTGTTGCAACACGACCCACTTCGTTGGCCAGTTCCGTGAATTCACGGTTCAGGTTGGCGCGGTCGGTTGCGTTCAAGGTGCCGTTTTTGGCCTGTACGCCCAATTCACGCATGCGCTGCAGGTTGTCGCTGATCTTGCCCAGGGCGCCATCGGCTACTTGCAGCAATGAGATGCCGTCATTGGCATTTCGTGCGGCGACATCGGAGCCCTTGATTTGCGCATTCAAGCGCTCGGCAATGGCCAAACCCGCAGCATCGTCTTTGGCGCTGTTTACGCGCAGACCAGACGACAAGCGGGCGATCGATGTCTCAAGAGAACCACCGGATTTACCGAGGTTCATTTGTGCGCTCAAAGATGGCGCGTTTGTGTTGATTCCTAACATTTAGGACCTCCTAGCGGTTAAATAGACAAGCCTTTGTGAGGGGATTGTCGGCTTGGGTTAAAAACCCATGTTCAGTTTTGATTTACTGACATCTTTTATATCGGAGGTAATTGATGGAACTTAAGGTAAATTTAAATAATTTTTTTGTTTATTTTCAATGGCTTAAATAAAAAATGATTGCCTGACCCATTTGGGTAGACAATCATTTTCTCAGGCACTTGACCATCACCCAACCGGCACACGGTGTGGGTGAGGTCAGCCGGTTTTTTACTGCAACAAGCTCAGTACGTTGTTGGGCAACTGGTTGGCCTGGGCCAACATGGCCGTGCCTGCCTGCTGAAGAATCTGTGAACGGGTCAGGTTCGCAGTTTCCTTGGCGAAGTCGGCATCCATGATGCGGCCACGCGCGGTGTTCAGGTTGGTGCTGGAAATGTCGGCAAAGGCTGCCACCTGTTCCAATCGGCTTTGGCCCGCACCCACCACCGCACGAATGCCGGTGATGTCGTCAATGGCCGCATCGATGTTGGTGATCGCGGTGGTGGCGTTGGCCACGGTGTCTACGTTGCCCAGGTTGGCCTGAATGCTGGCTGCACCGTTGGTCAACACTGTAGTCAGGTCGTTGCCTGCGGCCAGGCCATCATCGGTCAGGTTCAAGCTCAACGTGTCGCCTGCGGCGTTGCCCGTGCCCACCTGGAAGCTCAACACTTTGTTGGCCGCAGCAAACGTGGCGTTGCCGTTGAACGTGGTGCCCGTGGTGATGCGGTTCACTTCGTTGGCCAGCTCGGTGAACTCACGGTTCAGGTTCAAGCGGTCTGTGCCGTTCAGTGTGCCGTTTTTGGACTGCACAGCCAACTCACGCATGCGCTGCAGGTTGTCGCTGATCTTGCCCATGGCGCCGTCGGCCACTTGCAACAGTGAAATGCCGTCGTTGGCGTTGCGCGCTGCCACATCAAAGCCCTTGATCTGGGCGTTCATGCGCTCGGCGATCGCCAGGCCGGCTGCATCGTCTTTGGCGCTGTTCACACGCAAACCTGAGGACAGGCGGTCATTGGAGTTATTCAAGCTGATGCCTGAACCGGACAGGTTCTTTTGAGCGGTCAGTGAGGCTGCGTTTGTTTTGATTCCTAGCATTTTATTTCTCCAAGCATTTGTTAAGTTTGTTTGGCTGGTGGCCTCGTTGTGCCCCGCCTTATGACTCTTTAACGCTTGGAAAAAACAATACTTTAGGAAAAATTTGAAGAAAAAGAGGAACTTAAAA
>CAXRAE010000016.1:0-181392 GCA_964229025.1 Limnobacter sp. | reverse complement strand
GATTTTGTTTGATGCCAACAAGCCTGAGGAAATCAAACGCGCGGAGGATTTCGGTGCCGAAATTCTGGAACTGTGCGTGGAGGTCGGCGGCACTGTAACCGGCGAGCACGGCGTGGGCATCGAGAAAATCAACCAGATGTGCGTGCAGTTTTCGCGCGCTGAACTGGATGCATTTTTCGCCGTGAAAAAAGCCTTCGACGAGCCCGGCTTGCTCAACCCCGGCAAAGCCATTCCAACCTTGCACCGCTGTGCCGAATACGGCCGCATGCATGTACACGGTGGGCAAGTGCCCTTTGCCGATCTACCTCGATTCTAAAAACAATATGGCTGATTTCATCGACGAATTGTGCAGGCAAGTGGAACAGGCTGCACGCAACAAAACCAGGCTACTTCCCACCGGGGGCAACACCAAGCAGTTTTACGGCGGCCCACTGGAAGGCGAGACCATTGACATGCGGCAGTGGGCAGGCATTGTGGAATACGAGCCCACCGAGCTCGTCATGACCGTGAAAGCAGGAACCCTGCTGTCTGACGTGGAAGCAGCCCTGAAAGCCGAGAAACAGGAACTGGCCTTTGAGCCACCGCGCTTTGGCGAGAACAGCACCATCGGTGGCACTGTGTGTGCAGGGCTTGCTGGCCCGGCACGCCTTTCCAAAGGCGGCGTGAAAGATTATGTGCTGGGTTGCACCCTGCTGGACGGCAAAGGCCAACTGTTGAATTTCGGTGGTGTGGTCATGAAGAACGTGGCCGGCTACGACGTATCACGCGTCATTCCCGGCAGCATGGGCACGCTGGGCATTGCCACGGAATTGTCGATCAAGGTGATGCCGCTTGCACCAGCCGAAGCCACACTGGTATTTTCCATGCCAGTGAACCAGGCGATTGAACAATGCAACCAATGGCTATCCAAGCCATTGCCCATTTCAGCCACGTTTTTTCACAACGACCAACTCACCATTCGCTTGCGCGGCGCCAGTGCGGCCGTTCAATCCGCCATTCAAAAAATGGGCGGTGACACACTGCCGCAAGATCAGGCGCTGGATTTTTGGCAGGCTGTTCGCGACCAACAACACGAATTTTTTACCCAACAGGGCGATTTGTGGCGCATTGCCGTGCCGCCAACCACAGTTGATTTGGCCTTGAAAGGCCAAACCGCACACGAGTGGGGCTCGGGCCTGCGCTGGTTACGCCCCGAAGCAGGCACCAGTGCCGAAAGCATACGCGGCATTGCCCAACGCGCAGGTGGCCACGCCACACTGTACAAAAGCACCAACAATGAAGACCGGGCCCACGCGTTCCAGCTGCCCGACGCCGTGATGCTGAAACTGCAACGCCGACTCAAAGCGCAGTTCGACCCCGCCGGTATTTTCAGCATCAACCGCCTTTCACCCATTTTGTAAGAACCACGCATGGATACCCAACTCGCCGACTGGATCAAAGACACCACCGAAGGACAAACCGCAGAGACCATTCTGCGCAAGTGCGTGCATTGCGGCTTTTGCACCGCCACCTGCCCCACTTACCAAATTCTGGGTGACGAACTGGACAGCCCGCGCGGGCGTATTTACCTCATCAAACAGGTGTTGGAAGGCAAGGAAGTCACTCGTAAAACCCAGCAACACCTGGACCGCTGCCTCACCTGCCGCAACTGCGAAACCACCTGCCCATCGGGCGTGAAGTATGGCCAATTGATCGACATTGGCCGCAAAATCGTGGACGAACGCGTAGAGCGGCCCATGTCAGAAAAGCTGATGCGCAACAGCCTGAAAGCCTTGATGACCAACCGCCCGTTGTTCGACACCGGCATGGCCATGGGCAAAACCGTGCGCGGCTTGTTGCCCGAAAGCATCAAGAAAAAGGTACCGGCCAAACGCACCACCCTGCCCTTTTCAAAAGCCAACCATGCACGCAAGGTCATCTTGCTCAATGGTTGCGTACAACCGGCCATGATGCCCTCGATCGATTCAGCCACCTCCGTGCTGCTTGACGCCATGGGCGTACAAGGCATGATGGTGCAAAAATCTGGCTGCTGCGGCGCGGTGAAATTCCACCTGAACGACCACGAAGGCGGCTTGGCCCAAATGAAAGCCAACATCGACGCCTGGTACCCACTGATTGTGAGCGGCGAAGCCGAAGCCCTGGTGATGAACGCTTCGGGTTGCGGCGTGGCCGTGCGCGAATATGCACACCATTTCGAGCACGACCCGGAATACGCCGCCAAAGCGCAGGCCATCAGCGCGAAAACCATGGACATTGGCGAATTCATCACCCAACAAAACGAGCAAGCGCTGGCGCAACTGGCCACACGGGTAAAAGCCGCCATCGCGAATGAAAAAATTCCAGGCACCATTGCATTTCACCCACCTTGCACCTTGCAACACGGCCAGCAACTGAAAGGCGTGGTCGAAGGCGTGCTCACCCAGTTGGGCTTTACGCTAACACCCGTGGCTGACTCACACCTGTGTTGTGGTTCTGCCGGCACGTATTCCGTATTGCAGCCTGAGTTGTCGCAAGAACTGAAAACACGCAAGCTGAATAACCTCATGGCCGGAAAGCCACAAGCCATTGCATCGGCCAACATAGGCTGTTTGGGGCACCTGGAAAGCGACGCAAAAGTGGACGTGCGCCATTGGGTGGAATGGGTGGCACTCGCCATTTAAAAGGGAACTGGATGCATGGTGTTGGTTACTTAGTGGCTCTTTCAAGCACTTAAGCTACATCACCATGCAAACCAACTCAAATTCCATATTGCGCGCACCATCGATTCAAAACATGTCTATGGACGATACTCCAACCGGCCCATCGCAGCATGCAGTTCAAAACGAAGCCGGGCAACTGGGCCAATCAATTTTAACTTCCAGTCAAAACAATCGGGTTATTGCGTTTTGCAACGCAATTCAACAATCCCACCCTGCAGTGCCCGTCGCCCTGCGACAAAAATTTGCTGAATATTTGACCAAAGAAAACATACACGGACTTGACAGCATGTCGCCCTCACACCGCAAACTTTGCGCATGGGTTCTGCTTGAACGCGTTGCCCGTGATGACACACCGTTGAACCCAATCAAACCAGATCAAATTCAAAGTTTCATCAGGAACGAGGTGGACAGGCGAGCCATCGAGCAAATCCCGAAACTACTGCGGCTTGACCCCAAGCCCTATTTCGCTTGATCAAGCCTTACAAACAACCCATTCACCCACAAACTGACTTTGCCAATACCGTGAACCCAATCAACAGCTACAATCATTCCATACCGAACAACGACGTATTCATGACAGAGCCCATTGAAACGGCTCACCTTGTCAACAACTCCACGCAACTTGGTCACGCGCTGCTTCAGTCCTCTGTGTCAAGACAGGTGATTAACCTATGCAATGAAATTGAAAAAGCCAACCCCACTGGTATTGCCGTCGAGCTGCGCGAATCACTGGCCAAGCTTTTGTACGACAACGACTTTAAGCCATTCCCCGGCATGAACGGTCGGCATCAATTCATATGCCAGTTTGCCTTGCTTGATAGTGCCGAGCGACACACAGGCCAATTGTCACCTGAAGACCCCAAAGTGATTCCAGTTAAAGCTGGGGTGAAAAGCTTCAATGAAAAAACAAAGGCAATAACACAACGGTTTGCTGAACCATTTCCATACAGCGAAACCCTTAGCCAACTCAGTAATCGTGTCGACGCACGCATTCAACGTTTTGACAATTAAAAACCAAAGGGTGCGATGCCTCGTTTCAAACCCTCTGGCTCAAGGCTTTTTGAATCTGTCAGAGCCAGTGTTTCAGCCACCAAGGAATCGAAAACAGGCTTTTGTGAAAGTTGAACGGGCACACCATCAAAGCGAATAAATTGCGTCTCGTCCGGCTCGAGTAGTGCCAGTTCCAACAAGTGTCGAGGCAAGTTGACGTGGGCTGACTCAGCCAACCATTCTGCGGCCAGTTTTCGGTTGTCCATACCCCCTTCCAGCCAGGCACAGGCTTGGGTCAAGCTGCTGATCAACGCCGCCAAAGCTGCGGGGTTGGCCCGCGCCCATGCAAGCGGGCACCCCAATACTTTTTCAGGCGCATTGGGCCACAAGCTGTTTGAGGTGGCCACAATGCGACCCAAACCATCGTTCACAGCCACCGAATTGTAGGGCTCCCCCACACAAAAGCCATCAATTTCACCGGCCCTCAGCGCAGCCACCATTCGCACGGGCGGCACCACTTCAAATCGAACATCAGAATCCGGATCGACATCGTTCAACCGCAACCAGCGCCGCAACTGCAAGGTGTGCATGGAAAACGGAAACACGGTACCGAACACCAGCAAAGGCTCACCTTTGGAGCGTGCAGCTCGCAAATACGAACCCAGCGTTTCGCCAGTTGCCAAGCCTGCCAGTTTTTCAGCCAAAGGTGTGGCCACAGTGATTGCATTGCCTCCCCGATTCAGCACCAAAGGCACCAGCATGTCTTTCTTGGGTGCCCCACCCAAGCCAAGATGAATTGCAATCGCCATCGGCGAAAGCATGTGCGCCGCATCGAGTTCACCAAACACCAACTTGTCGCGCAACGTCGCCCATGAAGGCTGGCGCAACAGCTCCACATTCAAACCGGCCTGACTAAACAACCCCAAGCGGTGGGCAACCACGAAAGGAGCAGAATCGGTCAGTGCAATCACACCGATTTTGATAGGGGTCAGGCTCATGGTGTGTTACCCCCCAACATCTCGAACACCTCGATCACGCTTTTCGCCGTGTCGGCCAAACGCTGGTTTCGCTCCATCGCCAACTTGCGCATGGCGTGGTAAGCCTCGTCTTCATTGAAGTTGCGGTGTTTCATCAACAGCCCTTTTGCCTTGTCGATCAGTTTGCGGTCTGCCAACTGGTCCCGTGTTTTTTGCAACTCGCCTCGCAAGGCCTGAAATTCCCGAAAACGCGCCACCGCCACTTGAATAATGGGGCGCACGCGCTCAGGGTTCATGCCATCGGCCACGTAGGCACTCACCCCGGCCTTGATCGCCCCCGCAATCGTCTCTTCGTTGTCTGCATCGGAAAACATAATTACCGGCTTTGGATTGCTTCGAGACAGCACCGCCATGTTCTCAAGGCAATCCCGATCCGGGGAATCGATGTCAATAATTACAATATCAGGCTGAGCAGCCGCCACGTGTTCGGTTAGCCGATCCGCTGAACTGATTCTTGAAACCACCACATAACCCGCATCCAGCAAGGCACGCTCCAAAATGGCAGCGCGGCCAAGCTCTTCGTCCACCAGAAGAACCTTCAGCGGTGCAGAGGCTTGTTTGGCTGGCGCAGCGGGCTTGTTGGGCATTCAATGGTCCTGAAAATGGTGGCTGGTTCCAAGGAAGATACTTCAATCAAGGGGCCAGGCGGCTGATCTGCCAAGTGTCCCCACTTCGCGTGTAGGCCAAACGATCATGCAAACGCGAGGGGCGACCCTGCCAGAATTCAAAATAACTTGGTACCAATCGATAACCGCCCCAAAACGGCGGGCGAACCTTCGGCTCACCTTGTTGTTCGGCCTCAGCTTGCTTCACCCGCTGCTCCAACACCTCGCGCGAGGCAATCACCTGGCTTTGCGGTGAAGCCCAAGCACCCAAACGGCTGCCGGCTGGGCGCGACAAATAATATGCATCCGATTCCTCGGCACTGATTTTTTCAATCACCCCTTCGATACGCACCTGACGCTCAAGCTCGGTCCAGTGAAACAAAATGGCGGCATGCGGATTGGCTGCCAATTCCTTGCCCTTGCGGCTTTCATAGTTGGTGAAAAATGAAATACCGCGCGCATCCAGCCCCTTGATCAACACAACCCGCGCCGATGGAAAGCCCTGCTCGTTCACCGTGGCCAGGGTCATGGCGTTGGGTTCGGGCAATTCAGCAGACAAAGCCTGATCAAGCCACAACTTGAAAAAATCCAATGGATTGGCCAAGGCATCGGCCTCGTCGAGGCTGGCGTGTGTGTAGTCTTTCCGAAGGTCGGCAATTGACATGGTTTGAAGCTCCCTAATACTGCAACAGGTATGATGTTTTTTATTTTCCCACGCAACAAGCCCACCGATGCCCAGCAATGCCGAACTGATCGACGAATTTTGCACCGCACTGTGGCTGGAAGACGGCTTGGCGCAAGCCACACTGCAAGCTTATAGAAGCGATTTGACCCAGCTGAGCCGATGGCTTGCCGAACACTTCGGGGGTAAAGCCGCTGAAGAACAACCCTTGACACACACCACCACGGAAGAACTGCGCAACCACATACACGATTTGCTGGAACTCAAGCCCAGCAGCCTGAACCGAAAAATAAGCTGCTACAAACGGTTTTTTCTGTGGCTAAACACGACACACAAGCGAGGTGACAACCCCTGCCATGCTCTTCGCAGCGCAAAACAGGGGCTGCGCGTACCCAAAACCCTGACCGAACAACAGGTACTTGACCTGCTTGCAGCTCCCGATGTGCACACCCCAGCAGGGGTGCGCGACCACGCGATGCTGGAACTGATGTATGCCAGCGGCCTTCGAGTTTCGGAATTGGTGAACATGCCGCTTCGCGCCATCGACTTAAACGCAGGGGCCGTGAAGGTACTGGGCAAAGGCAACAAGGAGCGCTTGGTGCCCATGGGTAACCCTGCACGCATTGCTTTGGTACTGTATCTGCAAGAAAGCAGACCTGCATTGCTGGCCAGCCGCAAAAGCGACTTCCTGTTTGTGACCCACCACGCCAAGCCCATGACAAGGCAAGGCTTTTGGAAAAACATCAAACGTTATGCATTGTTGGCTGGCATTGCCAACGACATCAGCCCGCACGTGCTGCGCCACGCCTTTGCAACCCACTTGCTAAACCATGGTGCCGACCTGCGAGTGGTGCAATTGCTGCTTGGCCACGCCGACATTGGCACCACCCAAATTTACACTCACCTGGCCAAAGATCATCTTCAAACCCTGCTTGCGCAGGCACACCCACTGTCAAAAAGCCGATAAACTCACCCCAATCACAAGAACAAGGAATACCAACGTGCTGAACTTCATTGCCGCCATCGTGATCGCTTACCTGATTGGCTCTGTGTCATTTGCCGTGATTGTTTCCAAATTTTCTGGCTTGGCCGACCCACGCACCTATGGTTCAAAGAACCCCGGCGCCACCAACGTGTTACGCAGTGGCAACAAAAAAGCAGCCATATTCACTTTGCTGGGCGACGCGCTGAAAGGCACACTCGCAGTTGTACTCGCTTACCATTTTCAGGATCAATTGGGCTTGAGCGGAAATGACATCGCTTGGGTGGGGTTGGCCGCATTTGTTGGCCACCTTTACCCAGTATTTTTCAAGTTTGAAGGTGGCAAAGGCGTGGCCACAGCATTGGGTGTGTTGATCGGCCTGAACTGGATACTGGGCCTGGCCACCGCCATCACCTGGCTTGTGATTGCCTTTTTCTTTCGGTATTCCTCACTGGCCGCACTCATTTCAGCCTTGTTTGCCGTGTTCTATAACGTGCTGCTGTTCGGAATCAACGGCCAAGCCTTGGCAATTGCCATCATGTCGGGTTTGCTGGTTTACAGACACAAGCAAAATATTGCCAACTTGATTGCCGGGAAAGAAAGCAAAATCGGGAGCAAAAACAAATAAGGTCACCTCGAGCCAGATTAGCAAAGTGACCTACTCAATTGAAAACCCGACTACTGGGCGGCCTTCGGCTTGGTTGTATTTTTAGCGAATTGGAAATGCCCGGCATCGATGCTACCTGTGTGATAGATCAGGGGCGTGTCAGCCTTTTTTCCGGGTTCATCGAGATTCCTGGGCGATAAATCAATACTTGAAGTTTCGGGTATATACAGAGTACCCTCGGGATCCCTATCGGTTCTAAGAACAAGTGGCATATTCAAACTATTCACCAGGAAACCAACGACAATAGTGGCGTCACCTTGTACTGTTTTGAATTCGAACAGGCTTTTCATGTTGTCGCACACAGAGTCTTCTAGTCCTGCCCCGGTGTGAAGTGGGGTGTTCGAAACCAATCCTGACAAAGCCAACTGGAGTGTTATTTTTTGTAGTTTTTCCTCCTTATCCTTATCGAGCTCAAAATCTTTGTCCCTGGCTTGTTCCAGATTTTGGTACAACGTCCTTACTTCTTTTTGATCTGTTGGCTTGTAGGGTTTGTAATTACTTGGCACAACGTTATCCAGCTTTCCACGTCCCGGTGAATTATTCCTTTCGCGTTCAAGACTTTTTAGTAGTTGAAAAACCTTTTCACTGACCGCCTCCACGCCGGCGTACTCCAACGCCGCGGCGTTGGCGGCGCGCATCCAGCAACGATTTTGATTGCCTGATACCTCGGCCTTGGCTCTTTTTTTCGCATCTGCTGAAGCCATAACACTCACTGTTTTCGCCGATGCCGCAACAGGGGTTGAAAGCCCACTGCCATCTTTCGTTTCTATACTGCCCACAACCACGCCGGGAGGCAGATAAAACCCGGCTGGCAGTCCGTTGGGATACCTCACTAAATCTGTCGGTTTTGGTGCGCCGCGTGCTGCTGATTCCCATGTTTTGTCAACGTGTGACTTAAAGGCGTTCCATTGCTCAAGGGTGAGGCAGTCTTTATTTACTTCAGACAAATTCAACGTTTCGGCTTTGCCGCTCAAGAAATTCTTAAATGCTGCTTTTTCGTCCTCCGACAGCTTATTGGTCTTTTCAAGTGCAAGTAACAAGCCTGGAATGGGGGCTTTATCCCTGGAACTGGCCATCAGCGTCTTAAAACGAACCCCGGCTGAAGCCGTCTCCCAAAACTCACCCACGGCACGTTTCATGCCACCCAATGGCGCACCAACGTTCTGCATGAAACTTCGACCAATACTGGCCACTGCTTTTTTAATAAAGCCACGGCGATGTACCTCTATAACCATTTGATCAGACATCGCCACAAGCTCGTCCCGGTCTGATTTGGGTATTTTTTCATGCGCATCAAGCGCCACCCGAACGTCTTCGTATAGCTTCTCGAAATCTGACTTGTTCTGTTGAAAGTGATCAGACTCTGTCTCTTCTGCCTGGCATTTCTCTGTGAGTTCTTTCGTTTTATGTACCAACTCAGGATTCAAGATCAGGAAATCCTGAGGAACTGAGGCAAGCATCAAAGCCCCAAACTCAGTCAAGCAGGAATTCGTCTTGAGCAAATGATTAACAACAACTCGCTGCCCCTCGGGAAAAAGCTTGGCTTGCAGAACGCCTTGCATGCCTGCTAACGCCTTCAAACGAGGCGCGATATGCTCGGTCGGTTCCCTTGTGGTTTTTCCTGCCCTGGTGCCGGCGTACATCACCTTGGTCAGTGTTGAAAAGCCGACCTCCTCAGCTTTGTAGGTGAGGCTTGGGGAGTCTCGCTCCATCGTTTTCGCGTTGTAGCCGGCGGCAACCAAATTCATCGCTGCCATGCGGCTGATGCTGAGGGAACCTAAATTGCGCCCCCCGTGCACTTCGTTCGTTTGAAGCAAATTCATCAGAAACTTTCTTTCATCACTTTCGGGGTTTTGCAACATTGCCGCAAATGACGACACAGTCCGACCCGACACTCGCCCCCCGTTCTTGACCATGCCTTGGTCCAGCAAACCATTGAGTTCGGTGCGTATCCAACCAGCCCTCTCAAGCCCATGATTGCCCGAGCCCACTGAAGAACCTTTCAAAACATCTAAAAAGGTTGCGTCAAACGCCTTGTCAGAACCATCCGCAGGCGCCCCACCCGCCTGGCTATTGGCATCCCTGCCTCCCATTATTTTCAGGTCAAGACTCAATTGGCCGCTCTCAGACGCAGCCAATTGAGTGGTGTTCTCAAGATCATTGATGCTTTTTCTAATTTCAAGCAAAGCGGCTTTGCGCTCGAGAAAATCCTCGCTCTGGAATCGCCTCGGCAATTCCGAAACTTGGTTTTCCAATTTTTGGAGGGCTTCTCTTTGTTTATTTAACTGCGCTACAGGACCAGATTCTCTGGGATCCTGAGTGCGTGATTGTTCGGCTTCATCCGCTTTCTTCTCTGCCGACTCACCACCAACTCCGCTTTGGTTATCGTCAACCTGATCGACTGCCCCCTTGGTGGATTCATTGATTTGACGAATACCTTCTTCGGTTTCCAAGGCCTTGGTGACCTTGCCTACGTTGACATTCGGCGTATCGACAGGGCTAGAAGCCGTATTGGTTGTTGAAGGTGCTGCGGGCTGGCCCTTGATGAAATTGAGGGCTTCTATGATGTCATCCTGACTCAAACCCGTTTGCGAATTTAAAAAGCCAATCAAACTCTGCGGCCAAACGGAGTTATTGAATTCATAAACCTTGGTTAAGCGTTTTTTTAGAGTAGGAGGGGCACCTGGAAGCGTCGGTGCCGCCTTCAAAACTTCGCTCGACGGGCGATTTGCACTATTGGTTCCCGATGAACTAGGCCCTTGCGAACCATTATCTAAGTCGCAAAGAGAGTGAGCCGAGCCTTGGCGTGACAACGACTGGGGGTTGACCATTTAGCTGTCCTTCCCGGTTGGACTGTAGCGATCAAGAACCGATGAAGTCAATACAGCTTGAATCTTGAGAGCGTTGATTTGATGGAGGTGATCTGCCGACTTGGCTTTATTGCTGACCACGGCAAATTCCTCCCCCAGCAACTGAAGGTTTGCAACAATGTCGCGACGCAAATCATCAAGCCCGATGCTATCGCCCAGTTCACTCACCAGCTCGCGTGCATACCCGGTGGCCCGCTCTAGAACCACGCCCTTTAGTTCATCGACCGAAAGCTCGTTTTGTGAATTTTTAAGTTCATGCTCTTTTCTTAAATCATCAATTGCACCCTTATGCAGCTTTTGCCACAATTTTTTGGTGGCTGCACTCATAGGAGCGCTTTTAGCAGCACTTGGAGATTCATTGTGGCTGGTGAGGCCTTGCACTGGAACATTCCTTTCAACCTCAACAGCCGAACCAACAGCATTTTGACCCATCGACAATGCTCCTCAAACGTACTGACCGAAAAAACGCGCTTTACGTTGAGTTGCAAATTCAGTTTAAAAGTTCAGCGTTTTTTTAGCCATTCCGTTGTTGATAGAAAGCTGCCAAAGCCTGTGCAGAGTGCCCTGCCTTATTGCTTTTCACTTTGGCCAATTCCTGCGGGCTGCCCTGCGCCACCAGTTGGCCTCCGCCCACGCCAGCCTCGGGGCCCATGTCGATGACCCAATCGGCCTGGGCAATCAAATCCAGGTCGTGCTCAATCACCACCACGGTGTGGCCTGCGTCCACCAACCTGTGCAGCACGGCAATCAGTTTTTCCACGTCGTTCATGTGTAAGCCCACGGTGGGCTCGTCGAGCACATACAGAGTGTGTGGGTTCACCCGGTTGTCGCGCACTTTCACCAGTTCGGTCACCAGTTTGATTCGCTGCGCTTCGCCCCCACTGAGTGTGGGGCTGGGCTGGCCAATGGTTAGGTAACCCAGGCCCACGTCGTTGAGCAGTTGCAGGGGTTGTGCAATGGCGGGGTGGGCTGCAAAAAAAGGCGCGGCTTCTTCACAGCTCATGTTCAAAATATCGGCGGCTGTTTTGTCTTTCCAGGTCACCTGCAAGGTTTCAGGGTTGAAGCGTTTGCCACGGCAAGCTTCGCACACCACTTTCACGTCGGGCAGGAAATTCATTTCGATGGTTTGCATGCCTTGGCCATCGCACACGGGGCAGCGGCCTGGCCCAGCGTTGAAGCTGAACCGGTTGGCTGCAAAACCACGCATGCGGGCTTCAATGGTGTCGGCGAGCACGTTTCGCACGCGGTTCCAAAAGCCGATGTAAGTGGCTGGGCAACTGCGTGGGGTTTTGCCAATCGGGGTTTGGTCCACTTCCAGCACGCGGGCCACTTGTTCAGCGCCTTCAATGGCATCGCAAGCAAACCAGTGGTGTGTGGGCCTGCTTTTTTTGTTTTGATTGGCCACATATTGGCGCATGTTGGCCAGCAAAATGTCGCGCGCCAGCGTCGATTTTCCGCTACCCGACACACCGGTGATTGCCACCAAGCGGCCCAGCGGAATATCCACATTCAGGCTGGTGATGTTGTGCAGCTTTGCCCCCTTAATGCTGAGGTGCGGGGTGCCTTTGTCCACTTTGCGTTTGGGTTGCTGCAAATGGGCAATGGGTTGTTCAAGGTAGCGGCCAGTCAGGGAGTTTTTGTCTGCCCTTACTTCTTTCACGGTGCCTTGGGCAATAATTTCGCCGCCCAGCTTGCCTGCGCCGGGGCCAATGTCGATCAACCGGTCGGCGCGTTGCATGGTGTCAATGTCGTGTTCCACAATCACCAGGGTATTGCCCTTGGCGCGCAATTCTTCCAGTGCATCCAGCAGGCGGTGATTGTCGCGGGTGTGCAGGCCAATGGTGGGTTCATCCAGCACATAGCACACGCCGCGCAAATTGGTGCCCAACTGCGACGCCAAACGAATCCGTTGCGCTTCCCCTCCGCTGAGGGTGGGGGCACTGCGGTTTAGGTGCAGGTAATCCAGCCCCACCTGCTTGAGAAACTTCAAACGCCCCGCCATTTCAATGCGAATATCCTTGGCAATGGCGGCTTCGCGCTCGCTCAATTCAAGCTGTTCAACCCAGCGCAGTGCATCGCTCACGGTTTGGTCGGCCAATTCCGCAATGTTGTGGTCTTTGAACTTCACGGCCAGCGCCGCTGCGTTCAGGCGTTGGCCGTTGCAACTGCGGCAAGCCAGGCTTTCGCGCAAATAGGTTCCCTCATCTTTGTCTGCGCCCTCTTCTGCGCTTTTGTCTTGCTCAGCCAGCCACTTGCCCTCCTCGCCCGTGGTGTCCGCATCAAAGCCTTCCACCTCTTCACCCACACCGAAACAACTGGGGCACCAACCGTGTTTGCTGTTGTAGCTGAACAGGCGCGGGTCAAGTTCCGGAAAACTGCGGGCACAACTGGCGCAGGCACGCTTGGTGGAATAAAAGCGGATAAAAGGAGAATCGCCTTTTTCGCCTGGCGCCTCGACCATCACGGTGCCTTTGCCGTATTCCAATGCAAGCGCCAGCACTTCGCGAAGTTCCTTTTCGCCTTTGGCTTGAATGCTCAGGGTTTTTACAGGTAATTCGATGTGGTGTTCCTGATACCGGGCCAGCTTGGGCCAGGGGTTGGTGGGCACGTATTGGCCATCCACACGCAGGCGTTCATAGCCCCGGTCCACCGCCCATTTTGCAATTTCGTTGTATATGCCTTTGCGCCCCTGCACCAAGGGGGCCAGCAAGGTGATTTCCTGCCCTTTGTGATGCTGCATGATTTGCGCCAGCATGCTGTCCATGCTTTGCGGCGCAATGGGCACCTCACAAGCGGGGCAATGCTGAATACCCAGTTTTACAAACATCAGGCGCAAGAAGTGGTACACCTCGGTGACGGTGGCCACTGAACTTTTTCGGCCGCCCCGGCTGGTGCGTTGTTCAATGGCCACAGTGGGCGGAATGCCAAAAATGGCATCCACATCGGGTTTGGCTGCAGGCTGCACAAATTGGCGGGCGTATGCATTCAAACTTTCAAGGTAGCGGCGTTGCCCTTCTGAAAACAAAATATCGAAGGCCAGTGTGGATTTTCCGCTGCCTGAGGGCCCGGTGATTACTGTCATTTGTTCACGCGGAATGGTCAGGCTGACATTTTTCAGGTTGTGCTCACGCGCGTGCAGAATTTCAATGCCGTCGGTTTTGCCGCGCTTGCCTTGGTCGGCCGGCAGGCTGTACAGGGCAGCCTCCTTAGCCAACAGGGCCGCATTGCCTTGCCCTGCCAAAGCCTGCGCCTGGTTCAAATCAGCGGCTTTCAGCAAGTCGGTTTGCTGCAGGTACTGCGCAATGGCAAACCCGGTGTGGCTGTTCGTTTGCTTAGCCAGTTGTTCGGGGGTGCCTTGCCCCACCAGTTCACCCCCGCGCTCGCCCGCCTCAGGCCCCAGGTCGATGAGCCAGTCGGCCGCACAAATCACATCCAGGTTGTGTTCCACCACCAGCACGGTGTGGCCTGCTTCTTGAAGCAAGCGCAGGGAACGCATCAGTTTGGCCACGTCGTCGAAGTGCAAACCTGTGGTGGGTTCATCAAACACGAACAGGTCGCCTTTGGCCGCCAGTTGTTGCCCACTGGCGGTGGGTTTCAGGCCAGCCAGAAACCCGGCCAGCTTCAGGCGCTGGGCTTCACCACCACTCAAGGTGGGCACTGGTTGGCCCAGGCGCAGGTAATTCAAACCGACCAAGGCAAGGGGCTGCAGGTTTTTCACCAAAGCTGTGTCTTTTTCAAACAGATCAAGGGCTTGGTCGACAGTCAGCTCAAGCACCTGCGCCATGTTCAACACCTGGCCCTTGCGTTCCAGGGTCACTTCAAGCGCTTCGGGCCTGTAACGGGTGCCATTGCATTCGCCGCAGCGCAAATACACGTCGCTTAGAAACTGCATTTCAACGTGCTCAAAACCATTGCCACCACACATGGGGCAACGGCCATCGCCGCTGTTGAAACTAAAAAAGCCGGGCTTATAGCCACGCTCCACCGCCACTTTGGTTTTGGAGAACAACTTGCGCAATTCATCGAATGCGCCCACGTAACTGGCCGGGTTGCTTCGCGTGGTTTTGCCAATCGGGCTTTGGTCTACAAACGCCAATTGGGCGATGTGTTCCACACCTTCGATGGAATCGAATTCGCCGGGCGCCTCGGTGGGTTCGCCTTTGTATTTTTTGATTGCAGGCACCAGCACATCTTGCACCAACGTGCTTTTGCCTGAACCCGACACACCAGTGAGCACCACCAGCCGGTTCAACGGCAATTTGAAGTCGATGTTTTTCAGGTTGTTGGCGCGCACGCCGTGTAATTCAATGTGCCGCTTTGCATCACCCAAGGGCTTGACCTTGTCCACCACCTTGAGCTCGCCTTTCAGGTAACGGGCGGTGAGCGAGCTGGCTTGGGCCAGCTCAGCGGGCTTGCCGTCAAACACAATGTTGCCGCCCGCCTCGCCGGGGCCGGGCCCAATATCCACAAGCCTGTCGGCCTGGTTCATCAATTGTGGGTCGTGCTCAACCACCACCAAGGTGTTGCCTGCCGCTTTCAAGCGCTGCATGGCTTGGGCCACGCGGGCAATGTCGCGCGGGTGCAGGCCCACCGAGGGTTCATCGAGCACAAACAGGGTGTTCACCAGCGAACTGCCCAGCGCAGTGGTTAAATTGATGCGCTGCACTTCCCCGCCGCTGAGTGTTCGGCTTTGTCGGTCGAGCGTTAAATAACCCAAACCCACCTGAATAAGAAAACCCAGCCGTGTGCGAATTTCCTGTAGCACCAAGTCGCTCGCTTCATCGAGCGCGCCGGGCAGTTGCAGGTTTTTAAACAACCTGGCGACCTCAAGCAGCGGCATGTGCATGATGTCGAAAATGCTGTGCTTGCCAGTGTCGCTGGGCAGTTTCCACAGCAAGGCGTCGGGCTTCAAACGCGAACCATTGCAGGCTGTACAAGGGGTATAGCTGCGGTATTTGCTCAACATCACGCGCACGTGCATTTTGTAGCTTTTGCTTTCCAGCCATTCAAAGAAGCGCGCCACGCCATAGAACAGGTGGCCATCCCAGTTGCCATCAAAATTCAAATCGCCTTCGATGACCCACATTTTGTGTTCTTCAGGCAAATCGCGGTAAGCAATGTCAGTGGCAATGCCGCGCTGCCGGGCGAATTTCACCAGGTCTTTATGGCAGCTTTTAAAGCTTTCCGTGGTCCACGGTTTCACCGCGCCTTCGGCCAGGCTTTTGCCCTCGTCGGGAATGACCAAGCCGTAATCAATACCGATGACTCGCCCAAAGCCGCGGCAGGTGTCGCACGCGCCCAAGGGCGAGTTGAAGCTGAAGTGGCTGGGCAAGGGCGCTGTGTAATCAATGTCGCAGGTGGCGCAATGCAGGCCTTCGGAAAACTGCCAGGGCGCTGGGGCTTGCTGCCCTTCGTCGGGCATGGGAAACACGCTGATTTTGCCCTTGCCACGGTGCAAGGCACTGGCCACGGCGTCGCTGAAGCGGCTTTCTTCCACCCCGCCCACACGGAAACGGTCTTGCACCACATCAAGCAACTTCTCGACGGTGGTTCGACCTTTTTTGATGGGTGTTTCCCGGTGAATGCGGGTGTAACCCTGGGCGCTTAAAAAGTCTTCGATTTCCTGCGCGGTGAATTTGGCTGGCACACGCACAGGGAACGTGACCACCAGGCGAGGGTCGTGCTGCTGCTCTGCAGCGGCCTGAATGCTGTGCTTGATGGTGGCCACGGTGTCTTCGCGCACCCACTGCCCGCACTGGCGGCAATGCAGATGCGCGGCGCGGGCGTAAATCAGTTTCAGGTGGTCGTTGATCTCGGTCATGGTGCCCACGGTGCTGCGCGAGGTGCGCACCGGGTTGGCCTGGTCAATCGCAATGGCGGGCAGCACGCCCTCGATGCTGTCCACATCGGGCTTGTCCATGCGGTCCAGAAACTGGCGGGCGTAGGGCGAAAAGGTCTCGACGTAGCGCCGCTGGCCTTCGGCATACAGCGTGTCGAACACCAGCGAGCTTTTGCCACTGCCTGAAACCCCGGTGAACACCGTGATTTCGCCTGTTTGAATGTCGATGTTGACGTTTTTCAGGTTGTGCTGGCGGGCACCTTTGATGCGTATGAGGTTGCCAAGGTAGGTGGATTGGTCGCTGTTGTTTGATCGGCGTGTCATGGCGGTGCCTGCGGGGTAAAACGGTTGCTACAGGCCTTCGATTGTACTGTGCAAGCGGTGGCCCTTCAGCCCCTTGGTGGCTGATCAGCCACATTGAAAGGCCCAGCAAGCTGCAATTGAACTTTTAAGTCAGGCCAACCACAGAACCCTTTTACCTCTAAAGCGCCTATTTCAGCCAACCACAATGAACACACCCTCACTACCCCCCGAGCCAAGCACCCAAGGTTTTGTTTTTCACGCCACTGGCCGCGAATATTTCAAAATCTGGATTGTGAACCTTGCACTAACCATCGCTACCTTGGGCATTTACGCGGCCTGGGCCAAAGTTCGAACCCGAAAGTACCTGTACCAATCCACCGAATTGAACCAACAGCGCTTTGATTACCACGGTAACCCCAAAGCCCTTTTGAAAGGCAACTTGCTTGTGGCCGGGGTTTTTCTGGCCTATTTTATTTCACTCTCTTTCGCGCCTGCCTTGTCCGGTTTAATCGTGCTGGGTGTGCTTGTTTCGTTGCCTTGGGTGTTGGTCAGCAGCCTGCGCTTTCACTTGGCCAATTCCAGCCACTGCCATTTGCGGTTTCGCTTCGATGGCACGGTTGGCAATGCCTACAAGGAATTTGGCATTGCCTTTGCCACCATGCTCGGCGTTTTTTTGATGATCTCCATCGTTGTTGCCATCACCGGTGGTTTTTCGATGCTCGACATGGAAGCCGGCATCAACTGGTTGGGTATTTTGCTGTCTGTTGTGGCCGCGCTGGTGGGCATCGCATTCATCGTGAGTACATTTCACACTCGCCTTCGCCGGTTTGTTGTGAACCACAGCCGTTTTGGAAACGCCGAGTTTGCTTGCACAATCAAGGCTGATTCCGTGTGTAAACTGTTGTTGAAGGCGTGGCTGGTTTGCTCGCTGATGATGCTGGTGATCGGCATCGCAGTTGGCGCACTGGGCGCGGGCGTCGTTGGGGGCGTGAGCACCCTGGCTTTAGGCGAAGGGGTTTCCCAAGACGAACAATTTAGCACCTCATTGTTGGTGGGCGTTACGACATTCACGGGTGTGTTTTATTTTCTGTTGTTCGGAGTCGGGGTTTATGTCAAAACGGCACTTGATAACCTGGCCTGGAACCTCACCACCCTGGACGGCAGCCATCAATTTCAAAGCACGGCTTCACCATTGAAAGCCAGTGGTATCTTTCTCAGCAATTTGTTTCTCATTGTGCTCACGGTCGGCTTGTTCACCCCGTTTGCCCGAATCCGCATGATGCGCTATCGCCTCAAGCACACCGCTTTCAAACCAAACGGTTCAACCCATGCCATTGTTCAGGCACAGCAGCACACTCAAAAAGCATACGGTGACAGCGTGGGCGACGCATTGGGCATGGAAGTGGCACTTTGACCCGCGCTGGGAAAGAAACCACGCTGCCCGCCACCTATTTCGATGGGCACTCAATAGCTGGGCAGGTGGTACAGGTGCAGCACCAAGCGGGTTACCTTCACTTCACCGTGAACGAGGTGCCTTTCAGCGTTGAAACCAAGGCCATGGTGCGCAAAGAAAGCTGGGGCAATGCCCCACTGGTTTACTCGCTTCCCGGCGAGAGCTTTCCCGTGGCACACCTGGAATTTGAAAGTGCGCCCTGCAGGCCAACGCTGAAAGCGTGGGGCTTGTTGTCCCTAACCTGGCACGAGCGCATTCTAAGCCGCCCTGCCCATTGGCTTACTGCCAGTGTGGGCGCTTTTGCGCTGGCTTTCGTGCTGTATGTGTATTGGGTTCCAGCACTGATCAATCAAGTGGCGATGGCCCTTCCCCAACACACCATCAGCAAGGTATTTGAGGATGTGCTGCCGCAGCTTGATGCCCACCTGTTCGCCCCCAGTACACTGGACGAAAACACGCGGGCAAAACACCGCGCGATGCTGAGCAGTTTGATTCACAACAAACCAGAACTACAACATGTGCAGTTGGTTCACCGCGCCAGCAAATTCGGGCCCAACGCCTTCGCGCTGCCCGATGGTACGGTGGTGCTGACCGATGAACTGGTTGGCCTGCTCAGCACGGAACAGGTATTGGGCGTGATCGCCCATGAACTGGGGCATGTTGCAGAGCGCCACTCAGCCAAGGCAATCATGCAAAGCACCCTCATCAGCGTGCTGCTGGCCACATTCACTGGCGACACCTCGCTGGTGCTGACCGGTGCATTAAGCCAGTTGGGCACCATGCATTTCAGCCGCGACCTTGAACTGGCGGCAGATCAGTTCGCCATCGACCTGTTTATTGAGCAGGGGCGCGAACTGAAGCCGCTGGAAGAATTGCACAAATCGCTGGGTTTGATTGTGGGTGACCATGAAGACGACCCCAATCAAACCAACTATTTTTCAACCCACCCAAGCACGAGTGAGCGGCTGGAATTGATCCGCAAACACATGGCTGAGTAGAGAACGATCAGTAATTTTCAACCCCCCAATTTTGTAAGCGAATATTTTCTGCTCGGCGAGAATTCTCAAAATACATGGTGTCGGTGTTCAGTGGCGCAACAGCCGCGCGCGCTGCGGAAGAATCCACCACTCGCTTGATTTCGCTTGCTGCACCACTGAGTCGGTTAATCAACTGCTCGGCTTTGTCCAGTAGCTTGCCATTCACAGGCGACGAATTGGGTAAGTTTTCTCCCACAGTCTTCAATGGCACTTTGCCCGAATTGGGGCCATTCACGGCACCATGACAGGTTTCAGCCTCGGCTTCAGGCAACACCGAGGCCACCAAAGATTCTGCCAATCGCACATGTGTTTTAAATGTTTGCCTTTCTTGATCACACTGCACCAAAAGGCGCGGAGACTGGCCTTTGTCCAAACGTGCAATGTCTTTCTCATAGGTTCGGAGAATTGCCTTTAAACAGCATTTCAAGTTTGAAGCTTGATCTTTCACTGAGTTTGTTGCGGCTTGAAGCTGCGCTGCTGTGGTGCGCATTGCTTCAGCTTGCTGTGCAGTCGGCCGCATCAACCCACCTTTTCCTGAGGCCGAATGAAGCTCGCGCGCCAACTGGTGGGCGACCTTGGACATTTCCAGCGCAGACTCTTTTGTCGACCGAACATGGGGCAGTAAATCAGCCATCACCCGGTGGCTTGTGGTCATTTGAGATTGCAATGTGGCGTTATTCACTGGCATTTTTGTATCCTCCTACCAATTTAAGGAGCATTTGGTGAAAAAACGCGGCAAATAGTTCCTCGCAAAGTTAGTTCTGTAGACAGCAACATCCATAAAAAAAGCCACCGTGAAGGTGGCTTTTTTATCAGGTCAACGCTGACTTAACCCACGTTGGCCAAGCGGCGTTTGCGCACGCCTTGGGCAAGGGTTTCAAGCACTTCGAGGCTGTCATCCCAGCCCACGCAACCATCGGTGATGCTTTGGCCGTAAGTGAGTGGCTTGCCCGGCTCAAGGTCTTGTCTGCCTTCCACCAGGTGGCTTTCAACCATCACACCCATGATGCGGGCGTCGCCTGCAGCCAATTGCTGGGCAATGCTTTCGCACACGCCCAACTGGTTTTTTGGCACTTTGCTGCTGTTGCCGTGGCTTGCATCAATCATGATGCGTGCGGCCAAGCCTGCCTTGCCGATGTCGGCAGCTGCCGCTTCAACGGAAGGCGCATCGTAATTGGGGGCTTTGCCGCCGCGCAAAATGATGTGGCAATCTTCGTTGCCTGTGGTGCTGACAATGGCGCTACGTCCTTCCTTGGTTACGCTCAGGAAGTGGTGCGGGTGCTGAGCGGCCTTGATGGCATCCACTGCAATTTTGACGTTGCCATCCGTGCCGTTTTTGAACCCAACCGGGCAGCTCAGGCCGCTGGACAGTTCGCGGTGGATCTGACTTTCAGTGGTGCGGGCACCAATTGCACCCCAGCTGACCAGGTCGGCGATGTATTGCGGTGTAATCATGTCCAAAAATTCAGTGCCAGCGGGCAAACCCAGGCTGTTGATATTCAGCAACACTTCGCGCGCCATGCGCAGGCCTTTGTTGATCTGGAAGCTGCCATCAAGATCGGGGTCATTGATCAAACCCTTCCAACCCACTGTGGTGCGGGGCTTTTCGAAGTAAACCCGCATCACGATTTCAAGATCATCTGCGTATTTGTCACGACATTGCTTCAAGCGCTTGGCGTATTCCATGGCTGCTTTGGTGTCGTGAATGGAGCAAGGCCCCATGACCACGATTAAACGATCATCGCCACCGTGCAAAATTTTGTGCTGTGCGTTGCGGCAGTTGGCCACAGTTTCAGCAATGGCGGGGGTGATGGGCACCTCACTGATCAAGGTGGCTGGGGTGCTCAGTTCTTTAATCTCTTTGATTCGCAAGTCGTCGGTAACTGTGTTCATGCCATTTCTCCTGAATGCTGGCGCGCTGTTGTGCTGCGGTGCTATTTAATGTGTCGGTAAAAAAAAACCGCCAGGTGTTTGAGCCTGGCGGTTTTGGGTGTTTGGTTCACACTGGTGTTGATTACACACAACCCTCTTCCGCCGCCTGCCCAAAACGGGCAAAGAAGCCAAAAAATGCGTAAAAAGAGGTCGCGTTAATCGTGTTCATCTTTTTAATTTAAACAATTAATGGCTGCTGTGCAAGCGCTTCGGGCGGAGATTTTACCAAGGCCACGTTGCAAATTACGCACAACAGGTGAAATTTCCTTTGAATTCAGTGCTTATTGCGTACCACCCATGACCAAACCATCGATTCGCAGGGTGGGCTGCCCCACACCGACGGGCACGCTTTGACCTTCTTTGCCACAGGTACCCACGCCATCGTCCAATGCCATGTCGTTGCCGACCATGCTGATTTTGGTGAGGGAATCTGGGCCATTGCCAATCAGGGTGGCGCCTTTCAATGGGTGTGTGACCTTGCCATTTTCAATTTTATAGGCCAGCGAGGCTGAAAACACGAACTTGCCGCTGGTGATGTCGACCTGCCCACCGCCGAAATTCACCGCGTACACGCCATCTTTCACGCTGGCGATGATTTCTTCGGGGGTTTTGTCGCCACCCAACATGTAGGTGTTGGTCATGCGGGGCATGGGCAAGTGGGCAAAGCTTTCCCTGCGACCATTGCCAGTGACGGGCATTTTCATCAAGCGAGCGTTGGTGATGTCTTGAATGTAGCCCTTCAAGATACCGTCTTCAATCAAGGTGGTGCATTGGGTTTTGTTGCCTTCATCGTCCACATTCAAGGAACCACGGCGGTTGGCCAGGGTGCCGTCGTCAACAATGGTGACGCCCTTGGAAGCCACGCGCTCGCCGATCATGCCGGAAAATGCGCTGCTGCCCTTGCGGTTGAAGTCGCCTTCCAGGCCGTGACCGATTGCCTCGTGCAGCAAAATGCCGGGCCAGCCAGAACCCAATACCACGGTTTGCAAACCTGCAGGCGCAGGCTTGGCCTCCAGGTTGATTAAGGCTTGATCCACGGCGGTGTTGGCGTGGTGCTGTAAAAACGCTTCGTTGAAGTGGCCGAAATCATAGCGGCCGCCCGCGCCAGAAGAACCGGTTTCGCGTCGGCCTTTTTGCTCCACCACCACGCTGATGTTCACGCGCACCAACGGGCGCACGTCGGCGGCAAGCACGCCGTCACTGCGCGCAACCAGCACCACATCGTAAGCACCCACAATGTTGGCCATCACCTGCTTCACACGCTTGTCGCGTTTGCGGGCGTAGGCTTCCAGGCGTTTGAGCAAATCCACTTTTTCAGTGGAGGTGAGTGTTGGAATGGGGTTCAACGGGCTATACAAGGCGCGCACTTCGGCGTCCGCAAAGCCTTTGCCGGTTTTCAGGTTGCGGTTGGCCACCTTGCCCAGGCTGGCGATTTCACGCACCGATTTGGCTGCAGCCATGATGGGCTTGAATGCAATGTCATCGGAATAAGCAAATGCGGTTTTGTCGCCGCTGACAGCACGCACACCCACGCCTTGCTCAATGTTGTAGCTGCCGGATTTGACCAGCCCTTCACTGAGCGACCATCCTTCCACGCAACCGTACTGAAAGTACAGGTCGGCGAAATCGACCTTGTGGGAGAAAATTTCCCCGAAGGCTTTTTGAATGTGGCCTTCATCGATGCCGTAGGGGGTCCACAACAGGCTTTGTGCAGTGGCGAGGTTGTTGATGGCTGGGTCTACTACTTTCATGTTGAATCCTTGGTGCGCTTTGCCTGTGCCCAATGGCCTTTACAACACGCGATGGCTGAGGGCGGGCAGGCTGTTCCTTACATCGTTTATCTTAGCAGGGTCGAGCTTGCCCATCACCACCCCTTCGCCTTCTTCCAACACATTCTCGATTTCGCCCCACGGGTTGATCACCATGGAATGCCCATAAGTGCGCCTGCCATTTTCATGCACCCCCCCCTGCCCGCTGGCCAACACGTAGCATTGGTTTTCCACCGCACGGGTGCGATTGAGCAATTCCCAGTGGGCGCGGCCCGTGGTGTAGGTGAAAGCCGCTGGCATCAGGATCAAATCAACCACGCCCATGGCGCGGTACAGTTCCGGAAAACGAAGGTCGTAACACACAGACAAACCAACCTTGAAACCCTCGATGTTGGCCACCACGGGGTTGTTACCCGCCACCAACACCTTGGCTTCGTCGTAGCTTTCCTGCCCTTTGTTGAAGCAAAACAGGTGAATTTTGTCGTAACGCGCGCTGCATTGGCCGTTGGGGTCGAACGCCAGGCTGCTGTTGAACACCCGGCCTTCCACACCACTGACCAAAGGGATGGTGCCGGCAACAATGTGCAGGTTTCTGACCATGGCTTGGTCTGCCAGAAATTCCTGGATGGGGCCTTGGCCAAAAGGCTCGGCAATGTCGAGTTTGTCGCTGTCGCGCCGCCCCATCAAACAAAAATACTCGGGCAACAGCACCAACTTTGCACCCTGTCTGGCAGCCTCGCCGATCAGGCGCTGCGCGATGTCCAGGTTGCGATCCAGGTCAGGCGTTGCAATCATTTGCAAGCTGGCCATTTGAATAGGCTGTCGGGCTGTGGTCGCTATGGCTTCATTCGGGGTTTCACTCATGGCTTCACTCATTTCGTTCTGGCCTTGTGTTGGGGTTGTTGGTGGGCGGGATGACCGCATCGCCCTTGCGCACGCGCTCGATCACGGGCGAGACCCAAGGCCCGGTCACTTGGTATTGAAAAGAAAAGATTTTCGACAAAGGGTCTTTCAGCACAAAGTCGGCAATCAGGGAGGCGATACCCACCGCAGGGTTGGCGGCGATCACGGAATAAATCAAAGAACCGCCAGTGGCATTTAAATCGGGCAATACCACAACATTGAGGTTTTGCGTTTCAGATTCAAGATCAAGGTCGCCGTCCATCAACACCGTGGCGCTTGGCCCCATCATCTTGAAGTTTTGGGTGTTGGCGATGCCTTCGTTCAAGCGTACATCGGCTTCCATGGTGTCGTAAGCAAAGCCCTCGGAGAACACATCTTTGAAATCGAGCGCAAAGCGACGTGGCATGCTTTGCAAGGAAAGCACACCCAACAGCTTGGCCACGCCAGGGTCGGCCTTCAGAAACTGGCCATTGCTGCTTTTCAGTTTGAATTGGCCGCTCAGGCTGCCGTAATCCAGGTTGGTGGGTGCGTCGTTCCAGCGCAAACGCCCGGTCAAGGTGCCCTCGCCACCTCGAAACACGCCTTGCATGCCCAAGCGGCCGAGCAGGCCACCCGCATTATTCACGGTTTGGTTGATTTCAATGTCGGTGCGCTGGTTGCTCAAATTGCTGCCGTACTGCCAAGTGCCTTTGGCTTGTGTCACCGACTCCGGGTTTTCGATGCGCAATTCTTCAAGCTTCCACTCGCGTGGCTTTTGGCTCAACGTGGCGCGCGCCTGCTCCTCGCGGGTTTGGTTCACAGCCCGCAGTTTCAAAGCGCCCAGCGCCATGTCATTGAGTGTGAACTGCTCGGCCTGTACATCCAGTTCAGGAATGCTGGAGGCGGGCTCCTCAACCAAATCGCGGATGCCGTCGTCGAGCGTTTTGGGAATGGTCAGCGTTTTGAAACGGGCAAGCACCGCGCCGTCAGGGCGTTGTTTGTCAGACACCCAGGAAATATAACCATCTACTCCTTTTGCCTTGACATCAAATTGCCAACGCTTTTCGACGGTTTTAGCCACCACAGACACACCTTCAAAGGATTTGCTGCCGACATTTAAAGCGTCGGTTCGAATGGCCACATTGATTCTGGCAGGCGGCCCATCGGAGGGTTCATCCAAACCCAAAGCCCAACCCATCAAACCTTTGTTGCCTGGCTTGTAAACCACTTCATCGCGAAGGGTGCGCCACACATCCAGCTCAACCACTGGCATGCGTATGTCGCCTTGCACACCGCCACGCGGCACACCCAGCGGGGTGCCAATGGCGAATTGCAGGTATTCCATGTTGGGCTGGCCGTTGTTGTCTTTAACCGAGGCACGCAACTGGCCCAAGGGTTTGTTTTCCGGCCCCAACTCTGCCGCCCAGCGTTCGCCTTGCGCATTGGTTTGTTGTGTCAACTTGAATGGCATGCGTGCATCGGGCTTTTTTTCAAAAGGCGCGGGCAATTTGATTTCCATGCCCTGGAATTGGCTGGTGACCTCTACACTCAAACCCTGTTCCCGATTGGACACCAACACCGTGTATGGCGTTGAACCGCTGAGGTATGGCTCCAGGTGGGGGTTCAAATACTGGGCCAAACCTTTGGCGCGCGCTGTGCCGGTGGCGCGAATATCCATCCAGCCACTTGAATTGGTGCCGCCTTTCAAGATTACTGTGCCACCCAGTGCCTGCCCTTGAACCTGCTTTAAAGCAAAACCCTGATTGGAAAATTCAATATTGCCTGTGGCCTCGCCAATCCAGGGCATGCCCTCAACCAGTCGAATGCTGTTGCTGGCCAGCTTCACGTCGCCTTTCACCTGTGTTTTGTCAGGGTCGGCAATGGGAATGGTCAACTCAAGATTCAAATCGGCCAAACCCTCGGCCTGGGCACTGCCCAATACATTGCTGAGCAAGTCTCGAACAGGGCTTTGATTGACAAACCGCACCATATTGGCCAACTCGCCCTCGGCTTTCCCAGTGATGCCAAGCACGGGCTCCCACGCATCCAGGTTGGGTATTTCAGCCTGTATGTTTTTCAAGGCCACGCCCAATGTACTGGCTTGTTGTGCCTGAATTTGCATGCGTTTGCCTTCAAAACGAACCGTGCCATTGATGTCGGCAATCGCGGGCCAGCCTTGCGCATAAGTGAGCTGACCCTTTTCAATGGGCACTATGATTTGAAACAGACCGTCGCTGTCGGGCGCATCGAACGGGAATTGGTCCAAGCTGCCACGAATCAAAAATTCGCCTTGCCGGGCAGTGCCTGCCTTCAAATTAGAAGCCAGCCATTGCCTGGCATTCTCACCCACCACCAAAGGCAGGTAATTGGGCACCTTGGCCACATCTGCCCGGGGCAGGCTGCCCCTGAAATCAATCACATCGGGCTGTTCACGGCGAAATTCATAACGGCCAGAAACCTCGGCCTGTAAATCGGCGTTACTGACCTGCAAGTCCTCGAGGGTGAATACCACTGGCTTTTCAGCGTCGAAAATATTGCTCCAACCACCCCGCCCTGTCACCTGGTCGAAAGCCAGCACTTCATTGGCAAACACCTCAGGCAAGGCCACTTCCACCTGCTTGCCATTCAGTGTCCATTGCCCTTGTTGGTTGTCACCGCGGAAGGTGCCACTGATGTTTTTAAAACCCGTGACCTTGCCATTGCCCGAAGCGGGCGGGTCGGTGTATTGCACAGTCAGCTTGCTGAATTCAACATCGGAGTTAAATGCAATTGCGTGCGACACAGAGGCGTCGTTCAAAGTTTGCCAACGCACATTGACCAGTTTGAGCAACCCATCAAAACGAAAGTGGCTCAATCTTTCCAGTTGATCGGCCTGGCCCAGGTGTGGAGCCAATTCAGTCATGATGGATTTGGCCTGCCCTGCGTCCAGCTCGGTGATTTGCACGCCCCAATCCACGCCTTGGTCTTGCTTCATCCGGGTGATGGACAGGTCACTGGGGCCAAACTGTTGCTCACCTGAAATCTGGCCCCTGAGTTGGCGCACGGTGACGGCTTGAGGGTCGAGCAAACCTTGTTCGCCTTGCACTTCAACAATGGCACTGGTGTTGACCATGTCAAAGGGCACGGCGTCCACCTGCGGGTTGGCAAAACGCAGCTGAGCCACGCGCGCGTCAAACACAGTGCGCTGAATGGCACCTTGGGCGAAATCCGCCCACACTTTGCCTTCGGGCCTGGTTAAGTCAACATCCAGCTCGAAAGCCTTGAACACCGATTCGACAGGCTCGGTCTTGTCCAGCGCAGCCTGCGCATAGAAGGAGCCTTTCCATTGATCAAAACGCCCCATGTCGCGATTCAAAATCGGAGTTTTAAAATCAAGCTGCGCCACCACCGATTGCTCAGTCAGCATGGGCACGTCAAAATTCAAGCCGGCGCGATGGCGGTTCAGGCTGTTTTCAAGCAGAAGTTGAACATTTTCAAGGCGGGCATCGGGCAGCTTTCCGATATGGTCGCGCCACTGAACCACACCCCCGTTCAACCACACGCGCTCCTGGCTTAACAACCAGTCCAGGCCGGGGTTGCCTTCGGTGCCATCGTCGACCATGCGCACACCCGCCACCACAAAGGTGCCGTTGGTGTCACGTTCAACCAACAGGTTGGGCGACTGCACTTCCAGATTGTTTAAGCGCGGCGAGAACGCCAAAAAGCTGGCCAATGACCAGTCCATGCGAATTTGGCTGGCCTGAAAACCCACGTCACCAGCGGGTGTGGGTATGCTTAAAGTGCTCACCACCACTTGCGGGCTAAAGCCCTGCCACTGGGCGGACAAGGCACCCAAAGTGACAGGCAGGCCGGTTTGTTCCTGAAGAAATGTTTGTATGGCTGGGCGGTACCGGTCGATGTCGGGCAGCACCCACCACTTCAAAGCCAACAGGGCCATGCAAAGCGGAACGTACAGGGCAATGAGGCCCCAGAAAACAAACACACTCAGCCGACGCACACCCTGCGCGCTGATCCATGTTGAATTTTGTTGCTGGTTAGTCCCTTCTTGCAAGTAATACCGCCCTAAGAATGCCAAACACCTGTAGTACGCTATTGTAGAACCAAGCATTCACCAAATACGACAGCCCATGAGCGACCCACTGGATTTCTATCACCATGTCTGGCCCAACCATTCCCAGTTTGCCAAGCGCTGGCTGAACCGTTTCCCGGAATGGAACACCCTTGAGCACGAAGACAAACACCTGATCGATTGCATCGAACAATGGCTTGAGAAGGCTCGTTCCTTGACCGAGGAAAAAGCCTTGATGGCTGAACTGCGTTTGGTTCGCCAACGCAGCATGATCGAGATCATGCGCCGCGATTTGCAAAGCAAAGTGGAGCTGTTTGATGTGACCGAAGCGCTTTCTTACCTTGCAGACGCAGCCACACAAATTGCATTGAACCTAAGCCACCGCCTTCAAGCAGAACGCTATGGCGAACCGGCCAACGGCGATTGTTTGATGATTGTTGGCATGGGCAAACTTGGCGGGTTGGAGTTGAATGCGTCCAGCGACATCGACCTGATTTTTCTGCACAACAGCGATGGTGAAACACAGGGTGGGCCGCAAGGCAAAAAGCAATCACACGCCGAGTTTTTCAATGCAGTGGGCAAACGGCTGATTCGGATCATTTCCGAGGTGACCGATGAAGGTTTTGTGTTTCGCGTGGACATGCGCTTGCGCCCCAATGGCGATTCTGGCCCCTTGGTCGTCACCCAAGACATGCTTGAAGAGTATTTTGTGGTGCAGGGGCGAGAGTGGGAACGATACGCCTGGATCAAGGCGCGCGTCATCAATTGGGCGGTCGATCCGAATCAGGAAGACGCATTCCAAACCGCACTGGACAGCCTGAACAACATTGTTCGTCCCTTCGTATTCAGGAAGTATCTGGACTTCGGTTCCATCCGCGCGTTGCGTGCCTTGCATGTTCAAATTCGAAATGAAGTGAACAAGCGCGAAAGCCAATACCCAGGCTCCATTCATGTGAAGCTTGGCCGAGGCGGCATACGGGAAATTGAGTTCACTGCGCAGGCTTTTCAATTGATTCGAGGCGGGCGCGAACCCCGCTTGCAACTGCGTCGCACAGTCGATGTACTGGAAGTGTGTGTGGAGTTGGGCCTGATCACGCAGGATGATCTCGAAAAAATGGTGAATGCGTACCGTTTTCTGCGCAACCTGGAACACCGCCTTCAATACATTGAAGACGCACAAACCCACCGCCTGCCGCCCTCACCCACGGAAGTGTTGCGAATTGCGCGTTCCATGGGCTTTCAAGACCCTGCCAATTTTTTGAAAACCCTGAAACGGCACATGGATTTTGTGGCCAGCCATTTTGATGTGGTGTTTGGTGACAAACAGGAAGACGAAGAAACCCCCAACCTGGAATTGCCGTGGGCGGACACGCTCACCCAGGGGTTTAGAAACCCACAGGCAGCGCAAGAGCGTTACCAGCACCTGATTGACTCCAGCCGCTACCAGGCACTGCCCGATGCACACCGCGAGCGAGTGGACAGACTGATGCCCGCCTTGTTGGCGGCAGCAGGGGCATCGCCTGCACCCGATTCCTGCTGGAAACACTGTTGCGACCTGATCGAGACGGTGGCTCGCCGTGGTGCTTACCTCAGCTTGCTGGATGAATACCCCATCGCGCGCATGCGCGTGACCCGAATGTTGGCGGTGAGCCCTTGGGCTGCCAGTTTTTTAATTCGACACCCCTTGTTGCTCGATGAGTTGCTTGACAGCCGCACCTTGCTGACGCCCCCGCATTTCAGCAGTTGGCAAGAGCAACTTCGCGACATGCTCGACCAGGCGCGTTTACCCGATGGGCAAGCCGACCTGGAACGCCAAATGGACTTGGTACGCGAGCAGCACCATGCACAATTGTTCAGGTTGTTGGCACAAGACCTTGAAAACCTGTTGACCGTGGAGCATGTATCAGACCTGCTGTCTGAATTGGCTGACGCCACCCTGGAAGTGGTGCTGGGTTGTGCATGGGAACAATTGCCCAAACGCCACCGGGCCAACCCAAAATTTGCCGTGATTGCCTACGGCAAGCATGGGGGCAAGGAATTGGGCTATGCCTCGGACCTGGATTTGATTTTCCTCTTTGACGACGACGATGACCGCGCCCCCGAGTTGTATGCCAACTTGGCCAAACGAGTGAACCGCTGGCTAACCACCCAAACCAGCGCTGGCACGCTGTTCGAAACAGACTACCGGCTTCGCCCCAATGGTGAGGCGGGCTTGCTGGTGAGCAGCATGAGTTCCTTTGAATCCTACCAACGCCGTGAGGGCGGTGTTGGGGCGTGGTTCTGGGAGCATCAGGCGCTCACCCGTGCGCGCTTTTGCGTGGGCGATGCAACCATTGGCAAGCGTTTTGAACAACTTCGAGAGGAAATTTTGCAGCTGCCACGACAATGGGAGGCCGTGAAAACCGAGGTGCTGACCATGCGCGAGAAAATGTTCGAAGGCCACCCCAACAACTCTGAATTGTTCGACGTCAAGCACGACCGTGGCGGCATGGTGGATGTGGAATTCATGGTGCAAGCCCTGGTATTGGGGCATGCCAGCAAGCACCCGGAATTGACCCAAAACAAAGGGAATATTGCGCTGCTGAAAAAAGCTGGAGAACTGGGCCTGGTGCCACAGGAACTGGCCAACTACGTGGCCGACGCTTACCGGCAGCTGCGGGCCAAACAACACGCCTTGCGACTGGCTGGCATGGACAAGTCACGAACCAGCGACCCGGCCATGCTGGTGCTGCAAAAACCCATTCGCAAGCTGTGGGATACCCTGTTTTCTTGAATTAACGCGGCACCGCCACTTGATACATGCGTTTTTGTAACGTTGCGGTTTTTCGAGCCAGGTATGGGGAGTTGCGTCGCTTGTCGAAATAGCGCGGTGCAGGCAGCATGCCCGCCATTCGCGCGGCCTGATAGGCGTTCAACTGGCTGGCGTTGACTCCGTAATGGTGCCGGGCGCCTGCTTGTGCACCATACACCCCGTTGCCCCACTCCACCACATTCAAATACACCTCCAGAATGCGGCGTTTGTCCCAAAGCGCTTCAATCATCAGGGCAATCACCAACTCCTGCCCTTTGCGCAAATAGCTTCTTTTACTGGTCAAAAACAGGTTTTTTGCCAACTGTTGCGTGATGGTCGAACCGCCGTGAGTGACTTTACCCCTTCGCTCGTTTCGCTTCATGGCCAATTCGATGGCGGCCATTTCCACACCCTTGTGCTCAACAAAACCACTGTCTTCGGCCGCGATCACCGCACGCTTGAGGTTCAAGGAAATTTGGTCATAAGGCACCCACTGGTGCTTCAACTGAAAACCCGGTTCTGTTTTCCGGATTTCAGCCAAACGGGTTTGCATGAAACTGGTACTGCTGGGGTTCACCTTGGCCCACATGGCGATTTGAGCCAAGTACCACAGCTGAAGCAACACCAACGCGCAAAAGCCCCAAAAAAACAGGCGCCACAACCACACCAAGGGGTTCAAGCTGAAAGGCCTGCTTTTGCGCGCTGCCATGTTGCGTCGTTTGGCCATGGGGTCAGCCCTTTGTATTCAACAAGTGCTGGCGCACGGCTTGCAAAGTGGCCAGCGCGTCCGGGCTTTGCCCGGTCCACCATTCAAAGGCCAACTGGGCCTGAAAAACCAGCATGCCCAAGCCATCACTACAAGGCAAACCTGCCACCACGCCTTGGGCGTGGTTCATGAATGCAGTGGGCTCTGGGCTGTACATCATGTCGTAGGCCAACACTGCACGCGCATACCAGTCGGGGTGAATGTCAGGCACCTGCCCGCCCAAACTGCTGGCTGAAGCGTTCACAATCACCACAGGCGCGCCCGGCACATCAAACTGGCTCGGCGGGCTGTCCAGCGCGCCACCGGCGGCAGGCAAGTCAATGGCTTCGGCCCTGTCGGCCAATGCGCGTGCCTTGGCGGAAGTTCGGTTCAACACCGTGAGGTGTTGCACACCATGGGCCTGAAATGCAGCCACACAACCACTGGCTGCACCACCTGCGCCAATCATCAACACCTGGCACGCTGACAACGACAAATTCATGGCCTTTAACTGCCGATCCAGGTCGCGGCACAAGCCGCCACCATCGGTGTTGTCTGCCACAACCTGTCCGTTCGGGAAAAACTTCAAGGTATTGGCGGCCTGCGCAAACGTGGCTGAATCTGAGTGGGTGTGTGCCAATTGAAAGGCTTCAAACTTGAACGGCACAGTGACATTGGCCCCTTGAACCCCTGCCGCCTTCAGCGCGGCCACACTGCGGGCAAAACCGTCCAGTGGCGCGAGCAAACGCTCGTATTGCATGGGCAAGCCCAATTGCTTTGCAAAATGTTGATGAATGAACGGCGACATGCTGTGTGCAATGGGGTGGCCAATCACCACATATCGGTTGGCAGGGCTCAAGCAGATTCTCCAAAGATCAGTATTCGGTGCTGATGGTATCGCGACTGAAGACCCATGTGCGAGTGATTGCCAAAATGTCTGCTTTCGCACGCATTTCAGAAGGAAAAGGCGGAAAGGGCGTCGACATGCGCAAAATTTTCAAGGCGGCACGGTCAAGCACAGCGGAACCCGAGGAGCGATCCAACTCCACATCTTCCAATGTACCGTCGGCGCGAATGTAGGCTGTGATGCGCAACTTGCCATAAATCCGCCCTTTCAACTCCTCCGGGTAATTGGCATTGCCCACCTGTTCAACTTTGGCGCGCCATGCTTCTTCGTAAATGGCAAACGCGTAAGGCGAGGTTCGCGGGGAAAAAAAATGTTTGCGGGGCCGCTCGTTGTAGCTTTTGATGTTTTCGGAAATTTGGGCTTGCAAGCGCTTGATCTCCAGTGCCCGTTGATCGACCGTGTCGGCACCCACTTCAGGCGTTTCGGCCTTGTCTTCTATGGGTTTTCTAATCGACGCGTTGGACAACTGGCGTTGCAGCACTTCCAACGACTTCAAGCGTTCCTTGGTTGCGATCAGCTCTCGCTGGGTGACAGAATCGTCGCCTTGACCGGGCAAGGTGGTGGCCCGCCCCTGGTCGGCTTGCCCGCCGCCATCGAGCGCCACTTGCGCCAGCACTTTGGCATCGGTGGGCGCTTTCTCGGACTGGGCGTTGACAAGAATGACTTCAAGCGGCCGGCTGAATGCGGTGTCCACTTTGGGCGCAGAAAACTGAATTGACAACAACAAGGCGTGCAACACCAGCGAGAGCACCATGGCTTTCTTCAGGTTCAATTCACCCACGGTTGCACGCAAGGTGTTCACGCAGCGCTGCCCCCCTGTTTCTCGTCAAGCTGACCTGACGCGGCTTCAGCCGCAGGTGGGGGGTGCACCTCACCATCGATTTGCTCAGCTTGCCCGGTTTGCACTTCGTCGAACGCTTCATCCAGCGGTTCTTCGTCGTCGAACAGCCGTGTGGCGGTGCCGGTTTTCAAGGCCAGCAATTTGCACGACACAGTCAGGCTCAGTTCATCCACCTGGTCGAGCTCCACCTCAACCGCGACACCACGACCGGGTGAAGTCACACCCACCAGGCGCACGAACAGCGGAATGTCATCGAGCCGGACCAGCTCGTCTTTAACCACCACACCGTCAAAGCGTGTTTGACCTTTTTGCTGAATCCAGCGCAGGCACCAGTAGCGCTCCATGCTTTGCTGAAACTCGGCATACGCTTTGTAGGTCACATCAAAACTATTCACGGCAGACAACAATTCGGCGTCAGTGGCGGTGTAAACCGGTGGCTCTTGGCGCAACACGGAGATCAACTGCTGCTGATTCACCAAATCCACATAACGGCGCAATGGCGAAGTGCTCCAGGCGTATTGCGGCACGCCCAAACCTGCGTGGGGTGCAGCATGGGTCGACATCCGCACCCGCCCCATGTGAGGCTGAACACGATAAATGCCTGTGACCTTGCAATCATCGAGCAGGCCGCCCCACTCGCGGTTCACATAAATCATCCATTCGGCCACGAGCAAATCAAGCGGTGCATCCCTTCGACGGGGCTGAATCTCGACGGTGCCGTCTTCGGCCACATAAAAGTTGAAATCAATGCGAGTGTGCTTTTCAGGCTGACCACGCACCAGTTCACGCTCCAGGCGCAACACACAAGAACTTTTCCACAGCAACTTCAAGGCCGGGAAAAACTCGCCCACTTCAGCCAGATCGTTCACTTCAGGGTCTTCGAGCACTTCCCTGGACAAGGCCGCGTCCAGGTGATTGTGGCGCAGGTTGGCACCAATCGGCACCTGTTCGATCGCGCTGTATGGTTTGCCAAGCAACTCACCTGTGTTGGTATCCACCTCAGTGTAAATGCTGACCGCTGGTACGGTGGTGCCCTCGGCCAAAGTGCTGAGTTGCACCAATTGATCGGGCAACATGATGATTTTATCGCCCGGCGCATACACTGTAGACAGCCGCTCGCGGGCTACACGGTCATAGGGGCTGCCACGCTGTATCAGCAAAGCCGGGGCTGCGATGTGAACACCAACCCGAGCGCGATGATCGTCAAGCCAGGTGACGCTGAAGGCGTCGTCGATCTCAGTGGTGGATATGTCGTCCACGGAGAAGGCCCGCACATTGGCCACGGGCAATTCATCAAGGTCTGCCGGCACCTGGGGCGCAGGCAAATCAACCTCTGTGCCCTTGGGGAAATGAATGGCTGTGAAACGGGCACGCATCATGTCGTGAACGGATTTGAACGCGCCGCACTCGATCAACAGCACATCCGGCGAACGGCCTGCCTCGGTACAAGCCAGCATCAGGGCCTTGTATTCGGCACTGTTCTTGTCGGGTTTAACCAACAAGGTGGCGGCCTGTTTTGCAAAGCCTTCCGGCAATTCGCGACGCACCAGTGCATCAGCCCACGCTTGCTGTTGCTCGGCAGCCAAGCGCTTTTTCTCAAGCCCGGCCAACGCGGCCTGCAAAATTTCTGGCGGCGCAGCGCGGTACATGCCTTTGCCTTTGCGGTGGAAATGCACAGGAGCCGCATGCAAGGCAGCCAACACGCCAGCCTGTTGAACAACACTGGGCTTTTCACCGAAATATTCCTGCGCCATGGCCGCAAAATCGAATTCACCTTGAGGTGCGCACTCCCAAAGAAACTCCACATCCACTTCCTGCGACACAGCCTCAACCTGGGCATTGAATTCATGCAATCCCAGTGAATCAAACTTCAACATGACGCTATTGGCTTTCACTTTGCTGCGTTTGCCATGCAAGGTTTCAACTTGAAACGCGTTGCCCTGCTCTTGAAGCACTCGCCCCACTTTGAAAGCGCCCGCTTCTTCATAATACAAATTCATAACATTCCTAAAGGTGATTCCCAAGTTGCGGCAGGAAAACTTCCATCACCCACAACGGCGTTCGCCCGTGTCCGCGCGTAAAGCGCGAACAACGTGCATACCAAATTCTTTGCGTACCCACAGCGCTAGGCTGCCCGGCACGCTGCTCACCAACCAGTGCCTTGACCCAAGGCTCATTGGCTGGCAAACGAGCAAAATACAAACACCCACGTTGAACGGTCGGGTCTGAAAACAAGACCGAGCCCAGCGACCTGTTGCCAAGCCCGCGCCAAAAGTGCCAATCGTTCACAGGCCCATCCATTTTCAACAGGGTTTGTGCCAACACCACCACTTGCCCACCCACGCGCAAACGCACCAGGCGTTGTCGCATCCAGCCAGCGCGCGCGCACTCAGGTGGCACTGCGCAGTGGGCAACGGGGCCCGCGCCCTGATACACGGCTTGTACTTCAAAACCCTGGCCCAAACCAGACAAACGCCGGGTGAGTGAACCACGGGTTGTCGCCCAATTCCGGGCCCACTTCGGCCAAGTGGGCGGGCATTGTGTGCGCCACAAAACGCCCATCTTAAACCACACCCAAAAACAGCCGAACAAATGGCAGCAGGTCGTCAAAATCGCTCAACGCATGGTCAGAACCCAACACATGCAAACAATGCACACCCGGATAGCGAGCCAGCATGGTGTCACAGTCCAAGACCTCATCGCCCGCGGCAGCCACCAGGAAGTAACGCTCGGGACGGGTCAGGTTTGTGGTTTGCATGGCTTTAAGGGCATCCAGGTAAGCCGGTACAAACTCGAACTCTTCTTGGGTGAAATACACCGTTTTCTTGCCCAATTGGTAGTGCAAATCCAGATAAGGTTCAATGGCCGGGTTTAACAACACCACCTTCGATTGCGGATACCGTTCACCGAACACGGTGGCGTAATAGCCCCCCAGGGAACTGCCCACAAACGCGATTGACAAATCAGGCTGACTGGCCAGGCGACTATGCAACTGCGACTCGACCAGATCCATGGCGTCTTCTGGCGAAGCAGGCAGATCGGGCACCCACAATTGGCCGCCCAGCCCGGCACGTTGAAACACATCGATGACCTTCTGAGCCTTCACTGAGCGGGAAGACGACCTAAAACCATGCAGATACACCACCAATTCGGGCGGCGAACCTGCGCAAGGGAACGAACCGGGGCTTGTGAACCGAAAAGGTGTCAATTGGCGGCCTGTTCCTTCAGCGCGTCCAACAACTGTTGATGCACGCCCCCAAACGACCCATTGCTCATCGCCACCACCCAATCACCCGGCTTGACCGTGTTCACCACGGTATTGACCAGCGCACCCAAATCAGATTGCGCATGCAGCCGCTCGCCCAGGCTGGCCAAGGTATCCCGAACATCCCATTGGATGCCTGCGGTGTAGCACAACACCGCGTCAGCCTGATCAAATGAAGCTGGCAAAGCACGTGCCAGCGTTCCCATTTTCATGGTGTTGGACCGTGGCTCAAACAGCGCAATCAATCGACCCGGGCGCTGGCCTGCTGCTGCGGCCTCTTCGGCCATGCGGGCACGTGCGCCTTCCAGCGTGGTTGCAATGGCCGTGGGGTGATGAGCAAAATCATCATAAATGCGAACCCCACCTTGCTCGCCGCGCAATTCCATGCGGCGCTTCACACCGGGGAACAGGCTTAAAGCATTGCAGGCTGTACGTGCTGGAACACCCACTGCATGTGCAGCGGCAATCACCGCCAGTGCATTGTTCACATTGTGCAGGCCCGACCACGCCCAGCGCACTTCACCTTGCGGCGCACCTTGGTGAAACACCTCAAAATGCGAAGCGCCCAGCACCCGGGCCTGCCAGGGCGAGGACGGTACAGGGGCGTCAGGATTGCTTGAAAACCGCTCCACTGGCGTCCAGCAGCCGCGTTGAATGACGCGTTCCAAGGCATCACAACCAGCGGGGCAAACCACACGGCCTTTGGAGGGCACGGTGCGCACCAAATGATGAAATTGGGTTTCGATGGCTGCAAGATCAGCGAAAATGTCAGCGTGATCGAACTCAAGGTTATTGAGCACCGCAACCGTGGGTCGGTAATGCACGAATTTTGAGCGTTTGTCGAAGAATGCGGTGTCATATTCATCGGCTTCAATCACAAAACAATCGCCTTGGCCGAGGTTGGCAGACACGCCAAACCCGCCAGGCACACCGCCAATCAGGAAGCCCGGTTTCATGGCCGCCTGTTCCAGCACCCAAGCCAGCATGGCGCTGGTGGTGGTTTTGCCATGCGTGCCGGCCACAGCCAGCACAGTGCGGCCACGCAAAATGTGTTCGCCTACCCACTGTGGCCCGCTGACGTAAGGCAAACCTTCATTCAGGATAGCCTCCATCAAGGGGTTGCCTCGCGACACCACATTGCCCACCACCCACAGGTCGGGTTTGATCGCCAGTTGATCCACGCCGAACCCCTCGGTCAACTCAATACCAGACTGGGTCAGCTGGGTGCTCATGGGCGGATAAACATTGGTGTCACAGCCCGTCACAGTGTGACCAAGCGCTTTCGCCAATTGGGCCACACCACCCATGAAGGTGCCGCAAATCCCTAAAATGTGGATGTGCATTCTTTCTTCCTTTCAGAACAAGCCCATATTGTAGTGCCTTCAAATTTGGATACACTGCCTGCATGGAAGAATTCTTTGCCCCGCAAGACGAACTTCGCACGGAAATTGCGATGACCGCAGCCCGACTCATTGCCGAGGAGGGTCTGGATTATCACACCGCTCGCACACAAGCGATCAAGGCCAAGGTTGGCAAAGCCCGCCTGCCCCGCGAGCGCACACCGTCTGATCAAGAAATTCAAGACGAAGTGCGCGCCTACCAGGCGCTGTTTCAGGCCGACACCCAACCAGGCGAATTGAACGAATTGCGTGCAGTTGCACTCCAATTCATGAAAGGAATCGAGCAGTTCGAGCCCATCGTGTATGGTGCCGCGGTGAACGGAACAGGCAGTGCCCATTCCGACATTCACCTAATTGCTTTTGCAGACAACGAAAAAGAGGTGGATTTCTGGCTTTTGAACCAGAACATTGCTTTCGATGCCTGTGAAGACGCCCTGTTGGCGGGAAAGGCATTCCCCGCCGTGGCCTTTCGCTGGAAGCAGCGCTGGTTTCAACTGGGCGTGACCAACATGACTCAACGTCGAGGCCTTTTGAACAAGCAATCGCCCGATGGCACCCTTTTTCAAACCGACACAGCAGGCTTAATCCGCCTGATCGAAGCAGCATCATGAAAAACAAATTCCTACCCGTTTTCACAGCCCTGATTGCGCTGGCCATTGGCCTTTACTTCGGCTTAAAGCCCCAACAAGGCGACAGCAACTACCCCCTGAGCGGCTACACTTTTCAAACCACGCAAGGCGGTTCACTCGACTTGGGTGTGCTTGAGGGCAAGGTGGTGGTGCTGAATTTCTGGGCCACCTGGTGCCCACCGTGCGTGGAAGAAATGCCGGAGCTTGATGAGTTGTACCCGCAATTGAAAGCCCAAAATGTTGAACTGATCGGCATTGCCATTGATTCTGCGGACAACGTGCAGCAATTTCTGGAAAAAACCCCAGTAAATTACCCCATCGTGCTGGCTGGCATGGCAGGCACCGAGCTTGGAAAAGCATTGGGCAACAGACAAGGTGGATTACCATTTACCGTCATTTTGGACGAAAATGGTAATGAGTTGCTCACAGAAGCCGGCAGGATACACATGCACACCATCACGGATGCACTACAGCGATAAATTCAGGTATGCTTGCGCAAAAGTTGATTGGCCCACCTGTTGAAAGTATCAATGACTGGGCTCATCAAACTGGAAATTCAATGATTTTCGGTGCACACTGAGCGAAGTTAGGCCAAATTGACCACGCGCTTGGTTGTGCGACACACAAAGAAGGCTTGCCGTAGATGCAAGCCCACAACCAACCTCCCTAGATGGAGTTAGTAAATGGACCTCAGAAAGCTAAAAACCCTGATCGACCTGGTCGCAGAATCCGACATTTCCGAACTGGAAGTGACTGAAGGCGAAGGCAAGGTGCGTATTGTCAAAAGCCAACCACCGCAATACACCATGGCTGCCCCCCAGATGATGCAACAGGCCCCCACGGCTGCAACCCAGGCGGCGCAAGCACCAGCAACTGCTGCACCGGCCGCTGCGCCAGCGGCAGAAGCCGGTCACAAGGTGCCCTCCCCCATGGTTGGTACTTTTTACCGTGCAGCAAGCCCCGGTGCGCCCAACTTCGTTGAAGTTGGCAGTACCGTTAAGGAAGGCGACACCTTGTGCATCATTGAAGCCATGAAGCTGCTCAATGAAATTGAATCAGACAAATCAGGCGTGGTGAAAGCCATTCTGGTTGAGAACGGTCAGCCCGTGGAGTTTGGTCAAGCGCTTTTCATCATCGAGTAGATCAGGAGCGATCACCATGTTTGGAAAGATACTGATCGCCAATCGAGGCGAAATAGCCCTGCGCATCCTTCGGGCATGCAAGGAAATGGGCATCAAAACCGTGGTGGTGCATTCCACCGCCGATCTGGATGCCAAATATGTCAAGTTGGCAGACGAATCCGTGTGCATTGGCCCCCCGAATTCCAAGGAAAGCTACCTCAACATCCCGGCGATCATCAGTGCCGCAGAGGTCACCGATTCCGAGGCCATTCACCCCGGCTATGGCTTTTTGTCTGAAAATGCCAGTTTTGCTGATCGGGTTGAAAAAAGCGGCTTTGTATTCATCGGCCCGCGCGCAGAATCCATCTTGTTGATGGGCGACAAAGTGTCGGCCAAGCGCGCCATGATTGCGGCCGGCGTGCCTTGCGTGCCGGGTTCTGAAGGCGAGTTACCAGACGATCCCCGCGAGATCGTGCGAATTGCACGCCAGGTGGGCTACCCGGTCATCATCAAGGCGGCCGGTGGTGGCGGTGGGCGCGGCATGCGCGTGGTTCACACCGAAGCGGCTTTGCTCAACGCCGTGACCATGACCAAAACCGAAGCGGGTACGGCATTCAACAACCCGGCCGTGTACATGGAAAAGTTTCTGGAAAACCCCAGACACATCGAAATCCAGGTGCTGGCTGACGAACACAAAAATGCGGTGTGGCTGGGCGAGCGCGATTGTTCCATGCAAAGGCGCCATCAGAAAGTGATTGAAGAAGCACCTGCACCGAATATTCCCCGCCGGTTGATTGAACGAATCGGCGAGCGTTGTGCGGAAGCCTGTCGGAAAATTGGCTACCGTGGTGCTGGCACGTTTGAATTCCTCTATGAAAATGGCGAGTTCTACTTCATCGAAATGAACACCCGTGTACAAGTTGAACACCCAGTGACTGAAATGATCACTGGCGTGGACATTGTGCAAGAACAAATACGGGTGGCTGCCGGGCAAAAACTGCGTTTTCGCCAGCGCGACATCGAGTTTCGCGGTCACTCCATCGAATGCCGCATCAACGCGGAAGACCCCTTCAAGTTTGTCCCTTCCCCCGGGCCGATCAAGAACTGGCACGCGCCGGGCGGCCCCGGTGTGCGGGTGGATTCCCATGTGTACAGTGGCTACAACGTGCCACCTCACTACGATTCCATGATTGCCAAAGTCATTACCTACGGGGAAGACCGAAAGCAGGCCATGGCCCGCATGCGCCAGGCCTTGGCTGAACTGGTGGTGGACGGCATCAAAACCAACACGCCCCTGCACCGCGAATTGATGGAAGACGCACGGTTCATTGAAGGTGGTACAAGCATTCATTACCTTGAGCACAAGCTCGAATCCCGAGTGAAATAAGGCCACATGAGCAACACCCAAGCCAGCCCGCTGATTCAGGCCAAACTGACGCTGCCTTTTGAGCAAGCCGACGAAGTGTCGGACCTGCTCATGGAATTGGGCGCCCTTGCAGTCAGCCTGGAAGACGCCAACGCCGACAGCGAAGACGAACAACCCCTGTTCGGCGAACCCGGCATGGAGCCAGAATCGGCCGCTTGGGGTTTGAACCATGTGGTTGCGTTGTTTCGCAACCAGCAGGAAGGTCAGCAAATTTTTGATGAAATTCCATCTGATTTACTGGCTGGTGTTGCAGTGGATTACACCGAGGTGCCTCAGGAAGACTGGGTGCGCCTGACGCAGTCACAGTTCGACCCGATCGAAATTTCAGACCGTTTGTGGATCGTGCCTTCGTGGCACACACCGCAAGACATTGGCGAGCGCATCAACCTGGTGCTAGACCCCGGCCTTGCCTTCGGGACAGGTTCCCACCCCACCACCGCCCTGTGCCTGCGTTGGCTGTCTGGCCACCCGCTACAAAACAAAGACGTATTGGATTACGGCTGCGGCTCGGGTATTTTGGGCATTGCTGCATTGAAGCTTGGCGCAGCCAGCGCCGTGGGCGTGGATATCGACCCGCAAGCCGTTGACAGCACCGCCTACAACGCGCAAAACAATGGTGTCAGCATGCCCTGTGGCCTGCCCGATTTTCCCTTGGCCAAGCGCAAGTTTCCGGTGGTGGTGGCCAACATTTTGTCAAACCCATTGAAGGTGCTTGCGCCTTCATTGTGTAGCCATGTGGAGCCCGGCGGGCACTTGGTGTTGTCTGGTGTACTCGCGAGGCAAGCCGAAGACGTGATTGAGCACTATTCACAGTGGATCAAGCTCTCGGTGTGGGCCGAACGCGACGGCTGGGTGTGCCTGCACGGTCAACTTGACCATTGACAAAGCCCAAACCCGCGACCACGCCTTGGGGTAATATTCGATCATGAGCCTTGCCACACGCTGCCCCCATTGCAACACCTTGTTCAAAGTCACTTCTGGCCAACTGCAAACGCATGAAGGCAAGGTTCGATGCGGCCAATGCAAAACCGTGTTCTCTGGTATTGAGCATTTAACATCGGCCGACACGCAGGTTTGGCAGACTTTGAACCTGGGCCCAAGCGGGCCGGAACAACACAGCAACCCTTCCGTTGGCGCCCCCGCAATGCAGCACGGCGCCGAAGCTTTGTTCGCCCAACATGCTATCAAGCCAGCGCCATTCAGCCTGAAAAACAGCACACCTGCACAGAAATGGACATGCGCTGCATTGGCCTTGCTACTGGGCCTGCAATGGGCGTGGATGCAACGCTTGCAGTGGAGCCCGCAGTTTCCAGGTCTGGTGGCTTACATTGAGCAGTCCAGCGGCTCCATCAAACACTGGTTCACCCAACAACCCACAGCTGCATTGGTGGTCGATGGCAGCGGTTTGCAGGCGCTGGATGAAAACAATGTTCGGGTGGATTTGACTTTGCGCAACGCCAGCCCCCTTCCCAGCCAGTGGCCACATTTGAAACTGGATTTACTGGATTCACAAGGGTTGGTGTTGGCCAGCAAAGCCTTGACCCCAGCCGACTATCAAGTGCGCGGCCAGGACGCTGCAAGCCAGGCAGCGCCCATCAACGGCAAGAACACGGTCGAAGTACTGGCATACTTGAACCTGAGCAATTTGAACGCCCAACTGCCTGAAAGCGCCGCCACGGGCTTTCGGCTTGAGCTGTTTGACCACAGCGCGGTTGCGCCTTGATGCAGCTTGCAACACACAACCCATGGATTTAAAACAATGACCACTCAACGCGTACTGATTTGCGGCTCGATCGCTTTTGACACCATCATGGTTTTCAATGGCCGCTTCAAAGACCAAATTTTGCCCGATCAGGTTCACATCCTGAACGTGGCTTTTCTCGTACCCAGCTTGCGAAAAGACTGGGGCGGTTGCGCAGGCAATATCGCCTACAGCCTGAATATGTTGGGCGGCAAGCCCGTGCCCATGGCCACAATTGGACATGATGCAGGCGGCTACTTCCAGCGGCTGGAATCTTTGGGCATCGACACCACCTGTGTGAAACAGGTTTCCGACGAGTTCACAGCCCAGGCCTTTATCACCACCGACCTTGATGACAATCAAATCACCGCGTTTCACCCAGGCGCGATGAGCCATTCGCACCTGAACAAAGTGGAAGACGCCGGGGAAATCGCCTTGGGCATTATTGCCCCGGACGGACGTGACGGCATGATTGAACACGCCGAGCAGTTTGCCAAAGCCGGTGTGCCTTTTGTATTTGATCCAGGCCAGGGTTTGCCCATGTTCGGCAAACCGGAGTTGGACCGGTTTCTGGAACTTGCCACCTACGCCGCTGTCAATGATTATGAAGCCAAAATGTTGTGCGAGCGCACCGGGCTGAGCCTGGAACAAATCGCCGGCAAACTGGAAGCCTTGGTGGTGACTCGCGGTGCCGAGGGGAGCTGGATTTACACCAATGGTCAACGGCATGATATTCCATGCGTTAAAGCAGAAAGCATTGCCGATCCCACAGGCTGTGGCGACGCCTACCGGGGTGGTCTGCTGTATGGTTTAACTCAAGGCATGGGCATTGTGAATGCAGCCAAGTTGGCCAGCCTGATGGGTTCGCTGAAAATTGCAGTGAAGGGCCCACAGACCTACCAGCACACACGCGAGGACATTGCGAGCCGATTCGAATCGGCTTTTGGTTCCAAGCCTTGGTAATTTGAAACACTAGAGGAAACATAATCATGGCCCAAACAGCTCGTTTTAGTTTAAAAACCACTGGTGCAGTGGCCCTGATCGCGCTCAGCGCACTGGCAGGCTGTGCCACGCAAAGCAGTTCAGGACAGGTGTACCGCGAAGGCGAAACCCGTCGCGCTCAAATTGTTGAGCAAGGCACCGTGGAAAGCGTCCGCCAAGTCACGATTCAAGGCAACACCAACGGCGTGGGCACCGCCGCGGGCGGCATCATTGGTGGCCTGGCTGGCAGCAATGTGGGCGGCGGTAGCGGCCGTGCAGTGGGCGCCATTGTGGGTGCAGTGGCTGGTGGCGTTGCAGGCCAGGCTGTCGAGCGCAATGCTTCACAACGCGCTGGCCTTGAAATCACAGTGCGCATGGACAATGGCACCTTGCGCTCCTATGTGCAAGACGCTGACGAACAGTTTCGCCCTGGCGAGCGTGTTCGAATCATCAGTGGTGGTGGCACCTCGAGAGTGACCCACTAATAAGCCAGGCGAGCGCTGCCTACGGCGCAGTCAGCACCATGGAAAAGAGCACCCTGGCGGTGCTCTTTTTTTATCAGGTTCGCTTGTGAAGCAACACTAAAAGCCAGGCATCAGGCTTTGCAACACCATCATGATGATCTGCAAAATCAGGAAAAACGCCAACGGCGACAGGTCTACATTGCCAACGGTGGGCAACACCCTGCGCAACGGCTCAAGAAACGGGCGTGAAAGCTCGTTTAACACCGAGGCAATGGGCGAGAAAGGGTTGACCCAGCTCAGGATGACCTGAATCAAGACAATGCCCATCAACAGGTAGGCCACATTGCGCAATACCCAGAAGATGGCTATGGGAATGGTCAAGGTGATCAGGGATGTGGCACTGGGGCCTCCACTGCCCAAGCCCACGGTGACAAGCACCAACACAATGTGCAACACGAACGACACCACAAAGGCTCCAAAAATTGAGGCCCAATCAATGCCACCGTAACCGGGTACACCCTTTCTCAAGGGTTTGACCAACCAATCGGTCATCGAAAAAATAAAGGGCGACAGTGGATTGCTGGGGTGAATTCGCACCCATTGCATGAGGGCACGCAACAGCAAGCAAAAAGTCAAAAGGCTTGCGGCTGTGTTCAGCAGTAAGCGCAAAATATCGATCAGCAGCATAGTGGTTCGTCGGTTACGGTCGTTAAGGGCGTGAGCCTGTTGGGAACGGCCATGTGGTGGTGGCCCCTTTCAGTTTACGCGGCTTGGCCGCTCCGGATCGTCTTCTGCGCGCAGGTTTGCTGGGCGTAAGCAGCGCCAAAGGTGTAACCTCTGCAGGGGACAATGCAGTTTTAGAGGGTTTGCGCGTGGATGCCACAGGCTTGGCTTTCGCAGCGCTTGCAGCTTTGGTAACAGGCTTGCTGGTTTCCTCGCTTGCACGCTTGGTTGCAGGCATTCAGGAACTCCTTTCGATTCTTAAAGGACAGCCCTACAGTTTAACGATATGACATTGAATATTCAAGAAATTTGAGGAGTTATAAACCATGGGTGCACTGCCAAACATTGAACAGCGGGTGAAGCCAGGCGAACGTTATCGGCACTTCAAAGGTGGCCTGTATGAAGTGGTGTGCCAGGCCATTCAGGAAAGCGACCACAGCCCCGTGGTGGTGTACCGCCCCTTGGGTGGCGAATCGGCGCACACCGTGTGGACCCGCCCGCTTGAAGTTTTTTTTGAACAGGTGCAAGTGGGTGAGCGAACCACCCAGCGGTTCACCCGGGTCGACGGCGACTGAATCAGACCGGTGGAGAAAAAACCAGCCCCGGCTCATCGACTGGATCTTTGAGCAGGGTTTGGCTGTCGTGATAGTAATCTTGCCGGTTACACCATGGGTGCGCCTCGCCCTGGCGAGGCAGTTGGTCTGCCACGCGTTGCAGGTAACCAGAATTCAACCCACCCAACACCGTCGAACCCTCCACGGTGGCCACCCCTTCAGCTTTGGCCACGACCACTGCATGGCCTTTCTTGTCCATGTGATTGAGCAAACGGCAAACAAACCCGCTGATCAAATCAGACTTCAAGGTCCATGACGCATGGGTGTACCCCAACACAACCACCGCATTGGGCAAGCCCTCCAGCATGGCGCTTTTGTAAAACATGGTTTTATTCAGCTTCACGGGTTTGCCATCCACGCTGACTTGCACCCCACCCAACATGTGAACGTTCAATCCAGTGGCGGTGACGATGATGTCTGCTGGCAGGTGCTGACCACTTTCCAGCTCAATACCAGTGGCGTTAAAGCGCGCAATTCGATCGGTGACCACGCTGGCTTTGCCGCTGCGCAAGGCTTGGAAAAAGTCGCCGTCTGGCACCAGACAAAGGCGCTGATCCCAAGGCATGTACTTGGGTGTGAAATGCGTCATGTCCACACCTGAACCTTTCAGTTCGCTGCGCATCCGGGCGATCAACAAGCGGCGCATCACTTTGGGTTTGCTTTTGCAGGCTTTGAAAATAAGGTGCGCCAAACCAATGGTGCGCTTGCGATTCAGTGCGTAGGCCAGTTTGGCAGGCAACGCTTTCTGCAAAGCCCTGGTCAGAAAATCGACGGACGGCAATGACAAAATATACGAGGGAGAACGCTGCAACATCGTGATGTGTTTCACCTGCTCAGCCATGCTTGGAATCAGCGTGACTGCGGTTGCACCACTGCCGATCACCACCACTTTTTTGTCAGAGTAATCCAGATCAGCCGGCCAGTGCTGCGGATGAACCACACGCCCCTTGAAGTCGGCCTGTCCTTCAAATTCGGGTTGATAGCCCTGATCGTAATTATAGTAACCAGAACAGCTCATCAAAAAACGGGCATTGTATTGTTCCAGCGCACCGGTTTGCTCGTTGGTCACATGCACTGTCCAGCGTTGCGTGGCGCTGTCCCAATTCGCGGTTGTGACCTTGCGCTGAAAACGGATGTGATCAAACACCTTGTTTTCCGTGGCGGCCTCATGAACATAGCTGCGAATGTCTTCGCCTTGTGAAAAGAAATGCGCATTGTTCCAGGGTTTGAACTTGAAACCGAAGGAAAACATGTCGGAATCGGACCGCACGCCCGGGTAACGGAACAAGTCCCAAGTGCCCCCAATGGTGGCTCGACGTTCCAGCAGCGTGAAACGTCTGCCCGGGCATTGCTTTTTCAAGTGGCAGGCGGCGCTGATTCCTGACAAACCTGCACCGATGATCAAAATATCTTCTTCAAACACCATGGTTGTTCGTTGCTTATGTTCTGGACATTGGATCCGGGGTTTCATTTTGCTGACTTTTGGTTCCATGAACAGGGTTTTTCCATACACAAACCGGATTTGTCCGGTTTTATCAATGCGCTTGGTGTTATAAAAACAGCCTGTACAGCCAACAACCCACGGGTCATTCATGCCATCCATTCAAGCCAAAGTATTGAATCGCATTGCTCGCCTTTCCATCAAAAGCATTCAGGGTTCGCAAAGCAGTTTTGTAAAGCGTTTCCGCCTGGTGACTGGTGCTTCCAGCTTGCTGGCACCTGTGCCCAAAGGGCTGAAACACCTGAAAGGCCAGCTGGGCGGCGTGCCGGGGGAGTGGTTGATCCCGGTGAACCCACGTGGTGCATTGCTTTACATTCACGGTGGGGCTTATGTGTCGGGTAGCCCACCCATGTACCGGCATTTTTGTGGTGCCTTGGCCAATGCACTAGGGCTAAGGGTGTTCATGGTTGATTACCGACTGGCACCCGAGCACCCGTTTCCTGCGCCCTATGATGATTGCGTGGCGGCATTCGACGCCTTGGTGAAAGACACGCCCGATGGCGAACCGATTGTGGTTGGTGGCGATTCCGCAGGCGGCAACTTGAGCCTTGCAGTGCTGCAACACGCTGTGAAAAGCAAACAGGCTGTGGCCGCCGGGTTGCTGATTTCGCCAGGGCTGGACATGCGTTGCCTAAGCCCGTCGATTCAACGAAACAACGAGAGCGACAGCATGTTGTCGGTGCACATCATTCACCACGCGGCCCACGCCTATCTGAATGGCCACGATGCCACCGACCCCAAAGCGTCTTCGCTACTGGGCAACATGAAGGGGCTGCCGCCCATCCTGGTCAGCGCCAGTGAAAGTGAGTGCCTGTTTGACGACGCCGAACTGCTGAAAGAAGCCGTGGAGGCCAAAGGGGGCACAGTGCAAGTGCTGAGCCGCCCCGGCATGCCGCACATTTGGCCGGTGATGACCCTGATGCTGCCTGAGGCGAAAGAGGACTTGAAAACCATCATTGAGTTTCTGACACCCTTAACTCAGTGAGCGCGCGGACCTAAGGGTTCAGCTGAACCCAGCCGCTTGAGAGATCAGTATCACTCACTGATTCTTTTTTGGCTGGGCCCATGAAAACCTTGTTGCTAGCCACCGGTCTGATGATCGGTAGCCATCTTTTGTCCGGCTGCCTGGGCGGCTCCACCCCGGCATCGATTGCTGACAATCGAAACACCCAAGCCAGTGAGACGCGTCTGAATGTGTTCGATGCCTCGAACTTCACACCCTTGCCTGCTGCAAGCAAAGCCACTGCTGAACTGCGTGCCATTCGAGAGAACATTCTTGGGCCCGACGCGATGAACCCAGAGGTGGTGAAGGTTTGGTGGGTGGGTGTATCCAGCTTCATTGTGAGTATGAAGGGGCATTTGTTTTTACTCGATGCCTGGGAAATTGTCGGGGTGCATGCCAACTACGTGCCCATTGGGCGCGAGGAGTTGGCGGCGATCAAACCGGAGGCCATATTCATCGGACATGGCCACTTTGACCACGCCACCAGTGCAGGTGATTCAACACACGCATTCAGCAGCAGACCCGACAGATCTGCTCAGCGGTGGCCGACCTTTGGTTTACATCCCTGATGAGTTGACCTACCCCACCTTCCTGAATACCAGCATGGCTGAGGCACTGCGCTTTCTGGGCACACTGAGCGACGACGGTGGGGTGGGCCAACCAGCGGGTGGAACCTGGGCCTACCAATTCAGGGCCGATGATTTCTCGCTGTTTTGGCACGATTCAACCGGCATCATGAAAACCGATGACCCAACAAGCCAGGCCATTTTCACTGCCATTGAGCAATTGCCGGAATGCGTGGATGTACAGCTCAATGCGATTGTGGGGTTTGGCATGGTTATCAGCGCCTATCGAGATGCGCTTGCTTATGTGCGTGCCGCAAACCCGAAATTGGCCCTACCTACACACCACGATGCATGGGCGCCTGGAATTGGTGGCGGTGCAACGGCTTACGAAGACAGTTGGCGCGAGGCGGTTTCGAGTTTGCCAGCTGACATTCAGATCGACTACTTTCGCGACCCCGCCGATTACATGTTGCCCAGGCGCTTTGTGTTGCAAGACCCACGCTGGCGAGGGGGTTGTTGAGTGCAGCCACGTGGAACAAAACGGGGTTTCGGTCCAGACAAAAGGGGGACAAAAAAAGCCTCCCTTTTTTGATGGTTGCCAAATAAAAATTTAATAATTTTATTTTTTATCGAGAATGTCATTTTACTGACAATGGCCCCCGGTAAAAAATAAAAAAATACCGACAAAATAAAATTATTGGCATTAAATATGCCAATAATTTTATTTTAATAAAAACAAATACTTAAGAAAAAAATCTAACAACCAGACCAAGACAATGCATCAAAAATGTGAAAAATGAATAATTCGCACAAAAATGAGGCAGCTATTGTTAAATAATTTAACAATTTACATACAATCATGAGTAGGAAGACTTCCACTTAACAAGCCAAATTCATGGAGATAACCTGCGATCAGACATACAAAAAATATTGGCCTGTAGCGCAATACAACGACAAAGGCGACGCCATGAACCAAACGATTCAACGCTGTAAAGAAAGTGAGCGCATCTACAATCTGAATCAAACCTACCTTGAACTGATTCAGCATCTGCATTGGAATCAACTAAACACACAAGCGCACACCCTACTGGGTCTGGATGATGAGTTAATTGAAAAAATCAGCAGACTCAGCGCCAAAGATCGTGACGCGCTGGTTCAGGCCAGGGGTACCACCCTGTTTAAACTATGTATTGACGAGCAAGTATTGCAGCGTGTGCAGGCCGATCAGCAAGAACGCAAACAACAACCTTTAGGTGAATTTTTCAGCAGCAATGCTTTGTTGCTTGAAATCAGCGCCGCGCCAGCCCGGGCCATGATCCGTATAATTCTGAACGAAATTGTGAACTGGCATACATTCAGCGCATCCACAGCCTATCGCTTCTGCTGTGGACAAGTGTTGATCGACCAGATCAGCATACTGGACAGCACAAGCCTTCTCGAGTTGGCCATTCACCCCGACACCCGACTGGAGCCGAGTTTTAACGCCTCACATGTTCAGGCAATCGGAAAAACCGGCCTGGTGCCGGTTGCATTGATGTTTGCTTAATGTAGCACGCACCCTAGAGATCGCAATGAAAGAGTTTGATTCCGTAAGCAACCATTTTTTCTCCCAGCGTGTCACCGACCAGTGGATCATCGATCGGCTGTTCAGTTTTGACTTAAGACAGGTTGAAGTACGCCAAGCGGTGAACACCTTCTTACATGGTCGGGACAACAAGGAAATTCAGCAGTACATCAACAAGTTCAAGAACCCGAACCGGAAAGGGTCGGGTGGCACGTATTGTCAAAATCCGATGCGTAACAACAAAGACCTGGCTTTGATTTACACGGTGCTGGGCAAACAGGTCACGCAACTTGAGCAGTGCTATCGCCAACAAATTGATCCTGACAGCCCTTTGGCGCAAGCCAACCGGCTGATGCTGATTTCAACCTTGAGCATTTGGGAAAGCCAGCGTTCACTGGATTTCGTGCAGAAAAAGAAAATTCGCCTGATTGACCTGGTGGCGGTGATGAGCTACTACCTCCAAGGCGATTGGCAATTGTCGACTTGCCATTTCTGCGGGAGCATCAGCAGTAAAATTGACGACATTCAAACCACCTGCATGGTGTGTGCAGCCAAACAAGAGAAAAAAGCCATCGAGCGGCAGGCACAGGCCAAAGATTTCATGAAAATCTAGGCCTGCTACTGCTAAATACGGCTTATGCGATGAAGTTGAACAACGACAATTTGGCGATGTTCGAATAAGACAGCTGAAAGGCTTGAACCTGATTCTGCCCTTGCACCATTTCAGAAATGGCTTTGGCCATGTCGGTGTCCACGGCAGAACTTTTCAGTTGTGCGAAATTGGTTTTGTCGCTGCGGTTCAGGGCTTCGTTGGCGTCGAGTGATGCCAGGCGAACCCCCAAGCCGGCACGCGAATTTTGCACTTGGTCAAACACTGCATTCAAGCCAGCTGAATATCCACGAATTTCATCGGCACTGGCGCCATTGTTCAAACTGTCGATGGCTTCATTCAACAGACTGAACACATTGACTTCGCCGGTGGGCGGCGTGCTTGCAGGGTCTGCGTCCTGCAACACAAAGGCATCGCGTGCGGTCAGGCCCAAATTGACATACACCCCTTCACCCACTTGAACGGTCAAGCCCGCTGGCTCATTGCCTGTGGGCCGCTGCGCTGCGTATTCGAAGTTGGCGTTGATGGGCTGCACGCTTTCCGAATTGCCGGCAAACAAAAACCGGCCGGACAAATCCTGCTTGTTCGCCACACCCAGCAAAGCATCTCGAAGCCCCTGCAATTCGACGGCATAGGTTTTTCGATCGGAATCGTTCACAAGGCTGCCTGTTGCAGCCAACAGCCGGCTTTTCACATCGACCAGAATGTCGGTGCTTTGAGCCAAGGCGGTGTCGAACTGCTCCAGCTGAGTGCGGGCAAACAGGATGTTGCGGTTGAACTGTTCGGCGCGGTCCATGCCGCGCTGGGCTTGAATGCCTTCGAACAACCGCGCAGGGTCGTCCGATGGTTTTTCAACTGCAACACCAGAAGAGATCTGCTTTTGCAACGTGACTTGTTGGCTTTGCAGAGCATTCAGGTTGCCGATGTTGCCTTGAAAATATTGAAGGGTTGAGACACGCATGGGAAAAATCCTGTTGGTTATCTGATTGCACTCAGAAGGTCTTCAAAAAGTTCTTTGGACAGGCTGATGATTTTGGCGTTGGCGTTGTAAGCTTGCTGGAACTGTATGAGCGCAGCGGCTTCCTCGTCGAGGTTGACACCCGACACGGCAGACTGTTCAGCACTGAGCTTGTCCAGCACGTTGTTGCTGGCTTGTTGGGAATCCTTGGCGGCGCTGACGTCATTGCCCACCACGGTGAGGAAGCGGCTGAACGCATTTTGGATTGAAACACCCTGACCATTGGGCCGCACATACATGGACGGCTGACTGAGCACGCTGGTGACTTTGCGAATTTGAGTGGCATCGCCACGATTCAATTCTGTGGGGGTGATGGGTGCGCCCGAGGCATCGAAGGCGGCGCGTGTGGCCACCTGCTCGGCAGTCAGCAGATTTAAACGCAGATTTTGCGCAGCATTCACTGTTGTTTTAACTTGAAGGCTGTCGCCAATGTTGAATACACCCGATGTGATGCTGAGTGTGAATGCGCCAGGCACCTGCAACTGCCCACCGCCCAGGTCGGTGACCGCAATGCCTGCGCCTTTGCTGCCGAGTGCGCGATAGCGCACCTCGACGCCACCCGCGCCGTTGTCAACGCCAAACAGTTCGAATTCCGGGGTGCTTAAAGTGGCGCTTTCCAGGTTTGTGACCTGTGCCGCTATGGCGTTGCTATTGAAGGCGTTGCCAACCACTTTGCTGATCCCGTTGTCGTTGGGGTCACTCACACTGCTGGCAAATGAAAACAGGTCTTGCCCCAGGTTGTCGTCCAGATCGTAGCCTTGTGTTTGCAAGGTGTTGACCTGTTCAGCAAATCGCACCGCCATCAAGCCCAGTGTGTTTTGATACTGCGACAAGGCCCCGTCTCGAAACTCCAGCAAGCCAGACAATTCCCCACGACCCAGGTTTTTGGTGGCAAAACGAATCAGTTCGCCCTGCCCTTCGCCGGGGTCGCGCGCGATGGTGAGGTTTTCCGGGTCTTGCGCATCAGCCACCGCAACCAGATTGAAAGCACGTTCCCCGCTGACCAGGCTTTGCCCGTTGCGCATGAACACGTTTAACTCTCCGCGTGCGCCTTCGAGAATTTGCACATCCACTTGTTCAGACAGCTGCAACACCAGGTCATCGCGCTGATCCAGCAGGTTCAAAGGCAGGTTGCCACCATGGCCTGCGGCCACTTCTTGCGAAATGGATTTGTTCAAGCGAGCCAGGTTGCTGGTCAAGCTATTGATTTCATCGATTTTCAGCGCTATTTGGGTGTTGTTGTCTTGGCGAATGGATTCAAGCCGATTACCCACTGTATTGAATTGATCCACAAGAAAGGCGGCTTGACCGAGGTAGTTTTGCCTGGCTGGCAGATCGGTCGGGCGCAAGGTGAGGTCTTCTGCGGCGTTGTTGAACTGGGTCATGGCTTCAGTCAAGCGATTGCTGCCCTGCGCGAACAGGTCATCGATACGTGAAAGCTGGTTGGCCAAGGTGCCCGAATAAGCGGCCTGCGAGCCGGTTTTCAAAACCTGGTTGTACAGAAAATCGTTGGTGACCCGCGTGAGTTCTACACTTTTCACGCCCTGCCCCACATAGCCACCACTGGCCAACTGGCTAAGCCCCGAGGCTTGTTTCAACAACTGTTTGCGGTAGGCCGGATTGTTGGAGTTGGCCACGTTGTTGGACGTGACCCCCAATGCATCGCGGGTAGTGCGCAAGCCAGACAATCCGATGGTGAGCAAAGACATGAACCGGTTTTCCTGTGTTGTTAAGCCGTTGTTAAGTAATACGGGTGCTTTGGCACTGAACTGTATGAATCAATCACGGTTGGCTTGACTGGCCAAAATCATTTTTTCAATGTGCTGGGCAAACCCCATGCCCTTGCCCGCCATGGTGTGCGCCACCTGTTGATCAAACATGGCTTGAAAGTGCTTGGCGGCGCTGCTGTTCATGGGGTTGTCTTCGGACATGTCGCTGCTGCGGGCCGCTTTGAGCATTTCGTTGAGCAACAAGGCCTCGAACTGAATGGCCGCTTGCTTGGCGGCTTCGCGCTGGGCGGTTTCGTCGCCACTGCTGAGCATTTTCAGTTTGGACAGGCCTTGGGTGTCCCAGTAAGCCGAGCTGGTCATTGAATTGCTCAGGGTCTTGTCCATCAGATCACCTCAATTTCTGCGCGAATGGCACCAGAACGTTCAATGGCCTGGATGATGGAAATCAGGTCGTCGACGGTGGCCTGCATTCTGTTCAAGTTGCTGACCAAGTCGTTGAGGTTGTCGCTGCCTTCGAGCTTGACCACTTCACCGCCCGTGCGGGCGATGTTGATGTCGGTTCGATTGGCCACGATGGTTTGACCGTTACTGAACGGACCAGGCTGGCTGATCAGCGGTGTTTGTGTCACCTCCACGGTGAGGCTGCCGTGCGCCACGGCGACAGGAGACAACTTCACGTATTGGTTCATGGCCACAGAGCCGGTTTTCGAGTCGATCACGATGCGTGCGGCCGGGCCAATGGGCTCAATGGGCATGCTTTGAATGGATGCGATGAAAGCCACACGTTCGTTGGCGCGCACAGGAGCTTTCACAGCGATGGTTCGGGCATCAAGTGGCTGGGCAGTGTATTCGCCAAACTTGGCGTTGATCGATTCCGACACGCTGAAGGCGTCGCCAAAATCGCTGCGCAACAGCTCGAAACGAATTTCATTGTTGTCGCCCACCCCGGTGTCTACGTTGTTCTCAACAATGCCACCATTGGGAATTCGACCGCTGCTAAGGTGGTTGATTTTTGTAAGGTTGCCACCCGATTCTTCACCCGCTCCGCCAACCACCACCTGGCCTTGGGCCAGCGCGTAAACCTGCCCGTCCACGCCCCGCAAGGGGGTGATCAACAAGGTGCCACCACGAATGGAACGTGAGTTGCCGATGCTGGACACCGTGACGTCGATGGTTTGACCGGGCATAACGAAGGCTGGCAAGGTCGCTGTGACCATGACACTGGCGACATTTCGGGTTTCAAGCCGAACGCCTTCCGGCAACACAATGCCTTGCTTGGCCAGCATAGTGAGTGTGCTTTGGGACGTGAACGGGGTTTGCGTGGTGCGATCGCCAGTGCCATCCAGGCCCACCACCAAACCATAGCCAAACACCTGGTTTGGTCGCACGCCGGCAATGGACGTGAGGTCTTTGATGCGCAGCCTTTGTTGCTGGGCCTGTGCCGGCACAACGCACGCCACGGCAATGGCCGCAATCAACAATTTCACCCAAGTGGTACGCATCTAAAAATTCCTCAAAACGGCAGTACAGTTAAAAACACGCGCGAGAGCCAACCCATCATTTGCACATTGTCGATGGTGCCCTCGCCGACGTACTCCACCCGTGCATCGGCCACATTGGACGAGACCACCCGGCTGCCCGGGCGCAGGGTGAAGGGGTCAACCACACCATAAAACCGGATGGTTTCCACCTGCCTGTTGATGCCCAATTGCTTTTCACCCGCCACGCGAAGGTAGCCGTTGGGCAGCACCTCGATGACCCGGGTGGTGACTGTGCCTGTGAGCAGGTTGGAGGCCGCCGTGCGCCCATCGCCACTGAAATTCTTGTTGCCCGAGGCGCCACCATTCACACCATTGAACGGCCCCACGGAGGGCACGGTCACCGAGACGGAGTCATCACGTGAGGCGCTGGTGGACTTGGCTTGAATGGCGTTGGTGTTTTCAAGCAAATCCACAATGACAATGTCGCCCACGTACTTGGCTTTGTTGTCTTCATAAATGGAGCGAAAACCGGCATTGGAGTAGATTGCGCCCGGGCGCTTGTCGCTGCCAAAAGTGGCCACCTGTTGATACAACTTGGCCTGACGGTCTTTCTCTGCCTGCCAGTCTTTGTCAGGCTGCACACCCAGCAAATTGGTTTGGGTTTGCGAAAGCCCTACGCCGGGCGGGAAATCCACTTGGGACTCAAGGCCTGCGCAACCAATGATGCCCAACGCACAAACCATCAAAAACACTGCATTGATAACGGGCTTAGTCACCATGATTAAAGCTGACTTAGACGTTGGAGCATTTCATCGGACGCAGTCACGGATTTGGAGTTGATTTCATACGAACGCTGGGTTTGGATTAGCCCGACCAGTTCCTCAACCACATTCACGTTGGACGTTTCAACAAAGCTTTGAACCAGCAAGCCGGCACCTCCTGTGCCAGGCTCCAACTCTTCAGGCTGACCAGAGGCCACGGTTTCCAGATACAGGTTGCCTCCAATCGAATTCAAACCCGTGGGGTTGATGAAAGTGGCGAGGTTGAGCCTGCCCAGTTCTTGAGGAGCCACGTCACCGGCGAGCTTGGCGCTGACCAGGCCATCGGAAGACACCGTGATCTGTTGTGTTTCAGGCGGCACGGTGATGGGGCCCACCACCGGGAAACCGGCTGAAGTGACCAACACACCATCGGCATTGAGCTGAAAGCTACCGTCACGCGTGTAGGCCAGTGTGCCATCGGGCTGTTCAACCTGGAAAAAGCCCTGCCCGTTGATGGCGACATCAAAGGGATTGGATGTTTGCTGCAAATTGCCTTGGGAGAAATTGCGCACCGCGGCCACGGTTCGCACACCCGTACCCACCTGCAAACCCGTTGGAGCCTGGGTTTGGTCGGTGGTGGGGGCGCCGGGGTCACGCAGGTTCTGATACAACAAGTCTTCAAACACGGCACGTGAACGCTTAAAGCCGTTGGTCGATGTGTTGGCCAGGTTGTTGGAGATGACGTCGAGCTGGGTTTGTTGAGCTTCCAGTCCAGTTTTGGCGATGTACAGTGAACGCAGCATGGCAAATATCCTTCAATGAATTCAATTGACCTGAAGCACTGAATCGGCTTTCTGGTCGCTTTCTTTGGTCAGGGTGACCGCTTTCATGCTCATGTCGAACATGCGTTGAGCGGCAATCATTTCCACCACACTTTCTGCGGGGTTGACGTTGCTGCCTTCAAGAAACCCGGATGCCACGCGCACGTTGGGATCTTGCGCTGCGGCGCCACCGTCTTTGAGCTGGAAGTACCCATCAAGCCCGCGCTCAAGCGTGAACGGCTCGGGATTGACCAAGCGCAATTGGGCCACCTGCTGAAAGCCCGGGTTCAGGGGGTCGGTGGACAGTGCACTGACCAAACCGGTTTCGCTGACTTGAATTTTGCTGTTCTGGGGCAGCTCGATCAGCCCGCCCTCGCCCAACACAGGCAGGCCCTCATTGGTGACCAGCACCCCCGCCGCATTCAGGCTGAATGAGCCGTTGCGCGTGTAACCTTCGCCACCGCCCGGGCGCTGAACAGCAAACCAGCCGGTTGTTTTCACGGCCATGTCGAGGTCGCGGCCTGTTTGTTGCATCACGCCGGGGCGTGAATCAAAACCCGTGACTGTTTCTGCTGCGAAGGTGCGGGTATCCAGCAAGGCCTCACCGCGTGCATTGAGCGCCACCAGGGGAGTGGTTTGAAGTGCCATCACCTGGGCGCGAAAACCACTGGTGCTGATGTTGGCCAGGTTGTTGGCCACATTTTCCTGTCGCGACATGGCTGAGGCCGCGGCGTTGGCTGCGAGAAAACCAACCTTGTCCATCAAAACACCTTCACGATGTCATTGAGTTGACGAGAGGCGCCGCTGGCCATGGTGATGGAGAAACCATTGACGCCCTGGTTGTCTACGCTCAGGATGCGGTCGAAGGCAAAAGTTTGAAGCGGTTGGGCTTCGCCTCCCGCGATACCAGTGACTTCGAAAGTGTAGCGGCCTGATGGCGATTTCACGCCGTCGGCACGCACCCCATCCCATTTGAATTCTTGCAGACCACGGGCCTGACGCCCGAGGTTGATTTCACGAACCGGGTTGCCTGCTGAGTCGCTGATCACCACTTTTACGTTGTCAAAGTTGCGCGTGGCGTCGAATTGCCCGCCCACCGGTGCGTCGCTAAAGAGCATCTCGTCGCCCCTGATCAACACCTGTTTGTTCACCAAGGCCACGGCTTGCGAGAACTGGCCCGCGGCGATGACCTGGCCTAGGCCTTCCATGGTTTTATTCAGGTTTTCAATGCCGGAGACCGTACTGAGCTGCGCCATTTGGCTAGTGACCTGGGCATTGTCCATCGGTGACAAGGGGTCTTGGTTCTTCAACTGTGCCACCAGCAATTCAAGAAAACGGGATTGGACATCCGCAATGCCTTCGACCTTGGCCAAAGGAGCTTGGGGTTTGTCGTTAGACAGTGCGCTGGCTTGAACTGCTGTGACCATGTGGCTTCACCTGTGGTTGCTTGTCTTCATGTTGTCAAATCAAATCCGGATTTACACAAATGAAATGCGTGGATTCCGGCGGTTTTCGCTTTTCTTGCGGGCTTTACGTGCTACCGATGTTCAGTGTTTTGATCATCAGGCTTTTCGATGTATTCATGACTTCAGCATTGGTTTGATATGAACGCGTGGCCTCCAGCATGTCCACCATTTCTTGCGCGGGGTTGATGTCTGGCATGTACACATAGCCCTGCTCGTCAGCCATTTGGTGGCCCGGGTTGAACAACTTTTTTGCAGGCGTGTTGTCGTTGACCACATCTTTGGTGCGCACCATGGCAACTGCACTGGCTTTGGCGCCAACACCCATTTTTTTATCCAGCACCGCTTCAAAAATGACACGCTTGGCCTTGTAGGCGTCTTGCTCGGACGGTGCAATGGTGCCGGCATTGGCCATGTTGCTGGCCACGGAGTTCATTCGGTGGCTTTGTGCACGCATGGCGGAGGCCGCTACTTTGAAGGTGTCAAACAAAGACATGTGGTGTTCCTCGTACTGAGTGGTTCAGGGTCAGTTGCCAGTGATGGCGCTTCGCATGGTTTTGATCACGCCCGAAAGGCCCTGGCTTGCAGCCTCGTACTTGACTGTGTTTTCAGCGAAGCTGGCGCGTTCAATGTTCAAATCAACGGTGTTGTTGTCCAGCGATTTTTTATCGATGGTCCGAAACTTCAAGTCGACGTGTTGCCCACCAACGCCCTTGCCTTGCAGCACAAGGTGCCTGGGGTGCGTGGTGGCAACCACATCGGCGGCGGGTGCAGCGCGCAGGCCTTGTTTGCCTGCACCTTGCTTGGCTGCACTGAGGGCACTGGCGAAATCGAAATCCACCGCTTTGTAATTCGGTGTGTCGGCATTGGCCATGTTGCCCGCCAGCACTTCCTGCCGAACCCCGCGAAGCTTCAAAGCGTTCGCGTGGTTGCTCATCGCTTCCCTGATTTTGTCCATGCACACACTCCCTAGTATGAGTTCATGCTAACGGCTTGCCTCACGGGGGTCTGTGCAACAAACCGGGGGTTTTTCACACGCTTTTCTCAAAGATAGGCCAGTGTGCGCTGTGCGCCCAGGCCAATGACATCGGCCAATTCTTTGCGCCACAAGCCAGAATCGTTTAGCACTTTTTCCAGATTGGAAAAAGCATCCACCAACTGGTTTTCCTGCTGCAGGTTCAGGCTGGCACCGTCGACCGGCGTGCGTTGATTGTTTTTGTTCCAGACGATTTGATAGGCACCGAGCCGATGCGACGGGTCTGGGTTGTTTTTCAGCGATTCATCGGTGAGCAGTTGTTCGTAGGCTTTCAACAGGGCAGTGCTTTTGTCGACCAATGCCTGTTCCTGCGGGCTGCGGGAGAAGCCCACTGAGCCAGTGAAGTAATCACCACAACGCAACAGCAAGTCCAGCACACCCATCAAAGGCACCAGCTTTTGTGCACTCGCCGGGTTTTTCGCAAACACCGCCAAAAAGTGCAACAAAGTGAGGTCCAGAGGTTGTTCTTCGAGCACAATGTCGCACCACAACACCTCGTGGCCCGCGGCCAGCGCTTGCCACAAGGGCATGCCGGCACTGCCCCATTGGGCATTCGGGCGCACGGGGCTTTGCAAAAACTCGTAAAAACTCGAAGCGGGCAAGAAACCGTGGTTTTGATAAAACTTCATGTTGAATGCGGAGTTCTGTCGAAAGTCGGTGTTGCCTTCGTCGTACTCGCGCTTGAGTTCCCTGGACACCACTTTGGCTTGCTTCAGCAGCTTTTTCTGAATGCCGCTGTATCGGCCAATCGTGTCATTGACAAAACTTTCGATCAAATAGACCTGGTTCAAACCATGGGCATACACCTGATCGAACCAGCCAGAAAATGCCGATTCGGAGAAACGGCGCTTGAAAAGCGGGTGCACGCGCATGAAAAACGACTCGGCGTCTTCGTGCGCAGCCAGCAATTGCCTTGGCCGGTACAGGTGAATGGCGGTGTTGTTGAGGTAGCCCTGCCCGTCGGTGGGCTTGAACAGGGTGTGGTTGCGTTGCCCGGGCAGACCGGATTGCCCCATGAACAACTCATGCTCGAAGGTTTGCTGATTGTCCAGACGAATGAAATCAGGCTGAACAACCATAGACCGACCGCGCTTTAATTCACCCATGAGCCGCCAGGAATTCAGCAAGGCTGAAATGGTAACGTTGCGGCCAAGGATGGGCAGCAACTTCAAGGCTTCTTGCGTGCGCTGCGACACCGGCGTTTTCTCAAACCGCGCCTCTTGCTGATACAAAGGCGGGTAGACACGTTCAAGCTCAGCGACCCATTGCTCAAATTCAATGTCGTTGAACAGGGGTGAGTGCTCGGCAATCGCTGGTGACGGCACATGGTTTGCATCAAAACCAAGGGGCGCCGAGGCTGGGTCGAACACAGTGGGCTTGAGAATATGCTGCTTGGCTTTCTCGGTTTGCACGCGGGTGCGGAAATGGCGAACATTCAACTCATCCATGAAGAACCGGGCCATGTCCAGTTGCGCCTTGGATTGCAATTCAAGGTGGGTTGGTGTGTTGAAAAATTTTGCAACAGCAGCATCCTGTTCAACCAAAGGTTTGATTTCGGCTGTGGACACTGGGGGGTGCGGTGCTTCAGTGCGGGGGCGTTGCGCGCGCGGCACGGGTGGCTGAGCGCCTGCAGAGCGGCGGCGTATCAATTCGAGCGCATGCAGGTCGGCAGCCAAACCCCTCAAAGGAGCCGATGCCCGAGGGGTAAGTTGATTGACCGGCTGCACCGGCTCGGAAGGCATTTGAGGCTCGCTGCGCGCGGGCATGCCACCCATTTTCAACTCTTTGATTGGGCGCATTTGGCGTTTGCGCCGCACCTGCTCATCCAGCTCTGCCCAGTTGTCGGGCAGCTCTCCGGCTGGGCGATTCAGGCCGTGGGGCTTCAAGGAAATGGATTTGTCAGCCAGCTTGCCTTCAATACGCCGGATGAATGCATTGCGATCTGCCAGTTCTCGGGCTTTCGGCCCAATATTGATCTTCGCATCATCTGTGGGTTTGATCGGGTTTGCAAACAGGTCCGGGATGGCACCTTGCTCATCATCCTCGGCTGGGGCGGGAAAATCCATCAAGGGATCGGGCTCGCTGGCTTTGGGCTGCGCAACACCGACCTGTCGAGAGGTCAACATTTTTGCCAGTCGCTGTGAAAGCATGTCTCGGGCTGTCATGGCGGGTCCTGTGTTCGATATCCACGATTTAAGGCGGTTTTCTGTTTTCCACCTGTCTTACCCCTAGCGTAAAGTTTTTGTCATGGCAGATGAAAAACGAAATCCCCAGAAAAACGGACATTTGAAATTGCGACGCACACCATGATGGCAAATCAGGACTCACAGGAACGCAGGGTATCGGGGCTGCACTCGCGCTACCGAATGTTTGATGAATTCAATGAGAGCGACCAGGCCAAATTGTTTCAAGCCATGGGTTTGATGGGGTTTTTCCGTCGAAAAAACCTGCCAGACATTGGCTTTGATTCCGCCAGTGTGCTGTTGTTGATTGCACAACGTCAATCGGAAAACAAGGAAACCACACTGCTTCAATGGCAAAAAATACTGGGCATGAAGGCCGAGCAAGCCACAGCCGTTTGTGAGGAGCTGGGTTTTCCTGCGCCGCCAACAGGGCGCAAAAAACAGGGTGTCATTTCCTTAAATGCCGGGTGTACCACAGCCAACCAGCTGTTCACATTCACACAACGGGCTGACGACATTGCGATTTCACTAACAACACAAGGCAAGCAACTGGTCGAAGAATTGTTGCGGCTTTCGATTTTTAAAGACTGAACAAATCGAAAGTGCAAAAAAATAAAGTTCAGTGAACGGCACCCCGTAGAGAAGCAATAAGAGGGAAACAACAACCCTCTACAACGGGTTAGACAGCCTTTCATGGGAGAAAGAAAATGTCAGGTATCAATACAAACGTGGCTTCCTTGTTCGCACAGAACAACTTGAGCAAGTCATCCAAAGAACTGGGCACCGCGATTCAGCGTTTGTCTTCTGGCCTGCGCGTAAACAGCGCCCGCGACGATGCGGCTGGCCTGGCTATTTCCGAAAAATTCCGTTCACAAATTGGCGGGCAGGAAGTGGCCAAACGCAATGCAAACGACGGCATTTCCGCACTGGAAGTGGGAGAAGGCGCATTGGGTCAAATCACGGACAGCCTGCAGCGTATGCGTGAACTGGCTGTGCAGGCATCAACCGGCACATTGACTGCAGATGACCGTAGCCTGCTTACCGAAGAGTACAACACACTGAAAAGCAACGTAGACAGCATCATTAAGTCGACTCAATTTAACGGTATTGACCTGTTGACCAGTGGCGCAGGTGACCTGGATGTGCAAGTGGGGCAAGGCAATGGCGCAACCGATAGCCTGAAGATCAGCTTGGGCAATATCGAAGGCAACTTCAACTCCTTCACCACTTCCACCACAACCGGCGCCTTCAGTGCTGCCACTTCCAATGCATTGACCTTGGGCAATATCACGGCCACTGGCGCCGGTATTGTCGACGGCGTTGATGCCGCAGGTGCAGTCGGTACATCCGCCACCTATGACTTGGACGGCGACGGCGTTGCTGACCTACGCGGTACATCCGATGGCACCAACATCACCAGCGTTCAGTTCCTCGACAAGAAAGGCAACGCAGTGGGTGATGCAATCACTGTTGGTGCAGCACGCACAAGCATTTCCGCCATCACTTTGGGTGACTTGGGCCTGGAAAACAAGGCCGCTACAAATGGTCCGGCTTCCGTGACCTTGGGCGCAGTGTCGGTTAGCCTTGCCTCCGACAACACCAACTTCACTGGCGGCACATACTTGTCTGGCGCGAACATCGATGGCGCTGACGGCACAAACGCCCGTGCAGCGATCGGCAAGCTGGACACTTTCATTAACGATGTAAGCACACAACGTGCAAAGCTGGGCGCCGGCATTAACCGCCTGGAATCGGTAATAAGCAACCTGGACACCAGCACCACAGCGATTTCCACAGCGCGCGGCCGTATCATTGACGCCGACTTCGCCAAGGAAACCGCCAACCTGACCCGCGCGCAGATTCTGCAACAGGCAGGCACCTCGGTGTTGGCACAGGCCAACCAGTTGCCTTCCAGCGTGTTGTCGCTGTTGGGCTAATTCCCTTAAAAAGACAGTTCCGGGAGGGTTCGCCCTCCCTTTCAGGGTCAAAACCCCGGTTTTGACCCTGTTTCTTTTTGTACAAGCCAAACTCTGTGCGTTATGGTGAGTTCAGAGAAATGAAGTTCACTTGCAACTTCACCGTATTCAACCCATGACAGGCCATGCAAACACACACGCGTGGGGAAAAACATGACCAAGCCCAGTGACACCAGCCTCAGCAAAGCCATGACACAAAACAGCATGAAGTTGATACAACCCGCACTGGGTGATTCACTGGTGCGCAAAGCCGGGTCTGCAAAAAAACAGCAGGCCAATGTGCCACCCCAAGACACGGTGGAATTGTCGGGCGTGAAGCGCAAGCAAGTGGACACGGCTCAAACATTTTTGAAAGAGCTGCAGAAAACCCAGTCGGATTTTCAGGCTGTCAACAGCGCGTTTCAAGACCTGGCTGAGACGATGATCAATGGCAGCGATGATGAGTTGCAGCAAGCTGGTGACAGGTCACTGAAACTGCTAGAGCGAATCGCCACAGTGCAAGCGGAGCGCGAACTCAGTGAAATCCGCTCGAAGCTGGAAAACACGGACAAGGCTTCGTTTGCCGATGTGGTTCAGGCTGTCGCCGTATTGGCCAAGCTGGCGAAAAACGGCACAGAAAGCACCAGCATGGACGACATGGCGGCATTGGCCGACATGGTGGGGCTGATCAATGAAGCATTGAGCAAGGCTCAAACCCGGCTGGAGAACCTCACCAGCACGGTGAGCCAGGCCAACCAGAAAGCGGCAGAGGAACTGCAAAGCCGGGAAGGCCTTGAACACATGGTGAGCGCATTGGGCGCGGCCATGAAGGGGTCCAGGCAAGACGCAATGAACGCGCAAGCCAATGTCGATTCCGCACTGGTGGCGCGTATGTTGCAAGACACACCCGACCAATAACACCAACACACACTTGGAGCTTTCAGATGGGAATCACAGCCAACGGATCGGGCTCAGGACTGAACATCAACAGCATTGTGAGCCAACTGGTTTCACTGGAACAGCAGCGCTTTGCACCCAAGGCGGTGAAGCAGGCTGAATTCCGCGACCGAATCAGCCTGTTTGGTGCCATCAAATCCAACCTTTCCTCCTTGCAAGACGCAGGCAACAAGCTGCGCGCCTTGTCTGGCGGCAGCCAAACCACCACCAACACAGACAATAGCCTGATCAGCGCGACCTTGAACAAAGGTACCATTGGCACATTCGAGATTGGGGTCACCCAGCTTTCTGGCAAGCAATCCATTCAAACCATTGGGTATGCAGGCGGCCTGATCGCCGACGGCGGCAACGCCTCAGAAACTCTGACGATTGAAGTGGGCGACCCTGCCACGCCTTTTGTGTTGAGCCTGAACAGCGAAGGTGGCAACTTTGACCTGGTCGATGTGGCCAGCGCCATCAACAACGAGGCCACTCTGAAAGACAGTATTCAGGCCCGCGTGGAAACCATTGCAGGCGGGTCTGAAAAGCGTTTGGTGATTGAAAGCAAAACCACGGGGGCCGACAAGGCTTTTTCGGTGACAGGCACAGGCGCACTGGCCGCGCTCAATTTTGACTTGACACAACCAGCCAACAACGCCACCGTGTTGCGCACGCAGAGCGCGCAAAATGCACAGGCCACAATCAATGGCACTGCTTATGAAAGCAGCAGCAACGAGTTCAGCAACGTGGTGTCAGGCTTAAGCTTCACAGCCTTGAAAACCGCAGGCACCACCGCCGTGGTTACCGGCACTTTTGGCGTGGACAACTCCACCGTCAAGGCGCGAATCAATGAGTTTGTGACCAGCTACAACAAAACCGTCGCCAACCTGAAACAAAACCAGACCAAGGACGCGCGCCTGGGCAAAGAAGCAGCACCAGGACGCATTGAGGCGGGCCTGCGCAACATCATTGCACAAGGCGCGCAAACGGACCCAGGCGTGCAAAAGCACCTGGCTGATTTTGGATTGAAGATCGACAAAGACGGTGTGATGGTGTTTGATGACACCGCGAAATTTGATGCCGCTGTGGCTGCAGACCCACAAGCCGCAGTGAAATTTTTTGGTGCCCAAACGGCCAACGACACAGGCCTGATCAGCAAGTTGAACGACTACATCGGCACGGTGACTGGCACCGATGGCCTGCTGGAGTTGCGCAACAAGTCGCTCAATGATGCGATTCGACGCATTGACGACGACCGGCTGCGCTTTAACAAACGCGTCGAAGGGTTAGAACAAAGGCTGTTCAAGCAATTTGCGGCACTCGATGCGAGCATCGCCAGCCTGCAATCCAGCCAGAACCTGTTGGCCCAACGGCTTGATGCACTGAATAGCCAGCAACGCAGATAAGCCGCAGCCGTGCATCCGCTTAAGGGTTTTAAGCAGCACCACTGTTGTTCAAGCTGCGCTGTTCAATTCTACGAATGCGGGCCAATGTGGCCTTGTCTTGGACCGTTTTGAACAACTGCAGTTTCAAGGATTCGGCTTTCTTGACCAAACCCAGCCGCGCGCACAACATCATGAACATGATTTTTCCGCCAATGCTCAGTTGAATGCCTTTGGCGATCTGTTTCTTGGCAATCGCCTCCAGTTCCTGGCGCGCCAGGTCGGTGCTGCCCTGTAAGCCATGGCCATAGGCCAGCATCATGCCCTCGGTCATCTCCGCCTCACTGCCATCGACCACCACACGCATTCGGCTGAGCACCTTGGCGGCCTCGTCTGGTCGATTGGCTTCAATGTAATGCTGTGCCAAGCGATAAAAATCGCTGGCTGACACCAAGGTGGTGCCGAGGCTTTTCTCGATCAGGCGGTTCAGGTAATTTTTCTTGCGCTCGTCGTAACCTTGCAGTTCGGCCAGTTCGGACAAGCGTCGCAAACGCCGAACGGTGGGGATGGCGAAGGTGTGCAATGCATCCAGCATGCTCAAGGCCTCTTCAAACCGACCAGCCTCCACAAGCAGGTCTGCCAGTTCCTCGTGTGCGATCAAGTAATGTGGCGCGGTGCTGATGGCTTTGCGCAACCAGGACTCCGCTTCGCTTCGCTCCCCACGGCTGCGGCACAACCTGCCCAAATACAAGTCAACCCATGCGGGTGAGGCCACTGCCGCTTGCTGCTTGAGCAGGGTATCGGCTTGCTCAAGCCGCTGTGCGGCCAAATACACATCCACCATGAACTTCAGGGCTTCCTTGTCGTAATGCGGGAAATCGCGAAGTATTTCCTGACAATGCGCCAAAGCCACATCGTACTGTTTGCTGTTCAGTGCTTTTTGCGCCAACCTGAACACCATGCGACGAGCATGAATCCGGATGATTCGACGCGATAATTCTTCTGCCGAAAAAGGTTTGATGAGGAATGTATCGGGTTCCTGTTCCATCATCGACAGCAGGGCCGCGGCCGAACGATCACCACTGAGCACGACCACACTGCCCGTGAAATTGGCAGGCTGGCGAGTGCGCAGTTCTTCAAGAATGACGGCGCCCGTGCGTCGCTCATCGATGTTGTAATCGCAAAACACAAAATCGTAGCTTCGCTCCGCCACGAAACGAAAAAAATCATTCGGATTGGTGACCACGTCGAATTGCGACACGCCCATCAGGGTCAATTCATCTTTCAAATGCTTGGTGGAAGGTACACTTCGATCCAGCACCAACACAGCACAACCTTGCAAAGGCAGGGAATCCTTGAATGCTTTGCCCCAGCCGTACTCGGGTTCTCGGCCACCTTTGGCATCCAGGCGCGGAATGGTCTCCAGGAAACTCAATTCAATTCACCCCCGAGCATCACAAACCCTCCAGAATTTGCTTTTTCAACAAATTGACTTCGGCCTTTCGAGTCAGCACCAGAATTTCAATGCGTCGGTTCACCGGCTCGGCGCTGTCCTGGACCAAGGGGTTGGACGCGGCCATCCCAACCACACGCACCACTTTGTCTTCCTCCAAACCATTTTGAAGCATTTGCCTGCGCGAGGAGTTGGCGCGGTCAGCTGACAATTCCCAGTTGGTGTATTGGCCATTGCGCGTGGTGAAGGGCGACGAATCGGTGTGGCCCGTCACGGTCATGCGGTTGTCCACTTGATTCAACACGCGAGTGAGTCGGCCAATGATGTCAGCCGCATACGGCTTGAGGTTGGCACTGCCCGAATCAAACATGGGCCGCTTGCCACCATCGATCAACTGAATCAACAAACCTTCGATGGAATTGTCCAGCACGATCTGGTCTTTCAACACCCGCACTTCGGGGTCGCGGTCGATCATGCGCTGCATTTGCTCTTTCAACTCTTCAAGGCGTTTTTGATCGGCCAACTCCTCTTGTGCAGCCAGTTCCTGACGCGCCATGGCCAACATGTCGGATTGCGGCGTGGACTCGCGCCTTGCAGGCGCCTTGCCTTGCTCAAGTGCCTGGCCACCGCGTGAATCCCGATCGCTGTCGCTTTGCGACGACGCACTGCCCTTTTGCAATGTGGTCATGGGGTTGGACAACGTGAAGTAATCAGCCAGCCCAGCCAGGTCTGATGGTTTGGGCGAAGACAACAACCACATCAGCAAAAAAAACGCCATCATGGCGGTCACAAAATCAGCATAAGCCAGTTTCCAGGCGCCGCCAGTTTTCTCGAGGCCCGCCTCTTCAGGACGACGCACCAGTTCAACGGGTGGAGACTCTGACCGGGAAAAACGCTCAGCCATGCTCAGCGCCCTTGGAACGCGCCAGCCGCGCCCGCATTGGGTGTTGTGCCTGTGACAGTTCCCGGTGCAGCACCTGTGCGCAGCTCACGAACCCGTTGTTCGAGTTCCCAATAACTGGGGCGCACACCACTGAACAAGGTTTTGCGACCGAACTCGACGGCCAGCGCCGGTGAGAAACCAAATCCAACATGGGCCACCAGTGAAGCCTGTATGCATTCCAGTTTCTTGACCGAATCGCCCAAGCGATTTTCAACAAATTGCCCAAGGGGACCCACATAGGCGTAAGCCAGCAACACACCCACAAAGGTACCGACCAAAGCGTTGCCAATCATGATGCCCAGCTCGGCGTTACTGACCTGCCCCACTGACCCCATGACATGCACCACACCCATGACGGCGGCCATGATGCCGAAGGCGGGCAAGGCGTCTGCAATTTTAAAGATCGCTGAACAAGCCTTTTCATTTTCTTTTTTTCGCGTGTTGATTTCATCGTCCATCGCGCTTTGCAGTTGTGCGCCAGTCAACTTGGATGTGGCCATCATGCGCAAGTAATCCGTGATGAAATTCATGCTCAAGGTGTCGCCACTGGCCAAGGGGAAACGCTGAAACAAAGCGCTTTTCTCGGGATCATCCACATCGGCTTCAATGGCAATCATGCCTTCGCGGCTCATTTTGGAGAGCACCTCATGCAACAGCGCCATCAGCTCAACATACTCGTCTGTTTGGCTTTCCTTGCGCATGCTTTTTTTAAGCACATCCTTGATGACACGCACGCTTTTGGAACTGGTCCCCAAATAAAACGCCGCCGCCGCACCACCGGCAATAATGAGGTATTCGGCGGGCTGCATGAGCAAGCGCAATTGCCCGCCGGCCAGCATGTAGCCACCAAAAATACACAAAGTGGCCAACACAAAACTGATTACAATTTTCATCGCTCAAACCAAAGGGTTTATCCTGCCTTCATTGTTGCCAACGCGCAGTGCAACGTGTGACTTGAAACAGCGTCAAAATGGGGCGTTTCGTTTCTGCTCAAGGCACGACCAACAGTTTGCGAACCGCGCCCTGCGCATCAATTCGAACCCCTTCCAACCCCTCAAAATCAATGCGGGGCACTTTCGACTCGGTCTGCGCCAGGGAAAACTCGGCTAAATACAGGGCCTGCTCGGTGTTAGCCAATGATTGAGCCAACCAAACCGCCCATGTGCTGGCGAGGTTGTCTTTCGGCGAAGCCTGCTTGCCCAACACCGACCAGGTGCGCTGGGTCATCAAAGCGTTGCGCTGCGTGCTGGCTTCATAAGCCGACTGGGTTTCATTTGCAGTGAAAAACCCTGTTTTCTGCGCTTCTTTTTGCTGCTTGCGCCCCATTTTGTGAAAGGGCACCTTCAAGGTATTTTCTAGCTCCAGGGCGCGCCCCAAATGCACATGGCCTGTGGTTTGATCAATCTGCGGTGTGGCCTGAATGCGGTTTTTCCAAAGCAACGGTTCACCGTTGAATTCACTGTTGAATTCTGTGTGCAAATGCGCGCCTTGCGTGATCAGGCTGTTCAAGGCAGCACGCACGGAGAACTCGTGGCTGGCAGTGGTTGCAAAACCGCCGCAACTTTGCACAGCCGATTTCAGGATTTCGCCCACCGCGGGCGTGTCACCCAGAAACAAGGTCGATTGTGTTTTGCTTTGTGGCAGCAAGAAATCACCCATCATCAAAGGGCCTGTGTCCATTTCCAACTGCCATTGGCTTTGAAGGGCATCCAGCGGTTCGCCAGTCAAATCCACACGAAGGTTCTGCACATTGGTGCGCCCCTGCCCCAGTTGCGCAGCCTCCAGTTGAAGGCGGGAATCCGCCCAACTGGCTGGCACCCATTCCATTTGCGCCTGAAGGCCACGCACAAGCAGGTCATCTGGTTGCTTGCTGATTGCCGCCAGCTTCAAAGTGCTCACGCTGAGCTGGGTTTGAATGGAATGTTCTGACACTTCAATGCGCAACGCCGGGTCCATGGCGATGGCGCTGAGCCATTGGAGTGGCTTCAAAGTGGCCACGACAGCGGCGGCCTCGCGCTTCAAGGCGAACTCAAAAAGCGCTGGACCATCGCCCGCGTTCGGCGCGAACCATTGAAACTCGCCATCGTCGTACACGCCTGGCACTTGACCCATGCTGTATTGAACCGCACCAAAATCAACCGCCTGACCTGTGCAGCGATTGTACGCCGACACACGAAACCGCCCGGAGGCCACAGGAAAAGTCGAGGATTGATCCAGATCACCCAAGCCCAGGCGCAGATGCCCTGCGTCGTAGCCGGAACCGCTGGCCCACTGCTGAAAAGTGTTTTGGAATTGATGGGCCTGATAAGCCAGCCAGCCTGCAGCAGACAAGCCACTTGCAAGCGTGAGGAGGAGAAATCCTCCAATTAATGCGGTTTTCTTTCTCATCAAGGTGTCCTGTGGGGCAATACACTAAAAGGACTGATGAGGGTTTTTCAATGAGGTTGCGAGCCTTTAGGCCCTGATTGTAAATGGAAGTCTGTTGAAGAAACAAGTGCTTCTTTGGGTTCATGTGCTGGAGGAAAAATGAGCGTCACAATCAATGCGAAAGAGTCTCCAAACCGCCTGCTGGGCGATTTGAGGGATTTGAATTTGAATTTTTTGTTGCTGGCTCAAAAGATGATCAACGAGTGTCAGGTCACAGCCAAGGCGCAGCTGGGAATTTCCGACCAGGTGGCTACCTTGCTGGGTACAATGAGTGCATCCGACCTGATGCGACTGGCGTCCACATCGCTTTCTCTGTGCACGCTTCGTTTTGATGACCCCAAGTTGTGGGCGCTTGCGGCGGACCGGGACACCGATCCCCGTTTGACCGCACTACATGCCAGTATTCTGGGCTTCAAAACGCCGGCCGCGCAGAAACTGGCGGGCTAGGCCATGAGCCGAGGCAGCAAAAAAAGCGTACTTGAGGACGCGCAAACCGTTTACCGCGCCGCCAAGCTGATCGAGCTGGGTGCCAGGCTGCAAGTGATTCAGTCTGAGTTCCCTGGATTGTCGCGTGACCGGTGCATTTCGATCTATCGCGAGGTGCGTGGTGAAGCGCCCCAAAAAGGCCCACTTCCATTTTCAACCGAGTGGTTTTTATGCCGTGCGCCAAACAGCCATGCAAGCCTGTTCATGAGCATTTGCGAACGAATTGAACAGAGCAACGAAGACATCGACCGGGTGGATTTGCTGATCACCAGCTACACCCTGTACCTGCAAACGGTGCAGGCAATCGACAACCCACCCATTCTGACTCTGACGCGCGCCTGGAGCCTGTACCGCCACGTCAGTAGCGGCGTGCTGCGAACCATCCAGTGCACAAGTTGCACCGGCAGTTTTGTGGTGGACCCCTACGATGTTGCTGGCGCTTTTGTGTGCAGCATGTGCGACCTTCAAAGCCGACCGGGCCCGAAGATCTGTTTTGACAGCAAACACTACCAGCGTTACTTGACCGAGGAAGAAAGCGAGGTTTGAGGCCGCAGGTACAAAGGCCTGCACTGGGCGTTGCTGCTTAATTCACTGGGTGGTTCCGAATACACCTTCACCACTTTTTCGCCTTTGTTCACCACCGCCCAGGCCACTGGCTTGCAATCGGCAGGCGGGGTTAAACGGGCATCAATCCAGCCATCGCGATAGCCTTGTGGGTACTCCCCATGGGCAACCATGACTTTCATGCTGGAACGCGCTTTTTGAAGCTCCCCCAACAGCAGCAACACCGTGGCAGGGTTGATCACATCATGCCTGTCATACTGACCTTGAACCAAGGCCGCACGTGCCCTTTCTTCCAAGTGGTCAAAAAAAGCCTGATTGAGTTCGGTGCTGGGCAGCGACATAGGGAAGCAATTCCATGAAACTTGACGACATGGTCAGCTTATCGCCCCGGCCCTTTGTTCAATGCGCGGAAAAGACCCTGTAAAAAACGGCAATTCAACAGACATTGCGCTGTGCCTTTTCTCGCAACGCGCCCAGCGCAGCGGCATGCATTTGGTAAGCGCGTGATTCGTTCACGCCAATCACACTGCCAATTTCCTTGAAGGTCATTTCCTGTTCGAAATACATGCGCAACACCAGTTGCTCTCTGTCGCCCAGTGATTCCAACATACCCAGCAAGGCCTCATGATCGGCCTTGTCCTGCAGCGCGGCGGAACAATCCTCAACGGGTTCAGTCAATGCATCGAGCAGGGACGAAGCCTGCTGCGCATCGCTGGCCAAATCTTCAATGGAAAACACATTGAACTGCTCGAACTGCGCAGTCATTTTCCGCAATTCAGGTGCTGAAACACCCAAGGCAGTTGCCACATCTTGCTCAGTGGGTTCTCGCCCCAGCGAATGAGCCAACCTTTGGCGCTGGCGCTCGAAATCCTTCTGCATTTTGCGCACGGCGCGTGGCAGGTGGTCTTTCTCGCGCAGGTCGTCCATGATGGCGCCCTTGATGCGATAGTGAGCATAAGCCTCGAAACTGGACGCACCGTGGGTGTAGCGCTGCAGCGCATCCATCAAGCCAATCATGCCGACCTGCACAAGGTCATCGAGCTCCACATTGGCGGTCAGCTTGTGGTGCACCTGCCTGGCAATTCGATGCACTTCAGGCATGTGTCGCTCAAGCAGTTCGGCCCGTTCAAACGCGTCGAATGTCATCGCCCACCGCTTGGTTGCTGATGCCGTAGCGAAGCCACTGAAGTTCTTCTTCTGTTCTGGCGTAGGCCTGTTCGTAGTGCTTGCGCATGGCACGCTGCACCAGAAAATGCGGGTCTGCCAGGTACAAATCCTCGGGCACACGCTGGCCAGTGGACATGTAAATCAAGTTCAGTTTTTCGCGCAAGGCCAAATCAATACTGCCCGCCACATAGGAACATTCGTCAAGCTTGGTCAATACCGCACCATAAAAGCCGTTGCCCCGAAAGCGCTCGGCCACTTCAGACAAAGCACGAGGCTGAGAGGCCACATTCATCACCAGAATTTTCTGAATATCATGACGATCGAGCAAACCAATTTGCTCGGTGATCTCCACATCGCGTGGGGACAGGCCCATGGTGTCGATCAACACCAAATGTTTGTCGCTCAGGGCTTTCAAGTGCGAGCTCAATTCATCGGCGTTCAGTGCCACATGCACGGGCACACCAATCACTTTTCCATAGGTGCGCAATTGGTCAATGGCGCAAATCCGATAAGTGTCGGTGGTGATCAAGGCCACCGAGGACTTGTCTTTCAACGCCATGCAGCGCGCCGCAATTTTGGCAATCGTGGTGGTTTTCCCGCTGCCGGTCGGGCCCACCACGGCGTAGACGCCACCGCGCTGAATCATCTCGACATTGGGCTGAAACGCGCTTAGCTGGTGGGTGATGGCCTCGATGACCCACGCACTGGATTGCTGGGCATCCAACCCTTCGGGCAAGGCGTCCACCAAAGTGCGGGCCACAAGCGCAGAGAAGCCGAGGTCTTGCAAATCCTGCCAAATTCGCCCGCGACGCGGGTCACCACTGGACCAGTTTTGCCAGCTCATCTGGCTGAACTGCTGCTGCACCAGGCTTTTGAGCTGGGCGACCTCGCGCGCCAGATTTTCCGCAACGGCAGTTGGCTTTGAGACCTCAGGCACAGCTGGCGCAAAGAACACACTCACGCCATCGTCGCCCTGCACGGTCGAGACGATCACCACATCCGGGCCGAACTCGTCTGTGATCAATTTCATCGCTTCAGCACTGGTGGGTGCAGTTCGCTTTTGTAGCACCGTGGTTCCTCTCTTATTTGATGACACTCAACACCGACACCTTGCGGTTGTCGGGAATTTCGCTGTGGCTCAAAATCGTGAGCCCTTCAACTGATTTCCTCAACAGTTGAGACAAGGCCGGTCGCAGGAAATCCTGAACCAGCAAAATCGGGCTTTGGCCCAAGGCGATCAACTTTTGGGCTTCAGCACTGACCTTGTTCACCATCGTGGTACCCAGGTTCGGCTCAATGGCCACCTCCGTGGCCGCCTGCCCCTGGTTGGACTGAATAATCATGTTCTCCAGCTTGGGGTCAAACACCAGCACCTGCAATTCCTTCTCGGGCGGTGCCAGGTTTTGCACTATGGCACTGGACAAGGCAATGCGAACCAGCGCTGTCAATTCCGCCGGGTTTTGCGTGCTTGGCGCATGCTCAAGCAGCGTTTCCAGAATGGTTCGCATGTCTCGAATACTGACTTTGTCATCGAGCAGGTTGTGCAACACTTTTTGAAACACCGAGAGGGAAATTTGCTTGGGAATCAGGTCTTCAGACACTTTGGGGTACAACTTTCCAAAATGCTCAAGCAATTGTTGACACTCCACACGACCAATCAGCTTGGCTGCGTGATTGCCCAACAGGTGCGACACGTGGGTGGCAATGACGGTGGCTGCATCCACCACGGTGTAACCGGCTGCCTGTGCGCGCTCCTGTGTGGCCTCATCCACCCAATAAGCAGGCATGCCAAAAGTGGGGTCCACTGTTTGCGGACCGGGCAAGCGCATGGCCACTTCACCTGGGTCTATGGCCAGCCAGGACGTGGGGTCCACCTCGGCTTGCGCCACGTTCACCCCCTTGATCAACAGCCTGTAGGTGTTGGGGGCCAACTCCAGATTGTCGCGCACATGCACGGGTGGCGGCAGAAAGCCAATTTCCTGGGCGAATTTCTTTCGAATGGCCTTGATGCGCTTGAGCAGGTCGCTGTCAGGCCCGCGATCCACCAAGGGAATCAAACGATAGCCAATTTCCAGCGACAACAAATCAACGGGCTTGACATCTTCCCACGTGGCTTCGGCCACTTCTTTCATGGCTTCGCTCACAGTGCTGTCGGTGGGCTTACTGCTCGCCCCCTGCAAGGGCTTTTTCGCCAGAAAATAAGCAATGGCCGCCATGGCCCCACCGAATGCCAGAAACGGCAAATTGGGCATACCTGGAATGAAACCAAGGCTGAGCAACACGCCTGAACTCATGGCAAACACCTGGGGGGAACTGGCCAGCTGCGCGCCCACTTGGGAGCCAATGTCTTGCCCCTGACCGACACGCGCGACAACCAGGCCAGCAGCCACGGAAATCAGCAGTGCCGGAACCTGAGCAACCAGACCATCACCAATGGCCAGCAATACATACTTTTCACCCGCGCTGGCAAAGCTGAGGTCATATTGCATCATGCCCACCGCCAAGCCACCCACGATATTGATAATCAAAATCAAGATGCCCGCCACGGCATCGCCACGCACGAACTTGGAAGCACCGTCCATTGCGCCGTAAAACTCAGCCTCCTGACCAATTTCCTGTCGACGGGCTTTGGCCTCGGCTTCCGTCAACAAGCCAGCGTTCATGTCGGCATCGATGGCCATTTGTTTGCCGGGCATGGCGTCCAGGGTGAAGCGGGCAGACACCTCGGCGATCCGCCCTGCGCCCTTGGTGATCACCATGAAATTGATCACCACCAGAATCACAAACACAATGATGCCCACCGCCAAATTGCCACCAATCAGGAAGTGTCCAAACGATTCAATCACCTTGCCTGCCGCGTCAGAACCCTCATGCCCATTGAGCAGCACAATGCGTGTTGACGCCACATTCAGGCTCAAGCGCAACAGGGTGGTGACCAGCAACACCGTTGGAAACGAACTGAAATCGAGCGGCTTCTTGGTGTAAAGCGCAGCCACCAACACCACCATCGACAAAGCGATGTTAAATGTGAACAGTACATCGAGTGCCACGGCGGGCAACGGCAACACCATCATCGACAGCACCATCAAAATGAACAGCGGTGCGGCCAGCGCCTTCAGCTTGCTGGAATCAATTGCATTTTTCAGCAAATCATTGATGGTGGCAGGCGGTGCGCTCATGGATCCATGGGCCCGTTGTTGTGTTCACTGTGGGCGCGCGCGTGGCGAAGATTGGCCAATTCATCCATGCCTTTTTGTTCCGTGCGTGCAGCCTGCAAATACAGCGCCTCATCACGTTTGGCCAATAACTGCGCCAGCGTTTTTTCTTTACGCAACAGTTGCGAAAGCTCGACGGCGGCCTTGCTCAAATGGGCTTTGTTCACCTCGTTTTGGCGCACCTGCGCTTTCAAAGCGGTCATCAACTTGCTGGCAAAATCATTGTGAGTGCGCAAATCGGAGCCCGAGATGAAAGGCTCGTGCGACGCGGTGGGCTGATCACCCATGTAGGCAAGCTTTTCGGAATACTGACGAACATAATCGGTCAGCATGTCAATGCTTTGCTGACCGCGTACAATGCTTTGTTGAATCAGCATCATGTGCGACTCAAGTTGTTGGGCCTGTTTGTGTACCCTGTCTTTCAACAATCGAATTGCGTGGCTCATTTCACCCCCATGGTCAATCCAGTGTAAGGGCTCAGGGCAGGCGCTGAGGAAGATGAAATCGGTGGAAAACCTGTGGTTTTAATTCGACCTTGAACTCATTGAAACACGGCGGCGAGCTCTTCCAGGCTTTGAATCATGTCGCATCGCTCATGCATCGACTGCATTAGAAACTGACGCATTTTCGGGTGCAAATCAATGGCTTTGTCGACCATGGGGTCTGCCCCCCGGGAATAGGCACCGATGGCCACCAAATCCTGATTGGACACATACTTCGAATACAGGGCTTTGAAATGACGTGCCGTTTCCATGTGCGCAGGCTCGGTGACGTTGTGCATCACCCTTGAAATGGACTGTTCGATGTCAATGGCCGGGTACTGGCCTTGTTCAGCCAGTTTTCTGGACAATACAATGTGACCATCCAAAATGGCGCGCGCCGCATCGGCGATGGGATCCTGCTGGTCGTCACCTTCAGACAACACCGTGTAAAACGCCGTGATCGAGCCGCCGCTTTGCCGCGAATTGCCCGCGCGTTCCACCAACACAGGCAGCTTGGCAAACACACTGGGTGGGTAACCCTTGGTTGCAGGCGCCTCGCCAATGGCCAAGGCAATTTCGCGCTGCGCCTGTGCATAACGAGTCAGTGAATCCATGATCAACAACACATCGTGACCCTGGTCACGGTAGTGCTCGGCCAGCGTGCTTGCATAAGCCGCCCCTTGCAAGCGCAACAGGGCTGGGGAGTCAGCGGGCGCTGCGACCACCACTGATCGGGCCAAGCCCTCTTCTCCCAAAATGTCTTCGATGAATTCTTTCACTTCACGACCGCGCTCGCCAATCAGCCCCACCACAATGCGGCTGGCGCTGCTGTATTTGGCCATCATGCCCAGCAACACCGATTTACCCACGCCTGAACCCGCAAACAAACCCAATCGCTGGCCCTTGCCCACAGTCAACAATGCGTTGATGGCACGCACACCCACATCAATGTGGGTGCGAACGGGCACCCGCTGGATCGGGTTGACTGCCTGCGCAACCAACGATGAACTGGCCTCAAACTGCAAGGGACCAAGCTCGTCGAGCGGGCGCGCATTGGCATCCAGCACACGGCCCAACAGGCTGTCTCCCACCGGCAAATGTTTGCTGTGCTGTTGCTCGGCCTTGAAGGCAGGCAAACGCACACTCAACTTGGGAATGCTCCAGGTGGCGGGCTGTTGGGTGACAGGCAAACCGGGCTTCAAGCCCGAGGTATCACCGTGGGGCATCAAAAAGGTCAGGCCGTTGGAAAACCCCACCACCTCGGCCTCCACCACACCGCCAGCACAGTGAATATGGCACAACACGCCCACAGCCAGATCAAGCCCTGTGGCCTGCACCACCAAGCCCGACACCCGGACCAAGCGGCCACTGACCGCGCGCTGGTCACTTCGGCCCACCTGGGTGATGCAGTCATCGAGCCAATCGATCACCGCTGAGCGGTGTGTTGTTTCAGGGGGCGAGGAATTCATGGTCCTGCGGGTTGTCAGACAATGTCGTGAACACGTTGCGCCAGCGGGTTTCAAGGGAATAATCCATTTGACCTGCGCTGTGAAAGATCATGAAACCGCCGGGAGCCAAGCGTGCATCAACCTTGAAGTTCACTGCAACCGACGGGTTGACTTGTGTGCTCAGGGGCCCCAAGGCGGCCAAATGGCGATTGAACATGTCCAGGGTTTCCTGGCTGGCAGCCACGGTGATGTACACCGAATCGAATGCAATCGATTCCACCGCACTGTGCAACAGCGCAGCCACGGCTTGCGGGCAATTCAGGCTATGGTCCATCACCACCTGCCGGGCAGCCGTAACAACGAGCTTCAACACCTTCTCGCTCAACTGGTTGCGCACCTGCTTAAGCTCAACATCCAGTTGGGTACACACATCCACCAGCACAGCGGCCTCTTTCTCGGCCTTGGCCGATGCTTCCCTGTAACCCTGCTCAAAACCCTCTCGATGCGCCTGATCGCGGCTTTCTGCCGCCACCTTATCCACATCGACCTCTTTTTGGCGAAGCGACTGCGCTTTCTTCAGGATGTCTTCCTCGCGCTGCTTGATCAGGGCTTTATGCGCCAGCAAATCATCGAGCGGGCTGTTCTTGCCTTCCTCGGTGAGGCTGCGCCAACCCAGCCCTTGTTCCAGCCCTTTTACAATTCGCTTAGACAAATGCATCTTCTCCTGAACCACCCAACACGATCAGCCCCTCGTCGGCCATGCGCCGCACAATGCGCAGAATTTCTTTTTGCGCCATGTCCACATCCGAAATGCGCACCGGGCCCTTGTTGAACAGCTCATCTTGCACGGCCTGCGCCGCGCGTGAACTCATGTTCGCAAACAAACGGTCTTTCATGGCCTCGGGCGCACCTTTCAGCGCAATCACCAACACGGCGTTGTCCACCTCTCGCAAGGCCTGTTGCAAACTTCGGTCATCCAGATCCATCAGGTTGTCAAACACAAACATTTCATCCTGAATTTTCTGGGCCAGTTCGTCGTCGTAATCACGAATAGATTCAAGCACCGCCTGTTCGTTGGCCGTGCCTACATAATTCAAAATTTCCGCCGCTGTTTTTGTTCCACCCAAGGTGGACTTTTTCACCTTCTCACCGCCGGCCAAAGCTTTGGACAACACCTCGTTGAGTTCTTTGAGTGCGTTGGGTTGCACGCCATCCAGCGTTGAAATTCGAATGGTGACATCTTTGCGAACCTTCTCGGGGAAATGGTTCAGAATCATGGCGGCGTGGTCGCGCTCCAGGTGCACAAGAATTGTTGCAATGATTTGTGGGTGCTCATTTTTGATCAGTTCAGCCACGCTTGATGCATCCACCCATTTGAGGCTTTCAATGCCAGACGTGTCACCCGACTGTAAAATGCGATCGGCCAGAAAGCCTGCGCGCTCTTCACCCAAGGCTTTATTCAACATGCTACGAATGTATTTGTCCGATGCCGTGCCCACCGCGCTTTGATCCACAGTCACCTCAAGAAACTCCCGCGTGATTTTATCGACCCGGTCTTGCTTGATGTCCTTCAAATGCGTCATGCGGGTCAGCAAACGGTTCACATCGCGCGGGCCGAAAAATTTCAGCACCTCAGCCGCCTCATCGGCGCCCAGGCTCAACATGAATATCGCCGCCTTGTCCAAACCGTCTTCAGGGCGAGTGGGGGCGGCAGGCGCAGGCTTGCTGACTTTCTCTACCCGAACCGGTTCCTGTTCACTCATGGCTTCACCTTCACCGCTTAATCTCCAATCCAGGACTTGACGACATTGGCAGCCAATTCCGGGTTCTCCCGCACCACGCGCTGCACTTCTTTCACCTGGCGATCGTCACTGCTTGAAATGACCAAGGGTGGCGAACTGCCACCACGCTTTAAAGTCACCGCATCTGGCCAAACCCGGGTTTCCTCTTCCATCAAGGGGTCTTGCTCTACAGCCAGTGTTTCCCGAATTTGCTCAGTCTGGGTTTTCCCCCGCATCATGGGGCGAAACAAACCAAACACCAGCGCCAAGGTGATCACGGCAATGGCCAAAGGCAACGCCGCCGATTTGACCAGCGCTTGCCAATCCTGGTTTTCAAACACGGGGGCTTCAACCACGGGAGCAGACACAAAACTCTGGTTCAACACGGCCAATGTGTCGCCACGCGCCGCGTTGATACCCAAGGCATCCGACACCATTTTCTCAATTGAAGCCAATTCTGCCGGGGTGAACGGCACTTCGCGGCTTTCGCCCCGGCTGTTGGTGATTGTTTTGTAGTTCAACAGCACCGCGGCATTCAACTGCGCCACCTCAACCTGATTCGATTTGGTGCGCACCACCTCTCGGTCTACCTCGTAATTCACCAACGAGTCACTGCTTTGCAAACCACCTTGCGCATTGGCGTTGGCCGCGGGGTTGGGGGCATTGGCCACGGCACCAATTCGCGCGGCCGCATCACCCGGCATGTTGGAAATCAAGCCAGGCACACCTTGCGGGTTGTTTGCATTGCCTTCGGCGTTTTGGGATTGCTGCTGGCTTCGAATACTTGCCGTGCCGCTTTCATTGTTGGGCTTGTAAGTTTCAGCTGAACGCTCCACTTCCTGAAAATTCACTTTGGCTGTGACCGATGCACGCACATTGTTGTCGCCAACAATGGGCACCAGCAAGTCCATCACTCGCTGAGTGAAAGTTTCTTCCAGCTTTTGCACCTTGGCCATTTGCCCTGCTGTCATCGAGGCTGGGTCATTGGGGTCTTGATTGGCGGTCAACAAAGCACCTGTCTGGTCCACAATGCTGACGTCTTTGGGGCTGAGCTGCGGCACGCTGGAGGCCACCAAATGAATGATGCCGTCCACCTGATCTCGCCGCAGGTAACTGCCCCGGTTCAAGTTCACCACAATCGATGCCGTGGGCTTTTGCTGCTCACGCAGGAACACGCTGTTTTTGGGCAAGGCCAAATGCACGCGGGCCGACTGAACGGCATCGAGCGACTGAATGGATCGAATCAACTCACCTTCCAACCCACGCTGAAAATTGACCTGTTCCTGAAACTGCGTGATACCCATCTTCTGGTTTTCAAACAACTCAAAGCCCACCACACTGCCCTTGGGCAAGCCCTGACTGGCCAGCTGCAGGCGGGTTTCGTACACGCGGTCTGAAGGCACCAGAATGGCGCCACCGCCCTCGCTGTACTGGTATGGCACGCCCATTTGCTTGAGCTGCTCAATGATGGCGCCACCGTCAGTTTCGTTCATGCTGCTGAATAGCACTTTGTAAGTGGGCTGCGCGGACCACATCAAACCCGCCACAATCAAACCCAGCAACAAAGGCACGCCAATGAGCAGACCCAAGCGACGCTCGGGCGATACCCCCTGCAAACCTTGAAACCAATTTGGCCAAGCGAATTTGTCCGAGCCATTGTTGGCTGAGGCATTGCCTAAAGACGCCACGCCCTGTGCATTGATGTTCTGAATTTCAGACATGAAAACCTTCCATTGACCGACTGATCTATTGTCGAAATTCACCCAGCAAATGGGCGAGAAGAAAACGCGGGTTTTTAGCCTTTTTCGGTTTTAAATGACTTCACCTGAATGCTTGCACCGCCTAACCTGCGGGCCAGATCCTCCAGGCTCAAGTCTGAACCCATCAACCCGGGCTCGACTGTCACATCCAGTGTGTTTCCGTTAGGCTTCATTGAATAATCCAGATGCACACGGCCAATGGTTGGCAACTGAACGCTCAAGCCAAAATGCCAGGTGAACTGTTTTTCAAGGTCGGCCTCACCCGGCGCGCCCTCGCCACGTTCTTCTTGCGCCCACAGGTTCAGCTCCACAGGCTCGCCATTGAGGCCTGGCAGCAAGAAACACAACTTGGGATTGACCAACAAATTCAATTGCTGGTTGGCCAATAGCGCTGCCCTTTGCTGCTCCTCGCTGAAATCCTGACTTGGACCGCTCATCAACACAGAAAGCGGTTCCCAATCGGTTTGGGGCTCATCTTGCAACGCTTTCAGGGTCCACTTGCCCTCGCGCCACAACTTCAGGTGCGACTCGTAAAACAAGCCACTTCGCTGCACCGCGTTTCGCAATTGATCAGCCAACAAGGCGGTTCGTTGCGTCAACTCTTGCGCGTCGGGCGCGGACATGCCCAAGGCCTCAAACAAGGGGTGTCTTCTCGCTATCTTTTCAAGGTTTTTTTGCGATTGCGCCAAAGCACTGGCACCGAGTAAACCCAGTTGGGTCGCCACCAACACAAGCCGCACGCCGTCGCGCGGTGGCAGGTTGCGAATCACCTCGCCCAACAGGCGCCCCCCATCGCTGACCGTGCTTAGCTTTTGCGCCAAGCCCGTGTCTGACAACTCCACTTTGGGTGCGTATTGTTCTGGGATGCTGGGGCGCGCAGGCATTGCACTTTGAATTTTATCGACAGCCGGGGCCACCAAGGCTTTGGCAGCCGGTTGAGCCGGCAGAGAGGGCACACCGTCGGTTTTCACGGCGTGTCGCTGCTGGAGTAACCGCGATCAAGGCGGTTGGTGTTGGCCTTTTTCACCAAAAACTGTTGAATGTCTTGCGCACGCTGAACCACAAGTTGCTTTGTTTTCTCATTGTCGGCCATCACTTGCTTCAAATACACCGTGCGCAGCAGCAGCCCGGTTTCATCCAGTTCGGCGTGCTGGTCATCGAGTGCGTGCAGTTGTCGAACCAATTCATTCATCGCCGTTTCAGCTGGGGCGAATTCATCCCAACGTTCTTGCTTGGCCAGCCCCAACAACGCGGCCGAAGACTCGGCCAGCCGGGCATACAAGGCCACTATCCTCGATGAAGCATCGGGCGAGTCGCCCGCAATCATGCCGCCCCCTGCTGTTGGGCAATGCCCACCCAGCCTGCGCGTATGTCATTCATCACCTCCAGGCAAACCTTGAGCAACGCAGGGTCGTTCTTGGCCGAAGCCAACACCAGGTTGGTGGTTAAAAATTCATACAACAGGGCAAGCCGCCGGGCGATTTCACCACCCGCCTCCATGTTCAGCGAGGCCATCAGGCCTTCCTGAATAATCTGAATGGCTTTGCCAATGCACAGGCCTTTGTCTGCGTAACGCTTTTCTTCCATGTGAATGGCCGCAAGGCGAATTCGCTTGACGGCCTCATCCATCAGCATGGTGATCAACCCATGCGGCGATGCCGACAACACCGCGCTGTTCAAATCAACCGACTTATACGCTTTTGCGCCGTACATGTGCCTTGTCCCATGGAGGTTCTTTCACTTCACTGTATCAACTACAAGCCCATGTATTGAAATCAAAATCAAGTGAAAACACGGCTTTTCTGCGCCCCGGTCAATGCGCCTGCACTTCACAATTTCATTCAGAGCCACTTCACCCACACATCGCATGAACGCGCAAACTGTATTGAACCTGGGCCAGGACGCATTGATGACCATGTTGCTTGTTGCCGCCCCCATGTTGCTGATTGCGTTGGCTGTTGGGTTGTTGGTATCGATCTTTCAAGCGGCCACGCAGATCAATGAAATGACCCTGTCTTTCATCCCGAAAGTGTTGGGCGTGTTTCTCACCTTGCTGGTGCTCGGGCCTTGGATGCTGAGCACATTGGTGGATTATTCCCGCCGTTTGGTCATGGCCATACCGGGCTTGATCGGTTGACGCAGCGCCATGTTTGAAATCGACAGCGCCTGGTTCAACCAGTGGGTGATGCAGTGGGCCATGCCGTTCATTCGCGTCAGCGCTCTGTTGGCCACGGCCCCCCTGTTTGATGCGCGATCGGTCAGCCGCCGCATTCGAATTGGTTTGGCTGCAGCCATTGCTTATCTGGTTGCAGGCCAGCCCATGGTGCAGTTCGACACCGATTTGCCTATCTTGCCGCTGGTGATCCAGCAAATTCTGGTGGGCGCATCACTGGGCTTTTTCATGCGCATTGTGTTTGCGGCCATGGAAGTGGCGGGCGATTTCATAGGTCTACAAATGGGGCTGGCCTTTGCCATGTTCATCGACCCGCAGAAAAACACGTCTTCACCCATGATTGGTGCGTTCTTCAACATCTTGGCCACCCTGCTTTTTTTAAGCATCAATGGCCACCTGATGGCCATCGACGGCATTTTACAAAGCTTTCGAATTGTGCCGATTTCAACAGATTTCTCATTTCTGAACCCACTGAACATCGCCAACAGTGGCTTGTTATTGTTTCAAATCGCGATGCAATTGGCCCTGCCCGTGATGGCTTGCATCATATCCATCAACATTGCCATGGGGTTGTTAAGCCGTGCGGCGCCACAGTTCAATATTTTGTCAATTGGCTTTTCAATCACGATTGGTGGCGGGCTTTTCATCATTTACCTGTCGCTGCCGTACTTCCTCACTTTCTTTCAAAACGCATTCGATGTGCTGTTCACCACGCCCATCTGGAACAAGGCGACTGGCATTTAAGGCTCACCAGGCCCGGGGTCCATCCCCTCAGGAATGTCGTCACTGGAGGGGAACACCGATTCATCCACCTGGCCTTTTTCAATCGTGTACAAATAGGCAAGCAACTTGGCCACCGCAGTGTACAAAGTGGGCGGAATTTCGCGCTCAATATCCACATGCTTGTACAAAGCACGCGCCAATGGTGGCGCCTCAATTTGTGGCACCTTGTGTTCCCTGGCCAATTCCCGGATTTGAACAGCAATCAGGTTAACGCCTTTGGCCACCACACGCGGCGCGCCACTTTTTGCATCGCTGTAACTCAAGGCCACCGCGTAATGGGTGGGGTTGGTCACAATCACATCGGCTTTGGGCACAGCGGCCATCATGCGTTTTCTAGACATTTCGCGTTGAATTTGGCGAATCCGCGCTTTCACATGAGGGTCGCCGTCGGTTTCCTTTTGCTCTTTGCGAACCTCATCAATATTCATGCGCAGTTGCTTCAAGTGTTTGTACACTTGATAAGGCGCATCCATGGAAACCGCCACCATATAAACAAGCGACAGAATCACCGCGTCCTTCAACGCAATTTGCGCCCCCAGTTCGATCGCATTGGGCAAAGGAATGGTCATCATGCGGGGGAATTCTTCGAGGTTCACGTACACCAGCAAAGCCGACAAACCCGCAATGGCCATCACCTTAACCAAGGCTTTGGCAAATTCAAACATCGCATTGGCCGAAAACATGTTTTTCAAACCCTTGATCGGGTTTAGCTTCGAAAGCTTGGGCTCCAGGTTTTTGCCAGCAAAAATAACGCCACCAATGGCTGTGGTTGCCAACACGGCCACCACCGAAACCACCAACAGGAATGGTGAAATGCTCAGCAGCCCGCCGAGCAGCAAATCAGCGAAGGCGGTTTGCATGCGCGCCGGGTCTTTGGCGTCAGCCGCATCCAGGCTCAAGGCTTGAACCATCAGCGATTTGCTGCTTGAGACAAAAAAATCGGAAAACAGGTAGAAGCACAACAGGCCGCACAACACCAGCACTGCGCCGGCGAAATCCTTGGATCGCGGGATGTTGCCGTCCTCGCGCGCCTTATCGATTTTGTGTTGCGTCGCGGGTAATTCGCGCTCAACGTCGTTGTCCTGGGAATCAGCCAAAGCCGCTCACCCTCAGGAGAAACTGCGCAACAACGAACCCATCAACAAGTTCCAGCCATCAATGAGAACAAACAACATCAACTTGAAAGGCAGCGAAATCAACATGGGCGAAAGCATCATCATGCCCATCGACATCAGCACACTGGACACAATCAGATCGATCACCAAAAACGGCAGAAAAATCATGAAGCCGATTTGAAAAGCCGTTTTCAATTCGCTGGTTACAAACGCAGGGATTAAAACCGACATCGGTGCCTCTTCAGGCCTGGTGATGGGCGTTTCGGAATAGCTCGCGAATAGAGCCATGTCTTCTGCGCGGGTCTGCCGCATCATGAAAGCCCTCAAGGGCACCGAGGCGGTGTCCAAGGCCTCATTGAACGACAGCTCATTGGCTTCATACGGCAAGTATGCGTTTTGGTAGACCTGATTGATCGTGGGCGTCATGATGAAAAACGTCAAAAACAGGCTCAAACCAATCACCACCTGGTTGGGCGGGGAGTTTTGTGTGCCCAGCGCCATGCGCAACAACGACAACACAATCACCACCCGCGTGAAGCCGGTCATCATCAACAAAATGGCCGGCAACACCGACAACAACGTCATGAACAACATGGTTTGAATCGGCAGCGAATACACCGTCGAACCATTGCGACCGGGCGTGGCCACAAAACCCGGCAACTCCTGGGCCAAAGCCAGGTCGGTCAGGCCCAACAACAACAGCAGCACGATCACTCGATTCCCGATCATGAACGTGCACTCCCCTGAACCATGTCTGCCCGTATCGCATTCAGCCTTGCCCGTTGCGCATCGGTCAACTCACCTTCCAAGGTGTCCAGCATGGCCATGGACGCCTCAAAATCCTCGATCTCCAAATAAGCCATTGCCAATTCCAGCCTTGAATCATTTTCGTTTTTGAATGCCGGCTCAGGGTTCACCCAAGGCTGCGGCGAATGTTGGGTTGCAGGCCGGGACATGCTTGCTTGCGCAGGTGGTGCTGCTGTGGCGGGCCCATCCACATTCGCAACCTCATCGGGCGCAACAAAATTCCACTGCTCTGCGCGCAATTGCTCCACATCGAGATCGTCTTCCAGCAAATTCGGTAAGCTTGCGGGAATTGATTTTGGCTCATCCAGTTCGGGATCAAGTTCAGCCATCTCTTGTGAACGCTGCGGCGCTTGCCTTTCGGTCTGTCGCCCCGCCATTGAAGGCGCTTCCTGCTGTGAAGTGGCTTGCTTTCTCATTCCGATGAACCACAGCACTCCCAACATCAGAAACGCGATCGAGAACCCAATCACGCCACCAGCGATCCATTTCCAGCCACCCCCTTGGGGCTTGGCCTCAACGGGCTTTGCCGTAGGCCCAAGCGCAACATCCGCTGGCTGCGCAAGCTCGGGTGCAAGGGGCGCCACAAAACCCGGGCCTGGTGACTTTGTCAATTCGGTTGCGGCTTCCTTGTCCCCCGGCTCGCCCAAACGCGCAAAGGGCCGCTCGGGTGCGGGCTCATCGGCCTGTATGGTTAAGGTGTAGTTGGCCGGGTTTCGTTCGATCTCTTTCAACAACGCGGCGTGTATCACCGATTCGGCTGCTTTCACCGCGAACAGCCCAGCGAACTGCTCACCCAAGCCCCCCAGTTCAGTCAACGCCTGTTTCGCATTGGCCTGCACAGCAGGGTCCGTGTTCAGCGCAGCATCCGAGCGCGCCAGCAAATCGAGGTCGCTGGCCACCACACGCGGGGCGAGCTTGCTCTCACTCTCGGTCTGGTCCATCAAACGCAGCTCGATGCCATCGGGTGGCGCCGGTTCAAGCATTCTGGCTTTGGCCTGCGCCTGCCGCAGCAACTCCTCTTCTGTGGGCGGTATGTCCACAGGCTGAACCACTTCCTTTTCAACCTTGGGCCGCTTCACATCCATGAACTGCACCAAGGGGTCGTGAATACGATATTCGCGCACATGCTCACCCAAGGAACCACTGGCACTGAACACCAGGGAAGTGCCCCTTGGCACCGGTTCAAGCGCAGTCACCCGAACAAAACCGTTGAGGCTTTGAGGTGCGAAGAAAAGTCGCGTTCGAACCAGCGACGAAAAAGCCTTCTGATTCGAATCAATCAGCCGAACCGAGACCGCCTCCGGGTTGCTCAATTCCCCAGGCTCCAGCTGCATCTCGATGTGCGCAATGAATGGCATGCCCACTTCCGATCGCACTTCCATCTTGCCCAACTCGGCCGCCTGCACCTGTGCCGTCAATACACACAGGCCAAGCAAAACCGGTTTGCACAACAGCCGGGAAGTCAACACAGGAAAAGAAGAACACGGCATACCAAAGCGTCATCTGCGTGGTTAAGAACCACTCCAGATTAGCTGCGGTGGCGTGCGTTTGGAGAAATGAAATCGGCCTTTAAAGGCCGTTTCTGAATGCACATATGCACGTGATGGCCATGCAACGATCGGGCTTAACCATTGAGTTTGCGCAGGCGCTCCGAAGGCGTGATGATGTCGGTCAGGCGAATACCGAAGCGGTCATTGACCACCACCACCTCGCCTTGCGCAATCAGGCAACCATTGACCAGCACGTCCATGGGCTCGCCAGCCAACCCGTCGAGCTCCACCACAGAGCCCTGCGCAAGCTGCAATATGTGTTTAATCGGTATTTTGGTGCGCCCCAGTTCTACACTCAAGGTGACGGGAATGTCCAAAATGATGTCGATGTCATTGACACCCTCCTCCTCGTCCTGCCCTGACAGCATGTCGAAGTTGTGCGATTGAACCTCGCCCAACTCGTCTTCGTGCAAAATCCTGTCTGTTTTTTCAGCCGCTGTCTTGTTTGTGTCAGTGTTCATGAACCACGCTCTTCAGTATTAGTTGTTGTTCACCAAGTCGTTGATTTTTTCGACACCTGCAGTGCCGTGGCTGCTCACCAGCGAATACACCTCGCTCAACGATTGAAAGGATTTGCCGGAGTTTGCCCGCTTTGATTTCGCCTCTTCACCCGGCTTGATCAGCTTTTCCACCTTGACCGCATACTGCCCGCCGCTGATGCCATAACTGCAATCAAACACGGGCACGTTGTCCACGCGGCCTTGAATGGTTTCACTCATGTTCAAGGGAATGAAATCGCCTTTTTGCAGCGTCAAAATATCACCCACCCGCAAACTGGCACTGGCCAATTCAACCATCAACTCGACTTCAGCCTGCTGCATCTGGTTCTTCAGCATTTTCGACCAACGCTTGTCTGTTTCACCCTGATTGGTTTGTACAGCCGAGCTCATTGCATCGCGAATCGGCTCAAGCGACGCATAAGGAATGCAAATGTGAATGCTGCCCGAGGTTGAACCCAGTTCAATTTCAAAACGACTGGAAACCACAATTTCCGCGGGGTTTGCAATGTTGGCAAACTGGGTGTGCATTTCCGAACGGACATATTCGGGATTGAGGGGGTAGACCGGCGCCCAGGCCTTGGCGTATTCGGAGAACACCACCTCCAGCACACGCGCAATGATGCGCTGCTCGGTTGCGGAAAACTCTCGCCCTTCGATTTCTGTTTGCAAACGGCCATCACCACCAAACATCGCATCAACCATGGTGAAAATCATGGTGGGGTCCAAAATGACCAAGCCATTGCCGCGCAAAGGCTTCAGGGAAATCAGGTTCAGGTTGGTGGGCACCGCCAGGTTGCGTATGAACTCGTTGTACTTGATCACCTTGACCGAGCCAACCGACACCTCCGGCATGCGTCGCATGAAATCAAACAGCCCAATGCGCAACAAACGCGCAAACCGTTCGTTGATGATCTCCAGCGTGGGCATGCGGCCACGCACAATGCGTTCTTGTTTGGCCAGGTTGTAGGGTTTGATTGAACTGTCGGCCGCCTCTTCTGCCAAATAATAGGAATCCTCGCCCGTGATCGCCCTAAGCAGCGAATCCACTTCATCTTGCGTCAGAAACTCTGCAAGCATTGTCAAACCCCCAATTAAACCGGCATGCTCATGATTTCACTGTAAGCCTGCAGCAACTTGTTTCTGGCTTGCAGCACGGCCTGAAACTTCAAGCTGGCCTCATTCGAAGCCACCGCCACGTCCTCCACCGCCACCTTGGGGTCGTTCATTTGCAAGCCCACACCCATCTGCGCCGACCGCGCTTGCGCCTTGCTCACTTCTTCCAACACATTGGAAAAAACCTCGGTGAAATTCGGTGCACCAGCCAACTTTGAAGCAGCCATCGGGCTTTGCATCGACGACTGGCTTCGCAGCATCGACAACTCGGCAGGGCCAATCGGTTTGAACATTTCACTCATCGTGATGAACCTTTCAATTGCAAATTGATGGATTTTGTAGAAGTATGGCGTACACACAAACCATTAACTTTGTACTAAACCGTGACTTTTTCCATCGACTGCTCCCGAATTACACGCCGCAACACCGCCGCTTTGGGCATTGTGTTGCTATTGCTCATGCTCGTGCTGCAAGGCTGCAGCAAAGAACTGCAATACTCACAGCGTCGCGAAGTGGCCCAAACCTTCATGAATCATTTGGTTGCCCATGAACTGGACAAAGCCACCGCCATGACACCCCAAACCAAGGAGCACCAGTTGGCCGTGCAGCTTCTGGCTGACGCCATCGCCCTGAAAATTCGAAATGAAAACATTCAGCGGTTTGAATACGTGTTCATTTCAGAAATCACAGTCAACGCCAACCAAGCCAAGGTTGTGTTCTCCCAAGTGGTGAATGACTCTGCCGTTCAAGACAACGTGGTAGTGGAGCTTCTTTACAGCCAGGAAAAAAGCACATGGCTGGTCAACAACGTGATTCTGGGTTAATGCGCACAAGCCCCGCGCAAACCCGGATTACACATACACACTGACCGCACGCCCGCCTTCAAGACTTGTGGCGGCGGGTCGACTTTCGTGTTGACCTGAATCTCGCTCAAGGGTTTGCGCTGCATCGCGTTCTGCTGCACCGCGAGCCATTGACTGGCCGTGCTGCCTGCCATCGGCCTGCTGCCCTTGGCGTTCGCCCTGCTCCTGGAATTGAGCAAATTGCCCATTCGACCCGTCTGCCGGCTGAGTTGGCTGAACCATGTTTTCACCGCCATTCACACGCAACACCACCAACTGGAACCCCAGTTGCTCGACTGCCTTGTGTAAACCCGGCAGTTGTTCTTGCCATGCGTGTTGTGCCTGCGAACCCACATCCGTGCGCAGATCCAGTTCCATTGCCCGCGTGTTTGCCATCACACTCAAGTTCAGCTGGCGACCGTCGCTTAACTTCATCGTTGCCTCGAATTGCCCCGGCAAACGCATCGCCATGGTTTTCAAGGCCACCTGAACCGCATCAACCATGGTTTGCTGGGTTGGCCCAGTCAGCGCCACTTGTTGCACCGCGCCAAGCTGCGTCACATTGGGCTGAACAACAGTTGGCTGAACCTGCAATGGGGTCAGCGTGTCTGTGGCCGGCAAAGCAGAAACAGGCGCACTGGCAAGCAACGTTGGGGCTCGCGTGAACTCAGGTGCCGTGGTTTTTACATCCGGGGCATTGGCCACAACAGCTTGGGCAACGTCCTTGCCAGTGGATAAACGAAGCTGTTTGGCAAACGCCTCGCTCTGTTGCATCCAGTCCAACGCTTCACGCGCAGGGCCCGACAACGCAAGTGTGTTCGGGGGCGACCGCCACTGCGCCGCGGTAACCTGAGCAGGTACCATCAACTGAAGCGGTTGTATGTTTGGTTGTATGTTTGGTTGTGAATTTGGCTGCGAATTTGGTAAAGCTTCCACCCGCGGATTTGCCTGCATCACAACATCAGCTGAAAACACAGGTTTCACTTCTCTTGGCACGGCAAGCAACGGTCGGCCCACCTCAAGCGCAGCGGTGTCCAAAGGAGGAGTCTTGCTGGCCTGAATGCCAACCGCCTCTGCTTTGGCCAACTCAGTCCTCTGTGATCCCACTTGAACAGCATCTACGCCAGTGGGAAGCTCCATAACCCGCTGAACCTCAGGGCGCTGAACCTGAAGCGGCTGAACATCAAGCTGCTGAACATCAAGCGAATGAAACCTGCTCGACTCAACTTCAACTGGTGCAACGCGAACCGATTCAACCCTCACTGGCTCTGTCTTGACCGCCTCAGCTTTTACCGGCTCTATCTTCACAGGCTCGATCTCTGGCCTCGAACCTGCCAATGTTGATGAAGGCAGGGCCGTGGCTTGCACTGGCTCAGGCAACTCGCTCAAACCTTCTTTGCGTGAATCTCTTTGAGGCGAAACCGATGCAGAAACAGATACAGGAACAAGATCAGGAACCGGCCCCTGAACTTCAACAGGCAGTTGAGCTGCAGGCCGCACAGCGGGTGTGGAAACCGAATCGACAACTTGCCCCTTCTGCGTTTTCACCCCCTGTTCTGGCGTGATCACTGCGGAAGGGGAAAAAACCGATGGTGAAACAACGAGCGTTGAAAAGTCAGGCGACACCGCCTCCTTTTGCGCTGTTTTCAGTGCATCGTCCGGCTGATTTTCATGCTTCACTTCAAGCTCAACATCAGGTTCAACTTGACGCTGAATTTCACGCGCAACAACATCCACCGCCTTGGCCGATTCATCACGCGAGGTCGTTTCAAGTGCAACGGAATCCGTTTTCGAGATGGAAGCTGGCACTTGGGCGACAAGCGGTGGCTCAACATCGATAAAGGCCTCGGGCTCAACGCGAGCGGCCACAGGCTGGAGCAACAAACCCGCCATGGGCAAAGCATCGGGCATGGTTTGCAGCACAGCCTGCATCACCGCACCGAACGCAGGCGCCTCGCCAGTTTGAGCCGCCAATGCCGTTGAAGGCTGCGGCGCAGCAAGCCAGTCCAGCGTTGAAACAGGTGCACCAGAGATCATGCCTGCGCCTCGAGCTGCCGCGATTCAAACCCATCCGGCTTGGGCTCGCCCGACCCACCCACACGTTGTTTGAACTGCTGAACGATCATCGCTTCAATGTCCTGGCGGGGCTGGCTGTCACAAGCCTTGATCCGGTCGCACAGCGCTCGCCACTCATCCAGATCAAGCTCCACCGCATCCACCAACACCTCGGGAGGCCCATCGTCCAGTTCTACGGCAACCACTTCTCGGCCGCCCAAATAAAGGAACTGCAAACTGCGGCCCGTCACGCCAACATTCACTTTCAACAAAGCCACCGCCGATTGGCCTTTCACAATGGCCTCGAGCACCTCCCGGCGAGTTGGCACTTGCGGCACGGCGGCCACGGCCTCTTTGCAACTTTCTTGCACATACTCAAAAATGGTCGACACCACCTCATTCAAATCGGGGTCAGCGCGATCACAGCCAAGCGTGTCACACAGCAGACTGCGTAGCGCCTTCATTTCCCCATCTGCACACATCACCTTCCAGCCGCGCGCCAAATCGCGCCGATAAGTCATGTAAAAACTGTGTTCATCCACCTGCAACGTCACAGGCAAATCAATCAATTTATTCTGATATGGGTTTGAAGCCGGGCTCAACGGGTAACTTCGAATGTACAGCTCATCGAAATGGGGAATGCATTCCAGCAACATAGTCAAACACTCGAAGTTCATGAATGGTAGGCATAAATTACCAGTTCAACCACACATCATCTTTCGAGCAATCCAGTCATTTTTCATGTTTGTATTCGCAGGTTGGCATCATGTATTTGCTTTTTAATGATACGCATCGGTGCCAATGGCGCACCCGACATCATTTTTTGGCGAGAGGCAAACATGGGCGTATTTCAACAAGGACTTAGCGGACTCAACACCTCACAGAAAAGTTTGGAGATCACGGCCAACAATGTGGCCAACTCTGCCACTGTGGGCTTCAAAAGCAGCAAGGCCCAGTTTGGCGATGTGTATGCCAACAGCCTGTCTCGTGCAGATGCTGGGCTGGCCGTGGGCGGCGGCGTGAACATCCTGGCCATCCGTCAGGAATTCAGGCAAGGCAATGTCGTGGCCACACAAAACCCGCTGGACCTTGCGATTTCCGGCGATGGGTTTTTCAAAGTCAAGGGCACCGATGGGGCCGAATTCCTGACCCGCAATGGACAGTTCTCGCTCGATCGGGAAAACAAAGTAGTCACAGCAGATCGCCGGGATCTGCTGGCATTTAATCTGGACCCCGCCACCGGCAATGCCTTGAATGTGGCCGAACCATTGTTCATTTCCACTGAACCGATCGCCCCACAAGCCACCGACAATGCGAAATTCAAATTCAACCTCGATTCACGCACACAGCCCTCGGCCATTGGCGTGTTCAATGCCAACGACCCTTCAAGCTACTCACAAAGTTCATCGATTGTGATCAACAACCAACTGGGCGAACCACTGAACCTGCAAGTGTTCTGGCAAAAGCTCGGCCCCGCAACCACACCCACCGATGGCGGCCTGCCCAACCAGTGGCAGGTGCACTCCACCGTGAACGGCAACCCGGTTAATATTCGCACCCTAGGTGCGCCAGCATTTGGTCCCAATGGCGCCGCACTTAGTTTTGCAACCAACGGAACCTTGAGCAACCCAAACAACGCTCAGTATGAAATTGATCTGTCTGGCATCACGCCCGATTTCAATGGCGCCAACAGCATCGTGTCCATCGACATGCGCGAAAGCACCCAGTTCGGCACCGAATTCCAGCTTCAAGACCTGAGCCAAAACGGCTTCGACGCAGGCGATTTCGTCAATTTCACCATCAACGCCGAAGGCATCGTCACCCAGAACTACACCAACGGGCAAACACGCGACATCGCCAAAATCGCCCTGTTCAAATTCCGCAACCCAGAAGGTCTGCAACCAGTTGGCAATAACAACTGGGTCGCCACCTTGCAAGCCGGCCCTGAATTCGCATCCAACGCGGGCAGCGCCGGTTTTGGAGGCATACAGGCTGGCGCTGTTGAAGAGGCCAACGTGGACCTCACCGCTGAACTGGTCGCCATGATCGCCACTCAGCGAATTTACCAGGCCAACTCCAAAAGCATTCAGGCCCAAGACACCTTGCTGCAAACCGTCACCAACCTGACCTAAGCACAGCAAGGCATCAAGCCGCCCACCTGCACAACGAAGGCCGCCAAGCCCATTGGGCCTTCGTCGTGCTTGTGGCATACTTACCCGCAATTTGTCATTTCAACCATCACTGGGCGCGTCTCAACATGTCTCCTTTTTCCGCTTTTTTCCTGCTGGCCTCTGGTGCTGTTTTACACGCCCACCACTACGAAGACTCCGCTTCCGTCACCGAAACCAAACCGGCCACCAGCGCCACGGCCTTTGCTAGGGGCCGCAGCTTTCCGGCGCGCGAGGTGCTGAATATCAAAACAGTCGATGCGTGTGAGAATCAGGAACAAGCTTTCCCTGAACTGTGCACCCAGTTTCCAAAGCTGGCCATGATTGGCGACGATCAAAACGCCTGGCTTGAATTGGCCAACAAAGCCGCCTTATCTTTTGTACTTGGCTTTGGTCAAACAGAGTTGAATGCAAAATCCAGAGAAAGCGCCGTGGCGCTGACCACCACGCAATTTTTTCCGCAAGTGCTTCGCACGGGTCTCGATCCCAAAAACATGCCCAACACGCAGAAAGATTTCGACGCTGGCAAAGGGTATAAATCTGTGGCCTACGACCTTCGCATCTGCTCGCTTGGCGGCCGAATTCGGGCGCGCGTGATGGACAAAGCCCCCATCGACAACTTGGGTACCGATGATGCCTTTGCCATTTCAGAACAAAACTGCGAAGAAGTGAATTTCCGCACCGAACCCACCGTGTTGTCCTCCGTATTCACCGAAATCAAAAACCAGCAAAACCAGCGCTGGGAGCTGCTTTCACAAGGCCAGGTTGGCCGGGTCATTGGCAACAAACGCTATGCAGGCTCCGTGTTGAACCTGCGCCAGGTGCTCGAAAATGGCACCGAGTCTCAAACCATCCACTACACCGACGGTGCAATCGGCTATTGCGTGGGCAACGCCAAAGACACCCTGTCATGGGATGAACAGTGTGCCAAAACCGGCATCATCATGGATTCACTGAATGTACGCGCCCAACTGCAAAACCATGCGCTTCACTTTCCGGAAGTGTCTTACATCGCCTTGTCAATCGCCAATGAAAACAACACCGAAATTGGCCAATCTGCGCCAAGTCAGTATGAGCTTGTCACCAAAGACCTGACCATTGCAAAAGGCGCAGCGTTGCCCACAGCAGGCACCCTCACGCTGGTTGGTCACCAGGGCGAAAAGGTGCGCATGCACTTCGAGAACGACACCGTCAAAGTTCAACGCGTGAACAACATGGGCGAACTGGTCGGTGAAGTCTCAGTGCCCGCCGCCGCATTGTCGGGTCGCAACCCTTTGCCCAAGCAGTAAAGGACACGTGAAACAGTGAACGCCACCGCCAAAGCAACGCTCGCGCTGGGCGCAATCTTTCTGCTTGCGCTGGTCGCTGTTCTGTACAGTCAGAATCAAACACAGCGCGTGGTGGCGTTGCTGGAATACTCCATTTCAGCGCCCATCGGTGGAATTGAATCGAGTACACCGCTGCGCGAGTTCGACGCCCAGGCCGAAACCTTTCTTGCCGAATTCGATCAACTCCTTGAATCCATACACACACAACGTGGCACCCCGAGCACTCGCATCCGCACCAAAGCTATTCCCAACACCAACCTGATTCAGGTCAGCTTGAGCGCCAAGGACTCCGAACCATTGAGCGACCAGTTGAACGCGATCATTGATGAGGCGCTGGAGCAGCGAAAAGACAACAGTCAGGCCTTTTTCAATCAGGAAATACAACGCATTTACGACCAACGAGATGCCCTGGAGGCACAGCGCTTTCACATCCATCAGCAACACATTGAAACCCAGAAACAGCAACTTCAAGCCCAAATCGAAGCACTGGAGAACGAGCTTGCACAGCTCAAACCCACCACCCCGCCTACCCCAGCCGCACGGCCACCCGCCGCAGCAGATCAAACCAACAACGCAGCCTTCCTCACCTACAGCCACGACAACACACTGCGTAAACTCGATAAAGAACTGGCCCGCTTTCAGACTCAGCTCGATTCCTTGTCTTCAAGTTCGCCCTTGCGTCCAAGTTTGATGAGCGAAATGGATAGAACCCAGAGGAAAATGGCTGAGGTGAGCGCACTGAAAGCAAAAATTCTTCAGAACCATCCTCAAACCAGTCCACAAAAATCCACCTCCACACGTTCGGAAAATAAAGCAGACAAGGCCAGTCGCGCGCGTCGTGCTGCCATTCAAACGCAACTTGTGCAACTTCGCCGGCAAATGAAACAAATTGACATAGAACTTGGACCGCCCGGCGAAGCTCACCTACAAGCCATTGAAGAGCTGGAAATTGAACTGGAGAATGTCGTGCGGACGGCCTCGTCTGCCATTCAAGTTCGCTGGTTCAGGCGCCCCGCTTTGGATGAATCAGCGCGGTGAAAACTTTTACACACTGATCGAGTTTTTTACTTGGGCAACTCGCGCCGAATGTATCGGGAATAATCCTCCTCATTGGCCATGTTCTGTACACCAGGCATTGACTGAACACGCCCACGCTTTTTCAAGACATCGAAAGGCACACCGGCGACCAACCCCCCTTGATCATAGGCATACTCATCAAAGTAACCCGACAGCAACAAACGATAGTCCAGCGGCAAGTCGGGTTGAATCTGCTTGGCGATTTGAAACACCACTGTGGTGCAGTTGCTGGTCAAGGAGTTGTAGAACCTGGGGGTCTTCTCAATCCTGCGAGCCTCTTCCACATACGCCATGAACAGGGTTCTCAACTGCTTCGGGGGTATGGCCAAGCGGTACATGTACACCTGCTCACCGCGCACCTCACTTCGCACTCGAATGATGTCATTTTCCTGGGCTGCAATCATCACCGCCTCGTACTGCCTGAAAAAACCCTTCCAGGCAGAAAAAGCCTCACCCTTTTCCTTACGAATCTCCGACGAAAAAGTCAGGTAACGCCCATCGGCAAAACCAAAGGACACCAAAGTGTGGGCAATGGCTGGGCCCATCCAGTAAGACAGCACCAAATCAGCCGTTTGCAGGGTACCCAAATCGTATTGGCGGGTTTCCCAACGCGCTGTGTAATCCGTCTCTGATCGCCAATCGAAGTTGCGCACATTGTTCAACGTCACCATGGAGCCATTAACTTGCGCAGTCAACAAACGCGCCACATCATCAGCCCATGGCCTGTCGTGCCGAGGGCGTTGGGAGAACCACCACACCAAAATGCCCAAGCACAACACCACCAAAACCACCCACACCCATCTCATACGCATTCGCTCCGCCCCCATGTCAACCACCACTCTACCGAGTTAACTCAACGTGGCATACTTGGGTTTGCAGTATTTAACGACAGGAGAACATCCATGATCAAAGCCTACGCCGCATTTGAAGCCAAAGGCGAACTCAAGCCCTACGAATACGAACCCGGTGAACTGGGCGCATTCGAAGTCGAAATCAATGTAGACCATTGTGGGATTTGCCACAGCGACCTCAGCATGATCGACAGCGAATGGGGGCGAAGCCAGTATCCCCTCGTGGCTGGGCACGAGGTGATTGGTCGAGTGGCCAAGCGCGGCAGCCACGTCAGTCATTTGGCCATTGGCGACGTTGTGGGCTTGGGTTGGCACGCAGGCTATTGCCAAACCTGCCGCATGTGCACCGGTGGCGATCACAACCTGTGCGGAGAGGCCGCACCGACGATCATCGGCCGTCACGGGGGTTTCGCAGACAAAGTGCGGGCGCAAGCCATCAGCGCCGTCAAAATTCCTGAAGGCATCAATCCTGAGAAAGCAGGGCCATTGCTGTGTGGTGGCATCACGGTGTACAACCCATTGGTGCAATTCGACATTTCACCGCAAAGCCGCGTGGCCGTGATCGGCATTGGTGGATTGGGGCACTTGGCGGTTCAGTTTTTGAAAGCCTGGGGCTGTGAGGTAACCGCCTTTTCAAGCAATCCATCCAAAACAGATGAATTGCACAACATGGGCGCACACCACGTGTTGAACAGTAAGGACCCAGCCGCTTTGAAAAAAGCAGCGGGCTCCTTCGATTTGATCATTTCCACTGTGAATGTGAAACTGGACTGGAATGCCTACATCGGCACCCTGGCCCCCAAAGGTCGCCTGCACTTTGTGGGTGCCACACTAGAACCACTTGATATTGCTGCATTCAGCCTGATCGGCGGGCAACGTTCGGTATCAGGCTCACCCGTGGGCAGCCCGCGAGTCATCGCGGACATGCTTGATTTCGCCGCGTTGCACAAGATCGAACCGATTGTTGAATCGTTCAAATTCAGTCAAATCAACGAAGCCATCGACAAGCTACGCAATGGCAGTCCCCGTTACCGAGTGGTTTTGTCGCATTAACAATGCTTCATGTTGAATGCAATGCGCGGGGTGTTCAAATCATGCCCTGCGCATGAAGAATGTCGCTGATCAACTCCAAACGTATTAAGGGGTTGTCCAGCGCCAACAACTGCAAGCGGGTGGGTTTCTCGATGGGCAACAATTCGCACCAGCGATTGGCCACCCAGGCGCAATCCGTGTACTGGAATGGCTGCTTGATCGGAAAAGCCTCATCCGTCAAAGCCACTCGTTCTTCGAGCGACTCCACCAGCTGCGCCAGCAAATCGGCGCATTCTTTCAAATGCTCCGGCACCTGCACGGCCAATTCGGGTTCCAGGTGGCGAATTTCACCCACCCACAATCCGTTGGGTTGCTGGGCAGCCGAAAGCAATTCAAAGCGTTGCGTGCCCACTGCCCTAACCTTCAACAAAGTCGGCGTCATGTTCTCGCAATGCTCGATTTCAACGAGTGTACCCAAATGGGCCAAACGCACTTTTTCCTGGGGGCTTCGCACCTCGGCGCCATCAATCAGGCTAACCACGCCGAAAGGCGTGTTGTCCCGCAAACATTTGCGTATCAAATCCAGGTAACGCACCTCGAATATTTGCAAATTCAACAGGCCGCCTGGGTACATCACAGTTCCCAGAGGGAACAAAGGCATGGTGGTTTGAATCGATTCTGGTGGCATGACGGGCTCCTTCGAACATGACCAACTTTGAACAACCGAGTCAGCCGTTTCATTCTTAGTGTAACAAACTAAGCCTTTCCAGGTCGAAACGCGGGTGCTTGGGGAAACTGCATGGAATCGCCAGGAATATCGACTTCCGGAAGCTTTTCAGAAACCCACACATGGGCCATGGGCTTGAATTCAAAAGGCGCTTGAAGGCGAGTGGCCACCACGCCCACCAAACCTGGCAAGGCCTGCACCAGCCCATACACACCACCGCCACAGTGCGCACATTGGCGATACTCCTTGGGCTTGCCGGAACCCCCGATCATTTCCTGGCTTGCAAATTCGCCATGCTCACACCCTGCCTCGTGCTTGAAAAACGCCACGGGGGTGAAAGGCGAACCGTTGGCCAGGCGACAATCTGCACAATGACAAACCAACTGCGCCACGGGCGGCTGGCTGAAGTGCAAGTGCAATTGCCCGCAACTGCACTGGGCGTTGAAAGTACTCATGATGTTTCCCTAACCATTTCCCCAACCCCTACCTTTTGCGCAACGGCTTTAACAAACCACTTAAACCATTGTGATCAATTTCCTGCATCAACGCCAACAGGCGCCCTATTTCACCTTTGGGAAATCCTTCACGCGCAAACCAGTTCAAGTAGTTGCCGGGCAAATCTGCAATCAATGTACCCGCATGCTTGCCATAGGGCATTTTGGTGGTCACCAATTTGTTTAAATCTTCAGGAGTCATGCTGCAATGATAAAGTGAAATGCCACAACTTCTTGCCGTGCAAAACACACTACACCCAGGTACACATGAAAGAACTGTTGATTGTTTTTCACAGCCTGACAGGCGGCACCAAGCAAATGGCACAGGCTGTGGCCGAAGGTGCCCAACAAGTGCACGAAGTACGAACCACCCTGCTGCACGCCAGCCAAGCGGGCCCAGAGCACTTGCTGCAAGCAAGCGGCTATGTGTTTGCCACGCCAGAAACACTGGCCACCATTGCCGGCTTGATGAAGGATTTCTTTGATCGCAGCTACTACCCGGTGCTGGGTCAGCTCAACGCCCGGCCCTATGCCGCTTTAATTTGCGCCGGAAGCGACGGAACCAACGCCGCCAAGCAACTGGAACGAATTGCAACGGGCTGGCGGCTTAAACGCATCGCCCCAACCCACATTGTGTGCACACATGCTCAAAGCACTGAAGCCATATTGGCCAACAAAGCGATTCCCGACCATGAACTTGAACATTGCCGGGAATTGGGTGAAAGTTTTGCAAATGGCTTGGCCATGGGCGTGTTTTGAACACCTTCATACGCCATTGAACACAGCTTAGTAGTAAAGAAATTCCAGAGCCTCTTTCAAGCGGTCGCCAGTGGAGCGCATGCGTTCCCAACGCTCCATAGACACATCCCCCTGACGAAACTCCCGAAAAAAATCATTGCCATCCAGCTGCGTCATGACCGCGTCAAGATTGGATGGCATCGTGTTCGCAAAACCAAACTTCTCACGCAAAAGCGACATCCGGCTGTTCAAAGACTCACTTTCACTTTGTGCTGCACTGGCCAGTTTGACGGGGGAACGAGGGGTCACCAGAATCAACACTGAACGCTGCAAATCATTGGTTTTCTGATTGGAAAACAAATATTGCAAACCCGGAATGTCTTGCAAGCCTGGTACCCCATCACGGCTGGTGGCACGCGACTTTTCGCTTAAGCCACTAAGCACCAAGGTGTCGCCCAAGTTCATCACCACATTGGCATTGGCAGTGGTCTCGCCGATTTCAATCTGATAAGCCACTCGAGGGTTTTCAGTCGTGGCATTCAAATTGGTGCGTTGTGCCTCGACTTTCAACTGCACACGGCCCTGCGCAACGAACACCGGGGTAACCGCCAACTTAATACCAATTCGCTTCTCAAGCGGCACCACTGTGGTTCCGCCTTGGGTGCTGGTCGAGACAAACCCGGCACTCAGGTTCGAGCCCGAAAAAAACTCGGAGGATTGGCCCTCAATGGCAGCCAGGGTGGGCCTTGCCAACACCTCGTTGAGCGAGCTGTTGGCGTTGGCAATATTCAAGGAATAAGACAAGGCCGGTATTGTCACTGCACGGGTGATTGCAGTGCTCACATCGGCGGGGCCACCGTTGTTCACCGTGGAATTGTTCACTCGCGAATAGGCGGCGACATTGCCACCCACATTGCCCAGTTGCAAAGTCAGGGCGTTGAGCAGGTTTACCCCTTTGGAAGTGGACACCAATTCCTGCATGGACAACAACACCACATCAATCAAAAGCATTTGTGGACCGGGTGTTGGCGCGTCAAGCGCTACTGGTGCATTGCCCGGCGCCTGAACCGGCGCAATCAAAGGCGCAACGGTAGGTAATTCAGGCTGGCTTTGTTCCGCCTCAGAAGGAAGATTAGACAATTCACCTGGTGGCGTGTACTTTCTGACAGGCACATCAAACGCTTGAGCGAGCTGCTCAACTCCGGGCCTCAGTGCCACGGGCGTGCTGTGAAAGCGCTTCCACTGGTCCAAACGGCGATCTGCCCGTGCCAATTCCGGCGCGCTTTGTGCCACCTCGCTGAAACCTTGCCGCATGGCATCGGCCTTCACAAAATCGCCACAGGCTGCGTACACCGAAATGCTGGACCTTAAAAACTGATGAGAGGTGTGCTGCACTTCCTTTCTGAACTGATCAGCCATGACACAAGCCGTTTTTGCGTCACCCGTGACATACGCCGACACCATCAAGCCGTACACAGACACTGCACTGTTTGGCGTCATGAGCAACACCTCAGAGAACGCCAGCTTTGCCCTGTCAAACTGCTTTAGATCCATGTGTGCCAAGCCGAGAAACTCCTGAGCAATCCAGTTGCTGCGATCAATGCGCAAGGCTTGTTCGTAGCCTTCCATTGCCAGCTCCACTTTCTGCGTATCGCCCTGTCGCGCTTGCAAGTGGTAAACAAAACCGTTCAGGAAATGCAGGTGTGAATTGCGGGGATCCAGCTGCAAAGCCTCGTTCACAGCCAACTGCGCCTGCGGCAACTCCAAGCGCTTGATGTACCACACTGCATCGCTTACCTTTTTCAGCATGTCAGAATTGAAGGCACCCTGCGGCACCAATGGTACATCCCGAACCATGTCCACGAACGATTGTGCAGCCTCCTGGCTTGCCACGGCTGGCTGAACGAGGCAACAAGCCAAGGCCACAGGCAAGGCCAACTGGCGAAGTTGCAATAAACAACCTGGTTTACTCATGATTTATCGCAATCCTGTTGAAGTGAATGTGAGTTGATCGATGGTTGAACCCGACCGGCCGCGCATGCAACCCAGTTTCTCGCCTGGTGTCACGTTGTAAGTACCTTGCGTGCCACCGCCTCCGCCATAAGGTCCATACCGATTACCCGTGTTGGTGATGAATGTGATTTGATCCGTGCGTGAACCTGAACGGTAATCCACCCGCACAATGTATTGCCCTTGCAGCAAAGAAATTTCAGTGTTGAAGTTTCCAGCGCCGTGCGCTTCACCCCAGCCACTGGGGTATTTGAACTGAAGCCGGTTCACCTCTTTACCCGCAGCCACACGAAAACCGGTTACAAAACCGTCTCGACACACGCTCACGTCAGTCCATCGCCCACCGCCACCACCACCGATGCGAAGTGGCCCGTTGATGGGCATGGTGGCAACCCGCTTGGGAACGCCACCCGTTCGCCCCTCGGTTTCACCGTCGTTTAACCAGTGGTCCATGGCGCCTTCGTAGTCGTCTGGACCAAAATGGGCAAGCAAATCTGGGTATGCAGCCAAATAATCGACCACCGAAAACCCGGCACTACCCTGCCGCCCCTGCTCGATGCCGTAGTCCAGCCAATGTTGGACGATGCACATCTCGTCTGAATTCGGGCACAGCGCCTGAATGTCTGAATAACGACTCCAGTAAAACCGGGAATGAAACTCGGGCGACCCCTGCCGGCCTTCATTGAAGCCATAGTCTCGCCAATGGGTCGACAAATCGACGTTCGCCTTCACCACGTCTTGAGCATTGTCGTAATAATAATCCCAGTCAAACACCGATGAAGCGAACTTTGGATCGACGCCTTTCTGGTGTCGTTTCTTCTTGCCACCCAGTTTTTTGAACGCATTGCCCGCATCGTTGAAAGCTTTGGACGCCCCGCCTGAAACCTTGCTTGCAGAACTGCGAGCCGCGTCTTTGGCTTTGTTGTATTCCGCTTGCGCCTGTTTGGCAGCCTCATTGGCGGCTTGTGCTGACGCGCTGGAAATCTTCTTCAGCTCCTCATTTGCGGCTTTGGCAGAATAACCCGCCAAATGACTGAATTCCCCCGCCACCTTTTTGTAAGCCGCCTCCAGTTCAGCGCCGATACAACCGGGAATTTTTCCCGGATCCACATTCACGCCACCTTGCGCCTCAAACACATCGGTCAGCTTCGTACTTGGAGTCACCTTCAGCTTGGTTTTGATTTCAAACGGATTGATACAACTTGCAGACACATCTATTTGCATCATGTCATCTACGAAACCGATGTTGATTTTTTGCCCATCACGCTGGCTACTCAAACCAATCAGCGGGTTGTCCCAGGCCACGGACACTGACATGTTCATGGCCAGGCTCACCTTGCCCAGCGGCCCCAGTTTCAGGTGAATGTTTTCGCCTGCTTTGGCCTTGAAACCATTCAAACCGGCTGAACCTTCGCCCCAGCCCACCGATTGCCCAAGAACCCGGGCGTCACCGGCCAGGTGCATCCAGGGCCCGCCGTCTACTGTCGGCCCATACAAAACAATATTGAAATATTTGGGATCAGTTGGAAAAGGCTTGCCCGGATCCCCGAAGCGGTATTCCGGCGCAGGGACCGGATTGCGAAGCTGAATCACCGACAACGGTTTGGTCACCTGCAACAGTTGGTCTTTGTACTTGTCGATATTGCGCACAAATCCGCCACCATGCTTGATCAGCCGCACATCGGGTATCGCCATGGCAGCGATTACATGTGCCGCGTCATCCAGAGTGAAAGCAGAAGGGGTTGCCATGCGAAACGAGAAATCACCGTAATCCATCACTCCAACGGGGCTCAATGGTGTTTGAAAGTGAGTCAGAATTGTCTTGTCACTGACACCTTTGAAAGCCGCGTTGCCCTTGAAACCGAAAATCAAACCGTTGTTCAAAAAGAAACTGGCGTCTGTCAAATTCATGGGCGGCATGATCAAGGGAATCTTCGAGCCGGGTGCGTATTGAATCTCGACAAACGCTTCAGGGTTGGCTGCATCCAGTGCCGCTTTTTGAAAACTGCCACCCCCTCCCAAATCGGCGGGAACTGGCACCACCACCGCGGCACGAATCACCACATCATTGGTCCTCGCCCCCATGCTCTCCATCGCCTGCTTCATCAAGCCGCGCAAATCGGCTCGCGCCGCAATTTGTACGCCACTGGAAAAGCTCAGAACGCCCATGTTGAAATACGATTCACGCACCACTTTTTGCAGGCTGGGTGGCATTTTTATCGTTTCCAGATCGAAATCGGTCGTTGATATTGAAATGATGGGCGAACTCAATGTGGTGCCCGTGAACATGCCCTGCACATCCTCCTTCAGGAGCTTGGGCATTTCAGTTTGTTGATCAATCACCACAAGAAAGGTTTGCTGCAACCCCTTTGTGGAGAAGAAATAAAGATGCAAAGGGCCCGAATTGGTTTGATAGCACCCCGTCAGCCCGCCCCCGCAGTTGGTTTGTTTCAACTGGTTGACCATGGCTTGAAGCTCGCCCCGATGCGCTGCAAACGGAAGCTTGTCCAACTGTGCCCGAAGGTCGGCTCGAATATCTGGCGAGGCATGGGCGTTCCATGAGCTCATGAAAAAACCTGCGCAGCCCAACAATACGCCTAAGCTGAAACGCTTCAGTGTGGAAATCGTCATCAAGTCCGTCCTTGTTATTGTTTTCAATCAACAGATGCTTTGCACACCGCAATGTCATTATTGCTGCGCGTACAAATTCGCAAGACCAGATAAAAGGGGGAAAGGACAGACATTTCCCCGCATCCCGCTCTCAGGGGAGCAGCATTGACTGCTTTCTCGTAAAGCACACCGGTTAACGAATCAACCACTTCCTGATACATTAAAGGCAAGCGAAGGAGACACCCGATGCCGAACCCATACGAAGGGCTGAACCTGCCCATAGTGCCCGCAGGCGAACAGGTACCCAACAGCGTGCCGATTTTTGATTTGAAGTGCGCCGAACGGCAATTCAAGGCCTACCAGAAGGCTGATACTTTTGACCACGTGGTTCTGCCTAGTCACCTGCAGGCCAGTGAAGGCTACTTTGTGGCGCGAGTCGATGGCGATTCTATGAACAAGCGCATCCCCCCCGGCGCCTGGTGCCTATTCCACTTCGACCCCCAAGGCACCCGCAACGGCAAAATCGTTGTGGTGAATCACGACCACATCGAAGACCCGGAATTGGGCGGGCATTACACCATCAAGCGATGTAAAACCGAGAAAATCGTCGATGAAAAAGGCGTGGTGCACCATGTGCTCGCCCTGAAACCTGAATCCACCAACGAAAAGCATGAAGCAATGGTGCTGAGCCTTCAAGAAAGTGAGGAGCTGGATGTTGTGGCTGAACTCTTGACAGTGATCTAGACCCCGAAGCCACATCCACAAGTTGTCTTGCGCAACCCGGTTCAACAATACAAAGGGCGATCGATCACATGTTCGGTCGGTCTGTTTGTCCTACCTGCGGCCTACACAAAGGATCATCAAAAAACGTTAAATGTGAATCTTATTTCATTTAATGAATTGACATACTTAGGCCGTTCATCTTTGGTCTTGCTGCCTTCTCGCTTGGAGGTAGATTACGCTGGCGGACCAACAATATCTTTCAGCAAGTAAACCGCGCACCGTGCGCGTGCTGTCAATTTCCACTTTGAGGCAAACATGGACTGGCTCACCAGAATTACTATTCGCACAAAAATTATCGCCTTGATGGTGGTGCTTATCTTCGCCTCGATTGTGGCTGGTTACTTCGGCATCAATGGCAGCAGCTTGATCAACAACAAAGCCGATGAAATGTACCAGTCGGATTTGTTGGGTTTGTCAGCCATTAAAGAGGCCAATATTGGATTGGTGTCAGCGGGCCGGGCTGTGCGCAGTTATCTTTTGGCACAAACGGACCCCGGTATTGAAGCATCGTCTTTCCTGGATGCTTTGGCCGACAACCGCGAGGCGATACGAAAAAACCTGGACGCAGCCAAACCTTTGTTCACGAGCGACGCGGAAATCGCCAAATTCAAGGAGCTTGAACAGGCTTACAGTGCCTTGTTGTTGGCCCAAGACAAATCGCTTCAGATGGCAAAACAAGAGGAAGAGCGGAACCTGAGTTTACAAAAGCGGGAGTCGGTGTTTTTTGCGATGACCACAACGCGCGAGCAGTCCGACCGTGTTGATAACCTGCTCACTGAGTTATCCAACATGAAAGAGTCCAGCGCAGCACAATCTTCCGAACTTACTACCGTTGTGTATGAAGAGGTGCGCCTGCTGATCATCGTCTCGACCTTGGCTGGTGCACTGATCGGTTTGATCATTGGGCTTTATGTGGTTGGCTCTGTCAACAAAACCTTGCACTACGTTGCCAATGCGCTTAAGCGTGTTTCGCAGGGCGATCTGAATGTGCAAATCGAAATGAAGGCGGCTGGCCCTGAAGGGCAGATGATCGACAGCACCCGCGACATGATTGGCAAACTGTCAGAAATCATCAGCGAGGTGACTGACGCCGCCTCTCACCTTGCTTCAGCCGCAGATCAGGTTTCCAACACATCACAATCGTTGGCCAGCGCCGCTTCAGAGCAAGCATCCAGCGTCGAACAAACCAGTTCGAGCGTCGAGCAAATATCAAGTTCAATTGCACAAACCACCGAGAACGCAAAGGTGACCAACAGCATTTCCCAAAAATCTTCCCACGAAGCAGAACAGGGTGGAAAAGCGGTGAAAGAAACCTTGGTCGCCATGCGTGAAATTTCAGAACGAATCAGCATCATTGACGATATCGCCTACCAAACCAACCTGTTGGCACTGAACGCTGCCATTGAGGCCGCGCGGGCTGGTGACCATGGCAAAGGTTTTGCTGTGGTGGCCTCTGAGGTGCGCAAGTTGGCCGAAAGAAGCCAGGTTGCCGCACAGGAAATCGGTCAACTTGCGTCGAACAGCCTGAGCGTGGCAGAAAGGGCTGGCCAGGTGTTGGAAGAAATTCTTCCCGCCATCAAACGCACTTCTGATTTGGTGGAAGAGATTTCAGCCGCATCGAATGAGCAAACATCAGGCATCGGTGAAATCAACGCTGCGGTCGGCCTCCTGAGCCGTGCAACCCAAATGAACGCAGCCTCATCCGAGGAGTTGGCCGCCACGGCAGAGGAAATGAGTGCCCAGGCTGGCCAGCTAAGCTCCACCATGGAATTCTTCAAGCTCGACCGTGCACGCTCAAACAACTTGAGACTGGTTCAGCACAAAAGCGCAAACCCGCCGAAATCCCATGCAAGCGAGACTAGAAAAAAAGCTGTGGGTTCAGACATGGGCGACTTCGCTGAGTTTTAAGTTTACGCACATTCATTGAAGATCCGCGGGGTTTGCTCACAATGACCCCGTCGCCTCAAATGCAACGGCGCCGCCTCCAATCGCGGGGCGGCCCACTGCGCAATTGCAGTGTCAATCAACAAGCTGACATTAATCACCCTTACCCAGCAGAAAGACCCCAAATTTCTACCCCTTGAAGCCTTTCACGCATACTGCGGCTTGCCTCGTTTTTCATTCGCCACTGCAGCATGAACACACAAGTCCGCACTTTTCACGAAGACCACCTAAAGCGCAAAGCACAGTCGCTGCAACTGGCCTACACGCGTGCGTTGAATAGCCACGACGGTTCTGCTCCGCTTTACCTGCATCAGGAAATGGATTTTCTGGGTCACTTCGAACCCGATGCCCAAGTAAGCCTGGCCATGGTGCCCGAAGTGATGCAGCAAGACCCTGTGGCTGGAGTCATGCTGATGACTGCGCAACTGCATGCCAAACAAAGTGAGATGCTGATTACGGCAGTTGAAAAAGGCACTTTAAGCAGCGCTTTGCTAATCCAGATGTTTGGCCCCACCAACTTACCGGGTCATTTGGCCAGTCTGATCGAAGCCCACACCAAGTCCAAATTCACAGGGCGTATGGCCAAGGAACTTACCGCCATGATCAAAGGTGGCAAGGCTCGTACAGTTAAGCTTGGCAGCGGAGTCGAGTTAAAAGCCGTGGGGCTTAAAGGTCTAAACAAGTTGGGCAAACACGCCGATGTCCTTATTCGGGTTCGTCAAACCAACGCCAAGCAAATTACCCTGCTTGAGAAAAACCAGTTTCAGAAAATCAGCAAAAACATGAGCACCAAATCGCTGGGGCCCACCGCATTCAAACATGACAAAGTTCTTAGCTTGAGCCGACAGGCCTCGGATGAAATGTGGGAGTTGCGCAGACTTACGGGCTCGCCATGGCTTGGTTCGGTCAAAGTGGGCGGAGTTCTAAGCTTCGGCCCCACTTTGATCAGCGACGTTTTGAATAATTACAACCACCATGCAAAAGCTGGATCAAAAATTCAACTACAAACAATTTGCAGTTGATTCGACTACAAACCAAACAGGCAATCTGATTTCCATAGCGGGTGGGGCAACAGCCATGGCCTTGGCCATATTCATAGCACCAGCGGCTGTGGCAGGGGCCCCGCTTATACTGCTGGGGTTATTTGGCTCTGTGGTTGCCGGTGTTGCCTATAGCCTTTCAGGGGCTGACAAACAGGTAAACAAAGCGGCAAAAGACGCTTTGGGGGTTAAGTAAGGTGTTTACCGGTCGAGTAACTCGCAATCAGTTTTTTATATCCATCTTGCTATTCAGCTCACTTCTTTGGTTTGCCTTGGCTTTCCCAATACGCCATGCACTCGGCTACTCTTGGGGAGTTCTTGCTGCTGGCTTTCCGGTGGTGCTGATTCTTTACTCAGGATGGGCTTATCACTTTCTGTTTAGATCAAGCCTATCCCCTAGGGTATACATCGTCGAATCGCTAATTGGAATTGCCTCTTACGCACCATTTACCATGCAACCCGATCTGTTGTTTGCTGCAGCGGATTCATTGACTGCAGCGCAAAACATCCCAACATTTTTCAATTCAACCTTTGCAGTGATGGTGTTGCTAATCAGTTTTTTTTGGGCATCCCGTAGCGCCCGTCAACACCATTCTAGGGTTGGAAGTAGCAGCGGCTTTGATGCATCTTGGCTTACACTGGATTTGAATCTGGATGAACACGCTTATCTGTCGCCACCTGGGATGAAACGACTCACCCCTTTGTTTATCTCCTTCTCAGTCCTTGGTAGCCTGATGTTGTTGCTGGCATATATAAATCTGAATGACGTAAACAGCGACATACAGAAAGCTCTGCTCGTTAGAACTTGCTCTATGGCAATGACAATTATTGTCTATTCTCTATTGGGTGCTTCATTGGCAGAGGCACTCTGTCTGATCAAAATTGAAAGGCAGCAAGCAAAAGGGCCACTTCAAGTGTACGACTTCGACGAGCGCCTAAAATGGCGCCACGACTACGTGAAATATCACTTGCCGTGGCCACTCCGAAAACTCAACCTGCGTTTGTTCAACCAACACGTTGAAGCCTATGAACAGCTTCAAGCCCAGGTTAAAACTTCACGCACTTAATGCAGTTGTAGCCAGCCGCCACACTGGCTCCGCCCGTACCATCGCTATTTTGCGGTCTGTATTCTTCACGAAACTCGCTGAATGCAAAGGTGATGCATTCCAAGTCACCACCGTCACCCACACCCAGCGAAATATCAATGTCACTCACAATCACATCTTTGAAGGTGATTCGCAAATACTCCAAGGGCACAAGCCCCGACTTTCGCTTGGTCAACACCATGGTGTCGTATAGCTGCCCAATACAGGTTTGGGCATGAAGCGTGGGCGAAGCCCGGTCGATACGTTTTTCAACCCTCAAGGTTTTAACCTCAGCCCGTCCTGTCGGGGCCAACACCCCCGAACTGACCGCCACGCCGACCTGCATGCCCCAGCGGGCGCTCAACAACTCCATTTCCCCAGCGTGTTGGATATCAACTGACTCGCCCTTCACTTGCCCCAACTTCAAAAACAAATCTGCCTGCATGGCTGCCCCATCCTTTGCTCAAATGAACGCAGGAGCTTACCGACACTTGTAGCAGGGGTAGAACTTAAGCGTTCGGGCAATCCTTCAGGGTGACACGTGCAAGGGCGTATCCACTGAAACCGGTTGTACAAGGGCCGCCGCCCACGTATGAATTCGCCATTGGCCCGCCCACAGGCGCAGGAACCAGGTAAGCAAAACAAGCCCGATCGAAATCATGATGTGCCAAAACCGCTGCAGCACGGCTCCAACAGGACACAGCTCGATCAGGGCGTGGTGAAAACACGGAATCGCCCTTCGCGCTCAAAACAGTAGATGCATCGCAAGGGAATATTGGAGACGTCTCGTTCAATGGATTCAAAACTCGCTCCAAATAGGTATCGGACTGCTACGTGACAACTTATCCTCTCTGGTTCCATTTATTCGAAGCAGTGATAAAAAAAGCAGCCCGAAGGCTGCTTTTTCACATCATTACTTATAACTAAAAAATCAATCCCAGCTCAATGCACCACCGGTTTGATATTCAGTCACACGGCGCTCAAAGAAGTTGGTTTCTTTCTTCAAGTCCATCATTTCGCTCATCCATGGGAACGGGTTGGTCACGCCTTCGTACAGCGTGCCCAAACCAATCTGGTTGGACCGGCGGTTACAAATGAACTTCATGTACTCCATGAACTGGGCTGAATTCAAGCCCAACACGCCACGTGGCATGGTGTCTACGGCGTACGCGTGTTCCAGCTCCACCGCTTTGCGGAACATGGCTTTGATCTCTTCCTTGAATTCCGGGGTCCACAGGTGTGGGTTTTCCAGTTTCACGGTGTTGATCAGGTCGATACCGAATGTGCAGTGTGCAGACTCATCGCGCAAAATGTACTGGAACTGCTCAGCAGCACCAATCATTTTGTTTTGACGACCCAAGGCCAGAATTTGCACAAAGCCCACATAAAAGAACATGCCTTCCATGATGCAAGCAAAGGCGATCAAGCTCTTCAAAAGCTTCTGATCACTTTCCAAGGTACCGGTTTTGAATTCGGGGTCGGTCAACACATCGATGAACGGAATCAGAAATTCATCTTTGTCACGAATACACTTGATTTCGTTGTACGCGTTGAAAGTTTCCGCCTCAGGAATGCCCAGGCTTTCTACGATGTACTGGTAGGCGTGCGTGTGAATGGCTTCATCAAACGCCTGGCGCAACAGAAACTGACGGCATTCAGGCGCAGTGATGTGGCGGTAAGTGCCCAGCACAATGTTGTTGGCTGCCAGTGAATCGGCCGTGACAAAGAAGCCCAAATTGCGCTTCACGATCAGGCGCTCGTCTTCGGTCAACCCATTGGGGTCTTTCCACAAGGCGATGTCGCGGTCCATGTTGATTTCTTGAGGCATCCAGTGGTTGGCGCACTGGCTCAAATACTTTTCCCACGCCCACTTGTACTTGAACGGCACCAACTGGTTCACGTCGGTGGTGCCGTTGATTACGCGCTTGTCGGCGGCGTTCACGCGGCCAGCTTTCGCGCCCTCTTTTGCAGCGTCGGCTGTAACAGGTTTTTGCACAGGGCGCGCTGCCTGCTGGTACAAGCCCTGGCTTGAAGGCGCAGCGCCCATTGGGGCCGCAGGCGCAGCAGGCTTGGTGGCTGTTGCAGTTTTGCCCATTGCGGCGTCAAATTCATCGTCCCAAGACAGCATATTGTTTCACTCCTTTACAACAACTGTATACAACTACAGTGAAATTATGTTCGTTTTTAAGCAATTCGGCAACCCAAACAGATTGCCGGCTTCTGAATTACTGGCACGCCTCGCACTCATCAAAGCCCGCGTCACCTGGGCGCATGGTGCACACCTTGCCTTCCACTTCCTGCTCGGGCAGGTTCGGCACCACACCGCCAGCTGGTGCTGAGGTAAAGGCTGTGGACGCACCACCCTCGGAATTCACGGAATTCAACTCACCACCAGCCAAAGTTGACTTCTCGGCGTGTGTGGCACCAATGGTGCGAAGGTAGTAGGTTGTTTTCAAGCCGCGAATCCAGGCCAGTTTGTACGTGTCGTCCAAGCGCTTGCCGGAAGCGCCAGCCATGTAAATATTCAAGCTTTGGCCTTGATCAATCCATTTCTGGCGACGGGCTGCGGCCTCAACCAACCAGCGTGGGTCCATTTCAAACGCAGTGGCATACAGGCGCTTCAAGTCTTCCGGAATGCGATCAATCTTCATCACTGAACCGTCGAAGTATTTCAGGTCAGAAATCATGACCTCATCCCAAATGCCCAGGCGCTTCAAGTCACGCACCAAATGTTCATTCACGATGGTGAACTCACCGCTCAGGTTCGACTTCACGTACAGGTTCTGGAATGTGGGCTCAATGGAAGCCGCCACGCCAATGATGTTGGAAATGGTTGCGGTCGGCGCAATCGCCACGCAATTGGAGTTGCGCATACCGTGCTGCTTGATGCGTGCACGCAGTGCGTCCCAGTCCATGCGGCTGGACGTATCCACTTCCACGTAACCACCGCGCTCTTCTTCCAGCAACTTGAGCGAATCCAACGGCAAAATGCCCTTGTCCCACAGCGAGCCCTTGAAGGTGCTGTAAGCACCGCGCTCGGCCGCCAATTCCGTTGAAGCCTGGTAGGCGTAGTAGCAAATCGCTTCCATGCTTTCGTCGGCGAATTCCACAGCATCGCGTGAGGCGTATGGCTTGCGCATCATGTGCAAGGCATCTTGAAAACCCATCATGCCCATGCCCACAGGGCGGTGGCGCAGGTTGGAATTGCGCGCCTTGGCCACAGCGTAGTAGTTGATGTCGATCACGTTGTCCAGCATGCGCATGGCCACGCCCACGGTTTTCTGCAGCTTGTCGTGGTCCAGCACCAGCCCGCCATTGTCGGCAGGCTTCAGGTGGCGGGTCAGGTTCACAGAACCCAGGTTACACACCGCAATTTCGTTCTCGTTGGTGTTCAGCGTAATTTCGGTACACAGGTTCGACGAGTGCACCACACCCACGTGTTGCTGCGGGCTGCGAATGTTGCACGGGTCTTTGAACGTAATCCATGGGTGGCCTGTTTCAAACAGCATGGAGAGAATTTTTCTCCACAGCTTGGCCGCCTCTACGGTTTTGAACAACTTCAATTCGCCACGCGCGGCTTTTTCTTCGTAGCCCACGTAAGCCTTCTCGAAGGCCTTGCCATACAGATCGTGCAAGTCGGGGCAATCGGAGGGGCTGAACAGGGTCCAGTTGCCACCATCCATCACGCGCTTCATGAACAGGTCGGGAATCCAGTTCGCCGTGTTCATGTCGTGCGTGCGGCGGCGATCGTCACCTGTGTTTTTGCGCAACTCCAGGAATTCTTCAATGTCCAGGTGCCAGGTTTCCAGGTAAGCACATACAGCGCCTTTGCGCTTGCCGCCCTGGTTCACGGCCACAGCCGTGTCGTTCACCACTTTCAGGAAAGGCACCACGCCTTGCGATTTGCCGTTGGTGCCCTTGATGTGGCTACCCAAGGCGCGCACGGGGGTCCAATCGTTGCCCAAACCACCAGCGAACTTGCTCAGCAGCGCGTTTTCCTTGATGCCTTCGTAAATGTCATCGAGATCGTCACCAATGGTGGTGAGGTAGCATGACGACAATTGCGAACGAATGGTGCCGCTGTTAAACAGTGTAGGCGTGGAGCTCATGAAGTCGAAGGTAGACAACACCTCGTAGAACTCGATGGCGCGTGCTTCGCGATCCACTTCGTTCAACGCCAAGCCCATGGCCACGCGCATGTAAAACGCCTGTGGCATTTCAATGCGGGTACCGCTCACGTGCAGGAAGTAGCGGTCGTAAAGGGTTTGCAAGCCGAGGTAATCGAACTGCAAATCGCGCTCATACTTCAGGGCTGCGCCCAGTTTCTTCATGTCGAACTGGGCCAGGCGGTTGTCTAGCAGACCAGCGGCAATGCCCTTCTTGATGAATTGGGGGAAGTATTCAGGGTACACCTGCGCCATTTCATCTTGCGCAATTTCACGGCCAATGATTTCACGACGAATCGTGTGCAGCAACAAGCGGGAAGTGACCAGCGTGTAGCTGGGCTCATTCTCAATCATGGCACGCGAAGCCAGAATGGCCGACTTGAATACCTCGTCGATTTTCACGCCATCGTACAGGTTCTTCAGAGTTTCTTTCTGAAGGTGGGCCACATCAATTTCATTCAAGCCGACAGCCGCGCTTTCAATCAAGGCCTTCAAGCCTTCTACATCCAGCGGGCGCTTGATGTCGCCATCCATCACATTCAGAGCATGTTGCTCGGCTTGAGCCACATTTTGAGAGGCGCGCTCTTGGGAGCGGCGCTCGCGGTACAACACATAAGCGCGGGCCACCTCGGCCTCGCCTGAACGCATCAAAGCCAGTTCAACCTGGTCTTGAATGTCTTCAATGTGAAAAATACCGCCCGAAGGCTGGCGACGAACCAGCGCATTCACCACACTCCCGGTTAATTGTTCAACCAATTCACGAATTCTTGCAGACGCCGCACCTTGGCCACCATTAACGGCCAAAAAAGCCTTGGTCATGGCCACGGCAATTTTGCTGGGCTCGAAACCCACCACGGAACCGTTTCGGCGAATAATTTTGTAATTGGCGTAGGCGCTGTCTACCGCCACGGCCGCATTGTTGCGCTGGGCAGAGGCCACAGGCGCAGGGGTCGCCAAATCAAAGGATTCCTGGCTGGTTTGCATGTGTTCTTCTCCTGGAATAGGCTTTTTGAGGTTTGTTCTATGAAAGCGAGGCGTTTCAGGCAACCACTATATATTGTGTTTTTGCAGTGGCTTGAAACTAATTGTAGTGGTGCATTGCTGTTTTGGCAAACACTTTCTTATCCCCAGATTGTTCACAGAGTTATCCCCTGTGCATAAGCTGTGGACAGGCTGTGAACAGTGCGCGAGCCATAAAAAACGGCGCTTTATGCGCCGTTGATTTGTAGCTCGTAGGTGTTTGATTTCCTGAAGTCTTTCCATTGGAAAAACTGCCCCGGATCGTCTTTGCGGGTGGGGGCAATCTCGCTGTGAGCCAGTGCATACTTCAGTGGATAACGCTGTTTAAGTTCCAGCAAAAGCTTTCGAAGACTGGCGTACTGTTCCCCCTCAAATGGGGTATAAACATCGCCTAACAGTTCCACACCGATCGAAAAATGATTGAAGTTGCTTCGCCCCATCGCAGCGGAAATGCCTGCGTGCCAAGCGCGTTTTTCGCACGACACAAACTGGGTTATTGCCCCGTCACGATCAATCAAAAAGTGCGACGACACATGAAGCCCAATCAACGCACCAAACTCTGGGTGCCCTGCATGATCAAGCCGGTTCAAAAACAAATCCTTGATGAAAGCAGCGTCACGGCCACGCTCGGGCAAGCTGATGGAATGAATCACCACCGAATCAATCACTGTACCCATGGGGCGCGCATCCTGATTGGGACTCTGCATCAGGCAAACCCAGTCTTCTTCAATCCAGCCTTCATCCAGCCACATGCTCAACCCCTTTGTTCAATGCGCAAGCAGGGACAATGATTCATTGAATGATTCACTGCACTTTCTCGCCCGCGGCCTTTGCGTGGTCCAAACCACAGTAAAACCGACCCTGCATCATGACGCCTTCCGACATCGGGCTATACGCCCCACAATGCTGGCAAGGCATGATCTCTTCTTGTGTTTTACGGCCAATATTGCCTTTTTGCTTAGCCTTCACTTCTGGGGGGTCCCCCAATTGCTTGCGCTGCCAATTCTTGAATAACACCCAAGCCACCAAGGCGAGGCCCAGGAAAAACAGGATACGCCCCATCAAACTGCCCTTTTCAAAATAAACTCCAACACGAATTGGGTACCGAAATACGCAAGCACCAACACGCCATAACTGCTCAAACACCAACGCAACGCCACTTTGCCGCGCCAGCCAAACACCATGCGCCCGCCCAACAACACGGCAAACGAACACCATGCAACCACTGAAAAAAGGGTTTTGTGATCAAAGCTCCAGCTTTTGCCGCTCCACTGCTCGGAGAATAAAAAGCCGGTGATCAAGGTGCAAGTCAACAACACAAACCCGGCCCACAACTGCCGAAACAAAATCGACTCCATGGCCAATAAAGATGGCAATTGATCGAGCAGGCGTTCACGAATCAAGCGATTGTCCTGTGACGTGGCCACTGGCTGATGCAAGGCTTTTTCCTGAAGGGCCATGACCACCGCATGACCTGCCGCAATGCCAAGCAAGCTGTAAGCCGCCAGCGCAATCAGCAAGTGCACCTGAAACAAATGGTCGCCCGCCATGCGAATGACGGAATCCTCGCCCAAGGCCAGTGGCAACAAAAACACCGCTGCACACACCGGGAAAATAATCATGTCCAGAAGCGGCAAGCGGTTGAAAAAACCTTCAACAAAAGCCACCAGGGAAGCCAACCAAGCAACGCACATCAAACCGATCACGAAGCCAAAATGCAGGCCATCGGGTTGAAACAGCAGGCGCGCCAGCAACAGGCCCGACACCGCCAAAGCCACCGCCATCAAGGCAAGGCTGGGCCCGCGTGGCGCCACCCAGCGGCCCATCACGTTCAAGGCGGCCAATCCACCTGATGCAGACAGCAGGGGCACCGCAAGCGCGTACAATATTGTGTTGTTCATGCCACTCAGTTTACTCGATTCAACGGTCGAGTCAGGGACTACTTAACATGTTTGAAAACCTCTCAGATCGCCTCACGCGCGTTGTCAAAAACATCAAGGGCGAAGCGCGCATCACCGAAGCCAACACGCAGGAAATGCTGCGGGAAGTTCGCCTTGCGCTGCTGGAAGCCGACGTCGCCCTGCCGGTGGTCAAAGAGTTCATCAACAAGGTCAAGGAAAAAGCACTTGGCGAAGAGGTGCTGAACAGCCTCACGCCTGGCCAGGCCTTGGTGGGCATAGTCCACAAACAACTGATCCAGCTGATCGGCGAGAAAACCGAGGAACTGAATCTGGCTGCGCAACCACCGGTGGTTATTCTAATGGCTGGCCTTCAGGGTGCAGGTAAAACCACCACCACGGCCAAATTGGCCAAGTACCTGAAAGACAACCTGAAAAAGAAGGTGCTCACCGTTTCAGCCGACGTGTATCGCCCGGCTGCGATCGAACAATTGAAAACAGTCAGTGCGCAAGCTGGTGCGGAATTCTTCCCCTCAAGCGCCGACCAAAAGCCAATTGACATCGCCAACGCCGCCCTGAGTCACGCCAAAAGGCAGTTTTTCGATGTGTTGATTCTCGACACGGCGGGCCGCTTGGGCATTGACGAAGCCATGATGAATGAAATCAAGGCGCTTCATGCTGCAGTCAAGCCCACAGAAACTTTGTTTGTCATCGACGCGATGTTGGGCCAAGACGCAGCCAACACCGCCAAGGCCTTCAACGACGCTTTGCCCCTGACTGGTGTGGTGCTGACCAAAATGGACGGTGATTCGCGTGGTGGTGCAGCCCTGTCGGTGCGCCAAATCACCGGCAAGCCCATCAAATTCATGGGTGTGGGTGAAAAACTGACCGGCTTTGAGAAATTTCACCCAGATCGCGTGGCTGGTCGAATTCTGGGCATGGGCGATATTGTCTCGCTGGTGGAAGAAGCCAAAAAAGGCATCGACCATGTTGAGGCGGAAAAACTCGCCAAAAAGCTGAAAAGCGGCAAAGCGTTTGATCTGAACGACTTTCTGGCCCAAATCACGCAAATGCGAAACATGGGTGGCTTGCAAGGCCTGATGGATAAGCTACCCACGCAAATGATGAAAGGCGCCGGTGAAGTGGATGCCACCGCAGCGGAAAAACAGATGAAGCGCACTGAAGCCATCATTTTTTCCATGACCATTCAAGAACGCACCAAACCCGATATTTTGAAAGCCTCGCGCAAGCGCCGCATTGCGGCTGGCGCTGGCGTTCAAGTGCAAGAGGTGAACCGCCTGCTCAATCAGTTCGACCAAATGCGCGGCATGATGAAAAGCATGCAAAAAGGCGGCTTGGCCAAGATGATGCGAAAGCTAGGCGGTGGCGGAAAAGGTGGCTTCCCTGGTGGCGGTATGCCGCCAGGTGGTGGCTTTCCCGGAATGTAAGCAACGAATGCAGGCAAAAAAAGCCACAAGCTCGTTCAGTTATTTCATTGAACCCACTTCGTTCAAGGCCGTGCGTGGCGCGACCTGCGCGGGCTCCACAAAACGGTAGCCCCAGTTGCGATCTAGCCTGTCGTACACCAGGTTGGGATAAGTCATTTTCCCCAGGCTGCCGTTGTAGCGCCCCAAAGCCCTGTCGAAATTGCCCTTTTCCATGTCCAGGTAGTGCCTCAAAATCAGGCAACCAAAGCGAATATTGATGCGGGGGTCGCGCAACTGCCTTGGATTGCCATCTGATAGCACATCAGCCCAAAACGGCATCACCTGCATCAAACCGATGGCACCCGCGTGGCTCACCGCATCCGCCCTGAAATTGCTTTCCACCTCGATCAAGGCAAATACCAGCTGAGGGTCTATACCAACGCGCTGTGCCTCGTAACGAATGGTTTTGATCAACTCAATGCGTTCTTCAAAATCAGGCACGCGTCGTGCCAACCGCCGCGACATTTCACCCAACCAATTCACACGGTGGCGGGCGGAATCAAAAATGGCCACTGGCGCACCGGGCGAATTCAATGCAGAACGCAAAGCCAAACGCACGTGGTCAGACATGGGCTCATACTGCTGGCTGGCCTGCGCGGGCAATGCTGATCCCAACACCGCCAGCCACACCACCAAGCCAGTGTTAAACCACCACTTTCCTGTTTTCAAGCTCAACCACAAGTTGTTCAAAAATTTCGCCTACCTTGACATCTCGTTTTTCAACCCGACCATCTCGGGATTGAAATTCAACATTACCCTCTTTCAGGCCCCGGTCACCCAGAGTCACCCGAAGCGGCACGCCAATCAACTCCCAGTCTGCAAACATCACACCCGGGCGTTCGTCACGGTCATCCAGCATCACATCAATGCCAGCATCCTTGAGCTTGCCATACAACTGATCGGCCTCGGCCTTCACCTGCTCACTCTTTTTGTAACCAATCGGGCACAGCACCACCTCAAAAGGCGCAATGCTTACAGGCCACACAATGCCCCTGTCATCGAAATTCTGCTCAATGGCCGCGCCCAGAATACGGGTCACGCCAATGCCGTAACAGCCCATTTCCATCACAGCAGGCTTGCCATTTTCATCCAGAAACTTGGCCTGCAACGCCTCGGAATACTTGGTGCCCAAGTAAAACACGTGGCCCACCTCAATGCCCCGGCACATCGACAACTGACCCTTACCGTCGGGCGAGGCATCGCCTTGCACCACATTGCGAATATCAGCCACCTCTGGCTCAGGCAGATCACGGCCCCAGTTCACCCCGGCGAAATGATAGTCTGCAAGGTTAGCGCCACACACAAAATCCCCCATGACAGCGACCGACTTGTCGGCCACCACACGCACACCGGAAAGCCCAACGGGGCCCAGGTAGCCAGGCTTGGCGCCAAATGAAGCAACAATTTCAGCCTCGGTGGCCAAACGCAAATCCTGCACGTTGGCCAACTTACCCAGTTTGATGTCGTTGACCTCATGGTCACCACGCACCAGCGCCAATATAATTTGTACCTTTTTGAGGGGTTTGGTTTCATGGGTATCCAGCCACTCGTTGGCGAACACCACACTTTTCACGGTTGCTTCAAGACCGATCCCCAACTGGGCAGCCACCGCCTCGCAGGTCGAATTGCCAGGGGTGTGAATCTTCTCCATCGTCTGTGAAGGCGCCGGACGATTGGCGTTGCACACGGCTTCAGCCAATTCCACATTGGCGGCGTACTCAGAATCTGGGCAATACGCGATGGCGTCTTCGCCTGTGTCGGCAATCACGTGGAACTCATGGCTGCGGTTGCCCCCAATTGAACCCGTGTCCGCGTTCACCGCGCGAAAGTTCAGGCCCAATCGCGTGAAAATTCGACGATAAGCCTCGTACATCACATCGTAAGTTCTCAAAGCCGCCTCTTGATCACGATCGAAAGAATAGGCGTCTTTCATGACAAACTCCCGGCCTCGCATCACCCCGAATCGTGGGCGAATTTCATCCCGAAACTTGGTTTGAATTTGATACAGGTTCAAAGGCAACTGGCGATAACTTTTCACCTCTTTGCGAACCACATCGGTGATCACTTCTTCATGGGTTGGGCCTATCACATAGTCGCGATCATGGCGATCCTTCAGCCTCAACAGTTCGGGACCATACTTTTCCCAACGACCACTTTCCTGCCACAACTCCGCCGGCTGCACCGCGGGCATCAACAGTTCCAAGGCACCGGCGCGGTTCATTTCTTCGCGAATGATGCCTTCCACTTTACGAATGGAGCGCAAGCCAATCGGCATGTAGGTGTAAATGCCACCAGCCAGGCGCTTGATCATGCCCGAACGCATCATGAGTTGATGGCTGACCACTTCCGCATCGGCAGGGGCTTCTTTCAAGGTATTCAAAAAAAACTGGGTGGCACGCATTGGAAAAACTCTTTAGTAATGAATCGGTTAGTTGGTGATTGTACTTTTATACGCCCACCCCGTGATGATGCATGGTGTACAAACGCAGGCTGGTGCTTATAATGAGGGTGAATTGTAAAGAAATCTGCGGGGCGCGTATGCTTGATAAAGAAGGCTACCGTCCCAACGTCGGCATTATTTTGACCAACCCCAAAAAACAGGTTTTTTGGGGCAAACGAATTCGTGAACACTCCTGGCAGTTTCCGCAAGGCGGGATCAAATATGGTGAATCACCAGAACAAGCCATGTATCGGGAGCTTCACGAGGAAGTCGGCTTGTTGCCTGAACATGTCGAAATCATTGGCAGAACCAGAAACTGGTTGCGGTATACCGTGCCTGACCACTGGATTCGACGGGAATGGCGGGGAAGCTACAAGGGCCAGAAGCAAATCTGGTTTTTGTTGAAATTGGTTGGAAGGGATTGCGATGTCAGCCTTCGGGCGACAGACCACCCCGAGTTTGATGCGTGGCGTTGGAACGAGTATTGGGTTCCACTTGAAAACGTAATTGATTTCAAACGGGATGTGTACAAACAAGCATTGGGAGAGCTGGCCAAGCTACTGTTTTCTAAAAATGACCCAAGGCGGTTGCCAAGGGGCGATCATTGGGAACCTGCTGTGAAAGCCGAGAAAACCCAAGAAAAACCTGAGTCAACATGAAAAAACGCGAACCGGTTGGTTCGCGTTTTTTTATTGTTTGGCAACCCAAATAGCCGGGTCAGCGTGGCTTTGTACCCCGCAATACGAACTCGTTGCCAGAGAAATCCGCATTTGAACATTCAGCAAGCAAGACTAAAAAAATCAAATAATTGTTGATCTCAAGGCCTCCAGCACTTTTGCCGCGTCTTCCAAGTGCGGATAATGCCCCAGCCCAGCCAGACGGACCACTTGCTTGCCAGGCACCAATTGCTCGAACCGTTGCACCATGTGTTCACCAGAAATTGGATCGTCCACGCCGTCAATCAATACAAAGGGCATGTCTGCTTTTTGCAAGGCCCCCAACCAACGTTCGCGGTTTTCGCGGCGCTCGCGCATGTACTGAATCAGCAAGTGCATGCGCCACTGCCCGTTGTTGTGAGCCATCAATGCCCAAGCAGCCTCGATGTCGTCGTCACTCAGCTTGGGCGAGCACACTTTGCGCAAGCTGGCCTGCAACTTGTTCTTGTTCATCAATCGGGTAAACACAAAACCCAGGGGGCTAAGAAGCAGCTTTTGAACCAAAATCGCACGATGTGTTTCTGGAAACAAACCGCCATTGAGCATGGCGACATGCGTCAATTCAAACGGCAATTTGCCCTCGGCTTTGCGGGCGAGAAGCTCTTGGCCAACAGTGTCGCCGACATCGTGGGTGAGCATGGCACAGCGTTGAATACCCTTGGACTTCAACAGCGCCTCTGCAATGTCCGCCTGCTGAAAAATGGAATATTGCCAACGCCCAGGCTTGGCGGAATACCCATAGCCCAGCATGTCAAAGGCAATCAGTCTGTGGGTTTCCGCCAAATCAGGCCAAAGCAGGTGGAAATCGTAGCTGGCAGTCGGAAAACCATGGATGAGCAACAAAACCGGCTTGTCGGCTGCACCGGAATCCTGAACGAATATGGGCAAACCCCGCCAATGGAAATGTTCACCGCTGTTCTTCCACATCGACAATTCCATGAACGCCCCCCCCTCGTTGTTTGAATCAGCCCAGAATAACCATGTTGTCGCGGTGAACCAGCTCAGGCTCATCCAGATAGCCCAAAATCGACTCTATCGCGCTAGTAGGCTGCTTGGCAATTTTCTTGACCTCGGCAGCGGCGTAGTTCACCAAGCCACGCGCAACTTCTTCACCTTCGGGACTTAAACATGCAACCACATCGCCGCGCTGGAAACTGCCTTGGCACCCCGTTACACCAATGGGCAACAAACTACCCTTGCGCTTGCGAAGTGCGTCCGCTGCGCCAGCATCCAACAACAATGCACCTTTTAGTTTGAGATGGTCTGCCATCCACTGCTTGCGTGCGGCCAATCGACCCAAGGGAGACTTCAAGTAGGTACCCACCGATTCGCCTTTCATCAAGCGAACCAGCACTTGGGGCTCATGGCCACTGGCAATCACTGTGGCAGCGCCACTTCTGGCAGCACGCTTGGCCGCCAGAATTTTCGTAATCATGCCGCCGGTGCCCACTGCGCTTCCAGCACCGCCAGCCATTTTCTCCAGCAAGGGGTTGCCTGCCGTTTCTTCAACAATGAAACGGGCATCTGGGTTTTTGCGGGGATCCGAATCGTACAACCCCACCTGGTCCGTCAGAATGACCAATGCATCGGCTTCCACCAAATTGGTCACCAAAGCACCCAGGGTGTCATTGTCACCAAACCGAATCTCATCGGTGACCACTGTGTCGTTTTCATTGATGATGGGCACAACCTTGTGATTCAACAATGAATACAAGGTTGATCGTGCGTTCAAGTAGCGCTCGCGGTCAGCCAGGTCGGCATGGGTCAACAACACCTGCGCGCACACCAAACCATGTTCAGCAAAGCCGATTTCATAGGCATGCACCAGACCCATCTGGCCCACTGCAGCTGCGGCCTGTAGCTCATGAATTTCGCGTGGTCGTTTGGCCCATTTCAGGCGTTTCATACCCTCGGCAATCGCACCAGAGGACACCAGCACCACTTCGCAGCCTTGGCTGGCCAGCTCTGCGATCTGGGAGGCCCATGCGCGAATGGAATCCATATCAACACCTTGGCCACCTTTGGTCACCAAGGAGCTGCCAACCTTGACCACCAAACGCTTGCTGACCAAGGATTTGTCTGCCGACACTTGCTTTGCCTGCCCAACCACGGACCTTACTCCTGATCGTTGTTCTTTGCTTGTTCTGGATCGATGAGTGTGCCAGACCCATCGCGAAAACGGGCGTCAGGTTCTGGCGGAAATTCAACCTGCATTTGCTGCACCAGGTTTTCATACACAGAGCGCATCAAATTGGCGGTGTTCTCGCCGGTCAAGCTGGAAATCGGGTGCACTTGGCCTTGCCAGCCGGTTTGTTCACGATAACGAGACACAAAATCATCAATTTTGGCCTTGCGATCTTCTTCGGTAATCATGTCGATTTTGTTCAGCACCAGCCAGCGGGGCTTGGCCCACAGGTCCTCATCGTACTTGCGCAGCTCTTCGACAATCGCGGCGGCCTCGCGCACCGGGTCAACGTTTTCATCGAATGGTGCCAAATCAACAAGGTGCAATAGGACTCGCGTGCGGCTAAGGTGCTTTAGAAACTGATGGCCCAAACCGGCGCCCTCGGCTGCCCCTTCGATCAAACCGGGCACATCGGCAATCACAAAACTTTGCGCATGGCCAATTCGCACCACGCCCAGGTTGGGGTGCAGGGTTGTGAAAGGGTAGTCTGCAATTTTGGGGCGTGCGTTCGATACCGCAGCAATCAAAGTGGATTTGCCGGCATTGGGCATACCCAACAGGCCAACGTCAGCCAATACCTTCAATTCAAGCTTGTATCGCGCAGATTCACCATCTTTACCTTTGGTGAACTGGCGCGGTGCGCGGTTCACGCTGCTTTTGAAGTGAATGTTGCCAAGCCCACCATCGCCACCCTTGGCAATCAGCACACGCTGCCCATGTTCGGTCAAATCGGCCACCACAAGTCCGGTTTCCGCGTTCACGATGGTGGTGCCCACGGGCATTTTCAGCACAATGTCTGACCCGGCCGCCCCATAACAGTCTGAGCCACGGCCATTTTCGCCGCCTTTGGCGCGATGCTGTTTGGAAAAACGGTAATCGATCAAGGTGTTCAGGTTGCGATCAGCTTCGGCAAACACGCTTCCACCTTTGCCGCCGTCGCCTCCATCAGGGCCGCCCTTGGGAATGAACTTCTCACGACGGAAGCTGCCCGAGCCATTGCCGCCCTTGCCTGCGAACACTTCGATTGTTGCTTCGTCAATGAATTTCATACTTGTTCCTGATAACTGCACCCGCCAACCAAGCCGGTTTTACTTTGAAATTGAATGCGCTCGGCCAAAACAAAAATAGCCCTGCGATGCAGGGCTATCTGACCAAGCACGATGTGCGGTGCAAACGAAGGGTTTAACCCTCGCTAACCACGCTCACAGTCTTGCGGCGCAATGCGCCTTTCACTGAAAATTGCACCTGACCATCGGTCAGTGCGAACAATGTATGGTCTTTGCCCATGCCGACGTTGTCGCCAGCATGAAAACGTGTACCGCGTTGGCGAATGATGATGCCGCCGGCATTGATTGCCTGGCCACCAAACACTTTCACGCCCAGTCGCTTGGCTTCTGAGTCACGTCCGTTGCGCGTAGAGCCGCCGCCTTTCTTACTTGCCATGAGTCATTCTCCTAACGTCAAGCGTTGATGGCTTGGATCTGGATTTGAGTGTAGTTCTGGCGATGGCCTTGGCGCTTTTGGTAGTGCTTGCGACGACGCATCTTGAAGATCTTCACTTTATCGTGACGACCGTGTGCCAAAACGACTGCCTTGACCGAAGCCCCTTGAACCAGTGGAGTGCCCACTTTAACCGTGTCACCGCTACCAACGGCAAGCACTTCGTCCAGAGAGATTTCTTGGCCAATGTCAGCAGGTATCTGTTCTACTTTAAGTTTTTCACCAGCGATAACCTTGTATTGCTTACCGCCGGTTTTTATGACCGCGTACATAGTTGACCCTTAATCTTTGAAACTAACTTTCAATAATTGAACCCGAAAAATTCGAGTAGCCCGCAATTATGCTCGGAATATTCAATGTTGTCAAAGCCTTGTGAATCAGATCCGCTCAATATGGAAAGCCACACGGGTTTTTCACCAACACCCTCAAGTACAATAAGCGCAACTTTAACCGCGTCAACCTGCATTCAAGCCCATGTCCACCTCCGCGCCCAGTGTGAAACAAGTGTTGTCCCCTATTGCCCAAGACATGCTCGAACTGGACAAGGTGATCCGCAACAGCCTGCATTCGGAAGTGCCGTTGATCAATCAGATCAGCGATTACATCATCAACGCCGGCGGGAAACGCCTACGCCCAGCTTTGGTCATTCTGACTGCCCGCGCCCTGGGCGCCAGCGATAACCAGATGCGCCACGCCATCGAATTGGCAGCTATTGTGGAGTTCATTCACACTGCAACCTTGTTGCATGACGATGTGGTGGACGAGTCGGACATGCGCCGCGGTCGACTGACAGCCAACGCCGAGTATGGCAATTCTGCTGCAGTGTTGGTGGGTGATTTTCTGTATTCACGGTCGTTTCAGATGATGGTCAAAATCGGCCTGATGGATGTCATGGACGTTTTGTCTGAAGCCACCAACACCATCGCTGAAGGGGAGGTGTTGCAACTGCTCAACTGCAAAGACCCCAACGTGACTGAAGCGCGCTACATGCAGGTCATTGATTTTAAAACAGCCAAACTGTTTGAGGCATCTTGTCGGCTGGCTGGCATCGTTACCGGGCAAGCGAAACACACCATTGAAACCTTGGGCCGGTACGGCGCCGAGGTTGGCAGCGCCTTTCAATTGGTCGACGACGTACTCGATTACGCCGGTGAAAGCGAGGCACTGGGCAAAAACGTGGGTGATGACCTGCGCGAAGGCAAGCCCACATTGCCGCTGATTCATGCCATGCTCCACGCAGACACCCCTACCCAAACCCTGATCCGCCAAGCCATCGAAAATGGCGGCACGCAAGATGTCTCTGAAATCATGGCTGCCATCGAACAAACCGAATCACTCCAGTACACACAAGACAAAGCCAATGATTTAGCCAAATCGGCCAAAGAGCGGTTAGGCGAATTGCCAGAATCAACCTTCAAAACAGCCCTGCTTGAGCTGTGCGATGTAGCAGTCAGCCGAAAGTCCTAACTTTTGCTGTTTACAAGTACACTTGAGCCTTTCGACTAAAGAGTACCCCGATTGAATGACTTGCCTTTGTGGGCGCAAATCGCCCTGTTGAGCGGCCTGCTTTTGAGTTCGGCCTTTTTTTCTATTGCTGAAACCAGCATGATGGCCATCAACAAGTATCGGCTTCAAGCCCTTGCCGAACAAGGTGTTCGAAGTGCCATACTGACTCGAAAGTTACTCAGCCGAACTGACAAACTTCTGTCGACCCTCTTACTTAGCAACAACCTTCTGAACACCGCCGCCACCGCCGTGGTGACTTCGTTGGCCATCTCCATTTATGGAAACAACGAGTTTGCTCTGTCGATTGCCACAGGGTGTGTGGCATTTGCAATCATCATCATCGCGGAAATCACACCCAAGGTGATTGGCGCGGCCTATCCAGCCAAGGTGGCCTTGCCAGCCAGCTACCCCATCACTTTTTTCGTCAAAGTACTAACGCCTTTTGTCTGGTTCATCAACTTTTTTGTGGAAGGCATGCTCAAGCGGGTCGGCTTGTCGTCCAAGCACGGGGACAACCATTCCTTGAACCTGGATGAGTTGCGCTCACTGGTGCTGGAAAGTGGACATTTTTTACCGCACCGGCCACGTGCCATCCTCATGAACCTGTTCGAGCTGGAAAGCCTGACCGTTGATGACGTCATGACCCCACGCACACGCATGGAATTTTTAAACTTCTACAAAGACGAAGAGGCTTTGGCGCATGAAATATGCACGGCGCACCACAACAAACTACCCCTGATCGACCAAGACTGGAACAACGTGGTCGGCATTGTCCACATACGACGGGTGTTGTCATTGTTCAATACCGATGAATTCAGCAAAGACGCACTCCAAAAGTTGATTCAACCCGCCTATTTCATTCCCAGCGGTACACCGGTCAACCTGCAACTCCAGAATTTTCAGGAAAACAAAGAGCGCATGGGGCTTGTCGTAGACGAATACGGTGAGGTGCTGGGGATGATCACACCGGAGGATATTCTCGAAGAGCTCATCGGGGAGTTCACCTCCCATGCCCCCAATGCACTGGGTGGCATGGTAATCGAGGACAGCGAGGATCGCAGCGTCACTGTGGATGGATCAACTGACCTGCGCGACTTGAACCGACGCTACCATCTCGAATTGCCCTTGGATGGCCCAAGAACCCTCAATGGTTTGTTACTCGAGCACCTGCAAGACATTCCTGAAACCGGATTGAGTGTCAAAATGGGCAACACCATCATTGAAATTGTGCAAGTCGCCAACCGAAGTGTTAAAACCGCCAAGCTGTTCATCCCGGGCAAAAAAACATCCGCCTAGGTGATTGCCGCGGGCTTCGAATTGGAGCACATTGAATGACGTTTCAAACAAACCCAAGATCAATCGTCTTGCACGGAGAATGGCTGAACGATGAGTATCAATAGCGCATTGGTGAAAAGCTCGGGGCTTGTCCGCGCCCTGCTGGCCAAAGGTGTCATTCAAGCTGATAGCCTCGAAGAGTCTTTGAAGTCGAACCCACAAGGTCGATCGGTGGCTGATTGGCTACTTGAAAGTGGCATGGTGAAGGCAGACACCATGGCCCAGACTGTGTCAGCTCATTTCGGCTACCCGTTGCTGGATATTAATCAATTCGACGAGGCACGAGAAGGGTTGGATCCCGAATTGGCACAGGCCGAAAAAGGTTTGGAGGTCTATGTGCTAAACCGTCGACATGGCACTTTGGCTGTTGCCATGGCAGACCCCACCGACCTCAGCACCATTCAACAATTGAAATTTCGCACGCAGCTACAAGTTGAGCCCGTGGTGGTGGAGTACGACAAACTCACCAATCGGATTGAACGCCACTCCCCTTCAGCCAACGACACCAGCTTACTGACTGATCCTGGCCTGGTAACTGACACCACGATACAAGCGCTTGACTCTCCTGACGTAGACGATGCACCGATTGTGCGGTTTGTTCAGCGCGTACTGACCGACGCCTTGAAAAAAGGTGCATCAGACATTCACTTTGAACCTTACGAGAAATCCTATCGGGTCAGGTTCCGAATAGACGGCGTGCTGCAGGAAGCCTCTCAACCGCCGTTGACCGCCCGTGCAAAAATTGCGGCCCGCATCAAGATTCTCAGCCAGCTCAACACAACCGAGACGCGCATTCCACAAGACGGGCGCATTCGATTGACTCTGGGTGCCGAAAACAAGCCAATCGACTTCCGCGTCAGCACGCTACCCACTTTGTTTGGTGAAAAAATCGTCATGCGTTTGCTGGATTCATCAAAATCCATGTTGAAGCTTGAGCAACTGGGATTTGAACCCAAACAAAAAGAGTCTATTGAAAGGGCTTTGGAGAGCCCACACGGCATGATCCTGGTAACAGGCCCCACTGGCAGCGGGAAAACGGTGTCTCTCTACACATTTTTGCAGATGTTGAATCATGAGTCGATCAACATCAGCACGGTCGAGGACCCTGCCGAAATCAACCTTCCTGGCATCAATCAGGTCAACATCAATGAGCGAATCGGTCTGACCTTCGCCACCGCGTTGCGATCTTTGTTGCGGCAAGACCCTGACGTGATCATGGTCGGTGAAATACGAGACCTCGAAACAGCTGACATCTCGATCAAAGCATCCCAGACCGGCCACAAAGTTCTGTCAACATTGCACACCAACGACGCCACTGCAACCATTGTTCGATTGAAGAACATGGGAGTTGAAACTTTCAACATCGCATCGTCTGTGAACCTGATCATCGCACAGCGGCTGGTGCGCAAACTGTGCAGTTGCAAGACACCGCATGCGTTGGGTTTGAAAGCGCTGGTGAAAGCAGGCTTTTTAGACCATGCCCCCCAAGAGGATTGGACACCCTTCTGCGCGGTTGGCTGCGACCAGTGCAATGGAACAGGATACGCAGGTCGCACTGGAATTTATGAGGTGATGCCCATTTCCGAAGCCATGCAAGAATTGATCATTTCCAATGCGTCAGCGTTGGAGCTGGAAAAACAGGCGCGCCGCGAAGGTGTGGCCAGCATGCATGAGTCAGGGCTGTCGAAAATCAGACAGGGTGTTACCAGCATTGAGGAAATTTTGAGCGCGACGAAAGCTGATTAATCAACTTTTGTGAGCTAAACATGAGCGCGAACTTAAAGCCCAGGGTCGAGCACAAGGAATTTGTTTTCTTTTGGCAGGAAAAATCTTCAGGCAAAGGGCACAAAGTACGCTCGGGCGAAATTCGAGCCAAATCGCGAGAACACGCCAGATATCAATTGAGTCGGCAAGGCGTTCGATCTGTAGTTGTCAAAAAATCAAGAGGCACTGCCTTAGGAGGAGTCAATCTTCAGACTGTGGCCTCATTTGTGCGCCAGCTTTCGGTGATGATCCAGGCGGGTGTGCCTCTGGGCCAAAGCCTGGCCTTGATCGCCAGCGGCATGACCAGCCGCTCCAAACGTAACATGCAAGCGATTGTGAAAGCCATTCGAGCCGATGTCGAAAGCGGCTTGAAACTGAGCGATGCAATGCGCAAACACCCAAGTTGCTTCGACACCCTGTTTTGCAACACACTGGCGGCCGGGGAGAACTCCGGTGAATTGGACACAACACTGAGCCGTTTGGCCACTCACGTTGAGAAAAGCCTGCGAATACGTCAAAAAGTGCGCAAGGCCATGGTGTACCCATCCATTGTGGTGGTGGTTGCCATCGGTGTGACTGTTGGCATGCTGCTGTTTGTTTTGCCTTCCTTCAAATCGGTGTATTCACAATTTGACGCAGAGCTACCGGCCATCACTCAATTTCTGTTGAATGCATCCGATGCCCTTCAAAACCACGGCTTGAAGCTTCTCATGGTTGTCTCAATGGCAATCTACATCCTGGTTCAGTGCTACAAAAAAAACGTGAGGTTCCAAGACCTTTGTGATGTGCTGTTGCTGCGCCTACCTTTGATTGGCGATCTAATGAAAACCGCGCTGCACGCTCGATGGACCCGAACTTTTGCGACCTTGAGCGCATCGGGTGTACCCATTACCTCCGCGCTTGAATCCGTGGCCAGCATCGCCAAAATCAAAAGTTTTCAAGCTGCAACGCTTGAAATTCGCCATGCTGTAGCCACAGGTGCCCGCGTTTCTGACAGCATGGAGGTCAGCAAACTTTTTCCGCAGGAAACCATCCAGATGGTACGAATTGGCGAAGAATCAGGCCGATTGGATTCCATGCTGGAACGCTTGGCCAACCAGTTCGAGATCAATCTGGATGACAAGGTGGACACGCTTTCGACTGTGATGGAACCTGCAATCATGTGTGTCATTGGCGGCTTGGTGGGTGTGCTGATCGTTGGCATGTACATGCCGATTTTCAACATCGGGGGAATCATTTGATGGCATTTGCCGATTTAAGTGCACAACAATGGCTGATCTACAGTGGGGTACTGGGCCTGTGCATAGGTTCGTTTCTGAATGTGGTCATTCACCGTCTGCCCATCATGATGGAACGAGCCTGGGAGGCTGACCTTGCGCAAGCCCAGGGCAAAGACCCGGTTGAACAGCCCCGATTCAGCCTGCTGCTGCCCAAATCCCACTGCCCCGCCTGCAAGGCGCCCTTAAGCTGGTGGCAAAACATCCCCTTGTTTTCGTACCTCGTTCTTCGAGGCAAGTGCGGCCACTGCGCAAGCCCGATCTCTGTGCGCTACCCGATGATTGAGACATTCACCAGCGCGCTGTTTCTGGCAGTTGCTGCCACGCACCCCCCGGGTTGGCTAGGCCTTGCCATGATGGGTTTTGTGGCTTGCCTGCTGACACTGGCTGTGATTGACCTCGACACCTACCTGCTGCCTGACGACATCACCCTGCCCCTGATGTGGGCCGGGTTACTGGTCAACATGACCATTGGACACGTGCCACTGGAAAGCGCTGTATTGGGGGCGGCTCTGGGCTATACGCTGCTGTGGACCATTTATCAACTATTCAAATTGGCCACAGGCAAAGAGGGCATGGGCTACGGTGACTTTAAGTTACTCGCGGCCATGGGGGCTTGGCTGGGCGCACCCGCTTTATTCAGCATCATTTTGTTTTCGTCAGTGTTTGGAATTTTCTTCGGCTTGGTGATTCAAACTCTGCGAGGAAAGAAAAAGACAGACGCGTTTCCCTTCGGACCAAGCCTGGTGGTGGGGGGCTTCGCCTGGTTGGCGGGTTTTGACCTCATGAAATGGCTATGAAATGACTATGAATTTCGTGAAACCCACTGCCTTGGTGATTGGGTTAACTGGTGGCATTGGATCAGGTAAAACAGCGGTGTCCAACGCTTTGGGTCAACTCGGGGCGACTGTGATTGACACCGATGTCATTGCCCACAACCTGACCGCCCAGCAAGGCCGAGCCATGCCAGGCATCATCGAAGCGTTTGGTTCAAAGGCCGCCAATCCCGATGGCAGCATGAATCGAGACTACATTCGCGACCTGGTCTTCAAAAGCCCCTCACAACGAAAACGCCTTGAACAGATTCTTCACCCTGCCATACGAGAGGCGGTTCAAGACACATTGAATCAAGGCACACCACTGTACTTTCTCGTGGTGGTGCCCTTGTTGTTCGAAAAAGGGGGATGGGGCGAGCTGATGGATGCAATCGTGGTGGTGGATTGCCCCACGGAAACCCAAATTCAACGCGTAATGAGCAGAAACGGCTGGCCGAGGTCACAAATTCAAGCAGTCATGAACAACCAGGCCACGCGAGAAACACGCCTGGCTGGTGCCGACTTTGTCATCCACAACGACGGGGACTTGACGCGATTAGAGCAATCGAGCCGTGAATTGCATCAAAAAATCATAAAAATGAACAAAAAATGAGTTGTTTATTTGCAAGAAAACCACAGGTGAGCCACAATCACGTTTGACGAAACTTTTAAAGATTGCGAATTTGTGGTCACTTCAGTAACCGACGAGCAACAGGCCATCAATCAGGTGGCCCAGATCACCACTTACGAGTTTCCGCTCAACGAGAGAATTCGCACGCTGTTGCGCCTGGAAGACCTGTTCTCCAAATTCGAATTTTTTGTGTCGCAAGACCATCGGCTAGATCACCACACCGCCTTGCTCACACTGTTTGAAATCATCGAGGTGGGCTCTCGGGCCGACCTCAAAAGCGATCTGCTTCAGGAGCTCGACCGCCAACGTGGGTCACTTGTTCAATTCAGGGGTCACCCTGGCGTTGACCGCAACGCATTGGAAGACACCCTGTCCAGCATTGATCGAGCTTCTTCCGAACTGAACCAGTGCAATGGCCGTTTAGGCTACCACCTGCGCGACAATGAATTTTTAATGATCATTCGCAGCCGCTGTTCGATTCCAGGCGGCGTGTGTGAATTCGACTTGCCGGGCTACCACCGTTGGCAATCAAGGTCTGCGGTGGCAAGACGCAAAGATATTTTCAATTGGTACGAGCCCATGCGTCCACTGGCCAAGGCCATTGAACTGGTGTTGAAAATTTTGCGCAACAGCGGTGAAGTGTCGACCGTGTTGGCCGAGCAAGGCAACTACACCCAGCAAATGAGTGGAAAAACATTCCAACTGCTGCGTGTTGACCTACCCAGCGACCTGGAAATTGTGCCGGAATTCAGTGCGAACAAATACATGCTCTGGATTCGCTTCAATATTCCAAACGCCAATGGCGTCAGCAAAAACAACCCTCACCTCGAACCCATCGAATTCAGAATTCGACTGTGTAACCTGTAAGGCGCAGGAATTTACTCGCCTGCGTTTGTCTGATTTCCTTCATTGAAATTGACGCATCATTGCCACACCATGGGCACCATGCCGGGCTGACTCGTGAAGATCGTCGACCGACAGCCCTCCAATTGCGAACACCGGCAGGCGAGCCAGGCGGCTCAACTCGGCGAACCCCTGCCAACCCAAGGCGACCCTTTCAGGGTGGGTTGCCGTGTTTTTAACCGCCCCAAGCACCGCATAATCCAACCCTTGCTCGAAAGCCTCCTGCAAGCTTGCAGCATCGTGAACAGAGGCGCCCACACAACGCTTGGTTCGAAATTGACCACTGAGCAGATCCCCCTCGGTGAGGTGCAAGGGCAAGTCGAGTTGCTCGGCTCGGCCACCCATACTGCTCCACGTGTTTGAATTGAGCACCAAATGGTGACCATGCCGAATACACAAAACACGACAATGCTCAAAAGCGAGCCATAATTTTTCACCCCTCAGGCGTTTTTCACGGAATTGAACGTACACCGGGCTGGCCTGCTTGGCCAAAGCAACACTCAAGCGGCTGGCGCAGGCATCGAAGCCTTCTTCATAGTTGCTCACTGCCATCAGACGGGGCTGAGCCAGCTTGGGCAGCAGTGGCTCCGTGGCCGGCAATATGGGACTTAAATCTGTGGGCTGAAGTGGCGCCCACTGAAAATCCTGTTTTTCGAGGCTTCTGGGTGCACCTTCGAAAGACCACACTCTGTACAAATGAAGACGAACATTGGCGTGTTCGTAGTCATGTTCGATCACAAACCACGGGCCACCTTGAGTGGCGACAATGCCAAGCTCTTCCTGAAGCTCCCTGACAAGGGCTTGCCACACAGTTTCATCAGGCTCAACCTTCCCGCCGGGAAACTCCCAGTAGCCGGCATAAGGCTTTCCAGCGGGTCGACAACCCCATAGCACTTCACCACGCTGGTTGAACACCACCGCGACAGCCACATCAATTCGAGGTTTATGCATGACACTGTGCACTGGGCTTACAACTGGCTGGAGCCGGCCCAATGCTTGGCAAACTGGTAGGCCAGGCGACCACTGCGGCTGCCACGCTCGATGGTCCAGCGCAAGGCAATGTGGCGTGCCTCATCGGTGTAGGGCATGCCAAAGTGCTCAAGCCAAACCTGAACGGCCGCAAGGTATTCATCCTGATTGAAGGCGTGAAACGACACCCACACACCAAACCGGTCAGACAACGACACTTTCTCTTCGATGCCTTCGGCAGGGCGAATTTCGCCGTTCTCAAGGTGTTGCGTTTGCAGATTGTCTTTCATCATCTGCGGCAACAAATGGCGACGGTTCGACGTGGCGTAAATCAGCACATTGTCGGAAGTGCCTGCAATCGAGCCATCCAGTACACTCTTCAAGGCTTTGTAACCAGGCTCGCCTTCCTCGAACGACAAATCATCGCAAAACACGATGAATTTCTCGGGCCGTTCGCTGACGCAATCGACCACATCCTGCAAAAACAACAGGTCGGATTTGTCCACTTCGATCAGACGAAGGCCTGACGACGAATATCGGCTCAGCATGGCCCGCACAAGCGAGGACTTTCCGGTGCCGCGTGCGCCAGTGAGCAGTACATTGTTGGCTGGCAGACCTTTGACAAACTGGGCTGTGTTGCGGTCCACCACCTGCAATTGACGATCGACGTTTTTAAGGACAGCGGCGTCTAGCGACTCCACTGTTTTAACGGGCTCTAGCCGAAGCTGCCCTGCCCTGTGGTGCAAACGGAAAGCACTGGATGCACCCCAATTGTTGGGGGCCTTCATGACACCCTGCTCCAAAGCCTGCGCAATTCTTGAGAGCTGATCCAGAATGGCTTTGCTGTCGTTGTGAAGCGCGCTCATGGGGCTACCCGTTTAGCTGCGGTAATCGGCGTTGATTGTGACATATTCATGGGAAAAATCTGTTGTCCACACCGTGGTGGCGGCCTGCCCCCTACCGAGCAATACGCGCACGGTGATTTCAGCCTCATTCATGACCGCCTGGCCCTGTTCCTCACGGTACTCCGGGTGGCGACCACCATTCTTGGCCACGTACACATCGCCCAAATAGAGTTGAATGCGGGTTTGGTCCAAATCATCAATGCCGGCGTAACCCACAGCAGCCAGAATTCGACCCAAGTTGGGGTCTGACGCAAAGAATGCAGTTTTCACCAACGGTGAATGCCCAATGGCATAGGCCACTTTCAGCGCCTCTTCCTCAGAGCCCGCCTGTTCAACCTGAACAGTGATGAATTTGGTGGCCCCCTCGCCATCGCGCACAATCGCTTGCGCCAGTGCAATGGCTTGCGCCTTCAAGGCGTCGTACACCGCTTGTGCGTGGGGCTCTTTGCCAGTCTGGATGGAAACTTCTGTGTTGGTGCATGTCGCCATGACGACAAAGCTGTCGTTCGTGGATGTGTCTCCATCAATGGTGATGCGATTGAACGATGCATCTGCCAGGGATTTGGTCCACTGTTCCAGAACGGGCTGTGCAATCGTGGCGTCTGTCGCCATGAAACTCAACATGGTTGCCATGTTGGGGCGAATCATGCCAGCGCCTTTGGACACGCCAGTCACTGTGATTTCACCACCGCCTATGGATACTTTTCGGCTCGCCGCTTTGGGAAGCGTGTCAGTGGTCATGATCGCTGTGGCCGCATCCAGCCAATCGGCTTTACCCAGCCCGGCAACAGCCTGATCAATGCCCAGCAACAACCTGTCCATCGGAAGGTTCTCAAGAATCACGCCAGTGGAAAACACCAACACCTGCTCAGGCTCCACGCCCAACAGCTCAGCCACATTGGCCGTTGTGGCACGGGCATCTTCCAAACCACGCTCGCCTGTGCCTGCATTGGCGCAGCCTGTGTTGACCACAAGGGCTCGAATACCTTTGCCCGCCTTCAAATGTGCTTGACACACTTGCACGGGCGCGGCACAAAACCGGTTTTTGGTGAAAACGCCGGCGACACTCGCGCCTTCTTGAAGCCGAACCACCAGAACATCTTTGCGGTTGGGCTTTCGGATTTGCGCCATCGCATAGCCCATGTCCAAACCGGGGACGGGGTAAAGCGACTCCGCGCTGGGTACTGTCAAATTCACGGGCATGACGCTGGGCTCCTTGATGTCAAATTTGGATCAATACAGTTTGCCGTGGCATTGCTTGTATTTTTTACCAGAACCGCACGGGCAAGGGTCGTTGCGGCCCACCTTGTCGCTGACACGACGAGGTGTGTTCGCTGGCGCTGGCTCGTCTGCCGCCGTCGCCTCGGCACTGCGCTCGCCACTGGCATCGGGATGCTGGTATTGCAGGTTATCAAGGCTGGAGGCCTGCTCTTCCATTTTCTGTTCGGCCTGCTGAACCTGTTCGGCGGTTTGCACACGCACGGTCAACAGCACCTTGGCCACTTCATCCCGAACGCGGTTCAACAAGGCTGCAAACAGCTCAAAGGCCTCGCGCTTGTATTCCTGCTTGGGGTTTTTCTGGGCATAGCCACGCAAGTGAATGCCTTGGCGCAGGTAGTCCAGTGCAGCCAAGTGCTCACGCCAGTGCGTGTCAATGCTTTGAAGCAGCAAGGTTTTCTCGAACTTTGCAAAAGAATCCGCGCCCACCAGTTGAACCTTGGCTTCGTAGATGTCGTCAGCCATGGTCAAAATCCGCTTGAGGAAATCCTCATCGGCGCTTTTTGCGTCTTCTTCCAGCCATTTTCGAACGGGGGCTTCAAGGTGATAATCGCTGTCAAGCACGCGCTCCAAACCTTCAAGATCCCACTGCTCTTCAACCGATTCCAAAGGCACGTATTCGCGGAATACGCTTTCGAGCGCACCGTGACGCAAATTCGCGATGGTTTCCTTGATGTGTGCCGACTCTAGAATCTCATTGCGCTGGGAATAGATGATTTTTCGCTGCTCGTTTGACACATCATCGTATTCAAGCAACTGCTTGCGAATGTCAAAGTTACGCCCCTCAACCTTGCGCTGTGCCGACTCGATCGAGCGCGACACAATACCGGCTTCAATGGCCTCGCCTTCTGGAAGCTTCAAGCGCTCCATGATGGCGCGAACTCGGTCACCTGCGAAGATCCTCAGCAGGCTGTCTTCCATTGACAAATAGAAACGGGATGAACCGGCATCGCCTTGTCGGCCAGAACGACCGCGCAGCTGGTTGTCAATTCGACGTGATTCATGCCGTTCACAACCGATGATGTGCAGGCCACCCGCCGCAAGAACAGTCTCGTTGCGCACCTTCCATTCAGAGCGGCTTTTGTCGAGTGCGGCTTTCTTGCCCGCCTCATCCAGCGACGCATCAGCCTCGATGGCTTGAAGTTCGCGCTCAAGATTGCCGCCCAGCACGATGTCAGTGCCTCGACCAGCCATGTTGGTGGCGATGGTGATTGCTTTGGGGCGACCCGCTTGGGCGACGATTTCAGCTTCGCGATCGTGCTGTTTGGCGTTCAACACATTGTGCGGCAGTTTTTCCTTTTCCAGAAAACTCGCGATCAACTCCGAATTTTCAATGGACGTGGTGCCCACCAAAACAGGCTGCCCACGCTCATAGCAATCCTTGATGTCTTCAAGAATGGCGTTGTACTTTTCACGAGCGCTTTTGAAAATCTTGTCTTGATGGTCTTTCCGCTGAATTGGGCGGTGTGTTGGAATCAACACGGTCTCAAGACCGTAAATGGACTGAAATTCAAATGCCTCAGTGTCTGCCGTACCGGTCATGCCCGACAATTTTTTGTACATCCGGAAGTAGTTCTGGAATGTGATTGAGGCCAAGGTCTGGTTCTCAGCCTGAATGCGCACACCTTCCTTGGCTTCGACTGCCTGGTGCAGGCCATCAGACCAGCGACGCCCTGGCATCAAACGGCCGGTGAACTCGTCGACGATGATGACTTCGCCATTTTGAACCACGTAATGCTGGTCTTTGTGAAACAGGCTGTGCGCACGCAGCGAGGCCATGACGTGGTGCATCAAGGAAATATTGGCTGCATCGTAAAGGCTGGCGCCTTCCGGCAACAAGCCCATTTCACTGAGCACTTCCTCGGCCTTTTCGTGACCGGCGTCGCTCATCTGGATCTGGTTGCCTTTCTCATCCACATAATAGTGGCCTGGCACCACTGCTTCGCCCGGTTTTTGCTCGGTTTCCATGCGTTGCAAGCGCTTGGGAAGCCCATCGAGCTTGAGGTATAGCTCGGTGTGATCATCGGCCTGACCGGAAATAATCAAAGGCGTACGAGCCTCGTCAATCAAAATCGAGTCCACTTCGTCGACGATGGCGTAATTCAGGCCGCGCTGCACCCGCTCGCCAAGGCTGTAAACCATGTTGTCGCGCAGGTAATCGAACCCAAACTCATTGTTGGTCCCGTAGGTGATATCAGCATTGTAAGCAGCCTGCTTCTGGTCGTGCGGCATGCGTGACAGGTTGCAGCCCACAGACAAACCCAGAAATCCGTACAACTTGCCCATCCAGGCGGCATCTCGAGAAGCGAGATAATCGTTGACCGTGATGACGTGAACACCCTGACCAGCCAATGCATTCAGATAGGCAGGCAAAGTGGCCACAAGGGTTTTGCCTTCACCGGTCCGCATTTCAGAGATTTTGCCCTGATGCAGGGCCATGCCACCAATCAATTGCACATCGAAATGGCGCATGCCAAACACGCGCACACTGGCCTCGCGAACCACTGCGAACGCTTCAGGCAGCAAATGATCCAGGCTTTCGCCCTGTTCAATTCGAGCTTTGAAGTCTTGAGTCTTGGCCTTCAGTTCCTCATCGCTGAGGGCTTGCATGGCTGGCTCTAAGGCGTTGATCTGTTGGACGGATTTTCGATAGGTTTTCAGCAAACGGTCGTTGCGGCTACCAAAAAGCTTCTTCAGTGTGTCTGTGATCATAATGTCGGCTGATTCGACCCCGATGGGCCTGAAAGTCAATCGACCGGCTTGAAACCGGTCGATCCCAAAAACAGCCTAGAAGTTTAGCACGCCGCGCTCAGTCAAGCGGGGTGGTTGCGCTTTCCGAGAATAAGCCGTTCAAAGCGGCCACGGTGGAGGGGCCAGGTCGTGGCAATCCGTTTTTCTCTAAAAACTTGTTGGGGTTTTTGGGCACGCCATCCACACGCACTTCAAAGTGCAAATGTGGGCCTGTGGAACGACCGGTGGTGCCCACCAAAGCAATTTTTTGGCCCAAACGAACAATGTCGCCTGGCTTGACCAACAACTTCGATGCATGGGCATAGCGTGTTGTGGTTTTGTTGTTGTGCTCAATTTCGACCATGTTTCCATAGCCCGGGTGCCAAGAGGCAGTCACCACCACCCCAGCTGCGGCCGCGAGAATCGGTGTACCTGTCGGCGCAATGAAATCAATGCCTTCATGAACGGACCGACGACCAGTGAATGGATCGATGCGGTTACCGAAGTTACTGACTGCAATGGTGTCAGACAGCGGGGATTCGCTCGGAATACTCAGAAACTTGACTCGGGCAGTTTGGAGATCCGTGTCGATGATGCTGAACACGTCGGCTTGTCGTTCGATCTGAGTCGAGATGGAATTGATCGCAGACTTCACTTCTCGAAAATTCAATGACTTTTCATTCGTGTGGGCCAACCCGCCCTGGCCAAGCGGTTCGGTCAACGCCACTTTGGTATCGAGGCCATTGGATTTGAGCAACCTGACGCTGACTGCATCAAGGCGGGCCAACTGAGCGCGCATCTCGGCCAAACGAATCGCCATGGCATCCAATGGGCTGCCTGTGTCGGCCACCGCATGGTGCTTGCTCAATTGTCGCTCGTAGACTAAGTCTTGAATCACTGGAATTTCATCGCCATAACGGGCAGCCAGATACAAACCAATGGTGGTAAACACCCCGGCTGCCATTACTAGCGCCCCGATGAACATGGCAATGTGCGTAGCCTTTATACTGACCACGCTGGTGCGAGAAAAAGGACCCCGCATAAGAATTAACTGCATGTGTAACCTCCTCAATCCGCAGAGCGAACCGAATTCACCCGTTTTAAAACGAGTTTTAAAGAGAACACCTGGTGAAACCAAAGCATCCTGTACTGTCTCCGCTGGCAAGCCTCATGAAAGAGCCTCAAACCAGTGCCCTGTTGGCTCTTGCCGCACAGTCGCGCCAAGTGGAGAAAATCATTCACGCGTGGCCATCATTGCGTGGCGTCACTTTTAGCGTGGGGCCAATCAAACAAAACAAACTCAAAATTTTTGTGTCCACCCCGGCGGCGTTGACACGCCTGAGGCAATCCATTCCAAGCCTGATACTGCATCTACAAAGCGCTGGGGTGAACATTAGCGATATTCAGCTACAAATTCAAACCAACCCGATTGCTTCCAAACAGTTGGGGAAAGCCCCCAAGAAAGCGGTTTTTTCCGAGGCTGCAAAAAACGCCTGGCTGGATTTGGAAAACCGCTTGGCTGAGTCTCCGTTGAAACAAGCAACAAGAACACTCAACAAGCACCACAAATTCAAGTAGTTTCTAGAATATATCCCAAACTTACTGTATTTGCCTAGCTTTATGTTATTTGACAATTCAGGCTTAGGCAACAGCCCAATCTGCCCGGAACACTGTCGGTGTTTCCCTTACGCTCTCGAAACTCACCAATTCATAGGCACTGGGGTCTTTGACCAACGCCCGGATGAGTTGATTGTTCAAGCCATGCCCAGAACGGAAAGCCTGGTACTCCCCAATAATAGGGTGGCCAATGACGTACAAATCACCAATCGCATCCAACACTTTGTGTTTCACAAATTCATCGTCATAACGCAAACCATCGGGGTTGAGGATACGGTATTCATCCATCACAATGGCATTGTCCAGGTTGCCACCCAAGGCCAAGCCCAGATTACGCAAAGTTTCAACGTCTTGCGTGAAGCCAAAGGTGCGTGCACGCGCGATGTCTTTGGTGAAAGAAGTGCGGGAGAAATCAATTTCCAGCATTTGGCCGGTTTTATCGATTGCAGGGTGGCCAAAGTCGATTTCAAATTTCAGGCGAAAACCATCAAATGGCTTCAAACTCGCATATTTGACTGCGTTGCCTTCACCTTCGCGAACTTCCACTGCTTTTTTCACGCGAATGAATTTTTTCAAGGCGGACTGCTCCACCAAACCGGCCTGCTGAATCAGAAATACGAACGAAATGGCGCTGCCATCCATGATGGGAACTTCCACAGCGGTCAAATCAATGAAAGCATTGTCCACGCCCAGGCCACACAGGGCGGACATCAGGTGCTCGATGGTCGATACCTTCGCACCGTCTTTCTCTAGCGTGGAAGCCATGCGTGTGTCGCCAATCGCCAAAGCGTTGACCGGAAAGTCGACTGGCTCTGGCAAATCGACCCGGCGAAACACAATGCCGGTGTTTGGGGGAGCCGGGCGCAAGGTCATCGTCACTCGTTTGCCTGAATGCAAACCAATGCCGGTGGCGCTTAACACTTGTTTTAACGTTCTTTGTTTCACTTGTATTCCTAGAATTGTCACCGAAGTGTAACCAGCACACTTCGCCAACCCAAGAATTTTTCTCGAGCTTTGGCTCAAGAAAGGTTAAATCGCGGGTAAAAGTGTCTCTTTCGAACACCAAATACCCGCAAATTCAAATATTTTTACAATTGCGCCAGCAGCGCTTCTGCTGAACTGTTCTCGAATGTGCCGGGAGGATCCAGATTAATCTGTTTCACTACACCATCTTGAACCAGCATGGAGTAACGATTGGATCTAACCCCCATTCCACGCGCTGTCAGATCGAGTTCCATGCCAATCTTTTTGGTGAAGTCGGCAGAACCATCGGCCATCATTCGCACTTTCCCCTCAGCCCCGACCGATTTACCCCAAGCGCCCATGACAAAGGCGTCATTGACCGACACACACCAAATCTCGTCAACGCCCTTGGCTTTGAATTTCTCCAGTTGCTCAATGAAGCCTGGCAAATGCTTGGCAGAACAAGTGGGTGTGAATGCGCCAGGCAAGGCCAAAATGGCAACGGTCTTTCCTGCGGCCTCTTTGCTAACCTCAAAGGCATTGGGCCCAAGGGAACAACCCGCTGTTTCCTGATGCATAAACTCAAATAAAGTTGCATTGGGCAATTTGTCGCCGATTTGAATGGCCATGTTCACTTCTCCTGAGAAAACCTAAAAAATACACCAACACAAGCGCCCCCGGACGTAGAGCAAACCCGCAATCTTCGGCAAAATTGCGCCTGTTTGTAGCTCCCTGCCCCGGGATGTTGATAGGACAGTGCTCACGCTGTTTTGTTCAGCAAAGCAAGCGCTTGTGTCGGCTTTGGCCATGCAAACGCTTAATCAGCCTGACGACGCAAGAACGCCGGGATGTCAAACCGGTCCATCCCACTGTCTTGCAAAGCCTGAACACGCGAAGCCGCGTTGTCTCGTGGATTGCGAAACACCGAAGGAATCGTGTAGTCGGTTTCACCTTGTTGTCCGCCGTGGGCATCAAACGTACCGGTGCGGGCTTGCTGATTGAATTGTTCGGCTTGTACCAACTTGGGTTTGGCCGCTTTGCGACCCAAGCCAGTGGCGACCACTGTCACGCGCAGATCGTCACCCATGGTTTCGTCGTAAGCCGTGCCGAAAATAACCGTGGCGTCTTCAGCTGCGTAGGCGCGAATGATGTTCATCACCTCTTTCGTTTCCTTCAACTTCAGGTTTTTGCTGGCAGTGATGTTCACCAACACCCCGCGTGCGCCCGACAAATCGACGCCTTCCAGCAGTGGTGATGCGATGGCTTGCTCAGCCGCCTCACGCGCGCGCTCAGGCCCACTGGCTGTGGCTGTACCCATCATCGCCTTGCCCACTTCTGACATGATTGTTTTCACGTCTTCGAAATCGACGTTCACATTGCCTTCGACGTTGATGATTTCAGCGATACCCGCGCAAGCGTTGTGCAGCACGTCATCGGCTGCGATGAAGCAATCCTCTTGTGTTGCATCGTCACCCACCACTTCGAGCAGCTTTTCGTTCAACACGATGATCAGGGAGTTCACCTTGTTGGACAATTGCTCCAAGCCTTCCTCGGCAGCGCGGCAGCGCTTGGTGCCTTCGAATTCGAACGGCTTGGTGACCACTGCCACAGTCAGAATGCCCAATTCCTGAGCAACTTCAGCCACCACCGGTGCTGCACCGGTGCCCGTGCCACCGCCCATACCGGCGGTGATGAACACCATGTGCGCGCCACGCAAGGCATCACGAATGCGGTCACGGTCTTCTTCAGCAGCCATACGGCCAGCCTCTGGTTTTGCGCCTGCACCCAAACCGGTTTTACCCAGCTGGATCAACACGTTGGCTTTGGTTTTGGCCAAGGCCTGTGCATCGGTGTTTGCACAAATGAATTCCACATTCTGAACGCCCTGTGAAATCATGTGTGCCACGGCGTTGCCGCCTGCACCACCAACGCCGACTACTTTAATGACAGTTCCTTGTGTTTCTGTCTCGAGAATTTCAAATGACATGGTATTTGCCTCCTATCTAGCAAAAAAATTACATCGCCGAAAAATTAAACTTCAATCAAAAATTACCCAAAAACCATTCTTTCATTTTGTTCAGAGTCTGCTTCAAACCACCCGATTGGGACGCCACGCGCCGACCGCGCAGCTGCTGCGCACGAGCCTCGTGCAACAGGCCCATTGCAGTTGCAAACCTGGGGGTTCTGACCATATCAGCCAAACCACCCGCGTAATCCGGCACACCAATGCGCACCGGTTTCATGAAAATGTCTTCGCCCAGTTCTGCAATGCCCGGCATCAAGCTGGTGCCACCGGTCAGCACAACCCCTGAAGACAACAGCTCTTCATAGCCAGACTCACGCAGCACTTGTTGAACCATGAGGAACAATTCTTCAAGACGTGGTTCAATCACCGCGGCCAAGGCTTGCTTCGACAGCGTTCTTGGATCACGCTCGCCAATACCTGGCACGTCGATCTTTGCGTGTGGGTCGGCCAACACCTGTTTGGCCACACCGTGACGCAACTTGATTTCTTCAGCGTCGGGGGTTGGGGTGCGCAAGGCCATGGCGATGTCGTTGGTGATTTGGTCGCCTGCAATCGGGATGACCGCTGTGTGCCGAATGGCGCCGCCCGTGAATACAGCAATGTCGGTGGTGCCTCCACCGATGTCGATCAAAACCACACCGAGTTCTTTTTCATCCTCAGTGAGCACAGCCATGCTGGAAGCCAATGGCTGAAGCATCAGGTCTTGTACTTCCAGCCCGCAGCGACGCACGCACTTCACTATGTTTTGTGCAGCCGACACCGCACCGGTCACGATGTGCACGCGTGTTTCAAGGCGAACACCACTCATGCCCAAGGGCTCGCGAACGTCCTCTTGCCCGTCCACGATGAATTCTTGTGGCAGCACATGCAAAATTTGCTGATCGGTTGGAATGTTCACCGCCTTGGCCGTTTCGATGACGCGCGCCACGTCGGCTTGCGTCACTTCTCTTTCCTTGATCGCTACCATGCCCGATGAGTTGAAACTGCGAATGTGACTGCCAGCGATACCAGTGAGCACTGTTTTGATTTTGCAATCGGCCATCAACTCGGCCTCTTCCAGTGCTTGCTGAATGGAATGCACAGTCGATTCAATGTTCACCACCACGCCTTTCTTCAAGCCGCGGGACTCGTGTTGCGCCACGCCGATCACCTCAAAGCGACCATCCGGCAGCAACTCCGCCACCATGGCCACCACTTTGGCGGTGCCAATGTCCAGTCCTACGATCAAATCTTTTGGCTCTTTGTTCATGTTGCCCAGTTCAGTTCTTTATTGTTCAGTTCAATTTCATGCCAGAAACACCCGCGGGTTTGGATACCGCCAGGCGTTCGCCCTTTACTGCCACACCCCTTGGGTAGCGCAGGTCTATGCTTTGGACTACTGACATGACCTGACTTTTGATTTTTGGATACACCTGCAACAGGCGTTCCATTTTTTGTTCAATGCTGTAGTTTTCCTGCTCACGGCCCAGTTCGATATTCACCCCGGTGTCGGTTTGGATCGTCCATGCGTAGCGGTCTGACAACTGAATGCGTGCTGGCCACATGTCCAATTCCTTGAGCTTCTCTACACTGTCCACATACATCTTCGAGACCAGCAGCTCGCTGCCCGCGGGGCCATTGAGCACGGCCAACTGTTGTTCTTCAGCGACTTCTGCGAGGTTGGCCGAAAACACTTCACCATAGGTATTCACCAATCGCGCCTCACCCCACAAAGCCAAAGGGGTATGCCCTTGAATCGTGATGCGCAAGCCGCTGGGCCAAGTGCGTTGCACCACTGCTTTTCTGACCCAAGGTTGTGACTCCACCTGCTGACGAACGGCCTGCAAATTCGCTGAGAAGAAAGAGCCCTTCACTCGCGGCAATACATTGGCCTGAAAACCAATCAGGTTGACCCGTTCTACATCGCCCACCAGTTCAACCCGCTTGAGCTCAAACATCGGGCGCTGAATCAACCATTGAACGAAGGCGTAAGCAAGCAGCACCACGGCGAGCGCTGAGAACAGCCCCGCAATGATGCTCATGAGTTTGTCGTCGTTCCAGATGGCACCCAACATTTAGCGAGCCCCCTCCATGTTCAGCCCAGAGGCTTTCAAACGCGCACTGGCCGCAATGTTCAACACGAGCTGGTCGTACTCCACGCCCGAGGCGCGTGCGCTCATGGGCACAAGCGAATGATCGGTCATGCCAGGGGATGTGTTCATTTCCAACAACCAGGGCTTCCCATCCTGGTCGACCAGCACATCCGCACGCCCCCAGCCAGCGCAGCCCAGCACTTGATAGGCCTTCACGCACAAGGCCTGCACTTGCGCCTCAAAACCCTGATCCAACCCGCTGGGGCAGAAATACTTGGTTTCGTTGCCGATGTATTTGTTGTGATAATCGTAATTACCGTCAGGTGCTTGAATGCGAATCACTGGCAAGGCGTGGGCTTGAGCCCCCTCACCCATCACAGGCACGGTCAATTCCTGCCCATTTACGAATTTTTCCGCCAACACATTCGGGTCGTATTTGTAAGCCAACTCGAATGCAGCCAGCAATTGGTCGGCCGATTTCACCTTGGTCAAACCCAGGGTTGAGCCTTCTTGCGCAGGCTTGACAATCAAAGGCAGGCCCAAACGCGCCACCACTTGTTCGACCGAAAACCCGGGCTCTAGCCGAACGTAATCCGGTGTGGCCAGCCCTTGGCTGATCCATGCGGCTTTGGTCAGGATTTTGTCCATGGACAATGCAGAAGCGGTGACACCGCTGCCGGTGTAAGGAATCTTCAGCCACTCCAAAACACCTTGAATGGTGCCGTCTTCGCCAAAACGCCCATGCAGTGAAATAACCGCACGGTCATAGCCACCCTGAGCCAAAGCCACCATGTCTTGTTCTGCCGGATCGAAACCATGCGCATCCACCCCATTGCGCAACAAAGCCGCCAATACCATGCTGCCGGATTTCAGCGACACTTCACGCTCGGCCGACTTGCCACCGAACAACACCACCACTTTACCCAGTGATTTGGGATCTACTGATTGGGTCATGCTCCACCTGCCATTGCATTGGCCACCAAACGCGCAGGCAATGCACCAATGGAGCCTGCGCCCATGGTGATTACCAGATCGCCACTGCGGGCAATGTTCAAAATTGTGTTTTCCATTTCGGTCATGTCTTCTACAAATACGGGTTCAGTGCGGCCGGCGACGCGGACTGCGCGCGCCAAAGACCTGCCATCGGCGGCGACAATCGGGGCCTCACCCGCTGCATACACCTCAGAAAGAACCACGAGATCGGGCGTACCCAACACCTTCACGAAGTCCTCAAAGCAATCGCGTGTGCGGGTGTAGCGGTGGGGCTGAAATGCCAACACCAATCTTTTTTCGGGATAAGCGCCGCGCGCTGCAGCCAGGGTAGCGGCCATTTCAACAGGGTGGTGTCCGTAGTCGTCCACAACCAGGAAATGGCCTCCGTCTTTTGCGGGCACTTCGCCGTAATGCTGAAAGCGACGCCCCACGCCGTTGAAGTTTTCAAGGGCAGTGACAATTGCCTGGTCAGACACGCCAATTTCGGTGGCCACAGCAATTGCGGCCAGAGAGTTGCGCACGTTGTGATCACCAGGCAGGTTCAAAGTGATGTCCAATGGCGCCTCATCCTCGCGCAACACAGTGAACTTCATCTGCCCCTGGCAGGCCTGAACATTGACCGCCCGGATTTGGGCCTGTTCAGACAAACCATAAGTGACCACTGTTTTCGACACAAAAGGCATGATCTCGCGCACACAGGGATCGTCAACGCACACCGCCGCCACGCCATAAAATGGCAAACGTTGGGTGAACTCGACAAAGGCCTGTTTCAAGCGGGCGAAATCGTGCCCGTATGTTTCCATGTGGTCCGCATCGATGTTGGTGATCACCGCGATCACTGGCATCAGATTCAGAAACGAGGCATCAGATTCATCGGCCTCGACCACCATGAATTCGCCCGTGCCCAGCTTCGCGTTGGCACCCGCTGAGTTCAATCGCCCGCCGATCACAAACGTGGGGTCCAGTTTGCCTTCTGCCAGAATACTGGCCACCAAACTTGTCGTAGTGGTTTTCCCGTGTGTGCCAGCCACGGCGATGCCCTGCTTGAGCCGCATCAGTTCGGCCAGCATCACAGCCCTTGGCACCACCGGAATGCGTGCGGCGCGCGCGGCCAGAACCTCGGGGTTGCTGGCACCCACTGCCGTGGAAGTGACCACTGCATCAGCGCCTTGAATGTGCGCCCGTTCGTGACCAATATGCACTGCTGCGCCCAATTTGGCGAGGCGTTGAGTGACTGCGGAATCGGATAAATCCGAGCCGCTGACCTTGTAGCCCAGGTTGACCAGCACCTCTGCGATGCCACTCATCCCCGAACCACCGATACCCACGAAATGGACGTGTTTGACCTTGTGTTTCATGATCTGGAAACCTGTTCAATGTGATGGACCACGTCTTGTGTCGCTTGTGGCTTGCCCAAGGCACGCGCCTTGGTCGCACACTGAAGACATGTGTCTCGATCGATCTGTTTTAACCACTGCGCCAAAATTTCGGCATTCAATTCTTTTTGTTGCATCAGCCAGGCTGCCTGGCTTTGAACCAGAAACTGGGCGTTGTGAGTTTGGTGATCATCCACTGCATGCGGAAACGGCACGAACAAGGCAGCTGCACCCACGGCGGCCACCTCAGCGACCGTCATCGCACCCGCGCGGCAGATTATCAGATCTGCCTGCGCCATGGCTTGCGCCACGTCGTCAATGAACGGCAAGGCTTGCGCCTGAACGCCTGCCTGTTCGTAGTTGTTTCGCAGGGCAGGCAAATTTTTCTCACCAGCCTGGTGAACAACCTCCGGCCGCAGTGAGGGATCTAACTTGGCCAAGGCTTTGGGTACCACGTCATTGAGCGCCTGAGCACCCAAACTTCCACCCAGTACCAATAACTTCAGATTACCCTGGCGCGATTTAAACCGCTCCACTGGCGAAAGCTGGCTGTACATGGTTTCCCGAACCGGGTTTCCAACCCATGTCGCGCTGGGCAATGCCTGGGGAAATGCCACCAGGTTGCTGTCGGCCAGCTTGGCCAGCACCTTGTTGGTCAAGCCTGCAATCGAGTTTTGCTCATGCACAACGAGGGGAATGTTCATCAAGCTGGCCATCATGCCCAATGGAAAGGCGACATAACCACCCATACCCAGTACCACGGAGGGCTTGGTTCGGCGCAAGATCTGAATTGATGTCACAAATGCGCGGAGCAACTTCAATGGCATCAACACTTGCTGCAACAAACCCTTGCCGCGAAATCCGGAGAATACCAAGGTGTTGAGTTCAATACCCTGAGCAGGTACAAGTCGACCTTCCATGGCCTGCGGGTTTCCAACCCATTGAACCTGCCAGCCCCGTGCTTTCAATTCCAACGCCACACTCAGGCCCGGAATGATGTGTCCACCTGTACCGCCAGCAACAATCAAGGCCATGCGCGTATTGGAGTTCATGCTGCCCCCCCTTTCATCATGGTCCGATTCTCGTGATCAATCCGCAGCACCAAGGCCAAGGCGCAGCAAGTGACGAGAATGGCGGAACCGCCATAACTCATCAAAGGCAAGGTCAGGCCCTTGGTGGGTAACACGCCAAGATTCACACCCATGTTGATGAAGCATTGGATGGCAAGCCACACACCCACTCCCTTGGCCACCAAACCGGAAAATGTTCTTTCCAGCGCGATTGCTTGAGTACCCACAGAAAAGCAGCGCTTCACGATGTAAGCGAAAGTCAGAATAACGATCGTGACACCCACAAACCCAAGTTCCTCACCAATCACAGCCAACAGAAAATCAGTGTGGGCTTCTGGCAAGTAATGTAATTTTTCAACGCTGCCCCCCAAGCCCACGCCAAACACCTCGCCGCGCCCAAATGCAATCAAGGAATGCGAGAGTTGGTATGCCTTGTTCAAGGCGTTGTCGCCACTCCAGGGGTCAAGATAGGCCAACAAGCGTGCACGGCGATAGTCGCTGTAGGCAATCAACAATGCGAAGGCGGCCAACAGGGCAAACAGCACACCGAAGAACACACGTGCGTTGATGCCTCCGAGGAACAGAATGGCAAACACCACCGTGACAATCACGATGAATGCGCCCATGTCCGGTTCCAGCAACAACAACATGCCAACCAGAAACATGGCTACAAACATGGGGAACAGCACTTTACCGAACCGCTGCATGAAGGCTTGTTTTCGCACGGTGTAATCGGCTGCATAAATGATCGCGCACACTTTCATCAATTCAGAGGGCTGAATGTTCAACACATACAACGACAACCAGCGCCTTGCACCGTTGACTTCCTTGCCAATGCCTGGAATCAGGACAAGAACAAGCAGTGCCATACAGCACAGGAACAGCAGAGGGGCTATTTGCTGCCATGTTTTCATGGGAATTTGAAACACGCAGAAAGCGCCCACAAAGGCCACACCAATCGCAATGGCATGGCGAACCAGGAAATGTGTGGATTGATAAGCGGCATATTTGTTTGAGTCGGGCAAGGCCACGGTGGCTGAGTAAACCATGACCAGACCTAAAAACAGCAATGCCATGGTCGCCCAAATTAGACCTTGATCGATGTTTTGCGCAATCGTTTGCCCGCGCTTGCCGCCGTACATGGAACCCGACAAGGCGCCACCCACAGGAGCCGCTGGAATCAAGGATTTGAACGGCATGTCATTCTGCGGCTTTTTAAGGAGACGACCTAACATGGCTGCCCCCTGTCTTCAGCGAGATCCCGCACGGCCTGCACAAACACTTCAGCGCGGTGTACGTAGTTCTTGAACATATCCAGGCTTGCACAAGCCGGGCTGAGCAGTACGCAACCACCGGCCACCGACTGCTCAAAGGCCATGGACACGGCCTGCGGCAAGGTTTTGGCCCGCAGGCATGGCACACCTGTGGCACCCAGCGCTTGCGCCAACCGCTCCGCATCCTTTCCAATCAGCACCACCGCCTTGCAATGGCGGGAAACCGGCTCGGCCAATGGCTCGAAGTTTTGACCCTTGCCATCGCCACCGGCAATCAATACAGTGGCGCGGGCCAACCCCAGAATGGCAGCAACGGTGGCACCCACATTGGTGCCTTTGCTGTCGTCAAAGAAATCCACACCGTCCAGTTGGAGCACATGTTCAACCCGGTGCGGCTCGCCTCGGTAATTTCGCAGGCCATGCAACAGCTTGGCCATGGGCAGATCCAGGCTTTCACACAACGCAAGGGCTGCCAGGGCATTGGATGCATTGTGCAAACCAGCAACCAGCAAGGCCTCTGTGGGCATCAACAGCTTTTCAGTGGGTTCAATGGCATCTACTTTTTTGCGACGCCCTGAAGCTGTGGCCTCAGGATCGCCGATCAGCTGGCTGAGCCAAAGCATGCCGCCTTCCCGGGTCAATCCATAATCGCCCACCGCGACCGGCGCGCTGACACCAAAGGTGATGCGAGACGAATCGTTTGGCACGGCAGCGGTACACACCAATTCATCATCGCGATTCAAGACACAGGTCGCCCCCGGTGTGAATATCCTGAATTTGTCCTGCACGTACGCCTGCATGTCGACGTGCCAATCCAGGTGGTCCTGGGTGATATTCAACACGGTGGATGCATTCAAACGCAAACGCGTGGTCCAGTGCAACTGAAAGCTCGACAGCTCAAGCACCCACACTTGCGGCAAAGCGTCGCTTTCAAGCTGAACGCGCAAGGCATCGAGGGCGGCCGGGCTGATGTTGCCCGCTGCAACCACGCTCTGCCCGGCAAACCTGCACAAACATTCCACCATCCGCACGGTGGTGGTTTTGCCGTTGGTGCCCGTGACACCAACCAGCTTGGGTTCGTAGCCGCGTTGTTCCTTCAAGGCCAACAGCGCATCTGCGAATAAATCCAATTCAGAATCAACTGGCGTTTCATGAGCGTTTGCAGCGGCCAACACCGACTGCATCAAGTCATGGTGGGGTGGCAAACCGGGCGACACCACCACTCGGTTGAACCCCCAAGGCGCAGCGCCCAATGTGTGTAACAGAGCAACATCCGGATAAGCGGATTTCAAATCCTGAAGCCCAGGTGGCTGTTCCCGGCTGTCAATCACGGTCAATGTTGCGCCTTGAGCGAGCATCCAGCGCGCACAAGCCAGCCCGGACTCCCCGAGCCCGACCAACAACACAGATTGACCATTGAACAAGTTCAACACCAAGAATTCCTTTCCAGCGTTTGCTTAACGTAATTTGAGGGTCGACAAACCCACCAACACCAAAATCATGGTGATGATCCAGAACCGAACCACCACCTGCGTTTCCTTCCATCCACTGAGTTCATAGTGGTGATGCAGCGGAGCCATTCTGAAGACTCGCTTGCCACCGCTGTATTTGAAGTACAGAACCTGAATCATCACCGACAAGGTTTCAGCGACAAACACACCGCCCATGATGAACAACACCACTTCCTGGCGAACGATCACCGCAACCGTGCCCAAGGCCCCTCCCAAAGCAAGTGCCCCCACGTCGCCCATGAACACCTGCGCCGGGTAGGCGTTGAACCACAAAAAGGCCAAACCAGCGCCTGCGATGGCCGCGAGAAACACAGCAAGTTCACCTGCGCCCGGGATGTAAGGCAGAAACAGATACTTGGAGTACACCGCGTTGCCTGCCACGTAAGCAAAAATAGCCAAGGCCGAAGCCACCATCACAGTGGGCATGATGGCCAATCCGTCCAGGCCATCAGTCAGGTTCACCGCGTTGCTGGTGCCAACGATCACGAAATAAGTCAAGGCAATGAAGCCCCACACACCAAGCGGATAGCTGATGGACTTGAAAAAAGGAACGATCAAATCGGCATTGTTGGGCAGGTACATTGAAAAGCCACTGTCGACCCACTGTACAAACAGATCGAACACTTCCTGACCGTTTTGCGCAGACACTGCAAAGGCCAGATAGAACGCACTGATCAAACCAACCACACTTTGCCAAAAATACTTCCACTTGGCCGGAAGCCCTTTGGGATTGCGATAGACAACCTTTCGGTAATCATCAACCCAACCTATCCAACCGAAACCGAAGGTGACAATCATGACCACCCAAACAAACCGGTTACTCAAATCAGCCCACAACAAAGTGGATATGCCAATGCCAATCAACACCAAGGCACCGCCCATGGTGGGAGTGCCTGCTTTGGCCAGGTGGGTTTGAGGCCCATCGTCACGAACAGACTGACCAATTTTGTATTGGGTCAGCTTGCGAATCACCATGGGGCCGGCAACCAGCCCGACCAACAATGCGGTGGCACACGCCAACACCGCGCGTAAAGTCAAATAATTGAATACGCCAAACCCGCGGATGTCTTCAGCCAACCACCTCGATAGTTCAAGAAGCATGCGAGTCCCCTTTGGAATATTGCGCAACAATGGCCTGAACCACACGCTCCATCTTCATGAAACGTGAACCCTTCACCAGCACCGACCATTTGCCTTGCTTCAATGTATTCATGGTGTTTTCAATCAATTCATCAATGTGTTCAAAATGAAAACCGCCGTTGCCAAACGCTTCAACGCTGTGACGTGTTTCCTGACCAAGCCCATAGAGCAAGCCAACCCCACAGCCTTTGGCATGGCTTCCGACTTCTCTGTGAAACGAAGCGGACTGATCACCCACTTCGCCCATGTCGCCCAAAATCAACAATGTGTTTTCACCCTGCCCGGCCAACACCTGATTGGCTGCCAGCACTGAATCGGGGTTTGCATTGTAGGTGTCATTGATCAGCAGCAGCGATGGCACTTTCAAAGCCACCTGCAAGCGTCCGTTGACCGGAACAAACTCCTCCAGCCCTTGAACAATCGCCTCAAGTGAGCAGCCTGCCGCGAGCGCAGCGGCGCTGGCCCCCGCCGCATTCAAATTGTTGTGCTGACCTAAAAACGATGGCCGAATCACCACATCGCCCGCGGGTGTCTTCAACTGGGCACAACCCACGGAATCAGCCTGCGTCAGCGTTGACAATGAAACGTCTCCGCCTTCACCGAAACGCTGAACGCCTGAACCCGTGGACATGGCCAACCACTGTTCGTCAAAATCAGTACTGCATGGAAAAACGGCAGTGCCGTTGACCGACAAATGCGAGAAGGCGCTGCCGTTTTCCAAGGCAACCGCCAGCACACTTTTCATGAACTCTTGATGTTCACGCTGGGCATTGGTCAAAAGCACCACATCGGGCTTGACCAAACCAGACAAATAATCAATTTCACCGGGGTGATTCATCCCCAACTCAATCACCGCCATGCGGTGTTGTTCCCGCATTCGCAACAGTGTCAATGGCACACCGATTTCATTGTTCAAATTGCCTGCGGTCACCAGCACTGCTTCTTCACCCACATGGGCTTTGCACACACTACCCAGCATTTCCTTCGATGTGGTTTTGCCATTGCTACCCACCACTGCGACCACGGTCAATTGAAACCGGCTACGCCAGGCATGGGCCAGGCGCCCCAAGGCAAGCCTTGTGTCAGCAACCACGAATTGAGGCACTTGCACTGGCAAACGCCGCTCAACAACCAAGGCAAGGGCGCCCTGGTCGCACACTTGTTGGGCAAAGTCGTGGGCATCAAAACGCTCGCCTTGCAAACACACAAACAGATCGCCCTTGAGCACCTGTCTGCTGTCCGTTCGCACCTGCGCAATCAATTCATTGCCCACCGGAAGATCCGGGGCTTGCACCAAAAGATCGCCCAATGCATCGCTCAAACCGGAAAGGGGCCAGTTCATGTCAAGCATGCGCCCCCCTTCTGCCCAGCACGGCCCGGGCACAAGCTGCGTCTGAATGCACCAACACCTTGTCACCAATGGTTTGCGTTTCCTCGTGACCTTTCCCGGCGACTAAAACCACATCAGAATCTGCCGCTGCAGTCAAAGCGGACTCAATGGCCTTGACCCGGTCCACCTCCACATTCACTTTGAAGGACTGCTCAGGCTGTATGCCTGTTTGAATGTCTTGCAGAATCTGAGTGGGGTCTTCTGAACGTGGATTATCCGAAGTCAACACCACCCGATCAGCGTACTGCACCGAAATTTGCCCCATCAACGGCCTTTTGCTGCGGTCCCGATCGCCACCACATCCAAACAGCGCAATCAACTTTCCAGATCTGGATTGCGCCAATGGCTGTAAAGTTTGTAATGCCTTTTGCAGTGCGTCCGGCGTGTGCGCATAGTCGACGATTACACAGGGTTTGTCGGCGACAACTTGCATGCGACCCGCAGGTGGAGTCACAGCCGCCAACGCGTCCAACACAGCTTGCGCCTCGTAGCCCAAGTGGCTCAAACACGCAAACACCAAAGCGAGGTTTTCAGCGTTGAAATGGCCGATTGCGCGTGAAACACACGTGTGGCGCTGCCCTGCCCAGTTCATTTGCACAGTCATGCCTTGTGCGGCGTATTGCACGTCAAGCAGTTGGCAATTAGAGAAGGAGTCCTGCCCAACAGTCACGCATTGAACATCGCGGGCTTCCACAACGGCCTGAAACTCCTTGCCAAAAGCATCATCGACATTGACCACGGCGGCTCGCAGCGTTGGCCAGCTGGCCAAGATCAATTTGGACTGGCCATACGCCTGCATTGAACCGTGATAGTCCAGATGATCTTGTGACAGGTTGGTGAACAAAGCCAAATCAATCGACACCCCAGACAGACGCCTTTGCTCAAGACCAATCGAAGAAGCCTCAAGACAAACCGCTTCAAAGCCATCCCGTCGCAACGCATGCAACAACTGGTGCACACCCACCACATCAGGCGTGGTCAACCCGGAATGCGACTTCAAGGCGTCTGGCGCACCATAGCCCAAGGTGCCAATCACCGCAGTCTTTTTGCCCAAAGCAGTGAGTGCTTGCGCAAACCATCGCGTCACCGTGGTTTTCCCGTTGGTGCCTGTCACAGCAATCACCGTCATGGCATCGGCTGGTTGACCGTAATAGCCGGCCGCCAAATCAGCCAACATGGTTTTCAGGTTCAAAACCGGCAACACGCTGGCACTTTGATACGAACGTTGGTCGTTGTAGTCCACCAAAACCAGTCCGCATCGCTGTTCGCGCAGCAAATCATCCGCCAGGTTGCGGGGGTCAAAACGCTCACCCGGCACGGCCAGAAATACATCTTGAGGACCAGTCAAACGGCGGTGATCAGTCACCAGGGCAGAGCAATCCGCAAAAAAGCCGCGCTCATGCAGCTCAGCCAACACTTCGTTCACTGTGTGTAGATACGCACTGATCACATGCGCCTCCCATCCGGTGAAGAAGACACCAATTTCTGGAGTCGATTGGCTGGATTGACGGCATCAGGCTGCACATTCAAACGAGTCAAGACACTTTTGGTGATCACTGAAAACACAGGGGCTGCGACCAATCCACCGTAGTACAGGCCGTTACTTGGCTCATCAACGGTGATGGCAATGATCACTCGAGGATCTGAAACAGGCGCCAACCCCACATAGGACGACACATACTTGTTGACGTAGCGGCCACCCTCCTGCTTGTGTGCGGTGCCGGTTTTACCGGCCACACGGTAGCCTTGCACCTGAGCACGGGGCGCTGTGCCCTCCGGACCAGATGCCAGCTCAAGCATGTGAAGCATGTCGCGAGCCACCGATTCACTGACCACGCGATGCGCCAAAACCGGGTCTTGAGGGCCGCGTTTAATGATAGACGCAGGCACAAAATAGCCCTTGTTTGCAAAAATGGTGTAGGACTGCGCCAGTTGAATCAATGACACAGAAATGCCATGCCCATACGACATGGTGGCCTGTTCGATGGGCCTCCACTTGTTCCATGGCCTTACCCGCCCGGCCACTGCACCGGGAAACGAAATCGCCGGTGTTTGACCAAAACCAAGCAGGTTGAAGAAATCCCAGAGATCCTTTCGCTCCAGCTCGAGCACAATTTTGGATGTGCCCACGTTGCTGGATTTCTGCATGATCTCGACCACAGACATATTGCCGTGCGGCTTGGTGTCCGTGATCGTGGCAGGTCCAATACTCATTCGGCCATTGCCAGTGTCAATTCTGGTCTCGGGCCTGATCTTGCCTTGCTCCAGGGCCAAAGCCACACCGAAAGGCTTCAATGTGGAGCCTGGCTCAAACATGTCAGTGAACACACGGTTGCGCAATTTCTCGCCGTGCAACGCCCCACGATCATTTGGATCGTAGGTGGGCACATTGGCCATGGCCAGCAACTCACCGGTTTTGGCATCCAGCACAACCGCTGCCGCACCTTTGGCTTTGTGCTGATCCACCGCTTTCTTCAATTCTGACAACAAGATGAACTGCAAATCAGCATCCACGGACAACACCAAATCCTGCCCATGCACAGGCGGGCGCAATTCTCGAATGTCTTCAATGACATTGCCCAGGCGGTCCCGAATCACATTGCGCTCACCATCTGCCCCAGTCAAACGCTCGTTGAAAGCCAGCTCAACACCTTCCTGGCCCTTGTCTTCGATACTGGTGAAGCCCACCAAATGGGCCGTGGTTTCGCCCTGCGGGTAATAACGCTTGCTCTCGGTGATGAAACCGATGCCCGGTATCTTCAAGGCTTTGGCCCGGGCCGCCACGTCGGAATCCACCTGGCGATCGAGATATACAAAAGCGCGTTTGCTGTCCGCACGCATTTGCTTGATCATTCTGTCGGCACGCAAACCAAGCACCTTGGCCAGTTCGCGCAACGACTCATCCGAAGCATCCACCACACGGCGACCGTCATACCAAACCGCTTGGGCAGGCACGCTTTGGGCCAACACCACCATGTTGCGATCCAGCAAACTGCCACGGTTGGCCTGCAAAGGAAGCGTTCGTTCCAAGCGCTTTGCACCCTGCTCCTGCAGGAAATCATTGGAGATGATTTGCAAATAGGCCGCGCGAGCAATCAACCCGCCAAATGCGAGAAATACGCACACCAAAACAAAACGCGACCGCCACGCAGGCAATCGCATTTCAAGCACCTCTGACCCACCGTAACGGACCGCTTTACTCACGTTGAAAGCCTCCGTCCAAAGCCATAAACACCACAGACCCCGGGGCCGGCGGGCTCATGCCGAGCTTGGAGCGTGCCACTTCATCCACACGCTCGCCTTTGGCCAAAGTGACTTGTTGCAATTGCAAGCGCGTGAAGGCCACTTCGATTTGCCGTTCGGCCTGCTGCTCTTGCCCCAAGGCGACAAACAGGGAGCGCGCTTCATGCTGAAGGTTTACCACGACCATGGCGCAACACAACACCAGCCCCAACAACAGCAAGTTCAACCTACCCATGGACTGCCTCCTCTAGCTTTTCAGCCACACGAAGCACAGATGAACGGGCACGCGGATTCATTTCACATTCCTGCGCGGTGGGCTTGATGCGCCCTAGCTTTTTCATGGAAGGCTTGGGCTCGGGCAAAGGCATTTTCCGAAGCCGCGCATCTTGCTGCGACTTCGGATTGGCCAACCGCTCGATGAACTGCTTGGCAATTCGATCTTCCAGAGAATGAAAGCTGATTACCGCCAAGCGTCCACCCACTTTCAACCTGCGAAACGCGGCCTTTAAACCTTGTTCGAGCTGCGCAAGCTCCTGGTTGACGTGAATCCGTAAAGCTTGAAAGGTGCGCGTTGCAGGGTCCTGCCCCTGCTCCCGCGTGCGAACTGCCCCTGCCACGATCTGGGCAAGGTCGAGTGTTGTAAGGATCGGCCGCTCCTGGCGGCGAGCAACAATCGCTGCTGCAATCTGAACAGCAAACCGTTCTTCCCCATAATTTTTAATGACCTCTTTGATTTCACGTGCATCAGCACGTGCTAGAAAATCGGCCGCAGACTCACCCGCCTGCGGATCCATGCGCATGTCCAAAGGACCGTCACGTCGAAAACTGAAACCGCGTTCAGCCTGATCGATTTGTGGAGAAGACACACCAATGTCCATCAGAATGCCGTCCACCTGACCCACACCGCAAAAATCCAATGCCTGTTCCAGCTCGGCAAAGGCGCAGCGCACACCGGTGAAACGCGGGTCAGTGATTTCATTCATGGCCAACACCGCCTGTGGATCACGATCAAGCGCAATGAGTCGACCATTGGTCGACAAACCAGCCAGCAGAGCGCGGCTGTGCCCTCCTCGACCAAACGTGCAATCGATGTAGAGCCCATCGGGTGTGTGCAACAGGGCATCAACCGTGGGTTGAAGCAGCACGGGAATGTGTTCATTGATACTCACCTTCAGAAACTGAATTCGTTCAGTGACTCAGGCATGCCAGCAGCAATCGCCTTTTCCTCTTCCACCTTCAACAAAGTAGAATCCCAGATCTCAAAATGACTACCCATACCCAGCAGCATCACTTCCTTACTCAATGAAGCGGCTTCACGCAACTCCGATGACACCAGAATTCGGCCAGCCGAATCGATATCCACATCGGTTGCGAAACCCAAGAAAATCCTCTGCCAAGGGCGAGCAGACATTGGCCAGGCCGCAATCTTCTCGCGATGCTGCTCCCAGACAGGACGCGGAAACATCAACAAACAACCATTGGGGTGTTTTGTGAGCGTCAAGGCTCCCTCGCACTGCAATTGCAGCGCATCGCGATGCTTTTGAGGCACATTCATGCGCCCTTTTGCATCCATCGATAAGGAAGAACTGCCTTGGTACACGAGTAATAATTCCCCACAAAATCACACAAATCCCCACTAATCGCCACTTTACGCATTATGAAATGCCCGGTCAAGCGATTCCCGACGGAAAACGCTTTACAACCAATGACTTACATCGGTTTTCTACGAAACTTTTAAATGAAAAATATCGAAAAAAGAATGGACTACAGGCAGAACTGAAAGTAATGTCTTAAGAAGTAACCTTTGGGGACCCATATTCGGGGGATAGAAGGGAAAGCGCACCGATAAGCCGGATTCTGTTCATGGGTCTGCGAAGACCCACCCGACAATCATTCCTCTAGGCCGGGCATTGCTGCACGGCTCAAGCCACCTACCCGCGCGCACGGGGAGCGCCGTTAGCGCCGAAGCGCTTGCGCGCCTATTTGGTGTTGCTCCAAGTGGGGTTTACCTAGCCAGCCTTGTCACCAACGCTGCGGGGGTCTCTTACACCTCCGGTTCGCCCTTGCCTGTGGAAGTCGCCTTCCCATCGGCGGTGTGTTTTCTGTTGCACTTTCCGTCGCTTTCAGCCTTGTTACCAAAGCCTATGGCGCCTGGTCGTTAACCAGCACTTTGCTCACTGGAGTCCGGACTTTCCTCCCCCTGCAATGCAGGCGGCGATTGTCTGGCGCACTTTCCGAGGGCCAGTGTAGCCCCATCAACCTGAAAAGCCAATCTTTCAGCACGCAAACCCTTTTGCGCTGTTGGCTTGGCGCGAAAAACCTCACGGCTTTCATAAAAACCAGGGCGCGCAGACAAATCAAACCAGCCAGGCACACCCATCACCGGCAAAGGGCTGAAATTGGCTGGATCACTCACTTGCTCCAAGGCATTCAATAGCACTTGATCAAGCGCGCCCAGCGAAACATCCAAATCAGGAACAAGCACAGGAAGAACTTTGGCACACAAGCCGGGATGCGCGCTGGGCATTGAATCCAACAACCCATGACCAAACACCAGCAATCGATTTTGCGAGTGCCAACGGTCGTCGCGGCATGAAAATACACAAGGCCAACGGTGTTCCATCAATGCAAAAAGCATCCCCTCGCCAGTCGTCAACAACAACGCACCGCTTTCATCGAACAAAGTCAATGCATCGCGAAAGCGGCTTCGACCATTGCCTGAACGGCCGGGTAGTTGCGTCTTCACGCCAGCGTCGGCCAAATGTTGGGTATTAATCCAGTGTTTGGTCTTCGGAAAAGCCAACCAAGCCATGCCGTTGTACCAATCGTGGGAAAGATCGCGCGTAGGCACCGCACCCTGAGCAACACGCTGTTCATAAGCCAATGCACCCAAGGATTCATCCGAATGGGTAAATCGAGGAGCAAATTTGGCACGGGCGCGTTGATTCAGAAGCCGGGCAACCCAACCCGCCCCCGGGTTTGAAGGCGTCGGAAAAGCTGAATTCTCACCAAACGGCCATAACCAAGGCGCACTGCACTCAGCCTTGTTCATTGAAGCCTCACGCCCTACGCGAGACGGTCCAGTTCAACGACTCACCCGCACGAAGCGGCACAATGGTGCCACCACCCACGAAAGGCAAATGCTCTGGCACTTTCTCGGGCTGCCGAGTCAGCTCAAAAAAGCCTTCATTCACAGGTAGACCATAAAACGCCGGGCCATTCACACTGCAGAATTGATTGAACAAGTCTGCAGTGTCCAAAGCATTGGCCTGCTCAAAGGCCTCCGCATACATACCCAAAGCGAAAGGCGCTGAATAACACCCGGCGCAACCGCAGGACATTTCCTTCAGGTGTTTGGCGTGCGGTGCGCTGTCCGTACCCAGAAAAAACTGCGGCAACCCACTGGTGGCTGCTTTCAGCAAAGCCTGACGATGAACCTCGCGCTTCAGCACAGGCAAACAATACCAATGCGGTTGCAAACCGCCACTGAAGAGGGCATTGCGGTTATAGAGCAAATGCTGCGGAGTGATCGTTGCAGCCAACAACAAACGCCCGCGATCATCCCGTGTTGAATATTGCGTCACAAACTCAGCGGCTTGAGCAGTGGTGATGTGTTCAAAAACCACCCGCAAATTTGGAAACTTCGCCCGCAAGGGTTTCATCACCTGTTCGATGAAAGCAGCCTCGCGGTCAAATACATCCACGTGTCTGTCGGTGACCTCACCATGCACCAACAACGGCAAATCGTGTGCTTGCATGGTTTGAAGAACGGCCTCACATTGACCAAGCAAGTCAGATACACCCGCCTCAGAATTGGTGGTCGCACCAGCAGGATACAGTTTCACAGCTTTCACCACGCCGCTTTGGGCAGCCCGCTCTATTTCAGTGGGTGAAGTCGCGCCGGTGAGGTAGAGCACCATCAAAGGATCAAACCGACGCATCACCGCTTGTTGATCGACAGAATACTCACCACTGCCGCACGCCTTTTCAACCGCTGCCAAAATTCGCTCCCGGTAGGCCTTAGCCTGGTCAACCGTGGTCACTGGAGGCTTCAAATTGGGCATCACAATGGCACGGCGAAAATTCAAGGCGGTCGCAGCAACAACCTGTTCAAGTGCCTCGCCGTCACGCAGGTGCAAATGCCAATCGTCTGGAGGGGAAATGCGCAAAGTTTGGATCATGAAAAGGCCGGCAGCAAAATTTACAAACGGTATTTTAACTCAGTTGTGTTTCAGTCCGCGCCCGGCCGCCCCACCAGAATCACACGAAGGTCGTTCACATTGGTCATTGTCGGGCCACTAACCAACAAACGGTCAAGCCCCTTGAAGTAATCGTAGCTGGTGTGCTGGTCCAGGTGTCGCTGTGCCAGCAGCTTTTGAGCGCTGGCGCGGCCCGAATCACCGGGCAACATGTATGCGCCTGCGTGCCCGCCGATTCCGTCAATACCGTCCGTGTCGGCCGCCATCGCCGCCAAATCATCCACATCACCCAGATCACGCAGATGAAAAACCAGGGCCAACATGAATTCGGAGTTTCTACCACCACGGGCCTGGCGCATTTGCGCGTCATTCAATGTCACCGTGCACTCACCCCCACTGACAATCGCCACCGGTGGCTTGGGCCACCCGCCCCGCCCCCGTGTAATTTGCCGAGCCATTGCAGCATGAACTTGAGCCACATCAGAGGCCTCGCCTTCCAGGGTGTCCCCCAAATTCAGCACGTGGTAACCCGTTTTTTCAAGGTGCGCCGAGACCGCATCCAGTGTGATCGCATTGCTCGCCAATAAGGCAGTGGTTACCTTGCGGAACACCAAGGACCCTTTACCCGGCGTGTCAGCAACCAGCCCCCGCACCCCTTTTTCAAGGTAGCGGGAAATGGAATGTGGCACCTGAACAGACCATCGACGCAGCACCTCGACAGCCTCGGCAAACGTGCTTTCATCCGGGCTGAACGGCCCTGAAGCAATCGAGGAGGGGTCGTCACCCGGCACATCGGAAATCAACATTTGAAACACGGGTGCCTTGCACGCCTGTGCAAGTTGCCCACCCAAGGTCAGCGTCACATGCTTGCGCACGATATTCATTTCATCGATGGGTGCGCCACACGACAACAAGGCGCGGTTCAACTGCTGCAAATCAACGAAAGGAATGTCACGAACCGGCAAACTCAGCAAGCTCGAACCTCCACCCGACACCAGGGCAATCACCGCGTCGGTGGAAGGTACTTCTGTAATCGCCTTGTGCAAGCGCCGCGCCGCACGCTGACCGTCCTCATCTGGCACAGGGTGCGCAGCCTGCACCACCTCAATGTGCGCTGTGGGCACATCGTGGCCACGTCGGGTGATTACAAAACCATTCAAGGTTTCCCGACCTTGCACAGCGTCCTCCAAAGCCTTGGCCATGGATGCAGCAGCCTTTCCGGCGCCAAACACCCACACCCGTTCGCGCTCTGGCGCCATTTGCTCAAGCCAGGGCACAACCTGCTCTTGCCAAACCGAACGCACTGCGTGCTCGGGCTGCGCTGCTTTGACGCCGATGTCGAACACCTGCGTAAGCAGTTCTTTGTAATTGTCTGCCTTGCCTGACATGAAAAGTCTCTTAGAATAAAAAGTCATCGATTCATAATTTACCTATTAAACCATGTGTCAATTGCTTGGTATGAACTGCAATACGCCAACCGACATCCAATTTTCGTTTGAAGGTTTCGCGCGCCGCGGTGGCTTAACCGACGAGCACGCCGACGGCTGGGGAATCGCTTTTTTTGAAGGATCAGCAGCGCGTTGCTTCATCGACCACCGACCCGCATCCGACTCTCCTGTGGCTGAGCTCATACGCAATTACCCCATTCGTTCTTACAACGTTATTTCCCACATCCGGAAAGCCACTGTGGGGGAAATCAAGCTTCAAAACTGCCATCCCTTCATCCGCGAAATGTGGGGGCAAGCCTGGGTATTCGCACACAACGGTGATCTGAAAAACTTTGCACCTGCGTTGCAAGGCGATTTTCTACCCATCGGCGAAACCGACAGCGAACAAGCTTTTTGTCTGCTTCTTCAAACCCTGAAAAACAAATTTGGTTTGCGCAACGCCAGCAATCGACCCAGTATTGAAGAAATTGACGAAGTGCTGCGCCCCGTGTGTACAGCCATTTCCGCACACGGAACCTTCAACATGCTGTTGTCCAACGGGCAGGCGATGTACACGCACTGCTCCACCAAACTGGAATACATTGTGCGTGCACACCCGTTCAGAAACGCACACCTTGTCGACTGTGATTTGCAAGTGGATTTTGGAACAGTGACCACTGAACAAGATCGAGTGGCTGTGATCGCCACCAGCGCCCTCACCGACGATGAAGTGTGGACACCCTACGAACCCAACACGTTTTTAGTCTTCCAAGACGGTTTGCCATCATTGAAAAACGGAGTGCCAATGCCAACTTCTGCTCAATAGCCTCACCCCATCGAGCAGCTTAAATCGGTGTCAATGAATTCTCGCGCCTTCAACGCCTCAAAAATGGCGAGGCGTTGCGCCGGTTCCAACCCACCAAGCTTCTTGACCGCCGCATAAAAACGCGGAAAGTCAGAGGCACAACGGGCGAACAACACTTTAAAAGCCGGCACATGGTCGGTGTACAAACCCGACACAGCCAACTTCGCATTGTTCAAATCCTGATTCATGTAACGGTCATAGCCAGCCCAGCCACCCCACCCGGCCTTCAAGTTGCCATAGTCGCTGCGCAATTTTTCCAGGCGCTCCTGCTTCAATGCAAGCACCTGCTCCAGCTCCAGGCCATCTTGAGCATAAACTGCCCGTAAATCAGCCTGCGCATCCGCCAACAATGAACGGAAAGCCGTTCGTCGCACATCGAAGGTTTGGTATTGCAGCAACAACTGCTCGTTTCCCACCAAGCCAAGCCAAGCTTGCACACCGAGCTCCTCAACCGCTGTTGCGAAACTTTCGTTGAATGCAGTGTCATCGGCGATGTAAACCACCTGGTGTGCCAACTCGTGAAATATCAAACGCGCCAACTCCCCAACGGGATAGCGAATGAACGTACTTAAAACCGGGTCAGGCGTAAAGCCCAAAGTTGAATAAGCAGGCACACCCAACACAGCCACATCAAGCCCCTGCGCCCGCAATTCGTCGGCCAATTGTCGAGCATCTCGCTCGGCGTAAAAACCTTTGTATGAAATACACCCGGTGAACGGGAAACACCAGGTTTTCAACGTGAGGCTGTCGACCGGTGCACCCACTACATTCCACACCACGTAAGGCCGCTTCAAATCAGCGTAGCTGCGGTAACTGCGATTGTCAGGCAAAGCCAAAGCTTCAACTGAAAACGCTCGAATCCGTTGAACATACTGCAATTGCGTGCGAAGTTCATCGGGCAAATCCGGCTCCTCGAGCAGGTCGGTGATTGGCTCGGCGGCAGCCAACACCTTGAGGTGCCCCGTACTGGCTTGCCACAAATAAGCCCCGGTTGAACATGCACCCAACAGAAAGCAAGACACCAACAAAAACGTCCGACCCAGCCACTGTTTCAAATTGATTCGCCTTTGACCACGCAATACACACATACTAATGCACCGGCAATTGCCACAAACCACAAAACCTGCGATTCTTAAGCCCTGTTACATAATGCTTTGCCTGCTGTGAATTCGACCAAAATTGAAAACTGGATCCAAACCCGACGCGACATCCACGCACACCCCGAACTACGTTACGAAGAAAACAGAACTGCCGACATCGTCGCCAAACGATTGAAAGAACTTGGATACGAAGTAGAAACAGGCATCGGCGTAACGGGCGTAGTCGGTGTGCTACGCGGACGCAAAGGCGATTCAAACCGATGCATCGGCCTTCGAGCAGACATGGACGCGCTCCCAATTCAAGAACGCAATGAGTTCGCCCACGCCTCCCGCCACCCAGGAAAAATGCACGCCTGCGGGCACGATGGCCACGTTGCCATGCTCTTGGGTGCTGCACAGGAGTTGTCTGAAAACCCCGACTTTGACGGTAAAGTGGTTCTCATTTTCCAGCCAGCAGAGGAAGGTGGTGCGGGTGCCAAACGCATGCTCGAAGACGGTCTGTTCGATCGTTACCCCGTCGATGCAGTGTTTGCCATGCACAACTGGCCCGGCTTGAAAGAAGGCGAATTTGCAGCCCATCACGGCCCTGTGATGGCCTCCAGCAATGAGTTTTCCGTCGAAATACACGGGAAAGGCGCACACGCCGCCATGCCCGACCTAGGCGTGGATCCAATTACGTTGGCGGCCCAACTCATTTTGGCTTTTCAAACCATTGTCAGCAGAAATTGCAAGCCAGTTGATGCCGCTGTGCTGTCTGTCACACAAATACACGCGGGTGAAGCCATCAATGTCATTCCAGACCGGGCCAAACTACAAGGCACGGTGCGCACATTCAACATCGACACCCTTGATCTGATCGAGCAACAAATGACCAAGTTGGTGGACAACATGAGCGCCGCATTTGGTGCCAAAGCCAGCTTTCACTTTGAGCGAAAGTACCCTCCCACCATCAACACGCTAGAAATGGCAGACCTCGCCAAACAGGCCCTTGAGACCTTACCAGAGGTCAGCGCCGTGCACACTGCACTGCAACCAACCATGGGTGCCGAAGATTTCGCATACATGTTGGAACGAAAGCCCGGCGCTTATTTATGGATTGGAAACGGAGACGGTGGACACAGAACACATGGCCACGGCATTGGTCCTTGCACGCTACACAACCCCAGTTACGATTTCAACGATCGCATTTTGCCCCTGGGCGTGAAAGCGTGGTGCGCCATTGTTCAAAAGTATTTGGCTTGAAAAGTAAAATGAAGGGTGGCACGCGTCGCATCAAGACCTAGCGCACTGGGCAAGGTCGAGGTCAACGCACCGTGTAGGCTAACAAGGCCTCCATCTCGTCCGATTTTGGTCTCTTGCCCATCACCAACAATTCACCTTGAGCGGCCTCGTAATTCAATCCAAACAAACCGTTTCGCTTACTCAATTGTGTCCAACGCTTCCCCTGCACCAGCCAAACTTCTTCATACGCCTTGGTTTGCAGCTCAAAGTTGACCCGCCCCCGACGCAAAGTCCGCCCAACAGGTGCATTCACCACCTTAAAAGTATCGGGCGGCTGATCAAACGTGGCAACCAGCTCACCACTTCCAGACTGTTTAACATGCCTTAAAATTGCCTCGGTGGAGAAACCACGGGATCGGACATACAAGGCCTCACCAGCCAGTTTCGAAAACGTTTTTGCATCTACCCCATGTTTCGCCTGAAATCCGAGCGAATCGGCAGGGTCGTAGTAATTCAACACAGCAAGTTCTTCGGGCATCAAAAAAAACATCGGGTTGGGCTCTGGCCTGAACCCACGATCAGTGAGCACACCCGCGCCCCAGGTCGCATCGAGCACATACCATCGACCGTCCAGAAAAACCTGATTCCACACATGATTGGTCACGAGCTTACCGCGACGAACGGCCCCACGACCGTGCAACACTGTGCCTTCCACGGTACGAACATTCAACCCTGCAAGCTCAAACAGGCGATGCAACACATTGGAATACACTGCACAGCTGCCTGATCCAATATCAAACAACGTATCAAGAGAATGAGCAGAAGGATTACCAATACGCCTAGCCATTCCCTGATCATGCTTGAAATGGAGTGTGACCCACTGATAAAGAACCCATGCCAATTCTCGGTCAGTTTGAACCATAGCTTTCAGTGAAGCCAGTTTGGACTCAGGGGACAGCTTGGGATCATTCACAATCGCCTGCAAGCGTTGCTGATTAACGCCTTGCGAGTTAACAGCGGCATGTAAGGGGGCACCCGGCCAACCTACCGCACACAACACTGCAAGAAGAGCGAACAACCTGGTCAACAACAACGTGGCATCCTTTCAGAAGACCCGAAGAATATCAAAGCGAACCGGAACGAAAATGCGCCCAACAATCAAATCATGCAATTGTGTCCGTTCTGGATAATTTGACACTTGGAAACGGGTGTTATACATCAAATGACCCAAACCGATATTAACCAATGAGTTAGATGCAACGAAGCCCTCTTTTCGAGGGCTTCTTCAATTCACAATTCAATTCGGCAATTACAGGGAAGCGAACCCAACAGCGGCGAACGCCACATCCTGGAACCTTCCTTGAGCCAAGGCGGCCAAGGGTGTAGACCCCTCCAGTGTTAGCTTAGGGGTATTGAAAAATTGCCACTTTACGCCCCCATCTAGGCCAGACAGTAATTTTGAAATGCTTTCTATCTCTGACCGGTGAAAACCAGGGTCGAAATAGAATGAGGGGAAGTAGGATTTACCATCAACCTCTATCTGAAAAAATCGATTTTCATTAAGACCAAGTTCAAGTTCTGAAGGGTGCATCGCCAAAAGGGTACAAAACGCATCTGCGTCAACCAGCTGGCCGCTTTTTACCAGTTCGGTCCGAAAGTGCTGGGCTTGTCTTCGCGCATGCTCAAGGTATTCAAGACCGTTTAACTGCTTTGTTTGATTCGCGCTGTCCACAATGCCCCCTTTGGCTGACTCGTTAAATGCGACCTCGAAACGGCTTTACTCGTTGTTTACGCTCAAAAGTATCTCGCATCAAGTGCTGAAATTTGTTTCCTATGCTGACGGGTACTCTCACTATTGAGTTTATTGCGCCATTTAGGACAATGGCGCAATCCATGAAATGAGCCCCCACGTATTCCGTGTGCTCTTCAACTTGCTCATGAATTTGTAAAGGACCCTTTACATGCCCATGGTCAAATACAGAAGCAGCATCACTCCCCTTGTTTCTGACCGTCCAGATGGCTCTGGCACCAGCCGGCAGTTCATGCGAATTCTCGATTGAAAAAGTCAAATATCGGTCTTTGGGTACACCGGCCACCGAGTCGTAGTGGGTAGATTCGACTTGCTTTTTGTCCTTGGACCACACCGTTATTTTAATTCTTGGAGTTTTAGACTGAGTATGAGGAATTGTAAGCTGTGATTTGAAGGTCTCTTTTTCGCCCTGCACAAGCGCATCTACATCCGCAGGAAGGTCTATCAAGTATCCAAAGGCCTGCTGCCAAGCAACGGCGGCACCTGCTTCAGAATCAGCGTTTTGAGCGTCTAAGGCGGCTTGGCTCAGGATACGAAGCTTTTCTTCAATAAATGGCTTGTCTGCTTGTTCAAATCTACAAAGGTTCTCAGTTGGGTAGACCGGATTAGGCACATTGAAAGTGGAGCCGAGCTTGGCCTTCATCCAAATAGCCAGATTGATGAGCCTTTCTTCGTCATTCCCTTCGCTAAATTTCGTTGGATTAAGTGAATAGAACTGTGCAGCAAGCACCGTCAGTGTGATGGAGCTAAGTTTAGGCTTAGCGGGGTGACTAAAATTTACGGCCGACCACCCTTTGAGGTAGTAAATGAGTCTACGCACCTCTTTTCTGTATTCTTCGGGTACGGTGTCTTTGAACCAGACATAAATTGCTTTTGGGTCGCTAGTTTCCCAATCATCAGGTAAAACGGCGAGTGTTCGTTCATCTTTGTCCGCATCAAGAATGTACACAGGGACATCGATATGAAAACTGTCCAAATATGTCAGCCGACAACACCTGGTTTTCGGCTCTTCTACTTTTTTCACATCCGCACACTGAGTTTTGAACACATCCAGAGCTTCGTTTATCAGGTCCCTCAAATCAGATGCAGACTTATCGGATACCTCTTGTTTGGTGAAATAGAAGCCAAGGTCAATATCGTATTCCTCATCCTTCACAACCGGCTGAATCAAAGTTTTGAATTTGTACGAACCTTGAATCCAAGTCCTAGAGGAGTAGCCGTATTTTTCTCTAACATGCTTGACTAAGAAATCCGCCAATTCATTCCATGCCGATTTGAGCTTTTCAAGCTGCTCTTCAGTCGGCGCCACCCTTGAGTACAAGCTGTTTTCATTAGTGAAAATTACGTTCTCGCCATTAGCCATTGTTTAGAGTCACTTCATGGTTGAAGAATGGGGTAACGAGATGCACCTTTGATTTGGCATCTGAGAGCCCCAGTTGTTTTAAATTTGCGATTGTCTGGCCGGAAACCTTATCTAAGCCCAATGCATTTTCCTGTTCAGCTGAGCGCTCCCAATCAATACGAAGATAGCTATCACCAAGCTTTTGCTTCACGATTCCCAAAGCCAACTGCTCCTGACTTGCCATGAATGCTTTGATGAGCTTCTTGTCAGGAAACATCCAGCTTATGGAGCCCATAGCCAAATTGGCATGGGGGCTCAATGCGACGGAACCTGTTGTCGTTCCCAAACTGAGTAAAGATATGCTTTCTAAAGTCCTACCAAGAAAATGTTCCGCTTCATGAAGGGCAATCAAATCAGGTGCGTTTGCACATATTCCACCATCTGCATATCCCCCATCGTCTAGTTGGGCTAGCTGGAAAAAAGTGGGGGCCGCCGAAGTAGCCAATGCAACATCAACGACCCTCAAGCCTGCATCGTTTATCCACGAAGCTTTGTAGGGGGTTTTGAACACCTTGAGTTTTCCGGTCGTCATGTTGAAGGCGGGAATTAACAAGGGTCTTTGCAATTCTCGATACAGCATGTTTTCAGGCAACAGGCTTGTTAACGAAGATTTCAAGTGTTCCTGCTGATACGAGGGCCTAAACAAGGAACTCAGTGTACTGAATTTCCTTTTTTTAAAGATTTCTGGCCCTCTAACCTCGAACATTTCCACAACCTTTCGCATTGGGATTTTCGCAGCAATGGCACATGCGATGATGCCGCCGATTGAAGTGCCTGTTATGAGGTCGAATCTTGAACCGATTGGCTCCCCATTAAGAATCTCATCTTCCCAGTGAGCAAGCATGCGGGCTGTGTAGAGGCCTTTAATTCCACCACCAGACAGGGCAAGGATTTGAAATTTACTTGTTGGGGGAATCATTGCTTTACACCGAAGGCCGATTTGCAATTTTCAGCTTACCGTACACGAACGGCAGCAACAGCTCCGCAAATGACTCCCTTATCCGGTCATTAGTCCGAAGCCGCTTAATCATTAGGGACTCCCTGCCGTAACTGCCGGTAAACCTCATCCACCAGCAGCGCTGCCAGGCCTTTAAATACCTTTTCATGTCTAAGCGCCTGGTCCGCCATAACATTGTGATTTTCTAAGGCTTCCACCACGGCATTGTTTAACTTTGTCTCATATGCCCCGTTGGCAAATGAATCCACAGTATCGTTGGCCTGCGCTTGCTCTTGCAAAGTCGGGTCTTTGACCATTTTGCCAATCAACGTGGTGGCATAGCCTTTGAAATCTTCATCAGACAAATTGCCGGAGAACACTTCATTCATTTTTTTGATGATGGCGGATAGCCGGTCTTGCGGGTCTTCCCACACTTGCCCTCCGCCCGGACCCATGGGCTTCATGGGCTCAGCAGTACCGACACTCATATCCAGCTTGTGCTTTTGTTCGTTGACCACCTTGTAGCCTGCCAAGCGTACGGACTCGTCCAACGCCTCATCGCCACCTGCCTTGCCCTGCAAGCGCGGTAGCAGCATGCGGCAAAAGGCGTGCAGACGTTCAAGGTCAGCATCGTCGTAGGAGCGCAGTTGCGACAAAAAATCGTAGGCGCTGATGTACGACGACACGTCACCACGGAACAGGTCTTGTACCTCTTTAGTCTGTGCCTTGAACCGGTCAAGCGCCTTCTTCAACGGCGCTTGAATCGAGGCCTGCTTACCCTTTGGATTGAAGAAGCCTTTTGCAAAGTCCAATACCTCTTCCCACAGATAGATGCCCGCATCGTCGAGCTTCTGGCGTAGGGTATGGACCAAATTGGGGTCCGTGACATCGGACATCTTTGCCGTGCGGTAGAACGGTAGGAATGCTTTTAAGATGTCAGCGGCGTCGTTGCGAAAGTCCAGTACAAAGGTGGTCTGCTTGCCTGGGTACATGCGGTTCAAGCGCGACAGGGTTTGCACCGCCAACACATTGTCCAGACGCTTGTCGACGTACATGGCGCATAGCTTGGGCTGGTCAAAGCCAGTCTGAAACTTCGATGCAACAATTAGCACCTGATAGGTGTCGGTCTTAAATGCCTCCTTAATGCCATCGCCTTGTTCTTTGTGGTCGTTCAAGTCGCCTTCTTTCGCTTTCGTCACGTTGGATTCTGCATCCGTGACGTCGCCCGAATAGGCCACCAACGCTTTACAGTCGGTGTATTTCATCTTCTTGATGTAATCGTCGAATGCTTTTTTGTAGCGTACCGCCGCGATACGGCTATCCGTTACCACCATAGATTTGGCTTGACCGCCTAACTGGTGCATAACGTGCTCACGAAAGTGTTCCACGATGACCGTAACCTTCTGGGCGATGCTGGTCGGATGTAACTGTGCGAAACGAAACAGCTTGGACTTGGCCTTGCCCGCTTTCACTTCCTTATCGTCACCAGCCTGCTCCAATTTGAAGGCAAAACCGTAGGTTGTGTAGCCCCGCAGCACGTCTAAGATAAATTCCTCCTCGATAGCCTGGCGCATCGAATACACATGGAAAGGCACGGGTGTGCCATCCTCCCCCGTGCGGCCAAAAAGCTCCATGGTCTTTGGTTTTGGGGTTGCCGTAAATGCGTAATAGGAAACGTTGGGTGGACGCTGTCTGGCTGCCATGATGGCATTGAGTACGTCTTCATCGGTAATGTCTTCATCACTCTCGGGCAGCGCGGTTGCAGCACCTTCCGTGCTCACATCCGCTTTTGCCTTGGTCAATACCTCCCGCAGCTTCACGGCCCCTTTGCCCGCCTGGCTGGAATGCGCCTCATCAAGTATGAGAGCGAATCGTTTGTCACCCAAGCCGCCAACCTTGTCCAGAACCCATGGGAATTTTTGCAGGGTGGTGATGATGATGAGCTTGCCCTTGTCCAGGGCACTGGCCAGCTGGGTGCTGTTCTCGTCAATTTTCTCTACCACACCCTGTTGGTGGTCAAACTGGTAGATGGTGTCTTGAAGCTGGGTGTCCAACACCCTGCGGTCGGTAATCACAATCACGCTGCTGTAAATCTTCTGGTCCTTAGCGTCATGCAAAGACGCTAGGCGGTGTGCTAGCCATCCGATTGTGTTGGATTTGCCGGACCCGGCAGAGTGCTGTATCAGATAGGTTTGCCCTACGCCTTCGGTCAATGTGGCATTGAGCAGCTTATTCACTGCATCCCACTGATGGTAGCGCGGGAACAAAAGCGAGGTGTTGAATACCTTTTTGCCTTTGGCGTCCTTGGCCTCGGACACTTCCACCGACAGGAACTTTCCCACCACTCCCAACCAGGCATCCGGGTGCAGCACCTCGTGCCAAAGGTAGCCGGTTGAATATCCTAATACGTCATCGGGTGGGTTACCTGCTCCTGCGCCACCCATGTCGTCGGGGTTGCCACGGTTGAAAGGCAGAAAGCGTGTTGCAGCGCCTGCCAGCCTAGTGGCCATCCGCACTTCGTCGGTGCTCACTGCAAAGTGGACTAGCGCCCGCTTGCCAAACGACAGCAGTGGCTCGGGCTGTTTGGTGGCAACATCAATCGGGTTGCGGTCGTACTTGTATTGGCGCACCGCATCTTCAATGTTCTGCGTGGTGTCGGTTTTAAGCTCAATGGTTGCCAGGGGCAGGCCGTTGAGGAATAGCACAAGGTCAATACACAGCTGGTTGTGCAGCGAGTAATGCAACTGTCGAACCACGCGCAGGCGGTTCTTCTTGTAGTGCTGCCAGGTGGTGGCGTTTTGTTGGTTGCTGGGGGCAAACTGCGCCATCTTGAACGTGGCATTGATGTCTTTGAATCCTTTGCGCAGTACGTAGAGCGTGCCCCACAGTTGTGGGGTTTCCTTCTTGATGGTCGGGCGGTCCTTGTCCAGCTCTTCAGCCAGCCGCTGAATAAACACAGTCTCTGGATTTTTGGTGTGGTTCTTGGCGAACTTCTCCCAGGCCTCGGGCTGAGTCTCTTTCACCCAAGCAATTGCATCCTCGGGATACAGCGCCGTGCGTCGGTCATAGCCCTGGTCATAGGCAAAGCCTTTTTTGAACGGCAAAGGTCCATCAATCAACCATCCCTGGTCCTTTAGGACTTCGCAAACTTCGTCTTCAAACTGCTCTTCAGTGTGGATGGCTGCCATTGGTGTCTCTGTCTTAATTGGTTATTGTTGTGGTGCTGTGCGAACATCAATACGCCCCAGCACCGCATCCGCGATGGTGGCCGAGCGCAGTTCTTTCAGCAGTGCGATTTCGTCGTTGGTGTGGGCGATGAGGTTGTCAATCTTGGCGGTCTCGGTGTTCAGGTAGTCGCAGATGGCTTTTTGCTCGGGGAGTGGTGGAACCGCAATCATTACGTTCTGTAAGTCGCCTATTCCGACGTTGCCTTGTGTGTTCGTGTTTATTTGATTTTCCACGCCATGAAGAAATGCATCGGACTTCATATACTGGAAAAGATACAAGCCAGACATTTTCGAGTGATTCGGCTTTAAGGTTACGCACGAATAAGAAACTAGAAAATCGATATCCATATCGACATACATTGCTGTCCCAATCGTTGCGTATCGAGCCATGACCACGTCACCCTTAGAGGTTTTAATCCTTTTTGAGAGAGCCAAATAATTTTCGTACGCCACCTGCTTGCAATCATCAAGGTTCACTTCGCTAACTAAATTTTTGAGGTCGCCTGTCATTAAGTAAGGGACGCCCTTTTCGACTGACTCTGGCATGAAATGGTCAACGTCACCGATTGCTTCCAGAACGTAGCGGATTTTTTTTACTTCCCAATGCGCTGGCACCTCTCCTAGAACTGACACTTCAGAAGCCTTCAGGGCTGCGGTTCTGTTCAACCCTTTGGTGACTGCCTCCGCAATCACCGACTGCCGCCACTCTCGCAGCAACCCAATCAGCTCATCTTTTTCATGAATCAGGGTGTCGATACGGGCGGTTTCTGTATCAAGGTAGTCAGCGATGGCTTGCTGTTCGTCGGGAGTGGGAAACAACATTGGCAAATCAGCTAGTTTTTCTTTTGTAAGGTGAGCGATAGTGGCCTTATTGCATACGATATCTATGTACCCGCAAGACTTCATAACACCAAGCCAATACATCAAATAGCGGGTTTGATTGTCATCTAGCCCCCTCACTCTGTTGACTGAATTTTGGAAATAACAGCCGTCAATCTCCCCCTGCCAAATAGCAGAACGCCCGGCATCACCTCCTTCGCATACAACTAGGTCGTTAGGTTGGAGAGCTAATTGATGCATCTCGTGCTCAGAAAACCACATGGTTTGAACATCCGACACATCCACTTTTTCCGCTTGGACGTTTGCAGAGCGTAGATAGGGTGCGCATACGTCTGTAGATATTTTTTGCTCGGTTTGGAGCATTTTCCCCAGCGTAATTGAATAGCCACGCTTGATTGTGTTCACCTTCCAATGTGCCGGAACATCCCCCAACCACAGCACACCCGACGGCTTGTAGCTCGCATAGGGTTTCATTGGCTGACCTCGCCCCTGATGCTTCGAAGCAGTTCCATGAACTTGTGCTCCTTTGCTTCAATATCCGCCGCAATAGCCTCGCGGCTGCGCGGGGGCGTGTACACGTAGAACTCGCGATTGAAGTTGATTTGGGTGCCCACTACACCGGTCTTTTCGTCTTTGGGGTCTTTTACGTCGTGGTTAATCCATGCATCCGGCCAGTGCGGGCGGACCTCGTTATCAAAGTACGCTTCAATGTCATCGTTGAAAGGCACATACTCGGCATCTCGCAATTCGGAATCGCTCAGGATGTCGCCCTTCTCGTTGGAAGTGGGTTCGGCGGTTTTGTCTTTGGCGCCCATGTGCTTGCGTGCAAGCTCCACAGATTTGGCAGTCAGCTTGGCGGCCTTGCCGCTCAGGCCATTCGCCTCGGCTACCTTGTTGGCGGATGCGTGTAGCGCAGCACGGAAGGAATCGGCATCCATGTACTTGACTTGCGCGTCCATCTGCTGGATAGCTTGAGTCAGCAGGTCTTGTTGCTCTTGCAGTAATTTCTCAAAAGCGTTGTCGTGACCTAACGCCTTCAAGCCCTGTTCGCTTGCCTGGAAGCGCATGCGAAGAGGGCGCTCAATTGTGATGCGGCGGTAAAAGAAATGTTCACGGTCAAACACCTTGGCTTTGAGCACGCGCCCGGTCTTGCCGTCTTTACCTTGGAGGTTTTCCGCCCACTCCATGGATTGAAAGTCGGCGTAGGCCTTAGCGATGCGCTCCACGCAATCGGGAGTGAACTCTCGGCGTTTCTTGCCTAGGTTTTTTTTCATCAGCACGCTCATGGCGCTGGCGTCAATCAGCAGCACCTTCCCTTTGCGCTCGGCAGGCTTGCGGTTCGTCATGAACCACAGGTAGGTGGTGATGTTGGTGTTGTAGAACATGTCCGTGGGCAGCGCCACGATGCAATCAAGGTAGTCATGCTCAAGAATGTGGCGTCGAATTTCACTCTCCCCGCTGCCTGCATCGCCGGTAAAGAGTGGGGAGCCATTGTGAACGACGCCGATACGTCCGCCCCCTTTACCAGCCACCACCGGCTGCATCTTGGCCAACAGGTGCAAAGAGAACAACATTTGTCCATCGCGGATGGCTGGCAGGCCGGGGGCAAAACGCCCCGCTGCGCCTTTGGCATGCTCTTTCTTAACAGCCGCTTCAGCGGGCTTCCATTCCACTCCGTAAGGCGGGTTGGCGGCCTGGTACTCAAAGGTTTTGCCTGGATGTTTGTCAATTTCCAGCGTGTCGCCGTTTTCGATATTGGCGGGGTCTTGGCCACGAATTAGCATGTCTGCCTTACAGATGGCGTAAGTCTCGTCCTCCAACTCTTGCCCAAATAGCTTAAGGGTGGCGCGGTCGTTGAACTTGCGCAGGTGCTCCTCAGCCACACTCAAAATGCCACCGGTGCCAGCGGTTGGGTCGTACATTGTCCGCACTACGCCGGGCACAGACAGAATGTCATCGTCGCCGTTAAACAGCAACGTCACCATGAGTTCAATGACGTCACGCGGCGTGTACTGTTCACCCGCAGGGGACACATCGTTGAACTTGCGAAGTAGCTCTTCAAAAGCCTGACCCATGTCGTGGTTGGTGACCAGCTGGGGGTCAAGGTCGGTTTCCGCGAACCGCTGGACCACTAGGTACAGGCGGTTTTTCTCGACCAGCTTGTCCAAGGTTGAGGCAAAGTCGAACTTCTCGAAAATGTCTCGCACGTTCTGCGAGAAGCCGTTAATCATCGCCTCCAGGTTATCGCGCACATCATTCGGCGTTTGCGCGATATTGGGGAGCGTGAATTTGGACGTGTTGAAAAATGGGTAGCCGCTGACAGGCGTCAGCATCTTATTAAGGTCATAGTTCTTGTCATGAACCGCTGCATAGCGTGTCATCACCGCTTCGCGGGTGGGTTGCAGCACGCAATCTAGGCGACGCAGAATTGTAAAGGGAAGGACAACCTTGCGGTATTCATTTTCTTTGTATGCACCACGCAGCAGCTTGGCGTTGTTCCAGATGAGGTCGGCAAGTTTAGACATTTGGGGTTTCTTTTAGTTGGGTTTAGTTGGCTTTGTGGTTCTGGGGCTCAGCCTTATTGGCGAGGCCAACTGCTCTACGCAATTTGTTCGCGGCATCCCGAAGCTTTTTTTAAATGTGAGTTCATGTTCTGCTTATAACCTTTGAAAGTAGCAGGGGTTTACGTATAGCGCATTGGGGGCTCAGGAGCTGAGCCCGCCGTTTTTATCTTCGTCAGGGTCAACAATCCCACGTTTTTCGCAGAAGTCGTACACTAGGTACTCCACCATGTTGGTCATCGTACGGTGCTCCTTCTCGGCAGCCAGCTTCAGAAGCCTCTTGGCTTGAGCGGACATCTTCATGTTGACCTGCTCGGTTTTTTCGACCATTTCGTATAGTCCTTGTATTTATTTATTATTTACCAATCTCTTTTTATCTGACTGGTAGTACTTTGTCTACAAACTTTTTAGAAAACTAGTTTTTTCAGTAAATTCAATGAATTAATTAGGATTGTCTTGCATTATTGGGTCGTTTGATATAACAATCTACCATGTATCATGAATAACATTGGTCTACATGAAAGTCAAAGTCAAAAAAGTGCTCGAAGGTGGCAAACACCTTTCCACGGAAGATGTAAAAAAGAGTGCACCCTTCATCGGCCTATTGCGTATGGGCGAATCAAGAAGCAGACGACTTGGACGGACCGTAGCGGTTGCCACTCTCTTTGACGAGAAGCAGGTGGGTAGCGTTGAGATTATTGAGCCGTTGCAGGACGCGGTAGTGACCGCCATTGATGGCAAGATGATGCGTATACGCGGCATTGAAGAGCGCGCAGGTGTCAGCTCGTACCAAGTTTGGCATATTGAGGTGCTGTGAGTGCTCAAGGTTGATATTTACGCCGGCCCTCTCAAAACCAGCTCTATGTTTGCGCGGGTTGCTTGGTTGGATATCGCCTACGAGAGACTAAACTTTGTGGCCGACTACAAAACCGTGTTGTTCGTGAACGGTGTTGGCGCACTGGACCAGCGTGTTCTTCGAAACTATCCAAGGTGGTCTGGTTCACTTTGGGACCTAGTGATGCGCTGTATTTTGATTTCGCACAATCAGGATTTACTCTCCAGGGCAGAGGTGTTTCCCGATGAAGAACTGGTGGATAAGCAGTTTGCATTTGCGGAAACCCTATCCGCCACGATTACACACTACCCGGGCGGTAAAGAACAGCTCGTTCGGCAGTTAGGGCATTGCGAAATCCGCATGGAAAAACGCGGAATCTACTCCGCAACCTTCGAGGAACATGCCGGTGCCGCTCGAACCTCGCACAGTTTTCGTTATAACCCAAAGCACCTTTTCCCGTCTTTGCTGCTAGCCCATGCAATCTGCGCAGCACTTACAGGAGACGCGGCAAAAATACCCGAACGTCCTATATTTGTTCCGCCGCCTGAAATAACACCTCCATTGGGAAAGGCTCCGTACTTCGACCTGCCTTTCATCCACGAACCCTTACAGACAGGCTTAAGTAGTTGGCTTCGAGCAAACGGAATTGAAAAGCACCCCAAATCCGAGAAGCATCAGGAACTCTACCCCTTGAATTTGTACTGGCAGTTTGTGAGCAGCCACGTATGACAACGTCACCAACTCCAAGCGTTCCTCGCCCCAAACGAAAGCAGTCTGGGACCTCAAAGTGGCACCTTTCAAAAGAGGCAGTAAAAATCTCGGTGCACGAAATTGCGCTTTGGTCGGACGATATGTGTCGTGATTTCTTGGTGCAAATTCGTTGGGGTAGCGCAAGCACCATCAGTTGCCCACACTGCGGCACCATCTCTTCGCACTATTACCGTGTTTTGCAGAAACGTTGGAAGTGCAAGGCCTGTGGCAAGGCCTTTGGATTGATGGCTGGGACAGTATTCGCAAGTACCAAAATGCCGCTTCAAAAACTGGTGTCATCAATCCTCACCTGGCTCAACAGCGCGGGAGGTCAGCCTGCATTGGAGCTTAGAAGACATGCCGACATCTCCTATGGTGCAGCGTTCATGATTCAGCACAAATTGCGAGAGGCTCTAGTTCGAGGATTCAACATTGGATTTTTGTCTGGTGACATTGAGATGGATGGCTCCCACCAGTCGGGCAAGAACGCAGCAGAGAAGCGAGGTGTGGTGAGAGGGGCTGAGCCGACATTACCTGCGGAAGCGCAAACTGCCAACGAGCAGAGGCAAATCGAAAATCAAGGTAAGCGACCTAAGCCCCCTAAGACAGGAATCATAGACCCAGCGACAGGGATGACATTACCGGAGAACCGCCGCATTTTGATTAATGCTCGAAGTCGTTCAAATATAAAAGGGAAAGGGGCATTCGCGACCCGCGTGATGATTGCAAAAGTTGAAGATGGGGCCAACGTAAGGGCCATATTGGATAAGTTTGTGGCTCAGCCGGAAAGTTTACTTAACACGGATGAGAACAAGGCATATGCCAAAGTGGGAAAGCGGTTCAAAGCCCACCTAACAGTGCAGCACAAGACCACCCTTACTGGCCCAGATGGTGAAAACAACAATCAGGCCGAAGAGTTTGCCTGGAGGCAGGACCGAGCGGAAAAAGGCACCTACCTCAACATCGAGCCAAAGTACCTTTTTGATTACGCCGTAGAGAGTGCCTTCAGGTCAGATGTCAGAAGGCTTTCGAACCTAGACCAGCTCAAGCTGGCCCTAAAGATTGCCAGTTCAGTGGGTGAATCCCAATACTGGAAAGGATTTACACATGGGCAGCATCGCACGGTTGAGATTCTGGCGACTGGAACTGAGCCCGCACCAGCGTCTGGGCGTCCGAAAAGTGCCAAAGATGCTCCAAGGCTACCCAGCGGTTCTCGGCTTCCAAGGTGAAGTGTCGGATAAGGCCTTTGCGCTGGAGACGTTTCAATGCGCAGCGAAATCTATTCGCTTTGTGTTTTTCTGCCTGCTCACCATCTAATGGCAATCCAAGACGCTTTGCAAAAATTTCGTACAACGCACTACTAGTCACGCCTTCTTCACCATACAAGCGAACGAGTTCGAAAGTCTCTTTTTCTAGAGCACCTTTTTTACCGTAACGGTCTCGCCAAGCGTTAACAGGATTGATTTTGCTTGGGTCCAAGCTTTCGTTGTAGTCCCTAATAAGAACCTCCAAACTTTGAAGCCGAAGGACTGCTCTTTGAAGAGAAGCGGTCGAGGACACCGAGAGCTTCTTGTAGTACTCCGCGCGCTCTTTGGCAATTTGTGCAGTGACTTTCAGGGATCCGATGTCGGTTTGCGTCCGAGCATATCGCTCGGCAAGCCCTTTGAGATAGGAAGGTATTCTCTTGACGCCCATGTTTTAACTCCTTGTTTTGTAGATTACAAGGGTATAGGTGCCGTCAAAGGTAGGCTCAGCGAGGGTTTTGGTGATTTAACAGTTTTTGGGTCGTTTGATGTATAACACCCTTGGAAACGCAAAAAGCCCCGACCTGTTGGTAGGGGCTTTTTGTTTTGGTATTGGAGAGCCTGACGATGTCCTACTTTCACATGCGAATGCACACTATCATCGGCGCTAAGGCGTTTCACGGTCCTGTTCGGGATGGGAAGGGGTGGTACCACCTTGCTATGGTCGTCAGGCAAAAAAGGTTGGCTGT
>CAXRAE010000015.1:0-70198 GCA_964229025.1 Limnobacter sp. | reverse complement strand
CAAAAAAAATTTGGCGCTACTTCAGGTCAGTTCAATTCAGGCAAACCGCTTAAGCAATAGTTCTGTTTCTCGAATTTCACCCAGTTTTTTAGCTATTTTGTTCAATTCAGAAATCCAGGATATTGCTATGTCTGATACCGTTACCGGTCAAGTTAAATTTTTCAACGAATCCAAAGGTTTTGGCTTCATTTCCCGTGAAAACGGTCCTGATGTGTTCGTTCACTTCAGCGCCATTCAGGGCAATGGCTTCAAAACCCTAGCCGAAGGTCAAAAAGTGTCCTTCACAGTGACTCAGGGTCAAAAAGGCCCTCAGGCTGAAAACGTAGTAGCGCTGTAATTACTCGCGTTCTCGTGAAAAAGCCGCCTTCGGGCGGCTTTTTTTATTGCATTTCAACATTTATAAAACGGTTCATTGCCACTGAAGCACTTCTCGACCACTTCGAGGATGAGGCAAAGGTTTGCCCACATCTCCAGCCCAACCCTCCATCCTCGCAGTCAATTTGGCCAAACCCAAAATGATGATGGTCGGAGCTGCCAGCAGAAACATTTGAGCTGCTGTACTGATAACAGATATTCCCATCTCGATCGCACCCACTTTGATTTTTGCCAACGGAAACTTAAGCTTGGAACTTGCCTCAGGCCCACCAAACCCAACGCCGTTACCACCAGCCAAACTAACCAAGAAAATCGCATCAACGATCGACCAAGCACTACTGGCGAGAAAGCGCCCAATACTGAAACTGGTGGTTCTAGAGTTTGGTTGTACAAAAACACCCTCCATCAGCTTTCCACTTATCCAGGCTATGGGTCGTGTAACCTGGAAATTAAACGATAGCAATATGGAGTGATTGACCAGCCGCAAAACCTCCGCTGTTCCAATCAGGGCACGGGTTAATGGCCCATATTGGTGCCGGTTGTCGATCATGTTTTCAGTTGAAAATCGCCTGGATTTAGTATTTAAAGGATCCGAACGTGCCGCCAAATAGTTCTTCCCGGCTTCATCGCTCGCATTCGCATTCAACTTGTCCTTTATACGCGCGCACCCTATGGCGCCAGCAAACCGAGCAACACCCTTCAACGTCTTATTGCGGGCATTTAACACCGCATCTTCAACATGATGCCGCGCATCTTTATAAACATCCTGCGGATCTGAATCAATCGCGACGTGTTCAATTAGATTGGTTAACGCAACGCAGTGGTTTTCACGCCGCAACAATTCACGACTGTCATTTCGATCACACAGAAAAGCGCCAGGACAATCCCCGTGAACCGATCGCTCAGTCGAATAACTGCCAACGACCTCTTTCATCTTGATTATTTTGTCTTGCCTGGATTCGCCACTGTTGACAACATCGAGCAAACGCTCTAATAACACAGGCACACCGGATTCACCACAGTAAGACGGAGGTATTTTTTTGACGAGAGCCTTGGTCAGCAATGCCTTTGCACCAGGTTTTCCGTTGGCGTCACTCAACAACAAAAACAATCGATTGAAGTGTCGGTCTCGATCTCCATTTAACCGCTGCATCACTACATTCGTTAAGTCATCCTTGGCCGCGCTAAGGGTTCCTATCGCCGTGGATATTAACGATCCAAATGAAGTAAGGGCTGCGACTGCACTGAAACACCCCGACAAGGCGATTACATCTGTACGGATGGATTCTTTCACTTTCGAGAATACTTTGGTGAAGGGTTTATTGAAAATCACATTGGATACACCACTCACAACATATGAAATGATCGGCAAGCTGAGAAAAACACGCAACTGGTTTCTGCCAGCTTTGTCAGTGGCATGAGGAGAAAGGAAATTTCGTCCTATTTTTAACAGCATGCCTGTTGGGGCCGCACCAAGTTCAGTAAGTCCGTTTAAACGACGTGCCCACTTTGCACATCGAACTGCGCGTCGATCTTTAACAGAGAGACCGTACTCCTCTTGCTCGTATTCAGGACGAAACCGAAGATTGTCCTGGGTGTAAAAGCGATCTTTGATTCGTTGACTTTGGCCAAGAGCGTCGGAAGATGCGTTCGATTTTTTCGACCTGTATTCTTCGGCACACAACGAGACACTTAGTCTTTGCCCACTTTCGTAAGCAGCCCTGTGGTAGCGGGCGTCGGCATTGCTTCCCTCAATCCATTTTTTAACTTTGGTCCACCAACCCGCCTTGACATAGTTCCCCCTTCCCCTTGACTTGAAGTTTGCCTTACGCGCGACATGCGAAATGGCTTTGTCGACAGAAAAATTTTGATCTGCTACGTGATCGAAACCAGCACTATCCAAAAAAGGCGGCTGCTTCACCAAGTCCGTATTCATAAGCCCCCTTCCTATTGTCTAGGCGAGGATTGACAGTGTATTTTTTTATCAAAGTGTCACATTTCCGGAGATCAGACAAGAAAGACCATTTTTGATCCCCCGAAGTGATTAGATCAAAGCAAACTCAAGGCCTTTAACACGTCATTCAGGCTTTTACCTTCCATCACAGGCTTCACGTCCAGCTTGTCCATGGGAAGGCCAGCACGGTTCACCCACAAGGTATTCAATCCAAACCAGGTGGCGCCACAAGCATCCCAACAATTGCTTGATACGAATAGGGCTTCATCGGCCTTGACACCGAAATGATCCAAGCCGTGCTGGTACACCTGTGCATGTATTTTGAAGGTTTGCAAGGGTTCAACCGAGAGCACCGCATCCAGCAAATCCTGGAAATTCGCACTTCGAACAGCCACATTGAGCATTTCAGTATTTCCGTTGGACAGTATTGCGGTCTGTATACCCGCCTGCTTCAACCTTTGCAGAACCGCCCTGTTTTCGGGATAGGCGGCCAGGCTGGAATACACATTGAGCAAGGTGCGTTGCTTTTGAGGTGTCAACTCCAACTTCAAAGCCTCGCAGGCGTATTGCAACGCATCCACGGTGATGTCCCAAAAAGGTTTGTAGCGCCCTGCCATCGCACGCAATCGCGTGTATTCAATTTGCTTGTCGCGCCATATCACAGACAGTTGAGAGCCTTGCCCGGGGAACAATTGTTCAGCGGTACTGGCCACTGAATACACGTCGAACAAGGTGCCGTAGGCGTCGAATAAAACCAGTTTGACTTTCTTATTCATGATGGATTCTGAAAGATTCCCAAAAACTTTCAGTCTAGTGATTATAAGTGGTGCACTCTTCGTTAATATGGAATTCATTTTTACTTTTTTTGCAAAAGCAATGGATCATTTCAAGCAAATTTCCACGTTTGTTGCCGTGGCCAACAAAGGGAGCTTATCTGCGGCCGCGCGCGACGAAGGCATCGCACCCGCTGTGATCAGCAGACGTTTGGATGCCCTTGAGGAACGCTTGGGCGTGAAGCTGCTTCAGCGCACCACCCGAACCTTAAACCTCACTTACGAAGGGTCTGCTTTTCTGGAAGACTGCCAGCGTGTACTGAACGATTTGGCCAATGCAGAAGCCAGCGTCAGCTTGGGCGGTATCAAGGCGAGCGGACACCTTCGCATATCGGCCCCAGGTGGATTTGGCCGGGAACATGTGGCACCACTGGTTCATGATTTCGTGCGCGAGCATCCAGAGGTGACAGTCTCACTGGACTTGTCTGACCGGGTGGTTGACCTGCTCAATGAAAGCATTGATTGCGCCGTGCGAATCGGGGTGTTGGCTGATTCCAGCCTGGTGGGTGTGAAACTGGCTGAAAATCAAAGGGTGGTTGTTGTAACACCCGCACATCTCGAAAGACATGGCACTCCGGCACATCCACAAGATTTATTGAAACACAATTGCCTGAACCTGGTGAGTTCAGGTGCGCCCAGCGGCTGGCAGTTCACTATTGAGGGAGAACCCACAACGATTCGGGTCAGTGGCAACATGGCCTGCAATGACGGCTCCTCCATCCTGGACTGGACGCTTGATGACGCTGGTTTTGCATGGCGAAGCCTGTGGGAAATACAAAGCCATTTGAAGACTGGCCGGCTGGTCACTGTGCTGGATGATTACCGTGCACCCCCCAATGCAATTTATGCTGTTTTCCCCCAGCGCAAATACTTGCCCCTCCGAGTGCGGCTGTGGATCGACTTTCTCAAACACAGGTACAGCAGCCACACCTTCTGGTCAAGCTAACCCAAGGAAAGAGTCACTGAGAAAAACCCAAGAAAGCCCCCTTTAATCTGCCAATTAACCCATCTCAAGTTCAAACACAATAAGGTTGGGATCGTGCAACCGGAGCGCGCCCTCATTCATTGTTCAATTATTTTTGCCTTGGGTAATTTTTTGGTCACAGCAAACAAAAGCCGATACCAGTGGATACTTGCCAGCGTGTTGCTGTGCGTGCTGGGTTTGGCATTGGTTGCCATGATTGCAAGCGACCTCAGACGCATCAAGGCGCAATCTGAACACAATGTAAATACCCAGCTGCGACTGTTGCACGACATTTTGCACGACGAATTTGGCACCATCATCCGGGGCTTCGACGCAGCGTCCAGCCAAGTGGCCGAACAAATAGAGCTTGAACGGTTTGAAGGCATCAAGACCAGGCTAGACCTGCTCAAAAGTACCCTTCCATCGACAGAAAACATCCTGGCCAGAGACATCAAGGGCCAAATCGTGGCGCAGTCGGCTGCCGATGAAAGTCTGCTCGACACACAACCCATATTCAATCAAAACCCCGATTTAAAACACAACAAGCGACTGATTTCCTTCTCCAAAGACTTTACGAAGAAAGGCGAGTTGGTATTGGTGATCAATTACCAGGTCAAGAATGCAAGTGGCGAGATGCTGGGCGTGCTACAAGGTCGAATCAAAGCACCCTACCTTCAAGCAAAACTGAATACACTGCGGATTGGCGAGCAAATGACCACAGGGCTGGCCTATGAAGACGGCTCCGTTCTAATGACTGACCCGCCAAAGCCAGCTTTTTTGGGTAAGGTGTTGCCTTATTTCAATGAAGTCAATTCCTCCGCTCCTTTGACTGATTTGTCCACAAACCTGATCAAAAAAGGCGACTTTGCGGATCACTATTTTTCAAGCCACTACCTTGGAGTGCCGCAGGAACTGAACCAGCCTTCGCCACTGTATTTGATAACCTGGGCCAACGCTGGCCCATTGAAAGCAGAATGGCGGGAAAAAACAATCAGCCTGATGTTTGGTTATGTGGCGTTTTGCATTCTGTCATTGCTGATGATGCGGGCAAGCATTGCTTATCAAACAGAGCAAAACCTGGCCAAGGCCAAGGCCAAAGCAGATCAGCACTTTAATGATGAACGTTTCAAGCTGGCCACCGAAAGCGCGGGCATTGGCGTTTGGGAATACAACATTCAGGAAAACTTCATTCGGTGGGACAAAGCCATGCGCCGCTTGTATGGGGTTCGCGATGGACAGGACATTCTCACCTACAAAGAATGGTTAAGTTATGTAGTGCCGGAAGACGTCAACAAACTCGGTATGGTGTTGATTGAGGCGTCTCGCAGCCAGGACGCCTTCGAATTCAACTTCAATATTCGCAGAGCGAGCGACGGGAAAATCCGCCACATTCAGGCACGTGCCAAAACACATCGAAACGAACAAGGCGTGCCTTTTCGCATGATCGGTGTAAACGTTGACGTGACAGTGCAGCGCCAGTTCGAAAATGCCCTGCGCGAAGCGGAAGAACGTTTCCGTTCCTCATTTGAATGGGCTGCCATTGGCATGGCGATGCTCAATGTGAAGGGTCGTTTTCTGCAGGTGAACAAGGCTTTGTCAGACATTCTCGGATACAGCACAGACGAGCTACTGGCCTTTAGTTACGACTCGATCACGCACCCACAAGACATCATGCAGCACACACACTTGGTCCATGATGTGCTTAGAGGCCGCAGGCACAACTACCAGCTTGAAAAACGGTACATCCACAAGGACGGGCACGTGGTGTGGGTTTACCTGTCGGTCTCAGCTGTTCGGGATGACAAAGGGCGCGTCATCTACTTTATTTCCCAGATCCAAGACATCACAGAACGCAAACGCAATGAAGCCACATTGATCGAACGCGAACATTTTCTTCGCACGCTGTCTGAGTGTTTGCCGGGATTGGTGTCTTACTGGAGCACGGACCTGCGCTGCCATTTCGCCAACAAAAACCATGAAAAATGGTCCAGTGTGCCAAGCGAGAAAATGCGCGGACAACACATGAGAAAAGTGTTGGGTGAAGAATTATTCTTGAACGATCACCACTATATTCTTGGGGTACTGAAGGGCGAGAAACAGCGTTTTGAACGCAGAAAGCCGCTGCCATCGGGCGGGCAGGTTGACATGCTGGTGCATTTGATCCCGGATGTGCTGTACGGCAAGGTGGAAGGATTTTTCTCAATCTCGACGAACATCACTGACTTTAAAGCCCAGCAACGCGAACTGGAGCGGATAAACCAGGCACTGAGCGAACGCACCACGCAGGCCGAAGCTGCGAGCAAAGCCAAGGGTGCATTCCTGGCGAACATGAGTCATGAAATCCGCACTCCGATGAATGCCATCATGGGTCTTTTGCAATTGCTTGAGGACACGGCGCTTCAAAGTACACAGCGCGACTACCTCAGTAAAATTGGCTCCGCCGCCGATGTGTTGCTGAACGTACTCAATGACATTCTGGATATCTCAAGGGTTGAAGCGAACAAACTTGAGCTGGTCTCCAATCGTTTCCTGCTTGATCAGGTGCTTACCAAAGCCACAGACCTGTTTGGCTACCGCGCCGATGAAAAAAAGATACAGCTGTATTGCACCAAAGACCCAAATTGCCCGGTGAGCATGGTTGGAGATCGCTTGCGACTCGCTCAGATTCTCAACAACCTGTTGTCCAATGCATTGAAGTTCACTGAAACCGGCCACATTCACCTACAGGTGAAAAGTGTTCATCAAGGCAAACAACTGCAATTCAGTGTGAAGGACACCGGCATTGGCATGAATGCGGAGCAATGTGCTGATTTGTTCAAACCATTCAGCCAGGTTGATGACAGTTCCTCACGCCGATATGGTGGCGCGGGCCTGGGCTTATCGATTTGTAAAAACCTGGTTGAGCTCATGGGTGGTCGAATTTGGGTGGAAAGCGAACCAGCGGTTGGCACCACATTCCACTTTGTGATCAATTGCCTTCACCCCGAATTCACCTTGAGTGAGGCCGACACTCAAAAATTGGCACTCACTGCAACACCCGCCTTGCCGGCACCAACCGAGCACGACACAATCGAAGTTAAACCAATGTTGAATCGCCATGTGCTTGTGGTGGACGATCACAAGCTTAACCGCATGGTGGCCTCGGAAATGCTCAAGAAATGGGGGGCCAAGGTTACGCTTGCAGAAAACGGCAGGCAAGCCGTGAACGCCTGTCTGGAGCAACGTTTTGATATGGTTCTGATGGACCTTCAAATGCCGGAGATGGATGGCTTCGAGGCAACCGCCAGAATCATTGAAGAACTAGGCAACAACTCCCCGCCCATTGTGGCCGTCACGGCTTCGGCCACAGAGCAAGACAGGCTGGAAATATTGAATGCTGGCATGTGTGAACATGTGATTAAACCATTCAAGAAGGAAACGCTGATGCGTATTCTTCTGGACATTCAGGGCAAAAACCAACCCGAGGAATCCACATCCAATGGCACCTGAAAAAAGGTGACCCCCCATCTGGATATGACAAGCCAGTGATCAGGTTGACTATCCTCTAAACAAACATCAAAAACAAATAAAAAACAATCCCTTACACACCAGAGGACCCGCCATGTTCCACACCATTCGCGCCAAGCTCAGCATGGGTTTTGCCATCACTTTGATGCTTTCTTTAATCGTGGGTGCACTGGGTTTGCTCAATGCCAAACGAATCATGGAGGGGTCCAAAGCCAATGAACTCACCTACGAAGTCATCACCGAAGTGGCACTGATTCGAGAAACCCTGACCCGGATCGAAACAGGTCAACGCGGTTATCTTTTGAACGGACAAAGCAGCTACCTTGTACCCTACAACGAGGGCAAAAAGGAGATCACAGAGCACTTTGACCAGGCAATCAAACTGACTTCCGGAAATGCTGAACCCACGCAAATGCAACGCTTGATGGCGCTACGCGACACCTATGAAACCTGGTTGAATCAGTCGATCAACAAAACGATCGAAGTGCGCAACGCCCTGAACCGGCAAGAGATTGATCAAGAGGAATTTCTGAACCAATTCATGCGACTGACGGGTAAGCCGCTGATGGACAAAATGCGTGAACAAATCGCAGAAATTCAAGCGCAGGAAGAGAAGAATCTGAGTCAAAGAAGCGAGCAAGCCGACTTCGCTTACACCAGCGCATTGTGGAGCGTTGGCATCGCTTTAGGCCTGGCCATGATGATTGGTCTGCTGAGTATTTTTGGACTTGACCGCTTGCTGCAAACCAAACTGAAGACTGCGAATCGTCACATTGATGCGCTTGCCAAGGGGCAACTGAACAGCCAGATTGAAGTAAACGGCAAAGACGAAATCGATCAATTGTTGAAGGCATTGATGGCCGCGCAGCACAATTTGCGGACCTTGATTCAAGGCATCCGAGTGTGCGCCGACGAGTTGAGCCAAAACGCCATGCAGGTCAAGGACACATCGGCATCCATGTCCAGTGCAGGCCTGGAACAAGCCGATGCCACCTCCACCATGGCAGCCGCCGTGGAGGAACTGACTGTCAGTATTGCCCAAATTTCAGAGAACACCGAAGAGGCCACAAGCACGGCCTACACGGCGAAGCAATCTGCCGAAAATGGTGGTGAAACCTTAAATGAAGTCGTTACAGGCATTCAGGCGATTGCAAATTCAGTGACGCAAAGCGCATCGGCTATGCAAAAGCTTGAGCAACAGTCCAGCGACATCTCTGAAATCATTTCAACCATCACCGAGATCGCAGACCGCACCAACCTGTTGGCGTTGAATGCCGCCATTGAGGCCGCACGCGCAGGCGAACAAGGCCGGGGCTTTGCTGTGGTGGCTGACGAAGTCCGAAAGCTTGCTGAGCAAACCAAAGGCTCCACCGACCGAATTTCCAGCATGGTGCATGAAATCCAAAGTATCACCCAAGGTGCGGCACAAACCATGAACACCTCGGTGACACTGGTTCAGAACGGGCTGAACCAGGCCGGCACGGTGAACCAGACGATTGAACAAATCAAAGCCAATGCGGACCGTGTTTCAGAAGCAATTTCAGCCATTTCGGTGTCGATGCGCGAACAAAGCCATGTCAGCACCGAGATTAGTCGGAACGTTGAACGTGTGGCGCAAATGACTGAGGAAAATACAGCGGCGGCTCAGCAAAACACCCAAGTCTCGAGCCATTTGACGCAATTGTCAGGCAGATTGATGCAATCGGTGCAGGCGTTTAAAACCGAGTAAACGGGAACATCGCAGAACCACCGCAGTAACACCGCCCCAATCGGCACTCAAAACTGGCGGCACAGGAACCAATGCAGATAGACTTAGTCTGTTCTGCACACACCTTAAACAAGGAAACAATCCTGTGCCCCACGACATTTCACTGATCGCCACACTGGCTTTTGGCTTTGGCCTCGCCTTGGTGTTCGGCTTCATTGCTGCCAAATTCAAATTGCCCACGCTGATTGGCTATCTCGTTGCCGGCTTTTTGATTGGACCGGCCACACCTGGCTTTGTCGCCGATGCCTCGTTGACCAACCAACTGGCAGAACTCGGCGTAATGCTATTGATGTTTGGCGTGGGCATGCACTTTTCCATGAAAGACCTGATGGCGGTTAAAACCATCGCGGTGCCCGGCGCGGTGGTTCAGATGAGTGTGGCCACAGCCTTAGGCGCTAGCGTGGGCCTGTTCTGGGGTTGGCCTGCGGTTCAAAGTGTGGTGTTTGGTTTGGCCCTGTCTGTTGCCAGTACAGTGGTGTTGCTCAAGGCGCTTGAATCGCGAAGCATGCTACAAACCAGCAATGGTCAAATCGCAGTCGGCTGGCTGGTGGTTGAAGACCTCGCCATGGTTTTGATTCTGGTTCTGATGCCCCCAATGGTTGGCGTATTTGCCGGTGATGGAGGCGCCACGGGTCAGGAATTGTTCAACGAAATCGCCTGGACCCTGGTCAAGGTTGTTGCCTTCGTGGGTGTGATGCTCATCGTTGGAAAGCGGGTGGTGCCCTGGATGCTTTGGCACATTGCAAAGTCCGGATCACGCGAGTTATTCACGCTGGCCACCGTGGCCATGGCAATCAGCCTGGCCTTCATCGCCGCAAGCGTGTTCGATGTCTCCTTCGCATTGGGCGCTTTTTTTGCCGGCATGGTGATGCGGGAATCGGAACTGAGCCACCGCGCTGCCGAAGAATCCCTGCCCTTGCGTGACGCTTTCGCCGTGTTGTTTTTTGTCTCGGTCGGCATGCTGTTTCAACCCCAGGTGATTATCGAACAACCCCTGCGTGTATTTGCCGTTTTGGCCATCATCATGGTGGGCAAATCCATTGCAGCGGCCGGTCTGGTTTTGCTATTCAAATACCCCTTGAAAAGCGCATTGTTGATTGCCGCCAGCCTTGCACAGATCGGTGAGTTTTCATTCATTCTAGTGGGGCTTGGGCTGTACCTTGGCGTCGTAGACCTTCAAGTTCAAAGTTTGGTCGTGGCGGGCGCGATCCTGTCGATTGCATTGAATCCGCTGTTGTTTTCAATGGTGCCGAGAATCGATGACTGGCTCACCCATCGTTCACAATGGATCAGAAACCTGAACGCGCGAAGCCATGAAACCGAAGCGATTGCCCAAGACACTCAAGCGGACCTCACCATGGGCCACGTCATCGTTCAAGGCTATGGCAGTGTGGGCAAACGCGTGATGAAAGCAGTTGAGCAACAGGGCATGAAAGTGATTGTGGTGGACGTGCACCGGGAGAAGGTGGAGAAGCTTCGGGAGCACGGCAAAGTGGCTGTGTCTGGTGATTTGCTGGAACCAACCACCTTGGTTCAGGCGCACATCGCGCATGCGAAAGCATTGATCATCACTGAACTGGACTACACTGCCCTGCATGAAGTCATTGAGAATGCGAAGCTGCTAAACCCACACATTCAAATCCATTTGAACGGGCAATCCAGACAAGAAGAAGAGTACCTGTCTGGCACGCCCAACGTCCATGTGTACCGTTGGCAAAATACCATGGCCAAAGCCATGGCCGATGCTGCGATCAAACATGCGATGGAGCACAAATAAAAAAGCCCAGCGAGTTTCTCGCCGGGCTTTAGCACTTGCTGTCAGACCTGGGTAAGGCCTGGCAAGGGGAAATTACTCTTGATTTGATTATTGAGCTTGTCTCCTCTCCCCCCTCTCGTCGAACAACCTAACCACCCCTCCTGGGGTGGGAGACTGCCAAGGTTGTCGACAAATTCAGATCAATCAGCAGATCAGTGGAACTGCTCTTCTTCTGTAGAACCGGTCAAAGCCGTCACTGAAGAGGCGCCACCCTGAATCACGGTTGTTACATCGTCGAAGTAACCTGCACCGACTTCCTGCTGGTGTGATACAAAAGTATAACCCTGTTCGCGTGCTGCGAACTCAGGTTCTTGAACCATGTTCACGTAATGCTTCATGCCTTCGCCTTGCGCGTACGCATTGGCAAACTTGAATGTGTTGTACCAGTTGACGTGAATACCAGCCAGTGTGATGAACTGGTACTTGTAACCCAAAGCGGACAGGTCTTCCTGGAAGGAGGCGATCTGGCTGTCGTTCAGGTTCTTCTTCCAGTTAAACGAAGGTGAGCAGTTGTAGCTCAACAGTTTGCCTGGGTTCTTTTCCAGAACAGCTTGCGCGAATTCACGGGCAAAGCCGATGTCTGGCGTACCTGTTTCACACCACACCAAATCAGCGTAGGGTGCGTAAGCAATACCACGGGAAATCGCTTGTTCCAGACCGTTTTTCACGCGGTAGAAACCTTCAGCAGTGCGCTCGCCGGTCAAGAAAGGCTTGTCGTTTTCGTCGAAATCAGAAGTCAACAGGTTGGCTGCTTCTGCGTCAGTACGAGCCAACACGATGGAAGGAACACCCATCACATCGGCTGCCAAACGGGCAGAGATCAATTTCTGAATCGCTTCAGCGGTTGGCACCAACACCTTACCACCCATGTGGCCACACTTCTTCACAGCGGCCAACTGGTCTTCGAAGTGAACACCGGCAGCACCAGAGGCGATCATGTTCTTCATCAGTTCGTAGGCGTTCAACACACCACCGAAACCGGCTTCACCGTCGGCAACGATGGGCAGGAAGTAATCGATTGCGTCTTCGGCCTTCATCTTGCCGTCGCAAATGTTCTTCCACTGAATTTCATCGGCGCGCTGGAAGGTGTTGTTGATGCGGCGAACCATTTTTGGCACTGAATCGTAAGCGTACAGTGACTGGTCTGGGTACATTGTTTCTGAGCTGTTGCCGTCAGCAGCAACTTGCCAGCCTGACAGGTACACGGCTTCCAGACCCGCTTTGGCTTGCTGCATGGCTTGGCCGGCAGTGATTGCGCCGAAAGCGTTCACGTAGCCTTTCTTGGCTGTACCGTTTACTTTTTCCCACAGCTTTTCTGCACCGCGCTTGGCCAATGTGTACTCAGGCTGCATGGAGCCGCGCAGGCGAACCACGTCTTCAGCTTTGTAGCCGCGCTTCACCAGTTTCCAGCGTGGGTTGGTTTCCCAGTCTTTGTTGAGTTCTTGAACCTGTTGGTCAAAAGATTTCATAGTGATGTCCTCAGAAGGCAATAGAGAAAAAAGAAAACGGTTCGCTTGATGGCCTACCTGCAGTGCCCTGCGTGTACAACTTCGCGGGTATCACTAGTACAAGTGGTGTCGATCAGGTGATGTTGCGTATCTTACAGATCATTTCGCAAGGCAACAAGAGTTATATCTTATACAAGACTTTATTTGCTATCTATATAAATCAATAACTTATAGCTTAAAATTCACCACATGAAATACTTTTTCTTAAAATGAAAAAGAGGCCACCCTCTAATTCGTGCAGTGCGGGGCAAATCACATTGAATCCACCCCAGAAATTTGATGATGGTTCAGTCCAACAATGAATGATCAGAAATCAACACGCCATCTTCATCGACATACACCCAATCACCGGGGCGCACCGTGGTGAAGCTCAGTTGAACATCGATATTCTCGTGGCCGCCACCACGCTTTTGACTTTTCATGGGGTGCGTGGCCAAGGCACGTATGCCCACATTACACTCGTCTAGTTCCAGGGTGTCACGAACGCAACCATAAACCACAATGCCTGCCCAATTGTTTTTCTCGGCCAACATACCCAGGTTGCCACCCACCAAGGCACAACGCATGCTGCCACCTCCATCGACCACCAACACCTTGCCCTGGCCGTCTTTTTCAAGCGCACTGCGCACCAGTGAATTGTCTTCAAACACCTTCAATGTGTGGGCTTGTCCCATGAATTGAGCTTTGGTTCCCCAACTTTGAAACATGGGTTCGACAACGCGCAGCGTACCCGCTGCAATTTTGTCTTCGTTCGCATCGCAAATATCGGTGGTTGGGGTCATGAATTCCTCCATAAAAACAAAAATTAAGTGCTTAAAATTTAAACATGAAAAGTGACGGGAAAAAGAAAACGCATTGCCTCAGGCTCGATTTCGATATTCTCGGGGCGAGACCCCCTGCCATTTTAAAAATGCGCTGGTGAAGCTTCGTCGATCTGAATAGCCAAGCGTTGCCGCAATCGACTCAATGTCCATCACCGAGCCAGCAAGCATTTCACAGGCCAACTCATGACGAACAGAACCCAAAATTTGTGCATACGACAAGCCTTCTGTATGCAAGCGGCGCTGCAATGTGCGGGGGTGAATATTCAATGCCTGCGCGATCAAGGCCATGGGAGCACCCAACAAACTCAATCTTGACTTCAGCAATCGGGCGATTTGACGCTCAAGGGTGTGATCTTGAACATCCGGCAACAAGCGATTCAAGATCACCTCTTGCGCCTTTTTGTGGGCAGAAGGAATGCCACCGGGCAAAGGCATATCCAGTGCAGCTGGGTCTACAACCAAACGATTGTCCGCTTGGCTGAACAACACCTCGGTCTTCAGTACTGCCTGGTATTCCTGAGAAGAAGCCATGGCCGAGTGTTTGAATTCGACGCGCCGAACCAGTTCTGCGTGGGGATTGAGCAAACGAATGAACTTCAACACCGCCGCCATGGTGGCTTCCACAAAACCGGGTAAATCGTTGTGCACATTCAATGGATCGAAAACATGGACCAACAAAGCCAATTCACCGCCCGCGTTGAAGGTATCAAAAGACAGGCTGGGGTGCAGTAATTTCGGCGACCACTCCAGCACTTGCATGGCCTGCTGAGGGGTGGAAGCGCTGGTCACAAAAGTGGCCAATTCCGGCAAGCCATCAAAGTTGAAAGAATCTCCAAACACCAAAGGGAAATGATGCTTGGGCTTGCGTACACTGACGGCGCGGAACAAAGAATCGAAGCAACTCAAAGACATTCTCCGACGGGGGTCGCCAGACATGTCAATTTCAAGCTTCAATTCCTGCATCACATCATTGAGGTCAATGTCGCAATGCCGCGCCGCGTTGGCAAGGCTCGCAAGCATTTGAAAATTAATGGTTTCCATGTTCTATTTAGCCCCCAACATACAATACTCTGTCGCGAATTCTTCCTTTTCTGTCATTTCAAATCATATCTTGTCCACTCGTATTTCGGTAACGTTGTATACATACAAGGCAAGGAGGCATTGTTCAATGGCAGCAGGGCAACAACACAAAGAAGACATCGTCGTTCGTAAGGACCTGGATTTCGGCATCACACAAGGCGACATTCCAAGGTACTGGATGAATGGCGATCCATTCAAAACCCGTGTGATTGACGGCGTTCAAATGAGCTTTCCCGACGGGGAGCGCTATTTCATCTCCAGTGTGCGAAACTTCAAAGACCAGATCACGGATCCTGAATTGCTCAAGGCAGTGAAAGATTTTTCCTTTCAGGAAGGGCAACACGGCAAAGTACACACCGACTACAACAAACGACTGAAAGAACAAGGTGTGCCGGTCGACAAAATGCTGCATGTCATCACCAAGATCATGAACCGGCGCTTGAAAGTGCTATCGCCTGAATACAACCTGGCCATGACAGCCGCTTTGGAGCACTTCACAGCCATGATGGCCGAGATGTTTTTTGCACGCAAAGAAGTGATGGCCGGCGCAGACCACCGGGTGCGAGCCATGCTGGCTTGGCATGCCGTAGAAGAAATGGAGCACAAGGCTGTCGCGTTTGATGTACTGCAGAAAGTGGCCAAGGTGGGCTATTTCAAGCGTTGTTTGGCGATGGCGCACGCCATGTTCAATTTCACCTTGCACACGCTGGTGTTCACTTGGGTTATCTTGGGCACCGATGGTTTTAAAGGCTGGACCCGATTCAAAATGTATTGCAAAGGTTTGGTGTGGCTGCTTGGCCCCAAAGGCCTGTACAGCAGCCTCTTACCTAAACTGTTGAACTACTTCAAACCCGGTTTCCACCCTTGGCAAGACCCAACAGTGCACAACTATGGCGTGTGGCTGGAAACCTTCAACAAAACCGGCAACCCGGTTGAAGCGGGTGAAGCGATGTACGCGGCGGCGCATTGAAAGACGGACTTTTGAATACTTGGGCTTAATTTCTACTCACTGAACAATGTTGCGCCATCCCGCCTTGGTGGGCCTGAAGCCCACCTGAACCGGCTAGATGATCGCAACATAGCTCAGTGAGGCAAATTCGTCCGTTAGCCCGTAGGAGAAGTTCAGTGCACCACTCTCTCAAAGGTGAATGCGCCGTCCTTGAAATCCACGGGCACCACATCGTTAGGCCCGAACCTGCCCTCCAGAATCATGCGGGAAATCGGATTTTCGATGATTTGCTGAATGGCGCGCTTCAATGGGCGTGCACCATACAAGGGATCGAAGCCGGCTTTGACCACCTCGGCCAACGCTGCATCAGTAACCTCCAGGCGCATGTCACGGCTGGCCAAGCGCTGTTGAAGGCGAAGCAGTTGAATTCGGGCAATGTTGGCAATGTGGCTGTTGTCCAATGCGTGGAACACCACCAATTCATCCACCCGGTTGATGAATTCGGGCCTGAAGTGCAGCTTCACCTCTTCCATCACCGCAGCTTTGATCACCTCAGCACCCTGACCAGCCAAGCGCTGAATTTCATGCGACCCCAAATTCGAAGTCATCACAATCACCGTGTTCTTGAAGTCAACAGTTCGGCCCTGTCCATCGGTCAAACGGCCATCATCCAGCACCTGAAGCAACACATTGAATACATCGGGATGCGCCTTCTCAACTTCATCAAGCAAAATCACGCTGTAGGGTTTGCGGCGAACAGCTTCCGTTAGGTAGCCGCCTTCGTCGTAGCCCACGTACCCCGGGGGCGCCCCCACCAATCGGCTCACACTGTGCTTTTCCATGAATTCACTCATGTCGATTCGCACCAGGTGGTCTTCAGAATCAAACAGAAAGCCGGCCAATGCTTTGCACAACTCGGTTTTACCCACACCGGTGGGCCCCAAAAACAGGAACGAACCCAAAGGCTTATTGGGATCGGATAGCCCAGCGCGTGATCGACGGATGGCATCCGACACCAATGAAACCGCCTCATCTTGCCCAACCACCCGGTGGTGCAAAGCGGCTTCCATCTGGAGTAATTTGTCGCGTTCGCCTTGCAGCATTTTGCTCACAGGAATTCCAGTGGCTCGGCTAACCACCTCGGCTATTTCCTCGGTGCCCACCTGGGTGCGCAACAAACGATTGGGTTTCTTCTCGCCACCCTCGTTGTCTTTCACATCATTGAGCTTTTTCTCCAGCGCAGGCAATTTCCCGTACTGAAGCTCAGACACTTTTTGCCACTCGCCTTTGCGTTTGAGCTGTTCGATTTCCGCGCGAATGTGGTCAATTTCTTCCTTGATGGCCGCACTGCCCTGCACCGCCGCCTTTTCAGATTTCCAGATTTCATCCAAGTCGGCATACTCACGCCCCAAGCGGTCAATCTCTTCCTCAATCAACCCCAAACGTTTTTTCGACGCATCGTCCTGTTCCCGCTTCACCGCTTCACGTTCAATCTTCAGTTGAATAATGCGACGATCCAGCTTATCCATTTCCTCGGGCTTGGAATCAATTTCCATTTTGATTCTCGCCGCCGCTTCGTCGATCAGGTCAATCGCCTTGTCTGGCAGGAAGCGATCGGTGATGTACCGGTGAGAAAGTTCGGCCGCCGCAACAATGGCGGGGTCTGTAATATCCACACCGTGGTGCAGTTCGTAGCGCTCTTGAAGCCCTCGCAAAATGGCAATGGTGCTTTCTACAGAGGGCTCGCCCACCAATACTTTTTGAAAGCGACGCTCAAGTGCCGCGTCTTTTTCAATGTATTTCCTGTATTCATCCAAGGTGGTCGCGCCAATGCAATGCAGCTCGCCACGCGCCAAAGCAGGCTTGAGCATATTGCCCGCATCAATGGCGCCTTCAGCCTTGCCTGCTCCCACCATGGTGTGGATCTCATCGATGAACACAATGGTTTGGCCTTCGTCGGCAGCAATGTCTTTCAACACGGCCTTCAAGCGTTCTTCAAATTCGCCACGGTATTTGGCACCAGCCAGCAACAATGCGATATCCAGCACCAGCACTCGCTTGTTTTTCAGTGAATCTGGCACCTCGCCGTTGATAATGCGTTGTGCCAGGCCTTCCACGATCGCTGTTTTACCCACACCGGGCTCACCAATCAGCACCGGATTGTTTTTGGTTCTGCGCTGCAAAATTTGAATGGCGCGGCGAATTTCATCGTCACGACCAATGACAGGGTCGAGCTTGCCCTGGCGGGCCCGATCAGTCAGGTCAATGGTGTATTTTTTCAAGGCTTCGCGCTGACTTTCGCCATCCGCGTCGTTCACTGGGGCACCACCACGCACCTGCTCAATGGCCGCACTCAAGGATTTTGCGTTTAACCCTGCATCTTTCAACACTTTGGCCAAGCCGATGTTGTCGTGCAGGCAAGCGAGCAAGAACAATTCACTGGCAATGAACTGGTCGCCGCGCTTTTGTGCTTCTTTGTCAGCCAGATTCAAAGCGGCCTGTAACTTGCTGCTTATCTGAATTTGCCCTGCGTTGTTGCTGACCGTGGGACAATTGTTCACTTCCGCCTCAACGGCCTTATCCAATACCTGCAGGTTACCACCCGCTTTACCGATTACCCCGCGAACAGAGCCCTCGGTTTGTTTGAGCATGGCGAGCAACACATGGGCGGGTTCCACGGTGGGGTTGTCTTTGCCCACAGCCAAACTTTGGGCATCTGAAAGCGCTTCCTGGAATTTGGTGGTCAGTTTGTCTAGTCGCATGTTTGCAAACCCTTGTTAACATTTTTGAGTCACAATACCCATGAGCTTTAAATGTGGGCAGCCAAAGGCATTTCAAGACACCACCTGAAACAGACCACTTAATCATTTCAACACACGGCCATGCAAATCAAACAAATTCAAGTAGCGTACGCGCCTGAACACGACCGTATATTGATGCGTATCAACTCAGCTGAAAATCAGGAAGTGCGCGTTTGGCTAACCCGCCGAATGGTGCGCATGCTGATTCCCAGCCTCGATGACATGATGCAAAAGCTGCTCGCCAGCGACCGACCCTTGAACGACGCGGGTCGAAAGGCCCTGCTGGACATGAGCCGCGAGGTGTCTCTGTATTCCGCCGACTTCAAAAGTCCGTTTCAAGACAAAAACACGACCACACCCTTGGGTTCAGATCCTTTATTGATCACCCAAATCGAACTTCGCCCGAACGGTGAGGCCCACAACACCGATTTGGTGTTGAAACTGGTTGCCAACACCGGCAAAGGGTTTGAAATGCGAATGGCTGAGCAACTTCAACACGGGTTTGCCGATTTGTTGATCAAAACCTGCGCCCAAGCCGATTGGGGGCTACGTTTCAAAAGCAGCTCCAGTATCATTGAAAGGCCTGAATCGCGTCACTTGAACTAGCTTGAGCAAGGTTGACACCGTAATCAACACCGTCACCGAAAAGCGGCTGAGCTCGAGAACAAGCCACTCAATTATTGATCAAGTTTTTAATCACTCAATTGGCCAGGAACAATTCCTGTAAGTCATTCAAAAACCGAAAACCCAGCTCAGTTGGCTTAAACACACCGGGCTGGGTTTCAATCAAGCCCTTTTCCAACGCCGCCTTTAAAGGTTTTTGAAGATCGCTCAACGGCCTGCCGCAACGTTCGACAAACCATCCTTCCGGCACACCTTCAATGAGCCGCAAACCGTTCAACATGAATTCGAAGGGCAATTCTTTAACTTGAAGCGTTCGAACATCCAAAGGTTGGGCTGCACCTTCCATTTCTTCCATGTAAGCGATGGGGTTTCGGTGTCGGATTTCCCGTTCGATGCGGTTGGGGTAGCTTATTTTCGCGTGTGCACCCGCACCAATACCTAAATAATCCCCAAAACCCCAATAGTTCAAATTGTGCTGGCAGCGGTGTCCGGGTTTGGCAAAGGCTGAAATTTCATATTGCTCAAAGCCTGCAGATTTCGCAGCCTTGTGAACGGCCTCTTCAATGTCGATCAAGGTGTCGTCATCGGGCAAAGGTGGTGGCTTGACGGCAAACAGCGTGTTGGGCTCCATCGTCAATTGGTACAAACTCAAATGCGTGCTGTTAAGCGACAGCGCCTGTTTCACATCCGCCACCGCCTGCTCTACACTTTGGTTGGGCAAGGCGTACATCAGGTCGATATTGACTTCATCAAACAATTCAACAGCACTTCGCACCGCATCGATGGCCTGCTCTGCGTTGTGCACTCGACCCAAGGCTTTTAAATGCGTATTCGAAAACGTTTGAACACCAATGGACAAGCGATTGACCCCCGCCTGCCGAAATCCTTCAAACCTTGCCTGCTCAAAAGTACCAGGGTTCGCCTCCATGGTGATTTCGCCACTTTGTGGCGAACCGAACCGCGCGCGCACCGCGGCCAGCAACTCATCAATTAATTCCGGGTGAAACAACGAGGGTGTACCACCACCAATGAAGACTGAATACAACTTACGCCCCCACACTTTTGGGAGCTGCTGATCCAGGTCTGCGACAAGGGCATTGAGGTAGCGGCGTTGTACATTCAAGGGTAAGGATTGCGCGAAGCCCTGCTCGCCCGACGCCGGCAAGTTTGTACTGGGAGAGCTTTTATCCGAGACCAGCGCAACGCCCACTTCACGCAGCGTGCTTTCAGGCGCCAAGTGGCTGTTGAAATCGCAATAAGGGCATTTGCGCACGCACCAAGGCAAGTGAATGTACAGGGCCAAAGGCGGCATGGCAGCGAAACGAAGTTCACTGGGCATGAACACGCGCCCAACCAAATTGTTGACCGTGGTTGGGGCCGAAGTTGGAGCCATTGGTGTGGTCATGAATGCCGGTTTCCCGTTATTGTCGTCGCCCGGTTTCACTTACGCATCCACCCTCTTCAAATTCAAACGCTGCTGTAATTCTTGCAACAAGGCTTGAGTGGCCTGTGCCCGGTGACTGAACTGGTTTTTCAGTTCCTTGGGCATTTGCGCGGCGGTGCATTGGTGCTCAGGCAACCAGAAATGCGGGTCGTAGCCAAAACCATATTCGCCTTGGGGTGCGTCCAACACTTCTCCCCACCACATTTTTTGAGCAATCGTGGGGGTGGGGTCGTCGGCGTGCGCAACCCACACCATGGCACATACGAAATAGGCCTTGCGGTCTTCAACGCCAGCCAGTTGCTTAACCAACGCCGCATTGTTGTTGGCATCGCTTTTCTCACCACCAAACAAGGTCGCATAGCGGGCTGACAACACGCCCGGCGCACCGTTTAACGCGGACACACACAGGCCTGAATCATCGGCCAAAGCGGGCCTGCCTGTTAGCCGACTGGCGTGGCGTGCCTTGGTCAAGGCGTTCTCAACGAAGGTATGAAACGGCTCCTGCGCTTCTGGAACACCCAAATCACCCTGTGCAACCCATTGAATGCCCCATGGTGCAAACAGACCCTGGAATTCATTCAACTTGCCTTGGTTGCCACTGGCCAGCACCCACTCGGTATTCAATGCCATCACCACCACCCCCTCAGTTAAGCCTGCAGGGCCGCTTTTTGCAATTGCACCAACTCGGCAATGCCTGCAGTGGCGCTGTCGAGCATGCCAGTCAACTCAGATCGGCTGAACGCATCCCCCTCTGCCGTGCCTTGCACCTCCACAAAACCACCACCCTCAGTCATCACCACATTCAGGTCGGTTTCACAGGTGGAATCCTCGTCATAATTCAGGTCGAGCACCACTTGGCCGCCGACCACACCCACCGACACAGCCGCCACAAATTGCTTGATCGGGCTCTGCTCCAAAGCGCCTGCATCCACCAGTTTGCCAATGGCATCAGCCACCGCCACCATCGCGCCTGTGATCGAGGCGGTGCGTGTGCCTCCGTCAGCCTGAATCACATCACAATCAATCTTTAAAGTACGCTCGCCCAGCTTGTTTAAATCCACAGCTGCGCGCAAGGCACGGCCAATCAAGCGTTGAATTTCCTGCGTTCGGCCGCTTTGCTTGCCACGTGCTGCTTCGCGGTCCATACGGGAATGTGTCGAACGAGGCAACATGCCGTACTCAGCGGTCAACCAACCCTGGTCTTTGCCCTTTAAAAACCCGGGCACTTTGTCTTCAACGCTGCAGGTACACAACACATGCGTGTCGCCAAAACGCACCATGACCGAGCCTTCCGCATGCTTGGTGTAGTTGCGTTCGATGCTGATTTTACGAAGTGATTGTGGCGTGCGACCATCCGGGCGGGCTGCTGCGTTGTTCATTCAAATTCTCCAGTACATATCCATTTATGGTGTCCGCATTATGGACCATCTTCCAGATCGAGATCCATTTGGACACCCCCTTTCCGTAGTCGCGTTCGCCGCGCCAGCCGCTCCGTTTCTGCGTCCTCAGGGCTAATCAGATGACTGGCCCGAATCCCCAGTAATCGAATGGTGGACCGCCCCCCTTTTTCCTCAAAAGGAATTTTCTTCAGACAAGCCCTTGCTGCGCGCAATATTTCATCGGCTGTACCCACAAAATCGCCAGTGCTTACATCGCGGGTCAGCGATTTGAAATCTGCAAAGCGCACTTTCACGCCCATTGTTCTGGCCAAACGACCCTTGCGGTTTAAATCCTGAGACAGCTTTTCAGCAAGGAGTACAAGCACCTGGGTGAGGTTGTCACGGTGTCGCCGAACATGCATATCATGCTCAAAGGTGGTTTCACGGCTCATGCTTTTGGGCTCGGAATATAAAGTGACATCCCTGCGATCAATGCCATGCGCACTCTCATGCATCCAGAGGCCATAGCTTTCACCAAAACGTTCACGAAGAAGCTCAAGCGGCTGGGCGGCCAGATCAGCAATGGTGAACACCCCCATCTCCTTCAGCTTTTCCTGCGCCTTGGGCCCCACACCATTGATTTTGCCCACATTCAGGGGCCAGATAATGTCTTGAAACTGGTGAGGCAATACAACACTCAAACCGTCGGGCTTTTGTAAATCCGATGCAATTTTTGAGGTCAGCTTGCTTTCTGACAAACCCACGGAACAGGTCATGCCGCCAGTGGCGTTTGTTACCGCCTGCTTCAATCGCCTTGCCAGCTCGACCGCTCGGTCGTATTCGCCCAGCGTTTGCTCAGTTAAGTCAATGTAAATTTCGTCAATGCCCCGATCTTCCACATTGGGTGCCAATTCCCGAACCGCGGCTTTGAACCGTCGAGACAAGGTTTTATACCAATCGAAATCAGCCGGAAGCAGCACAGCATGGGGGGCCAACTTGGCGGCTTTCATGGTGGGCATTGCGGAATGCAAGCCCAGTGCACGCGCTTCGTAGTTGGCTGTGGTCAAGACCCCGCGCCCTTCATACTGGGCCAGGGTTGGAAACTGTTGACCCGGCAAAGGCTGAGTTCCTTTGCGACCACCAACAGCCACGGGCAACCCTTTCAAGGCCGGGTTACGCACCAATTCGGCGTTGGCATAGAACGCGTCCATATCAAGGTGAGCAATGATTCGTGTCTTCAAAACTTCGATCAAATTCAGTCAATACCTGTTAAACCAATCAAGAAGCCACGACTCAACCCCAGCCCTGATCCGCATAAAGCCCAAATCATTGTAGGACCAATTTTCCACTTTCGGTTCATGAGAACCAAGAACCTTCAGATGAAATACCAAGCTGGCGGGTTTGTTTAATGCTGACTGTCAAACCCGTCGAGGCCTGAACCCAGCGGTGTTAGAGGTTAGAATCCCGAGGTTACTGTTTATTCCAAACACCATGAGCAAGACCTCCCCCCACAGCATGACTGGTTTCGCGAACGTTCAATCGACAACGCGCGCCGGAACACTCAGCCTGGAATTGAGAAGCGTGAACAGCCGCTTTCTTGATTTACATTTCCGCATGGCCGATGACCTGCGCATGGTTGAGCCACTGATCCGAGAAAAGCTCAACAAAGGCCTGGCGCGAGGCAAAGTCGAATGTCGCATTTCCTGGGGGCGTGCCGACGGCGCCAAAGGCATTCCCAAAGTTGACTTGGAACAAATCAAACAACTTGCCCAACTCGAAGCCAGCATTCAGGAAGCAATGCCCAAAGCGCCTGGGTTTAGGGTGACAGAACTTCTGAACTGGCCAGGTGTGGTAGAAGACAACAGCCTAAGCAACGAAGAACTGCAAGAGACAATTTCCAGCCTGTGCGACCAAGCCCTTGAAGCCCTGCAACAAAGCCGCCGCCGCGAGGGTGAAGCCCTTTCAGCAGTATTGCTGGAAAAAGTGGATGGCATGGAGGCCATCGTGAACGGCCTGTTGCCCATGCTGCCCGAGTTTCTTAACCACTACGAAAGCAAAATTCGAGAGCGGATGACCGACGCATTCGAGAAAATCATTGCGGACAAGGCCAACCACCTGACTGTGGAAGACTTGGAGGAACGGATTAAACACGAGGTAGCTTTACACAGTGTACGCATTGATGTGAAAGAAGAGGTTGAGCGCCTGCAGACACACTTTAAAGAGGTTCGACGCATCGTGCGGCAAGGCGGTGTGATTGGCAAACGCCTGGATTTTGTAACCCAGGAACTGAACCGCGAAGCCAACACCTTGGGAAGCAAGGCCCATGCAATTGCACAAACCCAAGCCAGTATTGACCTTAAGGTACTGGTAGAGCAATTTCGCGAACAGGTTCAAAACATTGAATAAGGGCATTCGATCAGCATCATGACGCGCACCAAAAATAACAGATAACCCTCGCCGATTTGGCTTAAACTTTCGAATCTTACGAATCAGTCCAGTTACTCATGTCCCAGCTCAATCAACCCAGTCAACACGCGCATTACTCTGGCAGCTTGTTCATTGTCAGCGCGCCGTCTGGTGCAGGAAAGTCGTCTTTGGTGAAAGCACTTCTTGAGGATGTGCATGGCATTGGCCTTTCAATTTCCAACACCACTCGGGCTCCCCGGCCTGGCGAAATAGACGGGAAGGATTACCACTTCATTTCCCATCCGGAATTCGAGGCGTTGCGCGACAGTGAAGGCTTTCTGGAATGGGCACACGTCCATGACAACTACTACGGCACTTCGAAAGCGTGGGTGGAAGGCCAAATGGCCATTGACCGCGATGTATTACTGGAAATCGATTGGCAAGGCGCAGAACAGGTGGTGCGCAAGGTCAAAAACGTGGTGTCCATTTTTATATTGCCACCCAGCATGGAAGAACTTGAAAAACGCTTGCGTGGGCGCGGCACCGACAGTGAAGAGGTCATTTTAAAGAGAATGGGTGCCGCGCAGGTCGAGATCGAGCAAGCAAGGCGCTTCGATTATGTTATTCTTAATGATGATTTCACTCAGGCACTTCTAGAGCTGAAATCGATCGTCTTCGCTTCCCGTTGCCGTTTCAATCAGCAAATGGCGCGTCACGGGGCGCAACTCAAAAGTATTGGACTGTAAGGACACAAGATGGCCCGCATCACCGTTGAAGATTGCTTGAAAAAGATTCCAAACCGTTTCGACATGGCATTGTGCGCCACCTACCGTGCGCGCATGCTGGCTCAAGGCCATACACCCAAGGTGAAATCTGACAAGGACAAGCCCACAGTCACCGCACTGCGTGAAATCGCTGCAGGTGAAGTGGGCATTGAGATGCTCAAACGCGTTCCTGTATAAGCGTCTGCATCGAACCAGAAAAAGCCCGAGACCGGCATACGGCTCGGGCTTTATTCGTGAAACTGAGTTGTTTTTATACCCAAGCGCCCGACTATTTTGAATAAAACCTCGACCTCTGTGCTTGACGTCAAATTTGCCACCATCAAGGCCGTCTCCTTTGCCCCAAGGCCGGCGCCGCTTGCCTCTGCCCTAGAGGCCCTGAGCAAACGGCTTGGGCCCACCCCCGGCGTGTATTCTGCCGAACCGGCTGTGCTTGATTTCAACGCCTGGAGCGCCGAGGAACTGCGTGAACACAACATCTCACTGAACGCCTTTCAAGCCCTGTTTTCCAAAGCAGGCGTGAACTTGGTGGAGGTGCGTGGTAACGATTCCATGCTGGAAGAACAGGCCGAGGCAATGGGTTTGCGGTTTGAGGCTGGGCAAACGCCAGCTGAGCAGTCGCGCCCCGATCAAGAACCTGAATCTGAAGCAGAACTAGAGCCTGTCGCACAACCTGCCCCGCATCCCAAAGCCACTGCCACTGAGCCCAACACCGACACCCAACCTTCAGCCGCCAAAGAACCGATGGCGGTGCAAGCCCAACGCCGAACGATGGTGATTGATCAATCTGTTCGCAGTGGCCAGCGCATTTACGCGCAAGGCGCCGACCTGATCGTGATGGGGCAGGTTTCGGCTGGGGCAGAGGTCATCGCCGACGGAAATGTGCACGTTTATGGTGTATTGCGAGGCCGGGCCCTGGCGGGTGCGGCTGGCGACACCAACGCCCGAATCATGTCGACCTGCTTTGAGGCGGAACTGGTGGCCGTGGCTGGTTACTACCTAACATTTGAGGGCGGTTTTCCCGAAGAAAACCGCTCGAAACCGACATCTATTTATCTTGACCAAGGCGTTGAGCCCGCAGCAGTGCGGCTCAAGGCCATCAACATCCGCTAGGGAGACCATTCGTGAGTCGAGTCATCGTTGTAACATCCGGCAAGGGTGGGGTTGGAAAAACCACCACCAGCGCCAGCTTCTCTGCAGGTTTGGCCCTGCGCGGCTTTAAAACCGTTGTGATTGATTTCGACGTGGGCCTTCGCAACCTCGACCTGATCATGGGCTGTGAACGCCGAGTGGTTTACGATCTGGTCAATGTGATCAACGGCGAAGCCAATTTGCAGCAAACGCTGATCAAGGATAAGCATTGCCCCATGTTGTCCATCTTGCCCGCCTCTCAAACCCGCGACAAAGACGCGCTGACTGAGGAAGGCGTGGAGAAAGTCATCAAAGACTTGATGGACATGGGCTTTGAATACATTGTGTGTGATAGCCCGGCCGGTATTGAACGTGGTGCGGTCATGGCGCTGACTTTTGCTGATGAGGCCATTGTGGTGACCAACCCCGAAGTGTCTTCGGTGCGTGACTCAGACCGCATCATCGGAATTTTGCAAGCCAAATCCAAACGCGCCAAAGAAGGCGGCGAACCAGTCAAAGAGCACCTGTTGATCACCCGCTACTCAGCCAAACGCGCCGAAGACGGCGAAATGCTCAGCTACAAAGACGTGGCGGACCTGCTGCGTATTCCACTGTTGGGTGTCATTCCTGAATCAGAAACAGTGCTTCAGGCGTCCAACCAGGGTATGCCGGTGATTCACGCTGAAGAAAACGACGCCGCTTTGGCCTACCAAGACTGTATTTCCCGCTTCTTGGGAGAAACCAAACCCTTGCGCTTTGTCGATTATGAAAAGCCAGGCCTGCTCAAGCGTTTGTTCGGAGGTTGATGCCATGTCTTTACTGAGCATGCTGTTCGGCGAAAAGAAAAAATCGGCCAATGTTGCAAAAGAACGACTGTCTTTGATTATTGCAAGGGAACGTGTGGGCGAGGACGGACCCGACTTTTTGCCCCAAATGCGAGACGAATTGATGCAGGTGATCGCCAAATACGTCAAGATTGACCAGGAAGATGTGAAGTTTAATCTTCAAAAACAAGGCAATATGGAGATGCTTGAGGTCAATATCGTCTTGCCTGACCAGAAGTAAGCCTGCACAATGGAAGTGAGTAGTTGGTTGTAAACGATGCGGGGGTTAATGCAAGCCAGAGAAATACAGCCTGAGCAAAACCGGCCCGATGTGGTCTCTATCGCACAGCTTATTGGAATCGCCTCGAGCTATTTGCCCGAGACAGAGATCCGGCGTGTTCGCGAGGCTTATAAGTTTTCAGACGTTGCGCACCTTGGGCAATTCCGGGCCACAGGCGAACCCTACGTGACTCACCCCATTGCTGTGGCTGAATTGTGCGCGTCATGGCGACTGGATGGTCAAGCCATTCAGGCCGCCCTGCTCCACGACGTCATGGAAGACTCGGGTACGACCAAGGAAGATCTGATCGAGCGCTTTGGCGCCTCGGTCGCCGACTTGGTGGATGGCTTGTCCAAGCTGGACAAAATGGAGTTCTCTTCCCGCGAAGAAGCCCAAGCCGAAAATTTTCGCAAAATGTTGCTGGCCATGGCTCGCGATTTGCGGGTTATTTTGGTGAAACTCGCAGACCGCCTGCACAATATGCGCACGCTGGACATCATGAGCCCAGCCAAAAAACGTCGCATTGCGCTTGAAACCCTGGAAATTTATGCCCCCATCGCTCATCGCTTGGGCTTGAATGAAATTTTTCGTGAATTACAAGAACTGAGTTTCCAGCATGCCTACCCCATGCGCTATCAAGTGCTGAAAAAAGCGGTACTGGCGGCACGAGGCAATCGCCGCGAGGTGGTGGGTAAAATTCTGGAAGCGGTTGAGAAGTGCCTGGATGATGCGCAAATTGAATGCCAAGTGTATGGCCGCGAGAAGGCGCTGTACGGCATTTATCGCAAAATGATCGAAAAGCGGTTGAGCTTTTCGCAGGTTCTGGATGTTTACGGATTCCGGGTGGTGGTCAAAGACATGCCCGGTTGCTACATGGCCATGGGCATGTTGCACCAGTTGTTCAAACCCGTGCCGGGTAAATTCAAAGATTACATCGCCATTCCAAAGCTGAACGGATACCAAAGCCTGCACACCACGCTGCTGGGCCCCTATGGCACGCCAGTGGAATTCCAGATTCGCACCGAGGACATGCACCAGGTTGCTGAAAAAGGAGTGGCTTCGCATTGGCTGTACAAGGGCGAAGGCGATGCACTGAACCACATTCAAACCCAAACACACCGCCTGTTACAAAGCCTGCTGGATATTCAAAACCAAACCGGCGATTCGGCGGAGTTTCTTGAACACATCAAGGTGGACCTGTTCCCTGATGCGGTGTACGTGTTCACGCCCAACGGCAAGATCATGAGCTTGCCGCGTGGTGCCACAGTGGTTGATTTTGCTTACGCGGTGCACACGGATGTTGGCAATCACTGTGTTGCAGCGCGAGTGAACCAAGTCATTGAACCGCTGAGAACCCCACTGAAAAGTGGCGATGTGGTCGAAATCATCACAGCCCCCCATTCGCGCCCCAATCCGGTTTGGCTTGGTTTTGTGCGCTCGGGCAAGGCTCGTTCCGAGATTCGTCATTACTTGAAGTCGATGAATCTGGAGGAAACCGTGCGTTTGGGCACGCGTTTGCTGGATCAATCGCTTGAGGCGGACAACATTCGCCTGGACCAGCTCAGCAACGAGGTTTGGGACAAATTGCTCAAAGATTCACAGGTCAGTTCTCGCGAAGAGTTGATGGCCGACATTGGCGCAGGTCGTCGTGTGGCTCCCGTGGTTGCGCGCCGTGTATTGATTGCCATGGGGCGAGCCGATGCACGTGTGGATTCAACTTCACCCAACGCTGGCGAGGCGCGTGTGCCCATCATGGTGCATGGTGGTGAGGGCATGTCTGTGCAACGCGCCCCTTGCTGCTTGCCCATTCCTGGTGATCACATCATCGGTTATGTTCGAAAAGGCTCGGGGCTGATCATTCACACTGAAGAATGTGAAACCGCGCGCAAGCAAATTCGCAAAGAACCCGAGCGCTGGACCGATGTGCAATGGTCGCCTGAAATCACGCGACCATTTGATGTGAATGTGGATCTTCAAGCCATCAATGAGAAAGGCGCTTTGGCCACCATTGCTGCCACATTGTCAGACGCTGGGGCCAACATCACCAATTTGACCATGAGCGACGAGACGCCGTACCGTAAGTTGCTTCATTTCACCATTCAGGTGACAGACCGGGTGCATTTGGCACGTATTTTAATGGCCCTGCGCAGGCTGGAGGCGGTAGAGCGAGTCACGCGCGTGAAAGGCCGAGCCTTCGCCAAAGTGCGTCTGCCTGTGGCTGACACCGCCACCCACTAATCAATCCACCACGTATTTCACTTCGACAATTTCCAGCTCATCGCGCCCCGCTGGGGTGCGAAGCGACACGACATCGCCCTCTTTGGCCTTGAGCAAGGCGCGCGCCACCGGGGAAATCCAGCTGATGTGGCCTTGGCTGGTGTCAACCTCATCCACGCCAACGATTTTTACCGTGTGCTCTTGGCCCGCACCATTGATGTAGCTGACTGTTGCACCGAAAAAAACACTGGTCAATTCTTGTTGGGTGGCGGGGTCGACCACTTCGGCCAGCTCGGTGCGTCTGGTCAAAAAGCGAATGCGTCGATCGATTTCCCGTAGCTTCTTTTTCCCGTAAATGTAGTCTCCGTTCTCGGAGCGATCGCCGTTTGATGCAGCCCAGGACACCACCGACACCACTTCAGGCCGGTCAACCTTCACCAAACGTGTAAGCTCGTCGCGAAGTTTTCGATAGCCTTTCGGTGTGATGTAATTCTTCAGACCCTTTGGAAGGGCCACGACCCCTTCTGGTGCATCATCGTCATCGAACTCGGAATCGTTTTCTTTTGTAAATGCTTTACTCATACTTAAACTCGCGTATACCTGACTGGACAGGTCTTGAAGAAGTGGGCAGGATAGAGCAGAAAGTGACTCAAGTACTTTGGCCCGCAAGCCTTACCCACACGCAGCCTTTGAACCGAACAAAATGACGCCAGAACACGACTCACCAACCATTTTGGTTGTCGATGACAGCGAAGATGATTTTTTGCTGATCAAGCGCCAAATACAGAAAGTTTGGCCCAAAGCGGAATTGTTGCACACACCCGATGAAAGTGCATTAGCTGCCGCATTGGCGACTCAACCAGACTTGGTGATCTGCGACTACTCAATGCCCCAGCTGACCCACGACAAAGCCATTGAACTGGTTCAACATGCGCACCCGGAAACACCTTTGATTTTATTGTCAGGCCTGGCGTCAGACGCCCTGGGTGTGCAGGCCATGCACGACGGCGTGAACGATTATGTCGAAAAAGCCAAGCCTGAACGATTGATTCCCGCGGTGCGGCGAGAGCTTGACACGCACCGCTTAAGACAAGATAAAAAACAGCTTGAACATGCACATCGCAAAGCGGCATTTTTCGATGCCAGCACTGGCTTGTTGAATCGACAAGGTCTTGAAAAGGCTTTATCGGGTATGCGCATTGAAGCTGCCACGCAAAGTACGCTGCATTTGCTCAGCATTAACCTGTCAAAAAACCAGTCGCGTGCACCTGAAATAGACCCACGCACCCGCCGCAATGCACTGGAAAAAATCATTCAGCGAACCCGCGAGACTTTTCATGGTCAGGTGGTGTGTCGATGGTCTGACAATTTGCTGGTAGTGGTGTTCAATCACGCCGCTTTTGACAGCACCAATCAAAATGCAAGTGATCGCCTGGCTGAACTCGAATTTGATTTGAACAAGCCCTTTTTGGTCGATCAGGTACCGGTACGCCCGAATTTGCGGTTTGGCCTGGCGCGACCCGGCCTGGACGGCTCCAATGCGGCTGAATTGGTGAGCCATGCACAGGCTGTGTGTGCGGTGCTGGAAGCCAGCAACAGTGGATTGTTTCAGGCGCTGGAGGTATCCGTGCACATGCAGGCCCGACGGCGTAAAAGCATTGAGTTCGGGTTGGCCAAAGGCATCGAGAACAACGAGCTGGTGCTGGATTTCCAACCCATCGAAAACCTGCACACCGGGAAAATTTGCGGCGTCGAGGCGCTGGTGCGCTGGACGCATCCGGAACTTGGGCGCATCATGCCCAGCGAATTCATCGGCGTAGCAGAAGACGCCGGTTTGATTGAGGCCTTGGGCGATTGGGTGATTCACCACGCCGCTGCGCAAGTGCTGGAACTGCACGCCAGGGGTCACAAATTGTGGTGCGCCGTGAATTGCTCGGTGGGCCAGTTGCTCAACCCGGAATTTTCAGCCAAAGCCACCCACACGATTCGTAGCCTGGGCCTTGACCCCAAATGGATTGAGTTTGAGGTCACAGAATCGGCCGCCATCGATGACATGCCCAAAACAGTGGAAGCGCTCAATGGATTGAAAGCGGCTGGGGCAAGCGTGGCCATGGACGACTTTGGCACCGGGTATGCCTCATTGAACTACCTTCGACAATTGCCTGTGGACGCCTTGAAGATCGACAAAAGCTTCGTGATGGGGCTATTGGATGATGAAGACAGCCACAAGATCGTGAAGGCGGTGATTGATTTGGCGCACGCCCTTGAACTGGTGGTTCATGCCGAAGGCATCGAAACAGCCGAACAGCGCCAGCGCTTGATTGAAATGGGCTGTGACCGCTTGCAAGGCTACTGGTTTTCCAAGCCATTGAATGCAGATGCACTGTTGGCGTGGCTGGAAACACCAGCAGAAATTGCTTTAGATTCGAACGGCTGAACGCCCTCCAATTTTGGACAAGTGGTCCAGAAGCTTGCGGGCAATCTGGTTCAGCGGCACCACCTCGTCGGCTGCGCCCAAGGCAATGGCCTCGCGTGGCATGCCAAAGACCACGCAACTGGCTTCATCCTGACAAATATTGTAGGAACCCGCCTTTTTCATGTCAGCCATGGCTTGCGCACCGTCTTTACCCATGCCCGTCAGCATGATCCCGACAATGTTTCTGGGGGTGATTTCCTGCCCCGAACGAAACAGCACTTCAACGGAGGGCCGGTGGCGGTTCACTGGGTCACTTCCGGACAACTGGCAAATGTAATTGGCACCACTGCGACCCAACAGCAAGTGCTTGTCGCCCGGTGCAATGTAAGCATGGCCAGGCAACACACGCTCGCCGTGTTCGGCTTCCTTGACGGTGATCTCGCAAACCTGGTTTAACCGTTCTGCGAAACTTTTGGTAAAGCCCGCTGGCATGTGTTGGGTGATCATGATGGCTGGGCTGTCTTTGGGCAGTTGCTGCAATATGGCGCGAATGGCCTCGGTTCCACCAGTGGAGGATCCAATCAGCACGAGCTTTTCTGTGGCTGCGAAGCGATTTCCCAAACCTTGGGGTATCGCTGAATTGGGTGCCGTGGCTGGTACCACCAAACCTGTGGCGGGGTCAGACTGCGGCTCTGCAGCAATGCCACTGGGCTTTGGGGGCAAGCGGGTTAAACGGAAACGCGCAGCGTAAGCAGCGCGAATTTTATCGGTGATTTCGTTGGCGTAGTGAATCATGCCTTGGCTAATGTCCAGTTTCGGTTTAGTCACAAAGTCGATCGCGCCAAGTTCGAGGGCGCGGAAAGTTACATCGGCCCCACGATCAGTCAGGGTTGAAACCATGACCACGGGTGTGGGGCGCAGCCGCATGAGCCGCTCCAGAAAATCAATGCCATCCATCTTGGGCATTTCAATGTCCAGCGTGATCACGTCTGGGTTGAACTTTCGAATCTGGTCACGGGCGATGAAAGGGTCAGGAGCCGTGGCCACGGTTTCAAGGTCAGGCTGTGAATTGATGATCTTGGTCATGAGATTTCGGATCAAGGCCGAGTCATCCACCACCAACACTTTGATTTTTTTCATTCCCAAGCCTCTTAGAAGAACACAATGTCCCCGGTAACCGGGTCATTGTTGATTTTTTTACTGTGGCGTTGTTCTTGTGCAAGTGCGATCGAATTGACAGAAACGGTCCGTTCAACGCGCACTTCATTGGTGTACGTATTGAAACGAATTCGCCGGCTTTGCGTGCCGCCGATGTCGCAAGCAAGCAGCTTGATCTGGTCTTTTCTCAAAAACTCCAGAACAAAATCGGCATTGCGTTTGCCCACGTGCTGTGCAGTCAGTGCGCCTGAAATGTTTGCACCGCCAAACACCTTGGCGGTCAAGTCTTCTCGTTTCGCCCCCATCACCAACAAATCGTTGATCAGACGCTCCATGGCGTACAGGCCGTAGCGCAAAGATTTGGTCCGCTCACCCAGCTCGCCAGATTGAACTGGCGCATCGGGCAACATGATGTGGTTCATGCCACCGATTTGATGACGACGATCCCACAGGCAAGCTGACACGCAAGAACCCAGCAAGGTGCTGATTTCAGCAGGAGCCCACGACACGTGGTGCTCGCCAGGCATGATCAGTTTGCGGGCAGGTGATTCTTCCTGTTTCACAGAGGGAGTGTAGGCCAATGTACTCATTGCCCCACTCGCTGTATTTCACCGTCAGACAAAGGCCCGCCTTTGGCGGCCTTGTCGTCGTTGACCGCGTACACGGTTTTACCACGCAGGGTGAAATAATCTTTCGCCATGGCGAAGTTCTCCGAGTGCCCGGCGTACAAGAGGCCTTTTTTATTCATCAACGGTGCAAAACGCTTCAGAATTTGCAGCTGTACATCTTTTTCAAAGTAAATCATTACATTTCGGCAAAACACAGCATCGAACCCGGGTCGAAGCTGCCACGCCGTGTCCATCAGATTCAGCTTGCGAAACGTGACCAAGGCCTGAACCTCGGGACGCAGGCGAATCAAACCCTCGCTTTCACCTTTTCCTTTCAGAAAATATTTACGAAGTATGTCCTCAGGAATTTTTTCGACCTGGTCTAGACGGTAAACGCCCTTTCTCGCGTGTTCGAGCACTTTGGTGTCAATGTCGGTTGCCAAAATACGCACTGGAGGGTTCATGCTTTGAAACGCCTCCATGGCCGTGATTGCCATGGTGTAGGGCTCTTCGCCTGTGGAGGCAGCGCTGCACCACAGTTCAATGCGGGAATTGCGTGGCAAGGATTGAAGCTGCTTTTTCAGAATGTCGAAGTGATGCGCCTCTCGATAGAACGACGTGAGGTTCGTGGTCAGGGCGTTGGTGAAATGTTCCCATTCCGGGTTGTGTGGACTTGCCTCCAAAGCATCCAGATAACTGGAAAAACGGGCCTGGTTACACGCGCGCAAACGCCGCGCCAACCGGCTGTACACCATACTTTGTTTGCTGGGCGCCAAGGATATTCCGGCAATTTTCAGAATCAAGGCGCGAATACGCGCAAAATCTTTGTCGTTGAAATCAAATTCGCGCTCGCCAGTGTCATCAGCCAGCGCAGACTGCTTGATGGCTGCTGCAGCCAATCGTACATTCTCTAAAGGCGTACCAGCGGTTCGAGGCTTGGAAAAATCAAATTTCAAGGGTGGTTGGTTCATTCGCTGCCTTTATTGCATACGTCGATGCCAGATCACACAATTTGGTAACTGGCGAGGAACAGGAGTGTTCTGTACTCTGCTATGTTCCGATAAGATGCAATTAATAATTAAACGATAAACATGCTGAAAGGGCTTTATATCTGGCTTTGGTTCAGATCATAAAAACAATAAAGCCCCAAAACGGGCGGGACAGACGATGAGCGATCCAAAAGGATTACCCCCTTCCTTGCTGGATCTGAGTAATTACTCGGATGAAGGTTTAAAGGTACTGGTGGTCGAAGACAATGACTCGGATTTCGAGTTGATGTGCTACCGCTTGAAACAAGGTGGCTTGAAATACACTGCACACCGGATAGACCGGATCGAGCAGTTGCGCACCTGCCTGGAACATGACGAGTGGCAAGTGGTGATTTCGGACCACAATTTGCCTGGGTTTAGCTCTGAAGAAGCATTGAAGATTGTTCGGGATTCCGGCCTGGATATTCCATTCATCATTGTATCGGGCAGCATCGGCGAGCACGTCGCCGTGGAGGCCATGCGAGCAGGCGCCGACGATTACCTGATGAAAGACAAAATGGCGCGCCTGGTGCCCGCCATTGAACGCTCACTTCGGGCTGCCAACGAACGACGTTGCCTGATTACGGCCGAACAGGCCCAACGGGAGACTGAGAGGCGATTCTCGGCCATCGCAGAAAACATTCCGGGTATTATTTTTCAAATGATTTCGGGCCCCGATTTGCAACGACCACACGTGCCATTCGTGAGCGAAGGGGTTACGCAGTTGTTTGGCGTACCGCCACGGTTGTTTCTTGAAAACCCAAACTATTTTTTTGAACAGTTTGAGCCGACCGATGCCTGCGATCTGTTTGAGATGTTGCTGGACCCTCCGCAGGCAGGCCATACATTGACCTGGGAAGGTCGCCTGAAGAACCATGGTAAAAAAGAATCTCGTTGGGTGTTGATGAATGCCATTGGCAAATCCCAAGGACAATCGATGGTTTGGGATGGCGTTTTGTTGGACATTTCCGACAGAAAACGCGCTGAAGAGCACTTGCGCAAAGCCCAGACCGAATTGCGTTCAGTGACCACGGAATTCGAGAAGCGAAGTGAAGAAGAACGGGGAGCAATTGCCCGGGAAATCCACGACGATGTGGGTGGTTCGTTGACCAAGCTGAAAACGGATGTGAACTGGCTTCACAAGAATTTACCTTTGGATCAGCCCATTCAGGAGAAACTGGATGACATGTTGGAGCTGATTGAGTATTTGCTCAGTAGCAGCCAGCGCATTGCCAAAGATCTTCGCCCGGGCATTCTGGATTACGGGTTGATCCCTGCGCTGGAATGGCAGGTTAAGGATTTCGAGAAAAGAACAAGAATTCCAAGCACGTTTCAATGCAATGTGGATGAGATCAATATTGCAGCCGACCCAAGCACTGCCCTTTTTAGGGTGCTGCAAGAGGCTTTGACCAATATTGTGAAGCACGCCCAAGCCAACCGGGTTGATGTTGAACTGTTTGTATCGGAAAATGAGTTGTCGCTGGAAATACGCGACGATGGTCGTGGCATTGACAACACAGACAAATTAAAGGGCACCTCATTTGGCTTGCGAGGCATGCAAGAACGGGTTGCCGCATATGATGGCTGGGTGGATGTGAGCGGTTCGACGGGCGTGGGTACCACGGTGATGGTGTCGCTGCCAATCGACAATCAGAGGGACGAGACAAAACATGATTAAAGTATTGTTGGCAGACGACCATGCTTTGCTGAGGGGCAGTTTAAAGCAGTTGCTCGATGAAACTGGCTTTATCAAGGTGATTGCCCAAGCTGGGGAGTACACCGAAATCATGAAAGCAATGGCGGCCAACCCCGTGGATGTGGCTATTTTAGATATTTCCATGCCGGGTAAAAACGGAGTGGATATTGTCAAGGTGATGAAAGACAAGTACCCGGATTTAAAAATCCTGATGTTGTCGATGCACCCGGAAGACCAATATGCAGTGCGTTGCTTAAAAGCAGGTGCTTCTGGTTATTTGACCAAAAACACAGCCCCCGAAAAGCTGGTGGATGCGATTCAGGTGATTGCGGCTGGGCGCAAGTACATCACCCCTGAACTGGCTGAATCGCTGGCCAGCCATTTGACCGAGGATTCCGAGAAGCCTTTGCATGCAACTTTGAGCGACCGTGAATTTCAAACAATCCGCATGATTGCTGCGGGCAAAAAACTCAGTGAAATCGCAGACGAACTGGCTTTAAGCCCAAAGACTGTGAGTGTCTACAGGGCACGAATACTCGAGAAAATGCGCATGAAAACCAATGGCGAATTGACACGCTATGCGCTTGAAAATGGATTGATTTGAACAAATCCAGGCAAAGGTGGCCCTGGTTGTCAAAACCACCCACCTGGCTTTGTGATTCAGTGCTTAACCAATGAAATTGAACAAGCTGAGTTTCGACACCGACGCGAAGCTTTGTTGCGAGGCCTGCAACTGAAGCTGGCCTTGTGACAACTCACTGATGGCCTTGGCGTAATCCAGACCCACCGACTCCCCGGCCACACGCTCCAATTCAAACTGCGCCGATTGATTGATCTGAGACAATGTTTCGGTTTCACGCAGGCGAACACCCACCTTCGTGCGGGAAAGCTGCACCTGGTCGAACAACCCGTCCATCTGGCTCATGCGGTCGTTGAAAGCCTTCAAGTAGGTGTCTGAAGGTGTTGCGCCCTGCTGCGCATTGGGAAAGCCAGGGTTTCGCAACAGGTTGATGGCGTCTTGCAAGACAGCGAACGCTGTTTCATTGCTGGCAGGATCGACAAATGCGTCATTACCAGTGATGCTTAAATCGATGAATCGGCCATTGGACACCTGTATTTCGCGCCCTTGCACGGCCTGTGCGGCCGCCGCGCTTCCGGTTTCAAGGAAAGATCCTGTGATCGCACCGCCCGGCTGCTGAAACGGCTCCACGTTTTGTTGGGTGCCGGAGAACAGGTAGTCCCCGTTGGCGTCCTTTCGATTTGCGATGCCACGCAATTCCTGCAGCTGGCCTTCCAGCTCTTGCGCAAGAATATTCCGGTCGGCTGCACTGAGTGCGGCATTGCCTGCAGACAACATGGATTGCTTGATCGACACCATGACATCTGAGGCCGATTGCAGGGCAACGTCCATTTGACCCAACTGGTTGTCCAGGTAGGTGATGTTGTTTTGATAGCTTTCCAGCGTTTTAACACCCGCTTTGGCCCCAAGGGCCACTGACATGGCCAACGGGTCGTCTGATGGCTTGAGCACACGCTGACCGGTGGCCAACTGGCTTTGTATTTTCAACAGGTCGCCCTGCTGTTTACCCATGCTCTCAGTGTTGAGCTTGAAGTATTGCGTGGTGCTGACTCGTCCGATGCTCATTTAATTTCCTTGCTTTCCGTGTTCTTAGAATATGTTCAACACGAGTTCAAACATTTCCTTGGACAGTGAAATAACCCGCCCTGATGCCTGGTAGGCCTGCTGATACTTCAACAAATTGGCAGCCTCTTCGTCCATGTTGACACCCGACAAACCATCGCGTGCTTCCACCGTTTGGTTCAACACCGCAGACCGGGATTCAAATGCCACATTGAACTCACGGGTTTTGTTGCCCACGCGACTGACGAGTTGATTAAAGCCATCTGAAATTGAAACACCCGCAGAGTTGTCCGACTGAAACAGGGTGCGGGAATTTTGCAAAGCGGTAACGGCCAATATATTCTCGTTATTGCCAATGCTGGGGTTGGTCGCAGACGATGCTGCCACCAAGGCTGGCCGTTTGATATTGGCGCTGATGTTCAGGGCAGCTTCGCGAGTGGGCATCAGAACGAAGCGGTCTCCATCGGTCGGTGTGGTGTTGCTCATTGTAAAACTGAGCAGTGGCGCATTGGTGTTGTCTCGAATTTCATAATAGTTATTAGGCGGGCTGCTGACAAAGCTGGCTGCCACAAAAGGGCCCGTGGAGCCGAGTTCACGGTACTGAGGCTGGCCACCCACAATCGTCACTTCAAACTCGCCTGGCTCGATTTTCGACAGGTCAATGTCTCTGAACTGAAGCACCGTGGGGTTGGTGGTGCTGTTGTTCAAGTTGGGCACCACGCGTGAAATGTCTTGAATGAAATTGGCCGACGAGCCAAACTTGAACAGAGCCTGTCCCGCATTGCCATCCAGATCAACACCAGCTGTTTGAATGTCATTGACCGCCTGGCCGACACGCGCAGCCAGCAAACCAACGGTGTTTTGATACTGCGTCAGCTCATTTTCTCTAAAGCTGAGAAAACCCGCCAACGCGCCATTGCCGAGTTGATTGGGCTCAAATGCGATCAAGCGGGGTTGTCCGTTCACATTGACGGTGGAGCCCACCAGCAAGTTCTTTGGGTCAGCAGGATCCACCTGCGTTTGCACCTTGAAGGCAGCTTCTTTCACCACCAAAGGCTGTCCGTTGCTCATGAACAGGTTTACCGAGCCATCGCTCATGTTGACCCGGGTCAATTGAATTTGCTCGGACAGGTTCATGATCAGCTTGTCGCGCTGATCGAGCAGATCATTTGGCGGACTACCGTTGAAGGTTTGGCTGTTCGCATTGACAATTTGTTCATTCAACTTGGCAATTTGTGAAGACGCATCATTCATGCGCTGCACTGTGTCACCCACCTTTAGGTTGGTGGCCAGCCGCAGGTCGTCCATGACCGTATTCAAGCCGTTGAAGCGTGCCGCCAGTGTTTCGGCGCCAGACAAATAGTTTTGGCGGGCGGACAAATCAGCCGGGTTGGTCGACAAGGTTTGGGCGGCGCTGAAGAAAATGTTCAGTGCGCTGGACAAGCCTGAGGCGTCGTCGGCAACCAAGGCATCCACACGGGCGATTTGCTCAGATTTGGCTCTGAAAAACGCGGCATCCGACGTGGCTTTCTGTTCCTGGGCATTGAGGAAATCGGAATACACCCGCTGCACGGAGCCGATGTCCACACCCTGCCCGATGAAACCCAAATCGCTACCCGTGGACGGGCGTGCATTCTGGATAACCTCCTGCCGATTAAAGCCAACAGTTCCGCTGTTGGCGATGTTGTGCGACGTGGTGGCCAGCCCCGAACGAGCGGCATTCAGGCCACTGAGCGCGATTCCATATACCGAGTTCGTCATGATTCACAAATCCTTTGCTGTCTTGAACGTTTAACGGTCGGTTTTTGAGAAAGTTAAGGCCATGTCTTTTTTGACCTGCCCGGCCGGTAGGATGGTTTGTTCTGTCGGCAAACCTGCACTTGATTTCAATTGGCGTGCAATTTCACCGGCCAGGCCCAAACCTTTGCCCGACAAGTGCTGCACCAATTCCTGGTCGTACATGCCCTGATAGGTTTTACTGGTGGAATCGTCAAACAGCCCACCTTCGGGTGTGGCGTCGCGCATGCTCTTCAAAGCCATTTGTAAAAACACCGATTCAAATTGAACCGCCACTTTGTCAATGGCCGCGTTGAATTCCTCGCTACCGCGCTCGGCGCGTGCGCTTCGCTTTAAGCCTTCAAGGCTGCGGGTATCCAGCGACAACATTTGAGCGTCCGCGGGTTTGCTGTTCAACGCATCCATCAGATCACCTCCAGTTCGGCTTTCAAGCTGCCTGCAGACTGCATGGCTTGAAGAATCGAAATCAGGTCGCTTGGTGTGGCGCCCAGTGCGTTCAAAGCCTTGACCACATCCGACAAGGCCGCCGCGCCTTTGATCTGAATCAGCTCGCCGCCGGATTCGGAAATTTGAATGTCCGATTCCTGAGCCACCACGGTTTGCCCCTGCGAAAACGGTGCAGGCTGACTCACCACGGGTGTGGTTGTGATTTTGACAGTCAAGTTGCCATGTGCCACGGCGCAGTTTTCCAGCATCACCGCCTGGTTCATGACCACGGAGCCGGTGCGCGCATTCACGATCACCTTGGCAGCGCCCATGGCTTTGTCAATGCTCAGCTCCTGAATGCGTGACAGAAAAGCCACCCGATCGTTTGGATTGGAAGGCGCACGCACACGAATGGTTCTGCCATCCAGGGCTTGCGCCAAGTTCGGGCCCATACTGGTGTTGATGGCATCTGCCACGCGAATTGCATTGGAAAAATCGGTGCTGTTCAAATCGAGCTGAAGTGTTTCACCCAGCAAGAACGGTGTGGCCACTTCGCGTTCGATCAACGCTCCAGATGGAATTCGCCCAGCCGACAAATGGTTGATCACGGTTTTTGAACCACCCGCGGATGCACCGGCTCCGCCTACAATCAGCTGGCCTTGGGCCAAGGCGTACACCTGCCCATCGGCACCTTTCAAGGGAGTCATCAGTAACATGCCGCCGCGCAGGCTTTTGGCATTCCCAATGGACGACACGGTGACATCAACCGCTTGACCTGGCTGAGCAAAGGCAGGCAAATTGGCGGTGACCATCACCGAGGCGACGTTTTTCAGTTGCAAGGCAGTGCCCGGTGGCAGGTTAATACCCGATTGCTGCAGCATGGCCACAATACTTTGGCTGGTGAACGGTGTCTGAGTGGTTTGGTCGCCCGTGCCGTCCAGGCCTATTACAATGCCGTAGCCGTAAATGGGGTTGGAACGAACACCCGAGACCGAGGTTAAATCGCGAATTCGGGTTTGCGCGTCGGCGTTGCTGCCCACCAAAATAACCGCCGCTGCGGTCAAGGCCAACACCAATGCTTTCATCATTTGGGTTTTGGCTTCAGTCCAGTTTATTTTTTTCATGGTTCAATCGCCTTTAAAACGGCAGCACGGTCAGGAAAAACCGGCTTAACCAGCCCATCGCTGTGGCTGAATCAATGGCACCTTTGCCACGATATTCAATACGGGCGTCTGCCACTTTGGTGCTGGGCACCACGTTGCCGGGCAAAATGGTGGTCGGATTCACCACGCCGCTGAATTTAAGGTATTCCACATCGCGGTTGGTGCCGATCTGCTTTTCACCAATCACGCGCAGGTTGCCGTTGGGCAACACATCTGACACGGTTACGGTGATGGTACCAGTCAGGTTGTTGGCAGCTTTGCTTTCGCCTTGGCCTGAGAAATCTTTACTGCTGCTTGCGCTGCCATTGAGTGCGCGCAAATCACGCCCACCAAAAAAACCTTGAATCAGTGGCACGTCGATGCTGGCGGAGTCGCTTCGCGAGGCAGACATGGAGTTGGTTTGCGCCGCGTTGATTTGCTCCAGAATTTGAATGGTCAAGGTGTCGCCAATGAAACGCGAGCGTTGATCTTCAAACATGGGGCGGTAAGTGGCTGGGCTGTAAAGGCTGCCTGTGGGTGCCGCCATGGCCACCTGGGCAGGCGGCTGTGCCGGCGTTTGCGACACTGTAGTTTTCTCAGGCATGTCCACTTTCGGTGCAAAAGTGGAACACGCCCCTAAAGTTATTGAGAGAACGGCCGTTAAACCGTTTAGAAGAATCTTTTTCATGACATTAACTCCATCGCAACACAACCAGTGTGAACGATGCAAGCACCAATCAAAGCTGAGATAAGCGGGCTAACATCTGGTCAGATGTGGAGATTGCTTTCGAATTGATTTCGTAGGCACGCTGGGCTTGAATCAAACCAACCAACTCCTCAACCACGTTCACATTCGATGTTTCAACAGTGCCTTGAGAAATGAAGCCGGCACCATTGGTACCGGGCACCACCTGGGTGGGTGCACCTGACGCTGCCGTTTCCTGATACAAATTCTGCCCCTGGCTGAACAAGCCAGCCGGGTTCACGAAGGTGGCCAACTGCAGCTGACCCAGCTCCTGCGGTTGAACCTGACCCAATGTTACAGCGGACACCACACCACTTTGCGAAATGGAGATGTCGGATACGCCTGCCGGAATGGTGACCGGGCCAAGCACCGGATAACCGTTGGAGGTCACCAAGGTGCCGTTGGCGTCGATCTGAATGCTGCCATCGCGGGTGTAGCTGGTGGTGCCATCGGGCATTTGCACTTGCAAAAAGCCAGTTCCGTTGATGGCAATGTCCAATGAATTGCCGGTTTGTTGCAGGTTGCCCTGGGTGAAGTTTCGCACGGTGGACACTGGGCGCACGCCGGTGCCAACCTGCAGGCCTGAAGGCACCTGGGTTTGCTCGGTGGTTTGTGCACCGGGTTGGCGAAGGGTTTGATACAACAAATCTTCGAAAACCGCACGTGAGCGCTTAAAACCATTGGTGGCTGTGTTGGCCAGGTTGTTTGACATCACATCCAGCTGGGTTTGCTGGGCATCCAGGCCTGTTTTGGCAATCCACAAAGAACGCATCATGATGTACTTCTCCTTAGTTCATGCCAAACAAGCTGTTGGCTGACTGGCCATTTTCTTTGGCCGTGCTGATCATTTTCATTTGGGTTTCATACTGACGCTGCGCAGCGATCATTTGCACCATCATGTCAATCGCATTGACGTTGCTGGATTCAATGAAACCACCTGCCACGCGCACAGCGGGGTCAACTTCTGCCGGGTTGCCGTCTTTGGCCCGGAATAGACCATCGTCACCACGTGTGACTTCACCATCCGGCATGTTCACCAGTTTTAATCGGCCAAGCTGCACGACATTGGTGTCGCCGTTCAATGGAATCGCAGACACGGTGCCGTCGTTTTCAAAAGAAAGGCGATGATCGGGTGGTACATTGATTGGCCCGTTGGTGCCAACCACGCCATAGCCTTCCTGCGTGACCAGATTGCCCTGCCCGTCTACCTGGAAAGAACCATTTCGGGTGTAAGCCTCGTTGCCATCCGGTGCGTTGACTGCAAACCAGCCCTCGCCTTGAATGGCCACATCCATTTCTCGCCCAGTGGACTGAATTTGCCCAGGCGAAGTGTCAAACCCCACCGAGGTTTCAATCGCGAAACTGCGCGCGCCACTGCCTTCACCAGTGACGGGCGCACTTTGAAACGCCATGAGTTGTTGCCGAAACCCGGGCGTGTTGACGTTGGCCAGGTTGTTGGCAATGTTCTCCTGGCGAGACATGGTGCCTTTGGCTGCTTGCGCAGCCAGATAAACGAGCTTGTCCATTCCTTGTCCTTACCCTGCGCCTTAACGCAGGTTGGTGATGGTTTGCAACAATGAGTCTTGCGTTTTAATACTCTGGGAGTTGGCCTGGTAAACCCGCTGCGCAGAAATCATGGCAACCAGTTCAGCGGTCAAATCCACGTTCGATTCCTCCAGGGCACCAGACTGGATCAAACCAAATGCCGTGTCCTCAGACAAGGACACCAGTTCAGAGCCTGCCGCCTCCGTGGCCAACCACCCGTTTGAGCCCACAGGTTGCAAACCCTCGGGGTTGGTGAAGCGATACAAACCAACCTGGGCTTGCTTTTGAATTTGCCCGTTGGCGTAGCTCACCACCAATGAACCGTCGGCGCCCACATCAAAGCCCGTGAATGGTGAAGCGGCATAACCACTTTGATTCAGGTTTTGCACCACAAACGAGCTGCCGTATTGGGTGGATGTGCTCATGTCAAACGTGAACGCGTTTGGGCTTGCGCCAAGCGACGAAAAAGCAGAACCGGTGGCTGTCACGTAACGGCTCAAGTCAACCGTAAACTGCGCATTGGCAGGCGTGCCCAGGCGACCATCCAGGCCGAACGACAGGGTGCCGGCGCCCGGCACAGCTGGCGCAACCGTAGGAGTTACCGGTGCAAGACCGACATCCACTTGATTGCCATCCACAGCCGCATACACGTTCCAGGTGTTGGCCGCGTCTTTACGCATGTAAATGCTCATGACGTGTTCCTGACCCAATTCGTCGTACACAGTCATGGAAGTGGAATTGTTATAGCTGTTCAAGTTGGCTGGGTCAAAGGCAATGGCACCAGAAATTGCGGTTGCTCGTGCATCCAGGTTCACCTCCAGGCCTGCAGTGGCCGTGGCAGCTGGCGGAATGGCTGCCTGGGAAATGCGGATTTGACCAGAAACATCGGCGACGCGACCGGTTGCAAGATCTACGGGGAAACCTTGCAGCTTGTCGCCACGCGAGTTAACAATCACGCCATTGTTGTCGAGCTTGAATTGACCGTTTCGGGTGTAAATGGCTTCACCATTGGGAGCGGCCACTTTGAAGAAACCTGTGCCGTTGATGGCCAGGTCAAGCGGGTTACCTGTCACATTGATGTTGCCTTGTTTGAAGTTCTGTGTCACCGCAGACAGGCTGGTACCCAAACCAATGCCGTTGGTCGAACGCACACCGTTGAAAGCGCGGGCAAACACATCTGAAAATTCTGCATCTGAACTTTTGAAACCCACAACGCCCGCGTTGGACACGTTGTTGGCAATCACCTCGAGACCACGTTGAGCAGAGTTCAAGCCACTTAAACCCTGTTGAAAACTTCCGCCTGCAAAAGCCATCATTGACTCCTTGAAAAAACGTGTATTTAGAAAACCTGCTTGATCTGGGAGAAGGACACTTCATCCCCAGTGCTGGTTAATAATTTGGTGCCTTCACTGCCTGAGTTGCGCAAGCCTTGCACCATCGACAAAGTCAATGGCGTGACGTCGGCATCCACTCCGGCCGCTTTGGCTTCCATCTCGAATCGATAGTTACCTGAGGCAACAGTGCTGCCATCCTGGGCTTTTCCATCCCAGGTGAATTGATGAATGCCTTTGGCCTGTGCGCCCAGATCGATGCTGCGCACGGTGTTACCCGCTGCGTCAATCACGTTTACACGCGTGATGTCGGCGCTTTGGCCCAGCTCAAAAGAACCGCTTGCGCTACCATCGCGCAGTTGCAAGTCGTTACCCTCGGTCAGAATGGATCTGCCCAGCATGCTTGTCGCCTGCACTGTTTGCGTGGCATTCAATGCATTGGCCATGCCTTGCATGGTGCTGTTCAAATTGTTGATGCCTGTGACCGTGTTCAGTTGGGCCATTTGGCCAGTCACCTGCGCATTGTCCATGGGCTCCAGTGGATCCTGATTTTTCAGCTGAGCGACCAGCAAAGACATGAAACGCTCCTGGATTGCCTCAGGGCTGTTTTCATCTTTCTTCTTGCTGACCGAGGCGCCGCTGGCAGCGCCTAGCGCTGAGGTTGCGTCAATAGCCATCGCTTACTTCTCCTTACTGGTTACCCATGTTCAAAGTTTTCAACATCAAATTCTTGGCGGTGTTCATCACTTCCGCATTGGTCTGATAGCTGCGGGAAGCAGCCATCATGTCCACCATTTCTTCAACCGCGTTCACGTTGGGCATGTACACATAACCGTCTTCATCGGCCATGGGGTGTTTGGGGTCGAACATTTTTTTGGGGTCGGACTTGTCAGTGACAATGTCTTTCACCTTGAGGTCTTGAGCCAACGCGGCCTGGCCAGGCGCAGCTTTTTGAAGCACTGCCTGAAACACCGCTTTTCGAGCCTGATAAACCTCGTTAGGGTTGCTAGCTGCGGTGTCTACGTTGGCGATGTTGCTGGCCACAGTATTCAAGCGCGTGGTTTGCGCCTGCATGGCACCACCGGCTAATTTGAATGAATTGAACAGTGACATGTCGAATCCCTACCTTTTTATTGATTGCCCGAACCCATCGCTTGTTTCAGCGCTGAGATTCGACCGTTGATGGCGCGCAAGGCGGCTTCGTACTTCACCGTGTTTTCTGCAAACGCGGCACGCTCACGGTCGATGTCAACCGAGTTGCCATCGATTGAAGCTGTGTTCCCCCGGCGATACTGAAGCATTTCAGCGGTGGATTGACCCGGTGAATTGAAACCACCCAAGTGCCCCGGATTGGTTTGTGCCAATCGTGCAGGCTGGTTCAAAGACCCACCTGTGGCCGACTGCCCGGTTGCGGCTTTCAAGGCCTCGGCGAATTTGAAATCCACCGCCTTGTAATTGGGCGTGTCCACATTGGAAATATTCGAAGTCAATACCTCATGCCGACGGGCGCGCAGCTTGAGCGCCTCGGCGGAGAATTGCATTGCGTCTGAAAATTTGTCCAACATCAACCAAGTCCTTCATAGAGACGGAGGGATGATTTGATTATTGATGTGTCACTGTCAAAACAAAGCAATGAAAAAGCGGTGAAAGATCGTTCTTCTTTCAGTTAAGAGAGCGCGCAATTCGCCCTAGCATGGTGGACATTGCGGTGGAATAACCCCACACGTTTTTATTAACGGCTGAATTGGAAAAAACTTGAATGTGTTTTTACAAGCCCCACCCATTTGTTCTGCTTTTTTTGCTGCTTAGCGTCGCTTTCAATGCGCAAGCTGATGGATCACGCTGGGTCACAGAAAGCCAACTCAATGAGCTGGTGGACCCTGGGCTGTTGCCAGAAGGGGCCACGGCCCACGTGACATTGACCAAAAACGATGAACGCATCGGTAGCCCTGACTGTCCGGCGGCTTTGTTTGGCAATTCAGAAGGCAACAAGATGTGGGGCCGCACCTTCTTGAAAGTGCAATGTGTTGGCTCCAGCACAGCGCCGTTTTTTGTCAGCGTGGAAGTTAAAGTGTGGGCGCCGGTGGCCGTAATTAAGAACACCGTCCAATCGGGGCAAGCTGTGACCATGGCCGATGTGGAGCTAAGAACCATGGATTTGTCGCAACTGAGCCACGGCTGGGTCAGCGACCTTGCCCATTTGAACAACAAGACTGCGGCTCGCCAATTGTGGCCGGGCACCTTGTTGAAACACGATCATTTACGGGGTCAGGCATTGGTGAAGCACGGTGACACAGTGAAAGTGATCATGCAGGGGCCTGGGTTTTCTGTGGGCGGCACTGCAACGGCAATGAGCGAAGCCGAATTGGGCGAAGTGGTTAAGATCAAAACCTCTCAAGGCAAGATACTGCACGGCGTGGCGCGCGATTCCCTGCTTGTTGAAGTCAGCCTTTGAGGGGGTACCCCAAAAAGTAGGAATTCTTTGCAGATTTCGTTAAAGTTAGGGGCTACAGAGCCGTTAAACAGACATGGAAAGAAACTCTTAAGGCTCTGCCCACTGCGGAGGAAACTATGAAGATCAATGGAATAAACCCGGACGCCAACGCGTTAGACAAACTCTCCAAGCCACAAGGCGGCGCCAAATCGGCTGCTGCTGCAGGGGCAACCAAAGCGGCTGAAGAAAGCGCCGTGGCGAAGTTGTCTGGCAAGTCTGGAGAACTGAGCGCACCTGAGGCACCTTTTGACGCGGCACGAGTGGCCGAAATCAAAGATGCCATTCAGCGTGGCGAATTCAGGGTAAATGCCGACGCTGTGGCAGCGAAGGTGATTGAAAGCGCTCGAGAGCTGCTGGGTCAGAAATAATTCTGAAACCCTGCAACCTTGAGAACAACACTGAAGGATGTAGCGACATGATGCACGTAGACACTGCGAAAAACCTGTACCGTGATTTGGCTTATGAATGCGACATGGCCATGGCATTGGTGGACATTTTGCTGGAAGAGCAGGCGTGCCTTGTCAAAATGGAAACAACCCAGCTGGCAAGTCTCGCTTTGCGCAAGGAAGCCATGATGGTTGAGCTGGAAAACCGATACAAACAAAACGCCAAACTGGCCGCAGCCGAAGGGTTTGACGCGAACCTCGATGGCATTGCCTTGTGGGTGGATGTACTGGCCCACCACGAGCCACGTTTGCTAGGCACTTACTCGACACTGCGCTCGACACTCATCCATGCGCAACGATTGAACACCAACAACGGTGAATTGGTGAACGAACAGTTGGCTGGCTTGAACGAGAGAATTTCAATTCTGACAGCAGCCGCAGTGGCTGAACAACGCCCCCACTCCAGCGACACTTACGGCCCGAAGGGCGGTTTGAGCAGCCCCGGTGCTGGTGGTTCTATGCCCCGCGCGGTAATTCGTTGATCGTTAACCAATACGAAACCAAAGAGGAAATCCGGGTCAGGTATTGATCAAACTGAACCGGTTTGACGGCAAAGCTGTTGACCCCCAGCTCGTACGCACGCTTGACATCGCTGATTTCCCTGGACGATGACAACACCACCACAGGCATGGTTTGAAACAGCGCCTGTTCCCGAATGAATTTCAATACATCCAACCCATCCAGCTTGGGTAGCTTCAAATCCAGCAAAACCAGCTTGGGCAAATTGAACGATTCGCCATCGGCGGTGTGCTCTTGCAACAATTGTTTGAAATAATCAATGGCCCGCTCGCCGTCTTCCAACAACAAAGTGGTTGAACTGGCAGAGGTTTTCCTCACCACACGAAGGGCCAAGTCGGCATCATTGGAATTGTCGTCTACCAGCACTACGTCTACCATAGTCATTCTTTCTCTTCAGTCGCTTGGAGTTGATCGGGCAATGTGAACGTGAAACAGGCGCCCTGCCCTGGTGCGCCTGTGGCTGAAATTGAACCGCCATGTCGCTCGATGATGCGCTTGACAATGGCCAGGCCAACCCCGGTGCCGTCGAAATCCTTTCGATGATGCAAGCGTTCAAACACATTGAACAATTTGTCGGAATACTTCATGTCAAAGCCCGCGCCGTTGTCTTTCACGCTGAAACGATGCGCGTCTGGAAGTTTTTCATACAAGACCTGAATTTTTGGCTGATCAACCTTGGCACTGAACTTCATCGCATTGTCGATCAGGTTCATCCAGACCTGTTTCAACAGCACCGGGTCGGCGAACACGGCAGGCAAGGGCGAAAGTTCAATCGATGCGCTGCCTTTGACATTGAGTTGCTCAAGAATTTGATCGAGCAATTGGTTTTGATCCACCCTCACCCGTGCAACATCGGCGCGCAACAGGCGGGAAAAATCGAGCAAACCATCGATCAATCCACCCATTTGCCGCGCGTTGTTGCTGATTCGGTCGAGCAAGCCGCAGGCGTCTTCGGGCAAGGCGCTGGCGAAGTCTTCTTTCAAGATGTTCGAGAACCCGTCAATGGCGCGCAATGGTGCCCGCAAATCGTGTGAAACCGTGTACGTAAAAGCTTCCAGCTCGCTGTTGCTTTTCGTCAGCTCGGCGGTGCGATCGGCGATCCGTTGTTCAAGCGTGGCATTGAAGCCCTGCAGATCGTCTTCAAACACGCGACGTTCTACACACAAACCCAGCACCCGAATGGCAGTGAGCACACGCAACACGTCATCGTGACACACGCTTTCGTGGCCCTTTTGAGCGATCACAATCCAGTATTCGGGCTGGGTGGGTTCGACGGCTTTGCGCAGGGCGATCCAGATGGTTTTCACACCCAGCTCTGTTTGCCAGGTTGCGTCAAAATAATGCTCGGGCTTGACGCGACCCAGCCACACCAATCCGTGTTGATCGTGGCCTTCTATGGCCTCACAATGCGCATCAACCTGAGACCAAAAGGCTTCGCCTTTGTCTGCCGGTAGATGCAGTGCAGAATCAGTACCCCGAACGCGCCAGTTTTTTTCAGTGGGCCGATCCCGAAAACCAAGCAACACCTCGGCCTTGTTGGTCAAACAGTTCTTTAGCCCCCGCGCGTAAGCGGCAGCAAGCTCGGGAATGGGAGCAGAAAGCAACACACCTTGCAACAAAGAGCGCTGAAGTGACAACAATTGCTCATTGAGCCGCTTTTGGGTGATGTCGGTCGACACGCCCATGTAGCCCTGAAACTGACCCCGTTCATCGAAAACCGGCCGCCCGGTTGACTCGAAGATCAAACGCTCAGCGTTGTCAGGCCAATACTCAAACAACACTTTGTCAAAGGGCTGATGGGAGTCCAGCAGGTTTTTGAAGCTGTCCCAATTAAAGCGCGGATCGATGCACTTTAAGCCCTCCACTTCCCAACGCGCCAAGCCGTCGAAAGGCAGGTAGTGCCCACTGCGTGTGGAGCCTTTTTGATCTTTTCCGCGCAGAATGATTCGAAGAATGGTGTGGTCGGCAGCCTGCTGCCAGAACCAGTCGCCCGACAGTTCCATGAGACGGCGAAGTTGCAACTCGGAGCGCACTGAGCCTTGCAGCACATCGAGCAAACCCGACAGCATCTTGTTCCCCATGAACCACGCACCCACCACTCCTAAAATACCGGTGAGTAAAACGATGAGTTGCCAACCGGCGGCGTTGTTGGTGGCCACAGACATATACACACCAGCCAAGGCCAAAGGCCCAATGCCAGTGAAAATAATCAGCAACAGGGAGCGATTGACTCGCAGCCGGGATTGTTCAAAGGTGAGGTTTTTTTTCTTGGCTTTGGGCTGCGCCATCTATGTTTAGTGTTCGCGTAGCTTGGTGCGCAAGCGGCTGACCGCTTGTGTATGCAACTGGCACACTCGAGATTCGGTCACGCCCAACACAGCAGCGATTTCACGGAAGTTTAACTCCTGTTCATAATACAGCCCCATGAGCATTTTTTCACGCTCAGGCAGTTCCTCAATGGCGCGTATTAGGGTTTCCCTGAACCGTTGGTCACCGAGCAAAGCCAAAGGATTGGATTCTTCATCCGGGTCGAGTTGGCGATCCAGGTAGCCTTCCCCGTCGCCATCGTCGGTGTAATCGTCATAAAACACCAGCTGGGCGCCGCGCGATTCAAACAACATGGTTTGATATTCCTCAAGGCTTACCCCGAGTACCTCTGCGATGTCTTTTTCAGAAGGGGAACGCCCAAGCTTCTGTTCGGCCTTTAATGTGGCGGCTTCAAGCTTTCGTTGGGCTTGGCGAATACCGCGTGGCATCCAGTCAGCAGAACGCAATTCATCCAGCATGGCGCCGCGAATTCGCTGACTGGCGTAGGTTTCAAATTGTGCACCCTGGCCCTCTTCAAACCGCGAAATAGCGTCCATGAGACCGATCAGGCCGGCCTGAATCAAATCATCAATTTGCACGGAGGCAGGCAGCTTGGCAATCAAATGGTGGGCGAGCCTTCGCACCAGCGGTATGTACTGGTCGACTTGTTGTGATTTTTGTATGGTGCCCTGTGCTGTATACATGAAATGGTTGCTTCCTGTCTTGTTGTTACGCCAGCGCGTACTCGTCAAAAGAACAAATGGCTTTTGCGATTCGCCTGCCGGCCACAATCATCTCCCTACTGACCTGGTTCAATGCCCTGCCGGAAACCAGCGCGGGCAAGTGGCCTGCATACTGCAAAGGCTTGCCCAAATAGCGTGCTGTGCTTTCAAGAAGGTTGGCAAACACGTGGTCTGCTTCGTCTGTATTTTTCACACCTGCAACAATAACACGGTGCTGGGTGTTTTCGCTGTTTGTTCGAGTTGAACGAATGGCTTGAAAAGCGGCTGTAACCGACCTTGCAGTGGGCTGAACGACCCAATACCATTCATCATGTGGGGAAAACGCGCTGGCCAATGCCACACCGTGGTACGGCAAAGTGGCATAAAACCGGTCACAACTGACGGGCATGCGATGCAGTTTGCCCAACAAAGCGTCTGCTGCACTTGCATTTTCAACCAGCGCTGAAAGCCCTTGATGGGCCACAACCAGGTACTGGTGTTCAGCCAGTTTGACCACCTGGTCTTCAAGACTGCCTTTGCCATTGAGGAATTCAATCAGATCGCTGTTGCGCGACGAAGCGAGCAATTGGCCCAGCCCCTGCACGGAACCATCGAACAACACAGTGGCACGATCCTGGCGCGCTTGCTGCTCCAACACGAAGCGACCTACACAGGCGGCGTAATCCGCGCCCATGTCGCCCAGTATCGGGTGGATGGTTTTGGCCTGCTGGCCCAACAGATGACGTAGTGTTTTGGCTTGATCCATGATGCTAGTAAATCACACCCAGTTAAATTCCAGTCGCAGAGACTTGGGCCATTTTCCACTTCAATTCTTCACTAGAAGCAGTGAATGCAGGGCTGGGCCGAACACGCAAGGCGCGGTGCACCAACACGCGTGGGTCAGCCGGGAACAAATCTTCAGGGACACGCTGGCCAGTGGCGATGTAATGCAAGCCCAGTTTGTGGCGCATCACGACGTCCAACACTCCACCGATTTTCACGGCTTCGTCGAGCTTGGACAAAATGGCACCATTTAAGCCATTGCTTTTGTAATGGCGCACCACGTCGTCGAGCGTTTCAGGCTGGCTGGTCGCATTGAGCAGCAACACACGTTTCACATGGCTATCGTTCAGGATTCGGGTTTGCTCGGCCACACGAGCATCGCGCTGCCCCATGCCCACGGTGTCGATCAACACCAAACGCTTTCTTTGCATGCTGTTTCGCAGTTGAGCCAGGTCGTCGTGAGTTTGCGCGGTGTACACCTGCACTCCCAAAATTTTGCCGTATATGCGCAGTTGGTCTTGTGCGCCAATTCTGTAACTGTCGGTGGTGATCAAACCCAAAGAATCGGCACCATACTTCACCACACAACGGGCTGCCAACTTGGCTGTGGTGGTGGTTTTACCCACACCAGTGGGGCCGACCAGTGCGAATGTACCACCGGTTTCAACCATGTCTTTGTTGGCAGGAATGACCTTCAGGTTTTTGTTGAGCACATTGCTGGCCCAATCGTGAACCTGGCTTTCGGTCAAACCAGAAGGCAACTTTTCAACCACGGTGCGTGCAAACAAAGGCGAGAAACCCGACACGGTCAGCATGTTCCACAGCTCGCCGCGCTGGGGATTTTTCTCCAGTGAGTCACGCCAGGACATCATGGCCATTTGGTCTTTCAACAACTGTCGCATTTGCTTGATTTCTTCAAGCACTGCGGTTTGCTCGTTGGACATGGCCTCGCTGGCTGCAAGGGAGCGCCGACGGGCCACATCCGACAACATGTCTTGATCGCTGAAATCGCGTTCTAAGTGTTGTGCGCTGGTGACCACGGCGGGGGCTTGCGAGTGCACCACGGCTTGTCGCGGCGCAGCTGATTGAACCGGTTGTGCCGCCACGGCTGACGCCTGTTCACGTTGAGCAGCCACTTGAGCGGCCACCTGAGCGGCCACTTTGTCGGCTGCGCTACTTTGTGCAGCATGACGCTCGCGGTCGCTTCGCGTCCAGGAAGGGGGGGCACCATTGGCTGGCTTTTCTGTCACCGCATCCAGATCGCGCGAGGAAGCAGCCAGCACTTCGGTACCGCCAGCCGTTTGCTTGGTCGACAGGATGATGGCATCTTCGCCCAGTTCTGCACGCAATTTTTGAAGTGCTTCACGTGTGGTGGCGGCGGTGAATTTTTTGAGCTTCATGCTTTGGCTCCTACGACTTGAGCAACTCGGATGGTTCTACTTTCAGGAATTTCGCTGTGCGACAACACCCGCAAATTGGGGGCTGCGCGCTTTAACAAACGGGCCATGGACAAACGCAAGGCATCTGGCACCAGCAACACTGGGCTTTGACCGAGCTGCTCTTGCCGAGCAGCGGCATCGGATGTTTGGCGCGCCAGGGTTTCTGCCAAATTGGGGTCGATTCCAACCTGATCGTGGCCTGCCGCGGTGTGCGCTTGTGTGATCATTTGCTCCAGGCGTGGCTCCATCACCAGAACGTTGAGTTCTTCAGAAGTACCAGCCAAGGATTGCACAATGGCGCGACCAAGCGCAATTCTCACGGCGGCGGTCAATTCAAACGGGTTCTTGGTGCGCGCGCCATGCTCAAGAAGTGTCTCGAAAATGGTACGCAGGTCGCGAATATGAACGCTTTCATCCAGCAGGCTTTGCAGCACTTTCTGAATGATGGCAACGTCCAACAATTTGGGTGTGAGGTCTTCAACCACTTTGGGCGAGCTTTTCGCGCAGTGTTCCAGCAATTGTTGGGTTTCATTGCGGCCCAACAGGCTTGAGGCCGATGTTTGCAACACATGCGAGAGGTGCGTGGCCACCACGGTGGAAGCATCCACCACGGTGTAACCGGCGGCGTTGGCTTTTTCTTTTTGGTCTTCGCTGATCCAGACTGCTGGCAGGCCAAAAGCCGGGTCTTTGGTTTGTGGGCCTGGCAATTGCATGGTCACCCGCCCCGGGTTGATGGCCAGGTGCTGGTTTGGAAACACTTCGCCTTCACCCATGGCAACGCCCTTGAGCAAAATTCGGTACACCGAAGGCCGCAATTCAAGGTTGTCGCGCAAGTGGACCGCTGGCGGTAAAAAGCCAATTTCCTGAGCAAACTTTTTGCGGATCGCTTTGATGCGCTTGAGCAAGTCGCCGTCTTGTTTGTTGTCCACCAGCGCGATCAGGCGATAGCCCACTTCCAGGGCCACGGTGTCCACTGGCACCAAATCGTCCCAGGTGGCTTCTTGGGCCTCGGTGGTGGCGGCCTTGATTTTGTCTTGCTGCGCGCTGCTGTCCACCACAGGCACCGCCGCCTTTTTATCCGCAAGGTAATAAGCGAGGTAACCAAAGCCTGCAGCCAGGCTGAGGAATGCGAAGCTGGGCATGCCGGGGATGATGCCCATCAGGGCCAAAATGCCGGATGTGATGCCCACAGCCTGGGGAGACTTCAACAGCTGCCCGGCCAGTTGTGAACCAATGTCCTGACCCTGTCCAACACGGGCCACGACCAAACCGGCGGCAATCGAAATCACCAGTGCGGGAACCTGTGCCACCAGGCCATCGCCGATGGCCAGCAACACGTAGGTGGTGCCGGCGTCAGCGAAGGTCATGTCGTGCTGGCCCACACCAACGGCAAAACCGCCGATGATGTTGATCAAAAGAATCATGATACCGGCCATGGCGTCGCCACGGACGAACTTGCTGGCACCGTCCATTGAGCCAAAGAATTCGGCTTCCTGACTGACTTCAGCACGACGTTTGCGTGCTTCGTCTTCGCCAATCAGGCCAGCGTTCAAGTCGGCGTCGATCGCCATTTGCTTGCCGGGCATGGCATCGAGGGTAAAACGCGCCGACACTTCAGCAATGCGGCCCGCACCTTTGGTGATCACCACGAAGTTGATCAACATCAAAATCACGAACACCACGATACCCACTGCGAGATTGCCGCCCACCAAAAAGTGACCGAAGGCTTCAATCACCTTGCCTGCCGCATCGGGGCCTTCATGGCCGTGCATCAGCACCACACGGGTGGAGGCCACGTTCAAACTCAAGCGCAACAGGGTGGTCACCAACAGAATGGTCGGGAAGGCTGCGAAATCAAGTGGGCGTGTTGTGTACAGGCTCGCCACAAGCACCATGAGGCTTAAGGCAATGTTGAATGAGAAAAACAGATCCAGGGCGAAAGGCGGAACAGGCAGGATCATCATGATCAGAATCATGACGATGAAAATCGGCGCACCCAAGGTTTTTACCTTGTCGCCGGCCAAGCCGTTTTTGATTGAACTGAGAGACAGTGCAGGGTTGGCCACAATCTCGCCTATCTAGTTGTTAACGGTTCAATTATGAAAAACTTTAGCTTTTCTCAATGCTTGAATTGAGGTGGATTTACCGTCCTTTTGTGGATTGGCAAGCCGACATTGAAACCCGGCCGTCTGTTTTGCCGGGTTTCGGTGAGTGAGTGTGAACTTCAACAAGGGAAAAACAGGTTTCCTGGAGAACTGAGGCGAAGGCGCACCGAACTAGCGATGCATCGCACCGAACGAGAGTGGCATCGCATCGATCACTGGACCACCGCCCCCGGATCCATTCCTTTGGGAATGTCAGCCTCATTTGGCATTTCCGCCTGGTGTGCTTTGCCCTCTGCCAGCGCATACACATAAGCCAGCAACTTGGCGACCGCCGTGTACAACGCAGCAGGAATTTCCTGTTCCAATTCCACATTGGAATACAAGGCACGAGCCAGCGGAGGCGCTTCAATGGTGGGCACCTTGCTGGCCGCAGCCACTTCACGAATTTTCAAAGCCAATGGGCCAATGCCTTTGGCAACCACTCGCGGGGCGCCATTGCCTTGCTTGTCGTATTTGATGGCCACCGAATAATGGGTTGGGTTGGTGACGATGACATCCGCATTGGGTACAGAGGCCATCATGCGTTTGCGAGCGGCCTCGCGTTGCATGGCCTTGATTTTGCCCTTCAGGTGCGGGTCACCATCCGACTCCTTGGATTCCCGCTTGAGCTCTTCAAGGTTCATGCGCAAATCTTTGTAGTATTTCCACAATTGATAAGGCACATCGATGGAAACCACCAGCAGAAATGCCAGGGCAAGGATCAAGGCGTCTTTGATGGTGATTCGTGCTGTCTCAGCCATACCAACTTCAAGCGGCATGGCTGAGAGCTGGGAGAACTCGCCAAGATCTTGCATGATGAGCAAGTACCCCACCCCGCCCAAGACCACGGTTTTCAAAATGGCTTTGACCAGCTCAGCCAAGCCATTGACTGAGAAAATATTTTTCAAACCTTTGATGGGGTTGAGCTTGGAGAACTTGGGCTCAAGCGGCTTGGTTGACCAATTGAAACCACCCACCAGCACATTGGCCAACACCGCAGCCACCACCACGACCAGAAACAAAGGCACAAGTATGAACAAGCTTTCCTCAAGCATGAACACCCATTTCAAACCCATGTGTTTGGTGTCAAAGGCCTGAGCACGGTCCAGGGTCAGGCCTTCACGAAGCAGCTTTTCGCTTTGTGCGACCAAATCGCTGCCCATGGTGTACAACAAAGCCACACCAGCCAACAACACCACACCACCGGCCAATTCCTTGGACCGGGGCAGGTTGCCTTCCTCTCGCGATTTACGGATCTTCTGTTCCGACGCGGGTAAGTCCTTTTCCTGATCGGTTTCTTCTGCCAAAGCAGCACCTGCAAGTTGTGAATGTTCTAATTATGTAAAACGAGTTGTCGTTTCAATATTCCGAATTGACGGGTTAACATCTTCCTAATTAGAACCAACCTGGATCAACATGACGTACAACCCAAGTGAAGCCTTAGAGCGAATCGACAATGACAGAGCATTGTTGGCGATGCTGATTGGTGTGTTTTTGAAGGAAGCCCCTGGGTATTGCGCGCGTTTGCAAGAGGCCAGCGACGCCCAAAACATCGCGTTATTGGGCGATGTCGCGCACAACATCAAGGGTGCCAGCTCGGCAATTGGTTTTGAATCTGCGAGAACATTGGCTGCGCAACTGGAGACGCTTTGTCGACAAACAGATAACGCTGCCCCTGTTAACTACCAGCGTTTAAGCGAAGCACTGATTGAAGAGCTCAAAGCCAGCGAAACACCAATGATGGCGTGGGTCACACAGCACTGCTGAACAAACCAGGTTTAATCGTTGATCAGCAGTTCCGGGCTAAAACCCAAACGCAAGCCACCCCAATGCCGACCATTGATTTCGATGGGCAACGACAGGTCATTGAGCACTTCACCCGTGTCGCGTCGATAGGTTTGCAATAGCCAAGGGCTGGTGTTTTGCGCAGCGCGAAGGCCAACCGGATCGCTGAACATGCGCTTGTCGCGACTGTCCAGAAGGTCTTTCTTCAAGTCGCCAGTCAAAGGCCGAGAGTACTTGCTGTTGTGCGTGGGTGCGTAGCCTTTTCGGTCTACGCACAAAGAAAACACAGAGCCGGGAATGCTGCTCACAAGTTGATCGTAAACCGCTTGCAGCCTGCGCTCCACCGCCCTGTCGTAGCGTGTGGTGTATTTCTGGGGGTTGGAATTGGGAACGGCCTTGTACGCTTCGTCAAAGACATCGTGCCCCTCATTCATGGCTTCAATCAGAATGGCTTTGCACAATTCCCGACTGGCCAGGGTTTGCTCAATGATTCGCTCATAGGCACCTTTGCCAATTTTAAAGCGTGCAACGAGTTCTTTAATCCGATCGGTTGCGCTTGCCAATTCGACACTGGAGCGCTCCGAATCCGTGGTTTGGGTAATCACCGACTGGGCGGTGTCGCGAATGTCTGAAGCCTTTCTGGAGACTTCGTTGTTGATTTCCTTGACTGACAATACCTGCTCGGCGACATCGCGAATTTGCGTACTCATTTCCTCGAAACTGTGAACCATGCCGGAGAATTTGGCAGACGATGCACTGACTGTTTCCTGACCTTGTGAAATACTTTGGTTAATCAGTCGGGTTTCACTTTGGGTGTCGCCCACCAGTTTCATCATGGAGGAAATATTCCCGCGTATTTCACCTGTTGCCGCCTTCACGCGCTCAGCGAGGCTGCGCACTTCATCGGCCACCACGGCAAAACCGCGACCCTGCTCACCAGCACGCGCAGCCTCAATCGCTGCGTTCAATGCCAACAGATTGGTTTGATCAGAAATGTCGTGAATCAGCTTCACAATGCTTTCGATGCCTTGGCCTGTTTGGGCGAGCTTTTCAACCGTTTGCCCAAAGCTGCTTAAACTGCCGCTGGCTTTGTTCATGTCTTCGGCCACGCACAGCAATTCCTGGTGGCTTGAGTTGACGGTGGACAAGTGCTCGGCCGTGGCGCTTGAGAGGTAACTTGCACTGTTGGACATGTTTTCCATGGCACTTGTGGCTTTGTCTGCCGCCTTGAAAATTTCCCCAGTGATTGAGCCTTGCTTGTCGGCCGTTCGGCTGGCATCTTTCAAACTACCCGATACGCGAACCGACTCCATGGACACTTGCGCAGTCATGCGGCGAATCTCGTGAATCAAGTCGCGCAGTCGAACCATGAAGGCGTTGTAATTTTCAGCCAGATCTTTCAGTTCGTCTTCACTGACGATGGGCAGGTCCACCGACAAATCACCTTCACCGTGAGCGAGCTGCTTCATGCGCTCGCCCAACACGGCAACCGGTCGGACAATCAAATACCGAAGAAAGAAAAAAGCAGCCACACAGGCCAGCGTGCTAAAGCCCAAGCCCCACGCCAACACGGATCGCAATTCAGACAACTGGGCAGCCGAGAGTGCTTCGCTGGCCCAGGAATGGATGAAGCCATAGCTGCAAAGAACCACCAAAGCGATGCCAAGGGTATTGCCCAACAGCTTGCTGCTTAAGGTTGGAAACAGGCTTTTTTCAATGGAACGATACAGTGAACTCATGAGGTGGACTCCTTGCCGCCCGGCTTGTCTCGCCGGTTAAGTGATTTTCACGACCGATTGCGTCGATCGCTCATTATTCGACAAGTGCGCACCATCCATTTGGGTTAGTTGAGGTGAAAAAACCCATCAGTTCCGAAAACATTTGTTACGTTTTGAACGCTCCGACCTGGGTATTCAGCCCTTCAGAGAAGGTTTGGATGTCGTGCACAATGGCGTCCACATTGCCGATGGCTTGGCCACTGGCCTCGGTCATGCGGGCGATTTTCTCAATCTGCTGGGCAATCAGGGTGGAGGCCTGTGACTGCTCGGCGATGGCGTGATTGATTTCGACCACCGAGCGGGCGGTGTGCTCAGAATGGGTTGAAATTTGTGACATGGCCTCATCAGCTTGACCTGAATGCGCAAGGCCTTGGGCAATCATGTCGCCCCAACTGCCAACATGGTGTACCGCGTCGTTGGCCTGTTTCTGAATGCCAACAATCAGACCGGAAATTTCGGTGGTGGATTGTGCGGTTTTTTCAGCCAGCGTGCGCACTTCGTCGGCCACCACAGCAAAGCCCCTGCCCTGCTCCCCTGCGCGCGCGGCCTCAATGGCTGCATTCAGTGCCAGTAGATTGGTTTGGCTGGCGATGTCTTGAATCACCTCCACAATGCTGGAGATGGATTTGGATTGTTCTCCCAAGGCCAGAATAATCGAGCTCAAAGCGTTCGATGCTTCACCGATTTTGTCCATGGACTGGCGTGTTTGGGCCACACACTGTCGACCTGATGCGGCGAGTTCACCCGCTTGCAATGTGGTCTCACGTGCCGTGTCCGCATGCTGCGCAATCTGGCCAATGGACACCGTCAACTCTTCGATGGACGCTGACACCGCCGAGGCGCTGTCGGCTTGCTCATTGGCCCCTTGCCGCACCTCACCAGAGGATTGCGACAACACTTGAGCCGTGTTTACCAGCCTGCTGGAGGTTCCCTTTAGATCCTCGACCATGCGCAACTGGCTGGTGCGAAGTTGCTCTACAGACTGGGCAATGAGACCGATTTCATCTTTGTCAAGCGGGCCACCCCTTGAATTCAATTCTCCCGATGCAATGCGCCGGGCGTGAGCCAAGAGCAAGTTGACTCGCTGATTCAAACCCGTGAAGATCAAGACACTGAACACGATGGCGAACAACACCAATGCGCTGGCACCCCCCATCCAGGCCAAACGTTCACGCTCAATGAGCGCGGCACGGTTGGCGAGTTGATCCCCCAATGCAGCGGAAGTGTAGCTGGCCAGTTCCTCGGCTTGCAAAGCGGTTTTACTGGTCATGTCATAGAAAGCAGCCCCATCGTACAGGCTCACACCCATTTCCAGACCTTGAAGCGTGACATCGAAAGCACCCACACCAAGGGCCAGGCTGTCGTTAGTCTCAAACAGCACACCTGGCACCTGCGCACCCAAGGCCTCGATGCGGCGGTACACCTGTGACACATCGCCTTGCTTGCTTTTGGCTTGAGCCAGCAAGCCTTTGATCGCATTCAGGTTCGATGCGCTCAGGTTGTTGGCCTGAATCGCCTGAACTGTTTGCGTTCGCCACTGCCCCAACTGCGTGCTCAAAACAGGCACGTGCTGAACAAGGTTGCTGATCAGGTAGTTGGATGTCAGCTCCGAATCGAGTGTCAAGCCGCTTTCGTCGGCCACCAGTTTGATTAAGTCCGGCAGCTCGGCAGTGATGGCGAGGTGCGAAGACAGGCTGGATTGTGCCGGGATGGCGTCAATGCGCGCGAGCAGTTCGCTCCACCGGGTTTGCAACTTGTCGGTCAACTCCACGCTACCGAGCCAGTCAGCTTGAAGCACCGCACGCACTTCGGTCCAGGCGCTGTTGATTTGTTCGCGTTTTTCCCGCCACACAGCAGGGCTCGTGGTGCCTGAATTCAACACCACTGCACCCAAGGCTGCATGTTCATGCAAGCGGAACAACAGTTGATTCACGCGGTCGATGGCGATTCGGCCGTCCTGCTCAGATTGCACTGCCCGCAGATTGGCCTGCCCCTGAAAAAACAATTGCCCCATCAACAAGGACAGGGCAAGAAGGAATACAGCACCAATCAGGCCAAATTTCACGGGCAGGGAAACGCCCGCCAGGGCGCGATCCACTTTGTTCATGTGTTTATCTCCGTGTGGTGAAGAGCCAGGCGTCCTGCCTGTTTACAGCTTCCCTTCGATGAGTTCGCGTAGTTCGAGAACCAGCACAAGCAAGCCCTCTCCTGACAAGGTAGCACCGGCCACACCCTTTGGCTTCACCCCTTCGAGCGGCTTGATCATGACTTCGTCCTGACCCACCAGGGAGTCCACCGCCAAAATGCACGCTCTGTTGCCGCTGATGGCCAACACACCCACTTTGGGGCCATCGTTGCGTGGTCTGCCAATCAAAGTGGCCAGGTCCAGCAATGGAATCACTTCGCCCCGAACCACCATGGTGGGCTTGCCACCCACACGTTGAACTTTGTCCTCTTCGATTGGAATGATCTCCCTGACACACGACAGCGGTAAGGAATAGATCTGTTCTTCCAGCTTGAGCATCAGCACCGGCAAAATCGCCAATGTCAAAGGCAACAGGATGGTGATCGTGGAACCAGCGCCAGGTTCGGATTCGATCTCAATTCGACCATTGAGGCGCTGGATGTTGGTTTTAACCACATCCATACCCACGCCACGCCCTGAAATATCAGAAATTTGATCTTTTGTAGAAAAGCCAGGCAAAAAGATCAGTTGCAGACTTTCCTGCACAGACAACTGACCCGCCTCTTCGGCAGAAATCAAACCTTTCTCGATGGCTTTGTCACGGATCACCTCGGGGCGCATGCCGCGGCCATCGTCTTTGATCTCAATGACAATGTGGTCGCCGGTTTGACGGGCTGACAAGTTGACAATGCCCTTTGGGTTTTTGCCGCATTTGGTTCGATCGGCGATCGTTTCAATGCCGTGGTCAACCGCGTTGCGAACCAAGTGAATCAGCGGATCGTTCAGCTCCTCCAATATGGACTTGTCCACCTCGGTTTCAGCGCCTTCGATCAACAACTCAACATCTTTGCCCAACTGACGCGACACATCGCGCGCCAAACGGCTGTATTTCTGAAACACACGGCCCACCGGCTGCATGCGCGCTTTCATCACTGCAGATTGCAAATCGGAAACCAGCATGTCCAGCTGACCAACTACGGTGTCCAGTGATTTGATGAGGTCTTCATTGGTTGCGCCCAAGGAAATCGCCTGGAACAGACAATTCAGCCGGTTTTTGGTCAGTCCGATTTCACCACTGAGGTTCAGGATTTGGTCAAAACGGGCGGTGTCTACCCGAATGGTGGATTCTTTGCTGGCCGCAGGTGCAGCACCAGCGGCTTTGTTCGCTTTTGCAGGTGGCGCTTTGGGCCTGACCGCAGCTGCGGCCTGCTTGGCGATTGCTTCTGTGGCCATGCCACCGCTTAAGCGGGCTTGCTCCAATTCGCGCGGTGGCACACCCACCACGGCTTCGTACAATCCAGCCCAGTCCAGATCGTCTTCTGACACAGAAGCCAATGCACTGAGTGGCGGGCGTTGGGCAGGCTCGGTTTCTGCCGTGGCTTGTTCTGGCTCTGCTGGAGTCGGTTCTTCAACTACAACGGGTGTTTCGCTGGTGCGTCCTTCAATGGCTGCATCGAGCGCATCCAGCAATTCGCCAGGCGCTGAACTGGGCTGGTGACCATTGCGCATTTCACCAAACATGCGGTGCACTTCCCCGGTGGCAGCCATGATGGAATCCATCATTTCGGCGTTCAGCAACAAAGCCTTGGACCGGAGCTTGTCAAACAGGTTTTCTGTTTTGTGACAAAGCTCGACCAGGTGTGTGGCCTCCAGGAAGCCCGCGCCACCCTTGATGGTGTGAAAACCCCGAAATACGGTTGCCAACAATTCTGAATCTTCCGGACTTTGCTCAAGTTCGACCAGTTTGCTATCCACGTCCTCAAGCAAGTCACCCGCTTCGGTCAGGAAATCTTGCAACAATTCAACGTCGCTGAATGCGCTCATGTTTTATCCCTCAGTACTGCCTGTTGTTGTGGTTCAGAAGCCCAGGCTTTCCAGCAAGTCATCCACCTGGCCTTGGTTGGCACACACATCGGTTCGACCATCCGCATTCATCGCAGGGCCAGACAGCCAGTTCTCTTCAACGTATTTGCGTTGATCTGGCGGCGTGGTGTCCAACAGCAGTTGAACCAGTTGCTGCTCCAGCCCCTGAGCCATGGTGGCGATGCGGTTAACCACTTGACCTGTAAGGTCGTGGAAATCCTGAGCCATCATGATGTCGGTGAGGTGGGAACCCATTTGCCCGCTGTTTTGCGAAATCTCCTTGATGAACTCTCGGTTTTCGCGCGCATGGCTTTTGAATTCTTCAAGCGTCATTTCATTGTTGTAAAGGCGATCCCACTGAGCGTCCAGTTCGCTGGCTCGTGTTGAAATGTCGTCGTTGAGTTTCTGTGTCGACTCCACGGCAGCCAACACTTTTTCTGCGGCCTTACCAGTCAAATCAGCAATGTATTCGAGCCGGGCGCGGGCATCGGGCAGTGCGCTGACTGCATTTTCTACGCTTTTGTCGTAGCCAAGTTCGTGAAGCGCATCATGCAACTTGCGAGTCAATGCACCCACGCGCCGAAAGACGTCATGCGGGTCTTCTTCAACATGGGCGTCACCTGCGGCGAATACGTCGTTAGTCACATCGCTTTGGGCCGGCTGATGATCGTTAACAGGCTCGGCTTTGGATGCAACAGGTGCCTGGGGCGCGTCATCCCACACACGTTGTTCGGCAATTTCATCAAACAACGCTTCTAGGTCGTCGCTGTCACCGCTTTTCAGGTTTTCAGGGTTCATCCTTTGGACCTCTCTTTGATTTGAGTGTGTTTAAACGGACATCTTGGCAACAATCTTGCCAAGCTTTTCTTCCAAGGTGGCCTTGGTGAAAGGCTTGACAATGTAGCCATTGGCGCCCATTTGCGCGGCGGTGACAATGTCTTCTTTTTTGGCTTCCGCCGTCACCAACAACACGGGCAGGTGTTTCAAGTCTGCGTCAGCTCGAATGTTTCGAAGCAACTCAAAACCGTTCATGTTGGGCATGTTCAAATCACTCACAACAAAATTGAAGTTGCCGGCTTTGAGCTTGCCCAAAGCCACTGCACCGTCTTCGGCTTCGTCGGCATTGTTGTAGCCAATTTCCTTGAGCAGGTTGCGAACAATTCGGCGCATGGTCGAAAAGTCGTCAACAATCAGGATTCTAAGATCTTCAGGATTCATGCTTTCTCCTTAAGCTGGGTGAAGCATTGAGGTAACCATTTGTGCCAACTCTTCGGGGTGAAATTTACCCACGTAAGCGTCAACACCCACTTGCTGCCCCAATTTTTTGTTGGCCACGGATGAAAGCGAGGAATGCATCACCACTGGTATACCTTTGAAGCGACCATCTTCCTTGATGTGTCGTGTCAACACGTAACCGTCCATTTCCGGCATTTCTGCATCCACCAGAATCAACGACACCACGTCTTTGAGGTTTCTGTTTTCGTTTTCAGCCCGCGTTGCGATGTTGCGAAGCTTTTCCCAAGCCTCGCGACCGTTGGTTGCGCTTTGGAATGGCAGGTTGAGTTTCTCCAGCACTTCGGTGATTTTCTTGCGCGCCATGTTGGAATCATCGGCGAAGAACACGGGGTAAGGATGATCGGGCTTCAGGCTGTCCATATTGGGCACATCGCCTTCACCGATCACCTCGCCCAGAATTTGCTCCACATCCAGGATGGAAACCAGCTTGCCATCGGGCAATTCTGTCAAAGCGGTGATCATGGCACTTTGGGACTGCCCAATGCTTTGTGGTGACTTCACCGCTTCCCAATCCACGCGAACAATTCGATCCACGTCCTGAACCAGGAAAGCTTGCGTGTGTGAAGAGAACTCAGTGATGATCAGCTTTGTGCGCTTCTCGCCGTTACCCATGTTCAAACACTGCGCAAGGTCAATCACTGGCAAAATGCTGCCGCGAAGGGAGATGATGCCTTCCACGCCCGGTGGCATGTTCGGTGTGCGGGTGATTGGCAATGTTTCGCACACCTCACGTACTTTGAATACGTTGATGCCAAACACCTCGGTCGAGCCCAAAGAGAACAGCAACAACTCCATTTTGTTAGAGCCTGCCAATCTCGCCTTTTCGTCGATCATGTTCATCAAGCGGTAATCGTTTTGCATTTCATTTGCTCCTGACAAGGTGGCTATTGCAGTTCATGTTCATCTTCACTCAAACGGTTTTCATTGTTTGTTTTTTGGCAGCACATTGACCTGTGGCACCGGGGGTAAATCAATCATGTTGGGCTCTTGTTCTTTGTTGGCCATCGCACGCACTGCGTCTTCGGATCGCTTGTTCATCACCACGATGGCAATTCTTCGGTTCACAGGTGCAAAGCGGTCTTTTTCATCAAACGGCACTGAAGAAGCCAAGCCAACCACACGAAGAATTTTCGAGTCGGGCATGCCGGCCATGTACATTTCGCGCCTGCAGGCATTGGCGCGGTCGGCGGACAGTTCCCAATTGCTGTACCCACGATTCCCCGCCGCATACGGCGTTGCATCGGTGTGGCCTGACAGCGTCAATTTGTTGGGCACCTGGTTCAGCATTGTTGTCAAACTCTTCAAAATGTCTTTCATGTGTGGCTTTAACTCGGCACTGCCGGAATCGAACATGGGCCGATTCCTTTCATCCACGATCTGGATTCGCAAACCTTCGGGCGTGATATCGAGCATGATTTGATTTTCGAACTGTTTCATCAAAATCGATGCATCGATTAGCGCCTCAATTTCCCCCTTTAATTCAACTAAGCGGCTGGCTTCTGCTCTTTCAGCAGCAGCTTCTTTGCTGCTGTTGTTCTCGTTGTAGTTCAATTCCTTGTCGTTGCTACCACGCTTAACCTGCCCAACAGACCGGGCCAGATCAGTTCCGCCTGCATCTATTACACTGGTTGCGGTGCCAGATCCGGGACCCCCAATTAGTGCCACCTTCAAGGGTGAGTTGAAGTATTCGGAGATGCCTTTCAAATCGCCTTCAGAGGTGGACCCAAGCAGCCACATCAACAAAAAGAACGCCATCATCGCGGTTACAAAATCGGCGTAAGCTATTTTCCATGCGCCGCCATGGTGGCCATGGCCACCCTTCTTGATCTTCTTGACAACAATAATTGGGCGTTCTTCTTCCGACTTGGCCATGGTGTTTACTTGCCTTTGGTACTTTTCACGTGCTCTTCAAGTTCACTGAAACTTGGGCGCTCGGTGGAATACAAAACTTTGCGACCGAACTCGACAGCCAGCGCAGGCGAATAACCATTCAAGCTGGCCAACAGCGTGGTTTTCACGCACTCAAAAGGTTTGGACGATTCAGAAATTTTGTGGTTGATGATGCTGGCCAGTGGGCCCACAAAACCGTAGGCCAACAAAATGCCCAGGAAAGTGCCCACCAACGCAGCGGCAATCATCACACCCAATTCGGCGTTGCTGACCTGCCCCACTGATCCCATCACGTGCACCACGCCCATCACGGCAGCCACAATACCGAACGCTGGCAAACCGTCTGCCACCTGCTGCACCGCTGCCTGGGGGACATGGGCCTCGTGATGGTGGGTTTCCAGCTCGCCATCCATGAGGTTTTCAATTTCCATGGGATTCAAGTTGCCGCTCACCATCAGGCGAAGGTAGTCAGTCAAAAACTCAACAATGTGGTGGTCATGCAGCACTTCTGGGTATTTCTGAAACAAAGCGCTTTCTTCAGGGTTTTCAACATCGCCTTCAATCGACATCAAACCTTCTTTGCGCACCTTCGATAGAATCTCGAACATCAACGCCATCAAAGACATGTAAAAAGCCTTGGTCATCGCGTTGGGCTTGACTGCGCCCGCCACAGCCTTCCCGGTGGCTTTTAATATTCCTGGGGTGTTGCTAACAAGCATCGCACCAACAGCGCCACCGCCAATGATCAACACTTCAACGGGTTGCCAAAGGGTGAGCAAATGCCCGCCCATGAATGCGAAGCCACCCAACACGGAAAAAATCACGACAACGTATCCGATTGCAACTAACATTGGCTCAGGTTCTCTGTCTAAAAATGGTTTCTCTGTATAGGTATTGTCGGCAAGATTTGTAAAATCTTTTGTCGGAATAAGGTGGGTTTTATGGGCGATTTCATTGCATCAAACAAGGCCGCCCATCACTTCACAATTCAGTGCTGACGCGATTCTTGAGCCCCCAGAATGCAAAAAAACCAGCGATGCTGGTTTCATGTGCGGCTTGAAGAAGCCCCTGCTGCAGACCCGGAAGAGACAGAGGGTGGGAGGATGCAACCGGATCGTTGTACTTCGCAGCAAGGGCAAAAATTTGGCCCGATCCCCCCGGGCCGTGTAGACGAACGTTTAAGCTTCGACGCTGGTGGCCTCTTCGTTGAAGAAGCGTTCTGCCGCGGACTGCCGGGTTTTGCCAGCACGGGAAGGCATGTGGCACAAACCACAAGCGTAGTCGTTCACCAATTCGTAGGTGTGAACCACAAAGCTGCCTTCGCATTCTTTACACTCGGTGGTGGTCAGCATGCCCGCGTCAAAAAACTTCACCAGGCGCCACGCACGGGTCAGAGACAAAACCTCTGGCAAACCGAGTTGTGCAACCTGCTCAAGGTACATGCGGTACGCCTTGATGATCGCATCGATGTCTTCAATGTCGGTGTTTTTGATCAGTGTCTGATACACATTGATGAACAGGCTGGAATGAATATTGGGCTGCCAGGTCATGAACCAGTCGGTCGAGAACGGCAACATGCCTTTCGGTGGCGATTTGTGCTTAAGCTCTTTGTACAACTTGAGCAAACGCTCCCGCGACAATTGCGTTTCGGATTCCAACACTTGCAAGCGTGCATCCAAACGAATCAGTTCTGTCGCCAGCTGAATTTGTGCAGCTTCATCTACAATCGACTTGACTTTGGCCATGATCTCTTCCCCTGTTCTTTCAATGTGTTGGTGTGTTGTTTTTATTGTTTCACCAGACTTTCTGTTAACTTGTTGTGTTTGCTTTAAACTGCGGCCTTGACAGCCTTGCCCGACATGATGATCGCGGCATGCATGCCCGACACACTTCGGTCTTTGCTGTGGCTGGTCAACAAATTCCAGACAACTTCATCGTCGAAACGGAAACGACACATCAACATGTTGCTGGAAGCGATGCGCAGAACCTGCGCGGTGGTGAGTTGGTCGATCAGATCAGCCACTTCATCAGACACACCCAAGCGGAATATTGCTTCGGCGCGGTCTTCGCGAATCAGTTGCTGGGCCAACAGAAGGTAAGACAGGTTGGTTTCACGGATCTCATCTAACAGGCGGGTACTTTTCATTTGAACATCCTCCAATTCAGTATTTAACGAACTGCTACATTTGTTCAGGCACTGCTGTTACTGCAGAGACAATACCCATTTACGTATCATCGACCCGGACCCATTTAACTTGAATCATCCTAGATCTATAGATTCGGTCTGTATCCGAGCACTCTGCAAGTAAGAAACCGCCTTACATGTCGACACTTTCTCAGAACGATTAACAAAGCAACATCGCAGGAAGGGGGGATCCCCCCATTCGTTCGTCCCCCTGTTTGAACTGCCTTGCAAGGGTGAGTGGTGAAACATTGTTACATCGCACATTTCTATAACGGACAACATTCAAAGAAACTTGAGGGGGCACAAACAGACCCCCCATGAACCAAAAAAGCCCACAAACACGACACCAAATCTCAGAACTTGAGGGTCGAACAACAAAATTTTTTATTTCAATGCACAAGCCTAAAGTTTTTTTTTGAGGCCTCGATAACCAGTCATAAGGCGGGGCACAACGAGGCCACCAGCCAAACAAACTTAACAAATGCTTGGAGAAATAAAATGCTAGGAATCAACACAAACGCAGCCTCACTGACCGCTCAAAAGAACCTGTCCGGTTCAGGCATCAGCTTGAATAACTCCATTGCCCGCCTGTCCTCAGGTTTGCGTGTGAACAGCGCCAAAGACGATGCAGCCGGCCTGGCGATCGCCGAGCGCATGAACGCCCAGATCAAGGGCTTTGATGTGGCAGCGCGCAACGCCAACGACGGCATTTCACTGTTACAAGTGGCCGATGGCGCCATGGGCAAGATCAGCGACAACCTGCAGCGCATGCGTGAGTTGGCTGTGCAGTCCAAAAACGGCACCTTGAACACCACAGACCGCTTGAACCTGAACCGTGAATTCACCGAGCTGGCCAATGAAGTGAACCGCATCACCACGGGCACCACGTTCAACGGCAACGCCACGTTTGCAGCGGCCAACAAAGTGTTGAGCTTCCAGGTGGGCACGGGCAACGCCGCAGGCGACACGTTGAGCTTGAACCTGACCGACGACGGCCTGGCCGCCGGCAACGACTTGACCACGGTGCTGACCAACGGTGCAGCCAGCATTCAGGCCAATCTGGGCAACGTAGACACCGTGGCCAACGCCACCACCGCGATCACCAACATCGATGCGGCCATTGACGACATCACCGGCATTCGTGCGGTGGTGGGTGCGGGCCAAAGCCGACTGGAGCAGGTGGCAGCCTTTGCCGACATTTCCAGCACCAACCTGAACACCGCGCGTGGCCGCATCATGGATGCCGACTTCGCCAAGGAAACTGCGAACCTGACGCGCTCGCAGATTCTTCAGCAGGCAGGCACGGCCATGTTGGCCCAGGCCAACCAGTTGCCCAACAACGTACTGAGCTTGTTGCAGTAA
>CAXRAE010000014.1:0-236267 GCA_964229025.1 Limnobacter sp. | reverse complement strand
GCACATCGGTGCGCTGACCGGCCGCTGGCAGGGCTACGGCCCGCTGCTGGAGCTGAGCGACGTCCAGCTGCAGGCCGGAAGCGAGGCACTGCACCTCGAGCGCCTGCGCCTGGTGCCGGACCTCGTCGCCAGCCTGCGCACGCGCAGCCTGCGCCTCGCCCGCGTCGGCGGGCGAATGACCGGGGTCGACGGGACTCAGGGCGCTCATACGAACACTGTACCCGAGCACCCCGGGCGCCGACTGTGAGAATTGACAGTCAGAAGCGGGGCAGTTCGGGGAATGCCAGGCGCCCGCCCCGCACCAGCATCTTCCCGTACTCGGCGCAGCGGTGGGCCGTGGGGATCACCTTGCCCGGGTTGAGTAGTTCTTTGGTATCAAAGGCACGTTTGACCGCGAACATCAGCGCGTTTTCCTCGGCGCTGAACTGCACGCACATGCTGCTGAGCTTCTCCACGCCCACGCCGTGCTCGCCCGTGACGGTGCCGCCCACTTCAACGCACAGTTCAAGAATTTCAGCGCCAAAATCCTCGGCGCGCTTGATTTCTTCGGGTTTGTTTGCATCGAACAAAATCAGTGGGTGCAGGTTGCCGTCGCCTGCGTGAAACACGTTGGCGCAGCGCATGTCGTATTTCTTTTCCATCTCGGTGATGGCATTGAGCACTTTGGCCAGGCTGCGGCGGGGAATGGTGCCGTCCATGCAGTAATAGTCGGGAGAAATTCGGCCCGCAGCCGGGAAGGCATTTTTACGGCCCGCCCAGAATTTCAGGCGTTCAGCCTCCGATTGCGACACCTTGATGGCGGTGGCACCACAACCATTGAGTACACGGCTCATTTCGGCGATTTCTTCGGCCACTTCTTCCGGCGTGCCATCGCTTTCAAGCAGCAAAATGGCTTCGGCTTCGGTGTCATAGCCCGCATTCACAAACGGCTCCACCATTTGGCTGGCGCGTTTGTCCATCATTTCAAGGCCCGCTGGAATGATGCCGGCGGCAATCACCGCCGCCACAGCGTTGCCTGCGTTGGCCACGTCGTCGAAACTGGCCATGATGACCTGCGCCAGGGCGGGTTTTGGCACCAGCTTCACGGTCACCTCGGTGACCACAGCCAACATGCCTTCCGAGCCGATGACCAGGTTGAGCAATTCCAGCCCCGGTGCGTCGGGCGCTTCGGAGCCGAACTCAACAACCTCACCTTCAATGGTAATGGCCCGCACTTTCAATACGTTGTGAACGGTCAGACCATACTTCAAGCAATGCACGCCACCGCTGTTTTCAGCCACATTGCCACCAATCGTGCAGGCAATCTGGCTGGATGGGTCGGGTGCGTAATACAGCTGGTGGTGGGCAACGGCTTCAGAAATGGCCAGGTTGCGCACACCGGGCTGCACCACGGCGGAGCGGGATTGAACATCTACTTTCAGAATTTTGTTGAATTTGGCCATGCCCAGCAAAATGCCATGTTTGTGGGGTTGTGCACCGCCAGACAAACCTGTGCCAGCGCCACGTGCCACCACAGGCACATTCAGCCGATTGGCCAGTTTCATGATTTCAATCACCTGTGCTTCGGTTTCAGGCAAAGCCACTACCATGGGCAATTGCCGGAACAGGCTTAAACCGTCACATTCGTAAGGTTTGGTGTCTTCGACTTCGTGTAGCACAGCGTGTGCCGGCAAGATGGCTTGCAAGCCTTCAATCACCGCGGCGCGTTGCATTGCGTTCAGGGCGAATTCTTCGGTGGGCGCATTCATGTGGGGTACCTCTCAACTTAGCATTCAAGCATACCGTGTCGGGCACGGTTTGTGAAACTGGGGCTTGCCCGAAGCACTTTTGTTCAATTGGCAAAACACCTTTGATTGACTGACATTTGGCATTTGGCTTTGACGTCCCTTCGTTCGCTGGAAAACCTGTGGATCCCTTGTTGGCACCCAAATGCTGCTCACCGAACTCGGCAAAACAGATGGCCGAGTTTCGTTGTTGCCCTGCGGGCACGCTCAGCATGTGGGCCCAAACGGGCAGGTTTTCCTGAATGCGAAGCGAGGGGACGTCAAAGCCAAACACCCGGTGCGCCACGGTTAGCGCGATGGAACCAGCAAGCGACGCTTTGCTGATTTTTAGTCAGCGAAGTGTCCTTGTGGTTCAGATGCGAACGACGCGGATCAGAAGCGACCAATGCAGTTCACAAACGGCTAGCGCAGCTCAGCGGCTCGCCAGTTCACAACGCGGTCGCGTGTGCATGCTGTAATCGCGTTGTTCCAACAACCCGGGCTGTTCGCGCAATTGCATGGCCCCGGCAAACGCAATCATCGCGCCATTGTCGGTGCACAAACTCAATTCCGGGAAAAATACTTCCACGCCTTGTCGTTTCGCGGCTGCAGTCAATTCCGCGCGCAGCAAACGGTTTGCGCCTACACCACCGGCCACCACCAAGCGTTTGTGCTTGCTTTGTTTGCACGCTGCCAAAGCCTTTTTAACCAGTGTTTCAACAATGGCGGCTTGAAAACTGGCCGCAAGGTCGGCTTTGTCGGTATCGCTGATCAGCATGGTTTCAGAGGGCTGTTTGACATCTGCCAGCTTCATGGCGGTAGTCAGCACAGCAGTTTTCAGGCCGGAAAAGCTGAACATCAAATCGCCGCTGTGCAGCATGGGGCGGGGCAATTTGAAGCGGGTGGGGTCGCCTTGTTCGGCCAGCTTGGCCAAGGCAGGCCCACCGGGGTAGGGCAGGCCAATCATTTTGGCTGTTTTATCGAATGCCTCGCCTGCGGCGTCATCCAGCGTTTCGCCCAGCAATGCATACTGCCCCAGGCCTTGCACTGCCATCAGTTGCGAATGCCCACCACTAACAAGCAAGGCTGTGAAGGGAAACTCTGGCGGGTTGGCAGAGAGCAACGGCGACAACAGGTGCCCTTCAAGGTGGTGAATCGGTATCACTGGCAGGTTTAAACCCATCGCCAGGCTGTAAGCAAAGGCACAGCCAGCCATCAGTGCGCCGGGTAGACCAGGCCCGGTGGTTACAGCCACAGCGTCGATGTTCTCTAGCTGTAGTTTGGCTTGTGTCAGTGTTTCATTTAGCAGGGGTATCAGGCGTCGAATGTGGTCTCGCGAGGCAAGCTCGGGAACTACGCCGCCGTAATCTTTGTGCATGGCAATTTGTGAATAAAGGGCTTGTCCCAGAATTTCACCATCGGTGCTGCACAAGGCCACGCCGGTTTCGTCACATGAACTTTCAATGCCTAGAACAATCTGTGGGCCGGTTTGTTTCACTGCAATTTACCTTTAAGAACAGTTCAGTATTTTAAACGACTTGTGGCTGGTTCGGCTGCATGGTCCGCCTCGCTACGTAAGTGCCTGAATCTAAAACAGTTCATGTTTCAGTAAAAGAGGCAACTAACCATGACAATTTGGAGACAGTTCATGTTCACGCGCGGTAATCGTTGTTTCACCTTTTCGACCCGGGTATTGAGGTTGGGCTTGTCGCTGTTGGCGGCCAGCGCTGTGGCAGGCTGTTTGTCGGGCAATGACACTCAGTTTAGGGGCAACCCGGCACCCAATGGAAACGGCGGCGTGAGCCCTTCGGAAAACCTCAAGCCCCTTCAGGTGAAAAATGCGCAACAAGCCACCGGGCACGCGGCACGCACGGAGCAGGTGACCATTCAAAGTTTTGATGGCACTGAATTGGCACTGACCGTGTTTTATCCTGATTTGGACGCAGGCGAAGCCACGCCCCTGTTGTTGCATTCGCATGGTTTTGGCGGAAACCGGGTGCAGTCGCTTGATTTCGATGAAGCCACGCAAACTTCCGAGATTGGTATTGATACGCTACAGGTGGCCTACAACCAGAACAACCCGGTTGCCGGGCGCGCGGGTTGGTATGTGATTTCCTACGACCAACGTGGCCACGGCGACACTGGCAGCAATGTGACCATTCTGGACCCCGATTTTGAAGGGAAAGACTTCCAGATCATTCTGGATTGGGCCGAGGCCAATTTGCCCAACCTGGGCTACCGGAGCAAAAACAACGCACTGGATCCTGTCGTTGGAACGATTGGTCGCAGTTACGGCGGTGCGTTTCAGTTGATCGGTTCCGGCCTTGATTCCCGAATTGATGCCATGGTGCCCAATGGCACCTGGTATGACCTGCGTTACAGCTTGAACCCCGCCGGTGTGCCCAAAACCACTTACCTCAACGGGCTGATTGCAGGTGGGCTTGAAAGCAACCGTGGGCGTTACGATCCTTTTCTGTTTGAAGGCCTGGCGCAAGCCAACACCACAGGGAATGTGTCAGAAGAAATTGTGAAGCGTTTGGGCTCGCAGGGTTCAATTTCTTATTGTGATTTGTCGGCCAACCTGCCGCGTGGCATGACCCTGAAAACCGACGTGCCCGCCTTTTTCATTCAAGGTGCGAAAGATGTGCTGTTCAACTTGAACGAAGGTATTCAAAACTTTGAGTGTTACCGACAGGTCAACCCCAGCGCCAAGTTGCTGTTCACCAAGTTTGGCCACGCGCTCAATGCCTTGGGCGTTCAGCAGGATCCCGTCACTGAGCTGGAAGGCAGCGGTGCCAAATACGCGTTCAATGAGAGCCTGATTTGGTTGAAGACCAACCCGAATGCTTGCCCGGCAGACATCTATGACACCCAAACTGGTCGTTGTGTCATTCCGCTCAAAAACATGATGTTCCAGTTTCTTGTCCAGCATTTGGTGGGTGCTCAAGAAGCTCGTAGCTCGTCTTACCTTGGGTTTGGCCCGGTGCCCGTGCCTGAAATCACCGCTGTGCTGGAAGACAGCCGCGCTGACCCCACGGCGGTGGAGGTGAAATCCAATTCATCGAATCGACCCAAGCTGGATGGGGCGCGGGCCGCATCCAGCTTCACCACGCCAACCCAGGTCATGACCGGCCTCACTGGCGTGTTGTCAGGGCTCACCTCCACACAAATTGCACAGTTGGCCCGCCCCATTTATGTCGAGCTGAACAATGCCAATTTGAAAGGCTGTTATGTGGGTACGCCCAAAGCGCAAGTGAAGGTAGAGCCAGTTGGGCCTGCATCGCCAGAAGCCCCCATTGTTTATGTGGGCCTGGGTTTGAAGCGCGCGGATGGCACACAAACCGTGTTGCATGATCAAATCACCCCGTTGAAGGGCTATGGCGAGCAATCCATCGACCTGGCGGGCATTTCGGTGAAGCTTGAAGAAGGCGACAGCCTGACCCTCGCGCTTCAAGGTTACAACCCGGTGTTTATCACCAGTTTCAACCGTTTGCCTGTGCCTGTGTCGGTGAGTGCGAGTGTTTCATTGCCCAATAAGGTGCAAGACCCGACAGGCACTTGTCAGCTGTAGTGGGGTGCGATGCACTGCAATAGTGCTCGGTTCACTATTTCTAGGTATCCACAAAGCCGCCATTTGGCGACTTTGTGGTGCAAATTCCCTTAAAACTCCCTGGCACGACCTTTGCATAGAAATAGGCGTGGGTCGTCAACGGCGGCGTCCCACAGGTGGATTGACAGGTCTCCTGCGGCTTTAACCAGCCTTAAGGAGTTGGACAACGGCGTCCGTGCTGCTTCGTGCAGCCGGGGGCCGTTTTTTTTTTGGTTAATTGGGAAATAGAAAAATGCTGATGTCCGTCAAAAAACAGAAGCTGGTGGTGATTGGTAACGGCATGGCCGGAATCCGTGTGGTGGAAGAGCTGCTCAAGCTGGCTCCGGAGCTGTATGAAGTCACTGTGTTCGGCGCCGAGCCGCATCCCAATTACAACCGGATCATGTTGTCGCCCGTGCTGGCTGGAGAGCAAAAATTCGAAGAAATCGTGTTGAACGATTGGCAATGGTATTCCAGCAACAACATCAGCTTGCACGTGGGTAAAGAGGTGACGCAAATTGACCGGGTCAAGCGCGTGGTTCACTGCGCTGACGGCACCTCAGCGCCCTATGATCGCCTGCTGTTGGCCACGGGTTCCAACTCCTTCATCTTGCCCGTGCCCGGCGCGAACTTGCCAGGTGTCATCGGTTACCGTGACATTGCCGACACCGAAGCCATGCTGTCTGCGGCCAAGCAGCACAAAAAAGCCATTGTCATTGGCGGTGGTTTGTTGGGGCTAGAAGCCGCCAACGGCCTGGCCATTCAAGGCATGGATGTGAGTGTGGTGCATTTGCCCACATGGCTGATGGAGCGCCAGCTTGACCCAACAGCCGCTGGCTTGTTGCAAAAAAGCCTGGAGGCCAAAGGCTTGAAGTTTTTGCTGGCCAAGAACACCAAAGCACTGCACGCCGGTGACGATGGTCGGGTCGCGTCCATCGAGTTTTCCGATGGCGATGTTCACGCAGCCGACCTGGTCGTGATGGCTGTGGGCATTCGCCCCAACGACAAACTCGCCGCCAGCGCAGGCTTGCTGTGCAATCGCGGCGTGGTGGTCAACGACACCATGCAAACCATCACCGACCCAAAAATCTATTCTGTGGGTGAATGCGCCAACCACCGTGGCATTGCCTACGGTTTGGTCGCTCCATTGTTCGAACAAGCCAAGGTGTGTGCCAACCATTTGGCGCAGTTTGGCATTGGTCGGTACGAAGGTTCGGTCACCTCCACCAAATTGAAGGTCACTGGCGTGGATTTGTTTTCAGCAGGCAACTTCATGGGCGGTGAAGGCCATGAAGAGTTGCTGCTTTCCGACCCCATTGGTGGCGTGTACAAAAAGCTGGTGATTAAAGATGACAAACTGGTGGGTGCCTGCCTGTATGGCGACACGGTCGATGGTTCGTGGTATTTCAAGTTGATGCGTGAAGGCAAGGCGATCAAGGAAATTCGAGACAAACTGATGTTCGGCCAAAACAACATTGGTGATACCGGGCATGAGGGCCAAAGCCAGGCCAGCAAAATGGCGGACACCGACGAGGTGTGCGGCTGCAACGGGGTTTGCAAGGGCACCATTGTGCAAGCCATTAAAACCAAAGGCCTGTTTACGATTGAAGAGGTGCGAAAGCACACCAAGGCCAGCGCCAGTTGCGGTTCGTGCACGGGTTTGTGTGAACAGATTTTGATGAGCACTGCTGGCGCAGACTACTCCGCCACACCGAAAACCAAACCCATGTGTGGTTGCACCGACCATGGTCACCAGGCAGTGCGCGACGCGATTTTCAAGCACCACCTAACCACCAAAGAAGAGGTGTTCTCAACCATGAACTGGCGCACACCCAACGGTTGTGCCAGTTGCCGCCCTGCCGTGAATTATTACCTCATCAGTTCATGGCCCGGCGAGGCAGTGGACGACCCACAAAGCCGTTTTATTAACGAACGCGCCCACGCCAATATTCAAAAAGACAAAACCTATTCGGTGGTGCCTCGCATGTGGGGTGGTGAAACCACTGCTGCTGAATTGCGCCGCATTGCCGATGTCGTTGATAAATACAACATTCCCACCGTGAAAGTAACGGGTGGCCAGCGCATCGATTTGCTGGGCGTGAAAAAAGAAGACCTGCAAGGTGTGTGGAAAGATCTTGATATGCCCAGCGGCCATGCCTATGCCAAAGGTTTGCGTACCGTTAAAACCTGTGTGGGCAGTGAGTGGTGCCGTTTTGGTACACAAGACAGCACCCAGATGGGCAAAGACCTGGAGCACGCCCTGTTCAAGATGTACGCGCCCCACAAAGTGAAACTGGCCGTGTCGGGTTGCCCGCGCAATTGCGCTGAAAGCGGCATCAAAGATGTGGGCGTGATCGGGGTGGATTCTGGCTGGGAAATTTATGTGGGTGGCAATGGCGGCATTAAAACCGAAGTGGCCCAATTCCTGTGTCGCGTGAAAACCAGCGACGAAGTGCTCGAAATCAGCGGCGCTTTCCTGCAGTTGTATCGCAAAGAGGCGTGGTACCTGGAGCGCACAGTGCATTATCTGGAGCGTGTTGGGCTGGACCATGTCAAAGCGAAAATTCTGGATGACGCCGAGCTTCGCAAAACCTTGTGGGCTGAATTGCAGGCCGCCCTGGCCATCGAAGAAGACCCATGGCACAAGCCTGAGCAGGCGCAGGTGGATTTGCGCCAGTTCATTCCGATCAAGTTGGCCGAGGTGGTTTAATGTCGAATTCAGCAATAGCACAAGGAAAGGAAATCAAAATGGAATGGATCGACATTTGCGCGGTGGACGAAATACCTGTGTTGGGTTCACGAATTGTTCGTCGCCCAACCGGGCAAGACATTGCAATTTTCCGCAACGGCGAGCAGCAGGTGTTTGCGCTGCTCGACGAATGCCCACACAAGAAAGGCCCTTTGAGCCAGGGGATCGTGCATGGCACCACCGTGACCTGCCCCTTGCACAATTGGCAAATCGGTTTGGCCGATGGGTGTGCCCGAGAGCCCGATGAAGGCTGTACGGCCAAGTTTTCCGTTCAGGTGGTCGATGGGCGCGTCGCCTTGAAAGCCAGTGAAGTGAAAAATCACGGCCTGTAAATCAGCTCGCCAGCCGATTCACCCTGCGGAAAACTTTGCCAATGAAAGCAACAGCCACATCGATAAACAGCACCAAAACCACCTGCCCCTACTGTGGCGTGGGTTGCGGTGTGGTGGTGCGCAGCCAGCAAGGGCGCATTGTGGATGTGAAAGGCGACCCAGACCACCCGGCCAACTGGGGCAAACTGTGCAGCAAAGGCAGCAAACTGGCCGAAACCGCCACAGTGAATGTGTATGGCCAGGTGCGGGCGGGTGTGCCCTTGTTGCGCACCCAGCGCGAGCAACCCGTGCAAGAAAGCGACTGGGACACCGCGCTGGATTTCACCGCTCGTGAATTTGCCCGGCTGATTGCCACCTATGGGCCAGACAGCGTGGGGTTTTACATCAGTGGCCAGTTGCTGACCGAAGATTATTACGTGTTCAACAAGCTGGCCAAAGGCCTCATTGGCACCAACAACATCGACACCAACTCACGCCTGTGCATGAGTAGCGCGGTCAGCGGCTACAAGCGCACCTTGGGCGCTGATGCACCGCCGTGCAATTACGATGACCTGAGTCACGCCGATTGTGTGTTCATTGCTGGTTCGAACATGGCTTACGCCCACCCCGTGGCTTTTCGAAGGCTGGAAGCCGCTCGCGAAGCCAACCCTGACCACAAGCTGATCGTGGTCGACCCGCGCACAACCGACACCGCGCTGATGGCTGATCTGCATTTGAGAATTCAGCCCGGCACCGACGTGATGTTGTTCAATGCCATGTTGCACGTGATGATGCAGCAAGGCTGGCTGGATATGCCTTACATCTCGAAGCACACCGAAGGATTTGAGGCGGTGGCCGATGGGCTTGCACAGTACACGCCCAAAATCGCTGCCAGTGTGTGCGGAGTTCCCGAGGCGGCCATTGTTCAGGCCGCCACCTGGTTCGCCCAAAGCAACAGGACACTCTCCCTGTATTGCCAAGGGTTGAACCAGGCCACCACGGGCACAGACAAAAACACCGCCCTCATCGCATTGCATTTGGCCACTGGGCACATCGGCAAGCCCGGCGCTGGGCCTTTTTCATTGACGGGCCAGCCCAATGCCATGGGTGGGCGTGAGGTGGGCGGCTTGTCAACTTTACTGCCCGCACACCGTGAACTGAGTAACCCTGAAGACGTGGCTGAAGTGGCTGCGTTTTGGGGGGTGAATCAAATTAGTGCCACCCCGGGTGCCACAGCGGTGGAAATGTTTGATCAACTCGAACAAGGCAAAATCAAGGCAGTGTGGGTCGCCTGTACCAACCCCGCGCATTCGCTGCCGAATTCACAAAAAGTAGCGCGTGCTCTTCAAAATGCCGAATTGGTGGTGGTGCAAGATGCCTACCTCACGCCCGGCACTGTTCAATACGCCGATGTGCTGTTGCCTGCCACCACCTGGGGTGAGAAAGAGGGCACGGTCACCAACAGCGAAAGGCGCATCAGCCGCGTGCGCGCTGCGCTGCCAGCTTTTGGTAAAGCCCGCAACGATTGGCAAATTGTGGTTGATTTTGCACAACGGCTAGAGCTTGAGCTTGAAAAGCTGGGCGTTGGCAGCCCACGCCTGGATGCAGGGCAAAGGCCGTTCCTGAGCTACGACAACGCTGAAGCTATATTCAATGAACACCGTGAAACCACCCGTGGGCGGGACCTGGACATCACCGGTCTAAGCTACGCCGTGTTGGAAAGCCAAGGCCCGCAGCAGTGGCCCATGCCAGAGGGCGCCTCACAAGGCATGGCTCGCCTGTACGAAAATGGCGTATTTCCTACGGAAACCGGCAAAGCGAAATTCGTGTTTGCAGCTTACGAGCCAGTGGCCGAGGAGGCCGATGCCCGTTTTCCCTGGCGTTTGAACACTGGCCGGCTGCGCGATCAATGGCATGGTGCAAGCCGCACCGGCACACTCGCTGAGTTTTTCTCACATGAAGCCGAACCATCCATTGCGTTGCATCCTGATGATTACAAACGGCTGGGTTTGTCCGCCAGCGATTGGCTGGAGGTTAAATCGCGCCGCGCCACTGTTACCTTGCGTGCAAAACCAGATGAATCCGTGGCCCGAAACCAGGCGGTGGTGCCCATGCACTGGGGGCCAGAATTTTTTGGAAGCCGCAGTGGTGTGGGGGGGGTGAACGCCCTCACCTTGGAAGCCTTCGATCCTTATTCCAAACAGCCTGAATTGAAGCACAGTGCCATTCAATTGAAAAAGGCCAATTTGCCCTGGCAAATGGTGGTGTTTGTTCACAGCGAACATTGGCTCACCTTGTGGCGAAAGGCACGCAACCTCTACGCGGAATTCGATGCCGCCGTGTGTGTCCCCATCGGCCGGGAAAAAACAGGCGTGTTGTTTCGGGCCGCTTGCCGAAAAGCCCCCCCGAAAGCTGTGGTCGAACGGGTTCAAGCCCTGTTTGCTTGTCAGGGCGGCGATGTCATGGTGTATTCCGACCCCACCACCGATGCACGGCGCGCCATCGGTGTGGCTGTCGAGCGCATCAAGGGTGAGCCTGTAGCAACCCTGAATCGCGTTTTTTTGGCTGGCGATATTCAATCCGAATGTTGGTTGCGCAATTATTTTGACCAAAGCCTCGACGTGATGCCGCTGCGCTCGTTTTTGCTGGCTCCGGCTGTGCAGCCCCCGGGGGTACAAACCCAGGCGGTGCGCATGGTGTGTAATTGTGTGGGTGTGTCTGAAACCGCCATCGAGGAAAACCTGAGAATATTTTGCGCAGCCAATCCGCAGGGCAGCGAGGCCGAGGCCCTTGATGCGTTGAAATCAACCTTGAAGTGCGGCACCCAGTGTGGTTCTTGTGTGCCCGAGGTTCGCAAATTGATTCGAGCCCAGAAAAGCCTTGTTACAATGGCGCTTTAACGCGCCAGCTGCATTTTTTTTCCTGGCGTCAACACGCAATCCGAGTTGCCATGCCCATTGAATTGATTCAGCCCGCCGCGTTTTCTTGCGCCCCGTTTCTCAAAGAAATTGGCCGGGGCAAAGAGGGGGCCCGCGGCCTTAGCCGAGAGCAAGCCGGCACCCTTTACAGCGCTATTTTGCGAAATGAAGTGTCAGATTTCGAGCTGGGCGCTGTTCTGATTGCCTTGCGCGTGAAAGGCGAAAGCCACAATGAGCTGTTGGGTTTTCTGGACGCGATTGCTGCCAATTGGCCAGCCCACGGCGACGACGCAGTGTCCAAAACCTTGCAGCAATTGAATGCGCAATCCAGGGCCAGTGGCAAGCCAGTGGTGGTTCTGCCCAGTTACAACGGTGCACGGCGCAAACCCAATTTCACCCCATTGTTGGCGGGTTTGCTTGCGCAGCAGGGCTACCCGGTGTTGGTTCATGGCTTGCTCGCCGATTTCACCGGCCGGGTTACCAGTGCGCAGGTGTTCGAGCATTTGTCATGGAATGCCCTTAGCGAGGGTGTGTCAAAACCGGCTTACCTGCCCATGGCCAGCTTGTACCCCGCCATTGAAAAATTGCTGCAAACCCGCAAGCTGCTGGGCGTGCGCAGTTGCACCCACACCTTGGTCAAATTGATTGTGCCCAGTGCGTTTGAACACAGCTTGCTGGTGACCAGTTACACCCATCCGGAATTCTGGAATTTGCAACGTGAAGTGTTGTGTGCGACCGGGCAGACTGCACTGGTGATTCGCGGCCACGAGGGCGAACCTGTGGCTGCGCCATACCGCAGCCCCCGCATGGATGGCGTGAAGGCGGGGCAAACATGGTGCATTGCCGAGCCTGAAAGTGTATTCACTGAGCAGCCCGACCCCAATCCTGACATTGACGCACAATCCACCGCACACTTGGTTGAGCAGTGGCTGGCGAACCCCGACCAGTTGCCGCACGGCTTTGTGAAGCAGCTTCAAGCCATCGACGCAGTTCACCATGCAGCAGTTTGATGTATTGGTGATCGGCGCGGGTGCGGCGGGCTTGATGTGTGCGGCCAAGGCCGGACAGGGTGGGCTTAAGGTCGGCCTGCTCGACCACAGCGATAAACTGGCTGAGAAAATCCGGATCAGCGGCGGTGGCCGGTGCAACTTCACCAACGTGTCGGTCAGCGAACAGAATTTTGTGTCTGAAAACCCGGCCTTCGCCAAAGCCGCCTTGGCGAGATACACCCCCGATGATTTCATTCGACTGGTTCGCCAGCACCACATTCCATTTCACGAGAAACACAAAGGGCAACTGTTTTGTGACCGCAAAAGCGACGACATCATCGACATGCTGGCCAGCGAATGCAACCAGGGCAATGTGAAATGGCTTCGACCGCACAGCGTCAATCATGTTGAGCACAATGGCACTGTGTTTCGGCTTGAAAGCACCGCGGGGCCATTGCAAGCCCGGCAATTGGTTGTGGCCAGTGGTGGGCTGCCTGTTCCTAAAATTGGTGCCACTGATTTCGGCTTGAAACTGGCCAAACAATTCGGCCACAGCTTGATCAACCAGCGGCCAGCGTTGGTGCCGCTTACTTTTGACGCCGAACAGTGGGCCCCTTTTGTTGAGTTGGCCGGTGTTGCTTTACCGGTCCGCAGCAAGGGCAGCGAAGCGGCCGCCCCCTGGTTTGATGAAGATTTGCTGTTCACCCACCGGGGCTTGAGCGGCCCTGCCGTGTTGCAGGCCTCTAGTTACTGGCAGCCAGGGCAAGCCCTGAGCCTGAACCTCAGCACCGACGGTGCAGACCCCGCAGCCTTGCAATCCAGCCTGTTGGCGGCCACGCAGGGTAACCGTGCCAGTCCCGAGAACTGGTTGGCCACCCAGCTGCCGCACTGGCCCAAGCGGCTGGTCCAATGCTGGTTCAAGCGCCCGGAATTGCAAGCCTTGGTTGGGCGCAAAGTGGCTGAATTGGGTAAAAAGCAATTGGGCCCAGTGGCCCAGGTGTTGGCCAACTGGCAACTGATGCCCAGCGGCACCGAGGGGTATAAAAAAGCCGAGGTGATGCGTGGTGGGGTCAATACTGCTGACCTCAACCCCAAAACGATGGAATCGCGCCATGTGCCAGGTTTGTATTTCATTGGAGAAGTGGTGGATGTGACCGGCTGGCTTGGCGGATACAACTTTCAGTGGGCGTGGTCCAGCGGCTTTGTCGCTGCCCAAGGTCTGCTGAAGAAAAATCAGCTTGAAAGTGCTTGAGAAAACTTGCGTGCACATGCTAAACTCTCGGTCTTTGCTAGATATCTGGCTGTAGCTGCGTTCGTTTTTTGTAAAGAAATAGCACGGTTTTGTGTGGTTAATTTTCAAAAAACCTATTCGAATCAGTTGTTTAACTGGTTTGTGCCGCAGGTTAACTAACACCGAAAGCCCTTGTGGGTTATGAACAATCGATTGGAGCCTTATGCCATCCGTTCGCGTTAAAGAAAACGAGCCGTTTGAAGTTGCCCTGCGTCGCTTCAAGCGCACCATTGAAAAAACTGGTCTGTTGACCGAGCTGCGTTCACGTGAGTTCTACGAGAAGCCAACTGCCGAGCGCAAGCGCTTGAAAGCAGCGGCTGTGAAGCGCCACTACAAGCGCCTGCGTAGCCAGCAATTGCCCAAGAAAATGTATTGATTGGTTGTATGTCACTGAAAGCAACAATTCTAGAAGACATCAAGCAAGCCATGAAGGCCCGTGAGCAAGCCAAGCTCACTACGCTTCGAATGCTTTCAGCGGCCATCAAGCAAAAAGAGGTGGATGAGCGCATCGACCTCGACGATGGGGCGGTTCTCGCCATCATCGAAAAGCAAATCAAGCAAAGAAATGAGGCGGCCGTTCAATTCGAACAGGGTGGTCGCCCTGAATCTGCTTTGGCTGAAAAAGCCGAAGCAGCTGTTCTTTCCAAATATTTGCCCGCTCAGTTGTCAGAAGCAGAGGTGGTGGCGGAAATCGACGCCATTGTGTCTGAATTGGGGGCATCTGGCCCTCAAGACATGGGCAAAGTCATGGGCGCCGTCAAGGCAAAGCTGGCTGGAAAAGCCGACATGAGCAAAGTGTCCGGCTTGGTGAAAGCTGCGCTGAGCAAGTAAATCCAATACAACAGCCCGAAACCAACGAGGCGCCGGTTAACCTGCGCCTCGCCGCCTGTTTAAATTCCCGGTGGCGCAATGCGCGTACGTCTCTTTGTTGGTATTCTTGAAGTGCATCCGCTGTTTTCCGAATATCTCTAGCCCGCCGAATGATTCCACAAAGCTTCATTGATGACTTGTTGTACCGCCTGGACATCGTCGATGTGGTTGGGCGTTACGTGCAGCTCAAGGCGGCGGGCAGCAATTTGCAAGGCCTTTGCCCCTTTCACAATGAAAAATCCCCATCATTCACCGTGAGCGCAACCAAGCAGTTTTATCACTGCTTTGGTTGTGGTGCGCATGGCAATGCGGTTGGATTTGTCATGGAGCACTTGGGGCTGACTTTTCCTGAGGCTGTAGAAAACCTGGCGGGCAGCCTGGGCATTGAGGTGCCCTACGAGAAAGGGATGGAAGTGCCCGCAGAGGTGCGAAGCGAGCGTGAGGAGTTGATCGAGCTGCTTACCCAGGCGGCCAACTGGTACAAAGCGCAACTGAAGTCATCGCCCGTGGCCATCGATTACCTGAAAAACAGGGGTTTGACGGGGCAAGTGGCTGCGCGTTACGGGCTTGGGTATGCGCCCGATGGGTATCAAAATCTTGAAGCCATCGTGCCCACCTACGCCAGCAATGCAAGGCTTGATTTGGCGGGGCTCACCAAGCTCAGCGACAGCAACCGCCGCTACGATGCCTTTCGTGGCCGGGTCATGTTTCCAATCCGCAATGGGAAAGGCCAAGTGATTGGTTTTGGTGGTCGGGTGTTGGGCGATGAAAAACCGAAATATTTGAACAGCCCGGAAACCCCGGTGTTTTCAAAGGGGCACGAGGTGTATGGCCTGTTTGAAGCCCGCCAGCCCATTCATAAAATGGGTTATGCCTTGGTAACCGAAGGCTATATGGATGTGGTCGCATTGGCGCAATGGGGTTTTGAAAACGCGGTGGCCACGCTGGGGACGGCTGTAACAGCAGACCATGTGTTGAAACTGTTCAAGCAAACCGACCGCTTGGTGTTTGCGTTTGATGGAGATTCCGCCGGCCAAAAAGCCGCCTGGCGAGCTTTACAGGCTTGCTTGCCTCATGTCAGCGAAAACAAGCGCGCGGATTTCATTTTTCTGCCCGCCGAGCACGATCCCGATTCCTTCATTCGTACCGAAGGCCCCGATGGTTTTGAAGCCATGGTCGCTCAGGCCGCCCCCCTGTCTGAATTTTTGGCGCGTTATCTGCGCCAGAATTACCCGGTTGAGCAAATTGAGGGCAGTGCGGCTGCCATTTCGTTTTTGAAGCCTTTGATGGCTCAGATGCAACCCACCGTGTACCGCTCATCCCTGATTCGCGCGTTGGCAGACTTGTTGGGTAGCACTCCAATGGAGCTGAGTAGGCATTTGGGTTTGAAAAGCAGGCAAGGGTCAGGGGATTACTTTTCGCCCAAGGCGAAATCTGGTTTTGGGCAAAACGGTGGTGGGCAGGCAGGCAAATTTGGCGCGAAAAAATTCGGCAAGTTCAAAGACGAGCCTTTCCAAAACAACTGGGGGCCAAGGCCTGGTGCAAAGTCTCCTTTGCTGGGCGTGGCGGCCCGCTTGATTCGGGCACCCCAGTGTGTGAGTGAGTGCGAGCAGCTGGTGGCGTTGTATGAGCGTGACTCCCAGCAAGTTCCAGAGGTGCACAGTTTCATTCACTTGCTTGAAAAAATTAAACACGACCCCAACCTGTTAGAAGCCCGGTTGCAGCATGCTTTCAATGACGAAGTGCATCAAAGCTGGGTCAACTCGGTGCTTAAAGAAGCGCGAGGGTTGGATGACTCGCTGGAAATTGAAACCGACTTGCGTTCTGGGGTGTATCAATGTTGTGAGCTTTGGTTCAAGGCAGAATTGGAACGCTTGTCTGGCATGATGCCGCTGCAGGGTGAATCCCTTGTTTGGTATCACGAATGTATGCAACGTTTCCAGGAATTAAAACAAAAGCGGGTTAATCGGTTATAATCAAGGGTTACGATGCAGGTTTTGCATCGTTTTATTGTGCGCGTTTGGCGCGCTGGTGGCTGTACTTCAGTGGTTCAAGGGATGAATGTTCAAGATATTCAACATTTTTTCGAAAACGCAGGAACAGAAAGCCGAGACCGGCCACAAAAGCAAGTCTGCGAAGTCGGGCAAGTCCAGCCCGAAGCAACAGGCAGATTACACACAGATTCCTGGCGACGACCAGTCGGTGAGGGAATCTTCCACTCAGGCATCCAAACGCAAGGGAGCGTCGTCAATGGCAGGGAAGAAGGTTTCTCCTCAAAAGGCAACTGAACAAGAAGCGAAAGTGAAAAAAGTGGTTAAAAACACAGAATCCAAAACTGCAGCAAAAGCTGAAAAGCCCTTGAGCAAGAAATTGGTTAAGCCCGAAGAAGTTGTTGCAAGCGAAGACAAGCCAAAGCGCGGTCGCAAGCCCAAGGTCGAGGCTCAAGAGCCTGTTCAGGCTGTGGCCGCTGAAGAGGCGGCGCAGCCCAAGAAGCGTGGTCGCAAGCCCAAGGCCGAGGCCGCTGCTGCACAGCCAGCCGAAGCGCAAAAAGGCCGTGGTCGCCCACCAAAGGCTGCAAAGCCCAAGGCGGAAGACGATGACGACGATCTTGATTCAGGCTCATCCGATTCTTCGCTCGATTCCGATGATGTCAGCGACGACGATGACAATGATGCCAAGAAAGCCGATTTGGTCATTTTGCCCAAACGCGGTCGGGGTTCTAAAGCCAAAGACAAAGCGTTGATCAATTCCGCTTATTTGTCGTCGGCCAATGCCACCGTTGAAGAGCTGGAGCTGCGCAGAACGCAATTAAAAACCCTGATCAAGATGGGTAAGGAGCGCGGCTATTTAACCTTCGCGGAAATCAATGACCACCTGCCCGATGATGTCACCGACGGTGAAGTGATCGAAGCCATGGTCAGCACCTTCCACGACATGGGCATCACCGTGTACGAGCAGGCGCCCGACGCTGAAGCCTTGTTGATGAACGACAATGCGCCGGTGGGCACCTCAGCTGAAGACGCAGAGGAAGAAGCCGAAGCCGCGTTGAGCAACGTGGATTCCGAATTTGGTCGCACGACCGACCCCGTTCGCATGTACATGCGCGAAATGGGTACAGTCGAATTGTTGACTCGCGAGGGCGAAATTGAAATCGCCAAGCGAATCGAAGCGGGTCTGAAAGACATGGTGCAGGCCATTTCAGCCTGCCCAGCCATCGTTGAAGACGTGGTGGGCTTGGGGCAGCGCATTGCGCAAGGCACATCCACTGTGGATGAAGTGGTCGATGGCATCGTAGATGATTCCATCACCGATGACATGATGAGCGAAGACACGTCTGCCGACTCCAGCAATGATGACGAAGACGACGACGAGGAAGAGGGCAATGATGGCGCCACCACGTCGGGTATGTCTGCCCGTCAGCTTGAAGAGCTCAAGCGCAATTCCCTGGTGGTGTTTGCTGAAATTGAAAAGCAGTTTGCCAAGCTGAAAAAGGCCAAGGCTGACAGCGGCTACAACACTGCCGCTTACAAGAAAGCCAAAGAAGCGATTGCAGACGAATTCATGAAAATTCGTTTCACCGCCAAACAGGTTGAGCGACTTTGCTCCATTCTGCGCGAGCAGGTGGACGGTGTTCGCAAACTGGAGCGCGAAATTTACGACATTTCCGTGAACCGCGTGGGTGTGCCTCGCGAGCAGTTCATGGACAAATTCCGTGGTCATGAAATTGACTCAGCCTGGGTTGATGAGTTCTCCGCGTCCAACGCGGCGTGGGCTGAAACATGGTTGCGCAATGTGCCTGCCATCAACGAGTTGCAACAAAAGCTGGTTGATATTCAAGACACCGTGTCTTTGCCATTGACCGACCTTCGCGCAATCAACCGCCAAATGGTGTCTGGTGAAAACCGTGCCCGCTTGGCCAAGCGTGAAATGATCGAGGCCAACTTGCGTTTGGTGATCTCGATTGCCAAAAAGTACACCAACCGCGGTTTGCAATTCCTTGATTTGATTCAGGAAGGCAACGTGGGCTTGATGAAGGCGGTGGACAAATTTGAATACCGCCGTGGTTACAAGTTTTCAACTTACGCCACATGGTGGATTCGACAGGCCATTACGCGATCCATCGCGGACCAAGCTCGAACCATCCGTATTCCGGTACACATGATTGAAACCATCAACAAGATGAACCGGATCAGTCGTCAAATTTTGCAGGACACCGGTATTGAGCCAGATCCCGCAACGTTGGCTGAGCGCATGGAAATGCCTGAGGAGAAAATTCGCAAGATCTTGAAAATTGCGAAGGAACCCATTTCGATGGAAACCCCAATCGGTGATGACGACGATTCACACTTGGGCGATTTCATTGAAGACAACCACACCTTGGCTCCTCAAGACGCAGCACAGTACAGCAGCTTGCGTTTCGTGACCAAAGATGTGCTGGATTCCCTCACCCCACGCGAAGCCAAAGTGCTGCGCATGCGTTTCGGTATTGAGATGAGTACAGACCACACTTTGGAAGAGGTGGGCAAGCAGTTTGATGTAACCCGTGAACGCATTCGCCAAATAGAGGCGAAGGCCTTGCGCAAGTTGCGCCACCCCAGCCGCTCTGACAAGTTAAAAAGCTTCCTGGAAGGCGAGTAAATCGCATTTCGGTAGTGTGGGGCTGTAGCTCAGCGGTTAGAGCAGAGGACTCATAATCCTTTGGTCCCCGGTTCAAATCCGGGTGGCCCTACCAATCAAATCAAAGACCTGAAGGCTTTTGCCTTTCAGGTCTTTTTTCTTGCTCAAGTCATTGTTTGCACCAGTTTGGCAATATTGATTGCGTCATCCAATGCCCGATGGTGCTCGCCCGTGTGTTCAATTCCGGCGATTCGAAGTGCACCCATCATGCCCACGCTTTTGATCTTTCGCTTCTTGGCGAATATCTTTTTCAAGTTGGCATGCCCAAGATGAGCCAGTGGGTTGTCGATTACATGTCGTTTGGAGTCGTGCCCAAACTGCGCGTGGTCATACTTCCCCCAGCTTGCCCAAATGCTTTGCGTTTCAATGTGTGCAAGGGCGAATGTGTGTAGCAAGGGCGCCACTTTGTCGAATGTCGGTGCGCTGTCCACCTGCGCTTGGCTGATGGTCGTCAGCCGTTTGCAAAAAGTTGTCAGTGTTTCATTCAAAACCGGACGCACAAAGCTTTGGAATGTATCCAGAATGTCGCCGCCGGGTGATACCCAACACGCGCCAATTTCGATGATCTCCATGTCTGATCCCGAGATGCTTTCATCATCGGAACAGGTGGCCTCTACATCGATCACCAACACGTTGGCGATTGGGATTGAAAGAATTTCCTTTGTATCGTTCATGGGCTTTATTGTGCAGCATGAAGCGCAATGGCGGTGTCCTTTTTAGGAACGGACACTTTGCGTTGCCCTTTGGCATCAATCACCTGTACCTCTACTTTTTTGGTGTATTTAAAGGTTTGGTAAAACAGGGTATTCAAGGCAGTCAGCTTCTCAATCGCGGTACAGGTGAATTCATACGATGCCTCAGCGTCGGCGTGGCCACCTCTTTCTTTGGCTTTGCCCTCCAGCACAGGAGCTGCCACTTCAACGCTGATTAGTGTGCAGTTGGCTTGCGGGTTGGGTTGCAGAAGCACACCGCTACGCAGGGCATCAAGTGCGTTTGCAGCGCGTTTCTTTTCTGCATCGGTTCGCGGTGCCCGCTCGAAACCCACGAAGCTATCCAGAGGCGATTGCAGCAGCACGTTGATGTTTGAGCCATCGACTGCGACATCAAGGCGAACAATGCCATGTTCATGATGATGGTGTGTTTGTGCAACTGCTGGGTTTAGGCAGGTGAAACCGGCTGTCACCGCCAGGCAGTATTTCAACAGTGTTTTGTTCATCGTGCTTCTCCTTGTGAATCGTGAGGATCAACTGCGTAATGCATTTAAAATGGTCGCTGCGTTGTGTTTGAACATGGCAAGGTAGCTGGGTGCTGGTCCGTTTGGCCCCGATAATGCGTCGGAAAACAGCATACCGCCTACTTGCGCGCCCGATTCTCTGGCGATTTGTTGAATTTGTCGATCGTCGCTGATGTTCTCAAGAAAAATGCCCTTGGCTTTGTTTGTTTTCGCAAAGCGGATTAGGCGCGCCATAGCGGCGGCCGAAGGCGCACTGTGGGTGCTCCAGCCTCGTGGAGCCAGAAACCGGATGCCGTAGGTCTCACCGAAATAGGCGAACGCGTCGTGGGCGGTGATTGCGGTGCGGTGTTCCTGCGGCAGGCTGGAAAACGCCTGTAAGGTTGCTTCGTGCTCGGCATTCAGCGCTTCAATGTATGCCTTGGCGCGCGTTTGAATTTCGTCTGTATGGGGTTTGAACTGATTGATCAAACTGTCGCGAACGACCTTTGAGTATGCAACGCCATTCAACAAGTTTTGCCAGGCATGGGGGTCGGCTTTGTTACCTGTCATTCTCGGGCGGATGGATTGTGTGACCTGCACAGCCTCGCCCGTGTAGCCTGCGGCTTGAATCAAACGGTTCATCCAGCCTTCGAAGCCAAGTCCGTTGAAAAAAACCAGGTCGGCGTCACGAACACGGCGTACGTCACCTGGCTTGGGGCTAAACACGTGGGCGTCGGCGTTAGCGGGCACTAAGGTTGATACTTCGAAACTGCCTGGGGCGATGTTTGCAACAATGTCTTGCAGAATGGAAAAGCTGGCCAGGACGCGGGGCTGCGGTGCTGACCATGCGGTTCGATGTGACAAAGCGCCCAGACCAATGGCTGCAGCGGTACCAGCGATAAAATGACGTCGCTTCATGAGTTTCCTAGGTGAGTGTGTGTAATTTGGGTTTCAGGTGACTTTCCCGCACGCTACCGTGGCGCCCCACAAGCATGGAGCCCAAGTAAACAGCGCCTGCAAGCAACACGATGCTGGGACCAGAGGGAAGCTCAACGTGGTAGGAAATGAGCAAGCCCGTGATGGCGCTTGCCGTTGCGAATATCACGGAAAGAAGCAGCATGGCTGGCAACGTTCTACACCAAAAACGTGCTGCTGCTGCGGGCAGCATCATAAGCCCGACTGCCATAAGTGTACCCATTGCCTGGAATGCACTGACTAAATTGGCCACCATCAACACGATCAACAGCGTGTGGGCCCAGGCGCCGGTGCGCCCCATGCTTTTGGCAAATTGGGGGTCAAGGCTGTCCATCATGAGGGGCCTGTGGAACAGGGCCAGAAGCAAACAGGTGGTGCTTGAAACGATTGCGATCTGATACAACGCGATGTTGTCAACTGCGAGAACGCTTCCGAACAACAAGTGCATCAAATCAATTTGATTGGCGCTTGACGACACAATCAGCACGCCAAGTGCCAGTGCAATCAGGTACAAGGCTGCGAAACTGCTGTCCTCGCGTTGTCGGGTTTCACGTGTGATGTAACCAGCCCCAAGGGCTACAACCATGGCTGCGATGAAGCCCCCAAGGCTCATTATCGGCAGTGACAGCCCTGCGATGATGAAACCAATGGCCGCACCGGGCAGCATGGCATGGGACATGGCATCACCCACCAAACTCATGCGACGCAACATGAGGTAGCAGCCGATGGGCGCGGCAGAAATGGCAAGCACGACCACACTGACCAGGGCCCTGCGCATGAAGGAGTATTCGATGAACGGCTCAAGAATCATGCTGGATTGCCTTGCGCTGAAGATTGTGTGCAAACGGGGGCGTGTGGATCCCAGGCTTGTGCCATCTGGCGGGCTTTGAACAGGTGTGTGGCGTTCAATACGGTGCTGGTGTGGCCCCACGCAATTGCAGAGCGAGCAAGCAGCAAGGTTTGCTCGAAGTGTTTGTGTACCAGTAAGTGATCGTGCAACACGGCAATGACGGTGCGCTTTTCGGCTCGCCATTGTTCCAGCAATTGGACTAAATCGTTTTGGGTGGTGCTGTCCATGGCATTGAATGGCTCGTCAAGCAACAGCACTTGCGCATTTTGCACGATGAGCCTGGCGAATAGGGCGCGTTGAAGTTGCCCTGAAGACAGTTCACTGATCAAGCGCTCTTCAAAACCACTGAGGCCCACACGTGCCAGCGCAGTGGATACCCGCTCAAGATGTTGGGGGGCCAAGCGCTTAAGCCATGACAATTCACGCCACAGACCCATGGCCACCAGATCGCGCACCGAGCAGGGGAAATCCAAATTCAAGGCGGGCAATTGTGGCAGGTAAGCCAAGGTGGGTTGCTTGTGAAGCTGGATTTCACCTTCAAACTTGGTGTGAACACCGGCCAGGGCATTCAACAGTGTGCTTTTGCCACCACCGTTGGGGCCGACGATGGCCGTGAACTGGCCTGTTTCGAATGCACCATGAAGGTGGTGCACTGCAGGGTGACCTTGATGGGAAATGGTCAAATTGTGCAGGGTGAACAGCGGTGAACTCAAGACAGGCCCCAGAGGGTTGCCAGCCAAATGAGTGTGATTGCGCAGCCGGCTATTGTAAGTCGGGTTGGTGTGCTGGAGGTCCACATCACGAATGAATATCAATTACAATGTTATATTATATCATTGAGAAATTGGATTTCATCGCATAACATACAGCTGATCTTGTCTCTGAGCCCTACGCGTGACTTCTTTGTCTTCTAATCTTGATGCCGACTTGGCCCGCTCCATGGCTGCCGCTGAACTCCACTGCAAAGCCAAAGGGGTCAGTTTCACAGCAATTCGTCGCAGCGTGCTTGAGTTGTTGTACAAAGCCCCAGCTGGGTTGAAGGCCTACGATTTGCTGGATCAGGTCAAAATGTTCAAAGCTGGAGCTACACCACCCACGGTGTATCGCGCCCTCGATTTCTTGATTGAACTGGGCCTGGTTCACAAGGTGAGTAAAGCCAATGTGTTTCGAGCATGTTCCTTGGGTTGTCGTGAGCACGCGCACCCCGGACTTTTTCTAATTTGTCCAAAGTGCAACACCGTGGAGGAACTGGATGACGAGGATGCAACCAAAATGTTGGTTAACCGCTTGAATTTCAGGGGTTATACCTTGGCATCCGAAGAGATCGAAGTGTCTGCATTGTGCCCCGCATGTAAACCCTGACAGGAGTGCAATCCTCTCGATTGATTTCAGTTAAAATGACGGGCTTGTATTTAATAACAATAATGATTATCATTTGCTTTTGTTTTTAAATGGATGGCTACAACGGGTCGGGTTCAACCGTCTGTTGCCGACCACCCAGTGCGCTCCTCATGAAGTCAAATTCCCCTTCTTTCTTTGTCGTTTTTCTTGTGGCCACCCGTGTTTTGGTTTCGGTGCTGGGTGCCTATGGTTTTGTTTGGGGCTTTGCAGCCTTGGCAACAGCCAGCCTTTCTGCTTTGGGTGTGGGTTTTCATGACGCTGAAACTGCAGCTGCAATCGTCGCGTTTTTGTTGTTTCCCTTGATCTTCCTGTGGGTATTTGCGGTCCGTAGCCTAAGTGTGGTGTGCGCTGTTGTCGTTGGTGGTGCTGTGTTGATGGTTGTGGGCGCTTGGGCAATCCAACACAGCTTGTTGGTTTAAGGTCTGGTTAAGGAATAGAGGAAGTGCTGAATAATTTTCGTTTATCCATGAGTTGGGTGCACACCTGGTTTGGGTTGGTGCTGGGTTTTGTGCTGATGATTTGCTTTTTCTTTGGCTCATTGTCGGTGTTTGATCGCGAAATCGACCGCTGGGCGATTCCGGAAACCCGGTTCGAGCCGCAGCCCATGCCTTCGTTTGATCGTGTTCTGTTGCCTGTTTTTCAAAACATGCAAGCCGATGAGCGAGATTACGCAGCGAACATGCCTCGGTTGCACGACCCTGAAAAAGGTGAGATGACGCCACGAGAAGATTTGCCCGTGGAGGAGTATTGGGCTTACACCACGCACCGTGACCCTGTGCTGCGTGTGGGGGCGGGGTTTGGTGTGCCGTTGGCCAGGAACCCGGAAGATCACAACCACATTCATGCGCGCGCGACCATTGACCCCAGAACGGGCGAGCTGTTGCCTGGTGACAAGCTGAAGATTGGAAGCGACTGGTTTTACCCCATGCATTACAGCTTGCATTTGAAGTGGATGAACCTGGGATATTGGGTGGTGGGTTTGGCCGCTTTGGTGATGCTGGTGGCCTTGATCACGGGCGTGATCATTCACCGGAAATTCTTTCGTGAGTTTTTCACCTTTCGACCGTGGAAACGCACCCAGCGCGCAACCCTGGACCTTCACAACCTGACAGGGGTGGTGGGGCTGCCGTTTCATTTCTTTTTTGCGTTTACTGGCCTGGTTATTTTTGCCAGCATCTATTTGCCGGTTGGCGACACTTTGCTCAAACCCCTTCATGAACAACACGAGGTGCAAGAGGCCGCCAGCAAGGGGTTGCCGCATGATGCAGCCGGCGTGCCTGCGCCGCTGGCGTCGGTCGACGCCATGGTTGCCGAAGCCAAAAGCCGTTGGGCAGCGCGCGACATGGCTGGTGAGGTAGGCTTTTTGACAATTCATCATGTGGGCGATGCAAATGGCTATGTAAGCATTTACCGCGCTGGCAGCGATAGGGTGGCTTTGGTGGGTGAGGCGATTCACTTCAAGGCAAGCACTGGCGAGGTGTTGTATGAAGAACCACCGGGTAGCCCGGTGGGGCAGGTCAATGAGTTCTTGACGGGTCTTCATTTGCAGCACTTTGAGCATTGGTTCCTGCGTTGGTTGTATGTGCTGGGTGGGTTAATGGGGGCTGTCTGTATTGGCACGGGCTTTGTATTTTTTGTAGAAAAGCGAAAGCTGCAACATTCAAAATCGGGCAGCCAGGGCAGCCGGGTGGTGGATGCCTTGGCTGTGACTGTGGTCACCGGGATGCTGTTGGCCACGGTCGGTATGTTGGTGGTGAACCGATTGCTTCCACCTGATTTGCTGGGTAAGGGCGATTGGGAGAAGGCCGCGTTTTGGGTCATTTGGGGCCTGTCGTTTCTCCACGCTGGGCTTCGAGGTGCGCCTGTGTCCAAGGGCCTGATCAACCCGGCGTGGCGGGAGCAGTGCTGGCTTGTATTGTTCCTTTGTGTATTGGCTGTGGCAGCGAACTGGTTCACCACAGGGGATCACCTGATCAAAACCCTGTGGATTGACCCGTATTGGGCAGTGGCGGGTGTAGACCTCAGTTTGATTGCCTGCGGTGCATTGGCTGCATGCGTTGCTGGAAGATTGTCAAAACGTGAGTTTGAAAAAGGGGCTGTTCATGTTTGATGGTTTGCTGTTGATTGTGGCAAGTTTGTTCAGTGTATTGGGCATGGCCTGGCTGGCTTTGTCCATGGAGGTGCACTGGGCCCAAGCTAGGCGATTGCCGCTGGTGGACAGTAAACCGCCACGTGTGGCTTTAAGGTTGGCTGCAGCTCTTGCTTTGGCGTTGTGTTTCGGGGTGTGCCTGTGGGTGGACAGACCTTCCATTGCAGCCCTGGTGTGGGTGATGTTGCTGATTGGTTCGGCATGGATGGTGGCCTTCATTTTGGCAAAAAGGCCAGCCCTTGCGATGCGTGCGTGGCCTTTTGTCTAATTGGGCACGAAACACGGGTTTACTCAGGTGATGAAATAGTGTGCGAATCGCTTAACTTTATGCTGTAGTTCTGACTCTGCATGGTTTGTCGATGGTGCATTCAATCTGTTATTACCTGAATTCGGGCTTTTCCAGGGCTGGTGCATGATGCGTGTGGCCACCAAAATCAACGTGGCAGTGTTGGGCACGGTGTTGTGCGCCTTGGTGTTGGTTCTGGGTAATTTGTGGGCCATCAACGAGCAGTATCGTGGTTTGGTGCGCTCCGAGAACGCGCAGAATATCAGTCGCATGTCTTCCGGTTTGCTGGCCATGACGCAGGAATACGTGCTGTATCGCTCATCGTTCATTGTTGATGCATGGGGCGATACCCATGAAGAGCTCGAAGCCTTGGTTGTCAAAGCGGGTGACAATGCGCGTGATGCCGTTGAGCTGGGTGCGCTTCAAGCCAGCCTGGCACAGCTTAAGCCCATGTTTCAAATCCTGACGCAAAGCAGTCTTGAAACAGAGAACACCCCCTCTTTCCTGCGCCGGCGTGACAGCGCCATCATCGAACGACTGGTGACTGATACGCAGCGAATCAATGAACTTGCCTATCAATGGTCTATCCATGTCAATCAACAACAAAGCGAAAACCTCAAAAGGTTGGTTTGGCTGGAAGGCATTGGCCTGACCAGCTTTGTGGCGTTGATTGGCATGCTGGTACTTTTGATGCGACGAGGCCTTCTGAGCCCGTTGATGCGTTTGAAAAAAACAGCCGATGACATTCGAAATGGCAATGAAGACGCCGTGTGTGATCTGCCCCCCGGCGATGAACTTGGCGATGTGGCTAAAGCTGTTAACCAGATGGCTCACAATTTGGCCCACAAAAACAGGCGTTTGATCGAAGCCAATGAGAAGGCAGAGCGCGCCAACAAAGCGAAATCAGAGTTTTTATCCACCATGAGCCATGAAATTCGCACCCCTTTGAACGGGATTGTGGGCCTGAGCTATTTACTCAAGGACACGGCGACCAATCCGAACCAGGCCATGTTGCTGGATAGCCTGGAGAGCACGTCCCGAAACTTGATCGATTTGGTCAGCGATGTGCTGGATATTTCGAAAATTGAAGCAGGCGGAATGGAGCTTGAGCACAAGTCGTTTTCCACGCTGGAGTTTCTGGACAAGGTGGCCGGCATCATGACAGGTGCAGCAGCCAGCAAGCCTTTGGAGTTGATGATCAATCCATCGCCCGATTTGCCTTCCGCTTTGGTGGGCGATGAGCTTCGGTTGCGACAAATCATTGTCAACCTGGTGGGCAATGCCATCAAGTTCACACAGCAAGGCCATGTGTTTCTCAGTTTGCAAACCTTGCTGATCACCGACACCCATTGTCAGTTGCGAATCGAGGTGCAAGACACCGGCATGGGTATATCAACCGAAGGGCAGGTGAATCTGTTTCGGCAGTTCAAGCAGGAAAGCTCGTCTGTGGCTCGTGAGTTCGGTGGCTCTGGTTTGGGTTTAAACCTGGTCGGAAAGCTGGTGGACTTGATGAAGGGGCGCATCGGGTTTGACAGCACTTTGGGCAAGGGCAGTGTGTTTTGGGTCGAAGTTGAACTCGCCTTGGACAAGTCAGGTGCTTCGGTACCGGCATTGGCCGATGACCCTGAAATGGCTCAGTATGTGTTGATTTCCAGCAATCCAATTCGAGAGCGTGCCTTGACCAATGCGGCTTGCCTGGTTGGCCAGCGTTTGGCTGTCGCGGCCACTCCATTGGACGCCGTGGTTTGGATGCGCGAGCATGGTGCGCCACGCGGCGTATTGGTCGATTTGGATGGGTCTAACATTCAACGTATTATTTGGAATGATTTTGGGGTCATCATGAAAGCCAGCGGGGTGCCGGTCGTGGCTTTGCTGGGCAGCACTGACGCCACACGCCTGATCGAGCAGGGCATGGGGGATTTATTCAAATCGGTTTACCTCAAGCCCTTGACGCCTTTGCAGTTGAAAGCCGCGTTCAAAACGCAACACAATCCGGTTCAACCCAAGGTGAACAAGCCGGTACGAACCGAGATGAACCTGTTGATCGTCGATGACAGCGAGTTGAACCTGAATGTGCTCGATGGCATCTTGAGCCGACGCCGGGCCAAGGTGACCAAGGCTTGCAACGGGCGCGATGCCTTGAAGTTGCTGTTGCAAAGTGACCACGGGTTTGACGGAGTGATCATGGACGTCCAAATGCCGATCATGGATGGTTTGGAGGCCACGCGAGAGCTTCGAAAACACCCGTCGAACCGCCATTTGCCAGTGATTGGCCTAACCGGTGAAGTCAGCCCTGAAGATGAAAAAAGGGCGCTCGATGCTGGCATGAACGCCGTGCTACACAAGCCGCTTTTGCCGGAAGATTTGGTTGTGATGCTGAACAAATGGGTCAAGCCTGTGCTGGAGCAAGCTTGAGCCTCAGGCTGGTTTGCTGGTTTCTTTTGCTCGGTTATTTGCCCGCCACAATCCACATGTTGTCACTCGTCGGTTGGCGATCAGCAAAACCGAACTGGATCAATTTCAAACCATGCCGGGTCACCAAGGCTTCCAGGTTAGCGGGGGTGAAATAGTTCACATGGTCGGGAAGACGAAAGCCGCACCAACGCTGCGCCCGAAGCTTGCGGTTCCATGACCCGTAATTGGGCACCTTGATGATGACCACGCCGCCGGGTTTCAGCACTTTGGTGACACCTTGCATCAAACCATTCGGCTCAACTTCGTGCTCCAGAAAGGCGCTCATCAACACGCCGTTGAAAAAGTTGTCAGGCAGTTGTTGAATGCCATTCAAGGCGTTGTCATGCATGATGCTGCCACCACGCGGTGCCACGACCTGTTGTGCGGCTTGGGCCAATGCTTTGGACACTTCAATGCCGTGTGGCTGGTATTGCGCCGGCAAGGTGGCCAACAGGCCTCCAGCGGCGCAGCCAATGTCCAAAACCGGGCCACCGGGAATGTATTTGTCGATCAGTTCTGGTAATTTGTTGCGCTTGATCACCCGTTGCCGGAATTTCTTGAAAGCGCGACTCAGGCCTTGTTTCACAGGCTCTGTGTGCTCCCGGTGTTCGCGTTCGGCCTGCGATGTTTTTTCCCAGGCAAACTCTTCGCTCAGGCGCTCGTACACCGGCGCTTTTTTCAAATAAACAAAATCACATTGTTGGCACTGAACCATCGGCCATTCTTCATTGCCATATCTGAGCAGGGTGGTTTGCTCTGAAGACGCGTTGCAGAATGGACAATTGCGGGTAACTAAACGTTGTGTGACGTCCATGAGGGAAGTTCTCGTTGCCTTGACTGTTATGTGATAGCGTTCAACCCTGACGTGGGTATCACGACACTGATTGTACATGAGGCCAAGGTGGGCTACTCATGTTTCCGTTGGCCACTCGACGAACGGAAACAATCGATTGAATCAAGCCACAGAATAAGGAATTTGAAGGAGCCAATGTTGAAACTATTACTGACTTGGGTGTTGAATGCCGTGGCCTTGATGGCTGTGGCTTATTTGTTGCCCGGTGTTGTGGTGGGCGGTTTTTGGGCGGCCTTGTGGGCGGCTTTGATTCTTGGCTTGGTGAACACGGTGGTCAAGCCGATCTTGCTGATTTTGACCCTGCCGCTGACAGTGCTGACTTTGGGCTTGTTTTATTTTGTGCTCAACGGCTTGATGTTTTACTGGGTTGGCTCCGTATTGGAAAATTTCGAAGTGGCGGGTTTTTGGTGGGCGGTTCTGGCGTCGTTGTTGTACTCCCTGTTTGCAACGGTGTTGAGCTCACTGATGTTTCAAGAACCTGTGCGCATTGAGCGCATCGATTAATCAACCCTGCCCAGCTTGAATTTGCCCATGGCTTGGTCCATGGTTGTGGCCAGTGTTTGCAGGTTGGCGATGACTTCATTGACCTCAGCCGCCACTTCTTGACTGTCTTCGGTCATCCGGGCGATTCGTTCGACCTGTTGGGCAATCAGGGTGGAGGCGCTGCTTTGCTCTTTCAAGGCGTCGGTGATGTCATTGACTGCTCGTTCTGACTGTTGGGTTTGTTGTTCAATGGCTTGCATCTGTTCATCGGCGCCTTGTGACGATTCTGTCCCGGCGGTGATCAGGCGGCTCCAGCCGTTGACCTGTTCCACTGCGCCTTGGGTTTCACGCTGAATTTCTGTAATGAGTTTGGCAATACTTTTGGTGGAATCAGCGGTTTTCTCGGCGAGTTTTCTGACTTCATCGGCCACCACGGCAAAGCCTCGGCCCTGTTCGCCCGCGCGTGCGGCTTCAATGGCAGCATTCAAAGCCAACAAATTGGTTTGGTCTGCAATCGAGTGAATGACCTGAATGATGCTGGAAATATTTTCCGATTGATCACCCAGCCGATTGATGGTTTTTGCCAGTTCGCCCGAGGCGCTTCCGATTTCATTCATGGTTTGTTTCGCGGTGAACACGCTTTGACGGCCTTGTTGCGACGATTGCCCGGCCTGCGCAGACAGTCCAAGGGCTTGGTTGGCGTGGTGGTGTACCTGGCCGATGGACACTGTCAGTTGTTCGATCGAAGCTGCAACCGCTGAAGCCGAGTCGGTTTGTTCTTGCGCACCGTTTTTGACCTGTTGGGCGGCTGCGACCAAGCTGTTGATCGTCTGGCTCATGGTGCCTGAGGCCGATTTCAATTCACCAACCAACTCGGTTTGTTTCAATCGAATGTTTTCCAGCGCCACTCGAATTTTACTGATTTCACTGCTGCCGCTGTTGCTGATGGGTTTGGACAAATCGCCCATGCCGATGATTTTCGCATGCGCCAAAACCTGTGCAATTTCACTGTTCAGGCTTTTGAACATGAGTGCCCCGCAAACCATGGCAAACAGCAACACCAGCAGGGAGCCTGCACCCACCAGCCAAAGCTCGGTTTGCATGGACTCGATTCGCTGGGTCAATTCGGCTTGCATGGTCTGGTTGATCTGCCCACTCAGGGCAAGGCTTTCTGCTCGCGCTTTGCTCAGTTGTTCGACGGCCATCGGCGACTCGGTGATGGTTTCGTAGTTCAGATCTTTCGCTGATTGCTCTTCCACCCATTTTTCCACTGTGGCAATGTGGCCTTTGAGGTTAAGCAAATGCGTTGCAGCAGTCTGGTTGATGCCCGCTCCAGCGGCTTGTGACTTGTCCAAGGCCTCTTGTATCTCGCTGACTATGCTGTTGAGCGTGCTCACCCTGGAGGCCATGAAGCTTAGTGTGGCCGCCAATTCGGTTTCCTGAAAACGAAGCTTGCCCTCCAGTTCCGACAGGCTTTGCATGACACGCGGAAGCTGAAAGGCCATGGGGCTCATGAGGTAATAGGTGGGCAGGTAAGGGTCAAGGGTCAGCTCGCTTTCGTCAGCCAATTGCCGGTTCAGGGTTACCACCAGGTTGGTGATTTGACGCTGCTGGGTTTCGCCTGCGTTTCTGGCCAGGGATGGCTCAAAACCATTGATTAGCTGATCCAGGTTTTGATGGGTCTTTCTCCATTGCGAAGACAAAAGCGTTTTCGATTGTTCGAGTGTTTGGCGAATTTCGCCACTGGCATTGACGTTTTTTTGAGCCATGGCGCCAAGCAGGCTGTGCATGGCCGGGTTGATTTGCTCAAGAAAACGCGCACCTTGAAGTTCATTGGATGAGGCTTGAATCAATCCGTTGGTTTGCGCATACATGCGTTCGAACAAGAAACCGAAAGCCACCAACATTGGTAGTGCGAGGGCCATGCATTTTTGGGGAAGGCTGAGTCGATGCAACAAAGTGGTTGATGACATGGAGTAGACCTTTCAGCGGTGAATTGGAGCAATGAACACTCAGTGTGCGCGCTTGAATGACTCACGAATTCCCTGCGACCGGTTAGCCTGAAAGGGTGGTGTGAAACTTTGTTTAAAAGCGGTGAATTGAAACCCAGATTAATCGCAGGGCAAGCAGCGTGAGTAAGCCATTCAGAATGCTTCTGAAGTGTGCTTCCGGAATGCGGTTGAGCAGCTTGGCTCCGATGATGTTGCCCAGCAGTGTGGCCACTCCCAATGCCACCAGCAAAGGCCACAATGGCCACAAGTCAACCCCGCTACCGGTCAGCACCACGACTTTCAAGCCGTGTTGCACTGTCATCGCCATGGCGTGTGTGCCCACCACTTGCTGCCGGCTCCAGTGCTGTTTGGGCAATACAGACATCACCAGTGGGCCTGTTGCGCCCAGCACCAGGCTTAAACCAGTGGTGCCTGCGCCGGCAATGCCCGGTCGCCAGGCTGACAAAGCCAACCATTGCGGCTTCCAGGTAGCAAGCAGAATGAATACACCCAGGGCCAGTTGCCCCCAATGCGCTGGTAGCCACATGGCGATGGGTGCCAGTGCGATTGCGCCCACGAGGCAACCCAGCACAAAAGGGGTCAGGTAGGCCCAATTCACGTGCTGGCGTTGCAGCACGGCCCGGTTGGTGTTGGACATCAACTGGGCTGCGCCATGTAGTGCAATCAATAATTGCGGGGGCAACAGTTGTGCCATCAATGCGAGCAGTAACACACCACCCCCCACACCCATGGCTGCGGTGATGGCCGAGGTAAGCAGCGCAGCCAGCGCCAATGGCAGGATCAAGTCCATGGTTCAATGGCTGTGCGGCTTACTGCGCGTACACCTCGATTTGCCCCAGTTCGACGCCTGCTTCGTGAAGCTCCATCTCGAACACGCCGGTGTTTGGTGTCGCAATCGTGATCAAGGTGGTTTCATTGGCGGGAAGGGCAAAGGTTTGGTCCACGCCATGCACATGCAGCTCATCAGCCTGGTTGGTGTAGACCAGGAATTTCACGTCTTTACCCACTTGCCCCTGAATGCGCATGGGTTGGGTGGTCAGTTGTCCGTTCATGACCGACACCGAGGGAAAAGCTTGTGCAGCCTCCCCGGGGGGCGTGGTTGGCACGGGTGCAGGTTGTTCGATTTGAGTGGTGTACAAAAAGGCAACGGCCAAGGTGGCGCTGGCCAATGCCAGATAAACAAGTGCGCGTTTGTTCATGGTCTTTGAGCTTTGTGTTGTGGTCAAAAGTGGTGGGCTAAAGCCGAATATACGTGCTGAAAAGTGTTTATTGGGGTAACCGATGCAATTTGTCCTAAAGAAACCCGGATTGTTGCCGTTACCCCATTGTGGTGATATGGAGATTAAAAATGCGTACCCCGCTCGAATTACAGCTTCAGGCATTTGTGCAAAACCGACGAGAAGTGGAGTTGCCCGATGAGCTTGCGCATGAAATCCTGAATCCAGTCCATTTTGTGGGTTCCAACGTGAATCTGGTTCGGATGTACCTCAACGATTTGTTCGATGTGGTTCAGGCCTACTCCGACGCGCAGGCTCAATCCGACAAACTTCAGCAGGCCAACCGCTTGGCCAAGCAAGTGGATTTGTTGCACATCAAAGATGATTTGATGATTTTGTTGGGCGAGTGTGAGCAGGAAATTGCAAAGGTTCAACGGGTGATTCACCGCGAGATGCGTCAAACCACACGTTGCGTGCCTCCTGCTGACCTGGAACACTGAAGACAGCCTGAAATCAATTTCGAATCAACAGGCTCCGGCATGTGCTGGAGCCTGTTTGTACTTGAGGTTTAGGGAAGCAACACCGATGACCCTGTGGTGCGTCGGCCTTCCAGTTCGGTGTGGGCCTTGACCACGTCGCTCAACGCAAAGCGCTGGTTGATCTGGATTTTCACTGCACCTGTTCTAACCACATCAAACATTTCCGCTGCGCTTTCCAGCATTTCTGCTTTGTCGGCTGTGAATGAGGCCACCGTTGGGCGCGTAAGCACGAGCGATCCACGCTCGGCCAGCCATTGCAGTGGAACTGGATCGACCTTGCCGCTGGCATTGCCAAAGCTGACCATCATGCCGCGCGGCTTCAAGCAGTTCAATGAATCCACAAAAGTGGCTTTGCCTACGCTGTCGTACACCACAGGCACACCCTTGCCGCCAGTCAGGTTGCGCACTTTTTCCACTGTGTTTTCTTCGCTGGTGATGACCACTTCGGCGCAGCCATTGGCCAAGGCCTGTTCGGCTTTCTCTTTGGTCGAAACCGTACCAATCACCCGAACGCCGAGCGATTTGGCCCACTGCGACACAATGGTACCTACACCGCCTGCGGCAGCGTGCAACAAAATGGTTTCACCGGCTTGAACTTTGTAGACGCGGCGTAGCAAATATTGGGCGGTGAAGCCCTTGAGCATCATAGCGGCGGCAATATCAAATGAAATGTCGTCGGGTAATTTCACCAGTGGGTGCGTGGGCATGTTGCGCACCGTGCAGTACGATCCGATCGGTCCTGAACCATAGGCCACTCGATCACCCACTTTGAATTCCGTGACACCCTCGCCGACCGCTTTCACCACGCCTGCACCCTCTGAGCCCAGGCAGGTGGGCAGTGGCAAAGGGTACACCCCGGTGCGCCAGTACACCTCAATGTAATTCAAGCCAATCGCGTGGTGCTGGACCTGCACCTCGCCGGGCTTTGGCGCCTCAAGCTGCATGTCTTCAATCTGTAGCACCTCAGGTGCGCCAGTGGCGTGAATTCGAACGATTTTTCCTGAAGTAGTGGTCATGTGGTGGTTCCTTGTTTGGGTTGTTTGGTCAGGCTCAACAGTGCAACGCCGGTGATGACCAGCGCAGTGCCCGCGGCATGCCAGATGGTGAAAGGTTCGTTCAGTATCCAGGTGCCCAATGCAATGGTGGCGATTGGGCCGATCATGCCCAACTGGGCCACTCTCGATGCGCCAATCAGACTGATCGCAGTCATGACGGAAAACACCGGTACGAAAGTGCAAAACACGGCGTTGACCAGCGACCAGCCCCACACGGGCAACGGTTGTTCAACGATGATGCCAACTGGTTGTTGCAAGCTGATCTGAAAGAGGATGGCGAAGGCTGAAACTAGCGTGGCCATGGCGGTGAACCGGATGGTGCCAATCCGTTTCAGTACACGTTCGCCCACAATCAGGTAGCTGGCATAGCAAATCGCAGACACGAACACCAGCAACACGCCCAGTGCGGTGTTCTCGCCGATCAGGACGGTTTCATGGCCGTACACCACAGCCAAACCAACATAGCTAATCGCCATGCAAACCAACTGCCAGGGCGCAGGCCATTGTTGGCGAATCACGCTGGCAATCAACAACACGATGGAAGGGTAGGTGAACAGAATCAAACGTTCAAGGCCCGCCGTGATGTATTGCAAACCCATGAAATCGAAGAGGCTGGCGAGGTAGTACCCCAGCAGCCCGGCAAGCACCACCATGCCGTAATCCTTGATGGTCATGGGAACGGCCTGCTTTTCGCGCAACAGGGTGAATATCAGCGCACCAAGAAACAGTGGCAGTGACAACAGCATGCGCATGGCCAGCAGGGTGGAGGCGTCCACCGGGTAAGCATACGCAAGCTTCACCACAATGGCCTTACCAGAAAAAAAGAAGGCGCCCATGAGCGCCAAACCCACGCCCCAAGCCGTGGGTGATCGTTCTAAAAACGCGCGTGTTCGACTCAAAGCCCAGGGTCACTCATTCACAAGCGTTTGATCAAGCTGGAGGTGTCCCAACGGCCGCCACCCATGGATTGAACTTCTGCATAAAACTGGTCAACCAAGGCTGTCACTGGCACTTGTGAGCCGTTGCGGCGCGCTTCTTCCAGCACCAGGCTGAAATCCTTTCGCATCCAGTCCACTGCGAAGCCAAAATCAAATTTGTCTTGCACCATGGTTTTGCCGCGGTTCTCCATTTGCCAGCTTTGGGCTGCGCCCTTGCTGATCACTTCCAGTGCCTTGTTCACGTCGAGCCCGGCATTCATGCCGAATTTCAGCGATTCAGCCAGCCCTTGCAACAAGCCGCCAATGCAAATTTGGTTCATCATTTTGGTGAGTTGGCCACTGCCTGAATCGCCCATCAACGTCACGGCTTTGGCAAAGCAGGCGATGACATCCTTGGCTTGATCGAAATCGGCCTGGGTCCCGCCACACATCACGGTCAGCTGCCCATTTTCGGCACCGGCCTGGCCGCCAGACACGGGTGCATCGATGAAGCCAAAACCAGCGTCTTTGGCGTGTTCAAACAAGTCGCGAGCAATTTTTGCGCTGGCGGTGGTGTGGTCGATGAACACAGCGCCTGGCGCCATGCCGTGAAAGGCGCCGTTGATGCCGGTGCACACTTGGCGCAAGTCATCGTCGTTGCCCACACAGGCGAATACAAAATCTTGCCCAGTGGCGGCTTTTTCAGGGGTGCTGGCCATTTTCCCGCCATGCTGTTTCACCCAGGCTTCGGCTTTGGCGCTGCTGCGGTTATAAACGGTTACTTCATGGCCCGCCTTGGCCAAATGCCCGGCCATGGGGTATCCCATCACGCCCAATCCCAAAAACGCTACTTTAAATCCCATGCTTGCCACCCCGAAGAAAATTTGGTTTTAAAAACTGTATAGGAAATGCCGTGGCTTTGCGCTTCGGATGTTCCCTAGGTTTTGCAACTGGTAGCATCAGGTTTCAAATGGAAAGGAAAGTGACGGATGAAAATTTGGGTCGATGCGGACGCCTGCCCTGTGGCAGTGAAAGAAATCATTTTTCGTGCGGCGGACCGCGTGGGCATTGAAACCACTTTGGTGGCCAATCAATACATTCGAACGCCACCCAGCAAATTCATCAACATGTTGCAAGTTCCGCGTGGCTTTGATGAGGCTGACGATGAAATTGTTCGGCGGGTTCAGCAAGGGGATGTGGTCATCACGAGCGACATCCCCCTGGCCTCACAATTGGTAGACAAGGGTGCGCAGGTGCTCAGCCCTCGAGGCGAATTGTTCAGCGCCGAGAACATCAAGGCGTTGCACACCATGCGTGATTTCATGGACACCATGCGCGCCAGTGGCATCGACACAGGCGGCCCGCCTGCCTACAGCCAGGCGGACAGAAAACAGTTTGCCAGCCAGTTTGACCGAATGCTGGCGAAGTTTCCGAAACAAGCCACTTAAGGTGCATCCACCACCACTTCACTGATCACAATCACGGGTGTGCTGTTGGTGTAGTTGGGCACGTCGGCCATGATGGCTTTTGCATTTGGCCCAAAGCCGGTTTGAAAGGCTTCGATTGAATCGCAGTACAGGTGGGCCATGGCCACGAAGGCTGGCGCATCGCCTGCGCCCCCGGCCAGGCCTTTGTCTACGGTGTAGTAGTTCAGTGCGTTGCCCATTTTGTTTTTCACCAGCGGCATGTGGGTGTCACGATAGTACTCGTGGTCGAAATTCACGCCTTGCGTGTTGGGGTACATCACACTGACTTTGATCATTATTTTATCCACACCTGTTTTGCGTTCACAAATTCGCGAATGCCATGGGGGCCCAGTTCGCGACCGTAGCCAGATTGCTTGATGCCACCGCTTGGCAAGCGGGGGTCGGTTTTGACAATGCCGTTCACAGCCACCTGCCCGGCTTGCAGCGCATCGACTGCGCGCATGGCCTTGCTGGTGCTGGCTGTCCATATACTAGACCCCAAACCATAGGGAGTGTTGTTGGCCACACGCAAAGCTTCATCGAAATTTTCAACAGGCATGACAGCCATCACCGGGCCGAACGTTTCTTCTTCAAAGGCGCACATGCCGGGCTTCACATCGGCCAGCAGAGTGGGCGGGTATTGAAAACCTGGGCCGTCGGGCAAATTGCCGCCCAACAGGCATTTGGCGCCTTGTTCAATCGTTTGTTGAACTTGCCGGTGCAGGTTTTCCTGCAAATCTTTGCGGGCAATCGGGCCAATGTCGGTGGTAATGTCCAAAGGGTTGCCCATTTTCAATTTGCTCAACCGCACTTTCAGCATGGTGGTGAATTCTTCATACACCGAGGCTTCAATCAATATGCGTTTGGCTGCAATGCAGCTTTGCCCTGCATTGATGATTCGCGACAACACCACCACATCGGCGGCGCGTTCCAGTTCGGCGTCAGCCAGCACAATGCAGGGGTCAGAACCCCCCAGTTCCAGTACGGCAGGCTTTAATTCAGATGCCGCGGCGGCTGCCACTTTTCGCCCTGCGCCACTGGAGCCGGTGAAGCTGACCGCTGCAATGCGCGGGTCGCGAATGGCCTGTTCCACTTGGGGCGTGTGCACGGGCAAATTCACCACCACGCCTTCAGGCGCCCCTGCATGTTTGAAAATATCGGCCAGCAATTGTGCCGTAGCGGGCACGTGTGGGTCGTGTTTCATCACGCAGGTGTTGCCAGCCATCAGCGCTGGTGCCAGGTAACGAAAGGCGAGCCAGGCCGGGGCATTCCAGGGCAAAATGCCCAGCAGCGTGCCCAGTGGCTGGTATTTCACATAGCTTTGCGAGGCATCGGAGGTGAGCCATTCATCGGCCAAATGTTTGCCCGCATGCTCGGCGTAATACTCGCAGCAAGTGGCGGCTTTCTCAACCTCCGGGCCGCCTTCTTTCACGGGCTTGCCCATTTCGAGTGCCATGAGTTCGGCCAGTTTGTTTTTGTGTTGCCGCAATTGTGTGGCCACTGCATGCAACACTTTGGCGCGGTCCGCGAATGTTTTTTCGGCCCAAGCGGGCGCGGCTTGCGCGGCCAGGGCAATTCGCTCGCCCACCTGTTCGCTGTTCAGCGCCGGGTGTTGGCTCAATGTTTCCCCGTTGAATGGGTTGGTTGAAGTCAGTGTGGGCATTGAGGTGGAGTCGGTCATACTGCTTTGTCCTCCTGGTGTGTATGGGTTGCTTGTTCAGCTTTTTTCTTGGTGTTGCCTGTGGTATTGACTGAAGCAAGGCTGTGTACCTGCTTTTGCGGCTTGACTGTGAAGTTCAAATCCATGTTGAAGAAGGATTCGCAGCCGTCTTTGGTGATCAAAATCGTGTCGGAAATGCCGCAGGTTTTGTCGCCATCCACGCCCCACATCCATGGAATGATGTGAAAGGTCATGCCTTCCTCAAGAATTGAGGATTCTCCCTGCTTCAGGCTCATGATGTAGCCTTCATCCCAACTGGGTGGGAATGCAATACCAATTGAATAGCCAGACCGCGTGATCAGCTTTGCGCCAATGTCGTTGCGGGTGATGATGTTTCGAATCAGATTGTCTGCATCAGAGACAGTCATGCCGGGCTGGAAGTACTCGTGCACGGCGTCCAGCGCCACTTTCATGATTTCCTGTGCCTTGAACATGGATGGGCTGAGTTCGCCCAGAATCGCGGTGCGCATCATGGCGGTGTGGTATCGGCGGTAGCAGCCGCCCACTTCCAGAAACACATGCTCGCCTGCTTGAACTTGACGACCTTCCCAAGTGGCGTGGCCTATCATGGTGCGTGGCCCGCTGGTGACATACGGCATCACCGAAGGTGGTTCGCCACCGGCCTTGAACATGGCCGAGGAAATGGCAGCACCAATGTCGTTTTCCGTCACGCCAGGCTCACAGGCCTCAAGGCCTGCTTTCATGCCCGCCTCGGTGGCCCGTGCTGCTTTGCGCATCAGTTCGATTTCAACTTGCGATTTGCGTACACGGCCTTGTTCAACAATGCCAAAGCAGTCGAGCAGCTTGCCTTTGGTCAGGCGGGTGTGCACGAAATCCTGCTGATAGGCCGGGAAGAAATAGCTGTTGCGCTCGTAGCCAATGCGTTTGTCGTCGAGCCGGAATTCCCGCAAAGCATCCAGCAGCATTTGAATGGCATCTCCCGTGTCGGGGTAGGGTCTGGATTGTTCCACCCAGGTGCGCGCAAACACATTGGATTCCTCCAGCGCCCGCGTAATCATGAATGGCTCGTCTTCCAGCGGCACCACCAGTGCCTGAAAAAACGAATAACCGGTGGTTTGGTAATCCGTCAGGTACATGATGTTTTCCGGGTCGGTGATGACCACGGCATCCAGGCGGCGCTGCGCAATTCGGGTGCGCAACTCGGCAATTCTGCGTTCATATTCCTCAAACGGAAAGGTCATGTCGTCGCGTTTTTTCATGCCGCCTCCATGGCCATCTCCACGGCCTTGCTCAGGGTGTTCAGGCCTTGGTTCAGGTCGTCGTCAGGAATCGTCAAGGGAGGAATCAGTTTGATGACGCGCCCGCCTGTGCCGCAGCTGGCGATGATCAAGCCTTCCTCAAAACACTGTTTCACAATGGCTTTGGCCAAATCGGTGTTGGCCACATTCAGACCTAAAATCATGCCTTTGCCGGTTAGCTCCAGTTCCGGGTGCTTTTTCACCAGCGAATCCATCGCGTTTTTCATGATTTTTGCTTTGCGGCCCACTTCCTTCATCAATTCGTCATTTTCGAAGTAGGTGAGTGCCTCACGCCCCGCCACAAACGATAAGTTTTGCCCACGGAATGTGCCCGTGTGCTCGCCAGGCGCCCAGTGTTTGTCGATTTCAGGCTTCACCAGGTTTAGCGCCATGGGGGTGCCCCAGCCGCCCACGCCTTTGGCCAGGCACACGATGTCGGGGTCCAGGCCCATGCCATCAAAGCTGAAATAGTTGCCTGTTCGCCCACAGCCCACCTGGATGTCGTCGATGATCAGGAGCGCACCCACTTCTTTGGCCAATTGTTGCAGTTCCCTTAACCAGCTTTCTTTGGCCACTTTCACGCCACCCTCGGCCTGAATGGTTTCAATCAGGAATGCTGCCGGTGGTGCCACGCCGCTGGATGTGTCGGCATACAAGGCGCGCATGCGTTTGATGCTTTCATCACCACAACCCAGTGTGCAGCCCTTGCACAACGTTTCGCAGCCAAAAGCCTGGTGGGTTACATGCTGTAAAGGCACACCTGCAGCGCCACGGAAATACGCGTTGGCAGTGCACGCTAGGGAACCCAATGTCATGCCGTGAAAACCATGCGAGAACGACACCACCTGTTGGCGACCCGTGACTCGACGGGCAATTTTCAGCGCGGCTTCAACCGAGTTTGTGCCTGTGGGGCCCATGAACTGCATTTTGTGGGGCATGTTGCGCGGCTTGAGCACCACTTCTTCAAACTTTTCAATGAAGGCACGCTTGGCCACTGTGGCCATATCCAGGCTGTGGGTCACGCCATTGGATTGAATATACTCAATCACCGCTTTTTGCATGCGCGAATTGTTGTGGCCGAAATTCAACACGCCGGCACCAGCAAAAAAATCGATGTATTCCTTGCCTGTTTCATCGGTTTGCCTTGCATTGTGCGCTTTGTCAAACACCACTGGGTAAGTGCGGCTGTAGCCGCGTACATCGGATTCCAATCGTTCAAATACATTCATGTTCATCGCATTTCTCCTTGTTGTTCTGTTGGATCGGGTGCGCCAACCAAACGGCTGTAAAGTCGGCTCACAGGTTCAATCAGTTCGTCGTTGAAGTCGTAAAAAGGGCTGTGACAGGGGTAAGCCTGTTCGCCAGGAATACCTGCGCCTATCAGTGCAAAAGCACCGGGAATTTCCCTCAGGTAATAACTGAAATCTTCCGAGGCCATGATGGGTACAGGCGTGTGGGTGCACAGCGACTCGGTGTTGCCATGCAGCGCAACCCATTCATTGCGCATGCGGGCAGACTGTTCACTGTGGTTGATGGTGGCGTGATAACGCGGTTGAATGTTGACCTTCGCGCTGACACCGTAGGCTTGAGCGGTGCTGTGGGCGATTTCGTGAATCAACTGGGTGATGGTGTCGCGGGTGGCTTGGTCTGGCACACGAATACTGCCACCCACCGCCGCCTGGCTCGGTATCACCGTTGCGGCACTGGGCGCCTGAATGGAGGTGACACTGAGTACTGCTGCCTGCTGCGGGGGCAAGCGCCGGGCCACAACCTGTTGCAAGTTCAGGTTGATTGCGCTGACCGCCAGCACCGGATCCCGACACAATTCGGGCTGACTGGCATGTCCACCAAGACCTGTCACGGTGATTTCAAAGGTGCCGTTGCCGCACATCACGATGCCGCTGGGGCACACCATCTTTCCTTGCTCGATGGCAGGCCAGTTGTGCCAGCCGTATATTTCATCAATGCCTTCCAGCGCGCCCGCTTCGATCATGCGAAGCGCGCCATGACCGCCTTCCTCGGCGGGCTGGAAGATCAGGGTGACCGGGCCGGGTAACAGGTGTTCAACATGTTTCAGATAGCGTGCCGCTGCCATCAAAGTGGCAGTGTGCCCGTCGTGTCCGCAGGCATGCATGCAACCCCCATGTTGGGACGCCCAGCTCTTTTCCGTTTGCTCTTGGATTGGAAGAGCGTCGATGTCACCGCGCAGGGCAATGTGAGGCGTATCTGCGTTGCCGCCCGATTGGTTCAGGCGCGCCAAAGTGCCGGTGCCTGCACAAGGCGACCAGGGAATTTTCAACTCGCTCAACGCATTCCTGATTTTCTGCGCTGTACGCGTTTCCTGCCAACTCAGCTCCGGTTCGCTGTGTAAAACCCGACGAAACGCAACCGCTTGGCTCATGGTGTTTTGCCAGAACCCCAACATTGCCCTCCCTTGATGCGATGGATGAATGCCACCGATAAACCACTTTTTACCCTAAACCACTCTGCGCTTGCTGACAAGGCGCACTCCATTTAAGTGCCACTTTAAAAGGACTCCTGCTTGAGGCGACAAGTTTCAATTTAGTCCACAATTTCAATGCAGAATTGAGGTTGACCAACATGGGTCTAGAACAAAACATGAGAAGGGGGCCAAGAATGGCTTTTCAGTGGTGGGCACATCGGGGCAGCGGCAAAGGCCAGCTCGAGAATACCTTGAGGGGTTTTGAGATTGCCTTGCAATCGGGTTTCAGGGCCGTGGAATTTGATGTCATTCTGAGCGCAGATGGCGTGCCCATGGTGCATCACGATTGGGTCATGGGGCGTTGCGCACAGAGCTTTGACCCTGCACTGGCTGGCACCGATTCAATCACTCGCTTCGACAGCCTGCGTGTGCGCGATCTTCGGCAGTTTCAGGTGCATGGCGAACCCATACCAACTTTTGTCGAAACCCTGTCATGGTGCCTGCAACACGGCGTGCAAGCCAATGTGGAATTGAAAGCCACACGCCCTGGCAACGCATTGGCCTTGGGGCAGGCCGTTGGTAGTGCAATGGCCGCTTTGGGCGATGCCGACCTGGCGTTGATCAAAACCGACTGGGTGTTTTCCAGCTTTTACCACGCCAGCCTGTTGCCGCTGGGCGAATTCAAATTGGCCTTGTTGTACGAACAATTGCCTGATCAATGGATTATTCGGGCCGATGCGCTGAAGGTTCAAGATATTCATTTGCATTGGAGTGGGGCCGTTTCGGATGCGATTCGCCGTATCCATTGCACCGGGCGTGGAGTTCGGGTTTACACGGTGAACGACCTGGAGCAGGCCTCAATGCTGCAAGGTCTCGGTGTGAAAGGGATTTTCACCGATCGAATGGACTTCGCAAGCCACTCTTTTTAGGCCACAGGTCTTATAATCGAAGGTTAGACCAAAAACCGCATGCCGCTTTACTCAGGAAGGGTGCCCCAACATGAAAGTCGCCGATATTCGCGAAAAGTTTCTTGATTTTTTTGCCAGCCAAGGCCACGCCATTGTGCCTTCCAGCAGTCTCGTGCCCGGCAACGACCCAACCCTGTTGTTCACCAACTCGGGCATGGTGCAGTTCAAAGATGTGTTCACAGGCAAGGAAAAGCGGCCTTACACTCGTGCAACCTCTTCGCAGCGCTCGGTGCGCGCGGGTGGTAAGCACAACGACCTTGAGAACGTGGGCTACACCGCACGCCACCATACCTTTTTTGAAATGCTGGGCAATTTCAGTTTTGGCGACTATTTCAAGGAAAATGCCATTCAGTACGCTTGGGAGCTTCTAACCAAGGTGTACGGGCTACCTGCCGAGCGTTTGTACGTGACGGTGTACCACGAAGACGATGAAGCCTACAGCATCTGGAACAAGCAGGTGGGTGTGCCCGCTGAACGCATCATTCGCATCGGCGACAACAAAGGCGCACGCTACGCCTCTGATAACTTCTGGCAAATGGCTGACACCGGCCCTTGTGGCCCTTGCACTGAAATTTTCTATGACCACGGCCCCGAAGTGTGGGGCGGCCCCCCCGGAAGCCCAGAGGAAGATGGCGACCGCTACATTGAAGTGTGGAACCTGGTGTTCATGCAGTTCGATCGCAGTGCCGACGGCGTGCTACACCCGCTGCCCAAGCCTTGTGTGGATACAGGCATGGGATTGGAGCGAATTGCAGCCGTGTTGCAGCATGTGCAGAGCAACTATGAAATTGATTTGTTCCAGACACTGATCAAGGCCGCAGCACGCGAAGTGACTGCACAGGGCCAGCAGGTCGAGCTCGACAACAATTCATTGAAGGTGATTGCGGACCATATCCGAGCCTGTTCCTTCCTGGTTGTGGACGGTGTCATTCCTGGCAACGAGGGGCGTGGGTACGTGCTTCGCCGAATCATTCGCCGCGCCATCCGCCACGGATACAAGCTGGGTTGTCGCAAGCCGTTTTTTAATGCGCTTGTGGGTGACCTGGTCAGCGAAATGGGCGAGGCCTATCCCGAGTTGGCCAAGGCAGCCACACAAGTTCAAAATATCCTGAAGGCTGAGGAAGAGCGCTTCTTTGAAACCATTGAAAACGGCATGTCGATTCTTGATTCTGCCTTGGCAGCGCTCCAAGCGGGCGGCCAGCTGGATGGGGAAGTGGCCTTCAAGTTGCACGACACCTATGGGTTCCCACTCGACCTCACGGCTGACGTGTGTCGTGAGCGTGAAATCACGGTGGACGAAGCCGCCTTCGACGCCGCAATGGGCAAGCAAAAGCAACAGGCGCGATTGGCCGGTAAATTCAAGATGGACACCGACTTGGTTTACTCCGGGGTAACCACCCGCTTTCAAGGGTACGAGCACCTGCATGTGGCCGATGCGACCATCACGGCGTTGTATGTGAATGGCACCTCGGTTCAGTCCATCACTTCGGGGCAACAGGCCATTGTGGTGTTGGATCAAACCCCGTTCTACGCAGAAAGTGGTGGTCAAGTGGGCGATCAGGGGGAAATTTCCAATGGTCAGTCCTGTTTGAATCTGTTTGAAGTGGAAGACACCCAAAAAATTCAAACCGAGGTGTTTGGTCACCATGGCCAGATGGTCAACGGTGAGCTGAAGGTGGGCGACAAAGTGGGGGCGCAGGTCAATGGCGCGTTGCGTGCGCGAACGGTGCGCAATCACAGCGCCACACACCTGATGCACAAGGCCTTGCGCGAAGTGCTTGGTGAACATGTGAGCCAAAAAGGCTCGTTGGTGGACGCTGAAAAAACCCGATTCGACTTTGTTCACCACAGCCCGATGACCGCAGAGCAAATCGCGGCGGTCGAGCGAATTGTGAACGAAGAGGTGTTGGCCAACTTGGAAACACAGGCGCGCATTATGGACATTGAAAGCGCAAAACAGGCTGGTGCCATGATGCTGTTTGGTGAAAAATACGGCGACAGCGTGCGGGTTCTTGACATTGGCTCCTCGCGAGAGTTGTGTGGAGGTGTGCATGTGCAACGCACTGGCGACATCGGTTTGTTCAAGATCACCAGTGAAAGTGGTGTTGCAGCGGGAATTCGCCGCGTGGAGGCCACCACTGGTCTTGGGGCCATGGAATTCGCTCAGAGAGCCCAGGCGCAAGTCGATGCGATAACCCAAGGTTTGCGGGTGCCCGCCACTGAGGCGGTGGGCAAAATTTCGCAAATGCTGGAACAACTTCGCAGCCTGGAAAAAGAAGTGGACCGCTTAAAGAGCAAACTGGCCTCGTCTCAAGGCGACGAGTTGGTATCTCAGGCTGTTGATGTGAATGGTGTGCAGGTGTTGGCCGCGGCTTTGCCCGGTGCAGACGTGAAACAGCTTCGCGAAGCCGCTGACAAGCTTCGTGACAAATTGGGCAACGCCGCCTTGGTGTTGGCGACTGTGCTGGATGGCAAGGTGTCTTTAATCGCCTCAGTCAGCAAAGAGGCAACCGCCACGGTGAAAGCAGGTGAGCTCGTCAACTTCGTTGCGCAGCAAGTGGGTGGCAAGGGTGGTGGTCGCCCCGACATGGCGCAGGCTGGCGGTACCCAGCCCGAGAACCTGGACAAGGCCCTGGCCAGCGTGGTTGATTGGGTGCGCAGCAAGTGAGCAAGCTGCAATATCGTTTTTGCCCCTTGTGCACGGCACCGCTTGATGCGGTTCAACACAGTGGCGCCACCCGCATGGTGTGCGCGCAAACAGATTGTCATTTTGTGCAATGGGGCAATCCGGTACCAGTCGTCGCGGCCTTGGTGGAGTATCAGGATAAAATTTTGTTGGCGCGAAATGTCGCCTGGCCTGAGCATTTTTATGCGCTCATCACCGGCTTTCTTGAACGTGAAGAAAGCCCGCTTGAGGGCGCCGTTCGAGAATTGAAAGAGGAAACCAACCTGGACGCGGTTCACAGCGAGCTCATTGGTGTTTATCCTTTTCCGATGAAGAATGAAGTCATCATGGCCTACCACATACAGGCGAAGGGCGACATCGTATTGTCCGAGGAACTGGCGGACTACAAGCTGGTTGAACCCGCCAAGTTAAGGCCCTGGAGAATGGGCACGGGGTTGGCCATGGCCGATTGGATGGCTGCTCGTCAGCTGGCAGTCAACTGGATCGATTTAAAATAAGAGAATTAACTGAAAAGAAGCATTTGGGGAGTAATTACAATGAATTTTGATCGGGAAGTAGACGCCAGTGGCTTGAATTGCCCGCTGCCTATTCTGCGCACCAAGAAAGCGCTGGCTGAGATGCAAAGTGGGCAGGTGTTGAAGGTCATCTCGACAGACCCAGGTTCTGTGCGTGACTTTGCTTTGTTTGCCAAACAAACAGGCAACGAGTTGGTTGAGCAGGCAGATCAGGCCGGTGCCTTCACCTTTTACATGAAACGCCGCTAGGCTTGATGCGTTTGATGCGCCCATGAGCGTTGTCTTGCCCAAGCCCGTTGTACCTAAGCATTGGGTGCTGGATGCAAACATTCTGTTTTCCGAATGGACCCGGTGGTTGTGCCAAACTTTGGCGGATCGTCACGGATGCACCCTGTATTGGACAGATGAAATCGAAGACGAATGTTTTCGAAACTTGATTCGATTGGGCAGGTTGCACGCAGAAGATGCCAAACGCGATCGGGCCTGTTTGGCCGCTCGACACGGGGCCACGCGCCTGGATGTTGATTATCAGCCTTATTGTGCCGACGTGCGGGCCGTGCATGAAAAGGACAGGCATGTAGCAGCCACGGCGCTGGCCCTTCGTCATCAAGTACAAAGCCCTGTGGCCTTGTTGACCTGGAATCTCAAAGACTTTCCCCGAAAGCAGTTGCTCAAGCTCGGTGTGGTGCGTTTCAATCTCGATGAGCTGTGTGTTGAGTTGTGCCCCAGTGCAGAACGGATACAAAACACCTTGAATCAAACCAACGAGATTATGGTCAAGGGTTTACTGAATACACCGCCCCAATTCCCCACGCCCTTTCAAATCAAAGCGTCACCTTTGCCCGTTACGGCAGATGACTGGCAAGTTTTTCTGGCCAGAAACAAGATGCATCGAACCGCGAAGAAGCTGATGGCAGGCCAGAACATCACCCAAGTTGGGTAGTCCAAATTGGGTTCAGGGTGATAGCATGTGTATCGTATTGTACATACAATAAAAAAATCATCATGCTACGAGTCATCTATATATCCATGCAGCGCCAGAGCTTTCTACGTGAGAACTTAGAACAGCTCTGTAAGCATGCATCGGCAAAAAATTCACGCCTTGAAGTGACAGGCTTGTTGTTGTCGAACGGGCTTGAGTTTATACAGTGTATTGAAGGAGCAGATGAGGCTGTCATTCAGTTGTATAAAGAAATCGCTCAAGACTCTCGGCATTATGACATTCGGCTCTTGGTATCTGAACAAACGCAAGAACGGCTGTTCCCTTCTTGGGGAATGGTAGGCATGGCCACAAAACCACAAGCCGTTGTGGGCAACGACTCCGTCGCCTATGCGTTGCTGGACCATCGTTTGTATCGCCCCTGGAGAACTTTGGGTGAAAGCGCTGTGGATCTGATTTATGAATACGCGAGGGTTAAAGTCGAATTGGAGAAGGCTGGGGAATTGGCTTTACTAGGCAAGGTATTCAGTTTCTACGATTGAGGGCCAACAAACCCATCGCGCTAACCCGAATTGATTTTGTGTCAAATCGCTCTTACGCTTTCACCACACCTCGTTGGCTCCCCTCGTTACCCGGACTGATGAGTTTGTTGTGTCTCTTGGAGCTTGTAGCATGAAAGTTCAATTTCCCCTAATTCAAACCAGAAACGCCTTGGTGGCTGCAACACTCATGGCAGTTAGTCCATTTGTCGCACATGCGCAAGGTTTGGTCAAAGTCACACCCCTTGGCGGACAGTCGGGTGAGTTCTGTCGTTTTGACAGGGCCATGGTGTTCGAAGACCCCAATGGCACCCGTGTTTTGTACGATGCAGGCCGAACAGTGGCTGGGGCCGATGACCCCCGCCTGGGAAAAATCGACGTGGTGCTGGTTAGCCACATGCATGGCGACCACCTGGGCGACAGGCACAACCCCCAGCCCAATGCGGGCAGTTGTGAGAAGCCGGATATCTCCGTTAGCGCATTGCCGCAATCCAACAGCGTGAACATCGCTTTGAAGAAGTCTGCCAAAATTGTGACCGGCAGCGAAATGCCGTCCTTCTTTGCCAACAAACTTGCACAAGGCGGCGGGGATGAAAAAAATTCAGTGTTGGTGCGCTTCGGCGCCATGCAAACGGTGGGTGGCGTAAGCATTACCACTGTGCCAGCCGCACACAGCAATGGCATTTCAGGGGATTTCGTTGGGCAGCGCCTGGGCGAACTGCTAAAGGAATCTGGGGTGACTGCTTACGCTGGTCCGCCCACTGGTTATGTGTTGAAGTTCAGCAACGGTTTGGTGGCTTATCTCAGTGGTGATACGGGCATGACCGCTGAACAAAAGGCTGTTGTGGGCGATTATTACAAGCCGCAGCTGGCGGTAATCAACATTGGTGACACGTTCACCACTGGGCCGGCCGAAGCTGCGCATGTGGTCGATACGCTGGTGGGGGCACAATCGGTGATTCCGTCGCATGCCAATGAAGTGGCCACCCAAGCTGGCAAAGTGCTAGCAGGTACCCGCACCGAGAAATTTCTGAACACCGTCAAGGCGAAGGCTTACCTGCCTTTAAGCGACAGGACCTTGACGTTTGACGGGGCAGGGAAATGCGTTGAAGGCTGTTGAATATCATTGATTTCTAAAACAACAAAGGCCACATGACGTGGCCTTTTTTGGGCATATGCATTGATTGCACGCTGTATCAGCTCAATTTTGCCAACTGGCTTTCAAGCTTTTCCAGCAAAGTTGTGAAATCAGTAAGCCTTGCCTTTTCCTGCTCAACCACGGCCGCTGGCGCGCGGTCAACAAAGCTTGCGTTGCCCAGCTTGCCTTGACACTTGCCGATTTCTGCGCGAATTTTGTCAGCCTCTTTGGTGATTCGCGCGCGTTCGGCTTCCACATCGATTTCAACGTGAAGCATCAATTTTAAGTTGCCCACAATTTGAACGGGTGCCATCGAGTCGCTTGGCAATTGATTCACCACGTCCACTTGCGTCAGTTTGGCCAGTGCGGCCAAAACTGAGTCCGACGATTCCAGAAATTGTTTTTCGCTTTCATTGCCTTCACAGCTGGCAATCAATGGTGCTTTTTCAGCAGGGCCCAAGCCCATTTCGCTGCGCAACGAACGAATTGCATCCACTGTGGCCTTCAGTTTTGAAACATAGGCTTCAGCTTTTTCATCAATCCGGTTCGGTGCGCTGATCGGATAGGCTTGCCTCATCAGGCTTGCGGTTTCATTTTCTTCGCGGCGACCGGCCACCACACTGACAGTTTGCCAAAGCTCTTCGGTGATGAACGGAATGATGGGGTGGGCCAGCCGCAATATGGTTTCAAGCACTCGAACCAAGGTACGCCGGGTGGCCCGTTGTTGGGCTGGTGTGCCATTGGCGATTTGTACCTTGGCGATTTCCAGGTACCAATCGCAGTATTCGTCCCATACAAACTGGTAAATGCTTTGGGCAATCAAATCGAAACGATAGGTCTCGAAGCCTTGGGCAATGTCGGCTTCGACTCGTTGTAGTTGGCTGACAATCCAGCGGTCAGCTTGTGAAAACTCAAGGTAGCCGCCGGGTGTGCAGGCGTCCGCGTCGTGATCGCCCAAACCGCAGTCTTGGCCTTCCGTGTTCATCAGCACAAACCTGGTGGCATTCCACAATTTGTTGCAGAAGTTTCGGTAACCATCGCAGCGTTTTTGGTCGAAGTTGATGCTTCTGCCCAGTGTGGCCAAGCTTGCGAAGGTGAAGCGCAAAGCGTCAGCACCGTAAGCAGGAATGCCTTCAGGAAATTCTTTGCGGGTTCGTTTTTCGATTTTTGGAGCGTCCTGAGGCTTGCTCAAACCAGTGGTGCGCTTGTCCAACAGGGTGTCCAGGCTGCAACCATCGATCAAATCGACCGGGTCAAGGGTATTGCCCACCGATTTGCTCATTTTTTTGCCTTCGGCGTCACGCACCAAACCGTGAACGTACACCGTCTTGAATGGCACTTGTCCTGTGAAATGGGTGGTCATCATGATCATTCGGGCAACCCAGAAGAAGATGATGTCAAAACCTGTGACCAACACTGAAGAGGGCAAGAAGTGTTTCAGTTCGGGTGTCTGTTCAGGCCAGCCCAAGGTGCTAAACGGCACCAATGCAGAGGAAAACCAGGTGTCCAGTACATCTTCATCACGGGTCAATGGGCCTGTGTAACCGGCTTGAGCGGCTTTCGCTTGAGCCTCTTGTTCGTTTCGACCCACAAAAATTTGTCCATCTTCTGCGTACCAGGCTGGGATCTGATGGCCCCACCACAGTTGGCGTGAAATGCACCAATCTTGAATGTTGTTTAGCCATTGGTTGTAGGTGTTCACCCATTGCTCGGGCACGAACTTCACTTCCCCGTTGGCCACTGCATCGATGGCTTTCTCGGTGATGCTTTTGCCGGTGGCGTCGTTCTCGCCCACCTTGCTCATGGCCACAAACCACTGGTCGGTCAGCATGGGTTCAATCACAGCCTTGGTGCGGTCGCCTTTGGGCACCATGAGGGTGTGTTTTTTGATGTTACCCAGCAAGCCTTGAGCTTGCAGGTCTTCAACGATTTTGGTGCGGGCTGCAAAACGGTCCATGCCTTGATAGGCAGCAGGGGCGTTTTCATTCACCTTCGCATCCAGAGTCAAAATGTTGATCATGGGCAAGCCATGGCGCTGGCCCACTGCATAGTCATTGAAATCGTGTGCAGGCGTGACCTTCACCACACCCGTGCCGAATTCTTTGTCCACGTATTCGTCGGCAATGATGGTCAACTCCCGATCGCACAAGGGCAGCTTCACTCGTTTACCAATCAAATGGCGATAACGGTCATCTTCAGGGTGAACCATCACTGCGGTATCACCCAACATGGTTTCCGGGCGGGTGGTGGCCACGGTCAAGTGGGTCAGTTGGTGCTCGGTGTCTTTTTCAACCAGCGGATAGTGAATTTCCCACAGGCTGCCCTCGGTTTCTACACTTTCCACTTCGAGGTCGGACACCGCAGTGTGAAGCACCGGATCCCAGTTCACCAGGCGTTTGCCTCGGTAAATCAAGCCCTGTTCAAACAAACGCACGAAGACCTCGGTTACTGCAGTTGAGCAGTTTTCGTCCATGGTGAAGTATTCACGGCTCCAGTCTACGCTGGCACCCATGCGGCGCATTTGGCCTGCAATGGTGCCCCCCGATTTTTCCTTCCAGGCCCACACCTTTTCCAGAAACTGCGGGCGACCCAGGTCGTGGCGCGTGATGTTCTGTGCAGCCAACTGGCGCTCCACCACAATCTGGGTGGCAATGCCCGCGTGGTCTGTACCCGGCTGCCAAAGGGTGTTGTGACCGCGCATTCGGTGGTAGCGAGTCAAGCCATCCATGATGGTTTGATTGAATGCATGGCCCATGTGCAGGGTGCCCGTCACATTGGGGGGTGGCAGCTGAATGCAAAAGTCGGGACGATTGTCATCGGTGCTGGCCTTGGCGTGGCCTTGGGCTTCCCAGCTGGGGCCCCACTTGGATTCAATGGCGTTTGGGTCGAAACTTTTGGCTAGTGTCATGACGGTGTGGCTTGTTGGGTGGGGTTGAAATCAAGCCTCACATTATAGCGGCAGGTGCCAATGTCTCGCTTGGACCATGTGCCATGCCATCCGTTTAAGGGATTAATCAAGCCTTATTCAATCAATAGAATGTGAAACGTTCAATCAATAATGAATTAACTCGGACGTCGTTTGGAGTTGCAGTCGTTTGCCGGTCCCAAAGGAAATCCACCTTACGAAAAGAGGTTTTGTATGCTTAAATCAATCAGTGCCAAGTTCAGTGCCAGCCTGATCACCGTGATCGCTTTGGGCGTTGTGGTGGGCGTGATGGGTATCGTCAACACTCAGCAGATCATGAAAGCGGCCGCGAAAAACGACTTCACCCATGAGGTCATTGAAAATGTGTTGGGTGTGCGTGAAAACCTGCTGAATATTGAAACCGGCGAACGTGGTTTCTTGCTTCGTGCCGATGAAGCTTACCTGGCGCCCTATGATGCCGGCAAGGTCAAGGTGATGGATCACTTCGATAAGGCTTTGGGGTTGACCACACACAATGCGGTGGTGCAAGAAAGCCTGCGATCGTTCAAATCGCATTACGACAGTTGGTTGAGTACGGTTATCGACCCATTGATTGCAGCTAGAAAAATGGTCAATCGGGGTGAAATGACTTCCGAAGCATTCGAAGCCGAGGTTCAGGCCCGGCCGGGTAAACCTTTGATGGATAAAATGCGTGCAGAACTTGCCGCCGTTGAGGCCGAAGAGTTCCGTTTGCTGGAATTGCGCAAAGCGGCCAGTGAAGCCACTTACCAGCAGTCGATCTGGATGGTGTCTGTGTTGACACTGGTCGCTTTGGTCACCGGTTTGTTGTTGAATTTTGCGATTGCGCGCATGTTCAAGCGCAAGGTGTCGACCGCAGCGCACCACATCAACGAATTGGCCGAAGGCCGTTTGAATAGCCAAATCAAGGTGATGGGCCAAGACGAAGTCGATGGTTTGTTGACTGCGTTGGCGAAAGCTCAAACGAACCTGTGTGGTTTGATCGACGACATCCGGAACACCACAGGCTCTTTGGCCAGCAGTGCCAGCGTGGTGCAAACGTCTTCAGGCGAAATGAGCAAGGCCGCGACCGAACAGGCGGAGGCCACCGCATCGATGGCCGCTGCAGTTGAGCAATTGACTGTGTCTATCGGTCAGATCACAGAAAATGCCAACGACGCTTCGCACACAGCCATGGAGGCGAAGGCTTCTGCAGATGAAGGTATCGTCAGCCTGAACGAGGTAGTGGAAGGTATTCGTCAGATCGCAACGTCGGTGCAAGGCAGTGCGTCCACTGTGCGCTCGCTTGAAGAACAGTCCAATGAAATTTCCGAGATTATTTCAACGATCACCAACATTGCCGACCGCACCAACTTGTTGGCTTTGAATGCAGCAATCGAGGCCGCTCGTGCGGGCGAAAGTGGCCGAGGTTTTGCGGTGGTGGCCGACGAAGTGCGAAAACTGGCTGAGCAAACCAAAGGTTCGTCCGAGCGAATTTCCAGCATGGTGTTCCAAATTCAGAACATCACGCAAGAAGCGTCCAAGTCCATGGATGAATCGGTGGAGCGTGTTCAGCATGGTATTGAAAAAGCGGACACGGTATCTGGCACCATCAATCGAATTAAATCCAATGCAGACCGCGTGAACCAGGCCATTTCGGCCATATCGGTGTCGATGAAAGAGCAAAGTAATGTCAGCGTGGAAATCAGCCGCAACGTCGAGCGCGTGGCTCAAATGACTGAAGAAAACACGGCAGCGATTGAGCAAAACACACAAGTGTCTGTGGAAATGGCTGATTTGTCAGATGCACTGGCCAAGTCGGTCGCAGTGTTTAAAACGGCTTAATCAGTTCAGATGGGTGCGCCAAGTATTCACTTCTTGAGCGCATCCAACACGATTTTTTCAAATTCCTGCATCAATTGCGGCTTGACTCGCAACAGGGCTTGCTCAAAGAGTTCGGGCAATTGAGCCCGCAAAATATCAATTTTCGGGTCGCTCGTTTGCCCGCTGGTTGAGTGTTCAATTTCTTGCAAGCCGCTTTCGATCACCTCGGTCAACAGAGGTGGACCGCCATCAAATGGGTCACTCATTGCGAATCTCCTTACGCTGTGGCTCGGTCGAACGTGTTCAAAGGGTAACCTCGTTCTTTGTAAAACTTGTAGCGTTGACGGGCCTGCGCCTTGTTGTCTTCGTCTGTTCCAACAATTTCCACCAGTCTGTCAAATCTTGAAAAAAACGGTGGCCATTGCTCATCAAGGTTGATGAGCAGGTCGTAATGCGAAATGTCGTCGGATTTGTCGGTCAGCACAATGGGTGTTTGGGCAATGTCTGGGTGGCCCGACACCACGTGGGGCAAGAAATCCTGCTCTGAAAAGGTCCAAAGCAGGGTGTCGAGGTGTTCGAGAAGCTCGTGCCGCGTGCTGTAACACACCACTTTCAGACCGCTGCCATACGCCTTACGCACCAAGCGGCAGGTGTACAGCAATTGGTCAGCCACGTTTAAATGAAAGTCAATTCGGGTCAATTGAACAACCCTCAGCCTTTCGCGCGTTTCATCACAAATTCACTAAGCATGGGCACAGGGCGGCCACTGGCGCCTTTGGCTTTGCCTGAAAACCAGGCTGTACCGGCAATATCCAGGTGGGCCCAGCGGTAGGCTTTGGTGTATTTTTCCAGAAAGCATGCTGCCGTGACACTGCCTGCTGGCGGGCCGCCAATGTTGGCCATGTCTGCGAAATTGCTTTTCAGCTGGTCGTGGTACTCCTCGCCCAAGGGCATGCGCCAGGCGGTGTCCAGCGATTGTTGCCCAGCTGCGAACAGCTCGTTGGCAAGGTCATCGTCGGGGCTGAACAGGCCTGTGTTGACATGGCCCAAGGCAACAATACACGCACCGGTCAGCGTGGCCACATCAACCACGGCTGCTGGTTTGAAGCGCTCAACATAGGTCAGGGCATCACACAAAATCAGGCGGCCCTCCGCGTCGGTGTTCAAAATTTCAATGGTTTGACCGCTCATGGACACCACCACGTCCCCGGGCTTGCTGGCATTGCCCGCGGGCATGTTTTCAGCCGTGGGTACAACCACAATCAAATTGATTGGAAGCTTCATTTCTGCCACAGCCTTCATGGTGCCCAGCACGCTGGCTGCGCCACACATGTCGTACTTCATTTCATCCATGCCCGAGCCTGGTTTCAACGAAATACCGCCTGTGTCAAAAGTAATGCCTTTACCCACCAGCACCACGGGCTGGTCTTTGGCATCTTTTGCGCCGTTGTACTTCAATACAATCAATTTTGGCGGTTCGCTAGACGCTTTGCCCACCGACAGCAAGCTGAACATCCCCAGCGCTTCCATTTTCTTGTGGTCAAGCACTTCCACGGCCAGCTTGTATTGTTTGGCCAAGCCTTTTGCCGTTTCAGCCAGGTAGTTTGGCGTGCAAATGTTGCCGGGCAGGTTGCCGAGATCTTTGGTCAGTTGCATGCCTGTGCCAATGGCCAGACCAATGTGGGCGCCTTTGGCCACGTCGTCATGGGTGGATTTTGTGCAGGCCAGCTCGAAGGCTGGTGGGGCAAGGGCCTCTTCGTCTTGCTTTTTGCAAGCTGTGAAGCTGTAAAAGCTCTCGGTGATGGTGCGCGCGCACAATGCGGCGGTGTCGGTGGTGTTGCTTTTCGCTGGCACTTCCTGATTCAGGGCGAAGAATACTTTGGAGGGCTTTAAGCCAGCCACTGCATTGCATGCGGCGCTGGTGGCTTTGCGCAAGGCTTTCATGCACAGCTCATCGGCTGTGCCCAGGCCCACCACGACGTACACAGGTGCTCCAGCCTTGGCGTTGTTGAACAACACACGCAAGGTACCAGGTTTGCCCAGTTCCTTGTCACTTTTGCAGGCCGCTGCCACCAGGCCATCGGTGTCAATGTCGGCGCGCTTGGCTGCCGCGCTTAATTCACCACCTTTGTAAACTGCAACCACGGCTACATCGCTGCCCTTGGTGGGCACTGGCCCGCCAGCAGTCACAGAGGCGACTGGGCCACTTCCCGCCTTGAAGCTGAACATCGGCGGTGGTGTGGGCGTTGTTTTCTTGGTGGTGCGTGAACTTGTTGATTTTTTGGGCTTGTTGTTGGCTGATGGTGCAGTCATGGTGATCCTTCTTCCGATTGATGCTTGACCATTCAAAACGAATGCATGCGACAATCTACCATTATTAACAAGCAGCGCGGGCGAGTCAAAGCTAAGCCCACCTTCATTGCATGTTGTTTCGTTCCACTTTCCGAAAAGATTTCGCCCAAACCGCAGGTGCCACATTTGTGGCGCTGTTCACCATCATTGTGACCACGGTTTTGGTGCGCACCCTGGGGCAGGCTGCAGGCGGCAAGGTGGACAACGCCGAAGTATTCACGTTGATTTTACTCGGCGGCTTGCAATACCTGCCAGCGGCCTTGGTCATCACCGTGTTCATTGCTGTGCTGGGCGTTATTTCCCGTGCTTTCAAAGACCAGGAAATGACCGCCTGGTTTGCTTCTGGTTTGTCTCTGTTTTCTCTGGTTCGGCCTGTGGTGCGTTTTGCCTTGCCTTTGACTTTGCTGGCGTTGGTGTGTTCGATCTGGTTAACCCCTTGGGCCAAGGCCGAATTGAGTGCAGCCAAAGACCGCTTTGCCAAACGAAGCGATGTGAGCAAAGTCAGTGCAGGGCAGTTCAGGGAATCGGGTGAAGGCAACCGCGTGTTTTTCGTGGAGCGTCAATCCGAAGTCAACAAGCAAGTTGAAAACATTTTTGTTGTAGACGCCAAAGGCGAGACCCGAACTGTGGTTTCGGCCAGTCGTGGGCAGATTGAGGTGGATGCCAGCGGGCAGCCTTATCTGGTTTTAAGTGAGGGTAAACGTTCTTCACTCGATGGCACGGGGCAGCGTTTCACGGCCACAGAATTTGAAACGTACGGTTTGGCCATTGACAACACCTTGGGTGCAGCACCCAGTTTTCAGCTACAGCACCGGCGGGTGGATTTGTTGATCGCTGACTCATCGCCTGCAGCACGTGGTGAATTGTTGTGGCGCATCAGTTTGCCTTTGTCTGCCATAGTGTTGGGTTTGCTGGCCATTCCGCTGGCCTTTGTCAATCCTCGCGGTGGCAATTCCTTGAACCAGTTGTTTGCCTTGTTGATATACCTCACTTACAGCAACATCGTGTCGGTCACCCAAAGCATGGTGACCAAGGAAACCCTCGATTTCTGGGTGGCTCTGGTGTTTCCACATTCCATGGTGCTGATGTTGTTTGTTCTTCTTGTTTTCAAGCGAAATCGCCCTGCTGGCGCGCCGTTTTTCACGTGGCGTTCAAGCAGGCGTTCGATGAATCTCAGTGATGTGGTTGATGCCGGCGGAGGCAAGCCATGAAGCTGGGTCGGGAAGTGTCGAAGCCATTCACTGTGCCGCATTCTTTATTGCGATATTTTCGACGCGAGCTGTACAAAGCCATCAGCTTTGTGATGCTTGCCTTCGTCGGTCTGTTCGCTTTCTTTGATTTGATCGCCGAGGTGGATCGCTTAAGCCTGCCCGGTACCAGCTGGGCGTACTACTTTGTTTCGGTGTTGTTGGGCTTGCCTGCCCGGGTGTATGAAATTGCGCCAATTGCCGCATTGATTGGCTCCATTTACGCCTTGGTGCAAATGGCTGCCAACAGCGAGTTGACCGCGATGCGGGCTGCTGGCTTAAGCACAACAAGCATGTTGAAGCTGTTGGTTCGAATCGCGCTGGGGGTGGTGCTGATTACTGTGGTATTTGGTGAGGCTGTTGCCCCTTTGGCTGAACGGGCGGCGGTGCCCATGCGGGCCAAGGCGCTTGGCTATGAAGTGGATCGGGATTTCCGAAGCGGCTATTGGCTGCGTGACACCCATCAGGAAGAGGGCGCGGGGCCACGGGTGCGGTTCGTGAATTTTGATTCATTCGATAAAGACGGGGATTTGCTGCTGCTGGAATACTATGAACTCGACGGCGAATCTCGCATTCGTGCCTGGGTTCGTGCCGAAACCGCCACCTTCGACCCGGCTCAGGGTGATTGGGTTCTGAAAGGCGTGCGGATGCAGCGGTATTTTGATTCCATCGTTGACAACGAAAATGCCGCTCAAGCCGGCTTGACCATTCATGCCTCCCCAATCGAGCAATTGGAGTCGATGCGCTGGCGCTCCAATTTGTCGCCCGATTTGCTTACAGGTTTGTTTGTTCGACCCGATCGCATGAGCGCATGGCAGCTTTTTAACTACTCGCGTTTTCTAAGCAGCAACCTGCAAGCCACCGATGCAATCGATTTGGCCTTTGCCAAGAAGATCATGTATCCATTTGCGGTGCTCATCATGATGATGATTTCGTTGCCTTTTGCATACCTGCATTTCCGCTCGGGTGGGGTGAGTGTGAAGGTCTTCGCTGGCATCATGATCGGCGTGGGTTTCCACCTGGTCAACAATCTGTTTTCCCACCTCAGCATGGTTGCCAGTTTGCCGCCATTTTTCAGTGCAGCCCTGCCCAGTGTGTTGGGGTTTGTCGTTGGCATGGTGGCGTTGTGGTGGGTTTCCCAACCTGCGCCATGGCGTAGCTTGAATGGTTTAATTCGCCGTTGAATGCATCAGTGAGCAAAGCTCGTGTTGTTTCAAGGGCGTCAATGAAGGAGTATTCGCATTGAGCAAGTCGATTGTATTGTTTGGCCATGGCGCACGTGACCCCCAGTGGGCCGAGCCCATGAAGCGTTTACAAGCCATGTTGCAAAGCCAATTACCCGATGTAAACGTGGAGCTTGCGTTTTTGGAATTGATGCCGCCAACACTGGGTGATTGCGTGGATTGCATGGTTGCAGGTGGAGCCAGGGAAGTACAAGTTGTGCCCATTTTCTTCGGAAAAGGTGGACATCTTAAAAATGACTTCCCGGTTATCCTGGCGGAAATTCAGGCCAAACATTCAGCGTTGAACATTCACGCCACTGCAGCGGTAGGCCAGTGGGATGCTGTGTGGGCCGCCATCGCCAGTGAAATTGTGGCCTTACAAGCGTAATAGCCGTGGCTTGTGGACGTCACATTTCAGACATTGTGGGGCCCTTGATTCAGGCTTCGAGAATCAAGCGGCTTTGAATATTGCTTTCAGGTCCACTGCAGTGGCTGAAGTCGCCATCAGTTCCCCACAAACCTTGCTCAAAGCCTGACCAATCAAAATCAGGCAAGGACCATCAGTGAGTTGGTCAGCCGAAAACATCGGCAGCTTGCCGAGGTTCAAAGGCGTGAATTTTTCATTGGGTAGCGAAACACTTTCGCACAACACCACTGGGGTGTTGGGGTTGCGGCCTTTCTCCAGCAGTACCGCTGCCCAAGGGCCGGCCTGGCGCAAGCCCATGTACACGGCCACCGTGTCGTTTTCGGTGCCTGTGAACAATTCTGTGCTGGGTGCTTCATCGGCACCCACTGATGGCGTGGTCAATGTGAGGCTTCGGGCTACACCACGCAATGTCAGCGAGGCCTGCAAGCTGCTCGCCGCGGCCAGTGCTGCGGTTACACCGGGAACCACTTCAACGCTGTGACCCGCTGCTTTCAGCGCTGTGATTTCTTCATCTGCCCGGCCAAATACCATGGGGTCGCCACCTTTGAGGCGAACCACGAGTTGGTATTTCCCCGCCGCTTCCACCAACTGCTTGTTGATGAAATGCTGGGCGGTGGATTTCTTGCCGCATCGTTTTCCAACGGCGACAAGATGCGCATTGGGGTTTGCTTCGGAAAGAAGAGAGGGACTGACCAACGCGTCGTAAAACACGCAGTCTGCCTGCATCAACAGGCGCAAGCCACGCACGGTGATTAAATCCTCCGCGCCAGGTCCAGCTCCAATCAGTGCAATGCGTCCCATCTCAAAAGTCCCTATTTAAGAACAAACAACCAACAACTGGGTGACAGTCGTTGCTTACTGCTTCGCAACGATCATGCCAGCTGCCACGGTTTGGTTTGTTGCGCTGTCAATCAGGATAAAACTGCCCGTGGCGCGGCATTCTTGGTACAAATCAGCCACGATGGGCTGCGCAAGCACCAATTCGATCTGCGCCAGGTCGTTCATCTGCACCGTTTTGGTGCTTTCACCGTGCAGCAAGGTGTGAATGTCCAGCACCTGGTTCACCGATTTGATTTTTGCTTGGGTCTGGCGCGTGGTTTGTTTAATCCAATACTTGCGGGCCGGGTTAAGCGGCTCGTTGTCGAGCCAGCAAATGTCAGCGGTGAAGGCCTTCACGGGGCTGTGGTTCACAGTGTCGCCGGCGCTTACAATTTGATCGCCACGAGATACGTCTACGTCGCGGTCAAGCACCAAGGTGACGCATTGTCCCAAGTGGGCTTCAGGCAGTTCTTCATTTAAAAATACGATGCGGGAGACCAACGCTTCCTGGCCAGACGGATGCACCACCACGGTGTCGCCCACTTTCACGCTGCCGCCCTCAATACGACCCATGTAGCCGCGGAAGTCTTCGGCTTTGTGCCCATCGTGACGGGCCACCAATTGCACAGGAAAGCGCAAACCCACTTTGTGGGCAGCCTCGGCGCGGTCGGCGCGGCTCGGAATGTTCTCGAGAATTGGCAACAGTGGCTCACCTGTGTACCAAGGCGTCTTGGGGCTTGGTGTAACCACGTTGTCGCCAGTCAATGCTGAAATGGGCAGCACTTGTGCATCCACAACGCCAACGGTTTTGGCCAATTCAAGCACGGCTTTTTCGGTGGCACGAAATTTGGTCTCGTCAAAATCCACCAAGTCCATTTTATTCACGGCGAACAAAATGGCTGGCAGGCCCAGTTTGCCTGCAATGGCACTGTGGCGCTTCGTTTGGGCCAACAGCGTGGCTTTCAGGCCTTGTTCACCTTCTTCAAAGGCAACGCGAGTGATGTCCACCAGCACAATGGCCACATCGGCAGTGGATGCGCCTGTCACCATGTTGCGGGTGTATTGCTCATGTCCCGGTGTATCGGCCACGATGAATTTGCGTGCGGGTGTGGCGAAATAACGGTAGGCCACGTCAATCGTGATGCCTTGCTCGCGCTCTGCTTCCAGACCGTCGGTCAGCAGTGAAAAATCGATGGCGTCACCGGCCACACGTTTGTGTTTGGCTTTGGAAATGGCGGCCAGTTGGTCGGCAAAAATGCCTTTGCTGTCAAACAGTAGCCGACCAATCAAGGTGGATTTTCCATCATCTACGCTGCCAGCGGTGATGAAGCGAAGCACGCCATGGTCTTGGGTGCTGAGCTTGAGGACTTCGGTGATTGCGTTCATGGTGTTCATCTCAAATATTCATGGTGCATGTTCGGATTCGTCAGGTTGAAAAGCCTGATCAGAAATAACCTTCCTTTTTGCGGCGCTCCATCGAGGCCTCTGAGGTTTGGTCGTCCATGCGGGTTGCGCCACGTTCGGTGATGTCAGTCACTGCGGTTTCCGCGATGATTTCAGCCGGTGTGGCTGCTGTGCTGGCCACGGGGCAGGTGCAGGTGATGTCGCCCACGGTGCGAAAGCGCACGGTGCGAGTGGTCACTGTTTCACCGGCTTTGGGTTGCGTCATGTGGGTGATGGGCACCAACAGGCCGTTGCGTTCAATGACCTCACGTTCGTGGGCGTAGTAAATGTTGGGCAGGTCGAGTTGTTCGCGCTCAATGTATTGCCACACGTCCAGTTCAGTCCAGTTCGAAATCGGGACGACACGCATGTGTTCGCCGGGGTGTACACGGGTGTTGTACAGGTCCCATAGTTCTGGGCGCTGGCTTTTGGGATCCCATTGACCAAAGCCATCGCGAAAGCTGAAAATGCGTTCCTTGGCGCGTGCTTTTTCTTCGTCGCGTCGTGCTCCACCCATCAGGGCGTCGAACTCGAATTCTTCCTGGGTTTCCAGCAGGGTGACGCTTTGAAATGAATTGCGCGATGCATCCGGGTGCGGTAAACGGATGGTGCCTTTCTTGATGGACCCTTCCAGCGAACGCACAATCAACTTTTCACCCAATTCTGCAGCTTTCCGGTCCCGAAACTCAATGACTTCAGGAAAGTTGTGTTCAGTGTCGATGTGAACAAGCGGGAAAGGGAACTTGCCGGGGCGAAATGCCTTTTCCGCGATGCGTAGCATCACGATGGAATCTTTGCCGCCCGAAAACAGCAAGGCGGGGCGTGCGCATTCCGCAGCAACTTCGCGCATGATGTAAATGGCTTCCGCTTCGAGCCAATCCAGGTGGGACATGGTGTGTACTTGCGTGCTCATGTGTGTTCTCGATGATGAATTCGTTGTTTTCGTGTGTTCATGATTGCCGTTGCAGGTTTGCATTGTGCAAACCACATTCTTTGCTGGTTGGGTCTTCCCACCACCAACGGCCAGACCGGATGTCTTCGCCCAGCGTGATGGCTCGCGTGCATGGCTCGCAACCAATCGATGGAAAGCCCTCGAAGTGCAGTGGGTTCACCGGCACATCGAATTGACGAACATAAGTCCAGACATCGGCTTCTGACCAGTCGGCCAGTGGATTGAATTTTTCAATGCCACGATCGGTGTCAAATTCTCTCACAGGCAAGGCTGCGCGCGTGGCGGCCTGGGCTTGCCGTTGTCCAGTGATCCAGGCTTGCGCACCCTTCAATGCACGGGCCAAAGGCTCGACTTTGCGAATCCCGCAGCATTCTTTACGCAGTGCGGTGCTTTCGTAAAAAGCATTCAGTCCTTTGGTTTGCACATACTGTTCAACCGCAGCCGGTTCGGGTTCGTACCATTGAACGGTTTGACCGTACTTGGCTTGCAGGGCCGGGGCCACATCGAGCGTTTGTTGATGCAGCCGGCCCGTGTTCAAACTGAATACACGAATATTGAGCTTGAGCCGGGCAATCACGTCGAACAGCACATTGTCCTCCGCAGCCAGGCTGCTGGCCAAGGCGATGGAATCGAATTCCTGGTCAGCTTCGGTCAACAACGCCTCGAGCGCCTGTACCTTGGAGGCGATGTCGGTTGCGGGTTGATGTGGGCCGCGAAACACTGCGATGACCTGTTGGTCAACGTTCGCTCGATCGTCGGGGCCGCTGGTTTCAACGCTGTGAAAACGTGATTGGGTTGAGCCTGCACTCATGCCACTCTCCGGCTGAAAATTGGCAAGTTCCCGTCTGCGCTGGTTTGATAAGGCGTGGTGAATTCGGTGAATGCCAGCAACGCATCATCCAGAGACTTGCCTTCTTTCAAATCAAACTGGGTGAAACCACAGCGGGCAAGGTAAAAACACTGGTCGCGCCAGATGTCTCCAAATGCGCGAATCTCGCCTGTGTAACCATGCCGTGTGCGAAGAAGCACCGCACCCGAGTAGCCTTGACCGTATTTGAAAACCGGAAAGTGAAAGGCAATCAATTGCAAGGTTTGCAGGTCATCTTTGAGCGATTCAGGGTCATCGTCGGGGTTCAAATAAACGCCCAACTCACCAGCCTGCGCGCGTGCGACATATTCAGGCTTGTTGGCTTGCCAGGTGGCCAGGTCGATTAGAACCTTTCCTGTTGCAGGCACCTGTGTGGCCTGTCCTTCTTCCCGTTTGACTACTTCAAACGAATCTTGAGTAATACTGGCAGGGCCGTTCAGGGGCTTGGTGATGATGTTGCGCATTATGCAGCCTCCTTGTTGGCGTAAACATGTTCCTTGAAGGGGTCCATGCCGATTCGCTCGAATGTGTCGATGAACAATTCGTCTTCATGGCGATTGCGCACGTACACTTCAAGCAGCTTCACGACCACACCTGGTACGTCCTGCGCATAAAACGACTTGCCGATCACCTTGCCAATCGAGGTGCCATTGCCTTGCTGGCCACCCAAGGTGACTTGGTACCATTCCTCGCCGTTTTTATCGACACCCAAAATACCAATGTTGCCGATGTGGTGGTGGCCACATGAGTTGATGCAACCAGAAATATTCAGGCTGAGGTCGCCGAGGTCGAACTGGTAATCAATGTTGTCGACTGCTTCCTGAATGCCGAGCGCAATGGGAATCGACTTCGCATTGGCCAGTGAGCAGAAATCACCACCTGGGCAGGCAATGATGTCGCTGACCAGCCCGATGTTGGGCATGGCCAGGTTGTTGTCTTTCAGAACACTCCAGAGGTCGAATAAGTCTTGCTCTGCCACGTCTGACAACACGAAGTTTTGCTCGTGTGTCACGCGCAGTTCGCCAAATGAATATTGCTTGGCCAAATCAGCAACAAGTCGCATTTCGGCTGACGTTGCATCGCCTGGTGCAATGCCCGGGCGCTTGAGCGAAATACCAACGGCGACGTAGCCAGGCTGACGGTGCTCGCGTGAATTGCGCACCAACCAGCGGTCAAACCCGGGGTGTTTGGCGCGTAACCCGCGGTTTTGCTCGCGGATGGTGTTCACCTGTTCGTCGCTGAAGGCTGCGTAAGCGGGCGCAGTGAAATAGGCACTGACACGGTTCAGCTCAGCCTGTGGAATCACGGACACACCACCACGAATGTGCTGCCATTCTTCATCCACTTGTTTGGCGAACTCTTCAGCACCCAAAGCGCGCACCAAAATCTTGATGCGTGCTTTGTACATGTTGTCGCGACGGCCGTAGCGGTTGTACACGCGCATCACGGCCTCGATGTAGGTGAGTAGCTCTTGCCAGGGCAAGTTGTTCTTGATCACCGATCCAATCACAGGTGTGCGGCCCAAGCCGCCGCCAGCCAGGATTTGAGCGACCACTTCACCCTGCGAATTGCGACTGAAGTGGATGCCGATGTCGTGCACTTGCACCGCTGCGCGGTCTTCGTGGGCGCCATTGATCGCAATTTTGAACTTGCGTGGCAGGTGAGCAAACTCTGGGTGAAAGGTGCTCCATTGGCGAATGATTTCGCAAAATGGGCGTGGGTCCACAACCTCGTCTTTCGCGATGCCGGCGTAGGGGTCACTGGTGATGTTGCGAATGCAGTTGCCACTGGTTTGAATGGCATGCATTTCAACCTTTGACAGGTCTTCCAGAATGTTGGGTACGTTTTCAAGCGCCGGCCAGTTGTACTGGATGTTTTGGCGGGTTGTGAAGTGCCCATAGCCACGGTCGTATTTGTCCGCGATGTCAGCCAGCACGGTCAATTGTTCCGCGCTGAGCAAACCGTAAGGCACGGCCACGCGCAACATCGGTGCATGTCGTTGAATGTACAGGCCGTTTTGCAGACGCAGAGGGCGAAATTCTTCGTCGGTCAATTCGCCTTTCAGGAACCGTTCGGTTTGGTTGCGGAACTGAGCCACGCGTTCTCGCACAAGTGCATGGTCGTAGTCGTCGTATTTGTACATTTACATCACCAGTTTTGCGGCCACGGCGGTGAGGGTCGTGGCCAATACCCCGCGCAGGAACCGTTCTGGCACTGCGCGACTTAAATAACTGCCCACCGTGATACCGGGTATGGAACCCAGCAACAGTGCGCCCAATAAACCGAAATCAACAGTGCCAAGGCTAAAGTGCCCAAAAGCAGCCACTGTGGTCAGGGGCACAGCATACGCGATGTCAGTGCCAGCAATTTCGGAAGCCTTCAAATGTGGGTACAGCATGAACAAGGCCATCACCCCAACAGCGCCCGCACCGATTGACGACACCGTGACGAGTGTGCCAATGACCGCGAATGCCACCACTGTGGCTGCGCTTCTGGTTTTCTCTGTCAGTTGTGCTTTTGGGTTGTTCTGAATCCAGTTGACGATTTTGGTTTTGAAAATCAGTGCGCACACCGTGAGCATCACGCAAAACGCAATCGACCAGCGTATGAACACGTCGATTGAGCTTCCCTTGTCGGCGTTTTGAATATCAAGGCCGTGCAGGATGGCGATGGTCACAAGCGATGCAGGCACACTGCCCAGGCAAGCCAAACCCACAATTTTCCAGTTCACGGTGTTTCTCAACCGGTGAACCAAAGTGCCCGCGCCTTTCGTGATGGCTGCAAATGCAAGGTCGGTGCCCACGGCTGTGGTGGCGGGCACGCCAAAGAGCACGGTGAGCAGCGGGGTCATCAAGGAACCACCGCCCACGCCGGTCAGGCCAACCAGCAAACCGACAGCCAAGCCGGAAATTACATAAACAATGTCGATGTCGAAAGGCACGTGCGCGCTCGATAAATGATAGCTGAGCACGCAATGGTACGAGGAAACGCTTATAATCCAAACGATAATATTGCCATTTATATATAGCCCTCTGTAATAAAGGAAACCATGAACCTGCATCAACTGCGTTTTGTTCGTGAGGCGGTTCGTCATCAATTCAGCCTGACTGACGCAGCCAAAGCCTTGTTCACCTCACAGCCAGGGGTGTCCAAGGCGATCATCGAGCTTGAAGAGGAATTGGGCTTTCAGATATTCAAGCGCCACGGCAAACGATTGAAAGGCCTCACCGCACCGGGTGAGTTGGTTTTTCAGGCCGCAGAGCGGGTGCTTGCTGAACTGGAGAATATCAAACGTGTGGGTGAGGAGTTTGCTTCGAGAGAAAGCGGACAACTGACCGTGGCCGTGACGCACACCCAGGCAAGGTATGTCTTGCCCCAAGCGGTTGCTGCTTTCCGGAAAAAATTTCCAAAGGTGAAGCTTATTTTGTTGCAGGGAACGCCTGAGCAGCTTGCACAGTGGGTTCGCAAAGATCAAGCAGACCTGGCGGTGGCCACCGAGGCTTTGGCCGATGAGCCAGACTTGGTGACCTTCCCTTGTTATGACTGGGGCCATGTGGCGGTGGCGCCCACTGATTCTCCGTTGTTGGCGCCATTCACGGCAAACGGCGGGCGTCAAATCGCGCTGGCGGATTTTGAGCAAATGCCAGTGATCACCTACGAAACCCACTTTGCTGGTCGAAAGAAGATCGACGCGGCCTTTTCAAAGGCCGGTGTAAACATCGATTTGGTGCTGGAAGCGATTGACGCCGATGTGATTAAAACCTACGTCAGTTTGGGTCTGGGCGTGGGCATTATTGCCGAGGTGGCCTTTGATCCTGTCAAGGACAAGGGCCTTGTTGCAGTGCCTGTGGATCATTTGTTTGGCAGGAACACCACACGCATTGCTTTGCGGCAAGGGGTGTTCATGCGCACTTTGATGTACGAGTTCATTGGTGTTTTTGCACCCATGTTGACGCCAAAGTTGATTGATCGCGTGCTAGGGGGTGGACAGGCCTACGACATTTAGGCCTGTTTCAGGCGCTGGCGCACCACCTCGAACACGCGCGACGTGTCTTGACTCGCTGGCCCACGGGTAACCAGCGCATTCAATGCTTCATCGGTTTGAAACAGAAGGGGCAGATGCAGGCCTTGATTGCGCGCTGCATCGGCAACCATGCGCACGTCTTTGGCGTGCAGACGTGCCTCGATGGACACTGGGTCAGTGAACCCTTTGACCATGTGCGGGCCAGCCCAGTCGAGCACCTTGCTGCCAGCCAACCCGGCCTGCATCACTTCAAGCGCAATGTCCAGATTCGCCCCTTGTTCAAGGGCGTAGTTCATGGCTTCTGCAATGCCGACCAGTTGAATGCACATGGCCATTTGATTGGCAGCTTTGATCGCCTGCCCCGCGCCGTTAGGGCCCACGTGCCGAATTGTTTTTCCGAGAAGTTCAAGCACCGGTAGTGCGCGATCAAATGCTGGTTTGGGGCCGCCTGCCATCATGGTGAGGCTGGCGGTTTTGGCTGCAGCAACGCCGCCTGACACCGGGCAATCCAGATAATGAATCTGGTTTTGGCTGAGCGTGGGCACAAACGCCTTCACCCGGCCCGCATCAATGGTGCTGAAGTCGATGATCAGGGTGTCAGGTTGCGCGTGCGCGGCAATGCCATCGGCTTGGAACAACAGCGATTCAACATCGTCGGTGTTGGTGACATTCAAACAAATCAGCTTGCAGGCTTTGCACAAGGCGGCAATGCTGTCGGCAGTTCGCAATGCAGTGGAGGACCAGACTGTCAGGCTTTCAGGGCTGCGCGCCCAAGCCATCACGTCGTGCTGGGCGTTCAGCAAATGTTGCACCATGGCGGAGCCCATGTTGCCCAAGCCAATGAAACCTATCATGTTCAGATCGTTGGAATTGACGACGGTGAATTATAGGGTGAATCGGGCCGTGCGGGTGTTTTCAATGGTCAACAGACAGGTCGGCCAAACGACAGTAAGCAAGTTCACCGTTGGCCAACCTCACCATAACCGGGTGGCTGCTGGAGATCCATCGACCAAATTCTGCAATGTTATAGGCAATCACAGTGGCGGGTTGCTTGTCCATGAGCAGCACTTGAGAGCCCACTTTGAACCGTTTGATGATTTGTCGAATGGCCTTTTTGCGCATCAGGCTTTGGCGATCTGGGTAGCGCGCATGCATCGATGCAGCGTTGGAATAGGCAATGGTCAATGGCATGGTGGGCTCCAACAAGTGTTCACACCCACATTTGTACGACATACCGCTGTGATTCAGTTTACCGAACACGGGGGAATAACCCGTTTAGTTTTCCCTCATGTCGGTGACTGAGCTGGTCTGTATCAGTGTGAAGGCAGAAGCAGCTGGTTTTGAATCAGCATGAACAATTCACTGTTGGGGTCGGCAATGCTGTCGCAAATGCTCAAGTGGTCGGCATTGACCTGCAAAGGAGGGTTTAATCCCCAATGCGATGCCAAATACGCACTTTGTTCCTTGAATGCGTCGGTTTCCTTGGTGCCAAAGGCCAGGTGAACCGGAATGGTAGGCTTGGGCATCAATGCCGGGCTGACCATGCGTGTTCTTTTCTGGTTCAGCTTGAGGTCTTTCTGGATAAATGGCGTATGAACCAAGGGGCTAAGGTCATAAATGCCTGAAATGGCGATCACGGATTTCACCAGGTCTTGCGGCAGGTCTGAAGCCCACAGCGGCCAGAATGCCAGCGCACTCATCACACCGAGATGCCCACCAGCCGAGTGACCGCACACCACAATCTGGTTGGCATCGAAGCCGAAACGGTCTGCCTGGCGATAAAGCCATTCGATACCACGCAGGGTTTGCCTCACGCTGTCTTCGATGGTGACACGGGGAATCAATCCGTAGTTCAGCAGCGCAACCGAATAGCCGCGGGCCACATACGGTTTGGCCAAAAAGGTGAAGTCGTATTTGTCCAGCGAGCGCCAGTAACCGCCGTGAATATAAATCAACAAGGGTTTGCCGGGTTTTCCGGGAATCACGTCGACTGTTTCGGCTTCAGACTCGCCAAAATACTGGTTCCAAAAACCATCCAGGTCAAATCGTGCATAACGAGACTGTTCGGCCCATCGGGCAAAGGTTTTTGGGTGATCGGTCAGGTAGGACCGCACGTTGTATTGGCTCTCAAGCCAATCCACGTCGGGTTGGTTTTCGCCACTTTGGGCTTTGGTGTCGGCCATATGGCAATGCAAAAAAGGATAGTTGGAGGGAAATGCTGTTCAAATTCGTGACACAACATACCGTAAAGGCTGCAAAAAGTCCAATTTTCCTTGCTTTTCGTCTCTGGTTTTCGGGTTGAGGCCTTGTTTTGTGCTTACAATGGAAAGTTACCTATTTCAATTGATGGCTTGCCCACCAAGCCAGGCTTGCAAAGCCCATGACTGTCAGCGCCATCGGCCATGCGGTGCCGTCGTGTAACAGTGACACCGCCCAGCTGGCGAAACCCCCGAGTCCGAACTGTGCGCTGCCATACAAGGCAGACGCAGCACCTGCATGAAGGGGGTGTTTGTCCAGCAATTGCGCGGTGCTGTTGGGCGCCACAAAACCCAACGCGCCCACGGTCACTGCAAAGCCCAAGGCCATCAGCACGATTGGCCAATGTGTTGCGTCGTCAGCCCAGGCCGCGATCACCACGGCCAATGTACCCAACCACGCAATGGTTGTGCCTTGCCGTATCAAGGTGGCTGTACCTGTTTGATGCACTGTTCTGGCTGATACATAACCAAACCCAATCAAGGTCAGAATGTTAAGACCAAACAACAAGGCGTAGGTTTTTTCACTTAAACCGAAATACTCAATATAAACAAATGGTGTGCCAGTGATGTAAGCAAACATGGCTGCAAAATGGCTGCCACCAGTCAAGATCAGCAAGCGCGCCTCTGTGGCCTTCAGCACTGCAGCATAGCCTTTGAATGCATGTCCGATGGATGCCTGGCTGCGATGCTTGCCAAGGGTTTCTGGCAACAGCACAAAGGTACCCAATGCGCACAGGCCGCCAAAAATGGCGAGTGCCAGGAATTCATGCCGCCAAGTGCCCCATTCCAGAATGTAGGCGCCTGCGATGGGCGCGAGCATGGGCGCCAGCGAGGTCACCATCGCAATCAGTGACATGACGCGCGCTGCGTCTTTCTCCGAGAATAGATCGCGCACCACCGCACGGGAAACCACTGCCGCTGCGCCACCGCCAAATGCCTGAATCAGCCGGAACCACAACAGCTGCTCAATACTGCTGGCCAACATGCAGGCGATGCTGGCAGCGACAAATACAGCGGTACCCGCGAAAATGACTCGGCGCCGACCAAAGCGATCAGACAGTGGGCCATAAAACAGCATGCCAAGCGCAAAGCCAGCCAAAAACACAGTCACCGTTTGTTGAACCCGACCGGGAGACGCTTGCAGGTCATCACCAATGGCAGCCAGGCTAGGCAGGTACAAGTCAATGGCCAGCGGCGCGAATGCAGCAAGCGAAGCGAGTAAGAGAAAGGTGGGTCTGTTTATCAAAACATGTCTTTGCGTTGGCGTGCCTGAATTGTAATTGACAGAAGGGTGAGGCTTTATTAAGGTCGAGCAAGATGTGGGTGCTTGCCTGCTTAAGCAGGCAATTGTCAAAAGCTATGCCGTCACAGGAAGATGCAACATGGACATCACTTCATTGGATCTTGCGCGAATTCAGTTTGCCGCCAACATCACTTTCCATATTCTTTTTCCAACGATCACGATCGGCCTGGGCTGGGTCATGTTTTACCTTCGGCTGCAGCATGTGCGAACCGGAAAAACCGAATGGGAGCAAGCGCATTACTTTTGGACCAAGGTGTTTGCACTCACCTTCGCCCTGGGCGTGGTTTCCGGCATCACCATGAGTTTTCAGTTCGGTACGAACTGGCCCGGCTTCATGGAAAAAACAGGCAATATTTCGGGGCCATTGCTCGGTTATGAGGTGCTGACGGCCTTCTTCCTTGAAGCGACTTTCCTGGGGGTCATGCTGTTTGGCAAGCAAAGGGTGTCGCCCAAAGTGCATTTGTTGTCAACCTTTCTTGTCGCCTTCGGAACCACGCTGTCTGCGTTCTGGATCCTCGTGCTCAACAGCTGGATGCAAACACCCCAGGGTTTCGAAATGATCGATGGGCAAATGCACGCAACCAGCTGGTTTGAGATTGTTTTCAATCCCTCATTTCCTTATCGACTTTCACACATGTTGTTGGCCAGTGGGCTGACAGTGGCTTTCGTGATCGCTGGTGGCAGTGCCTTGCAGATTCTTCGTCAAAAGGAAAAGCCTTTCACGCGGCCCATGTTGAAGCTCGGTTTGGGTATCGCTGCGGTGCTGATTCCCGTTCAAATCTTTGTGGGCGACTTGCATGGTTTAAACACCTTGAAGCATCAGCCCGCCAAAGTGGCGGCGATGGAAGGTGTGTGGCACACGGAGAGGGGCGCACCTTTGTTGCTGTTTGCCATTCCTGATGGTGAGCAACGTACAAACCACTTTGAAATCGGGATTCCCAAAATGGCCAGTTTCATTCTGACGCACGATTTCAATGGTGAAATCAAGGGGCTTAATGAGTTTTTGAACACACACCCCCCCGTGGCTCCAGTGTTTTACTCGTTCCGGGTCATGGTGGGGGTCGGTGTGTTGATGCTGATTGTTTCTTGGTCTGCAGTCTGGGTGTTCAGGAAAACCGGGCCTGTGCTGTCCAATTCAAGGCATCGCTTTCTGTTGAAGGTTCTCATGTACATGATGTTCTCCGGCTGGCTGGCCACAGTCGCTGGCTGGTGGGTCACTGAAATCGGGCGGCAACCTTATGTGGTGTACGGAGTGATTGGTACTGCCGACGTGGTGGCGGCGCACCCGCCGCAGTTATTGGCGTTCACTGTGGCGTTGTACTTGGCCATGTACTTGGCGCTGATCATTTCCTATGTGTGGGTGTTGCGGTACATGTTGCTCGGTGGGGCCGGCTCATCGAAGGCCGTGAACTGGGGTGGGGCGCCCAAGCAACACGCCCCAGCCGACCGCCTGCGCCGAGATGCCTAGTCAAAGGAGTGTTGAGACATGACCTTCAATGAGTTTTTGCCTTTGTTGTTCATGGCAGTCATGGGCCTGTCCCTGCTGATTTACGTGGTCCTCGACGGCTATGACCTTGGGGTGGGGTTGCTGCTACCCCATGCAACCGAGGATGAAAAAGACACCATGATCAACTCCATCGGGCCGTTCTGGGATGCCAATGAAACCTGGTTGGTGCTCGGTGTGGGTGTGTTGCTGGTTGCTTTCCCCAAGGCCCACGGCGTGGTGTTGACGGCGTTGTACCTGCCTGTGACCTTTATGTTGATTGGACTGGTGTTGCGTGGGGTCGCATTTGACTTTCGAGTGAAGGTTGATGTGGCTTACAAGCCTTTGTGGAACCGCATCTTTTTTATTGGCTCGCTGGTCACTTCCGTGTCGCAGGGCTGGATGCTGGGGTCGTACATCACCGGTTTTTCAAGCCATTGGTCCCAACTGCTGTTCAATCTTGGTGTGGCAGTGACGCTGCCTTTTGCTTACACCTTGTTAGCCAGTGGCTGGTTGTTGATGAAAACTGAAGGTGACCTGGTTGACAAAGCCTGTCGTTGGGGGCGAGTCAGCTTCTGGCCCATGTTGTTTTCCATTGCATTCATTTCCGCCATGACCCCTTTGGTGGTTCCAGAAATCTTTGCGAAATGGTTCAGCTTTCCCAACATTTTCGCTTTGGCTCCGATTCCTGTCGCGACCATTCTTTGTTTGTGGGGCATTCACCATATTTTGTCCCGGCCCAAGGTGGTGGCAGCCGGGTATGGCTGGATGGTGTTTGCACTCGCCGCTGGCGTAATGACTTTGGCTTTCATGGGCCTGGCCTACAGCCAGTATCCCTATGTGGTGTTGAATCAGTTGACTGTCTGGGAGGCGGCTTCGTCACCAGAATCGTTAAAGATTATTCTGGTCGGTGTGGTGATCACTTTGCCTGCAATCCTCGGTTACACTGCGTTTTCTTACAAGGTGTTCTGGGGCAAGGCCAAGGAACTGTCTTACCAGTGAATATGCAACGAAGGATTTGAATTCGATGAGTATCAGGCAATTGAGTGAAGATGTCGCGGTGTGTGGGCAAATCAGCCCCAATGATCTGGATGGCATCGCAATGCTGGGCTTCAAGACCATCATCAACAACCGACCTGATGGCGAAGAACCTGGTCAACCCAGCCACGCCGACATCGAAGCGAAGGCAAAAAGTCTGGGCTTGGCGGTTCACCATGTGCCCATGAATGTGGGTCAGCCACCACCCCCGGCCGTGGTCGAGGCTTTCAATCAAATCATGGAATCGGCCGACAAACCAGTGCTGGCGTACTGCCGCAGTGGCAATCGTTCGGGGCAAATTTTCATGGTGTCGCAAGCGGCCCGGTAAACAGGCGGCCTGTGGCGGTGATTCAATGGTCTTTGCGGGAGTCGCTGTCGTCGGGAATGGTCAGCGCCAGTTCCCTGATCATTCGCACCGTGTCAATGTCGGATGCGCGGTAGGCTTGTTTACGCACCTCCTCGTCTTCCCGGCTGGGCGGTTGTGTGTTGGCCAGCGTTTTGGTGCTCAGTTCGCCCACATCGTAATTGAAGCGCAGCCACAATTCGCCTGGTTCGGGTTCCTCGATGGATATGGTCAGCGTGCTGTCGCCACAAAATTCATTGGCGACTATTGTGGTTTCTGTGCGTTCTTCTTCGTGAAGCGACGTAATGTCTTCAATTTTGAAAGGGCCGTAATCGAGCACGCGCTTGAGCACAGTGACATTGTCGCGTTGATGTGTCTGTACAATTTCAGCGTTTTCCAGCCCCAAAATGAACCTGGTGGGCTTCCAGGCTCTGGCGACCAAGCCAAACCAGAGCTGCTGACGTGTTAACCAATCAACCCCGGATAGGCTGGGGTCGTTGATTTGCACCAAATGTTCAAATTTCATGAAAGGTAATCCCTATGCTGCTACGACACGGTACTACAAAACGCTACTCGGATTCCACTGTCTACAACGGCGTGGCCTATTTGGTTGAGGTGCCCACCACGGATGATGGTGGCATTGTTGCGCAAACCGAGAGTTTGTTTGCCAGTCTGGACAAGGCTTTGAAAGTGGCAGGCACCAGCAAGGAACGCTTGCTGCAAGTGCAGGTTTTTCTGGTCGATATTGCCGATTACGCTGGCTTCAATGAGGCTTGGGATCGGTGGATGCCCGAGGGGTGCGCGCCATCAAGGGCCTGTATTGAAGTGAAGGGCTTGGCAAACCCGGCGTGGCGCGTGGAGTTGGTGGTGACGGCTGCGGTGCAGGCCACTGATTGAGCAGGGCAGGCAAATGTATCGCGTGAATCCAAACCCCAAGGTGAAGTATGGTTGATTTGCTGGAATCTGGTCGGGCTGTCGGTGTGTTTGACTCCGGTGTCGGCGGCTTGTCTGTCTTGCAGGCTTTGTTGACGCAGTTGCCTTTTGAAGACTTGGTGTTCGTGGCTGACGAGCATCATTTGCCCTACGGCGACAAGCCTCAACATGTCATTACAGAGCGAGTGCTTGGTTTGAGCCATTGGCTTCGAGCCGATGGCTGTAAGGCAATGGTCATCGCTTGTAACACCGCCACAGCGGCTGGCGCCAACCAAGCTCGGGCCATCCATGCGAATTGGCCAATCGTGGGTATTGAGCCTGCGGTGAAACCGGCCAGTTTGATGACCAAAACAGGGGTGGTGGGCATTCTGGCCACCAAGAACACAGTGGCCAGCGAGCGATTCAAGGCATTGGTGCAACGTTTTGACCCCATGGCCAAGGTGCTTGCGGTGCCATGCCCCGGGCTGGTGGAATTGATCGAGCAGTCGCCCATTCCCCGTGCGCAAGTGCGTGAATTACTCCAACCTGTTATGGATGAGTTCAGATCAAGCCGTGTCGATGTGATTGTGCTGGGCTGCACGCATTACCCGTTTGTGGCCGATTTGATTGGCGAGTTGGCTGGCCCTGATGTAGGAGTGATCGAAACGGGCTTGCCTGTTGCAAGGCATTTGCAAACGCGGTTGTCTGCAGAAGGTCTTTTAAATTCACGAGCTGAGCTTAAACAAGGCATTGATCGCGTGCGTTTCTACACGACGGGCGACGCCTCAGATTTCAAAATAAAACTGCTTAACCTGCTGGGTGATCCATGGGAGTCGGCAAAGGTGCACCGACTCACTGTGTAGCTTTGGCCAACAGCTTCGCCACTTGAATGAACTGCTCTGGTGCGATTTCTTCTGCGCGCGCGGTCAGGGCAACCCCGGCCTGTTGCGCCAGGGCCTCTGGCACCACGCCAGCCCAAGTGTTGCGTAACATTTTTCGGCGTTGAGAAAACGCTGTGGCCACCACGCGAGAAAAAATCTCTTGAGGAATGGCATCACGCCATGCTTTCGGTTTGGGCACCATCCGGACAATCGCTGACATCACCCTGGGTGGTGGGTCAAAGCACTCAGGCGGCACATCAAACAGCAATTCCATGTCGTAGTAGGCCTGCAGCATCACAGTGAGTCGCCCGTAGTCGCTGCTACGCGGTGATGCAACCATCCTGTCGATGACTTCTTTTTGAAGCATGAAATGTTGATCGGTCACATGGTCTGCCACGTCGAGCAAGGCGAAAAGCAGTGGCGACGAAATGTTGTAAGGCAAATTGCCTGCCACGCGAAAAGGTGGCTGAATTTGTTTGAAATCAAATTTCAGCACATCGACTTCATGAATGGTCAGCCGGTCTTTCCAGGGGCCAGTGCGCAACTTTTCAGCCAGATCCCGGTCGATTTCAATCACCTGCAAGTGATTGACTGCCTTTAACAACCAAAAAGTGAGGGCGCCAAGGCCGGGGCCAATTTCGACCATGGTGTCGTCGGGTTTGGGGCGCATTTCCCCAATCAAGTTCGACAGCACACTTTGGTCCGTCAAGAAATGTTGGCCAAAGCGCTTTCTGGCTTGGTGTTTCATTGTGCTTTCCTGCGACAAAGGTCCATGTGGTGTGCACATTCAATGGCTTGAATCAGGCTGCCTACGTCGATGTTGCGCGTGCCGGCAAGGTCCAAAGCGGTGCCGTGGTCAACCGATGTACGAATAATTGGAAGCCCCAGCGAGATGTTCACGCCTTGCCCAAAGCTGGCGTGCTTCAACACAGGCAGCCCTTGGTCATGAAACATGGCCAACACCGCGTCGGCCTGGGTCAGGTATTTGGGTTGAAACAGTGTGTCGGCGGGATATGGTCCGCGAACGTCATGGCCTTGGGCTTGAAATTCAGCAATCACCGGGGAAATGACATCGATTTCCTCCCGCCCCAGGTCGCCTGCTTCACCGGCATGCGGGTTCAGACCTGTGACCAGCACAGTCGGCTTGGGCAAGTTCCAGAAGTGGCTCAGGTCATGGATCAAAATCTGCAAGGTGCGGGCCAGGGAATCACGTGTAATGGCCTGCGGCACTTTACTTAACGGTAGGTGGGTGGTGGCCAGTGCCACTTTCATGTGGCCCCCGGTGAGCATCATCACGACTTCATCTTGGCCACAGCGCTGCGCAAGGTATTCCGTGTGCCCCATGAAACCGGGCCAAAATGGACTGATGGCCGATTTTTGAATGGGCGCGGTAACCATGGCTGCGGCGTGTTCGTTCAAACAGGCGTCGGCGGCGGCGTTCAGCAGATCAAGCACATAGGGCGCATTGTCGGCGGTGGGCTTTCCCGTGGTACAGGGCGCCCTCAGCGCAATGTGATTCAGGCGAAAGCCCGGCTTGCCTGTTGTATTCCCTGTTGTGCCCCCTGTTGACCAGCGTGGGGAAATGCCGCTTCCTGTTGCGCGCTTGTTGAGCAGTTCAGCGTCTCCCAGAATGCAGATGTCTCGATTCAGTTGTGCGGGCAGCTCGGTTTCAGCAAGCAAGGCGCACAGTTCAGGGCCAATGCCAGCGGGCTCGCCGCTGGTGACCCACAAAGGGAGGTGATCGGATGCTGGCATGGCATTAACCTGCCCTTAAAGACGAATTTCGATGAACGTGGAATCTCGCAGTTGCTTTAACCAGGTTTCATAGCTTTCTTCAAGTTTGCTGGCGCGAATGGCTTGTCTGGCCGCTTGACGCTGCCTTTCCTCGGATGCCGCCTGTTGCCTGCGCTCATTGACCTGAATGATGTGGTAGCCAAAGCGGCTTTGGAACACCGGGCTGACTTCTCCTGGGGCAAGCTTGTTCATTTCGCGCTCGAATTCAGGCACAGTGTCGCCCGGGTAGAGCCAACCCAAATCGCCACCCTTGGAGGCTGATCCGTCTTGCGAATACCGCTTGGCCAAGGTTTCAAAATCTGTTTGACCTTCCCTGAGCTGCTCCAGTGCAAAATTAAGTCGGCGCTGGGCTTCTTGTTCGGTGATGTCGGGGCCAGGGCGAATCAAAATGTGTCGCGCGCGGGTTTGTGTCACAGGCGTGGTGTCCAGCGCAGTTCCGCCATCGCGACGGCCAACCACTTTCAACACGTGAAAGCCGTTGGGGCTGCGAACCGTTTGAACAGCATTGGGCTGCGCCTTGGATAGAAAGTCGCTGAACAGACTGGGTACCTCGTCGTAGCCTGACCAGCCCATTTGCCCTGTGCCGTCAATGGCCAGGTCGGGGTTGGCTTGCACCAGTTCGGCCACACTGCTGCCATTTCGAAGGGATGCTTGCAACTCTTGAGCCTTGTTCTCAGCTTGACGCAACACCGATCCTTCCGCTGAGGATGGGGCACGAACCAACAGTTGAATCCAGTTCACTTCAGGCTTGTTGACAGCGGAAGCACCGGGTGCCCGCGAGGCCAGATAGTTTTGAATCTCTGCATCTGAAATCTGGATTCGGGCTTCCACTTCGCGTTCACGAAGGCGACCAATGGTGATTTCTGTTTTGACTTCCTCACGAAAGCGCTCGGGTGACACGCCTTCCTCTTTCAAGCGTTCCAGAAACTCGCCCAAAGACAACTTGTTTTGCTCAGCCACACGCGTCATGGCTGATTCAATTTGCGCGTCATCCACGCGGATTCCGACTTCTTCGGCCCGCTGAAGTTGCGCACGGTCCAGCACCATGCGTTCAAGCACTTGTTTGCGCAATTCGTTCCTGTCTGGCAATTGGCCAGCGCGGCGCGACATTTGCCGCTCGATCAGGGCAACCTGCCGGTTCAGTTCGCTTCGGGTGATGATGTCGTTGTTCACAATGGCCACGATGGAATCGATCGTGGCGACATCGGAGCCGTTGCTCGAACCCAGGGAGGGGCTCAACTTGCCTGCAGCCGGAGCCTTGATGCCCTGCGCTTGCGCCAGGTTCAATGCACTCAAGGCGCCCACTACCAATACCCAGTGTTGAATGTGCTTCATCGTCATAATTTATTGGGTCGCTTGTGAGGAAGAAAAAGGTGTGTACCCAGGTACCTTTCTCGATAACAAATCAGCCGGGTTGGAGCCCAGTCGGCCCAAGCCCGTGAGCTCTAGCTGGAAGAACAATGATGTGGTTTCCAGCGCGGGGGCGGTTGCAAACCGCTGTGCGATCATTCGTACAGCCCAGCAACCTTCACTGTATTCCAGACCAGCCACGCCTTCAATCAGACGGTTATCCAGCATGGAATAATTCAAACGGCCCACGCCACTCCAGCGTTGCGAAATTGGCCATTGGCCCGATACGTCAAACTGATCAATCTGGGCACGTGTATAACGATAACCCAGGTTCAATTGTTTACCTGTGGCTGGTGCGTAACTGACGCTGACGTTTCCACGTTCGTGACGCCCCGATTCTGCATTCAGTTGCGTGGTTGCGTCCAGAAACACGTCGCGACTGATCCGCCCGCGCGCATTGGCAAACACGTCGGAGTCACTGGTGCTTGGGGCCTCTTGACCGACCAGAATCACCCTGGGTGTGCTGATGTTCAATCGCTGGCCGCCCGTGACGCTGAACAGCTCTTCGCTGGTGGCTTCATCGTAAAACCGGCTGGTCACGGCGAGTGTCAACTGGTTGGCGTCGCCCACGCGGTCAGAACCTGCGTAGCGGTTTTCCGCAAAAATTCGAGTCAGGCTTTGGTCGGTGATGGTGGTGTCAAACACCGGTTGGTCCGACTGGTCCTTGAAGGGGGTGTAGAGGTAAAACAGGCGCGGCTCAAGTGTTTGATTCACCTTGCGCCCGAAGAACGTGGTTTTGCGATCAAAGTACACCGTGCTGTCAAGCGATGCGGTGGGAATCACGCTGCCAGGTGAGCTCGAAAAACCCTGTGCCTGGTTTTGCAAGTCGTAGTTGGTGGACTGCACCGACAGTGCGGGTGTGAATGAAAATTCTGCCCGTTGAATCGGCATGAACACGCGCGCGCGAGTCACACCCCTTGAGCCCTCCACACGCGCCGGCGCCGAGGTAGGGCGGGCGAAGTCGGTGTATTGGCCGGAAATAGACACGAATGCGTTGGCCTGCCCGATGCGTTTTGGACGTAGCTCAATATTGGCTTCAGGCAGGCGATCGTAGGGCTCGGCAATGTTGTCATTGAACAGTTGCAATGTTTGATGAGAAACAGTGCGCACACTCGCCGACCAATCTTGTTTTCGATACGAGAGATAACCTTCCTGCAACAAAATACGTTGCGAGGCCACGGCCTGTGTGCGCGAAAAGTCGACAAAGTATTGGTCGTCAGAAACCCGGTTGATGTTAAACCCGGCAGAAAGTGGACCTTTGCCGTAATTGTGTAGCGCAGAAAGCGCGTATCGGTTCGTGCCTGTTTTTTCGTCGCTTGGCAGGAAGTCGTACTTCAGCTCGCCCTGGTTTTGTGGTGTCAGGTAGCGGGTTTGTGTCCCCAGTTGGTAGCCCCGTCCGGTGATCACCTTGGGGAACAGCGTCATGTCTTTGTCTGGCGCAATATTCAGGTAATAGGGCACCGTCACCTCGACGCCGCTGTTGGATACCGTTCCAAATGATGGCGGCAGAAAGCCACTTTTACGACGATCGGTCGTGGGAAAGGAAAAGTAGGGCGCCCCTAAAATAGGCACGTCTTTGAACACGACCTTGGCACCCCGGGCACGGCCAACTTCTGCACTTTGGTCAATTTCCAGCGAGTCGGCGGATATGTACCAATCACCCTGGTCAGCCTGCGCGGGGTTTGGCACCTCGCACACGGTGTAATTCGGGTTCTCCAGGGTCAGGGTAGAGATGCCATCGTACTGCATGGAATCAGCCCGGCCTTTTCCATTGTTGTCTTTCAGTTCGAAGGTGGGGTTGCGCAACTGGCTTTCGCCTGTGCCAAGTTTGACCGAGCCTTCCGGGGCCTGAAGCCGCATGCCTTCTTGCTGAATCTGTACGTTGCCTTTGGCGGTGGCCCTGTCCGTGATCGGGGAGTAATTGATGGAGTCGCTTTTGAGTTTCAGGTTCTTGCGCTGAATCTCAACGTTCCCTTCCAGAAACGTTTCCTCAGCGCTGTTGCCGTACAAGCGGTCTGCGGAAATGTAGGTGGCTTCGTCTTCAGGGATCGGGTTTCTCACACCAAGCAGGCCACCATCCACTTTCAGACGGGTTGCTGGTTCCTGTGCGCACGCCACCCCTGCAGTCCAAAGCAAAGCGAGGGCTACGGAAAGCTGTTTAGGGGGCAAGAATTGCACCTGCGATGTTTTTTTGCTTTTCTTCAAGCTTGGTATGGTCTCAAATAGATGACAGGAAAGTCACTGGCCACTGGATCCTACTATTATAGGCATCTATCAACAAGTTAATGAGAATGGACGGTTTGATGAGCGCCTTGCGTCAAGAAATGTTGAAAAAATGGCTGATTGGCCTCAAAGAGTTTGAATTCGACCTGGACAGCCTGCAGCCCGCCTCGAGTGATGCAAGTTTCAGGCGTTACTTTCGAATCACCAGCCAGGCCAGGCACACACCCTTCATCGTGATGGACGCGCCAACCGAGCACGAAGATGTTCGTCCTTTTGTGGCGGTGGCCAGCGCGTTGAGAAGTGGTGGCACCTTGGCGCCAGAGGTGTATGCCATCGACGACGAGAATGGTTTTTTGTTGCTTCAGGATTTTGGCGGCACCACTTTTTTGCAGGGTGTTCGAAGCCAGCCTGAGCTTAGCGCGCCTTTTTATTTGCACGCACTGGATCGCCTGGTGAATATTCAGGCCAAAACAAGCACCCAAGGCTTGGTGCCGTATGGCCCCGACAAGTTGATGCAGGAAATGAATCTGTTTGACCAGTGGTACGTGGGGCGTCACCATGATGCTTCACTGACCGAGCAGGAATCCGAGTGGTTGCAATCCATTAAGGGCATGTTGATTCAAAGCGCCGTGTCTGAGCCCCAGGTGTTCGTGCATCGCGATTATCACAGCCGCAATTTGATGGTGTTGAATTCATCAGGTGAAGAACCGAAGTTTGGTGTGCTTGATTTTCAGGACGCTGTGGTCGGCCCACTCAGTTACGACGTGGTCAGCTTGCTACGCGATGCCTACATCGAGTGGCCAGAGCCTCAAACCCTGGACTGGGTGATTCGCTATTGGGAAATGGCCCGAAAAGCAGGCCTGCCGATTCACCATGATGTCAGCGAGTTTTACCGCCACTTTGATTTCATGGGCTTGCAAAGACATTTGAAGGTGCTGGGCATTTTTGCTCGCTTGAATCACCGCGATGGTAAATCCCAATATCTCAACGATCTACCCTTGGTGCTGCGCTATGTGCGCTTGGTCGCAGGCCGCTACATTGCATTCAAACCTTTGTTATTGCTGCTTGATCGTCTTGAAAACAAGGCAGTGCAAGTGGGGTACACGTTTTAAATGAAAGCCATGATTTTGGCGGCGGGTCGGGGAGAGCGCATGCGGCCTTTGACCGACACCTGTCCCAAACCTTTATTGAAGGCGGGCGCAAAGCCCCTGATTCAGTGGCACATTGAGGCTTTGGTGCACGCCGGGGTTGATGAGTTGATCATCAATCATGCACACCTGGGTGCGCAAATCGAACACACGCTTGGCGATGGCAGCCAGTTTGGGGCACGCATTCATTATTCGCCCGAATCCACCGCGCTGGAGACAGCTGGCGGTATTCGGCTTGCGCTGGATCGTCTCGGTGCTGCGCCGTTTTTGGTGATCAATGGTGATGTGGCCACAGATTGGTCCGTGTCGCGGGCCCTGGAAGTGAGCCGACAATGGGGTTCGGAACAGTTGGCCCACCTGGTGCTCGTGCCCAACCCAGAGCACAATCCGAAAGGCGATTTTTGCCTGCATGGCGCGTGGGTGAGCGATGGCGACAAACATCCACCTGCGTACACGTTTTCGGGCATTGGCGTGTATCACCCTTCGCTATTCGAAGGCATATCAAAGGGCAGTGTCGCAAAATTGGCACCCCTGTTGCGCCAAGCCATGTCACAGGGCAAAGTAACTGGTGAGCTTCATTCGGGTTTCTGGATGGACATTGGCACACCCGCGCGTTTGGCCGAATTGGACGCGCATTTGAAACACAGAAGGATCAAGTAGCATGAGCAGATACCCCACCAATAGCCCTTTGATTTACGCCAAGCGCCGTGAGCAATTGGCTCGTCGTTTGAAAAAAATGGGTGGCGGCGTGGCCTTGGTTCAATCCGGCATGGAAGTGATGCGAAACCGGGATGCCGATTACGCCTTTCGCTCCGACAGTTATTTTTATTACCTGACTGGCTTTCCGGAACCCGAGGCTTGCCTGGCGTTGGTGGTGTCGCCCAGCGGTCAATCCCGTTCCATCCTGTTTTGTCGGGATAAAAACGAAGAGCGGGAAATCTGGGAAGGTTTTCGATTTGGCCCTGCCGCCGCGCAAGCCACCTTTGGCATGCACGAGGCCCACAGCATTGACGACCTGGAAGAGCGCCTTACAGATACCCTGGCCAATCAACCGGCCGTGTTTTTAAGGCTTGGAGAAGACGACAGCCTGGAAGCTGCCGTTGCCGAAGTGTTGAAAGGGCTACGGGCCAAGGCGCGGATGGGCATAGCCGCCCCGCACGCGGTGCTTGATCTTAGCCATTCACTCGATGAAATGCGTTTGATCAAAGACAAAACCGAATTGGAGATCATGCGCCGCGCTGCCAGCGTGTCGGTTCAAGCCCACACTGCCGCGATGCAAGTGTGCCGGCCAGGGCAATTCGAGTACGAGGTTGAGGCTGAGCTGCTGTATCAATTCCGCAAGCACGGTTCCGAGGCGCCTGCGTACGGCTCGATTGTGGCCAGTGGAGCCAATGCGTGCGTATTGCATTACCGTGCCAACGACACGTTGATGCGTGATGGTGATTTGCTGCTCATTGATGCCGGCTGTGAAATGGATTGTTACGCCTCAGACATCACCCGCACTTTCCCGGTTAATGGTCAGTTCAGCAAAGCACAACAAGCCGTGTACGAGGTGGTGTTGAATGCCCAATACGCCGCGATTTCCGCAACCAAGCCCGGGGCGCGTTTCAACGACCCTCACGATGCCGCTGTGAAGGTGCTTGCTCAAGGGTTGATTGATTTGAAGTTGCTCAAGATGAGCCTGAACGACGCATTGGAAAGCGGTGCCTACAAGCGGTTTTATATGCACAGAACCAGCCATTGGTTGGGTATGGATGTACACGACTGCGGAAGTTACCGAGACCCTGCAGCCAAACCGGAAGACGGTGTGGCTCCACACACCAGTCGAAAGCTTGAACCGGGCATGGTGTTGACCATTGAGCCAGGTCTATACATTCGCCCTGGCAAAGGCGTGCCCAAGCAGTACGAGAACATCGGAATTCGCATTGAAGATGACGCCTTGGTGACCTTGAAAGGTTGTGATGTGTACACCGCAGATGCGCCGAAAACTGTGGAGGAAATCCATTCCACCATGAAAGCCCAACGCAAATCCTCGTCAAAGGCCGCATGACTTCTGTAACTGATTTCGATGTGGCCATTGTAGGCGCAGGCCCTGTTGGCCTCGCTTTTGCCGGTTGGCTGGCGAATACGTGGGGCGATCGTGCCGATCGCATTGCAGTGTTTGACGCCAAGTCATTGCAAGCGTCAACCGGCGACCCTCGCGTGTTGGCTTTGTCAGATGCCACCCGGCTTCGACTGTCCTCGTTGGGTTTTCCCCCGCAAGCAACGCCCATTCATCACATTCATGTGTCAGAACAGTCGCGCTATGGGCAAGTGCGAATGAAGGCCGACGAATTGGGCTTGCGAGCGCTGGGTTGGACCGTGCGTTATGGTGAGTTGGTTCAGTGTTTGTCTGAATCACTTCAGCGAAGGGGTGTTTCCGTGTTCAGGCCTGCCCATGTGCGTTTTGCACACCGAAGTGGCGAAGAATCTCTGGAGGTGCTTGAACTTGACGATGGCACTGAATACACGGTGAACCTGCGCGTTGACGCCGAGGGTGGCTTGTATGGTGAGGCTGGCGAGCGAGATCAGGTCGTGGATTATGATCAGTGGGCACTCGTCAGCGAAGTGACTGCCAAAATTGAGCCTGGTTTGCTGGATCGGCACCACACATTGGCATTTGAACGCTTCACCTCCGAAGGGCCGCTGGCTTTGCTGCCCATTTCCGCAGACCAAACCCGTTATTCGCTGGTTTGGTGCGCTTCACGTGAACAGGTCGAGCGCCGCTTGCAGGTTCCGGTCTCTGTTTTTTGTCAGGAATTGCGTCAGCAGTTTGGTCGTCGGGTTCAGATTGAACAGGTCGATGCGCGCAAATCTTTCCCTTTGGGCATGAATTGGCGAGAAAAGCTGGTTCAAGGGCGTCGCGTTGCGATTGGCAATGCCGCGCAAATTCTTCATCCAGTGGCGGGGCAGGGTTTGAACCTCGGCCTACGGGATGCCATGCAGCTGTGCCGTGCGTTGGATCACACCGTTGTGGCGGATGAACATCGCTTGAACCTGGCCTTGGCCGATTTCGAGCGCGCACGCGTGGCAGATCGTCACGTGGTTGTTAAAATGACAGACTGGATGGTGAAAGGGTTTTCCAATCACAATCCCGTGTTGGGCGCAGGCCGACAAATGGCCCTCAATGTGATGGAATTCACGCCACCGCTTCGCAAGCAGTTCGCGGAATTGATGCTTTTTGGCTTGGCCGTGTAATTTGGAGTGATTGCCCCATGTGGTCTGCAGAGTTGTTGCGTGCCCGGTTTGCTCAGGCCGATCTGGCTTGGGAGCCCGAGCCCCTGGAAGAGCGGTTTTATAAAGACCGAGAGCCCGCCGACGCTGCGGTGCTGGTGCCCTTGGTGCTTCGCGACGACGGTTTGCATGTGTTGTTGACCATGCGGACAGCTCACTTGAACGATCATGCAGGGCAAATCAGTTTTCCTGGTGGGCGTTGCGAGCCCAGCGACCCAAGCCCGGTGGCCACAGCCTTGAGGGAAACTGAGGAAGAAACCGGTCTGGGGCGTGAGTTCATCGAGGTGTTGGGCAGCATGCCTCAATACCAGACAGCCACCAATTTTCTCGTCACGCCCGTGGTTGCGTTGGTCAAGCCTGGCTTTGAACTCAACCCCGACCCTTTTGAAGTCGATGAGGTGTTTGAAGTGCCGTTCTCGTTTTTGATGGACGAGGCCAATCACCAACAACGCAGCTTGCACACGCCAATCGGTGAGCGGCGTTTTTATGCCATGCCCTACGACTCGCCTTTGAATGGCAAAAATTACTTCATTTGGGGTGCAACGGCTGCCATGTTGCGCAATCTGTTCCACTTTCTGCGCGCGAAGGCCTGACCGACGTGACCTTCCTGTCTTTGTTGCTTGCGATGTTCGCAGAGACTGTGTTGCCCGAAGGGGCATTTCAGCGGGTTCGGTCATGGGTGGACCGCTTCAATCAGGAAATGGAAATCAATCTTGAGGCCCTGGGGGCACCTGGCTTTACTCATCTTCAATGGCTGGCGCCCGTGTTCATCTGGTTGCTGGGCATTTATTGGTTGCACCATTTGTTGTGGATGCTTTCGCCCCTGCTCTCCGGTTTGCTCAGCGTGATGGTGCTGTTGTACGGGCTTCGTTACCAGCACTTCAACCGGGTATTCACCGAGGCCCAGCTGTTTCTGAACCAGGGTGACTTTTTCCGCGCCCGCGAGTTGGTGTTGTCCTGGATCAAGGATTACGATGGTCGCGAATTGCACATTCACAAGCCCAGCGAATTGGTATTCCATGCAATCTCTTATGGCGCTGAGCGTGCGCTTCGCCAGTACTTTGCCTTGTTGTTCTGGTTCATGTTGGTGCCCGGACCTTGCGGTTTGGTCGTTTATCTCATGGTCCACTGGAGCGTGATGCGCGAAAACGAGAACTGGCAAACCCAGTCGTTTGGTGAAGATCGTCCCTCTATGCATGATTTTTGGCGCGAGAATCCGCTGAAAGCCTCGATCACGCCAAGTTTTGTTTTGTATGCAATGGAATGGGTGCCAGCCCGCTTGCTGGCCTTCACCATTGGTTTGCTGGCACAACTCGATGACGCGGCCTTGGCCTGGAGAAACGCAAAGTCACATTCACGGTTTTCTAACCGGGCACCCTTGACTTCGGTATTCATGGTTGCGGTGGGGTTGATTCAATCGGTGGCTGACACCAAAATACGATTCACTCAAGATTCGGCGTCGCTGATGCCAGATACACAGGTTCAGTCACTGCAGCTGTTTCGGCAATTGATTCTGAAATGCGCACTGGTCTGGTTGATGCTTGCTGGCCTGTTGGCGGTGAGTGGGCTTCTGCCTTAATTCACGCAACGCATGCGCACATTTTCAGAATGGCCACAGCCAGCCTTAATATCGTGGCAGGTTTTCGGCCAGTTCCGATTTCAACAGTTGGTACAAAGCGTATCGTTCAGCGCTGAGTACGCCGTTCTCTAGCCCCTGTTTGACCGCGCAACCCGGTTCCCGCTTGTGTTGGCAGTTGGCAAAGTGACAGCGGCGCCCCTCGTCTCGAACATCGGGAAAAGCGTTGAGCAAATCGTTTTCAGTCAGATGGTGCAGGCCAAACGCTTGAAAACCGGGAGAGTCGATCAATTCAAGTTGATTCTCGCCAAAGTGCATTTGTGTGTGTGTGGTGGTGTGTTTGCCCGCGTTCAGTGCCATGGAGATATCGTTGGTGGCGGCCAACGCCTGCGGTATCAGCAAGTTGATCAAGGTTGATTTGCCCATGCCCGACTGCCCTAGAATCAAGGTGCGTTTGCCGGTGAGCAGGGGGCGCAGCAGGGCTTCAGCGGCTTGCGTTTGCTCGGTCACGCTGACAAAGTGAACCGGAATGTCGTTTTGAGTCCATTCGGTCAACTCCGCTTCCAGGGTGCTACGCAGCTCATCATCGCCTTCAAGCAAGTCGCTTTTGTTAAACACAATGGTTAAGGGAACATCGGCATGCGCACAGGCGACCATCGTGCGCCCAAGCAACTCGGGCGAAAAAGGTGGGCTTACGGCCAACACCAGCACGACCTGGTCCAGATTGGCCGCAAACAGCTTGCTTCTCATCGCGTCTGAGCGATACAGCAGGTTCTTGCGGGTTTGAATGTGCTCGACCCAAGCCTGTTTGTCGCCGCTGGGCAGAATCGACAATTCATCGCCCACGGCCACTTCGCGACGTTTGCCTTTGCCGTACACTTGCCACAAGTTGCCTTCGTCGTCTTGCGCCAGAAAGTGTCGCCCGTGACTGGCAATAACCATGGCCGAAATCAAGCCTTCAGAGTTGTTGGCGGACTGCCCGATTGGCGTGGCCTTGGCTTTGAATCCAGGCTTTGTTTTAATGATTGATGAACTAGCCAATGTGTTTCAAGGCGTCGTCAAGTTTGGCAGCGCAGGCCCAGTCATTGTCTGAAATTCCGTTGGCGCTGTGGGTGCTCCAACTCACTTTGACCCGGTTGTAGGAAAAGCTCACATCCGGGTGATGGTCTTCATCGTCGGCCAGGTGAGTGATGGCGTGTACAGCCAGCTTGACGCCTTCAAAGTTGGCGAAACTGTATTGGCGCCACAAGGATTTGGCTTTGTCGCCTTTGGCATTGAATTCGACAGCCCAGTCTTGAAACTCGTCGAGCTGTGTTTCGATGTCGTCGGCGTTCCAGCCATCTTTCTCTCCCTGATGACCGCAGCGAACGTGGAGCCAGTCAGATGGTGGTCGAATGTGTTTTGATTTGCTCATCGTGCACCTTGTAAGGCCTTGAGACGGCTGATTCGAATAGACGCCGGCGGGTGACTGTCATAGAACGCCGAGTGGAGGCGATCTGGAGTCAAGGTCGAGGCGTTGTCCTGATACAGTTTAACCAATGCGCTAACCAAATGCTGTGGTGCGCTTTGCTGTGCAGCGTATTCATCGGCTTCAAATTCATGCTTGCGGCTTAGCCATGACATCACGGGGCGAATAGGGAATGTGAAGTACGGTAGCACCAACATGAACAATATCAACGCCATCGCCTGTGCGCCGTTGTTCAGGTCGGGCGTCACACCCAGTTCTGAGAAGAACCAGGTTGAATTGGCCAGCAGGCCAAGTACATAGAACATGATCAGGCTGCCAATGCCTGAGAAGGCAAGATGTTTGACGATGTGCTTCTTTTTGAAGTGCCCCAGTTCGTGTGCAAGCACAGCTTCAATTTGATCGTCGTTGAGCCGAGCCAGAAGCGTGTCGAAAAATACAATGCGCTTGGCCTTGCCCATGCCACTGAAATAAGCATTGCCGTGGGCCGAGCGCCTGCTTCCATCCATCACAAACAAACCATTTGAATTGAAGCCGCAGCGCGACAACAGGTTCAAAATACGCTGTCGGGTTGCACCGTCTTCAAGTGGTGTGAACTTGTTGAACATGGGAGCAATCACGGTGGGGAAAAGCCACATCAGCAGCAGGCTGAAACCAAACCAGAGCACCCAAGCGTATAGCCACCACAGGTTTCCTGCCTCACGCATGAGGTAGAGCACAGCCAATAATAAAGGCCCGCCAATGGCGGTGCCCAAGGCAAGGCCTTTGAGCCAATCGGCAAAAAACAAGCCTTTGCTCATGCGGTTAAAGCCAAAACGCGCCTCGATAACAAACTGTTTGTAATACGACAGGGGAAGATCGAGCACGCTGCTGATGAAGCCCACAGCCGCGATCAATAGCAAACCAGCCAGTAACCCTTGTGCGACAGAACCTGTTTGGCTTTGAATCCACTCAAGCCCGCCCAGCAGGGTGAAGCCAAGCAGCACAGCCGCTTCAAGCAACACATTGATCATACCCAGTCTGGTTTTGGTGATGGAATAATCGGCCGCCTTTTGGTGTTCACTCAGTGAAATTTGCTCAGCGAATTCAGCTGGGACTGCATGCCGATTCAATGCGATGTTTCGAATCTGACGGCTGGCCAAATACAGGCGCAACGTCACGCTCAGTCCAAGTGCCAGAAGGAATATCTCGGTAAAAACCATCTCTTACTCACCACCTTTGATGATATGCATTGCCAAAGCCTGTGAGACAATCACCGCTCAGCAAGATTCAACCCAATGATCAAATTATGTCACAAGCCCTCAGCACTGCCACCCCCGATGATCACAAGATGTCCCGCGATGACAATCGTTTGGTGTGGCTCGACATGGAAATGACTGGTCTGGACCCATTCAACGACAAAATCATTGAAATCGCCGTGGTGGTGACCGACGGAGAACTCAATGTGCTTGAAGAAGGCCCTGTGCTGGCCATTCACCAAAGTGACGAGGTTCTGGCCGGTATGGATGCATGGAACACGAGCACCCACGGCAAATCAGGTTTAACTGCGCGGGTTAAGGAATCCATGATTGACGAGGCTCAAGCACAAGCCACACTACTGGCTTTTTTAGCCAAGTGGGTGGGAAAGGGCAAAAGCCCCATGTGCGGCAACAGCATTTGCCAGGATCGACGTTTCATGGCCAAGTACATGCCCGAGCTGGAAGCGTATTTCCACTACCGCAACCTCGATGTCAGCACCTTGAAGGAACTCTGCAAGCGCTGGAACCCAAGCACAGCCAAAAAATTCGTGAAAAAAACCAAACACACGGCCTTGGCAGATGTGCATGAATCGATCGACGAGCTGCGTTTTTACCGGGAGCACTTCATTGTGGCCCCGGAAAAAACACCTGATAGCACCAACGCCGATGCGTCTTAAAACAACTCGACTGTCAATTTGACGGCTTGCGCTGGTACAGAAAGAAAAACTCATGCCTGTCCGAATTTCGGTTGCCGCTCCAAATCATGGACCAGGCTTCGCTGTGCTTCGATTCAAACGCTTCTTTGGTGCGCAGGTTTTGGCGTTTGTCATCTTGGATGATCAGAAACTTGCAACTTGAATCAGCGCTGTATGCCTGACTGCGCACGAAATTCACATCCGCGTGATACTGCAGGGTTGAGCGTTGGGCAAAGCCCAGGTTGTAATCGCCCACGCAATAGGTTTCGTTGCTCGTATGGGCCGTGCGGGTCGCCTCGGTGATTGCCAAGCCCAGGGTGTTGAAGCTTTTGGCATAGTCTATTCTGGGAATCCACAGCGTCATCAACAGCAACCAGATCAGAATCACCCCTCCGCTTGACAGCACCATTGGGCGCCACAGTGCCCGAGTTCTTGATGTCGTGCGCCACACCACCAAGCGCGCCCAGGCATAGCTTGCAAGCAGGGCCAAGGCCAACTCAAGTCCAATGACGTCTGGCACATAACCTGGCGACAACTTCTCAAAATTGGCGGCAATTTTGGCAGGGAATCCAAAGGTTGCGGCTGTCCAGCCGAGCCACACCAGTACGGCTGCGAAGGTGAACCACAGCACTGCAAACCAGTCAATCAAACTGACCAGGCCCCGACGCATGGTGGAAAGACCGATGGCGGCAAGCACGGACAGGGGTGCCAGCAGTGGAAAGTAATTGGTTTCATCGGCTGGGTTGGTGATCAGCAACACAAAAAGACCGGCAGCAGCGCCCGCCAGTGGAATGCGAACCGAGGGCTCGGAAACAGCCTTTCGATAACGCCAAATGGTCCAGCCAGCCATGGGCAGTATCGGCCACAAAAACCAGGACAAGGTCTTCAGGGTGGTCGTCAGCGCGTTCAGGTCAAACGATTTGTTCGGATCGAAAATCAGAAAACGCTGGGTATTCCACGTGTTCCAGGCGTTCCACCATTGTTCACCTTGTTTTTGGCTCATCAGCCAAAAAAACCAGATGGCAAACAACACGCCAAACACCGACACGGCGCGGCCCATTCGGCGAAGCAATCCAAATCGAAGCGCACTGTGTGTGGTCGAGCTGAGTAAAAGGAATAAAAGGAACGGCAGGGTGTGGGCCCAGCCGCGTGCAAAGAATGCGATGGCGATACCAAATCCCAGCATCCAGCCCGCACCGATGGGGCGATCGAGAGATCTTACAGCACCCAAAAGCATGATTGAAATGCCGGCCAGTTCGGCCACTTCTGGCACTTGCATGTGCGAGCGCACCAACAGGCCTAAAGTTGCCAAAAAGCAAAGCACAGACGCATCTGCCACGGCGCGTGCGTAATCGACCCTCGTCGGTGCAGTGCCGAGTGGGTCTTCGGGTTGTAGTTCAACCCGTTTGGCCAAACGATAGGTGGTGTTCCAGATGGCCCAGCCTGCCAGAATCATCCAGAAGACGTTGCCAAGACGCATCGCGTCATCAATCCAGTTGGCGGGGAGGTTCACGGCCATGGCCAGTTTGCCAATAAGCCCGGAAAGCCAGGCGGAGAGAAGGCCGCCTTCAACAAAAAGCCGATCGCCAATTTGCGACAGTGCCCACTCGGACACTGGCAATTGTGCAAACGTGTGGGCTTGACCAAAACCGGTCGCATCGTCGGGTTTCCATGGCGCACGGGCAAACAAGCCGGGAAGGATATAAAGCAGAATTAGCCCCCACAAGAGGCGGCGTGACAGGCGGGTGTTATTGGCTGCGGTGATGACCATATTCTTATTGTGTATGGAAAAACAAAAGGCAGCCAGTGTGACTGAGCTGCCTTTGCTTGATCGCGTTTGGCCTTTCGGCTAAACCCATCAAATTACTTCTTGAAGCGGTCGAAACGACGACGGAACTTCTCAACACGACCGGCTGTGTCCACGATGGTGTTCTGTGCACCAGTGTAGAACGGGTGTGATTCAGAGCTCACGTCCAGCTTGATCACTGGGTATTCTTTGCCTTCGTGCTCCGCTGTTTCACGGCTTGGCGCGGTTGAGCGGCATACAAACTTGAAGCCGTTGGACATGTCCACGAACAACACTTCGCGGTAATTTGGGTGAATGCCTTCTCTCATGAAAATCTCCGTTGCAGCCAATCGAGCGGCTATGTAGAGGCGAAACCCTCCCCACAACAAAACTCAATCACTTGCCAGTTAATTGGTTAACCTCGAATTATAAGTTCAGGTGATATGGTGGTCAAGCAAACTTTTTAATGTTGATCACCGACGCGCTTTGTGTTTGTGGTGAAAAAAATGACAAAAAAGCCGCTGACCAATGAGGCTCAGCGGCTTTTTTGGCGAACGGGTAGTCCGAGCTTGAATTACATGCCCATGCCACCCATGCCGCCCATACCACCCATGCCGCCCATGTCAGGCATGCCGCCGCCGGCTGGCTTGTCTTCCACCAGTTCAGCGACCATGCAATCGGTGGTCAACATCAAAGACGCAACCGACGCTGCGTTTTGCAGTGCTGTGCGGGTTACCTTGGTTGGGTCCAGTACACCCATTTCAACCATGTCGCCGTACTCACCGGTGGATGCGTTGTAACCGTAGTTACCTTCGCCTGCCATCACGTTGTTGGCCACTACAGATGATTCCTCACCAGCGTTGGTCACGATCATGCGAAGAGGCTCTTCCATGGCGCGCAACACAATCTTGATGCCAGCATCCTGATCAGTGTTGATGCCTTTCAGGCCTTCGATCTTGGCACGTGCGCGCAGCAATGCAACGCCACCGCCTGGAACGATGCCTTCTTCAACGGCAGCGCGTGTAGCATGCAGCGCATCTTCAACGCGTGCTTTCTTTTCCTTCATTTCCACTTCGGTGGCTGCACCAACTTTGATCACCGCAACACCGCCAGCCAACTTGGCCACGCGCTCTTGCAGTTTTTCGCGATCGTAGTCAGAAGAGGATTCTTCGATTTGCGCGCGAATCTGCTTCACACGAGCTTCGATGTTTGCACCCTCGCCCGCGCCGTCGATGATGATGGTGTTTTCTTTGCCCACTTCAATGCGCTTGGCTTGACCCAAATGCTCCAGTGTTACGCCTTCCAGAGTCATGCCGGTCTCTTCGGCGATTACAGTGCCGCCGGTCAAAATGGCGATGTCTTCCAGCATAGCTTTGCGGCGGTCGCCGAAACCAGGTGCCTTCACTGCGCAGGTCTTCAAAATGCCGCGAATGTTGTTCACAACCAAAGTTGCCAAGGCTTCGCCTTCGATGTCTTCAGCGACGATCAACAATGGACGGCCAGCCTTTGCAACTTGCTCCAAAGTGGGCAGCAGGTCGCGAATGTTGCTGATTTTCTTGTCGTGCAACAAGATGAACGGGTTTTCCAGCAAGGAAACCTGTTTTTCCTGGTTGTTGATGAAATAGGGGCTCAGGTAGCCGCGGTCGAACTGCATGCCTTCAACCACGTCCAACTCGTTGTCCAGGCTCTTGCCGTCTTCGACCGTGATCACGCCTTCCTTGCCTACTTTTTCCATGGCTTCAGCAATGATCTTGCCGATGGATTCGTCGCTGTTGGCGGAGATGGAGCCCACTTGTGCAATCGCCTTGTTGGTTGAGCAGGGCTTTGACAATTCACGCAACTCCACGATCGCAGCGGTAACCGCTTTGTCGATGCCGCGCTTCAAGTCCATGGGGTTCATGCCAGCGGCTACGAACTTCATGCCTTCCTTCACAATCGCTTGCGCCAACACAGTAGCGGTTGTGGTGCCGTCACCCGCGTTGTCCGAAGTTTTGGAAGCCACTTCCTTGACCATTTGGGCGCCCATGTTTTCGAACTTGTCTTTCAGTTCGATTTCTTTGGCCACGGATACACCGTCTTTAGTCACAGTGGGGGCGCCGAAAGAGCGCTCCAGAACCACGTTACGGCCTTTGGGGCCCAAAGTTACCTTGACCGCGTTGGCCAGAATGTTCACGCCACGAACCATGCGGCTGCGTGCGTCGTCACCAAAATATACTTCTTTAGATGCCATGATATTGATCCCTTATGTCTGTTAATTAGGCTTCGATGATGCCCATGATGTCTTCTTCGCGCATTACGAGTACTTCCTTGCCGTCCACTTTGATGGACTGGCCGGCGTACTTGCCGAACAACACGCGTTGACCCACTTTCACGTCCAATTCGATCAGCTTGCCGCTGTCATCACGTTTGCCTGGGCCAACTGCAACCACTTCACCTTGATCGGGCTTCTCTGCTGCGGCTTCTGGAATCACAATGCCTGAAGCTGTAGTGCGCTCGCTATCAAGACGCTTCACGATCACGCGATCATGCAACGGACGAATGTTCATGGAGAACTCCTCAAATTGTCTTTAAAAAAGAATTACTTGGAAAAACTGGTGATGGGTTGTTAGCACTCACCGCCATCGAGTGCTAATAATAGGGATGGGGCAAAGCCTTTTCAAGGGGTGTGCCAAAAAAAATTGTTCCACCGGAAAGTGGCGCTGTTTTGTTTACACTTGTGGACCGTGTCACAACACCCAGGCAGATTCAATGACCAAAGCCAAATCCATCTTCATCACTTGTCATCTTGTGTTGATCAACGCAGCTTTACTGCACGTGGCCACTCTAAGTTGGCACGAGCCGCTTGGGGCGGGCTGGATGGGAGTCTTCGTATTGGCGTTACCCAATCTGTATTTGTTTGTGTGGTTGTTCATGGGCAAAACTGCGAGAACGTCCAGAAACCTTCATTTGCTGATGGCGTGTAATTTGATGGGCTACGCCTTGGTGCTCACCGACCCAATGATGGAGTCCAATCCGTGGCCATTGGTGTGGAGTACCTCGCTTTTTTTCTCGAGCATCGCGTATGTTTTTTGGTATTCCAACCTGGGTGAGCGGTCAAACCCCTTGCTCCAAGAGGGTGAGAAATTGCCGCCATTTGAACTGAGTACTCTGGAGGGTGGGGTGGTGTCGTCAAATCACTTCAAGGGCGATGCATGGTTGTTGATGTTTTATCGCGGGAACTGGTGCCCTTTGTGCATGGCGCAAATCCGTGAAGTGGCGGCCCGGTATGTGGACCTGGATCGATTGGGTGTCAAAGTGGCCCTGATCAGTCCTCAGCCAGAGTCCAAAACCAAAACATTGGCTGCACGCTTTGACGTACCCATGCACTTCTTTGTTGACCACAATTTGCAGGCCGCAAAGAAATTGAATCTCGTTGCTAAAGATGGCACGCCGATGGGTTTGGGTGCGTTGGGCTACGATTCAGACACAGTGTTGCCCACCGTGTTGCTAATCAACCGGCACGGCAGGATTGTGTATTCAGATCAAACTTCCAACTATCGCGTTCGTCCCGAGCCTGAGCAGTTTCTTGAGGTGGCCCGCCAAAAGCTCAGCGCAGTCGAAAGCTGAAAAGCCTCTGCGTTATCAGTAATCAACCAGGGCTTGAGTAGCGGCGGTTTTGCGGATGTTGTTGATCAACTCTTTGCTGATTCGTCCTTCCATCCGCCGGTGAACCGGTTCCAGGGCTTTCTGCCAGGCTTCCTTTTCGGCTTGGGTGAGGTAATGAACCTGAGTCATTTTTGACTCCTTGACCTTCATGAGTGCCTCGCTGTTGATGCGTTCGGATTCATCATTGTTTTTCCGGGTCGCGTCGACAATGCATTTTTCAAGTGTTGCACGGATATCTGCAGGCAGGCTCGCCCAAAACTTCTTGTTTACGATGACTGCATAGCCTAGGTAGCCATGGTTGGTCACAGCCACGTGCTTTTGAACAGCGTGCATTTGTTTGGAATATAAGTTCGACGGCGGGTTTTCTGTGCCATCGACAAGTCCTGATTCCAATGCGGCGTAAACATCCGAGAAGGCCAATGGAATCGGTGTTGCGCCCAAAGCTTCCATTTGCGCTTCCAACACACGAGAGGGTTGAATGCGCAGGCGTTTGCCTTTCAGGTCGGCGGGAGTATGTATTGGGGTGTTCGCACTCATGACCTTGAACCCATTGTCCCAATAGGCCAGCCCGGTGATGCCTCGGCTTTCCAGTTGGCCCAACAATTCCTTGCCGATTTCACCTTGTGTCACCGCTTTGAGTACACGGCGATTGGGGAAAATATAGGGCAGATCGAACACCTCGAAATCGCGCATGCCCAGCTGCCCGAACTTGGCCAGCGATGGGGCCAGCATTTGCACCGCACCCAATTGCAGCGCCTCCAGTTCTTCGCGGTCTTTGTACAGCGAAGAATTTGGGAACACTTGAACCTTGACGCGTCCACGCGTGCGCTCTTCAGCGAGGCGTTTGAACTCCAATGCTGCAATGCCCTTGGGCGTTTGCTCATCAACCACATGGCTGAACTTGATCACAATGGGAGCGGCATGAACAGCGGGTGACAGGGCAAAGGCGAATAGAACGGCTGAGGTGATGCAAAGGGTCAGGTTTTTCATAAATGCACTGCGCGTGTGGGTCCGATAAAAATTACAGAGTAAGACTGTGCAAGTCATTGTGGGTTTCCACATCAAGTGAATTAATTGGCGATTTCATGGCACTATCCACACATGCAAACGCACAGCAAAAACCCCCCGCATCTGAAGAAAATTCAACGCAGACAGGCGCTGCGCTTTGGTGTGCCTGTTTTGGTGTTTGCATTGCTCATGGCGCTCATGGTGGCCGCAGTTTACTACGCGCAGCAAGACGAGCGGGAGCAAAGCCAAGAGAAACTAATCGCCGATACGCTGTGGGCGCGACAAAATATCCAGTTTCAGGTGGGTGGCCTGCTCAGCTCGATTCAAGCTGTGACCAACGACACGTTGATTTACCCGTCGGCGCGTTTGGCATCCACAATGACCCAATTGGCGAGAAGTTCGAATGAACTGATCGCGGTCTTCAAAGGCGACGATCTGGAGCTTCTTTTGAATTTTGATGACACCCTGGACGAATTCGGTCTTGGGGTCATCCGCCGTCAAATTGCACAGGCTGTGGAACAACGCCATGAATCGCGTTTGGATGGGCTTGTGGGACCATTTGCATTTCAGAATCGTTCCATTGCGGTGTTCGTGAGCACGTCTGTTCGAAGCAACGCCATGACGGCGAGCTTGATTGATCTGGATTTGATGCTGGAAAAAGAACTGCCTTGGTGGTTTGCGCAGGAGAACCAGGTGGAGTTGCTTGACGTGAGTGGCAACTTGCTCTCGCGCATGGTCAAAGCGAGCCCCGGTGCAGGGGTATATGTTCACACCACTTCGTTGGAACTTGGTGGTTTGCAATTTCAACTTAGGGTCAACAGCATTCACGAAGGCCCTCGATTGTTCAACTACGGCATCACCGCCGCACTGGCATTTTTGCTCATTTTGCTGCTGCTCAGTTTCATGATGCTGTGGCGCGATTCACGCCGTCGGCTTGAAATTGAAGCGCGGTTGGAAGAGGAAAAACTGTTTCGTCAATCCATGCAGGATTCCATGGCGGTGGGTTTGCGCGTATGGGATTTGCACGGGGTGATTCGCTACGTGAACCCAGCCTTTTGTAAAATGGTGGGGTATAAACCGGAAGAGTTGATTGGTATTCCCCAGCCCTTGCCTTATTGGCCCAGTAAAAGCCAGGAAGAGTACAAGCTGTTGGTGGCCAATGTGATTTCAGGCAATGCGCCTCCGGAGGGTTTTGAAACCATCTACCAGCATCGCAACGGGCAACTGATCGATGTGTTGATCGTAGAGGCACCGCTTCGCGATGGTCGGGGCGAACAAACGGGCTGGATGAGCTCTGTGATCGACATCACCGACCGCAAGCGTTCGGAAAACCTGATTGCTGAACAGCGGGAAAAATTACAGGCGGCATCCAGGTTTGCATTGGTTGGTGAGGTGGCCTCGAACATTGCGCACGAATTAAACCAGCCTTTGGCCACCATGGTGTCGTATGCGCAGGCCGGGATGAATTTGTCCAAGCGTTCGGGTACGGTTGAAATGTATGCCCAGCTGTTTGAAAAGCTGCGCGACCAGGCGCAACGCGCCGGTCGCGTGGTGGGTTCAGTTCAAAACCTCGTCAGAAAAAGAAAGCCGATGCGTGAATATGTCCGTGTGGGTGAGTTGATTGATTCCATTCGATTCATGGTCAACTCCACTGCGGTTCTTCACCAGGTTCGTTTGCATCTCGAAATTCAATCTGAGGACCATGTACTGTATCTGGATAGAATCATGGTCGAACAATCTTTGGTTAACCTGGTTAAAAACGCCTCCGAAGCGTTCAATGCTTCGCAACGAATCCGCAATGTGTGGCTCCGAGCTCGTTTATTGGACAATTCATATGAGTTCTCCGTGCGTGATGATGGGCCTGGTTTGAGCCTGAATAACACTGAAAAAATGTTCGAAGCCCTGGTGTCTACCAAGCCCGATGGCCTTGGCCTGGGTTTGAGTTTGTGTCGTTCTGTGGCTGAGGCGCATGGCGGGCGCCTGAAAGCGGAAGCTGTGCCTACAGGCGGTACCTGTTTTACTATGGATTTACCCATGGCTGTGAAAGAAATTGTTGAAGGAGAGCAATCAGTTGGAGTCCACTAAACGCGCATCCCAGGTGTTGTTGCTTGACGACGACGATGATCTCCGTGAGGGCATGAAGTGGATGTTTGACACGGTTGATTTGCCCATGAAAGGTTACGCGCGGTTCGAACAGTTTCGCGCTGATCTTGATGCGTTGATTCAAAGCGACGCAGAGTTGTGCCTGCTTCTGGATTTGCGCATGCCCGACATGTCGGGGCTGGAGGTTTTCGAGTGGCTAAGCCGATCAGGCTACAGTCTTGAGCGTTTGCCTGTGATCTTCCTGACTGGTCATGGCGATATTTCCACCGCTGTAGAGGCTGTAAAAAACGGGGCATTCGATTTTTACGAAAAGCCCACCACCGACCAACGGTTGGTCGAGCGGGTGAAGCAAGGCTTGTTGAAATCGGGCGACTACCTGGCGAATCAGGAGGTTTTGAAACATTGGTCGGAGCGAATTGACCGTTTGTCACCGCGTGAAAGAGAGGTGATGTTCCTGGTGGCCAAGGGTAAGTTGAACAAGGTCATCGCATCGGACCTGGACATTTCAATGCGCACGGTGGAGGTGCATCGTGCCAATGTGTTTGATAAGTTGAAAGTGCGGTCTGCTGCCGAATTGGCGACTTTATTAAGCCGATTAAGCGATCGGTTGGGCTTCGATCAATTGGCGGGGCTTGAATAAACTTCGATGACGTGTGCCCAGTCCACCGAATCGCCCAACAATGGGCTTGAGGCTTCGGGGTGCAGTTCAACGACGAAGGCACGCCTGGCCAAGCGGTTGTCACGCAAGTAATTCTTGATTGATTCCAGTCTTTGACTGGCCAGTGCCAGGTCCAGTTCGGTGCTGGCCTGTGTGCGTGTGTGTGAACGCAGTAAAATTGGCCCTGATTGCCCGCTTTTTACTGATTGGTTCAGCTTCGCCAGTTTCGCCAAACAGTTTTCGGGAATGTCGCTCGACCCTTGGTCAAAGTGAATCAGCAGCTCGAGTTGTCGGTCTTCACGACTCAGGCTCAGGTTTGCTGCCGTTGCTTGGGGGTCGGCAAGGGCATTCATCACGCCCTCCATTAAATCCATATTGGGCTTTTGCCCGCAGTGCATGCTGGGGTCGCTTAGGCTTTTCACAACAGGCTCCAGGCTGGAAGCTCGCGCTGTGTTCAGCAGCGCAAGCACGCCAAACACTGTGGCGATCCCAGTGATAAAGCCACGAGACCACCCTGTGCCCTTCACTGATTGTTGCCCTTGTTGTCAGGCAGCGCAGCGGCACTGTTCTTGTTCACGTTGGTATCGGCTGACTGTTGTTGTGGTTCCGTTTGCGCGGGCTCGCTGGGTGCAAAGCTGACTTTGATTTGATTGGCCAACAAGTGATAGATCGATGCTGGCAAGATCCGCTTGCTCACTTGAGTGGATATGGCCGAGACCATAATCAGTGGCATGACCAGATCATGGTTGTCCACCATCTCCAGCACAATGACGAACGCAGTGATGGGGCAGTGGGTGACTGCTGACAATACGCCAACCATCGCCAGCAGCATCAATGGCGCGGTTTCGTTGCTGGTCAGGTTTGCAAAGAAGTGGCCAAAACCGGCACCAATTGACAGTGTGGGCGAAAACACGCCGCCTGGCACGCCACTGGCGAAAGAAACCACCGTCGCGGCCATCTTGGTGAGCCAGAACATGGGTGACAGTTCTTCGCTGTCCTGAAGCGCGGCTTTCGTTTCTTCATAGCCTGCGCCAAATACTTCCGGGCCGAAAATCAAAGCCATGGCCGATAGAACAAAGCCACAACCTGCTGCGAAGCGGTAAGGATAACGTGCCCGAAGGCCACCCAGTTTGCTGCGGCTTGAAACAAGTATCAACATGGAGCGCCCATACAGGCCGCCGATGATACCAGTGAGGATGGCCAAGGTGAATATGGTCAACCATTGCTCGCCCCAGTCGATCGTGGCGTTTGAATAGCCAAAATAGGAGTAGTTGCCCTGAAGTATCAGGGCGACCAAACCGGCCAGCACAATGGCCATGAGTAGCGCAGACGTGTGCCGCATGGTTTTTCTGCGCCCCAGTTCCTCAAAGGCAAACATCAGCCCGCCCAAGGGGGTGTTGAACGCCGCGGCGACCCCGGCTGCACCACCTGCGATAATGAGCGAGCGAGTATCAAACAGCTTCGATATGCCGGAAAACCGTCCTGAATAAGCCATCAGTGCGGCGCCGATTTGCACAGTTGGCCCCTCGCGCCCAGCGGCAGCGCCCGCAGCAATGACAAAAGGCGTGATCAGAATTTTCCCAAAAAACGCACGTGGACCTAACAGGCGATCCATCAGCCTCGGTTTGGGGTGTTTGATGACCTTAATGGCCTGCGGAATACCGCTTCCACCCGAGCCCCAGAACACTTTGTTAACCAACCACAATGCACAGGGGAAAACAATCGGTGGAAACATGAGCGTGAGCCACATATGCTCGGCAAACATTTCTTTGTTCCATTCGCCTGCGAAATCAGACATCCAGGCAAACCCAACGGCGAGCAGACCCACCAGCAGGGAAAACAAATAGATGACCGAGACAATCATGCCCCTGTCAGCCATGAAACGAGAAAGGCGAGCGCTTTGCTCGATCCATCGGTTTTTTGAGTTGGGCCTCACGTGGACAGCATCCTGATTGGGTTGGATTGTTCTTCTTGTTTTTATTGTCGCATAAAAACAAAAAACCCTCGGGGGTTAAACCGAGGGTTTTTGTTGGGTTTTCTCAGGACTAAGCCTGTTTCAACTTCTATTCGTGATTAACCCGCGCGGCGGCGGCTAAAGCCACCACGGTCACCCGATGTGCGTGCAGCTTGCTCACGACGCGCGCCCGAGGCGTGTTCACGCTTTGGTCCGTTGCTAGCACCTTCTGCACGAAAGGCTGGGCGAGCACGTTCTTCTGAACGTGGAAAGCTTGGGCGTTCTGCGTCGCGGTTCCATTTTTTTGGAGCGTCGGTGTTTCCGCCGAAACCAGCAGGTTTGCGATCACCAAATGAGCGCTTCTCACCAAATGGCTTGCGGTCACCGAAGCTACGCTCTTCACGGGCTTCAAAGGGCTTGCGATCACCAAATGAGCGCTTCTCACCAAATGGCTTGCGCTCGCCAAAGCTGCGCTCTTCACGGGCTTCAAAGGGCTTGCGGTCACCAAACGAACGCTTTTCGCCGAATGGCTTGCGGTCACCGAAGCTGCGCTCTTCACGGGCTTCAAAGGGCTTGCGGTCACCAAAACTGCGTTCTTCACGGGCTTCAAAGGGCTTGCGGTCAGCAAAACTGCGGTTCTCGCGGCCTTCAAAAGGCTTGCGATCACCATATGACTTGCGCTCACCACCACCAAAACTGCGGCCTTCAGAGCGTCCGCCACCGTTTCCAGCGTAACCGCCACCAGAGCGACCACGACCATTGCCACCACCTTTACCGCCGCGAGGCGCTTGGGTGAAGTTGCCGCGTGGCTCCAGGCCTTCGACCTGTTCTTCCGGAATGCGTGAATTGATGAAACGCTCGATGCCGCGAACACTGATGATGTCGCAGGCTTCTGCCAGAGTAACTGCCACGCCGGTGCGGCCAGCACGACCGGTACGACCAATGCGGTGTACATAGTCTTCCGACTTCATGGGCATGCCGTAGTTGATCACGTGGGAAATGGCGGGCACGTCCAGGCCACGGGCTGCAACATCGGTTGCAACCAGTACCTTGATGTCGCCTTTGCGAACGCTCGCCAAACGACGGTTGCGCACCACCTGTGGCATGCCACCGTGCAGGGCGCAGGCGCGCACGCCTTCGTCCGCCAAATCGCGGGCCAGGTTTTCAGCGTCGATTTGGGTGCTGGTGAACACCACTGCCTGCACCATTTCCGGGTGTTCCAGCCAGTGGTTCAAAAGCTTGCGCTTGTGGCCACGGTTGTCAGCCCACATCAGTTTCTGAGCGATGTCGGTATTGGCTTCATTTTGAGCAGCCATTTCGATGCGCTTGGGGTTGTTCATGATGTTTTCAGCCAAACCAATAATGCGCTTGGCAAATGTGGCCGAGAACATCAGGGTTTGAATGCGGTTGCCGCACAACTGATCGATGGCTTCCAGGTCTTCAGAGAAGCCCAGGTCGAGCATGCGATCCGCTTCGTCAACGATCAGGGTGGTTACGGTATTCAGGTTCAGTTTGCCTTGTTGGGCCAGGTCGAGTAAACGGCCCGGTGTGCCCACGACAATGCGAGCACCGCGCAGGCTGGCCATTTGCTTGCCGTAAGGCATGCCGCCAACAACGGTTGCTACACGAACACCTTTTGTGAATTTCACCAGGTTGATGGCGTCTTGGCTCACTTGTTGGGCCAGTTCCCGGGTGGGGCACAGCACCAGGCATTGCGGGCCAGCCATGGATTCCATGGGGCTTTGTTCGCCACTCATCATGCGGTGCATGACGGGCAACAGAAAACCAAATGTTTTACCGCTACCCGTTTGGCTGGACACCATGAGGTCGCCGCCTTCTTTTCCAAGAGGCACAACTTCGGCTTGAACGGCAGTGGGGGCGGTGATGTTTAAAGCATTGAGAGCTTGCAGCAATGGCGCAGCAAGACCCATGTCATCAAATGACAAAGACATAATAATAGTTCCAATTCGATGTGGACTTAAAAATTCATCGACGAACAGAAATGAAACGACGCGGCTAGGAACTTAGGTGTTCCGGATGGTCGCAAGAGAACTGGCGGCGATGGGCAAAGCACAGCTTTGAATAGCTTGTGCCAACAAAGGCAACCCAACGCGGCCTAATGGTGAAATCGTGAAAACGACCCGTTGATTTGCAATCTGGACCGAAGTGTACAGGGTGTGTGTGCAATGCACAAGAAATTAATCGTGCATGTTGGTCAATTTAGAGCGTATTTACCACCTTTGCGAAAATTGACCTTCAATTTTTTGGCTGAGGTGACGTTAAAGGCTATAGGAGTCATCGAATTTCCAGAAATGCACCAGCATTTCAACAGGATGTGATCATGAAGAAATTGAAAATACTCATGGTCGCTGGAGCAGCCATAATGCTGAGTTCTTGCGACCTGTCCCAAATACCGGGGCTAGACGGTCGGCTTTCGCTCGAAGACAGCAAGGCTGTTGGTGCGGCGTGTCGGCATTCCGGCCGGGCGCTTGAGGACTGTTTTGCCCTGAATCCCAATTCGCATCAAGCGGGTGTTTTTGAGGGCTGGAGAGACATGAATGATTACATGCTCGCCAATCAGATAGAGACAGTGAAGCCCGAGATTCGAACGTCCGCGTTTTCAGCGCCTGGGGCATCACAAGCGGTACCCGGGGCTCATTCAGGTGCAGCGCCACCCAGCGCCACTGCGCCTGGTCGCCCCGTGCATTCGCCTTCAGCTACAGCGCCCGCCGAATCTGTGCCTTTGGCCTCTGGGCGTCAACGTTGGCTGCCCAAAGGAGTAGACGGGGCTGAGCCCGTGGAACCTGCGCCTGATGCGGCGGCAGCAGCACCTGTTGAGCAACAGGTGCCGGCATCACCTGATTTGAAAAAGCAGGAAGACAGTGCACCAGCAAGACCTTGGGAGCGTAACAAAGACCCCAAGAAACACACTTAATACCTCATCAACCCGGGCCGTCAATCGAGGTCCGGGTGCTATCCTCAAACCTTGTGTGTCTTCATCCAGGGTTTTCTCTCGTGCGTTCGCTTTTCAAGTGTGTATTTGCTGCTCAAGCGTTGGTTGGTCTGGGTTTAATGGCCCCACCCGCGGCTCAAGCTGAGCGCGACATTCTGGTTCGTTCCTTTCCGTCGGATGTGGTGCAAGCGTTTGGGAAACGAGGGATTGCGAAAGACGATTTCACCGCTTACGCTTTGCCCGTCCCGCCTTATGTGGACAAGCGGCCGCATGCCTATGCGCATGGTTCAACACAGTTGGTGAATCCTGCCTCTGTGGCGAAGTTGTTCACGACGGGCCTGGCGCTGCATAAACTTGAGTCCACCTACCGATTCAAAACCGGGTTTCATGCGCAGACAGAGGCGATCGACGGTGTACTGAGCGGTCCCTTGTACATCAAAGGGTCGGGCGACCCCGTGTTTTTGACGTCAGACCTGTGGTCGTCATTGCGTCAATTGCGAGCCAATGGCATCAAAACCATTGAAGGGCCAATTGTGCTCGATGACACGGCATTCACAGAGCAAATGCCTTCGCTGGGTGTGTCTGAGGATGACGCGTTTGATGACGCACCGCATCGTGCTTATCACGCTCAACCCGATGCGTTGCTGATGAACTTTGGCGCCATGTCGATTGATTTGAAGCTCAACGAAGGCACCGTGTTGGTGGTGCCCGAGGAAGCGCCGCAAAGCTGGGCGTTTGTGTCTGAGGTGCGTTTGGTGGGCGGCGGCTGTGGCGCCTGGAAAAATGGCATGTCCGTTGATTTCGCGAAAACGGGTGCCAATGTGGTGGTCACCGTTAAAGGCAATTACCCACGACGTTGTGGTCAATCCCGCTTGCCCATCCGGATACCGGTTCAAGACTGGCTGTGGGAATCCTGGGTGAAGGAAATATGGGCCCAGTTGGGCGGACAGTTTGCTGGGCCATTGGGAGGGCAGGTGATCAAGGGCAGTACCCCGGCTAACACGGTCGCGTTGCACACGCACTACGGCAAACCTTTGGGCGACTTGATCAAGCAGATCAACAAATGGTCGAGCAACGTGATGGCGCGCCACCTGGAGTTGGCGGTGGCTGGCACACCAGAAGCATTCAATGCCCAAATGCTGGACTGGTTGAAAAGCCAGGGCGTGGCCACTCAGGGTTGGTTTTTTGAAAATGGGTCGGGTTTGTCTCGCAACACCCGAATTGATGCGATTGGTTTGAGTAAGTTTTTGTTGCACATGTCTTCCCGGTCGGATTTCCCGGATTTCCTGGCGAGCCTTCCAAGGGCGGGTACAGATGGCACTTTGCATCGGAGAGTGAACAACGTGGGGGGATTTGCCTACCTGAAAACGGGTAGCTTGAACGGTGTTCGCTCCCTGGGGGGGTATTTGCGTGATCAGCAGGGTCAAATGTGGGCGGTGGCTGTGATGGTAAAAAGCCCGAGGGCCTACGACAGTTGGCCCCCAATGGAAGACTTGCTAGAGTTTTTGTACAGGACGGAATAAGCCGGACAAAAAACAGACACCCATGGCATCAAGCACAGGCTCATTTGTTAGACTGATCGCTTAACATTCATTTAAACATTTGGACGGAGTGATTCACATGGACAACAACAAAGACAAGCTGTTTAGTGACATGAAAATTGTGTTGAGCGACGCTGAGGATTTGTTGAAGGCAGCGGCCTCCTCGTCGGGTGAGCGCGCAGTGGAGTTGCGTGAAAAGGCATTGGTGAGTTTGCGTCGCGCCAAAGAGGTGATGCAAGATGCACAGTCGGCCGTGGTTGAGAAAGGCAAGGCCGCAGCCCGCGCGACCGATGACTACGTACACGATCACCCTTGGAAAGCCGTGGGTATTGCTGCGGCTGTTGGCTTCGTGTTGGGTTTGATTGTTAACCGCCGTTAACAAGGGTCAGTCGGGGTGTTGAATCAGAACTCAAAAGCCGCGTTGAAACGGGTGCTTGCCAGCCTGCTGGGTATGGGTAAAACCCGTTTGCAACTGGCAGGGGTTGAACTGGCTCAAGCCCGCCAGCAGGCCCTACGCACCGTGATCTGGTCTTTGTTGTGCGCCTTGGCCGGTGCGTTTGCGTCGCTGTTTCTCTGCGTTCTGGTGATCGTTCTTGCCTGGGATACCTATCGAATCGCTGCCATCGCAGGCAGTGTGGCGTTTTACGCGGTTATCGGGGTCTATTTTTACCTGCGAATTCAAGCTGAAACGGGTTCCCAGCCGGCCATGTTCGAAGCGACCATGGCTGAATTGGAGCGGGATCGTCAAGCGGTGCTGGACTCCTTGCTCGCTGAACGCACTCAACGGGGCGATTCATGAGCAAGAAATTTGATGCGCTTGAAGCTCAAAAAGAACTGTTAATGATGAAAGCCCAACTTGAGCGCATGGAGCTGGGTGCTCACATTCAAGAGGTCAAACAAGAATTTGCCTGGGTTTCGGTGTTTCAGCGTTTGGGTGCTTGGGCGGGCCGCCGCAACATGGCGGCATTGGGCCCTTTGGCTACGCTTGGCAGTGGTGCGTTTGATCAGTTCCTGAAGAAACACCCCATCTTGGGTTTGTTGGGCTCATCGATGTTGCTTCGTTACCGCCAAACTTTGCTTCGCGCGGGTGTGAAAGCAGGCTTGGCTGCGTCTGTATTGGCTGCAGGTGTGTACTGGTTTCAGTCACGCGATGCGCACCGAACCGGCCAGCCGCAGCAGCCAGCCAAGCCGACACCGTCGACTACAGTCCCAATCGACCCAAGAGCTCCCTGATTCGTTCGTCAAGTTTGGGATCTGGCTGAATGCTTCGGCCCCATTCGCGACTTGTCTCTCCCGGCCACTTGTTGGTGGCGTCCAATCCCATCTTTCCGCCAAGACCACTCACCGGGCTTGCAAAATCCAGATAGTCAATCGGTGTGTTTTGAATCAGAACCGTGTCACGCACAGGGTCCATGCGGGTGGTGATGGCCCACATCACTTCTTTCCAGTCGCGAGCATCCACATCGTCGTCCACTACGATGATGAATTTGGTATACATGAACTGGCGCAAGAAACTCCAGGTGCCCATCATGACGCGCTTGGCATGCCCCGCGTAGGCTTTCTTCATTGAAATGACCGCCATGCGGTAGCTGCAGCCTTCGGGTGGAAGGTAGAAGTCCACGATTTCCGGAAATTGCTTTTGAAGAATTGGCACGAACACCTCGTTCAGAGCAACGCCCAGTACAGCGGGCTCGTCTGGTGGTTTGCCGGTGTAGGTGGAATGATAAATGGCGTTGTCACGCATGGTGATCCGATCAACTGTGAACACCGGAAACCAGTCTTGTTCGTTGTAATACCCGGTGTGGTCACCGTAAGGGCCTTCCAGCGCGCAGTCCCAGCCTTGCATGTAGGTTGGCACGGGTGGTGGTTCGCGCATCACGCTGACCCCTTCCCGGATTTCGGGTACTTCGCCATCGGTTCGGCCTTTGCGTGCTGCCACCGCAATGGGATGATCGGCGGGGTAAATGTGGCCCTCAAGGATCATTTCGGCTTCGGCAGGTACCTGCAAATCGTTGCCTTTGCCTGAAATGAGTTCTGTACGGCTGCCACGCAGCAGGCCGGCAAACTGGTATTCGGAGAGTGTGTCTGGTACGGGTGTCACTGCGCCAAGAATGGTGGCCGGGTCGGCGCCCAAGGCCACTGAAATCGGAAAGGGTTTCCCGGGATTTTTCAAGGCATGGTCGCGGAAATCGAGCGCGCCACCACGGTGGGCAAGCCAGCGCATGATGAGCCGATTTTTCCCAATTTGCTGTTGTCGGTAAATGCCAAGGTTCTGGCGTTTCCGGTTCGGTCCTTTGGTGATCACCAAGCCCCAGGTCAACAAAGGTGCTGCATCGTCAGGCCAGCATGTCCAGATCGGAATGTCGTTGAGATTGACGTCGCTGCCCTCGATGACATGCTCGTGGCAAGGTGCAGAACTCACAACTTTCGGGGCCATGGACAACACCTGTTTGACCAATGGCAATTTGTCCATCGCGTCGCGCAGCCCTTTCGGGGGCTCGGGCTCTTTTAAGTAGGCCAGCGTTCGCCCAATTTCCCGCAGTGCCTCGGTGTTGCTGGCGCCCATGCCCATGGCCACCCGCTTTGGTGTCCCAAACAAATTGCCGAGCACGCGGTGTTTGTAGCCCTTTGGTGCGTCGAATAACAGGGCCGGGCCTTCGGCGCGTAGCACTCGATCGCACAAATGGGTCATTTCAAGATTGGGACTTACCGATTCCGGCACGCGCTGAAGTTCGCCTTCTTTGTAGAGTAAATCAATGAAGTCCCGCAGATTTTTGTATCGCATCGTGAAAAATTCTAGAGTTTGTTGGTAAAAAAGAACAGCTTCACGATGTCGTACGGGTGCTACTAGAGGAAAGTATCAAGCCCCAGCGATTGGCTTAACGCCTGCGTGTTCGCCTAAGTTCTTGTTTTGAGTAGAAAGACTCTACCAGATTTCGGATTGACCGTTACGCATCTTGCCCCTAGAATCCGCTCAGCTTTGTGACGTATCAAACGAATGTCACACAAACGCAGTTGGCTGGTGGGTGCGAAGGAAACTTTTCAAATCCGCCTTCATCTAAGAGTGTCTTGATCGATCATTCATCTGTTGAACGATTAAGCCAGAACGTTCTGCCTCACGGAAAAAATCGAGGCAGATGCACCGCTGAGTCAAACAATGCAAGTGATTGCGTTTGCGTAGCAGAGGAGGTTGCATGTCGCAGTACGAGACAGTCCTGAATGTTGAACAACCTGTTCAAAAGTCTCAGGCTTTAAAACGAGTTAAAAATGCCTTGGCCGGCTTGGGTATTTTATCTGTGGTGGTCGCCACAGGTACTGCTGCCGCGTTGGCCACCAACCCTGACTTGCGCAGCAAGGTCTTTTTCTCTGCTCCAGTCCAGGCCGTGTTTGCCAGTGAAATCGATTTGCTCAGCACAGGGCTTGCTGCTGGTGGTGCAGAGGTTCCAGTGGGGTCGCAGGTGCAAACCGAGCCCAAGGCATCTGGTCAGAAAATCTCACTGAAATTTAACAACGTCGATTTAAACAAACCGTTGACGCCGGCCCAGAAAGAGGTTGCGTCCTATCTCGCCAAACGTTACCGGGTGTCCAACGAAGCGTTGGAGTCCATCGTTCGTTTGGCATACAAGGTGGGCAAAGAAGAGCAGGTGGAGCCTACGCTGATTTTGGCAATTGTGGGTATTGAGTCCTCATACAATCCGTTTGCGGCAAGCTCAGTGGGTGCCAGTGGCTTGATGCAGGTGATGCCCAAGATTCACAAAGACAAGTTCGAAGCGCTGTCGCCTGGAGATTGGTCTCCACTAAACCCTGAGATGAATATGCGCGTTGGCGCAAAAATCATCCGCGAATACACGCGCCGTACAGGTTCGGTTCATTCTGGTTTGCGCTGGTATGTGGGCGCGGCCATTCACGGCAACGACGGTGGTTACCCGGGTAAAGTGTTGGCGTTGAAATCAAGAATAGATTCAGTGCACCAGCAAGCTGTGTTGGTTGCATCGCGTGAGAAAGCCGAGCGTGTGTCGGCTGTAACTGTCAGCGCCCAAGAAGGTTAATTCAACGGCCCCGATTGAACGTTTGAATTCGGTCAAGTGCCAATTCCAGATTATCCAGGGAGTTGGCATAAGACAACCGCAGCATTTGTTGTCCGTTTGCCGCAGAGAAATCTTTACCGGGCACGGTGCACACCAAGCCCTGCTGCAGCAATTCTGCGCAATACCGGTCGCTCTCATAGGGCGACTGCGCGTACACGTAAAACGCCGAGTCTGGTCTGGAATTCAGCGCAATGCCCGCCCTAGGCAGCTCTTTGACCATGAAATCCCGACGTGTCGCAAACAGTTGTCGGCGTTGCTCGCAAATATCCAATGTGTTGTCTTGGAAGCAAGCCAGTGCGGCCCATTGCGATGGCGTGTTTGGGCAGATACTCAAGTTCTGGGCGAGTCGTTCAACGGTCTCCAGAAGGTGAGGGGGCACAACCATCCAGCCCAGGCGCAAACCTGTCATCCCGAAATACTTCGAAAAGCTATTCACAACAACAACCGGGCAAGCTTCGCTGTGCGCAGCCTGCAGTTGCAACACGCTGTGCGGGGCTGTGTCGTATGTCAATGATTGGTAGATCTCATCCATGATCAAAAACCCGTGCTTGTCGTGAAGCGCTAACAATAGGCCTTGCATGGCCTGCAGTGACAGCTGGGTACCTGTCGGATTGGTAGGTGAGGCCAACAACGCACCAGTGGTGCGAGGGTTCCATGCGTTGAGCAGGTCGGTTTGCTTGGGTTGAAAGTTATGTGCCTCATCGGTGGTGATGAAGGTTGGTGTGCCGCCAGCCATTTGAATGAAGGTTTTGTTGCATGGGTAGCCGGGATCGGTAAGTAACACCTCGTCGCCCGGATTGATCAATGCAAGGCACGCGTACATCAGCGCGGCTGACGCGCCGGAGGTCACCACAATGCGAGAGGCAGGCAATTTGACGCTGAACGCCCTTTCATAGTGTTCGGCAATCGCCTCGCGCAGAGGCTGAAGACCCAGTGCCGAGGTGTAGCGGGTCCGGTTTTCAAGCGCGGCCTGACAAAAAGCCTCACGAATGGGTGCGGCCATTGGGAAATCGGGTTCCCCTATGGACAGGTGAATCACATTGTGTCCTGCCTCAGACAGGAGATCGGCCGCTTTGACCAACTCCATGACATGGAAGGGTTCGATCGTTTGACTTAATACAGATGACTTCAATTGTTCACCATGAATGGGTAGTGGGCTGAACTAGATGACGCATTTGTGGAAACCCCTAGCGACACACCCATGAGGTACGCCTATAATTTTCGGTTCTGTTGTCACCCTCAAAGAGAAGATTATATGGCTCAACCAATGGATCAACGCTTTCGGCAAGCTGCCCTGGAATATCACGAGTTTCCCAAACCGGGCAAACTGCAGATTTCGGCGACCAAAAGTTTAGTCAATCAACGTGATCTCGCCTTGGCCTATTCGCCTGGTGTCGCTGCCGCGTGTGAGGAAATTGAGCAAGATCCATCCACTGCAGTGCGTTATACCGCCAAGGCAAATCTGGTTGGTGTGGTCACCAATGGTACAGCGGTGCTGGGGTTGGGTAATATTGGTCCCTTGGCAGCCAAGCCTGTGATGGAGGGCAAGGCCGTTCTTTTCAAAAAGTTTGCCGGAATTGATGTGTTCGATATTGAAATCGACGAAAGCGACCCCGACAAGCTCATTGAAATCATCGCATCGCTGGAACCGACTTTCGGTGGCATCAATCTCGAAGATATCAAGGCGCCCGATTGTTTCAAAGTGGAGCGCGCGCTTCGCAGCCGGATGAATATCCCGGTGTTTCATGATGATCAGCACGGCACCGCCATTGTAGTTGGGGCAGCCATCATCAACGGCTTGGAAGTGGTGGGCAAAACACTGGATAACGTGAAGTTTGTGGTGTCTGGCGCTGGCGCAGCCGCGCTGGCGTGCCTGGAACTGCTGGTTGAACTGGGTCTGCCGCGCAAGAATGTTTGGGTGACCGACATCAATGGCGTGGTCTACAAGGGCCGCGTTGAGAACATGGACCCCGACAAGGATTTGTTCGCGCAGGAAACCGATGCACGCACATTGGGCGATGTGATTCAAGACGCTGACGTGTTCCTGGGTCTGTCTGCTGGCGGAGTGCTCAAGCAGGACATGGTTGTGAAAATGGCGCCCAAGCCTTTGATTCTGGCTTTGGCCAATCCCACCCCTGAAATTCTGCCCGAGCAGGTTAAAGAGGTTCGTGACGATGTGATCATGTGTACAGGTCGCACCGATTACCCCAACCAGGTCAACAATGTACTGTGTTTCCCCTTCATTTTCCGGGGTGCACTTGACGTGGGTGCAACCACCATCACCAAAGAAATGGAAATTGCAGCGGTGCATGCAGTGGCTGGTTTGGCACGCAAAGAACAATCGGATGTGGTTGCTTCTGCCTATCGCAGCCAAAACTTGAGTTTCGGTCCGGAATACTTGATACCCAAACCTTTTGACCCGCGCTTGATCGTCCATATTGCGCCGGCTGTGGCCAAAGCGGCCATGGAAAGTGGTGTGGCTACGCGTCCCATCGACGATTTGCAGGCCTATAAAGATCAGTTGCAACAGTTTGTGTACCACTCCGGTACCTTCATGAAACCAATTTTTGCTGTCGCCAAGCGTTGCGTGACAGAGACTCCACAAACCTCTCGTGTGGTGTTTGCAGAAGGTGAAGACGAACGTGTGATGCGTGCGGTGCAGGTGGTGGTTGATGAGGGCATCGCCAAGCCAATCATGATTGGTCGGCCCGCCGTGATCGAACGTCGCCTGGAACGATTTGGCTTGCGGATCAAACCCGGTGTTGATTTTGAGCTGATTAATCCAGAGTACGACGAGCGCTACAAAGACTACTGGCGCGCCTACTACGACCTGACCAAACGCAAAGGTGTGACCGAAGCCTACGCGAAAATAGAAATGCGTCGTCGAAACACCTTGATCGGCTCCATGATGATTCACAAAGGCAATGCCGATGGCATGATCTGTGGCACCTTTGGCACCCATTCACTTCACCTGCACTACGTGAACCAGGTATTGGGGCTACGAGCTGGCTGTAACACCTATGGTGCAATGAACGGTTTGATGCTGACCAACCGTCAGGTCTTCTTGGTCGATACCCACGTGAATTACGATCCAACGGCAGATCAAATCGCTGAAATTACATTGATGGCCGCTGAGGAAATGATGCGTTTGGGCGTTCAACCCAAGGCTGCTTTATTGTCGCATTCCAACTTCGGTTCCAGTGACCAACCTTCCGCCATCAAAATGCGTGAGGCATTGAAGAAGTTGCGTGAAATCGCTCCTTGGCTGGAGGTTGATGGCGAGATGCATGGCGACTGTGCGATTGACGAAGCTGTGCGCAATACAATCTTCGCGGGTTCCACTCTGACCGGTGAAGCCAATTTGCTGGTGTGCCCCAACATTGACGCGGCCAATATTTCTTACAACTTGTTGAAATCGGCTGCGGGCAATGGCATTGCGGTGGGTCCAATTCTGTTGGGCTCTGATAAGCCCGTTCACATCCTGACGGCATCGGCCACTGTGCGTCGAATCGTGAACATGACTGCTTTAACGGTGCTTGATGCCAATTCGGAACGGATTGCTTGATCAAGCGTGTCATCACAAGCTCCTGAAATTGGGCTTGGGGATGTACTAAACCAACAAATAGGCATGCAAGGCATGTCTATTTGTCTTTTGAGCACAACAAATTGTGTCGCACAATCATCTCATGAGCGACACGAAGCAAACCTTGATCACTGCAGAAGAAGACGTCACCGGCTTGGTGTTGTCGGGTGGTGGCGCACGTGCCGCTTATCAGGTGGGCGTGCTGCATCAGCTGGCCAAATGGTTCGAGCAAGAACACAAACGCGACTACGATTTTCCATTCAAAATTTTGTGCGGTACATCCGCGGGGGCCATCAACGCTGCAGCGCTGGGCTGTGCAGGCAGAAATTTTTATCAGTCCACCGCACGAATGATGAAAGTGTGGGAAAACTTCAGTTCAGACCAGGTTTTCCGTGCAGATTCCTTGGGCATGATTCGCACAGGTGCACGATGGCTATCGGCGTTGTCTATTGGCTGGATGCTCAGAAAACGCCCCAAGTGCTTGCTAGACAACACACCTTTGTCGCAATTGTTGCATCAGCTGTTGCACTTTCGCCGCTTGGACGAGGCGCTTGAGAACGGCACCATTCGTGCATTGGCTGTAACAGCGTCCAGTTACACGTCTGGCCGAAGCGTGACATTTTTCCAAACGCAAGAAGCGATTGAATCCTGGGCCAGAACGCAGCGGGTGGCTTTGCCGGATCGAATCACTGTTGAACATTTGTTGGCCTCGGCGGCCATTCCTTTTGTATTTCAATCGGTGAAGCTGGAAATCGAAGGTCAGTGCGAGTACTTCGGTGACGGTTCAATGCGTCAGCTGGCGCCCATCAGTCCAGCTATTCACCTAGGGGCCAACAAGATCATGGTGGTGGGGTCCAGTCAATCAGACAAGGACCACACCGACGCCCTGAATATGCAAAACGCGTACCCCAGCCTGGCGCAGATTGCTGGCCATGCGATGGCCTCGATTTTTTTGGATAGTTTGTCCATCGACATCGAGCGGCTTAGCCGGGTGAACAAAACTTTGTCGCTGTTGCCACCGGAAATGGCCACAGCCACCAGTCTCAAACCCATCGAACTGTTGGTGATTTCACCCAGCGAGCGCATCGATGAAATTGCAGCGCGACACACCAAGGATCTGCCACGCCCAGTGCGAACCTTGATGTCTGCTTTGGGCGCCACAGAGGCGAGTGGCTCATCGCTTGCCAGTTACCTGTTGTTCGAAGCCAATTACACGCGCGAGTTGATCCGCCTGGGCATTGCCGACACCATCGATAAAAAAGAAGAGGTGTACGAGTTTTTCGGAATGGGTAAGTCGGGACAGTAAGCCGAGCAGCAAGGCGCGTTACAATGGCGTCTTCCTGGCAGTTCGGGTATTTTTTCATGTTTTCGTCGCCTGTTAGCGCAGCTTGGCATGCCAGCATGAGCCAAGGGTGTTCAGATGCTGGTTTGATGGTGGCGTTTGGCGAGCCTGCGCATGTTTTCAGTACATCGGAGCCTTCGAAGGTCTCAAGCTTGTTGCTTGCTGCTCATGAACAAGCCAAATTCGGGTTTTATGTGGTCGGAGGCGTATCGTATGAAGCCGCCAGTGCATTGAACCCACACCTGCAAACACATGCAGCCAGTGAATTTCCTCTTTTGCATTTTCAAGCCTACGCCCCCGGGCAGGTTCACCGGCTCGGCTTGAACGATTTGGTGCCCCTGGTTTCACCCGATTCCTTCAAACCCTGGCTTGATGAGCAGCCACTTGGCGCCTACTTGAATACGTTTGAAGCCTTGAGGCAGGCGATTGAGGAGGGTGAGTTCTATCAAGTGAACCTGACCACCCGGCTGCGCAGCGAAAGTCGCGAGATCGACTCTTGGGCATTGTTTCAAACACTCTACAAGGCTCAACCTGCAGCGCAAAGTGTTTTTTTGCGTGGGGCCGGGTTCGACGTGCTCAGCTTGTCGCCGGAACTGTTTTTTAAATGGGATGGCAAGCTGTTGGAAACGGCGCCAATGAAAGGAACCAGAAAGCCCGATTCAGCTGGTTTTGACAGGCTCAGTGACAGTGACAAAGACCGCGCTGAAAATGTGATGATTGTGGACCTGTTGCGCAACGACATGGCCAAGGTGTGTTTGCCTCGGTCTGTGCAAGTTCGTTCTCTATTTGATGTAATGCACTTGCCCACCGTGGATCAAATGACTTCGAGCATCGTGGGCAAAACGCTGCCAGCGTCTAATTTGCTTGATGTGTTCAAGGCCTTGTTTCCCTGTGGCAGCGTGACCGGTGCACCCAAAGCCCAGTCGATGATGCGCATTGCCCAATGGGAGAAGTCGCCGCGCAATCTGTATTGTGGTGCCTTGGGGGTGTTGGCTCCCACTGGCGATGTGCAATTCAACGTGCCGATTCGAACTGTGTTAAAAACACACGATCAGGCCTTTGAATATGGCGTGGGCAGTGGCATCACCTGGTATTCATCAGCGTTGGATGAAAAGAAAGAGTGGTGGCAAAAAACCGAGTTTTTGCGCCAGTGCACCGCTGATTTTGATTTGATCGAAACCATGAGGCTGGAAGACGGACAATTTCCCGCGCTAGATCAACACCTGGCTCGCATGGCCCGTAGCGCCGAGTTGTTTTCATACCTTTGGAGCGAAGACGAAGTTCGATCTGCCCTGCAAAGGCATGCATCGGTTCACAACGACGGTGTTCACCGCGTTCGTGTGCAGTTGAGCGCCTTGGGCGATCTGCAGATTCAAAGCTCGCACTTCGATTTTCAGACAGAACCTGTCCGCGTTCGTTTGGCCGATCGCGACATTTCGCAAAGCGGGGAACACACTCCAACATTCTGGCTGAATAAAACCACCCGCCGTCGGCACTACGAGTTTTTTCAAGAGCAGGCGAGTGGTTGTTTTGACGTGCTGTTGTTCGCGCCCGGCCAACTGTTGACCGAGTCTTGCAGGTGCAATGTGGTGGTGTCTTTGGATGGCTGTTTGTACACCCCAACACTGGATCCGGATCGGGGCGTGAATTTTCTGCCCGGCGTGTTGCGAGGTCGTCTTTTAAGGGAAAATACGATTCGGCAGGCGGCATTAAATGTGCAAGACTTGCGTCGCGCTGACCAGGTGTGGCTAATCAACAGCCTGCGTGGCTGGGTGCCAGTGGCCGAAATCCTGGATGCACAGGATCAGGTCTTGTTTTCAATGAATCAAAACAACAAGGGATAAACCTGTGAACCCCACTACGATTGAAATCATCGGCGCGAGTTTGTTCGCCATCGCCGTGATCCACACCTTTTCGACCAAATACTTCGAACGCCTGGCGCACAGCCAGCCCAATCACGCGGGTTTGTGGCACTTGCTCGGTGAGGTGGAGGTGGTGTTCGGGTTTTGGGCCATGGTGTTGATTGTTTTCATGTTCTTGATCGCGGGCCAAACGGATGCCGTGGGGTATCTTGACACTCGAAACTACACTGAGCCCTTGTTTGTGTTCGCCATCATGGTGATTGCGGCCAGCAAGCCCGTGCTGGTTCTGGCCGGTCGCATTGTTCGAATTGTGGCGGGCATGATTCCGATTGATCGTCAGGTGGCCTATTTCTTCACCACCTTGTCGATTGTGCCGCTATTGGGTTCGTTCATCACCGAGCCTGCAGCCATGACACTGGCCGCCTTTTTGTTGCGCGATCGCTTTTATACCCAAGGCATCAGTAACACCTTGAAGTACGGCACCTTGGGTGTACTGTTTGTGAATATCTCAATTGGCGGCACACTGACGCCATTTGCTGCACCGCCGGTGCTGATGGTCGCGGCGAAATGGGGTTTTGACATTCAGTACATGCTCACCATGTTTGGCTGGAAAGCGGCAATCGCCGTGTTCGTGAATGCCACTGCGCTCACTTTCCTGTTTGCCAAGGAATTGGTGGCCATGAAAAAACCGGCGGTTGGCGGTGATCAAGAAGACATGCCGGCTTGGGTGATTTGTACACACCTCTTGTTTTTGGTTGGTGTGGTGGTGTTCGCCCATCACCCAGCCGTGTTCATGGGGTTGTTTTTGTTCTTTTTAGGTTACACCAGCGCTTACAGCCGATACCAAGACAGGCTGATTTTGAAGGAAGGCTTGTTGGTGGCGTTTTTCCTGGCGGGGTTGGTGGTGCTTGGGGGCATGCAAGGCTGGTGGTTGCAAGATGTGCTCAAGGGCATGAGCCCCACCACTTTGTATTACGGTGCCACCTTATTGACCGCTATCACCGACAACGCTGCATTGACTTACCTCGGTTCCTTGGTGGAAGGTGTCGATGAGCAATTCAAGTATGCTTTGGTGGCGGGTGCCGTGACTGGCGGGGGCTTGACCGTGATCGCCAACGCACCCAACCCTGCTGGCTTTGCCATTCTTCGCGCCTACTTCAATGATGGTGCGATTAATCCGGGTAAGCTGTTTCTTGCGGCTTTGGCCCCCACAGCGGTGGCGGTAGTGGCTTTTCAATTTTTGTAAATTCAAGAGAAGATTGGTTTGAGCGAACAGGACATCGATTACAACGAGACTGAGCCCTTGGCGAATTTGCCTCGGGATCTGGACGATGCACACAAGGCCTTGGCCGAGGTGCAGGCCCTGTTGCGCAAACAAAAAGTGATTGAGAGTGTGGTTCACAACCAGCAGGCCCATGTGAACCCAGAGCGTCAAAGCCTCGTTGAAGATTTGGTTCATCGCCAACATGTCACTGAACTGAGTAACAAGCTCTACCTGCTGCACCCTGCCGATGTTGCCTATGTGCTTGAATCGCTTCCTCAAGAAGAACGGATGGTGGTTTGGGGATTGGTTCGCTCTGATCGCGATGGCGAAATTCTGCTTGAGCTGAGCGATGCGGTTCGGGAAACGCTGATCAAATCGATGGACAGCGAGGAATTGTTCGCTGCGACAGAATCGCTCGATGCCGATGAAATTGCAGAACTGGCGCCTGATCTACCGCGTGATGTGGTTGAAAAACTCGCCAGTAGCCTGAGCCTGGAGGAGCGGGAACAACTGCGCGCGGCCATGAGTTATCCAGAGGACACCGTGGGTGCCCGCATGGATTTCGACATGGTGACCATTCGCGATGATGTAACCCTGGAAGTGGTGTTGCGTTACCTGCGCCGTTTTGATGAACTGCCTGAGCAGACTGATCAGGTGTTTGTGGTGAATCGGGTTGATCATTTCAAAGGCAGCTTGCCGTTGGACCGTTTATTGGTCAACGAACCTGAAACGTTGGTGGCCGAGGTGATGCGGCGAGACGTGCTGATGCTTTCTGCACTGGATGATGCGTATGAAGCGGCCCAGGCTTTTGAACGTTACGATTTGGTGTCAGCCCCTGTGCTGGACCCATCGGGCAAGTTGATTGGTCGCCTCACCGTGAATGAAGTGGTGGATGTGATCCGCGAGGAAAGCGAAGCGGATTTGTTGTCCAGCGCTGGTTTGCGAGAGGAAGAAGACCTGTTTGCCTCGGTTTGGGAGTCGGCCAAAAACCGTTGGTTGTGGCTGGGTTTGAACCTGTGTACGGCGTTTTTTGCAAGCCGTGTGATCGACACCTTTGAGGGCACCATTGCCAAAGTGGTGGCCCTGGCCACTTTGATGCCGATTGTGGCCGGCATTGCAGGCAATTCCGGCAACCAGACCATGACCTTGATGATTCGTTCGTTGGCGCTTGGTCAGGTCACTGCCAACAACATTCGATTTTTGCTGACTAAAGAGCTGGCCATTGCCGGGCTCAATGGCCTGGTGTGGGGTGGCGTGGCTGGTCTGGCTGCCTGGGGGTTGTATTTTGGCTCGCCCAATGCAGTGATGCTTGGTCTGTTGATGACGCTGGCAGTCATGTTGAACTTGCTGATTGCCGCGCTCATTGGTGTGCTGGTGCCTTTGGGGCTTGAAAAACTGGGTCGCGACCCAGCCATGGGATCATCGGTGTTACTCACCTTCACCACTGATAGCATGGGGTTCTTCATCTTCCTGGGGCTTGCCTCACTGTTTTTCTGAGAATGGACGTGAAAGTGCAGGCGCCTTCCGTCTCCATTGTGATGCCCGTATTCAACGAGGTGCCCAGCGCCGCGCAGGATACGCTTTCACCCAAAGTCAATGAGTTGATTGACCTGCTCAGGCCTTGCGATGAGCTGGTGCTTGTCGACGGCGGTTCGACCGACGACAGTTGGTCCACCTTGCAAGCCCTTGCTCACAAGCCCCAAGTAAGAGCAGTTCAAAGCGAGCGAGGCCGGGCAAGACAAATGAACGCCGGCGCTGCTTTGGCTCAAGGTGAAGTGCTGTTGTTTCTTCACGCAGACACCCGTTTGAGCCCCCAGGCTTGGAGTGACTTTCTGAATCAATTGGCTCGACGTTCCAAACAAGCGGTGTGGGGTCGGTTCGATGTGCGCATAGTGGGGCAAAGTGCTTGGCTACCCGTGGTGGCTTGGTTGATGAATTGGCGATCCCGGTTTAGCAAGATTGGCACTGGCGATCAGGCCTTGTTCGTCAATCGAGCCGTTTTTGTTGATCTGAAAGGCTTTCCTGATCAACCCTTGATGGAAGACATCGAGTTTTGCAAGCAACTTAAAAAGTCCCTGCCGAGGAGTTTCCTGCCTATTTTTACGCCCGTTGAAACATCTGGTCGCCGATGGGATAACAACGGTGTGTGGAAGACCATATTGTTGATGTGGCGGTTTCGCTATCAATATTGGCGAGGTGTTTCGCCATCCGAGTTGGCGAGTCAATATCAAGACGCTCGTCAAAAATTACCGCTGACAGTGGCTGTGTTTGCCAAGTATCCGCAAGCAGGCAGGGTTAAAACCCGTTTGGAGCCCTTGCTTGGGCCTTCACAATGTGAGCAGTTTGCACGGTATTTGTTGCTCAGCACACTTGATAAGCTGACTGGCGTGCACGTAGTACTGTGGACCGATGGTGGCACCCCGCAGCAATGGGATGCTTTGCTGTCAGGACGGGAGGTATCTCGACAAATTCAGCCAGGGGGGCACTTGGGCTTGCGCATGCGGGCTGCTGTTGAATCCGCCTTGAGGCACAGCGAAATGGTGGTGTTGTTGGGGCCCGATGCAATTCAGTTTTCGATGCATGATCTTCGGCAATTGCAAACCAAAGCGGCGAAATACGGTCTTGCCTTCGTGCCGGCGCGTGATGGTGGCTATGTCGCCTTGGCCTGTACGCATTGTGTGCCACAGATTTTTGCAGAACAAATAGAGTGGGGAACTGAAAAAGTTGCGGCACAAACCAAGGATATTCTTGTCTCACTGGGTATGAAGGCCCAATGGTTGAGTGCTCAACTGGACATTGATGAGCCAGAAGACTTTCACGCAGCCATCGCGCAGGGCGACCTCGTTGGCAATTGGGCAACAGTCTACAAGGACAATTGAATGGTTTCTTTGACACGTTGGAATGGGTTTGATCCGGCTTTGCTGTTGGCGATTGTCGCGTGCTTGATTTGGCCCGTGGCGGTTCAGGCTTCTGAAGTGCTCGCGCCTTGGCCCGGGAAAGCCTCGCAACCCATTCCTTCACCTTGGGTGGCGCAATATCATCCAAAGATACCCGAGCACACCGAATTCAAGCTGGTGCAAGCAGGCGGTACAGTTGCTGTGGAAGCCATCGCCAATAAAGCCTACGGCACTTTGGTGCATCCTTTTGCTTCGCCTGTGGTGCTGAACACGCTGAGTTGGGAGTGGCAGGTGTTGACTCACCCAACAGGCGCTGACCTGAGAACCAAGGCGGGTGATGATGCAGGCGCGAAACTGTGTGTATTTGTTCAGATTGATGAAGGCAAGCTGGGCTTGGGCACCCGGTTGGCCATGGCGGCAGCACGAACCTTGTCTGGAGAGGATTTGCCAGCCGCTACCCTTTGTTACGTTTGGGGCTTGCCCGGCGAGAAGGTCGGGCAGGTGTTCAACAACCCCTACACCGACCGCGTGAGAAACATCGTGTTACGCGCTCTTGCGGGTAATAATGAAATGCTTTCGGAACAACGGGATTTGCAGGCCGACGCACGCTTGGCCTTTGGCGATGAATTGCCCAAGGGAGCGGTTCGGTTCGTAGGCCTTGCCTTGGGTGCTGACTCTGACAACACGGGGTCAACGGCCAAGGCAAGGTTTGGCAGCCTCAGCGCTCAGTGATCCGGGTTCAAATTCATCGTTTTTACAATACGCTCACAGTAACGCGCAATTTGATCGATTTCCAAGTTAACCGGGTTGCCTGCTTTCAGATGTTTCAACGTCGTCATTTGCACTGTGTGTGGAATCAGGTTGATGTGAATGTCGCATTCGCCTGTTTCAAGGTCGTCGACCTTGTTGACCGTCAAGCTAACGCCATTGACAGTCACTGAGCCCTTGTAAGCGAAAAAAGGGCTTAACAATTTGGGCGACCGAATTTGAAGGTGCCAACTTTCGCCAACAGGTTCAAATTCGACTACGGAGCCCAAGCCGTCTACGTGACCGCTGACCAGGTGACCACCCACGCGGTCTGACAAACGCATGGCTTTTTCCAGATTCACTTCGCCAGGCTGGTTCAGCCCCACCGTTTTTGACAGGCTTTCCTGCGACACGTCCACATGAAAGGTTTGATTCGCGATGGCCACCACGGTCATGCACGCACCCTGAATGGCGATGCTATCGCCAAGTTTCACGTCAGAAAAGTCGAGTGTAGGGGCCGAAACAGCCAGCCGAACACCCGCGTATGCCGAGTTTTGCAAGGGGGAAACGGATTCGATTTTGCCGATGGATTCAATGATGCCAGTGAACATGTGTGCTACTACTCCTGTGATTGTTTGACCCACACCACGCGTAGGTCTTTACCAATGGCTTGGCTGGACTGTAAGGCCCATGACGTTTTCTCGGGCAAGGCTGTCAATTCCGGTAGACGAAACAGACCAGCGCCCGGCCCTAAAAATGACGGCGCGATGTATTGAACAATTTCATCGACCAACCCCGCTTGCAAAAACGATCCATTCAATCCAAAGCCAGCTTCCAGATGAAGCTCGTTGATGCCTCGATCAGCCAGCGTATTCAATAGCTTGTGAAGGTCGGTTTTCACTGCTCCTGCGTGCAACCCTGCCGCGACCGGGGCAACATTGATTGCAATCAGCTTGTCTTTGTTGGGGTGATTTGCAAGCCATGCGGGGGGTTGGGGTGCGGTGTGGGCAATGAGTACTTCCCCGGTTTGCAGCAGTTTCGCAGTGGGTGGCACCTCGAACTTGCTGTCAACCAGCACCTTCACAGGCTGGCGTGCAGTCTCGATGCCACGCACGTTGAGCTGAGGGTCATCGGCCTTGACTGTGCCAATCCCGGTCAGCACAGCACAGGCTTGTGCGCGCAGATGATGGCCGTCTAGGCGGGCGGCGTCTCCGGTAATCCATTGGCTCACGCCGTTGTTCAGTGCGGTCACGCCGTCGGCGCTGCTGGCCACCTTGAGCCGAACCCAAGGTCGGTTTCTCTCCATTCTGCTGAAGAATCCGCGGTTGATCCAGCGGGCTTGTTCAATCAGAACGCCGTGCAATGTTTCTATCCCGGCTGCCTTCAATATGCCCATGCCCTTGCCAGCCACCAACGGGTTTGGGTCCAGCACCGCAGCGACCACACGTGTTACCCCAGCTTCGACCAACGCATTGGCACAGGGTGCAGTGCGGCCGTGGTGTGCGCACGGCTCCAGGGTGACGTAGGCTGTGCTTCCCGCCAGCGAGGTGTCATGTAATTTGGCTTGTGCAATGGCTTGCGCCTCGGCATGAGCCTCACCTGCCTTGAGATGAAACCCCTGTGCGATGGCTTTGCCGTCGCGAACGAATACACAACCCACACGAGGGTTTGGGGTGGTGCTGTACTGTCCCTTCCAGGCCAGTTCGAGCGCCAGCTGCATCCAGTGTTCATCGTCTTGGGTGATGAGGGCTGGGTTCAAGCTCATGCCGCGTCAGGCGCCTTTCTTCGCCAGTTTGGGTTTGGCATTTGAAGGGCTGGATTGGCTTGGCTGGGCGCCAGCTGCCGGCGCGGTGAGGTTTGCAATTTCTTCCGAAAAGCTTTGAAGATCCTCGAAGCTTTTGTAAACCGAGGCGAATCGAATGTAAGCCACCGTGTCGAGTTGCTTGAGTTGCTCCATCACCAATTCGCCGAGAAACTTGGTGTTGACTTCGCGAGCTGCGCTGACCAGCAACTTTTCTTCGATGCTGAACAAAGCTTGATCAATGGCTTCGGCGGACACCGGACGTTTTCTCAAAGCCAGCATCAAACTGCCGCGCAACTTTTCTCTGGAGAAATCAGCCCGTGAGCCATCTTTCTTGACAATTGCGGGCAGGAAAAGCTCTGCGCGTTCGTAGGTGGTGAAGCGTTTGGAGCAGGCACCGCACTGCCGACGCCGTCGAATCGTATCCCCTTCTTCCGGGGTGCGCGAATCAACGACTTGAGTGTCGGCATGACCACAATATGGACATTTCATCGGGCGGTGCCCTTGCGGTTACTTGTAAACAGGAAACTGCCCTGTGAGTTCTTTCACCTTGGCACGCACAGAAGCCAGGGTGCTTTCATCTTCCGGGTTTTCCAGCACGTCGGCGATGAGGTGTGCCACTTTGCGCGCTTCCTCTTCCTTGAAACCCCGAGTGGTCATCGCGGGGCTTCCCAGACGAATACCGCTGGTTACAAATGGCTTTTCAGGATCGTTCGGAATCGCGTTTTTGTTCACGGTGATGTGCGCATGGCCCAAGGCGGCTTCGGCTGCCTTGCCTGTGATGCCCTTGGCACGCAGGTCAACCAGCATGACGTGGCTTTCTGTTCGGCCAGACACAATACGCAAGCCACGCTCTACCAGTGTTTCAGCCAGCGCCTTGGCGTTGAGCACCACTTGTTGTTGGTACTCTTTGAATGCGGGTTGCAGGGCTTCGTGAAATGCCACGGCTTTGGCGGCGATGACATGCATCAATGGGCCGCCCTGAATGCCGGGGAAAATGGCGCTGTTGATTTTCTTGGCCAGTTCTTCTTTCATCAAGATGATGCCGCCGCGCGGGCCACGAAGAGACTTGTGCGTGGTTGAGGTGCACACATCGGCGTGGGGAACCGGGTTCGGGTACACACCCGCGGCAATCAAGCCAGCGTAATGGGCCATATCGACCATGAAGTAGGCACCCACTTCCTTGGCAATTTTCGCAAAACGCTCGAAATCGATGCGCAAGGCGTAAGCAGAGGCGCCTGCGATGATGATTTTTGGCTTGTGTTCCCGTGCCAACGCTTCCACCTGGTCGTAGTCGATGGCTTCGTCTTTGTTCAGGCCATACGACACCACATTGAACCACTTGCCTGACATATTCAAAGGCATGCCGTGAGTCAAATGACCACCTTCAGCCAAAGACAGGCCCATGATGGTGTCGCCGGGTTGTAGCAGGGCGAAGAACACTGCTTGGTTGGCCTGTGAACCCGAGTTGGGCTGCACATTGGCCGCTTCAGCGCCAAACAGCTTTTTCAGGCGATCGATTGCGAGGTCTTCAACCACGTCGACGTGTTCGCAGCCGCCATAATAGCGCTTGCCTGGATAGCCTTCGGCGTACTTGTTCGTGAGTTGTGAACCCTGTGCTTCCATCACGGCGGGGCTGGCGTAGTTTTCAGACGCGATCAGCTCGATGTGGTCTTCCTGGCGGGTGGTTTCCAGCTGGATGGATTCCCACAATTCGGGGTCGGTTTGGGCGATGCCCTTTTGGCGGTCAAACATAACTAATTCCGGATAGGATTGGGTTCAAAACAGCCTCACATTCTAAATGATTTCAGGCGATACGACCATCCACCTCGTCGATCTGTTGGCCGTGTGCCTCAACAGAAAGATGTTGAAGGTTGGCCCAGGTCAGAATCGAGTTTTTCCTTTGAAAATCAAAGTCGATGATGTTGAGTGCGCAGTTTGGCACAAGCCAGCTTCGAGGCGCTTGGACGGGTGTATTCGTACACAACCTGTAAATACAATCGAGTACACCGCCGTGGCCCACCAGCAGCACTGTTTGCCCACGGTGTTTGTCCAGCAGGTTTTGAAAGGTGTCAGTGACACGAGCGTAAAACATGTTCAGGCTTTCGCCACCCTCGATGATCGCTGAGGGCTCACGCCGTGTGAGCGCCTCGTATTCACTCGGGCTTTTAAGCCTCATTTCGTCGCCAGTCAACCCCGAAAGTTGGCCGTAGTCACGCTCGCGCAACCCTGAAGTGGTTACCAAGCTCGGTCCTGGGTTGTGCTCAAGCAAAATGGCGGCGGTGTGCTGTGCTCTCGTCAGGTCGCTGCTGATTGCGCTTTCAAAGACAAGATTCGGGATTTGTCGCAGGGCTTTGCCCAACAGGTGCGCTTGTTCGATTCCTGTTGCATTCAGGCCGATGTCGGTGTGCCCTTGAAAGCGTTTCTCCCGATTCCAAGGGGTTTCACCGTGCCGCACCAAAATAGTGCGAGTGCAGTGTTCTGGTTTTGGCGGTGGTACAAAAACCGGATCGGCCTGCTTGTTCACAGCACATGCACCTTTGCGAATCGTCGTTTGCCCACTTGAATGACATAGGTGCCCTGGCCGAGTCGACATGCTTTGTCGCTGATTTTCTCGCCATCGACTTTCACGCCGCCCTGCTGAATGTTGCGGTTGGCGTCGCTGCTGGATTCGCACAATTGAGCATTTTTCAGTATCCACGCCAAACCTGCCGATTGTTCGCCTTCCGGTATGTTCAAGTTGACTTCTGGCATGTCGTCAGGCAGGGCGCCTTGCTTGAAGCGGGCTTCAAAGTCGCTCAGGGCATCGTCGGCGGCTTGTTTGTTGTGAAAGCGGGCCACCAGTTCCTGGGCCAGCGCTACTTTGGCGTGTTTTGGGTTTGCACCCTGTTCGCAGGCCGCTTTGAGGGCGTTGATGTCCTCAAGTGTTTTGAAGCTGAGCAGGGTGTACCAGTTCCACATCAATTCATCGGAAATGGACATCACTTTGCCAAACATGTTGGTGGGGGTTTCCGTCACGCCCACGTAGTTGTTCTTCGACTTCGACATTTTGTCAATGCCGTCGGTGCCCACCAACAGCGGCATGGTCAGTACACATTGTGGCGATTGCCCCGCCTGTTTTTGAAGTTCACGCCCGACCAATAGGTTGAATTTTTGGTCGGTTCCACCCAATTCGAGATCTGATTTCAAGGAAACTGAATCGAATCCTTGCATTAGGGGGTATAAGAATTCATGGACAGCGATTGGCACACCGTTTTGATAGCGTTTGGTGAAGTCGTCGCGTTCCAGCATGCGAGCCACGGTGTAGCTTGATGCCAAACGGATGATGCCCTCGGCGCCCAAGTCGTCGCACCATTCGCTGTTGAAGCGAATCTCCGTTCGGGTGGGGTCGAGCACTTTGATGGCTTGTTCGTGGTAAGTCTTTGCGTTGTTCTGGATTTGTTCTTTGGTCAGCGGTGGGCGCGTGCTGTTTCTGCCCGATGGGTCGCCGATCATCGACGTGAAGTCGCCAATCAGAAAAATGACCTGATGGCCCAGATCTTGCAACTGACGAAGCTTGTTGAGTACAACAGTGTGCCCAAGGTGGATGTCTGGTGCTGTGGGGTCTAGGCCCAATTTGATGCGAAGCGGAGTGTCGGTTTTTTCGCTTTGAACAAGTTTTTGGATCCACTCGGATTCAATGAGCAGTTCCTCGCAACCGCGTTTGGTTACTTCGAGGGTGTTCAAAACGGAAGAGGATAATTTCTCCGTGTTTTCCGTAATATCGAGTGGCCTTCTATCAGGTGACTGTTTCATTTGGCAATCCTTTGTTACACTCTCGCTGTTCACAGTGTTGTATTTTTGAAAATAGTGCTGGTTTAGGGCAATCGGCGTTGTGAAACTTCACACATTTAAAATTAAAACATGATGCTTCAGAATTTCTTAGAGCGAGCAATCGCCGCATGCGCACAGGGTCTATCGTTTGCCAAAAGCCTTGTGTTTACTGGTGTGCGCTACGTGGATTCGGCGCTGCCTGCTTCCCATCACCATCGAAAGTGGGTCATTGTAGGGTTTTTTTCCCTCCCCGTTCTTGGTGCGATGGTTGCAATTGCTGGATCTGTTCAAAATTCACCCATTGAATCGGCGTTGAATAACAGCGAAGTGGTTATTGAGGCGGTTAACCTGAATTTGGCTGACGAAGCGGTCTATTCTTTCGATCCCCTGGTGGCAGAAGAACGGATTCGTAGAGGCGACACCCTGGTGAGTATTCTCGACCGGCTTGGCGTGAATACTGAGGGCGTGGCTGCCTTTCTTGGTCGAGACAAAGTGGCCAAGGCACTTGTTAATCTGCGTGCAGGACGGGTGCTGACTGTGCAGCAAGACGCCGAGGGCGAGTTGCAATGGCTTCGTTACAAGAGTTCTCTGGAGGAAGATCACCAAGAGTCGGTTTTTGTCCAGAAGTTAAATGGTGAATTCACGGCCAAGCTTGAGTCTGTGAATTACGAAAAAAACATCGTATTCCGGTCTGGCCTGATTGAGTCTTCATTGTTTGCAGCGGCGGACAAGGCAGGCCTGCCAGATTCCGTGGCCATTCAGCTCACCGAAATTTTTTCCTCTGACATCGACTTTCACCGTGAATTGCGCAAAGGCGATCAATTCAAGGTGGTGTACGAAGATTTAACGCTTGATGGGCGTTCTGCTCGTGCCGGTCGCGTGCTGGCCGTTGAATTTGTCAACAACAACAAGCCGTACAAGGCTTACTGGTTCGCCCCGGGCAATCAGTCTGCCGGTTATTACAACGAAGAGGGCCGTAGTTTGAAGAAAAGCTTTCTGCGCTCACCGCTGGCGTTTTCGCGCGTGTCTTCGGGATTCTCCTTGCGTCGGTTCCATCCCATTCAGAAGCGCTGGAAAGCCCATTATGGCGTTGATTACGCCGCACCCACCGGCACGCCAATCATGGCGACAGCCAGTGGCACGGTGAAGTTTGTCGGCGTTCAAAATGGCTATGGTAATTTTGTGGAGCTTGAGCATCACAGTGGTTACACCACGGCCTATGCGCACATGGTTCGTTTTGCCAAGGGGTTAAAGCGCGGTCAGAAAGTAGAGCAGGGCGAGGTGATTGGATATGTAGGTGCCACTGGTTGGGCAACCGGGCCTCATTTGCATTATGAGTTTCGCGTGAACCGGGTGCCTAAAGACCCATTGAGCGTGAATGTTGCCCAAGCGCAGCCACTGGATAGAAATTCAATCAGCGAATTCAAACGGGTACAGCTGGCGCTTGACCGGCGCATGGAACTGGCTACGGCTCAACGCCTGGCTCGGGCGCAGTAACACCCATGATTGCCTTGGGTGCCATGTCGGGGACCAGCACCGATGGGGTCGATGTGGCTGCGCTGCACATGGACCCCGATAACGGCACCATACAATTTTTGGGCTTTCATTCCGACGACTTTTCTCCAGCACTTCGACACAAATTGTTGCAGCTGCAACGCGTTCCCTTTAAAGGTATTGATGGTCAAGACCCCATCAACGCAATGCTGGAAGCTCGCCATGAGCTGACGCAGGCCTACGCCAAGACTGCGCTTGCCCTGCTGAATACACATGGCTTGGTGCCAGAGGACGTTGCCTGTTTGGGCGCGCATGGTCAGACCTTGCGGCATAGGCCAGAGCTTGGTTATACCTATCAACTGTTTGACGGCGCTTTGTTAGCGTCTACGCTGGGCGTCGACGTGGTGTGTGACTTCCGTTCAAAAGACATCGCGTTGGGTGGGCAGGGTGCGCCCTTGGTGCCTGCTTTTCACCAAGCGTGGTTGGCCAGTCGTGGAGTTTATGAACGTGCCGCCGTATTGAATTTGGGAGGGTTTTCTAACCTGACCGTGTTGGAGGCCGGGCGGCACGGTGTGATTGGCGGAGATTGTGGCCCTGCGAATTGTCTGATGGACGAATGGGCGCGGGAATCATTCAATCAACCCTTTGATTTGGACGGTGAGATAGCAGCCCGAGGGAAGCCTTGTGCGGCTTTGCTGGAAGCGCTGTGGCGTCACCCATTTTTTCATGCTAACTGGCCCAAAAGCACAGGTCGGGATCAGTTCAATTCTGAGTGGTTGAAAAGCTGTCTTCAGGAGGCAGGGGCAGGTTTGCATGCAGATGATGTCATGGCCACATTGCTTGCCTTGAGCGTACGTGCAGTCGTGCATTCCATGCCGAGTGGACTGGATGCGGTTTACGTGTGCGGGGGTGGTTCCCGAAACAGTACATTGATGGCTCAACTACGTCTGGAAATGGCGCCAGTGGATTGTTTGCCTTTTGAAAACCTCGGTATTCCTTCACAAGCGGTAGAAGCCGCTGCTTTTGCTTGGCTTGCCGTGCAGCGAATCCAAAACAAGGTATCCAATTGCCCGAGGGTAACAGGTGCTACGCGCGGTGCGGTGCTTGGTGCACTCTATTCCAGTCTTTAAGGTGTTGTTAACGATTCGTTCGGCCTAATTCGCTGTTGTTGCTTCGGTGTGGCCAGGGAATGCGGCTCAGACGCATGAGTGCCTGCTTCGCGAGGGGGGAACAGTTCTTCTATAGCGGTGACACCGCCGCCTTCCACCCGCGTATTGATGGGAATACAGATGAAGTCATTCATGAACTCAATGTGTGCATTTTTTTCAGTGAGGCGTCATAAACGACGATGCAGCATGGGTTGCCTTCCAGTCGGGCGCTTAGCGTTCTCATTTCTTCAATTGCTTTTTGCTTGGCCTCTATGGTTTTGGCAAAACGGATGTAAACAGACGCTTTGCAGTTCCGAACCAAATTCCGATAGTCCCATTTTGTGTTGGCTTTCAATGAGAACTGAACTTCATCAAAGCAAGCTTGGGGAATGTGTTGTTTGGCCTCCGCTAACTCCTGTTCATCGGTGCACAACACGCAGGCGTTCAATTGGTTGCCATTTGATGTTGCGTTGTCTTGCGGGTTAGTTGTGCTTCCTTCACTGGGCAAGAACACTTCGAATCGCGAACCTGCCAATTTGCGGTCGTAATAGCGATTTTTACAAAGAGTGGTTGCAGAAATCTGTTCACTAAGTTCCTGGATAATTTGGGACCCATGGCCCCAGCCCTTGTCGTGTTTGGCTACTTGGTCATTTTCAATGCCCGAGCCCGTGTCTGAGATTTGAATACACACGCCGTTTGATTTGCGGCGTGTTCCGACGACGACACCTCCAGAAGTCGTGTACTTGATTGCATTGTCCAGGCCGTTGCGTAAAATTTTGGTCAGTGCATTTTTGTTGCTGGTTACCACGGCATTCCTAGGTACATATCGAATTTGAAGATTCTTGTGGCTGGCCAGCAAGCGATATTCCTCCACCAATGGGATGATGATTTCATCGATCCGAAATTCCACAAGGGGTAATGCATCAGATTCCACGGGGTATTTCAAGGTGTGGTTCAATTGCTCAAACAAGCTTTCAATCAGACCCTTGAGCGCGCGTTGCGCAGTCTGTATGTGTTGATATCTTGCGGTGACTTCAGGGTCTTTTGAGATGGCTTTACCGACACTTGCCAGAATGCCGACTGTACTTAAAGGTTGCCTAAGATCGTGTTGAAAATCTTTGATGACCCGCTTGCTTCTGTACATTAATTTTAAGGCTTCGTAATCAATTTTGAGTTTGGTCTCCCATTGGTTTTTGATACGGGAACGAGTGACGTCTTGAAAGACGAGATGTAACGTCGTTAATGCAAGCAGTAATCCCACTGCGAAATCACTGGTGTGGTTCGTGATCGCTGAAGGGGTTGCTGAATAAAGGCTTACAAAGAAGGTGATCGTTACAACAAAATAGAGCACTGAAAAAGCAACGCCAGGCCTCGTTTCAATTTCCGGTTTTTGATTGCGTTGTATCGAAAAGTAAAGCAAGCACGACAATTGCAGCAAGCTGAATATCATTGTCAGGTACACCTGATTAATGAAGATTATTCCAAATGACACAAGACCACCGACAAGAAAAATCAGTAATTTTTTGCCTCGAAACGTTCCTTTTTGATGGTCGTTTTTTATAAGAGCTGCAGCGTAAAACAAATACGATAAAAAATAAATGACTGCCCCGAAAGCGCCGATAGTGCCCTCAGGGTTTTTAAAGGACGGTGTTGTGGCGATTGCAAGTAAAACAGCACCCAAAACAAAGCACGCATTTTGGCGTTGTTGTTTGGATTGATTGACAAAAAAAGGGTAAAGCGCGAACCCACCTAATATGACAAAAATACTGAACTGTGTTGAATGCATAGTTTTATGATGTTGCGCCGTCTGAGGCGGCGCATGTAATTTCAGGGGGCAGGCTGAACATTCAAACGCGGTATTTTCCGGTACAGGCTTACCGCTTGCGTTCTGTTTTTTACATTCATGCGGGTAAATATTTCTCTAAGGTGAGTTTTGATCGTTTCTGGTGACAGATCCAACTTGCGGGCGATCTCTTTGTTTGACAAGCCGGATGCCAAATATTGCATCACTTGTTGCTGTTTGTGAGTAAGTTGAATACCAGAACTTTGTCCGGAACGCCCCGTGATGTGTTCGCCGTTGCTTTGTCTGTTTGATAAAGCATTGGGGCGCCATTGCACAGGCACCCCTGACCGGGTTAACGCTTCCAACAAAACAGCTGAGGTTTGCTCAAATCCCTCTGACTTTGACAATGTCCAAGAAGGGGCTTGGGTATTTGGTTGAACTGACTGAAGCAATTGATCGTCGCCGCTCATGATTAATATTGGCTGGTTTGGGTTTAACTTGGCCAGTGTGTTAATGACGTCTTGCCCTTGTGCATCGGGTAGACGTAAATCAGTAATAATCAGGGCTGGTCTGTTTTTTTCGTATATCTCACATGCTCGGGATAGTGACGACGCGCAAAGAATGTCGGCGTTAGAGGCTACAAATTCAACCAGATCTTTGATTCCAGTTGCGAACAAGGGGTGGTCTTCAATGACCAGAATTTGATTGGACGCCATATGGTCTCTCCCGTGAAATTGGTAATTCGATTGGTGTCACCTAAAGTGAGCATGGCTTCATCATTGTTCGATTTTCTTGGTTTTACCACCCTCTTTAGGGTGAGTTAATAGGTTGTTTGTAAGAAAGTCAAATAGAAAAAAATACCTAGCCAGGAGACTTTTCCGCTCGAGGTGAGTTGTCCAAGTGCTTCCTCGCTTATTTGTTGAGCTTGGAGCCGACGATTTTTAATATACATAGGCAGGCTGTTCCTGCTGTTCGTCGTGCGCTTTTCATTACAATAGGGTCTGGTCTGCTAGGCCGCAACTTATACAGATTTGAGCAAGTGCGATGAGAACACGACAAGGCAACACGCCCAAGTCGGGCGATGAAAGCCAAGCCCGCGTGCGAAGAAAAGAGCAAACCCGCCAAAACCTGATGCAGGCTGCACTGACTTTGGTAGGCAATGGCAGCAGCTTCACTGCCTTGGGCATACGGGAGATCACGCGTGAAGCCGGCGTTGTTCCCACGGCTTTTTATCGCCACTTCAAAACAACCGATGAATTGGGCCTGGCCCTGGTCGAAGACGCCGGCATTACTTTGCGTCGACTGTTGCGTGAGGCCCGCCAGGCCAGTTTGCCCGGGGAGGACATGATTCGCCATTCGGTGAACGTGTTTGTGAATTACCTGAAACAGCACCACTTGGAGTGGCGTTTCATCAGTTCTGAACGCTCAGGCGGATCCCAAGCCTTGCGCAACGCCATACGAAATGAAATTGCCCATTTCACACTTGAGATGGGCAGTGATTTGCGCATGTTGAATATTTTCCCCGATTTGTCGACCAACACCTTGCAGCTCATTTGCAGTTTGGTCGTGACCATGATGATGAATTCCGCAACCGATTTTCTGGATGTTCGCGAGGACCAGCCCAAGCTTGAGAAAGAAATGCAGGACAACTTTGTGAAGCAAATCGTGATGGTGTTTTTGGGTGCGGCGCACTGGGAGGAGGAACCCCAAGGGTCTTTGCTCAGTGGTTTGTCGAAAAGAAAATGAGCCAGCAGCCTGTTGTTTATGTAGACCTCGACGGAACCTTAAGTCCTTCTGATGTGTTGCTGGAGTGTTGTTTGCAACTGCTGAAGAAAAACCTGTTGTATGGGTTTGCGATGCTGATGTGGGCATTGCGAGGAGCCTGGTACTTCAAGTTGCAAGTCGCAAAACGCATTGATCCGAACCTGGACTTTCTGCCGATTGACGCACAGGTACTTGAGCGTTTGAATCAATTGAAATCGACTGGCCATGAATTGGTGCTGGCCAGTGCATCCGTGCACCGCGATGTCAGCAAAGTGGCCAAGCGTTTGGGCCTTTTTGACAGGGTCATCGCCAGCGAATCGCAAAACCTCAAGGGGCGTCGCAAATTGGAGGCCATTGATCAAGACAGGGGAGGGCGGCCATTCATCTACTTTGGTGATTCCAAGGCGGATTTGCCGATTTGGGGCAAGGCCAATGTCGCTTTTGGTGTCAATACCCGATGGGCAGTTCGGAGAAAGGCACGCACAGCTGGCGTTTCACTGAACCGGATTGATAGCCCTCAGCCCGTTTTCAGGCCTTGGCTGAAAGCCATGCGTTTACAGCAGTGGGCAAAAAATGCTTTGCTTTTTTTGCCCTTGATTGCTGCGCACACGGTGGAGGTGGCCTTGTGGGTCAACATGATGTGGGGCTTTCTTGCCTTCGGTTTGGTGGCGTCAGCAACCTACATCTGGAATGACCTCATGGATTTGCATGCGGATCGTCAGCATCCGCGCAAAAGAAATCGTCCTATGGCCAGTGGTGCTTTGAGCATTCCCAACGCATTCGTGTTCATGAAGATTCTCGGATTGGCCGGTTTTGGTATTGCGTTGTGGAAGGTCGGTCTGGCGTTCACGTTAACCTTGGCTATTTACACCGTGGTGACCTTGCTTTACACCTTTGTCTTCAAACGCACCGCCTTTGTGGATGTGTTGTTGCTGGCCATGTTGTACACACTTCGCGTGATTGCCGGTGGCGTGGGTGTTGGTGTGGAATTGTCGAGTTGGTTGCTTGCCATCTCGCTGTTCGTGTTTCTAAGTTTGGCGCTGGTGAAGCGTTGCGCTGAGCTTGAGTTCTTGCAGCTCGAGGGCGCCCAGCCCCAAGGACGCGGCTATCGCATGAGTGACTTAAGTTACCTCGTGTCCATGGGTATATCCAGTGGTTTTGTCGCTGTGCTGGTGTTGGCCTTGTACGTCGATAGTCAAAACGGCACCATGCTGTACCGCACACCCGAGTTCTTGTGGGGCATTTGCCCTTTGTTTTTATATTGGTTAATGCGCATCTGGATCATGACTTCCCGTAAGGAAATGATTGATGATCCTGTGCATTTCGCCATTCACGATCGCATCAGCTGGGGCTTTCTGCTCTCTGCGGGTGTGCTTGTGTATTTGGCTTCCTGAGTGCCCCAACGTACATGACAAGTCATTTTTCATTGCCGAGTCAGCGAGCACCTGAACTGACACTCAAGTCTGCGAAAAGCCTTTTTATCTGGGTTGTGGTGCTCACCGCCTTCATTAAAATCTGGCTGGCCCGGTATTTTCCGATGACTGGTGATGAGGCGTTTTTCCACTTGTGGTCGACCGACCTGAATTGGGGCTACTATGACCATCCGCCCATGGTGGGTTGGTGGCTTTGGGCGCTGAGCCATGTGGGCGACGAGCCCCTTGTCATTCGCAGCCTCACGATGCTTTTGACCACTGTTGTTGCCTTTGGGGTGGTGTTGCTTGCACGTGAATTGCTGCCCCGCGATCAGGAATCCAGGGCTTGGCTGGCTGGAGCAGTTTATCTTTCCATGCCCGTGTCCTGGTTTGCGGTGTTTGTAACCACAGACACGCCCTTGATATTCTTCATGGGCCTTGCCATTTATACCTATGTGAAAGCGATTCGTGCCGAGTCTGGTGCTTGCATGTTTCTCGCGGGTTGCTTCTTGGGTTTGGCCTTTTTGTCCAAATACTTTGCCGTGTTATTAGGTTTTGCATTTGGATTTCATTTGCTGTTTCAGCAACAGCGTTTCAAGTATCTGTTCCTCTTGCTTGCTGGTGTGTTGCCATTTGCCAGCGTGAACATTGCCTACAACCTGCACAATTGCTGGAACAACATCATGTTCAATCTGGTGAACAGGCATGAGGACGCCCAGTTGGGTTGGGGCACCGTTCTGACATACCTTGGCATGATGCTTTACCTGATCACACCGTGGGCTTTGTGGAGTTTGCTCAAGGGCAGCCAGGTGTGGTTACGCCAAAGCGCGCTCGCCTTCGCGCTGCTTGTGCCGCTGGCTTTGTTTCTGCTTATCTCGCTGGAGAAAACGGTGGGTTTGCATTGGGTGCTGGGCTTTTTGCCCATTGCATTTGTACTTTTGGCGCTGTGCACTCAAGGCGTATGGATGAAACGTTTCGTTGTTTTTAACGCCGTGTTGTCGATTCCGCACTTGGTGTTGTTTGGCTTGTTGATGCACGCCGATGTGTCGGTGTGGCCAAAAAAAGATTTTCAGCAGGATGTGCTTTTTCACAGGCATATGCCTGAAATTCTTGCCGAGCTTGGCCGCGACATGCCCTCGGGTGGCGTTCTCACCACCATCGCTTACTCGCCCGCGGCTTTGATGACCTATCACTATGGCAAAGTGGTGCCTGTGTTTGGGCCAGGCAAATACCACGCACGCAATGACGATGTGTTCGTGGACTGGCGTGAAATGGATGGCAAACCCATCAGGATAGTGGCCAAAGCCAAGCCGATTGATCCATCCTTGTATGTCGACTATTTAGATGATGTGGTCGTAACGGAAGTGGTTGCTGGAGGGGTGCCGTTCACTGTGGTGGACGGGGAGCGATTCAATTACACGCGTTTCCGGGATGTGGTCTTGCGCGAAGCTGTTTCCAAGTATTACCAAATTCCGAAATGGTTACCAGTGCTGGATTGTCCCTTTCCCCGCAAATACGGATTCGAGCAGGAATGCAGGCTCGGGGACATGGGATTATTTGGCAACGACTGATTGCCAGCGCAATTCACCTTGTACGTTCGATACTTTGTCGTCCGCAAGCCTTTTAACCGGCACGTTCCATTGGCCAACTGCGCCAGTTTTGGCGGGTTTTTGTGCCAGCCTGGGATCATTGAACGTGATGGTGCTGCCAGAGGATATGTTGATCCAGCCCTTTCCTTTCGATGATTTGTCGTAGAACAGCCCCAGTTCATCTGCCCAGCGGTGTGTCGCGTTTAGCCACACACCGTCGGCTCTCAGTTCGAGAAAGGGCTCTGCCTTGTCGTCCAGGATCTGGTAGTCCGAGGTGGCTGAGCCAAGCCTTGAAATCATCAAGGTGTTCCCACTTAGCCCCGGAATCAGGCTGTTGAGGCTGTTGAATTCAGTTGTTTCGGTTTGTATTGGTCGCCAAAACCCTTGCATCGGCTCTGGTTCGACTCGTTCAACCCGTACTTTGATTGTTTGTTTGCCCTGGCGCATGAGCAAGTCAAAATGTGCAATCGATTCATTCATCAAACGGGAATCGTACCAACCGTAACCCGGCTCCTGTTGAATTTGCACCCAATTCGGCTTTAAGTTTTTGTTGTCTTTGATGAAGTCTGGAATAGGGCCGCCACCGGGTTGCTGCGCGCGATGCCAGCCTGTGCTGTTCAAATCGGCAAACACAGCTTGCTTGTCGAATCGCAAAAACGGCTTTTTGTCTTCGCCAAGAATTTCAATGCGTGCGTTGCCATCTGTAGCCATGGCGAATTGAAACGCCGTGGTTTTGACAATTTGCAAGGAACTGCCTTCGGGTAGCTTTGCCTTGCTCATGATGGTTGGGATGCCACCCTCGGTGCCATGCTCGGCGTGTGCGTGGGCAGGGTTGCTCAAATATGGAATAAAAGTAGACAGGGCAAAAAAAGAAAGCGCCAGAATGAATCCCAGCGCTTTCGTTGCCCCCTTGAATGAATCAAAGGGCATGATTTTCCTCACTTCACATTAATGCTTGAGCATGAAGCTCACGGACTTCGAAGGCAACAGGTTCTTCTGGGCATCCATGGTGCGCGCAAACACCATGTATGCGCCTTGTGGAACAACAGCCGCTTGATCTGGAATCTTAAAGGTCACGCTTTTGCCGCTTACCTTTACAAATTGGTCTTTGGGGATCACGACGGTGCGCTGATCCGAGTCAACCAAGTGTGTGGTTACGGTGTGGCGAACCAAGCTGACAGAGTGAATATCCTGAGCGTTGGTTTTGCCGTCCAGCTCAATGGTGATTTCCTCGCCTTTTGTGAACTGCTCCAGCATATCCCGGCCGTCGTCGCTTTTCATGTTTTTCGCGCCTTTGAAACCTTTCAGGACGGGGCGATCAGGATTGTTGAAGTAAGGCGGAGTGAATACTTCAAAAGACGGGTCGCGGCCGTCATTGGGTGCGAAACCAAATGATGCCAAGTTGATGTTTTTGAGATATAGCGTTGAGATCGGCGCATGTCCGCCCACCAAGATTCGACCATCGGTCATCAAGATGGCTGTATTGTGGTACGTACGTGGGTTGTTGGCTGTGGCCATCTGTTCCCATTTTTTGGTGTTTGGATTGAAACGCTCGGCTGTTTTACGAGCAAATTCAAGGCCTGGACTAACCACCCCGTCACGATCCGCACCGCTGAATACCATCACAGAATCATCGGGTAGAAGCACTGAAGAGCCATACCAGCGTGTTTCGTTCAGGGCACCTGTGAGTTCACTTTGATAATCGGTAACTTTGTCACCGTCTGTTTTCACAGTATCGATCCGTGAGGACGCAACAGCCACATATCCACCAGGTGAGCCCGCTGCAACCAGGGGTAGCACGCCACCTGCTGTCAGGAAGCTGGCGTCACTGTAAGTGCCGTTTTGGTTTGGATAGAGTGGCAACATGGTTGAAAATGTAGAGCCGCGCATACCGCCGCCTACAATTTTTTGAACGAGTTGTTCTGGATTGCGTGTTGATGTGAGAGCACCCACAATTTTTTGCAAATCGTTTTGGTTTCTCATGGTTAGGCCAGTGAGTGTTTTTGTCAACGCGCTGGCAACGTTGGTACCGCCTGTGGCTGGGTTCAGGATTTGTGTCAGGGACTCAAGGCCTGCATCACTAAATTTCAAAGGGAAACCGGCGAATGCAAGATCAGACCAGTTTTGAGTTTTTGGGTTGTATGTGCCTGCAATATTCCAAAGCGGTTGGTCGTAGGACTGACCCACAGGATTGAACGCTTGACCACCTGCGTTGTACAGAATGTGGCCGTTTGGCAGCAGGTGCAGCCTTGGGTACAACGGCAGTGAGCGCTGGGCTGTTGCAGGGTTAACAGTCCACTCACCTTTGCCATCATTTGCGTTGGGATCGAATGTCTCGGTTTGTGGTACGTTACGACCGCTTTGTTCGGGAGCCTCTGGGTACACAGGCTTGATCAATTTGGTAACACCACTGGCTACAAACATTTTGCTATCTGCCATGGTGATCAACGAAGGGTACCAACGACCAAAGTTCATGTCGGCCAACTGGTTCCATTTGTTTTCGTTGGGGTTGTAGGCGCGGCTGTTTTTCAGGCCTTCCAGCTCTGTCAAGCCATAGCCAACAGCGTTGAACCCAGGCTCGCTGTAGTAGGCGGTACCGCCGACAGCCATAATTCGGCCGTCTGCAAGCATGGCCACGTCTGCACAAAACAGGGCACCGTCAGCGCTGTTTACGTCTTTATTGCTCAGGCCTGGAATGAGTTCAGTAATTTCGTAGCCGTTGGGATTGGCACCTGAGTCCACCTCATCGGGAAGTGTCCACTCGGTTTTGGAGAAGTCATTGCCATCAGGAATGCGCATCCGACGTGTTTGGTCGTTGATGGCTTTCTGGCCGAAGTCGACCAAAATACTGAATTCGAAGTCTTCAGTGCCTTCCAATGCATTGAAATACAAAAATTCTCCAGATGGGAGCATGGAAATCGTGCCCGCAGCTGGCTTGCAGCGTTTTTTGCCATTGCTTCCGGGGAGTGACTCGAGGCACTTTTCGTCAGTGCGGGTCGGCTTCAAATCCTCTGGTCGGTTGCCAGCTGTGCGGTCGTACACAAAGGGCTCGGAAAAGGGCTGTGAAAACGAGCCTTTGTCTTTAACGGTTGTTTTTGGGGTGAGTGGATTGTATTTCGCCCCGACCAAATCGTCGAGCAAACCAGCATGCGCTGGAATAGTTACGGCGGCGCCCAGACCGATTGCGATGACTGCAGGTAGTTGTTTCAGCTTGAACACGTTACGTCTCCTCTTTGCAAGCTTTGACTGATTTAAAGTTCACATGGACCACCAAACGGTAGCTCGCGACTTTTTGCTTTTTGGTTAACAATTGTTACCATTGAAGTGCAGTTTTAGATGCATCTTTCTAAAAAGAATAACGATGATTATGGTTATGATCAAGGAAAAAATGGTTACGTAAGATAAGAATCAGATGAAACAGTTTGTAAGGTAAAGTCTTACACGGCGGCATGCCTGGGTTTGGGTCGTGGTGAACCCAGATTTTCCGTTGATGTAAGGGAAATGTAGGCGCAATAAAAAAGCCCAGGGTCTCTAGACGCTGGGCTTTTTTCTGTTTTGGTGGCGAATCAGGGACTCGAACCCCGGACCTGCGGATTATGATTCCGTCGCTCTAACCAACTGAGCTAATTCGCCGAAGACCGAGAGTATATCCGAGCTTTAAAAAAAAAAGAAGGCCTTCGTGCGCCGAAAATTAAAATAAATCAGACCATTCGCTCAATTCGCCAAATTTGATATTTCATGGCCACCCAAGAGCCCACCAAGATGCTGGCCAAAGCGACGAAAGAGGGCAGTGACAAGGTGCTGACACCGCTGAGGCCTTGCCCAACCGTACAGCCCAGCGCAAGCACGCCGCCCACACCCATCAACGCCGCACCAATGGTGTGGTTGGCGGTGTCTTCTACACCCTGAAACGATTCCCAGCGGAATGTGCCTTGCGTCAAGGCGCTGCCCCATGCACCCAAGATGGCACCCACACAGGCAACCACGCCGACCGTCAAAACACGTGACTGGTCTGAGAAAAACATCAGCCATTCCAGCGTATAGGCGTAGGGTGCAACAAAGCTAAGGGCCTCAGCGCGGTTGCCATAAGTGCCAAGGTAGGCAGCTTCCAAGGTGTCGGGGTGTTCGGGAATGTAGGCGACTTGAAAAACGATCCACCACGCGGCCAGAACCACCAAGCCAACACCCAGCCCCCCGGCAATCACTTCGACATTCCACGCTTGCTTGTTTGCTAGTGCGAACCCGATCAAAGCCAGTGGTATAGCCAATGCCAAACCATTGACCAACAATTCAGAGTTCATCCCTAATGTGTTGTCTATCAAAGACGGCAGATGGGGCAACATGCCGAAATCAAAGCGAAGCGGGTCGAGATAATTCACGCGTGCCACGCCGAACAACCCTTTGAGTGTCATGTAAGCAGTCAGTCCCATGACCAGGAAAACAATGAGTGCCTTGAGGTTGCCTGCACCCAAACGGATCAACGTTTTACTGCCACAGCCGGAAGCCAGCACCATACCAAAACCGAATAAGAATCCGCCCAAAGTGCCAGACGCCCAAGACCACTGTGAGTTGAGAAAAATAGTGTCCGATAAATTTGCCAGTCCCGCGATCTGCATGCTTTGAAGGCCCAATGTAGCCACGCCGATTGCGAGAATCCACATGCGCATTCGGTTCCAGTCCTGAAAATTCACAATGTCGGCTACTGCGCCCATGGTGCAGAAGTGGGTGCGATGCGAGACCACACCAAAAAACAAACCGACGCCAAAGGTACTCCAAAGCACAATGGACTCAATGGCGTTGATGTTGATTTCTTCCATGGCGGGGCACCTATTGTTTAAAGTGCCCGTATTTTACCTGTCGCTTGGTTTTCTAGCGAGTACGCATGAACTATTTCAGTGCGTCGAGTCGCGCTTTTGCACTGGCTGCTGCAGGGCTGTCTGGGTACTTGGCGATGAGTTCGCCCAGTGTTTTCTTTGCGTTTGGAATGGCTTTGAGTTCTAACTGAGAACTGGCCATGCTCAAAAGAGCGTCAGGTGCACGCGGGCTTTCGGGGAAATCTTTGGCTAAGTCACGCTGGGTGATCAACGCTGCTTTGTACTCGCCTTGTGCGAATTGGGTGCTGCCTAGGAAATATCGAACCTGGGGTTCGAGCCCGCTTTGCTTGTAGGTGTCGAGAAACTGTTGAAACTGTAGGCCCGCTTCTTTGTAGTTGCCTGCCTTGAAATGATCCAGGCCTGCCTGATACGCGTTAAATTGTTCCGGAGGAACAGTGACCTCTTGACCATCGAGCTGAACAGCCTTGGGTTCAAGTTTTTTGAGGCGGTTGTCGAGGTTGGTGTACAACACCCGATTGTCTTCTTGAAGTTTTTTGATGTTGTGATTGGCAACCTCGAGATCGCCACGCAGGCGTGCGATCTCTCGGTCTTTCTCACTCAAGGACTGGGCCAATGAAAGCTGCCCTTGATTGGCGGACTCCATCCGGCTGACTCTGTCCTCAAGCATCTTGATTTGCTGGCGCAGATCAAGAATGGCGCGTCTGGCTTCCGTGTCATCAAACAAGGCATATGCCGGGCTTGATGCGAAGGTCAACAGTATTGTTGTTGCCCAAAACGTGTGCTTGAATTGAAAAGTCATCTTGGATGGGGTCCCCGTGGGAAGTGTTTATTGATAAACGATGTCGGAGCGACGGTTTTCTGCCCAGGCGGCCTCATTGCTACCCGTTGCTTTCGGCTTTTCTTTGCCGAAGCTCACTGTTTCAATTTGGCTTTCCTTGGCACCCAAAGCCAGCATCAGCGTTTTAACAGCATCGGCACGGCGCTGACCCAAGGCCAGGTTGTATTCTGCGCCGCCACGCTCGTCGGTGTTACCTTGGATCACGATTTTGCGTTCAGGGTTGGACACCAGGTAGCGGGCGTGGGCCTGTACCAAATCACGGTACTCGGCTTTGACGGTGTAGCTGTCATAGTCAAAGTACACGCTGCGCTTGGCCAGAACGCCTTGTGGGTCGTTCAAGGGGTCAGCGGAACCGGGCGTCACTGTTGGAACTGCGCGGCTGTCACTGCCAGCACCAGGTGCGGTGCCGGTTTTTGTTTCAACCGACTTGTCGTTCAAAGGAACGGCAGAGCTACAAGCGGCCAAAACTGCGACCATTGCGGACATTGCCAGGTACTTCACCATTGAGTATTTCATTTCTTTCTCCATGCCTTAAGAATGTTCAGTGTAAAACCAAGTGATTTCATTTTTTAATCAATCATTTAAGAAAGGGCCCCATGTTGGCTCGGAGATATCGGCGCCGGAACTGCTCAAGGTGTACTTGACGCGTCCGTCTTTGGATACCACTGCCAATGTGCCTTTGCCGCCCACTTTGGTTGCGTACAAAATGTATCTTCCGTTGGGGGCAAAGCTGGGGCTTTCGTCCCGGCCTGTGCTTGTCAACAGCATTTCTGCGCTGTTGCTCAAATCCAGGGCCGCGATGCGAAATTGTCCGTCTCGTCGAGCCACATATGTCAGTGTTTTGTCATCGGGGCTAATACGAGGCGAGATATTGTAGCTACCTTCAAAGGTAACGCGTGAAACATCGCTGCCATTTGTGTTCATTCGGTAAATTTGTGGGCCGCCGCCCCTGTCCGAAGTGAAATAAATCTTCTTTCCATCGTGGCTGAATGTGGGTTCCGTGTTGATTCCGCTGGTGCCTGTTAGTCGATTCAAGCCCGCACCGTCTTCGTTCATGGTGAAAATCTGTGAGCCACCATCTTTGGTCAGCACCACTGCCAATTCCCTGCCGTTTGCGGACCAAGCGGGTGCACTGTTGCTGCCTTTGAAGTTGGCCAAAGCTTTGCGTCTGCCTGTGGCCAATGTGTGAACAAACACCACTGGCTTTCGCGTTTCGAAAGAAACGTATGCAAGTTGTGTGCCGTCTGGTGACCAAGAGGGTGAAATGATGGGTTCTTTGGAGGCCAGTGCCACCTGGGGGTTGGCGCCGTCAGAGTCGGCCACGATCAGCCTGTAGCGCCCAGGTGATTTTTCAACATAGGCGATTCGGGTTGCGAAGATGCCTTTTTCGCCCAGCATTTGCTGATATACATAGTCCGCTATTTTGTGAGCGGTCAGTCGCAGGGCAGTGGGTGCAATCAAGTAGCTGAACTTGCCCAGGGATTTCTGTTGGGCGGTGTCGTGAAGATTGAACTTCAAGTCGATGCGACCGTCAGGCAGCTTTTTGACTGAACCCACAATCAATGCATCCACGCCGATTGATTTCCAGGCAGTGGGATCAATCAAGGTGTTTTCATTCAACTCGATGTTCGCCGTGGTGTTGATGGAGCGAAAGTATCCGCTGCGAACCAAATCGTCTTCAATGATTTTTTTGATGTCTTCAGGAAGGCCTTCGTTGCCCTGAAACGGTGCGGCTGTGAACGCAATTGGGTTGTTTCCCACACCAGTGATGTCAATTTTCAGTTGAGCGTGCGCAGGCGCACCAAAAAGCAGCGCGGCTGTAAGCAAGAAAAAGCCACTGATTACGCCAAACAGGCGTAACTTGGCTTGGCCGATTTGATTTGCAGGCATGGTGAGTCTGGTTGTGTTCATTGTTTCACTATGAATTAAACGTCTTTTGGACGAAATGAGAGGACAAGGATCGGTTCGACCGATCCATCTTCAGCCCTGGGGAGCGGACTGGAACGCTGCAAGGCACGTTCCACGGCGCTGTCCCACGCCGAATTTCCGCTGCTTTTTTTCTTGTTGATCGACACAATTTCTCCGTTGGGCAGCTGTCTGACTTCAAACACCGCTTCCGGGTTCCCTTCCACTGAACTTGCGCCGGGGAACACGATGCGACTACGGACATACTGCCTGAGTTTGTCACTGTACCTGGCTTGATCCCGGCTCGATCCCGATGAGTCGGCATTCGCGGTGGGGGTTCCGCCCATGATACGCGCGAGTTCCTCTTGCCGTAGTTTTTTAGCCAGTTCAGGATCAATTCGTGGCTCAGGCTTGGGCTCGGGCTTCTTTGGTTCCGGCTTGGGCTCAGGCTTCTTGGGCTCAGGCTTGGGTTCGGGTTTCTTAGGCTCTGGCTTAGGCTCGGGCTTCTTTGGTGCCGGCTTGGGCTCTGGCTTCTTGGGTTCAGGCTTAGGCTCTGGCTTCTTGGGCTCGGGCTTGGGTACTTCAATATCAGCTTTCGGTGGCGCAACAGGCGGTGGTGGAGGCGGCTCCACCTTCACCTCAGGTTTGGGTTCAGGTTTGGGTTCAGGCTTGGGCTCAGGTTTTGGCTCAGGTTTTGGCTCAGGCACTCTGGTTTGCACAGGCGTGTTGAGCTCGGCGCTGGTCCACATCACGGCTTCGAATGCCATGGGTTTTTCAGTTTTCCAGTTCAGGCCGACAATAAAGCTGGCAACCAGTGCCATGTGCGCAACCATCGACAGGGTCAGTCCGAATTTCTCACCTGTGTGGTCCACGGGTGGCTCCAGGCGAGCCTCCAGACCGCTTTCTTTCGACATTTTGTTCAGCAAGGCTTGATGCTCGCTGGTGTAATGCCAACCGTTGCGGCGATTGTTCAACGCGTCGCTCATTGATTCTTGGACTTCACCAAAAGGCCCACTTTCTGAATTTGGGCTTGTTGCAACGCGTCCATGGCGTCAACCACGGCCTGGTACTGAATCGATTTTTCAGCAGAAATCACCACTGGACGATCGGGTTCATCCGCCTGCATGGTTTTTACAGCGGTGGCCAGGCCCGCCAGCTCAACTTCGGTGCTTTTGTTGGTTTTCAAATCTTTGACGACGATGTTTCCAACCTGGCGAACGGTCACTTCAATCGGGCGCATTTGTTTGGGTGGGTTGGCATCAGACATCGTTGGTAAATCGATCACCGAAGGCACGATCATCGGGGCTGTGACCATGAAGATGATCAGCAGCACCAACATCACATCGATGTAGGGCACCACATTGATTTCATTCATGGCGCGTCTGGATTTTCGTCCCAGTTCTGCTTTCATTGCGGGCAGTCCTTTGAAGCGTGCTTAATGTTGGCGTTGAAGAATGTTCAAAAACTCTTCAACAAACGACTCAAACTGCGTGGACAGGCGGTCAATGTCGTTGGCGTAGCGGTTGTAGGCCACAACAGCCGGAATGGCCGCAAACAAGCCAATTGCTGTGGCAATCAGCGCTTCTGCGATACCGGGTGCCACGGATGCCAAGGTGGCCTGTTGCACATTGGCCAGCCCGACGAAGGCGTGCATGATCCCCCAAACCGTGCCAAACAGGCCGATGTAGGGGCTCACTGAGCCAGCCGATGCCAAAAAGGGTAAATTGCGTTCCAGCAAGTCGTTTTCCCGCTGAAACGCGGCTTTCATGGCCCGGCGGGAGCCATCGATGATCAAGGAGTAATCGGTTAAGCCTTTCTTGTCACGCGCGCGAAGAAATTCGCTCATGCCAGCCTCGAAAATACGTTCGAGAGGCCCGGCCTCGTTGCGACGGCTGCTGGCTCGTTGGAACAATGTGTTCAGGTCGCCACCCGACCAGAATTCCTCTTCGAACTTGTCGGCCTGTTGCTTGGTGCGCTTCAAAACAGCGTATTTTTTGAAAATGGTGGCCCACGAAATCAGGGAAATCATCACAAGGATCAGCATCACGAGTTGAACAACCAGGCTGGCCTGAGCGATCAGCGTGATGAACGACATGTCGGTAGAAATATCCATGAACAACCTGCAGAAGTAAAAAGAGTTTGGTGTGGTTAACGCGCTATGGCATCAATTGGTTGAGTTCGGTAAAAACTTCGGGTGGAATGGCGGCTGGCCGCATGGTTTGGGTATTGACGCACCCAACCCTGGTTAGTCCTTCGCAGATCACCTCGCCATTTCGGCTAATTACCTGCTTGAAGACCGCAGACGCGCGCTTTAGTTCGGCCAATTCCACTGAAACATCCAGGCAATCCTCCAGTCTAGCAGAGCGGCGGTAATTCAGTTCAGTGCGGCTGACAACAAACACGAGGTGGTGCTCTTCAATCAGCGATTTCATGCCAATGCTGGATTGCAAAAACCATTCGCTGCGGGCTCGCTCCATGAACTTCAGGTAATTGCCGTAATAAACAACACCTGCCGCGTCCGTGTCTTCAAAATACACGCGCAAGGAAAACTTGAATGTCATGAAATGGCCTGTTTGCGTTACAGTAGTGACTTGTCGATATTGTAAGCAGGACTCGGGCCATGGTTCCCATGGGGGTGATCCTGTTGATTATTAAATTTCGTATTCAATTAAATACACCAACAAAAAAGAGAACAGGAGATCACTGACATGGCTAGAAATATTCCGTTGCTTGATGCCTCGTGGCTTTATGTCGAGTCGAAAGAGGCTCCAATGCATGTGGGTAGTATGGCCGTGTTCACGGTGCCGGAGGGCGAAACAGCCACTCAGGCCATCGCCAGAATTGTAAAGATGCTGCGCAATTCCATGGAATTTGCGCCGCCTTTCAATTACCGCTTGTCTAACCCACGTTTGTTGACTTTGATGCCGCGTTGGGTCGAGGTGGACAAGGTTGACCTTGATTATCACTTCCGTCACAGCGCCTTGCCTGCCCCCGGCGGTGAACGTGAATTGGGTACGCTGATTTCGCGCTTGCATTCCCATCCTCTGGATTTCCGCAAACCGTTGTGGGAAATGCATTTGATTGAAGGTTTGTACGGCAATCGCTTTGCCTTGTACACCAAGATGCACCACTCCTTGATGGATGGTGTGGGCGCCATGCGCCTGATGGAACGGATTTTTGGAAAAACCGCCAAGGAAAGCCTGGAGTTGCCGGCGCCTTGGTCGGTTGGAACCATCAGCAAGCGCAAGAAGGTGGACTCGCAGCAACACTTCGTTGACCAGGCTCGTGTGGCTTGGGAAGCGGCCAAACTCAATGGTCAATCCTTGCCTGCCGCCGGTAAGGCTTTGATCAATTTGATGCGTGAAGCGGTGAAGCCCACCGACCCGGCTTTGGCCACGCCGTTTTCCGGCCCGCGATCGATTGTCAATATGCGTGTGGGCGGGGCTCGTCGTTTGGCCACCCAAACTTATCCACTGGAACGTATTCGCAAGGTGGCCGAGGCTGCAGAGGTGAGTGTGAACGACATTTTCCTGGCCATTTGTTCAAGCGCTTTGCGCCGTTATTTGATGGAACGAGGCGCTTTGCCTGATGAATCCCTGACAGCGGGCTTGCCTGTTTCCGTGCGCCCAGCCGACGACCTGGATGGTGGCAACGCCATCAGTTTCATTTTGGCCAATTTGAACACTACCGAGGCCGACCCATTGGTTCGTTTGAGAGAAATTCGACGCTCCACACAATTGGCCAAAGCCAATTTGCAGGCCATGCCAAAAGAAGCGCTGAACAACTACACCATGATGTTGATGGCGCCAATGATGCTCCAATTGGTGTCGGGTTTGGGTGGCTTGATGCGCCCCATTTTCAACACGGTCATTTCCAACGTGCCGGGACCAGCTCGCGACCTGTATTTTTCAGGTTGCAGGCTGGAGCAGTTCTACCCAATTTCGCTGATTCCCCACGGGCAAGCATTGAACATCACGGTGGTGAGCTATTCAGGTCAGTTCAACGTGGCGTTCACGGGTGACCATGATGCATTGCCATCGATGCAGCGTTTGTCTGTTTACACCGGCGACGCACTGGATGAGTTGGAAGTGTTGTTGGGCGTGAAAAAGAGCAGTGGCGCCAGCAAGGCAACCGCAGTGAAAGCGACGAAAGCAAGCCCTGCGGGCAAAACGGCAGTGCGCAAGCCAAGCGCCAAAGCGGTGGCTGCAAAGCCGAAAAAACCGTCTCCCAGGAAAACGGCTGCTTCTATGGCCGCCGCGGCGGTGGCCAAGGCCTCTTCCGGCACATAAGCCTTGCAAGTAGGCGCAACGCATGGGCTTGGGTGCTGATGGATGAAGTACCCCAGTTAGCCGCTGCTCGCCCCCCCGGGGGCGATTTGAACCAGTGCGGCTGGTGCGGTTAATCCGAAATGTGCGTAAGTGTTCAGCGTGGCAATTCGGCCTCGGGGTGTGCGCTGAATGTAGCCCTGTTGAATCAAAAATGGCTCCAGCACATCTTCAATGGTGTCTTTTTCCTCTCCAATCGCGGCGGCCACGCTTTCCAGCCCCACAGGCCCGCCATTGAACTTGTGAATGATGGTCTCGAGCAGGCGCCTGTCCATCGGGTCCAAGCCCACTTTGTCCACATCAAGCATGGTCAGTGCTGCATCCGCTACTTCCGCGCTGATGACGCCGTCGGCCTTCACTTGCGCGTAATCTCGAACCCTGCGCAGCAAGCGGTTGGCGATTCGTGGGGTGCCGCGCGAGCGTTTTGCGATTTCAAGACACCCTGATGCCTGGGCAGGCGTGTCCAGCAAGCGAGCGGATCGGGCCACAATTTTGGCGAGTTCTTCGGGGGTGTAAAACTCCAGGCGCGACACAATGCCGAACCTGTCGCGCAATGGGTTGGTCAGCATCCCTGCGCGCGTGGTCGCGCCCACTAAGGTGAATGGTTGCAGGTCGAGCTTCACGCTGCGGGCAGCAGGCCCCTCGCCGATCATGATGTCGATTTGATAATCTTCCAGTGCCGGGTACAGAATTTCTTCGACAACAGGCGACAAGCGATGAATTTCATCGATAAACAATACGTCATTGGCTTCGAGGTTGGTCAACAAGGCGGCGAGGTCGCCCGGTCGTTCCAGCACTGGCCCGGAGGTTTGACGAAGATTCACACCCATTTCACGGGCCAGAATATGCGCAAGGGTGGTTTTTCCCAGGCCGGGCGGACCAAACAGCAGCACGTGATCTAGGGCTTCGTTGCGGGCTTTGGCTGCCGCGATGAAAATGTCGAGTTGATCCCGAATTTTTTGTTGGCCCACGTACTCGTCGAGGTGTTTGGGTCGCAAGGCCCTTTCCAGCGCCTCTTCAACAGGTGTGGTTTTGCTGGGGCTGATCAATCGATCCGGTTCAATCATGGGTTACAGGCCTGTGGGTATTAACTTTTGGAGAGGTGACGCAAGGCCAGTTTGAGGCCATCGGTGACCGAGGTTTGTTCTGGAAGGCCTTTGCAGGCCAGCGCGGCTTCCTTGTCAGAATAACCCAATGCACACAGCGCCTGCACGATCTCATCCTGATTTCCAAGGTTACTGTGCATGCCTTCTGGCAATGCAGCACTGCCACCAAGCGCCACGATTTGACCTTTCAGTTCAAGCAGCAGGCGTTCAGCTGTCTTCTTTCCGATGCCGGGAATTTTGACCAAGCGTGCGGTTTCCTGGCTTTGCACGGCCAAAAGGAAATCCTGGGTGGAAATGCTCGATAAAATGGCCAGTGCGGTACGTGGCCCAATACCCGACACTTTAATCAGGGTTTTAAACAGGTTTTTTTCTGCGGCTGTCTGAAAACCGTACAGGGCGTGCGCGTCTTCACGCACCACAAGGTGGGTGAGAAGCGTGCAGGCACCATTGAGTTCTGGCAGGTTGAACAAGGTGCTCATGGGTACCTGAAGCTCATAGCCCACGCCCTGAACATCCAGCAAAATCCAGGGGGCATTTTTTTCGACCACTGTGCCTTTCAGGCGACCAATCATGTGTACTCTCCGCGTGGGTGTGGCTTGTGTTTTTCGTTACTGTTCTTTTAACCAGTATTGATCAAAAATTATACGCGAAGATGCATTATTTCCAACTGGTTCTGCCTTTTCGTGTGCGGGTTTTGAACAGGCTTTCAGGCAGGTCTTTGGCAGCCATCGCTCCGAGTAGTTTGATGCTTTGCGCGTGGGTTAGCGCAGCAGCCAATGCGTCGGCGGCATCGGCTGTGGGGTGTGCTGGCAGACGCAACAGGCGTTTAACCATTTCCTGCACCTGTTCTTTGGCTGCTTTGCCGTTGCCGACAATAGCCTGTTTGATTTGCAATGCCGTGTATTCAGTCACTGCCAGGCCGCTGTGGGTTAGCGCCGTCAGCACAGCGCCGCGGGCTTGACCCAGTAGCAAAGTGGATTGCGGGTTCACGTTGACGAACACTTTTTCAACCACGGCCACTTGCGGTTTGTACAACTCAGCGAGTTCGCACAACCCGGAAAACAGCGTGTGAAGCCGATCGGGTAGGGAGGCATCTGAGCTGGACCTGATCACGCCGCTGGCGACGTAAATTTGTTGGCTCTCCAGCACATCCACCACCCCATAGCCGGTGATGCGAAGGCCGGGGTCAATGCCCAGAATTCGCATCAGCGAAGCCCCTGGCGATCAGTGGCGGAAATGGCGCACACCCGTTAGCACCATGACAATGTTGCGCTCATCGGCGGCTGCGATCACTTCATCGTCTCGCATTGAACCGCCGGGTTGAATCACGCAGCTTGCACCGGCATCGATCACCACATCCAAGCCATCGCGGAAGGGGAAAAACGCGTCAGATGCGACAGCACTGTCAGCCAGGGTCAAACCGGCATTTTGCGCCTTGATCGAAGCGATTCGTGCTGAATCAACCCGACTCATTTGACCTGCGCCTACACCCATGGTCATACCGTCTTTACAGAACACGATGGCATTGCTTTTTACGAACTTGGCGCAGCGCCATGCAAACATCAAATCAGCCCACTGCTGCTCGGTGGGTTGGCGCTTGCTGACCACCCGAATCTCATTTTGTTGAACATTGCGTTGATCCGGGCTTTGCACAAGCAGACCGCCACCCACTCGTTTGTAGTCAAAGGTGTGGTTGCCCGTGTCTAATGGAATTTCAAGCAGCCGCACGTTTTGCTTGGCGGCAAACACCGCTTGTGCCGCTTCATCAAAAGCAGGCGCGATGACCACTTCAACAAACTGTTTGCTCACAGCCTGTGCGGTGCTTTCATCGACTGTGCGGTTGAAGGCAATGATGCCGCCGAAAGCTGAGGTGGGGTCGGTTTGAAATGCCTTGCTGTAGGCGTTCAATGGTGTTTCAGCAACAGCCACACCGCAGGGGTTCGCGTGCTTGATGATGACGCAGGCTGGTGCATCAAATGTTTTGACGCATTCCCAAGCGGCATCGGAATCCGCAATGTTGTTAAAGCTCAGTTCTTTGCCTTGCAATTGGTGATAATTGGCGAGCAGCCCCATGGGTGCGGAAGCCTCCCGATAAAAGGCTGCGCTTTGATGCGGGTTCTCGCCATAGCGCATGTCTTGTACCTTGTGGTATTGCATGGACAATACGCTAGGATATTGCGCGCGCTGGGGAGTGTCTTGCAGGTCGCCGTCTGTGCCTTGCAGGCTGGTCAGGAAAGCCGCAATGGCACCATCGTAGCGCGCGGTGTGTGCGTAGGCTTTTGCTGCCAATTGTGAACGGGTCTTCAAGCTGGTTGCGCCCTCGTTGGTTTTCAGTTCATCAATCACCTTGCCGTAATCCGCCGGGTCAACAATGATGGTCACACCCGTGTAGTTTTTCGCAGAAGCGCGCACCATGGCGGGGCCACCGATGTCGATGTTTTCGATTGCGTCTTCCAGTTTCACGTGTGTGGCCGCAGTGGCCTGGTCAAACGGATACAGGTTCACCGCAACCAGGTCGATTGCGCCAATGCCATGTTCTTCCATGGCGTCAAGATGGCTTTGTAAATCGCGGCGCGCCAAAATGCCGCCGTGAATTTTCGGATGCAGTGTTTTAACCCGGCCATCCATGATTTCAGGAAAACCGGTGTGTGCGCTGACCTCTTTGACCACCAGGCCTTTTTCAGCGAGCAGTTTCGCGGTGCCACCCGTGGAGAGTATTTCAACCCCGCGTTCGGCCAAAGCTTTCGCCAATTCTAAAATGCCGGTTTTGTCAGACACGCTCAATAGCGCGCGCTTAATCGTTGGGTTCGTAGTCATGTCGTTGTGGTCGCACACGGGCGACTGAAGAATTAAAAATTAAATGAGGCCGTGTTGGTGCAGCTTCTTGCGCAAAGTGTTGCGGTTGATGCCCAGCATTTGACTGGCGATGGTTTGGTTCATGTTGGCTTTTTCCATGACCACTTCGAGCATTGGCCGCTCAACGGCGGATAGCACCATGTCGTAAATCGCATTGGCGTCCTCGCCCTCCAAGTCATTGAAAAACTTGTCAAGGTTGCTGCGTATGCACTCCGATATCGTGACCGGAGCGAGATTGCTGTCGTTTGGTTTCATGCTGCCAATCTTCTTGTTGATTTTGTTTGGGTTTGTTCACTTGCTGCAGCGAAATGGGTTTGGCCGCTTGCTTTCCAGTCAAGAAAAAACTGATCCACCATGCGAAGTTGTTCATGTGTGCTTGAGGCCAACATGAGCTGATCGATCACTGGGTGATTTTTTCCGGCAGGGCCGCAAAGATACCACTGCAAGTGCTTTCTTGCGGTGAGTAAGCCTGTTTTTTCACCATAAAACTCGTGGTGATCCTGCAAATGATGAAGCATGACGCTGTGTGCTTCATCGAGTGTGGGTGGCGCAAGGTGTTCGCCTGTTATCAGGAAATGCAGTATTTCCCGAAAGATCCACGGGTTGCCTTGAGCTGCGCGGCCAATCATGAGGCCATCGGCCTGAGTGTAGTGCAACACGTGCCTGGCTTGCTCAGGGGAGGTGATATCTCCGTTGGCGATCACTGGAATGGATACAGCCTGTTTGACCGCCTTGATGGTGTCGTATTCCGCGTCACCATGGTATCCACAGGCTCGGGTGCGACCATGCAGGGTTAACAATGACACGCCGATGCTTTGCGCCATTTGCGCAATTCTGACTGCATTTTTGTGTTCGGGTGACCAGCCGGTGCGGTATTTCAAGGTCAACGGCACGCCCTTGGATGCGCACACGTTTTGAACGGCTTGAAGAATTTGTTCGACCAATGCTTCGTTTTGAAGCAAAGCGGAGCCTGCTGCGACTGCACACACTTTTTTGGCAGGGCAACCCATGTTGATGTCAATGATTTGCGCGCCGCGGTCGATGTTGTAGGCAGCGGCGTGCGCCATCATGTCAGGGTCTGATCCTGCGATTTGAACTGCGACCGGTTTGGTTTCACCGTCATGATTCAGGCGCCGTGTTGATTTGTCTGTTTTCCAAAGCGCCGGGTTGCTTGCCGCCATTTCAGACACCGCGTGGCCCGCCCCCAGCTTTTTGCACAGCTGGCGAAATGGACGATCTGTTACACCGGCCATGGGCGCGAGAAACAAATTGTTTGGAAGGGTGTGATGGGCAATGTGCACTGGGGTTGCTCAATTTTTAAGCACTTAAAGAGCTACCCATTGTAACGGCGACTCGGTTTTTATTCGAGTCAATTTAAGTCAATTAACCTAAATTTTTTACTTGACTTCTGTTTGTCAAACTGCAGCGCAAGTGTTTGATTGAATGTCATAAATGCGCCCTGTGCATGACCTGGACAAATCAGTGTTGTGTGGTCTGGATCAGTTCGATTTTATAGCCGTCCGGGTCTTGAACAAACGCGATCACAGTGGTTCCTCCTTTGACAGGGCCTGCGGCCCGAGTCACCTTCCCGCCAGCGGCTGTGATTCGTTCGCATTGAGCATATGCATCGTCTACCGCAATGGCGATGTGGCCATATGCGCTTCCCATGTCGTAGCTGCTGACTCCGTGGTTGTAGGTCAGTTCCAGCACGGCGCCATCTGCCTCGCTGCCATAACCCACGAAGGCCAGCGAATAACCTTGCTCGGGTCGCTCTGTTGTACGGATCAATTTCATGCCCATCACTTCGGTGTAGAACCGGATGGCGCGTTGCAAATCGCCCACGCGCAGCATGGTGTGAAGGATTCTCATTGTAGGGGTACCTCGCTCGGGTTCAAATTCGACAGTGTTTTGTGGGGGGTTGCGTAACCGGGCATCAGCGTTTTCAGCACTGCCCAGAAACGTGGGCTGTGGTTCATCTCCAAAAGGTGGGCCATTTCATGGGCGACCACGTATTCAATGTGTTGAACCGGGTGATGCACCAGTCGCCAATTCAAGCGGATTTCCCGCTTGCTATTGCAAGATCCCCAGCGCGATTTGGGACTGCTCAGGTGGATGGAAAATGTTGGCAGCGGCAACATGTTCTCAACCCTTTGCCGCAATTGCTCGGCCGTGTGCTTGAATACATCGAGTGCATGCGCTTTCAGCACTTTTTCAATCGTTTTCTCAAGCGGCGTGGTGTTGTTTGTGGCTGGTACAAGCAAGCGTTGTGTCCACGGGTTCAACAGCGGTTTTGACTTTGATGGCAGCTCTTCAATGAGGTAAGGCAAGCCGCGCACAGGGATCGGGCTGCGTTGGTCCAGCAACTGTTTCAACGGTGCAGACTGTGTTTTCCGTATTTTCAATTGGGCCAGCCGTTTTTGGATCCAGTTTGCCTTGGAGTGAATGATGGATTCAAGTTGTGCTTTGGGCAGACGCAATGGCGCCTGTATGCAAAGGCCATGGTCTCGAATCAAAAAACCCACTGAACGCCGCTTGCTGTGGCTGAGTACATACGCGCAGTCACCCCAGTGCAATTCTATGTGGTGTTGCTGAGGTGAGCTGGCGTTGGAATTCATTTGGCGTTGGGTTCGATGGGATGTCTTACTTGCCAACCAAGGGAGTGTCGGGACCATCGTAGCGATGGGGGCTTATTTTATGCATTTCGCCCTCAATCCAGTCTTCAACCAATTTCATGAGGCTTTCCGGGGTGTGGCCTTCTGGCGAAATAGCCGGGCCGAATCGCAATGTGACGGTGCCAGCCTTTTTGAAAAACCCCTTGCGTTTCCAATATTCGCCAGCATCGGTGGCCACGGGAACCACTGGCGTGCCGGTGGCCACGGCCAAGCGTGTACCGCCTGTTTTGTATCGTCGCTTGTAGCCTACAGGTACGCGGGTACCCTCTGGGAAAAACATCATCCAGGCGCCTTCGCGCATGCGTTTACCAGCCATTTCCTTGACCTGCTCAAACGCTTCAACGCCTTTCTTTCGATCAATCGGCACCATGCGAAGTACCCACAACGCCCACCCGAAGAAGGGCACGTATTGAAGTTCTTTTTTATACACCAGGCACAGTTGCCGGGGCAGCAAAGTGGCGGGTATGCCAAAAGTTTCCCAAGCCGACTGGTGTTTGGCCAATACGATTGCACCGGTGTTGGGCAAATGCTCGGTGCCCTCGATTCGGTATTTCACACCACAGGTTATCTTGAGCATGTAAATATTCAGTGCGTTCCACCAACAGGCAAGCACATATCGGTTGCGAATTGACAGAAATGGCGACGCCAGCAGCAACACGGTGGCGTGTAGGGGCGTGTACACAATGATGTAGATGAAAAACAGGATGGAACCAAAAAAGGATCTCACCACAAGCCTCCGAATGGTTTTAATTATCGATTGTTGGCAAAGGGGTCGTCAGGTACCAAGTGTTCGGCCACTGCCATGAGGTTGTCAAACACTTCGGTTCCCTCGGGTAATTCATTCTTCTTGGTGTCCAGTGTGCGTTTGCCTTTTCCGGTTTTGACCAGAAATGGGGTGCATCCCTGGCTTTTACCGGCTTGCAGGTCACGCAGTGAATCGCCCACGCAGGGTACGCCTTCCAGGCTGGTGCCCAGCCTGGCCTGAATTTCCTGGAACAAGCCGGGCTTGGGTTTGCGGCAGTTGCATTTGTCATCGGGACCATGCGGGCAAAAAAAGATACCGTCGATGTGCGCACCTACTTCACCGGCCAGGTCGTGCATTTTCTTGTGCATGGCTGACAATGTTTCCAGATCGAACATGCCTCTTGAAATGCCGCTTTGGTTGGTGGCCACCACCACGCGGTAACCGCCGCGATTCAATCGTGCAATGGCCTCCAGGCTTCCAGCGATCGGCTGCCATTCATCGGGCGATTTCACGTACTCGTCGGAATCTTCGTTGATCACGCCATCTCGATCCAGCACGATGAGTTTCATGGGCGAGGTCCTCAGGAAGCCAATTGGGAAATGTCTGCGACGCGGTTCATCATCTGATGCAAGTGGCCCAGTAAGGCTATGCGGTTGTTGCGCAAAGCTTCATCGTTGTCCATCACCATGACATCGTCAAAAAATGCATCCACGGTGGCCTTCAAAGGGGCCATCAACAGCAGGGCTTGCTGATAGTCACCTTGTTCAAAGGCTTTCGATGTGGCTGGCTCTACATCCTTGACCTGTGCGGCCAGTGCCTGTTCTGCAGGTACGGTCAACAGCGCAGGATTGATTTCCCCTTGAATGTTTTCAGCTTTCTTCAAAATGTTGGTGATGCGTTTGTTCGCAGCGGCCAGCGCCTGGGATTCAGGCAACTTGGAAAATGCGCGAACGGCTTCCAGACGCTTCGGGATGTCTGCAAATTCACTCGGGTTTTGGCTCAGCACCGATTCGACTTCGCCGCTGGTGTAGCCTTGGTCCTTCAGGTAACCGCGCAAACGGTCTTGAATGAAGCCAGCCAGGCCAGGCGTGGGCGGTGTGAAGTCGGGATAGGCGGCGAACAGCGCGCTGGCTTGTTCAAGCGTTTTTGCCAAATCAAGCTTTAAATTTTTCTCGATCACCATGCGGATCACGCCCAGGGCGTGGCGACGAAGGGCGAAGGGGTCTTTGTCGCCGGTTGGCACCAGGCCGATGCCGTAGATGCCGACCATGGTTTCGATTTTGTCGGCCAGCGCCACGGCCAAGCCCACTGCATTTCTCGGCAAACGGTCGCCGGCAAAGCGCGGGCTGTAGTGGTCTGCGATTGCAGTGGCAACATCTGCATGTTCGCCATCGTGGCGGGCGTAATGTTCACCCATGTTGCCTTGAAGCTCGGGGAATTCACCGACCATGTCGGTGAGCAAATCTGCCTTGCAAAGCAGCGCGGCTCGCTCAGCGTGTTCAGGGTTGGCGTTGCACGTTGTTGCCAGTAGGCTGGCAAGCTGAACCAAACGGCCGTTGCGGTCTTTTTGTGTGCCCAGTTTGTTGTGATAAACCACGCTTTCAAGACCCGACAGGCGGCTTTCCAGGGTTTTCTTTCGATCTTGATCAAAGAAAAATTTGGCGTCGGCCAAACGTGCGCGCAACACTCGCTCATTGCCCGTGGTGATCAGTTCGGGTGTGTGGGTCAACAGGTTGGATACCAACAGGAACCTGTTTTTCATTTTGCCTTGTTGGTCGGTGATCGCAAAGTACTTTTGATTCGCCTGCATGGTCAAAATCAAGCACTCTTGCGGTACTTCCAGAAACTCTTTTTCGAACTGGGCTTCATACACAACAGGCCACTCGACCAATGCGCACACTTCCTCAACCAACTCGTTGGGTTGAACCACGGCGTCTCCATTGGACTGGGCATTCAGTGCCTGCTCAATCACCGCTTTTCGCTTGGCGAAGCTGGCAATGACCTTGCCTTCTTCCATCAGTTGTTCTTCATAGGTGTCGGCACTGGCTATATTCACAACTCCCTGACCCAAGAACCGGTGGCCCAAGGTGATTCGGTTGCTTTCAAGCCCCAGCACATTGGCTGGTACAACTTTTTCACCATGCAAGGCGATCAGGCGGTGTGCCGGGCGAACAAAGTGCACTGTGCTGCCGTCAGGGCGCTGATAGCTCATCACCTTGGGTATGGGCAACTTGGTGGTGGCCACTTCCAGGGCTTTGTTCAGTGATTCATCCAGCGGTTTGCCCGGCTGTGTGCGGCTGATGTGCAAAACCTCTTGTTTGCCATCGTGGATGGATTCAAGCTGATCAACCGGCGTGTCTTCCAGTCCCAGTGCTGCAAGTTTTTTCAACAACGGGGCGGTGGGTTGGCCATGTTCATCCAAGCCGATCTTTGAAGGCAGGAGCCTTTCCTGTATGGCTTTTTCAGGCGACAAGGCAGCCACATCGGTGATTTTGCACCCCAACCTGCGGGGGCTGGCAAACACGTCGACTTGTGAATGCTCGCTGCAATGCCCTTCGCTTTTCAATGTGTTGACAATCAGTTCAGCGAAGGCCTCACCCAGGGTGTTCAAGGCTTTGGGAGGTAATTCCTCGGTGAACAGCTCGACCAGTAAAGTAGGGTTCATATCGGTTTAGGCAGCTTTGTTGTTTGGGGTGTTGCACATGGGGAATCCCAGTTTTTCGCGGGATTCGAAATAGGCCTGTGCCACGGCACGCGATAAGTTGCGAATGCGGCCAATGTATGCAGCTCGTTCAGTCACGGAGATGGCTCCACGTGCATCAAGCAGGTTGAAGGTGTGCGCCGCCTTCAAGATCATTTCATAGGCGGGCAGGGCCAGACCAACCTCGATCAAACGCTTGGCCTCGCTTTCATATTCGCTGAAGTGATTAAACAGCATGGCGGCGTTGCTGTGTTCAAAATTGTAGGTGGATTGCTCCACTTCGTTTTGATGGAATACGTCGCCGTAGGTCAACACCTTTTTAACGCCCTGTTCTTCGCGTTCGGTCCACACCAGGTCGTATACGTTTTCCTTGCCCTGGAGGTACATCGTCAGGCGTTCAATGCCGTAGGTGATTTCGCCAAGGGTGGGTGAACAATCCAGCCCCCCTACTTGCTGAAAGTAGGTGAACTGCGTCACTTCCATGCCGTTGAGCCACACTTCCCAGCCCAGCCCCCATGCGCCTAAAGTCGGGTTTTCCCAGTTGTCCTCAACGAAGCGAACATCATTTTGTTTGGTGTCAATGCCCAGCGCTTCCAGGCTGCCCAAATACAGGTCGATGATGTTTTCCGGGGACGGTTTTAGCACCACTTGAAACTGATAGTAGTGCTGCATGCGGTTGGGGTTTTCACCGTAGCGGCCGTCTTTGGGGCGGCGCGAAGGTTGCACATAGGCCGCATTCCAGGGTTCGGGGCCGAGAGCGCGCAGGAAGGTGGCCGTGTGGCTGGTGCCCGCGCCCACTTCCATGTCGAAGGGTTGAAGCAGCGCACAACCTTGTTGGTCCCAGTAATTTTGCAGGGTCAAAATCGCCTGTTGAAACGTCAGCATGCAGCCTGTCCTTTCTGTAATCGGTTTGATGTCGCAAGTGCCCCGTATTGTAATGGCTTGCCGGGGCTTTGGTGTTTACTCAGTGCCAATGCACAGGTACTTCATCTCCAGGAACTCCTCAATGCCCCAGACCGAGCCTTCCCGACCAAGCCCGGATTGCTTCACGCCGCCAAACGGCCCAACCTCATTGGAAAACACACCCACATTGATCCCGACCATGCCGTATTCCAATGCCCGGCCAACCCGGAAGGTGCGCGCCGCATTTTCGGAGTAAAAATAAGCAGCCAACCCAAACGGTGTGTTGTTGGCATGGGCGACCGCCTCTTCTTCTGTGTCGAATGGGAACAGGGCTGCCACCGGGCCAAAAGTTTCTTCCTGTGCCACCAGCATCGTGTGGTTTGCATTGTCAATGATGGTGGGTTGGTAAAAGCGCCCACCCAGTTCATGGCGTTGGCCACCCAACAGCAGTTTGGCGCCCTTGCTCAATGCATCTTCGACATGTTTTTCGACTTTCTCGATTGCGGCGGTGTCGATCAATGGGCCGATTTGCGCATTGCTGGTGAGGCCGTCACCCACTTCCAGGGTTTTTACTTTGGCTTGCAGTTTCTCTGCGAAAACGCTTTGGATGCTTCGGTGTACATAAACCCGATTGGTGCACACGCAAGTTTGGCCGGCGTTGCGGTATTTGGAAGCCACCAGCCCATCCACTGCTTTGTCCAGGTCGGCGTCTTCAAACACAATGAAAGGCGCGTGCCCGCCCAATTCAAGGCTGAGTTTTTTGATGGTTGGGGCGCATTGTTGCATGAGAATTCGGCCCACTTCGGTGCTGCCCGTGAATGTGAGTTTTCGCACCACATCGCTTTCGCAAAGGATCTTTCCCACCTCAATAGACTGTTCCGAGTCGGCGGACAAGACGTTCAATACGCCAGCGGGAAAGCCGGCCTGCCTGGCCAGTTCAGCCAAAGCCAGGGCGCTTAGCGGCGTTTGTTCAGCGGGCTTGATCACCACTGTGCAGCCGGCGGCCAAAGCTGGCGCCACTTTGCGGGTGATCATGGCGATGGGGAAATTCCAGGGTGTGATTGCAGCGCACACGCCAATGCCTTGCTTGAGAACGAGCAATTCACGGCCAACCAGAGGTGATTCGAGTACGCTGCCTTCAATGCGTTTGGCCTGTTCGGCGAACCATTCAACAAAACTCGCACCATAGGCCACCTCGCCCTTGGCCTCAGCCAGCGGCTTGCCTTGCTCCAATGTCATCAAGGTTGCGAGGTCATCGGCGTTCTCGATGATCAAATCAAACCATTTGCGCATCAGCTGGGCTCGGGATTTCGCAGTGGTTTTGCGCCATTCCACCAATGCCTGTTCAGCGTGGGCGATGGCTTGGTGTGTCAAAGTGCTGGATGCATTGCCAACCAAAGCAAAGCGTTGCCCCGTGGCTGGGTTGTCGACGGGGAATCGATTTTCGGTTTCTTGAAACGATCCGTTCACAAACGGATTTGTTTGGAACAGGTTTGGGTTCGACAATTCAATGGTACTGCTCATCTTTACTCTCTCTTTGGTCATTGATCTTCAAGGCCAAGCAGGGCGATCAGTTGCGCCGTGCAAGCCATGGCAAATGTTTCAGTGCGCAACACCCGCCGGGAAAAACGCAGTGCGATGGCCCCCATTTCAGCGGCCAATGCGCTCTCTTCGGGGCTCCAGCCGCCCTCCGGGCCCACGCAAATCAACATTGTGGTGGGGCTCTTTGCCCAGTTCTCATTCTTTGCAAGCCACTGGTTCAGCGTAACCTCGGCGTCGGGCGTGAACCACAACAACTTTGCGTCCGGCTGTTCTGCGCGCAGGCGCGCCAAAGTAGATTCGAGGTTGCCACAAGGTGCAACCCGCGCAAGCGCGGCGCGTTCGCTTTGCAAACTGGCCGACAACACCACGCGCTCCCAGTGGGCCTGTCGTTTCAGTGCCCGCTCTCCTTCCAGTTTAACCACGCTTCGCTGCGCCTGAACCGGGAGAAAGCCCGAGACACCCAATTCAGTGCATTTTTCCAGCACCCAATCCATTTTGTCGCCCTCCGGAAGGGCTTGTAAAACGTGTACCGGGCAGTTTAATTCGGTGTTTTCCAGGGATATCTCGTCGTGAATGTGCACCTGCGCCAGTCTCTTGGAGAGGTAGTGCACTGTCGCTGAGAATTCGCGAAGTTGTCCGTTCCAGATGCGCACTGATTCGCCCTCGCGGATGCGCAGAACCCGTGAAGCGTAGTGCATCAAGTCTTCTGTCAGATCAATCACTTGCCCGGCGCTGTTGCAGTGCTCTAAGAGGAAGCGAGGGTGTCGCTTGCCTTTGCCATGTTTCATGATTCCCCGTGTTTATTCTTTGGTTTGTTCGCGGGTGGGCGATTTAACCGGATAGCTTTGATAAAATTCATGTTTTTCCAACTTTGCCACAGGCACAACCCCTCACCACCGCACCTATGTCCTCTTCGTCAAAGAACATGGCCAACGCCATTCGCGCACTTGCGATGGATGCCGTTCAAGCCGCCAAGTCTGGTCACCCCGGCATGCCCATGGGCATGGCAGAAATCGCCGTCGCCTTGTGGTCTCGCCACCTGAAACACAATCCGCAGAACCCCCTTTGGGCCGATCGCGATCGTTTCGTGCTGTCCAATGGCCACGGGTCCATGCTCATCTACGCCTTGTTGCATTTGACTGGCTACGACTTGCCCATCGAGGAGCTGAAAAAATTCCGTCAACTGCATTCTAAAACACCGGGTCACCCGGAAGTGGACATCACCCCCGGTATTGAAACCACAACTGGCCCGCTGGGGCAGGGCATTGCCAATGCTGTTGGTATGGCCTTGGCCGAGAAGCTTCTTGCGGCCGAGTTCAATGAACCCGGTTTCCCGGTGGTCGATCACAACACGTATGTGTTTTTGGGCGACGGTTGCTTGATGGAAGGCATTTCCCATGAAGCCTGTTCTTTGGCTGGTACCTTGGGTTTGTCCAAGTTGATCGTGCTTTACGACGACAATGGCATTTCCATCGACGGTGAAGTGGAACATTGGTTTGGTGACAACACGCCGCAGCGCTTTGAATCCTATGGTTGGAATGTGATCGCTGACGTAAATGGCCATGATGTAGAAGCATTGGATGAGGCCATTTCCAAAGCCAAGCAAAATGCGGCATTGGACAAAGGCCCAACCTTGATTTGTTGTAAGACCAACATTGGCCAAGGCTCGCCCAACCTGGCAGGCACCGACAAAGTTCACGGTGCCCCACTGGGCGATGCAGAAATAGCCGCAACTCGTGCGGCCATTGGTTGGGAACATGGGCCCTTCGAGATTCCCGCCGAGGTCTACAACGCATGGGATGCCCAAGTGGAAGGCGCTGCCCGCCAATCCGCCTGGGACAAGTTGTTTGCGAGTTATTCCACCAAATTCCCAGCCAAAGCTGCGGAGTTTACTCGCCGCATGGCAGGCGACCTGCCACAGCACTTTGAACAAACTGCGGCGCGTTTGCTGGCTGAGGTGTCATCCAAGCAGGAAACCATCGCCAGCCGAAAGGCCAGCCAGAACGCCATCACGCTGTTGGCAGCGGAATTGCCCGAATTGCTTGGCGGGTCAGCAGACCTGACTGGCTCCAACCTGACCAACTGGCCGAAATGTGTGGCAGTTCGCCGCAGCAAGGATGCGTTCACCGCAGGCAATCACGTGAACTGGGGCGTGCGCGAATTCGGAATGAGCGCGGCACTCAACGGTGTGGCGCTGCATGGCGGTTACATTCCTTTCGGGGCAACCTTTTTAACGTTCAGCGATTACAGCCGCAATGCATTGCGCATGGCTGCACTGATGAAGAAACGCAATGTGTTCGTGTTCACTCACGACTCCATTGGTTTGGGCGAAGACGGTCCAACCCATCAGCCTGTTGAGCATGCAGCAACCTTGCGTTTGATCCCCAACATGGACGTGTGGCGCCCTGCCGACTCGGTCGAATCGATGGCCGCGTGGAATTGTGCGGTTCAGCGCGCCGATGGCCCCAGCAGTTTGTTGTTTAGCCGGCAAAACCTGCCATTCCAGCCGCGTTCCGAAGCTGTGCTGGCGCAAGTGCATCGTGGTGGCTACGTGTTGCTTGAAGCATCGGGAGCACAAGTGACATTGCTTGCAACCGGTTCCGAACTTGAAATTGCTGTGGCCACTCAAAAGGCGCTTGCAGAGCAGGGCGTGATCGCACGTGTTGTGTCCATGCCTTCGACCACCGTGTTCGATCGTCAAGATGCAGGCTACCGTTCCTCGGTGCTGGGCAAGTTGCCGATTGCCGTGATTGAGGCGGGCATTCCCGATGGTTGGTACAAATACATGGTCGAAGCCGGCGTGAAGGGCAAGGTGCTTGGCATGAGTACCTTTGGCGAATCTGCGCCGATTGGTGATCTGTTCAAACACTTCGGGCTAACCGCTGAGAAATTCACTGAAGTCGCTTTGGCTTTGGCTAAAAACAATTAAGCAACAAACCAGGAATACTGATTCACACTCAAGGAGATTTGTCATGACCATTCGCGTAGCGATCAACGGCTATGGCCGCATCGGCCGAAATGTACTGCGTGCCCATTACGAAGGCGGCAAAAAACACGACATCCAGATCGTTGCCATCAACGACTTGGGTGATCCCAAAACCAACGCCCACTTGACCCAGTACGACACCGCGCATGGTCGTTTCCCTGGCACCGTGGCTGTTGATGGTGATTACATGGTCGTCAACGGCGACAAAATCCGCGTGTTGGCCAACCGCAACCCAGCCGAGCTGCCTTGGGGTGAACTCGGTGTGGATGTGGTCATGGAGTGCACAGGCTTTTTCACCTCCAAGGAAAAGGCATCTGCGCACCTGAAAGGCGGCGCCAAGAAAGTGATTATTTCAGCGCCCGGCGGTAAAGACGTTGACGCCACCGTGGTGTACGGCGTGAACCACAATGTCTTGAAAAGCACAGACACCGTGATTTCCAACGCATCGTGCACAACCAACTGTTTGGCCCCGCTGGTCAAGCCGCTGAATGACGCCATTGGCCTGGAAACTGGTCTGATGACCACTATTCACGCTTATACCAACGACCAGGTGTTGACCGATGTGTACCATGAAGACCTGCGTCGCGCTCGTTCGGCCACCATGTCCATGATTCCAACGAAAACCGGCGCGGCTGCGGCTGTTGGCTTGGTGTTGCCAGAATTGAACGGCAAACTCGATGGTTACGCTGTGCGCGTACCAACCATCAATGTATCCATGGTTGATTTGTCGTTCGTTGCAAAGCGTGAAACCACCGTTGAGGAAGTCAATGGCCTGTTGAAAGCTGCGGCTGAAGGCCCGTTGAAGGGTGTGTTGGAATACAACGACGCACCTTTGGTGTCGATCGACTTCAACCACAACCCCGCATCCAGCGCGTTTGATTCCACATTGACCAAGGTCAGCGGCAAGCTCGTCAAGGTGTCGAGCTGGTATGACAACGAATGGGGCTTCTCCAACCGCATGTTGGACACCACTGTAGCGCTGATGAACGCCAAGTAAACCTTCGTTTTATCAAGTCAAGAAGGCCGGGCTTTTGCCCGGCTTTTTTTATGCGTGCGTGTCGTGGGTTCCCCTTCGTGGGTGGGGCTCCCCAAACTGACCATGGATACTCCCTTACAGCCTGTCGTTACTTCACCTATCCGTGGTAAATCGGGTGAGTGCATTGAAAACTAGGCTCCGTTCTGCTTTCTTTTCAGAGGATTGTCCTTGGTGCTTGCTCGGTAACCTGAATGTAATACGACCAGTGAGTACCGTCCATGATCCGCTTCACCATTGCACGCCAGCCAGTCTCATTTTCACGAGTTTTATTTGGCTTTTTCATGCTAATGACCGGCCTGTTTCTTCTGAGCCCAGCGCAGGCGCAGGTCGACAGCAAACAGTTCATCATCAAACTGAAAAACTCGGTGGAGCTAAGTGCCCAACCCTCGGTGCGTACACTTGAGCGCGAAGGCGCTTCGCTGGACGAGGTCATGGCGCGCAACAACGTGGATGCACAATGGGTGCGTGCAGGCTCAGTAGGTACCCATGTGATGCGGTGGGGCAGCTCGGTTCGTCCCGGTGATCAACAGGCGCTGCTGAACAGGCTGGCTAGCGATCCTGAAGTCGAGTTTGCGATTGAAGACCGACCCATGCGTGCCTTCGCGACCCCCAATGACCCCAACTTTTTGAATCAGTGGGCCTTACGTTCTACCTCAAACACTGCGGGAGCCAAATTTGATCGCGCTTGGGATGTAGTCAAAGGCAGCTCCTCGGTGGTTGTGGCGGTGTTGGACACCGGTGTGGTGTATGAAACACCGGATTTACAGGGCCGTTTACTCAGCGGTTATGATTTCATTTCCGATGTTGCAACGGCCAATGACGGCAACGGTCGGGATGCCAATGCAGCAGACCCTGGTAATTGGATCACCTCCAGCGAGTCCGCATCCGGTCCTTTTGCCGGTTGCACGGTTCGTGATTCAAGCTGGCACGGTACTTTTGTGGCTGGCCAGATTGCAGCCAACACCAACAGCGACTCGGATGTGTCCGGTGCCGATTGGAACGTAAAGGTATTGCCCGTGCGCGTGTTGGGCAAGTGTGGTGGTTTGTTATCGGACGTGCTGGACGCCATGTTGTGGTCAGCTGGACTGGATGTTCCCGGTGTTCCACGAAATCCAAATCCCGCCTCTGTAATCAACTTGAGCCTGGGCAGCTCCACCACTTGCAGTTCTTTTGAACAAACGGTGGTTGATCGTGTGAATGCGGCTGGTGCGCTGATTGTGGCGGCGGCAGGCAATGGCAGTGGTGCTGTTGACTCGCCAGCCAATTGCAACAACGTGATGTCCATTGGCGCTTTGGATCGTGATGGCAGCCGCGCCAGCTACAGTGCAATTGGAAGTGGCGTTGACATGATGGCGCCCGGTGGCTTTAGCAATGGCTTGGTGGGTTTGGGCAACTCGGGACGTACCGGCCCGGCTGCTCCTGGTTTGATCAGCAAAACAGGCACCTCTTTTTCAGCCCCATTGGTGGCAGCCACCGCTGGCTTGATGAAAGCCATTAACCCCGCGCTTGGCCCTTCGCAGTTGCGTGCCCAAATTTTAGGCAGTGCGGCACCGTTTTTGAGCCCTCGCAGCAGCGCTTGTGTGGTTAATCAAGGCCCAGGCTCTTGTAATTGCACTTCTGCAACGTGCGGTGCAGGCATGCTGGATGCGTTCGCAGCAGTTCAATCGGCGCGTGGTACACGCCCTGTGGCCAATGCCTCCTCGTCGGCCAATGGTTTAACCAGTAGCGGCTTTCAGGAAAGTGCGGCGGGTTTGAACCCAGTGCGTCTGCGCGGCTCGGCCAGTAGCGTGGCATCCGGGCGCACCGTGGCTTCTTACCTGTGGGAGCAAGTATCAGGCGAGCAGGTCATGGTGGGCACACGTAGCAGCGCAGACGTGGATTTACCACCTTCCACATCCACGTCCGATTTGGTGTTTCGCTTAACGGTGACTGATTCCGTGGGTGAAAGCCACAGTGTATTCACCGCCTTGCGAGTGGTGGCCAATGGCGAGGGTGGCAGCGGCCCGAGCAACGCAACCACCGGCACTGGTGGCACCACGCCTCCAGCCATCGACAACGGCAGTGGTTCCACTTCAGCTTCAAGCCCCGCACCTGCCGCATCTGGTGGTGGCGGTGGTGGTGCCCTGAATTTGGCTGGTTTGCTGGGGTTGGCATTGTTGATGCTCATGTTCAAGCGGATTCGGCCAGTTTCTTCTCTGTAAGTTGTATGCACAGCAGCAAAGCGCCAAGAATCAGGCCGCCCAGCGCACCGCCCCGATGTGCTTCGTAGGCCACCGGCCCGCCAATCAGCGGGTCGATTGTTGTGTTGGCGGTCCATTCCAGGCACAGTTTCACCAATAACCCGGCTGTTAAAATGATGAGTGGCCAGCGGGCAGTCCAAATTTTTGGCGTGTTTGCCCAAGCCAACACCAGGCAAGCTGTGAATTGAAAGTGCACCGCTCCGCTCAAGCCGCCGTACCAGGCGATCGGTTCGATGTGAAGCAGGTACAAAGCCACCCAAACAAAAGAAGCAAGTTGAATAAAAAGCCATTGCATGGGCGAACGGTGGCTTGAAAACCCCCACGCCACCAACCCAAGTCCAGCCAGGTTCATTGCCAGGTGTGCCCAGCCCAGGTGCGCGAGTTGAGTCAACATCAAATACCAGAACATTGAGTCAGTTAAATCAATGCCTTGTTGAGCAAACCCCGGCTTGAAAACTTGGGTGCCGATTGCAGCGATTCCTGTTGCAAACGCGAAGCCGTAAGCATCGAAAAGCGCCTTCTGGGCGGTATAATTGCGGATTGTTTTCAAAACCTTCCTTGAGAGTTCAAAGCGATGCTGCGTTTCCTGCGCCTGACCGACCAAAACGTCTCCAACAAACGCGTGTTGATTCGCGTCGATTTTAACGTGCCTGTCGATTCAAATGGTGCCATCACCGAAGACACACGAATTCGCGCGTCGCTTCCCGGCATTCAGTATTGTTTGGATAATCAGGCTGCGCTGATGCTGACTTCTCATTTTGGTCGCCCGACCGAAGGCGAGTATGACCCCAAGCTAAGTCTCGCTCCCGTGGCTGCCCGTTTGGGCGACATGCTGGGTCGCCCTGTTCGCCTCGTCAAAGATTGGCTTGAAGGCGTGGACGTGAAAGCTGGCGAAGTGGTGTTGCTCGAGAATTGCCGGTTCAACAAAGGGGAAAAAAAGAACAGCCCGGAGTTGGCTCAACAAATTGCGGCACTTTGCGATATTTATGTGAATGATGCGTTCGGTACAGCTCACCGCGCGGAAGCCACCACGCATGGCGCAGCCCAATACGCACCTGTGGCTTGCGCAGGCCCCTTGCTGGCGGCTGAACTCGATGCTTTGGGTGCCGCATTGTCTGCGCCCAAGCGGCCGATGGTGGCCATCGTGGCTGGCTCGAAAGTATCAACGAAACTCACGATCCTCAATAGCCTCGCCGAGAAAGTTGACCAGTTGATTGTGGGCGGTGGCATCGCGAATACTTTCATGGCCGCCAAAGGGCTGCCGATTGGTAAATCTTTGTCTGAGCCTGATTTGTTGGACCAAGCCCAACAGATCATCGACAAAATGCAGGCGCGCAATGCCGCGGTGCCCATTCCGACTGATGTCGTGGTTGGTAAAAAGTTCGCGCCCGATGCTCAGGCGCACATCAAGGCGGTGGCTGACATATCCGATGACGACATGATTTTCGACATTGGCCCAGACACAGCCGAGGCATTGGCCGATATTCTCAAAAATGCCGGAACCATCGTGTGGAACGGGCCGGTTGGTGTATTCGAATTCGACCAGTTTGGTCACGGTACTGCCCGTTTGGCTCAAGCCATTGCGCAATCCAGCGCGTTTTCAATTGCTGGTGGTGGCGATACCTTGGCGGCCATCTCCAAGTACACCATTGGTGATCAGGTCAGCTACATATCAACCGGGGGCGGGGCATTTCTTGAGTTTCTTGAGGGCAAGGAACTGCCTGCTGTTCAAATTCTTCAGCAACGGGCCGCATGATGGGCAACACCTTCGTGTCACGTCAAACCAAAATTGTGGCCACATTGGGCCCGTCTTCAACCGACCCCATTGTGCTTGAACGCATGATTGCGGCTGGCATGAATGTGGTTCGGGTCAATTTTTCCCATGGCAGCGCCCAAGAGCACATTGACCGCGTCAAAACAGTTCGAGACATAGCCGCACGCTTAAAGCGCGACATCGCCGTGATGGCCGATCTTCAGGGGCCGAAAATTCGCATTGGTGTGTTCGCCAATGGGTCGACCATGCTGCAAAACGGGCAATCTTTTGTGTTGGAAGCCCAGTGTGAATCTGGTGATGACACCAAGGTGGGCCTGGATTATCCAGAATTGGTCAATGATGTGAAAGCCGGTGATACTCTTTTGTTAGATGACGGCAAGATTGTACTGAAGGTGAAAAAGGTCACGCAGTCTCAAATTCATTGTGTCACTGAAGTCGGCGGCGTGTTGAAAAACCGCAAAGGAATCAATAAACTAGGCGGCGGTTTGTCTGCTCCGGCCTTGACCTCCAAAGACATGGAAGACATTCGCACGGCGGTGGCTTTTGAAGCCGACTACATTGCGGTGTCATTTCCCAAAAGCGGTGCCGATATGTATATGGCGCGCGAATTGACTCGCGCTGCCGGTGGACACGCTTTCATGATCGCGAAAATCGAGCGTTGCGAGGCTCTTGAAAACCTCAACGATTTGATCCGTTCTTGCGATGGTTTGATGGTTGCGCGCGGTGATCTGGCCGTGGAAATTGGCGATGCAGCGGTGCCTGCGGCTCAAAAGCGTTTGATTCGGGCTGCACGAGAGCAAAATAAACTGACCATCACCGCCACGCAGATGATGGAAAGCATGATCGAAAGCCCGGTGCCCACGCGTGCTGAGGTGTCGGATGTGGCCAATGCTGTGCTCGACGGCACAGATGCTGTGATGCTTTCGGCTGAAACCGCGGCAGGCAAGTTTCCGGTGGAAACCATTGCAGCCATGGCCCGTGTGTGTGTAGAAGCTGAGAAATCAGCCACCATCAGCTTGGATTCCGATTTCCTGAACCGCAAATTCACGCGGGTCGATCAGTCAGTCGCCATGGCAGCGCTGTTCACCGCGCATCACCTTGAAGTCAAGGCGATCGCAGCCTTGACTCAATCGGGTTCAACAGCCCTTTGGATGTCACGTTTAAACAGTGGCGTGCCAATTTTTGCGTTGACTCCTGAGGAGAAAACCCGGCGCCGGTTGTCGCTTTATCGCGATGTGCGCACGGTGATGATGCAGTACGAAACCGAAGACCGCGAGTTGTTGCTGGCCAAGTCAGAACAAGCTTTGCTCGATGCCAAGGTGGTGGAATTGGGGGATCTCATTGTGATCACCATTGGTGAACCGATTGGAAAATCGGGTGGGACCAACACCATGAAAATTGTTCGCGTGGGCGATCACATTGGCTTACTTAATTAATCTAACTATCGGAGACCTTCAATGCCTCTAGTATCTATGCGCCAACTGTTGGACCATGCCGCTGAGCAAGGTTATGGCATTCCCGCTTTCAATGTGAATAACCTGGAGCAGGTTCAGGCCGTGATGGCTGCGGCCGATGAAGTCGGTGCGCCGGTTATCTTGCAAGCCAGTGCTGGCGCCCGTAAGTACGCAGGCGAGCCCTTCATCAAGCATTTAATTCAAGCCGCTGTTGAGGCTTATCCACACATTCCTTTGGTGATGCACCAAGACCACGGCACCAGTCCCAAAGTTTGCCAAGGCGCCATTGATCTGGGCTTTGGCTCGGTCATGATGGATGGCTCCCTGATGGAAGACGGAAAAACACCGGCGTCGTTTGACTACAACCTGGAAGTCACTCGCAAAGTGGTTGAAATGGCGCACAAGGTGGGTGTGACCGTTGAGGGCGAATTGGGCTGTTTGGGAAATCTGGAAACCGGTGAAGCAGGTGAGGAAGACGGCATCGGTGCCGAGGGCAAGCTGGACCACAGTCAAATGTTGACCGATCCTGAAGAAGCCGCGGTGTTCGTGAAGGGTACACAGCTTGATGCATTGGCCATTGCAATCGGCACCAGTCATGGTGCTTATAAATTCAGCCGCAAACCCACGGGCGATATTCTTGCAATCTCGCGCGTGAAAGAAATTCACGCCCGTATTCCGAATACCCATTTGGTGATGCACGGTTCCTCTTCCGTGCCAGCGGACCTTTTGGCCATCATCAACCAGTACGGTGGCAAAATGAAAGAAACTTATGGTGTGCCTGTTGAGGAAATTCAGGAAGCCATCAAGTTTGGTGTTCGCAAAATCAACATTGACACCGACATTCGTTTGGCCATGACCGGCGCGGTTCGCAAGTTCATGTTTGAAAACCCTGACAAGTTTGATGCACGTGAGTGGTTGAAACCCGCTCGCGAGGCCGCCAAGGCCATTTGCAAGCAGCGTTACCTGGAGTTCGGATGTGAAGGCCAGGCTGCCAAGATCAAACCGATCGATCTGTCGGAAATTGCAGCTCGCTACGCACGTGGTGAGTTGGCCCAGATCGTACAGTGATGTATAGCAACCGCAAGCATGTAATGCGTGCTTGCTTCGTGTTCCACGCGGGCTCTCCCGCGTGTTTTCTTTTATAGCCTGTTTGATTGAGGCCTGTGCAATGAGTACTGTTTTTGAAACCGAGTTGACCTCTTTGCCCCTGTTGCACCGGGGCAAAGTGCGAGAAAATTTCGCAGTCGGCGATGACAAAATGTTGATTGTGGCCAGCGATCGCCTGTCTGCATTCGATGTGATCCTCGATCAACCCATTCCCGAAAAAGGCATGGTGTTGACCCAAATGGCTCAATTCTGGTTCGATATCCTGGCCGATGTGGTTCCCAATCATCTGACCGGCATTGACCCGGAAAGCGTGGTTGATCTCGAAGAGCACGCTCAGATACGTGGCCGCTCCATGGTGGTCAAAAAGCTCAAACCCCTGCCCATCGAGGCGGTGGTTCGTGGCTATCTCATCGGTTCTGGCTGGAAAGACTACCAAGCCACAGGTGCTGTGTGCGGCATCAAATTGCCTTCAGGCATGCAAATGGCTGCCAAGCTGGAGTCGCCTATTTTTACACCAGCGACCAAAGCCGCCATGGGTGAGCACGATGAAAACATCGATTTCGACACCATGAGCAAGTCAATTGGTGAAGACCTGGCCAAACAGGTGCGCGATGTGTCGATCCAGTTGTATGCCAAGGCCAGCGACTATGCGGCGCGCCAAGGCATCATCATTGCAGACACCAAGTTCGAATTCGGGTTGGATGAAAACGGCACTCTGACTTTGATGGACGAGGTGTTGACAGCAGATTCATCCAGATTCTGGCCCGCAGACCAGTATCAAGTCGGTATTTCTCCGCCTTCCTATGACAAACAGTTTGTTCGGGACTATCTGGAAAGTGTACCGGGCTGGAACAAAAAGGCACCTGCGCCTAAACTTCCTCAAGAGATCATTGAGAAAACCGCGGCGAAGTATCGCCAGGCTTATGAAATTTTGACTGGTCGCCTTTGGATTGGATAAGCACATGAACGACACCACCCCACATTTGCATGCGTCTGATCACCCCCGTGTGGGCGTGGTCATGGGTTCTTCCTCGGATTGGGAAGTGATGAAAAACGCCGTTCAGGTTTTACGCGACTTCGGCGTTGATTACGAGGCACGTGTGGTGTCCGCACACCGCATGCCCGACGAAATGTTCGCCTATGCAGAAACCGCGGCAACGCGCGGTATTCAGGTGATTATTGCAGGGGCGGGCGGCGCTGCGCATTTGCCCGGTATGTTGGCCGCGAAAACCACCGTGCCCGTGATGGGCGTGCCCGTTCCATCGAAATACTTGCGTGGTGAAGATTCTTTGTTGTCGATCGTCCAAATGCCCAAAGGCATTCCGGTGCATACTTTTGCGATTGGAGAGGCTGGCGCCGCCAACGCTGCATTGGGTGCAATCGCGATTCTGGCCTTGAATGACGCAGAGTTGAATCAAAAATTGCAAGAATTCCGCTCCGCCCAATCCAATGTGGCGCGTGAAATGGAATTGCCCCCTTTGCGTTGAACGCGCAGCTAACCGGACTATTCAACGTCATGAGTGAAATCGAATTTAAAACGGCCAAGCCCGGTCAGTGGCTGGGCCTATTGGGTGGTGGCCAGTTGGGGCGCATGTTCTGCATGGCCGCGCAAAGCATGGGTTATCGCGTGCTGGTGCTCGATCCTGTTGCCAATGGTCCTGCCGGGTCTGTGGCCGATGACCAAGTGCTGGCTGATTATCTCGACGATCAAGGTTTGGCCCGCTTGGCACAACGCTGCGTGGGCGTCACCACCGAATTCGAGAATGTCCCGGCATTGGCGCTGGATACATTGTCCAAAAGCATCCCCGTCAGTCCGTCTGCTTTCTCGGTCGGTGTGGCGCAAAACCGCATTGAAGAAAAAGCGTATATCAGTGGCTGCGGTGTTCCGGTGGCGCCTCACGCGCCTGTACGCGAGCTCGCTGACATTGACGAGAGTCTCAATGCGTTGTTGCCCGGAATCCTCAAAACAGCACGCTTGGGCTACGATGGCAAGGGTCAAGTTCGAGTTAAAACACTCGATGAGCTCCGGCATGCTTTTCGGGAACTTAACGAGGTGGAGTGTGTACTCGAGCAGCGTTTGACACTTCAAAAAGAGGTGTCTGTAATCGTTGCACGCGATCACAAAGGCGAGTGTGCAACATTTCCTGTGGCGGAAAATCATCACCGAAAAGGAATTTTGGCGACCTCCATTGTTCCAGCTCGAATCGACGATGCCATGGCATCGCAAGCGCGTGCCAACGCCATCTCAATCGCAGGCGCGCTCGATTATGTTGGCGTGTTGTGTGTGGAATTTTTCGTGGTGGACGAAATGGGCTTGGTGGTCAATGAAATTGCGCCTCGCCCTCACAACAGCGGACATTATTCCATTGATGCATGTGTCACTTGCCAGTTTGAGCAACAGGCGCGAATTCTGGCTGGTTTGCCTTTGGGCGACACACGCCAGCACAGCGCTGCCGTGATGGTTAATTTGCTGGGGGATCTTTGGTTCACCGCCGAGGGTGATGAACGCGAGCCCGACTGGGCGAAAGTACTTGCTTTGCCGGAAGTGAAGTTACATTTGTACGGCAAGGAGCAGGCGCGTGTGGGTCGCAAAATGGGGCACATCACCGTGATTGCTGCGGAAATGGACAAAGCATTGGCAGTGGCTCAGGACGTTCGCGACCTGCTGGGCATAGGCGATGACGACGACTAAGCAATCCGCCATGCATGCGGTTACACTGGACCCCACACCAGGCAATATTCGACGTGCAGCCGATGCTTTGCTAAACGGTGAGCTCGTTGCTTTCCCCACTGAAACAGTGTTTGGGCTGGGTGCTGCCGTGACTCAGCCCGATGCAGTTCGCAATATATTCCAAAGCAAAGGGCGCCCTGCGAACCACCCCTTGATCGCACACGCCCACTGCGATTTTGATTGGCAAGCGGGCTGGGTGGACGTGCACAAGCTGCCTCATTCCCACTATTTTGAAATCCTGGCCAAGGCCTTTTGGCCCGGTCCGTTGACCATGATCGTGCCCAAAGGGCCACTCATGCCGCTGTCGGTGACCGGTGGGCAAAGTTCGGTGGGTGTCCGTTGCCCGTCGCACTCGTCCGCGGCAGCCCTGTTGGCGGCTGTTGGTGTGCCAGTGGCTGCGCCCTCGGCCAATCGTTTCGGCAAAGTCAGCCCGACGCGCGCCGCGCACGTGGTGGCAGAGTTGGGTGACCGCATACCCTATGTTTTGGATGGCAGCGAACCCGAGGTCGGCATTGAGTCCACCATCGTTTCTCTGTTGGGTGAGCAACTCGCTGTGCTTAGGCCCGGCGTGATCACCGCCTCACAGATTGAGCAAGTGTTGGGTGTTTCTGTGAAAGGTCATGTCGAGGCGGGAAAACCCGGTCAGAATAATCCGCGTGTGTCGGGCGCACTCGAGAAGCACTACAGCCCGAACGCCAAGGTGTATGTCGTGTCCGCCCAAGAGTTGATGGATTTGCAGTTGGGTGGTAAAGCCCTGTGCGTGGGTTGGTCTGACGGCTTTTTGCAAGCTGCAGATCGCTTGCGAAGTCATCACTCAGCGGTTTTGGTTGAGGCATTGAATGACAGCCCGCAAGGCGTCGCCAAAGTGCTGTACACCGTTCTTCGTCAGGCTGACGACTTGGCCTGCAAGCAGGTGCTATTCGAGCGCCCGCCTGTTGATGCGCAATGGGAAGGCATTGCTGATCGTCTGAAGCGTGCTGCTTCCTGATGTCGGCTCTTCAAACGTCTCATAATTATTGAACTCTGCGGTTTTAAGTGCCACACAAAGTGTATTTATTTGTGTGGGAGCAGCGTGTGAGTCTTGATTCTATAGCGATTTCAAGTGGTCCAAATAACCCAAGTAACCAGTCAGGGTCGATCGACAATGCTGTTGCTGCATCCGCGGCGTCTCACGAAAAGAAAGGCAAGGGTTTGTGTGGCGCGGTTTCAAGCGCAGCGAAAAGTCTGCTCTTGCTCTCAGGGCCCGCTGCCTTGGTCGGGTTTGTTGTAGGTAAAGAAAAAATCGCAGCGGTTGCCTCAGTGGTGTTTGAGAAGCTTTCCATTGCTCACTCACATGTAATTGGCACTGTTCTCGCAAATTTCTCGGCTTTCTCCTGGGGAGTTCTTGGCGCTGGCCTGCTTAATATGTGGGATGGACACAAGGGGTTCAAAGCAAGCTCCAAGTGCTTGACTGAAGTGAATGAGAAGCTTAAAACCCTCACCGAGGGCTCGGACGAACATCAGGCCTTCTCAAAACTGAAGCGGCTCCATCAAAACAATAGAACCCGCAGCGTATTCCAAGGTCTCGTAGGTGTCAGCGCCACGGTTGTGGGTGGTCTAGCCTTGGCTGGTGTACTTGCCAATCCTTATGCCCTTTTGGCTGTGGGAGCGATCGCCGGCGCCGCACTTGTTGGCGCTCAAGTGCATAAGTGGCTCCAGGCTCGAAAGGTCAAAGTCATTGAGGAAAGCTTATCTTCATTAAAGGAACATCAAACAGCTGAGACGCCGGTGGCCGAAACTTCAGTCAGGAATTGAGTCCGTGGAGTGGGCGTTATCAGTCCTTGGTACTGGCGTGTTTTACCACCGTTTACATGTTTTGGGTTGGAATGTGGCCGCGTTCTTCCTCAATTTGATTGTTGTCATTGACAAACACCAGCTTGGGTTTGAATGTTTCGCATTCCTTGTCATCCAGCGTGCCATAGGCCGCGATGATGACCAAGTCACCTTTCTGAGCGCGTCGTGCAGCTGCACCATTCAGCGAAATCATGCCGCTTCCACGTTCACCTTTGATTGCATAGGTTGAAAACCGCTCGCCGTTGTCGATCACATAAATATCGATGCGCTGGAACTCAATAATTCCAGACGCCTCAAGCAGGTTTTCATCAATGGCACAAGAACCTTCGTAGTGAAGTTCGCAGTGAGTCACTTTGGCTCGGTGGATTTTTCCGAGCAACATTTCACGTTGCATTACGCAATCTCCAAATTGTCGATCAAACGAGTGTTGCCCAGTTTGGCTGCCGCCAGGATCACCAGCGGGGTTTGATCAGACAGGTTTTCATCGGTGGGTCGTTGCAGGTCTGCCTGTCTGCGGACCTCAAAATAATCGGGCTTCCAGCCTCTTTGATTGAGTGCCTCCACGCACTCCAACTCCAATTGTATCAACTGCGTCAAATTGGGGCGACCAGATTTCACCTGATTGGAAAGATCATTCAAAAGTTGATAAAGGAATGGCGCCTCGGTGCGCTCGGAGTCGCTGAGGTATCGGTTTCGGGATGACAACGCCAACCCATCCACGTCGCGAACCGTGGGTGCAGCAATGATCTCAATGGGCATGGCCAGTTGGGCAACCAGCCTGCGAATGATCATGAGTTGCTGGTAGTCTTTCTTGCCGAACACGGCGACCTTGGGTTGAACGCAGTTGAACAGTTTGGTCACCACCGTACACACGCCTTCGAAAAAACCTGGCCGGAATTCACCTTCCAGTGTGCCGCCCAGGTCGTTGGGTGGTGTAACCCGGTAATCCTGTTTCTCGGGGTAGAGGTCGCGCTCTGTGGGCGCAAACATCACATACACGTGTTCTTTTTCAAGTTTTTCGGCGTCGTCTTGAAGCGTGCGTGGGTATTTGTCAAAATCTTCGTTGGGGCCGAATTGAAGTCGATTTACAAAGACGCTGGCCACCACGGGGTCGCCGTGTTTGGCAGCAATACGCATCAGCGACATGTGCCCTTCGTGCAGATTACCCATGGTGGGCACGAACGCCACCCGGTTTTGTCCGCGAAGTTGGTCTCGAAGTTCGGTGATCGATGAAATCTGTCTCATGCAACTCTCAGAAAGTGTGATCGGCGGTGGGAAAGGTTTTGTCCTTCACCGCACTCACATAGGCCTGAATGGCAGCCTGAATCGAGGGCTGATTATCCATGAAATTGCGGACAAATTTCGGCTTTTTGCCCGGAAATACATTCAACATGTCGTGTAGAACCAAAACCTGACCGTCGCAATCCACGCCCGCGCCAATGCCAATCGTTGGCACGACTAAAGATTTGGAAATATCCGCTGCCAATTTTCCCGGAATGAGTTCAAACAGCACCATTTGGGCACCCGCATCTTGCATGGCTTTGGCATTGTTTTTAAGTACTTTGGCGGCTTTGGCGTCGCGCCCCTGAACCCGATACCCACCCAAGGCGCTCACCGACTGGGGTGTCAAACCAAGGTGGGCACACACGGGAATGTCACGGGTGGTCAGGTACTCCACCGTGGGCGCCAGCCAGGCTGTGCCCTCCAGTTTCACCATGTTGGCGCCTGCGGCCATCAATTTTGCAGCATGCCGGTAGGCCAGCTCCGGGCTTTCCTGATAGCTGCCAAACGGCATGTCGGCGAGCACGAATGCGGTTTTATTACCCGCCGCCACGCAACGGGTGTGGTACTCCATCATCTCCATGCTCACCGGCAGGGTGCTGGGCATGCCCGCCAATACCATACCCAAGGAGTCCCCAATCAGCAAAATATCCACGCCGCTTGAATCCAGGACGCTGGCAAAGCAAGCGTCGTAGCAAGTCAGCATCGCGATTTTCTCTTGCTGTTTTTTCATCTCAATCAGGCCAGGCAACGTGACCGGCTTTCTGACTTGTGAATGGGCTACTGGTGTCTGTGCGCTCATGGCGTGTCTCGCAGGTTGCTTATTCCGACCAATTGAAAAATTCTCGACGACCTTTCATGCCTTCAATTTGACTAAGCAATAAATCAAAGTCTTCGGTGTGGTCAATGGGGTTCAGGTGTTCGGTGTTCACGATCAGTAAAGGCGCATCGTCGTAATGGTAGAAAAAGCGACTGTACGCATCGCTCAATTGCGCCAGGTACGACTCGGTGATGTTTGCTTCATAGGGTGTGGCGCGTTTTTGTACGCGTTCTATCAATGCCTGGGGTGACGCTTGCAGGTAAATGACAAGGTCTGGTGTGCTGGTTTGCGGGCTTTGATGTTGATAAATTTGCTGATAAAGCTTTAATTCCTCTTCATCCAGCGTCAGCGAGGCGAACATGCGGTCTTTTTCAAGCAAAAAGTCGCTGACCACCATGTTTTCAAAAAAGTCGCGCTGAGCCAGGTCTCGCAGCTGGGCAATGCGTTGAAACAGGAAAAACAACTGTGTTGGCAACGCGTAGCGAGGAGGGTCTTGGTAAAACTTTTCCAGAAACGGGTTTTCCTCTGGCTTTTCCAGTAGCACCTCGGCATGGAAACGTTGTGCAATCAGTTGCGCCAGCGATGTTTTGCCGACACCAATGGGCCCTTCAATCACGATGTGACGATATTTCTCTGAAAGCAACATTCAATCTCCATGTAGAACAGGCGGTGGAAGTGCCCATCCAAAACGCGGCATCAGTGTAGCGCAACGCAGGCAGTTGGTTTGGAAAAAACGCTCAAATTGCCCGCACGTCTTGGTCGAGCGTATGTTCAAGCAGCTCACGGGCCAGGCCTTGTCCGGGAATGTTCGCGGCGGGGTTCAAATGCACCAAAGGCTCAAGGACAAATCGGCGAAGGTGCATGCGTGGGTGAGGCACCTGCAGGGCAGGGCTGTCGATTTTTTGTTCGCCAAAAAGCAATACGTCAATGTCAATCAGGCGTGGCGCATTGCGTGTGCTTCGAACTCTGCCCATCTCGTTCTCGAGGGTTTGGCAGGCGAGTAACAACTGGGTCGCACTACCCAGCCAGTGCAGTTCAATCACAGAGTTGACGTACTTGGGGCCTGTCGCATCAATCGGGCTGCTTTCAAAGCGCATGGATTCACGCACGTGTTCAGCCAGCGGATTGTGTCGAAGGTTTTTCGCCACCTCGTCAAACAATCGCGTCGGCTCGCCCAAATTCCCGCCCAGGCCCAAGTAGCACAGGATGCCTTGGCTCAATCGGACGCCCCGGAACCTTGATCGGAATGGCCGCTGTTTGAATGACCGGTATTTGGCTGCCCGGAACCAGCAGTCTTTGGTTTTCGTCGACGTTTGCGTTTTTTGGGGCCTTGCTCGTTACCGGCAGGCGTCCCCTTGAGTTGATCGAGTAACGCTTGCCGATTGCTCGTTTCACCATCGCTGAATTGGCGCCACCAGCGCGCCAGCTCGGTGTCTGCATCGCCCACCAATGCGCGCAGTTCGAAGAAGTCCAGCGAGGCTCTGAATTTTTGTTGTTCCAGCATGCGAAAAGGTGCTTTGCCCGCCCGCTTTTCAAAGCGTGGCTGGAAACTCCAAATTTCCCGCATGTCGCCAGTGAGGCGCCTCGGAATGGCAGTGCGTTCAGCCTGTTCGGCCAGCACCTCATCCATCGCGGCAAACAAGGCAGGAAACTTGACCTCGCCGCGTTCCAGTCTTTTTTCCCAGTTTTCCAGCACCAAGTGCCACAACAAACAGGCAAACAGGAATCCGGGGCTAAGCGGCTTGCCCTCCTTGACACGCGCGTCTGTGCGGGAAAGCGCCTCTGTCAGGAATGGCTCGCCCCGTTCGTGTTCCAAAATGGCGCCGAGCAGTGGGAAAACCCCCCCGTGCAAACCAGCCTGCCTTAAGCCTTTCAAGCAGGCCATGGCTGAACCGCTGGTCAACAGCTTCATCATTTCGTCAAACAAACGCGATGCGGGCACGTTCTTGAGCAGATCGGCCAAATCGGCGATGGGTGCGTAGGTGGCCGGTTCAATCTGGAAGTTCAGCTTGGCTGCAAAACGCACCACGCGCAGCATGCGAACCGGGTCCTCGCGATAACGCTGAGAGGGTTCGCCAATCATGCGCAGCAGGCGTGCGCGCAAATCTTCCATGCCGTGGTGGTAGTCCCACACTGTTTCTGTCGATGGGTCGTAATACATCGCATTGACTGTGAAGTCGCGTCGAGACGCATCTTCATCTTGGCGGCCGAATTCGTTGTCTCGAAGCACGCGACCGTGTTCGTCGGTTTCATTGCTTGAACTGGCCAGGGCGCGAAACGTTGAGGTTTCAATGGTTTCAGGGCCGAACATGACATGAACGATTTGAAAGCGCCTGCCAATGATGCGTGCCCTGCGAAACAGGCGCTGAGTTTGCTCGGGACTGGCGTCGGTGGCCACGTCGAAGTCTTTTGGCCGCATGCCAAGCAGTAAGTCACGAACAGCACCGCCCACCACAAAAGCCTTGTAACCCTTGTTTTGGAGGGTTTCGCACACCCGGATGGCGTTGTGGGACACCAGTCGCTTGTCGATTTTGTGCTCTGCCACACCCCAAACCTTGGGTTTGTGGGTGTTGTAACTGGCCTTGACCATTGGGGTGGTGCCCAAGTTCAAGTGAGTGGCTTGCCCGGGGGCTTCTCGGCCAAGCCTGGGCTTGGCGAACATTCGCTTAAACAGTTTCTTGATCATTGAAATAGCTCAAGGGTTGGCCAGCCACGCTGTGCTGCAATGGCGCGCAATTTGTCATCGGGATTTGCTGCCACGGGGTGTGTGACACACTCCAGCAAAGGAAGGTCGTTGATGGAATCGCTGTAAAAAAAGCTGCTTTCAAACGAATCCAGCGACCAGCCCTTGGAGGCCAGCCATTGATTCAGGCGGGTGACCTTGCCTTCGCGAAAACTGGGCAGGCCAGACACCTTGCCGGTGAATTCGTTGTCAATCATTTCCGGTTCGGTGGCAATCAGGGCCTCAATGCCGAAAGCCTGAGCAATGGGCTGTGTGATGAAACTGTTGGTGGCGGTGATGATCATGCAAACCGCCTGTTCATCCTGGTGTTGGCGCACCAGGTTCAGTGCACTTTGCTGAATGTTGGGACGAATCACTTCTTGCATGAATTCGTTGTGCCAGACAGCCAGTTGTGCACGGGAATTATTTTTCAGCGGGCGCAGCTGGAAGTCCAAAAACTCATCGATGTTCAAGGTGCCAGCTTTGTAGTCTGCATAAAACTGGTTATTTCGTGACTCGAACTCATCCCGATCCAATACCCCTTTGTTGATCAGGAACTGTGACCAGCCGTGATCGGAATCGATGGGCAGCAAAGTGTTGTCCAAGTCAAATAGTGCGAGTTTCATATTCACGTATTACCAGGCTCTCCCGTCGTTTCATCCAGTGCCGAAGCAGGTTCACGCTGACGGGTTTGTGTTGTTCAAGGGAAAAGCGGTCCAGGCCATCCATCACGGCCATCAATGAACCCATGTCACGCTGAAAGTAGCGCAGTGCATAGTCAATGACCTCCTCGCTCAATTCAAGCCCTCGGCTTTTGGCAACGGCTTGCAGGGCAGCGTGCTTGTCTTGGTCGCTTAATGGCTGAATTCGCAAGCACAGGCCTGCCTCGATGCGGGTGCGCAGGTCATCGCGCACTGGCAGTTCGGTCGGGTGGTGCTCGCTGGTTAACAAAATTCGTGCGGGTGTACCTTGCGCCATGCTGGAATTGAATGCATTGAACAATTGCACCTGTGAGTAGGCTGTGAGTTGATCAATGTCGTCAACGAGCAGGCTGGCCTCAACACCCTTGAATACGAAACGGTTCACACCGTTGAAAATGTGGGTGCCCAGCTCGCAGGCCACGCTTTTGAGCAAATGCGTTTTTCCGCAGCCTGCCGGCCCATACAGATAAACGAATGGGCTGATGCATTGATCACCGGCCAACATGCGCAATTCATGCACCACCTGCGCGTTCTCGCCGACCAGAAAATTGGTCAGCGTGGGTTTGGGTGGTGTGAATACGTCGAGCAGCAGCTGTTGCATAAGCATTGCTTAATTTTGGCCAGTGGCGCAATGGGGTGGGTGACTCAAAAAAAGGACCATTGATTGGTAAGTAAGCGTCAGGCTGAGGGTGTATGCAACCTCCAATAATACCCCTGAATGGCACTTTTTCGGCCTTGTCTCGGTTAAAATAGCGGCTCACTTGGTCGCTTTCGCGGCTTAAAACTGCCTCTCTATTTTTCGGATCGAATTTCAATGAATTCTCCCTTGACCTACAAAGACGCTGGCGTAGACATGCAAGCGGGTGACGACCTGGTGGATGCCATCAAACCCATGGCAAAGCGCACCATGCGTCCAGGTGTGCTGGCCGGTATTGGCGGCTTTGGTGCCATGTTTGAAGTCCCAAAGGGTTATAAAGAGCCCGTGTTGGTGTCGGGCACCGATGGTGTGGGTACCAAGCTGCGGTTGGCATTCGAATGGAATATTCACCACACCGTGGGCATCGACCTTGTGGCCATGAGCGCCAATGACATTCTGGTTCAAGGCGCCGAACCACTTTATTTTCTGGATTACTTCGCCTGTGGCAAGCTTGATGTAAAAACAGCGGTCAGCGTGGTGGGCGGTATTGCCTTGGGTTGTGAACAGGCAGGTTGTGCATTAATAGGCGGTGAAACCGCTGAAATGCCCGGCATGTATCCTGACGGCGAATACGATCTGGCCGGTTTCGCAGTGGGTGTGGTCGAAAAGTCTGAAATTCTGGATGCAAGCAAAGTCAAGGAAGGCGATGTGATACTCGGCCTGGCCTCCAATGGTATTCACTCCAATGGTTTCTCTTTGGTCCGCAAAATTCTGGAACGGGCACAACCTGATCTCGGTCAGCCCTGCGACGGCGTAACCCTGCGGGAAGCCATCATGGCCCCCACGCGTATGTATGTGAAGCCTGTGTTGCAACTGATCAAAGCCATGCCTGTGCACGCGCTCGCGCACATCACGGGTGGGGGATTGGTCGAAAACATTCCTCGCGTATTGCCCGACCACCTGGTGGCTGAACTGGATCGAGCCAGCTGGCCCGAAACAGACCTCTTCAAATGGTTGCAGGTGAATGGTCAAGTGCCCTTTGATGAAATGAACCGTGTGTTCAATTGCGGCATCGGCATGGTCGTGGTGTTACCGGCTGAACAGGTTGATGCAGCCATGCGCTTGTTGGAATCGGCTGGCGAAATACCGTACAAGATTGGTGTGGTGCGCAAGCGTGCTGAAGGCGAGGCGCACACCATTGTGAAAGCGGCTTCTTGACTGAATAGATCAATCGCAGATCAATTGCACATCAATCGATCCGGGCATTGCGCTTGATTTGAGCCAATGCCCAGTCAATGTGTTCGGCGAGAAATTCGTCTGCATCGGTGCGCATGCGGTGTAAAGCGCCCTCAATGCCCGGGACCTGTTGGCTATTGCCTGCCGCCACAGCCAGGTTCCGTCTGAAACGTTTGTAACCAATGCGTCGAATCGCGCTGCCTTCTGTGCGCTTTAAAAATTCTTCCTCGCTCCACTGCATCATGTCAAACCAGTCTGGAGAGTCAAACTCCGGTCGTCCATTGAAGTCTGCGTGTTTGGCGGGCTGTGTGAATTTGTTCCAGGGGCACGCCAGTTGACAATCGTCACAGCCATAAATCCGGGTTCCCACCAAGGGCCGAAGCTCCAAGGGAATGGCGCTGTCGTGTTCAATGGTTAGATAGGAAATACACAGGCGGGCATCGACCTGATAAGGCTTCACAATGGCTCGCGTGGGGCAAGCGGTGATGCAACTTTGGCAACTTCCACAATGGTCCTGTTCGAATTCGCCGCTGAGCGGCAAGGGCAGGTTGGTGAACACCTCTCCAAGAAAAAACAAAGAGCCTTCTTTGGGATGAATCAACAGGGTGTGTTTACCGCGCCAGCCAAGTCCTGCTTTTCTGGCTATTTCGACTTCAGGCGTGGGTGCGCTGTCAACCGCCACTCGAAAACCGAACTCGCCAAGCTCCTCGTGAACAGCCATTGCGAATTTTTTAAGTTGTTGACGAATCACCTTGTGGTAATCGCGCCCTCGCGCATACAAACTGATGTAGGGCTGGGTACCCTGGTTGATTTCTTGCAGTGTTTCGGAACAAAAACGGGCCGCACCGGTCTTCGTTAGGCGTTCTTTAGGCACGTAAGGGACTCTCAATGATAGGATTCGAATCGCACCTTCAAATAGAGTGTTGGCGTCCAGGCGTTTGGTGCCGTGGCGTTCCATGTAATACATTTCGCCGTGCATGCCTTGGTCTAACCAGGCCTGAAGGTGCGGCTCGCAGGCATTGAGTTGCGTGTCACTTACCCCCAGGCATTCGATGCCCAAAGTGGATGCAATTTTTTGAATTCTTGTCCAGTTGTTTTGTTCTTGAAAGCTCAGCATGCAGAAATTTATCCAGGTTTTACCCGATGACCAGGCCACACACAGTGTAGGTGAAAAGCTGGCCGCACTGGCCCAAGCGCCGCTGTTAATCACCCTGTCTGGACCGCTGGGTGCGGGCAAAACCACCTTGGTCCGTGCCTTCTTGCGTGCCTTGGGTGTGCAGGGCGCAATCAAAAGTCCGAGCTATGCGTTGGTAGAACCTTACAAATTCTCGAATTTTTCGGTGTATCACTTTGATTTTTATCGATTCTTCGATCAGAATGAGTGGGAAGATTCGGGTTTTAGGGATTTTTTTGAGGAGCAGGCGATCTGTTTGGTTGAATGGCCGGATAAAGCAGGCGGACTCTTGCCCCGCGCGGATCTCCGAATTGTCCTTTCCTACGACATGCAAAACAATGCCAACCCTGCCTTGGCTGGTCGGCAAATTGAAGTGAGCGCGACCTCTCCTCGTGGTGAGGTCTTGGTTAACCAAATGATCGAACAACAATAGCCTATGAAATCACGTCGCGATTTGTTGAAAACAGTGGGGGCAGGTTTGCTGCTCAAGTTGGTGCCAGTCGGCGCCTTGGCGGCAAGCCAGGTGCGATTCGTCGATGTGCGTCTTTGGCCGGCTGACGAATACACACGGGTCACTCTGGAGCACGCAGGCGCTATTCAGTACAAGCACTTTTTAATTGAAAACCCATGGCGCATGGTGATTGACATTCTCGACATGCGTTTGGACAACACGCTCAAAGAGTTGACCAGCCGCCTCAAGGCCGATGACCCCTATGTTCAACAAATTCGCGTGGCACAGTTCGACGCCAACACTGTACGAATTGTTTTCGATCTGAAAACCGAAGTGAAACCCGACGTGTTCACCATCGACCCCGTTGCCGAGTATAAAAACCGGTTTGTGGTTGATTTTTATCCCAAAGTACCCACAGACCCCTTATTGGCCTTAATCGACAAAGGCGTGGATCCCGTTTTCAAAGAGGATGAAATCACTCGCGCCTTGCGCATGGCTGAAGCCGAGACCAAGCCCGTTCAAGGTTCAGACAACAAACCCCTGAAGGTGGATGAAGGCACAGAGTTGGCCAAAGTTCACCCCCAAATCCAGTCATCCGAAAAACCTGCACTTGAAGTCAAGCGCATGATCACTGTGGCGATCGATCCAGGGCATGGTGGTGAAGATCCGGGTGCGATTGGCCGCGGCGGAAGCTATGAGAAGGACGTGGTGCTGGCCATCAGCAAGCAGTTAAAAGCCGAGATCGACAGAATCCCCGGCATGCGCGCCATGTTGACTCGCAATGGCGATTTCTTTGTGCCGCTGAACACCCGCGTGCAAAAAGCCCGAAGTGTGAACGCCGACCTGTTCGTCTCGGTGCATGCCGATGCGTTCATCAAGCCCAGTGCCAGAGGCTCTTCTGTGTTTGTGCTGTCGGAACGCGGGGCCACCAGCACGGCAGCCAAGTGGTTGGCAAATAAGGAAAACGCATCTGACCTGATCGGAGGGGTCAACATTCGTGGCACCGATTCCCAATTGGCTCGGGTGTTGCTTGATTTGTCGACCACCGCGCAAATCAACGACAGCTTGAAACTGGGCGATGCCGTGTTGGGGCACCTTGGGAAAATCAACAAGTTGCACAAGCCGCAGGTTGAGCAAGCTGGTTTTGCCGTGTTGAAGGCGCCTGATATCCCTTCCATTCTGGTGGAGACTGCCTTCATCAGTAATCCAGAAGAAGAGCGCAAGCTCACCAACTCTGCGCATCAGCAGAAGATTGCAAAAGCGATTGCGCAGGGAATCAGCAAATATTTCGCCAAGAACCCACCCGTGGCAAGGTCTCGCATCGCATAAGGGAAGTGCCCACTTATAATGGTGGGCATGAGCGACCGACCTATTTCCCTACTGCCCGATGTTTTAATCAGTCAAATTGCCGCAGGCGAGGTGGTTGAGCGACCTGCCTCGGTGGTTAAAGAATTGCTAGAAAACGCGCTGGATGCGGGGGCCACTGAAATTGTGGTCCGCATCGATGGCGGTGGTATTCAACGCATCTGTATTCAAGACAACGGCAAAGGCATTCCTGAATCTGAACTGGTACTGGCCGTCACTCGGCACGCCACTTCGAAAATCCAGTCCTTGACAGAGCTGGAAAATGTGTTGAGTCTGGGGTTTCGAGGAGAGGCCTTGGCCTCGATTGCTTCAGTCAGTCAATTCACCTTGAGCAGCTTCCCCAAAGGGCAGGCGTGCGCTTATTCCATCGGCAATCACAGTGGTGAGTGGCAGATCGCACCATCTTCCAATGCGCCGGGCACCACGGTCGATGTTCAATCGCTTTATTTCAGCACCCCCGCGCGACGCAAGTTTTTGAAGACGGAGCAAACCGAGTACTTTCATTGTCTGGACGTGGTCAAGCGCATGGCATTGGCCAATCCGAAAGTGACCTGGCTGGTGTATCGAGACGGTAAGCTGCACGTTCGTTATCAGGAAAGCGCTTGGACCACGCGAGTGTTTGGCATCCTGGAAGCCATGGCCAACGGTGCGTCAAAACCCATCGAAGTTCAAACCGCCGATATGCAACTGCATGGCGCACTGGGCTTGCCCGACGCTGCACGCGGTAAGGGCGACATGCAGTTTTTTTACGTGAATGGCCGGTTTGTAAAAGACAAATTGATCAACCACGCCGTGCGCTCGGCTTATGAAGACGTGTTGCATGGCGACAAGTTTCCGGCTTTTGTGTTGTTTTTGAACTTGCCTGCGCATGAAGTGGATGTGAATGTACATCCCGCAAAAACAGAGGTGCGCTTTCGCAACGCGCGCGCCGTTCATCAATGGGTGAGGCAGTCCATACAGGCAGCACTGGCTTCGTCGCGTGCCGTGACCGTCTTGAGCGAGGCACAAGAAGAACTTCAGCCACCAGGTGTGCCCAATGCCGCTTCTCCAAACGCATGGCGGGCGGCTGGCTCGTCCGCCGGGGTGCCCGCTTATCCTCAGGTGCAGGCCAAATCGGGCGCTTTGCCTTTCCTGCGCGAAGAATTAGCGGACTACATCGCCGCTCATCGGCCATTGGACGAGCAAGCCCCGCCCATTCGTCCTGTGGCCTATCCGCGCGCGCAGCCAGCTGTGGTGCATGCGCATGCCGCAGCGGAGTCGCAAGAAGAGGAGTACCTTGGGCAGGCAATTGCCCAGGTTCATGGCGTTTATGTGCTTGCGCTGCGCCCCGATGGCATGGTGGTGGTGGACATGCACGCAGCCCATGAGCGTGTGCTGTATGAGCAGTTCAAAAATGCACTGGATCGTGACGAGCGAATTTCATCGCAGGAACTCCTGGTGCCTTTGCTTGTGCAAATCGATCCGCGTTTGGCCAGTGAGGTTGAACAGGGGCAAGCCGTCTGGTCACGGCTTGGTTTTCGTTTGAGTTTGATCTCCACTCAGGAAATTGCTGTTCGAGCCGTCCCATCGATGCTTGCAGGTCAAGACTTGTCCGCGTTGCTGCAACGCTGGCTCGAGGATTTGCATCAATTTGGCGTGGCACATGTTCTGGAGCGCCAACGCAACGAATGGCTGGCCGGGCTGGCCTGCCACACCGCAGTGCGGGCCAATCGAAAGTTGACAGTGCCGGAAATGAATGCACTGTTGCGAGCCATGGAGCGAACAGAACGTTCCGACCAGTGCAATCATGGGCGCCCCACTTGGCGACATTTCAGCATGGCTGAGATGGACAAGTGGTTCTTGCGGGGGCAGTGATGAATTCAATTCAGGCCTTGGCGATCCTCGGTCCAACTGCATCAGGCAAATCAGCGTTGGGTTTGTGGATGGCGCAGCAGGGCATGCCCATCGAGATCATCAGTCTGGATTCCGCGTTGGTGTTCAAAGATATGAATATTGGCACGGCCAAGCCAACAACACAGGAATTGGCAACCGTACCCCATCACCTCATCGACATCATTTCACCAAGCGAGGTTTTCAGTGCGGCTGATTTTGTAGAAATGACTCAAGGCTTGATTGTCGATATTCGTGCCCGTGGCCATGTGCCTGTCATTTTAGGGGGCACCATGATGTATTACAAAACATTGGTCAGCGGCATGGATGATCTGCCCCCCGCTGATGCAGATGTTCGCGCAGCCATTGAGCAGCAAGCCTTGGAGCAGGGTTGGCCTGCCGTTCACGCCCGTTTGGCTGAGGTGGACCCCATCACTGCGCAGCGCCTTGCTCCGAACGATTCGCAGCGCTTGCAACGCGCGCTGGAGGTTTACACCCTCACTGGCAAGCCGCTGTCGAGTTTTCACAATCGTGGTCAACACGATCAGGCATTGTTGCCCACCTTGTCTTTGGAGCCATCGGACCGGAGTGTTCTTCACGCGCGCATTGAACAGCGTTTTCTTGACATGTTAAGTCAAGGGCTGGTTGAAGAAGTGATCGAACTTCGTCATCGATATGTGCTGGATGCGAGCATGCCTTCCATGCGATGTGTGGGCTATCGGCAGGTGTGGGAATATTTGCACGGGCAGTCCACCTACGATGAAATGGTTCAGCGCGGCATTGCCGCCACCCGGCAATTGGCCAAGCGCCAAATCACCTGGCTTCGTTCGACCGAACACAAACAGGTGGTCGATCCGCTGCAGCCTTCCTGGGTTGACGCGGTTAAACCCTGGATTGTTCAACAAATTGAAACGCTGATGCCTTGAACCTGCCTTGGATTCTTTTTGCATCACCTAAATCCCCAGTGTTTCCACAACAACGAATACCAACGGTAAAGTGAGGGCAGCTGCCACCGTAGACATCGAGATCAGGCAGGCCACCAGCGGCGCATTGCCCCCCATGCGTGCAGCCAGAATATAGGCGCTCGATGCCGATGGAATCGCAGAGAAAACCAGCAGAACCAGGGATTGTTGTTCACTTAAACCCACCATGTGTGCGTAAAACACAGCCAAGGCGGGCGACACCAGCAACTTCAAACACAACCACCAGGCTGAAACAGCCCAGTGGCCACGCAAGCCTGAAAACACAAGCCCCGCCCCCACCGCAAGCAAGCCCAGGGATACAGCCGCCTGCGCAAGTCGTTCTAGTGTGAGCATCACCGGTTCTGGTGTCGGAATGTGGAGCAATTTCGCTGCAATGCCCAGTGCGGTGCCGATGATCAAAGGGTTCTTTAGAATCTCCATGAATGCGATCAGGCGACCGCCTTTGCTCATGGACCCTACGGCAAGAACATTGCATAGCGGCACGCCCAGCGCCAACAGGATGGCAAGTTCTGCCACAGCCTGTTGACCGCCCAAGCGACTGACCAAAGCCAAGCCAATGTAGGAATTGAACCGATAAGCGGTCTGTAGACCCGATGCGAAATCAACCCGGCCCATTCGACTTAGCCATACCCCCAGCCACCCCAGCAAAAATGCAGCCCCGATGATGGTCGGCGCACCCAGAGCAAACACACCGACAGAGTCGATGTCCACGTTGCTGGAGGCCACCGAGAAAAAAAGCAGGCAAGGAAACAATACAAAATAAACCAGCTTTTCAATGGTGACCCAAGCGGAGGGTGCCATCCAGAATCGTTTGAGCAGGTAACCCAAGGCAATGATTGCAAAATCAGGGAAAAGTAAAAGTGGAGACACAGTTGCGAAGGGGCGGTGGGTTTTAGGCTGGGTTAAAAAGGCTGGGAAGGAATCGCTCAATAAAAAACCCACCATGAGGTGGGTTTTTTGCGATTTTGAGGTTCGCTTAGACCGAGAACGACGAACCACACCCGCAGGTGGTGGTTGCATTGGGGTTCTTGATCACAAACTGGGCGCCGTTGATGTCTTCTTTGTAGTCGATTTCAGCACCTGTGAGGTACTGAAAACTCATCGAGTCGATCAACAAAGTCACGCCGCCTTTGTCAAGTGCGGTGTCGTCTTCATTCACATCTTCATCAAAAGTGAACCCATACTGAAAACCGGAGCAGCCGCCACCTTGCACAAACACGCGCAATTTCAAATTGGGGTTGCCTTCTTCTTCAATCAACTCGCGCACCTTGGATGCCGCTGAGTCGGTGAAGACCAATACGCTTGGTAATTCTGTGGTTGTTGCTTCCATCTTGTCCTGCCTTTTCGCTGGAAATTACTTGCTCGATGCCAATGCCAGCTTTCCCGGCACCATTTCTTCACTGTCGTGATGCAAGGTGCCGTCAACGACAGCGCCCGGATGCATCTCCAATGCCTTATATCTTACGTCACCTGAGACATTTGCGGAAGGGTGAAGTTCCAGAAGTTGGCTGGCTTCAATGGGGCCTTCAATGGAACCGCTGACCACAACATGGCCGACACGCACACTACCGCGCACTTTTCCGGTTTCGGAAATCACCAATAAGGATTGCACACTTTCGTCTGCAATCACATTGCCGTCCACTTCTCCATCAATGCGCATGCCGCCTTTGAAGCGCAAGTCGCCTTTGACGGCCATGTCTGCCCCAATCAGGCTTTGAATGGGCAACAACCGCTTAGTATTTTTTTTCGAAAACATCACCAACCTCTCAAAGTTTAATGGTGGACTGGGCGCGTATTGCGCCCGAGTCCAGTATCCGCATTTCAACACTTTGCAGCTTGCTGCCCTGTGGCAAAGAAAACACACCCGAGACTCGAGAAAAGCGAGTCAGTTTGATGTTGAATTGGGGGTCGTCGATGGCGTCTGCACTGGGTAAGACTATGACACTGCTGGCGTCCTTGTTCAATACTTTAATCAAGACTTGCACGTTCAATTTGACCTCGGGGCGCTGGCTACCTTGAATAACCAGTGCCTTGTAGCGGTATTGATCAGGCACGGTGTCTTTTGTGACCTGCAGGCGCTTCAGTGAGATGGCGCCTTGAAGGCTTCCCGGCATGAATCCTTCAAAAAAAGCCAGGTCTTCTTTCAATTTGGCGTTCTCTGATTCCAGGTTTGCTATCAGCAAATTCAGCTTGCTGCGCGCTTCCTTGTCGAGCTTGGCCAATTCGTTGGTTCGCTCGACTTCCTCTTGAAGCGTGCTGACCTGGGTTTCCAGGGTGGCCAATTGTTCGTTTAGCTCTGCGACTTCCTGAGTTGAAAAAATATGTTGCACCACGTTGTCTTTGGGGCCCCACATGGCAAAGCCAACACAAACCATCAACACGGACAGGCCCAGAAGCAGGCCATATCCAAAGGCGAGGCGTGATGAGCGCCTCACCTCGGGTAAAAAGGTGCGTTTTGAGTGGTGGTTTTTCTTGGGGTTCACTGCGCGCGTCTCAAATCAAGGGGCAAGAGGCAGCTGTTCAAGCCCCATGTGCTCCGGCAACTCAAACATGGCGTTCATGGCTTGAACGGCTTGCCCGGCGGCGCCTTTGACCAGGTTGTCGATGACACACAAAATCACCGCAGTGTCACGGCCCTGCGGGCGATGCAGTGCAATGCGTGCGAAATTCGAACCACGCACCGATTTTGTTTCTGGCATGGAGCCGTGAGGCATTACATCGACGAAATACTCCTTGGCATAGTGCTGTTCATACAGGGCTTGCAGGTCGGTTTGTTTGCCTTGCGCGTTGAGTTTGACGTAAATGGTAGCCAGAATGCCTCGAACCATGGGGACGAGGTGAGGTGTGAATGTGATTTGTATGTCTCGTCCAGCCATGGCTTTCAATCCCTGTTCAATTTCGGGCAGGTGGCGGTGTCCAGAAACCCCGTAGGCTTTGAAACTTTCGCTTGCTTCGGAGAACAGGGAGCCGACTGCAGCCTTGCGACCTGCGCCAGATACACCTGATTTGCAATCTGCGATGATTGCAGATTCGTCAATCAAGGGGCTGGCTTGGGTGACCAGCGGCTTCAAGGCAAGTTGCACGGCTGTTGGATAGCAGCCCGCCAATCCAACCAGTTTGGCGCTTTTGAGTTCTTCGCGGGCCGATTCAACCAGCCCATAACAAGCCGTGGACAACAACTCGGGCTCAGAATGAGGCATACCGTACCACTGTTCGAATTCGGTTGTGTTTTTCAAGCGGAAATCCGCGCCAAGGTCGATGACACGAATGCCCGCTTTGACCAATTCAGCCGATTGGGCCATGGCCACGCCATGCGGGGTAGCGAAGAACACCACGTCGCAATCTTTCAACGATTCAAAATGGGGTTCGGTGAAAGCAATATCCACGCGTTTACGCAGGGCGGGGAACATGTCGGAAACCGGCTGCCCCACTTCGCCACGGGACGTGATCGCTTTCAGTTCTGCCTTTGGGTGAAGTGCCAAGAGGCGAAGAAGCTCCGACCCTGTGTAACCTGTTCCGCCGACAATGCCCACTTTGATCATGTTGTCATCCTTGTGCTGTAAAGAAAAAAAGCCGCACATTGCTGCGCGGCTTTCGATTGTAACCCAGCCGGGAGGGCTGCTGGGTGGCTGTACTTTTCGTGTACGGTTTGTTTAACGCTTGGAGAACTGCTTGCGACGACGCGCACCACGCAGACCCACTTTTTTACGTTCAACTTCACGTGCGTCACGAGTGACCAAACCTGCTTTCGACAGTGTTGGCTTCAGTTCTGCGTCGAAGTCGATCAAAGCGCGTGTCAGGCCGTGACGAACTGCGCCAGCCTGGCCGTTTTCGCCGCCGCCACGTACGTTGACTTTGATGTCAAATGTTTCAACATTCTCAGTCAGTACCAACGGTTGGCGAGCAACCATCTGGCCTGTTTCACGAGCAAAGTATTCAGACAAAGGCTTGCCGTTCACGATGAACTGGCCAGTGCCCTTCTTAATGAAAACGCGAGCCACCGAGCTTTTGCGGCGACCGGTTCCGTAGTTGTATTCACCAATCATGCTCTACCTCAGATATCAAGTGGCTTGGGTTGTTGTGCGGAATGCGGGTGCTCTGCTTCTGCATAGATCTTCAACTTCTTGATCATTGCATAGCCCAGAGGACCTTTTGGCAACATGCCTTTCACGGCTTTTTCCAGTGCGCGACCGGGGAAGCGTTCCTGCATTTTGTCAAAGTTGGTTTCGTAAATACCGCCTGGATAACCAGAGTGGCGGAAGTACTTCTTGTTGAGGCCTTTGGTGCCAGTAACACGCAGTTTCCCGGCGTTAACAACCACGATGAAATCGCCTGTGTCGATATGCGGTGTAAATTCAGGTTTGTGTTTTCCACGGAGGCGGCGCGCAACTTCACTGGCTACACGTCCCAACACCTTATCGGTGCCGTCGATCACAAACCACTCTTGAGTAACCTCACCGGGCTTCGCTGAGTAGGTCTTCATGATTTTTCCTTAAAGATTAAAAAGTGCTTATTCACCTGTCTCCCTACTTGTACATGCGTGCAAATTGATGTGTTTCACGCAGCCGAAGGGCTCTCCCAACAGGTAACCCGCGATTTTAGCAAATTTTTCAGCTTTGGGTTAAAATTTTTGGCTTGAAAGTAAAAAAAACCCAAGCGTTTTGTGACGCTTGGGTTTAATCCACCAAAGGAGGAGGGTGGAGGAGACAATCTTGCACCGGTTCCGCGAGCGTTTTAGGCGCTACAGCATGATCAACTGGTGACTACAGTTACAATATTAGTGATTTTCTTGTTGCGGTGCAAGACTTAAAATCGAGTGGCCGAAATTATCAAGTTGTATTTTTTGCGTGTGTTTTTTAAAATAAACGTTTTTAAATCAATTGGTTAAATCAGCTATTTCTGACTGATTGGTAATTTTATTGGTGTTTTTCTGAGATAGAGGTTTTCGTCGGTTTGTGGTTTTTTGCTAATTGTGCGAAGCACAACCAGTTTTTCAGCATGTAGAGGAAGTGTATGGACGCGGAAGTTAGTTGGTCGGGTTTGCCCGGCATGTCATTTGTAGCAACCACAGGCAGTGGTCACATGTTCTGTATGGATGGTGCCCCCGATGGTGGTGGCAACAACTTGGCGCCAAGGCCCATGGAAGTGGTGTTGGCGGGTACTGGTGCCTGTACAGCGTACGATGTGGTGTTGATTCTTCGCAAAAGCGGGCAGGATGTGCGCAATTGCAAGGTGAAAATGAGCTCAGAGCGCGCTGAGGAGGCGCCCAAGGTATTCACCAAGATCAATTTTCACTTTGAGGTGACAGGCCGGGGGCTCAAGCCCAATCTGGTCGACCGGGCCATCAAACTGTCTCATGAGAAGTATTGTTCAGCTTCTGCCATGTTGGGTAAAACGGCTGAGCTGGTTTTCACTCACGAAATCATCGAAGACTAAATTTTCATGGCCAAGGTGGTCATGACCTTCGACATCGCGGTCATGGCCAGTTTGACAGGCAAGGGCAAATTGTTTGCACCTTCATCAATCGCTTTCTGGCCATGTTCGATTTCATCCTGTTTCATTTGTTCCAGAATGGCGCGCGATCGTTGATCGTTGGCTGGTAGCCGGCCCAAGTGGTCATTGAGGTGGCGTTCCACCTGCTTTTCTGTTTCGGCCATGAAGCCCAGGCTAACTTTGTCGCCCATGGTGCCGGCCACATACCCCAGTGCAAAAGCCCCGCTGTACCACAGTGGGTTGAGCAGGCTGGGGCGGGCGCCCAAATCATTCAGGCGTTCTTGTGTCCAGGCCAAATGGTCTGCTTCTTCCCTGGCTGCATGAATAAACAGTGCTTTTTTGTTCGGATCGGTGGTGGCCAGCGCCTGTGCCTGGTACAACGCTTGGGCACAAACTTCACCCACATGGTTCACACGCATCAGCCCTGTCACCCTGGCTTTTTCATCAGCCGTGAGTTGATCCTGAGAGTAGGTCAGCGAGTGGCTGGGGTTTGGGCGCTCGGCCACAGGCTTGGCCACCAGTGTCTTCAGTGCCTTGTCGACTTCAGAAATCAAGGCGTCTAGAGAGGGAACACGTGGTTTCGAGGGAAAAGAGGGTTTTTGATTTGGCATTGCTACTCACCAATCCTGTTTTGTCATTTCAAGCTTCATTTTAGCAAGGGAAGCACGTAAAATCGCGTCTGCACGCAACGATTCACAACGTCCCCGTGTCTTCAATGGCCTTTTTGCCGGTCTATTGTTTTCATGGTGGCTGTTTTACTTTAGGTTCACCATGACTTCCAAGAAAAAGCTATTCATCAAAACATTCGGTTGCCAAATGAATGAGTACGACTCATACAAAATGGCAGATGTGCTTGGCGTCACCGATGGCCTGGAGCGCACCTCAACGCCCGATGATGCAGACGTTATACTTTTTAACACCTGCTCTGTTCGCGAAAAAGCTCAAGAGAAAGTGTTCAGCGATTTGGGTCGAGTCAAGCATCTGAAGCAGTTGAACCCGAATTTGATTATTGGCGTGGGTGGCTGCGTGGCCAGTCAAGAGGGCAAGGCCATTGTTGAACGCGCGCCATATGTAGACGTGGTGTTCGGGCCTCAAACATTGCATCGTTTGCCGCAATTGATCCAAAAACGCCGCGAGACCAAAGTGTCGCAGGTGGATATTTCATTTCCTGAAATTGAAAAGTTCGACAACTTGCCTTTGGCAAAAAACACAGGGGCGACCGCCTTTGTTTCAATCATGGAAGGCTGCAGCAAGTACTGTAGTTTTTGCGTGGTGCCCTACACACGTGGCGAAGAAATTTCGCGCCCATTTGAAGATGTACTAACGGAAGTGGCTGATCTCGCAGATCAAGGCGTGAAAGAAATCAATTTGCTGGGCCAGAACGTGAATGCCTACCGCGGGAAAATGGGAAATACGCAAGAAATCGCGGATTTCGCATTGTTGCTTGAATATGTGTCTGAAGTGCCCGGTGTTGAGCGCATTCGATTCACCACCTCGCATCCGAAAGAATTCGGGCCGCGTTTGATTCAAGCCTATGCGAAGCTTCCCAAGCTGGTGGATCACCTGCATTTGCCTGTGCAGGCGGGGTCAGATCGTATTCTTGCGGCCATGAAGCGCGGCTACACCTCGTTGGAGTACAAGTCCATCATTCGTAAACTTCGGGAAATCCGACCCAATTTATCCATGTCATCCGATTTCATTGTGGGTTTCCCTGGTGAAACCGAGGATGATTTTGAGAAAACAATGGATTTGATTCACGCGGTGGGTTACGACACCTCTTTTTCTTTCGTCTACAGCCCCCGCCCAGGTACGCCAGCCGCTGATCTGGAGGATAAAGTCGATCAGGTCACCAAGCTAAAGCGTTTGGCCCGATTGCAAAAAACCATTCAAGACCATGCTTTTGAAATCAGCCGCAGCATGGTTGGAACCCGACAAACAGTGTTGGTGGAGGGGCCTTCCAGAAAAGACCCTTCAGAGTTTGCGGGGCGAACTGAGAACAACCGTGTGGTTAACTTTGCCGGCCACGCCCGAATGGTGGGGCAGATGATTGAACTGGACATTGTTCAGGCTAATCCTAATTCCCTACGGGGTGAGGTGCCCATGGTTGGCTGATCTGGCTCGTCGTTGGGGTAGCAGGTCACAGAATCGGTCGCAAGGCCCTGATGGGCGGTGCGTTCGAATGGCCGTTTTGGATCGTTTTTCGGTTATCCTAGATGGGTTATGGTTTTTAGAGGTTATTCCTCGTCTTATGTCCGACCCCAGTCCGTCGCAGGTCTCTCACAAACGTGAAAGAGGCCTGCTAGAACGCCTTTCCTGGCTTTTGCTTCGTGAACCCGAAGACCGAGAGCAACTGTTTGAAGTCTTGCAACAGGCACATGAGCGAAATTTGCTTGACGCCGACGCCCTGTCGATGATCGAGGGCGTGATGCAAGTCAGCGAGCTTGCCGCCAGAGACATCATGATTCCCCGCGCCCAAATGGATTCGATCAACGTTGAAGACGATCTCGACGACATCGTGGCCTATGCCGTGGAAAAAGCCCATTCCCGCTTTCCTGTGTTTGAAGGCACGCGAGACAATGTCATCGGCGTGTTGTTGGCCAAGGACCTGTTGCAATGTCAGCTCAACGATGAAGTTGATTTGCGCGACATGCTCAGGCCAGCGGTTTTTATTCCTGAAAGCAAAAGGCTCAATGTGTTGCTTCGGGATTTTCGCCTGAACCGCAATCACATTGCTTTGGTGGTGGATGAATACGGTGGAGTGGCTGGTTTGGTCACCATTGAAGATGTGCTTGAGCAAATCGTGGGTGACATTGAGGACGAGTACGATTTTGATGAGGAAGCAGACAACATTGTCAGCCTTGAAGGTGCCGATGCCGGTGTTTATCGCGTCAAGGCGGTCACTGAGATTGAGCAATTCAATGAAGCGTTTGACACCCGTTTTTCCGATGAACAATCGGACACCATCGGTGGCTTGCTGTCTGACCATTTGTCGCGCGTACCTCGGCGCGGTGAAATCATTTTGATGCCTCCGGTGCGGTTTGAGGTCCTTCGGGCTGATGCTCGCCAAGTGCACATGGTTAAAGTGCAAATCATTTCCCAGTCTGACGATACGGCCAACTCAAGTCAGGAACAGTCTCCGGACGATTTCGACCAGTCCTCATGATTCGGCCGTTGTTCTTGGGGGCGCTGTTGGGTGTGCCTTGGGTGTTTGCCTTCTCGCCCTTTGGCCATTGGTGGCTTGGCCTGTTGATGTTGGTCGCCTTGCCAACTCTGGCCAACCGTTTCCTGCAAGCAAGCCGGCGTTGGTCTGCCTCCATGTTCGTGTGTGGCTTGGGCTTCGGCTGGGCGGCTTATGGTGTGGGTGTGTCCTGGTTGCACATCAGTTTGCACACTTACGGCGGTTTGCCCAGCTGGTTCGCATGGGTCTCTGTGTCCCTGTTTGCCTTGTACCTTGCCCTGTTTCCGGCACTGGCGCTGCTGGTTTATGGTCGGTTCAGAAGCCTCTCGAGGACGCCTTCCCACGTATTAAGCAATGCGATGCTGTGGTCCGGGTTATGGACCTTTTTTGAATGGGCTCGTGGCACTTTCATGACCGGCTTTGCATGGCTGGGGCTGGGTGACACCTTCGTCGATTCACCATTTAATGCCATGTTGCCTTGGTTGGGTAGCCACGGCACCTTGTTTGTGCTCCTGATGCTTGGGCATCTGTTGTTGAGTTTTGCGCGCAGCCGCTCATTGGCTTTGGCAGTGCCGATCGTGCTCGTTGGGCTCGTCGTTGCGTTGTTGCTTCAGGCTCCGTTAAATACCCGTGCTGCGCCTGTGTTGTCTGTGGCTGGGGTCCAAACCAATGTGGACCAAAGCATCAAATTCGACCCTGATTTAATTGTGTCCAACATGGAAAAAGCCTTTGCCTTGGGCGATGTGGCCAAAGCCGAATTAAGCGCACCCGGGTTGATTGTTTTTCCCGAAACCGTGAACCCCTTGGTTTGGACTGACACGCCGCAGGCGTGGCGATTGCGGTTTCGCGATTTTGGCACCCCAGGCAGCACGCCTGTGATTTTGGGCTCGGCCATTCAAGAGGGGTCCGACTACTTCAATTCCATTGTCATGTTCAATGGCGATGAGTCTGAAGATGCGTTAACTGTTCCCCAGGTGCGCCACGACAAAAGGCACCTGGTGCCATTTGGTGAGTTCATTCCGCTTGGCTTCAAGTGGTTTGTTGCGATGTTGAACATGCCAATGGGCGAATTCACGCGAGGCAGTGGCCCCTTGTTGCCCTTTGCTGTTGGCGATAATTTTTTGGCCTCGACTGTTTGCTATGAAGACACCTTCAGTGGCGAATTTGCAGGTTTGTTGATGCGTGCCCGGCAAGAACCAACCATGTTGTTGAATTTGAGTAACCTGGCTTGGTTTGGGCAAACCCGGGCACTGAATCAGCACGCACAGATGGGACGAACCCGCTCGGCTGAGCATCGCAAGCCCAGTTTACGGGTCACCAACACCGGTTTGTCCGGCATTGTTGATGAACGTGGGCAATGGATCAAGCTGGCCCCGGCGGGTCAGGCGGTGGTGTGGTCGGGTGAAATCGAGGGCCGTTTGGGGCTGACTTTCTTTGCAAAGTGGGGCAGTTCCATTTGGTTTGTGCTTTGGGGAGTGGCCCTTCTACTGTGCGGCGTGCGTGAATGGCGCTTACGGGCTTACAATAGAGCCCATTCATCCAAAACAGAAAGTACACACAGCCATGTCAATTAGTCCTGTCAACGAAATTGTTGAAGAAATGCGCGCTGGCCGCATGGTCATCCTTGTTGATGAGGAGGACCGTGAAAACGAAGGCGACTTGGTGCTCGCCGCCGACTTTGTCACCCCTGAGGCGATTAACTTCATGGCCAAATTTGGTCGAGGGCTGATTTGCCTCACACTGACTGAGTCCCGTTGCCGGGAGCTCGGTTTAAAACCCATGGTGGCGGCGAACGGCTCGTCGCACGGCACCAATTTCACCGTGTCCATCGAGGCGGCCGAAGGTGTATCCACTGGCATCTCTGCAGCCGATCGTGCGCACACCATTCGCGTGGCCGTGAACCGAGATGCGAAGCCAGAAGATTTGGTGCAACCAGGTCATGTTTTTCCTCTGACTGCAGTCAATGGTGGTGTGTTGATGCGCGCTGGCCACACTGAAGCTGGTTGTGACCTTGCCGCCATGGCAGGTTTGAGCCCTGCCTCAGTGATTTGCGAGATCATGAAAGACGATGGCTCGATGGCTCGTCTGCCTGATTTGGTCGAGTTTGCCAAAGAGCACAACTTGAAGATCGGCACCATCGCGGACCTGATCCATTACCGCAGCGCAACTGAATCGCTGGTTGAGCGCAAACATCAGCGTGACATCCAAACCGTTCAAGGCAAATTCACCTGTATTTCTTACCAAGACAAGCCAACATCGAACGCGCATTTTGCGCTGGTCTATGGCACTTTGAATCCGGACTCCGAAGCATTGGTGCGTGTACACGAGCCCACTTCGTTGATTGACCTTCTCGAAGTGAACCTGTCTGAGCACTCATTTTCAATACCTGCTGCCATGGAAAAAGTGGTGGAAGAGGGCTCCGGTGTCATCGTATTGCTGAACTGCAACGTGTCCTCAGATCGTCTCTTGGGACAATTTGCTTCCCTTGATGACATTGCAAAGGAAGGGGTGACCAAGCGCAAAGGTGCAGGCTCAAGCCCGGATTTGCGAACTTATGGTATTGGCGCACAAATTCTGCGTGACCTCGGTGTGAATAAAATGAAACTGCTGTCCAGACCGAGGAAAATGCCCAGCATGACCGGTTTTGATCTGCAAGTGTCTGGTTTTGTCAATGGAGAAGTGAAATGAGCAACAGACCTGGAAGTGTCCCTTCAAACTTGAACGGCGACGGTATTCGCGTGGGTGTGGTGCAGGCCCGCTTCAACGAAGACATCACAGCGGGGCTTTGGGCGGCGTGCTGCGGCGAATTGCTGCGTTTGGGCGTTTTGAATGAAGACATTTTGCACATCACCGTGCCTGGAGCCATGGAGATTCCGATTGCGCTTCAGCGCCTTGCCTTGTCTGGTGAATTTGATGCGCTGATTGCCTTGGGTGCCGTGATCAAAGGCGACACCTATCATTTTGAAATTGTGTGCGGCGAAAGCGCGCGCGGTATTTCCAGTGTGGCCTTGGCTCACGATGTACCAGTGGTCAACATGGTGTTGACCGCTTACACCGAAGATCAAGCGATTGAACGCATCGAAGACAAGGGCGTGGACGCCGCGCGATGCGCTGTCGAAATGGGTAACTTGATGATGACGCTGGATGACAATCTGCCTGGCGTAGACGACGAGGTTGATGGCGATGAGTGATACCGGCAAACGCCAAGGGCACACACGCAATGCCCGTCGTCGTTCCCGTGAGTTGGCGCTTCAAGGGCTTTACCAGTGGTTCTTGAACCCCAGCGATGTGGGCGTGATTGATGCGCACATTCGTGGTGCCCCGGGATTTGACAAGGCCGATCGGCCGCATTATGAATCTTTGTTGCACGGTTCGGTCAGTCATCTTGAAGACCTGATGCATCAAATACAGCCCTTCATTGATCGCGCATGGTCTGATCTGAGCCCAGTTGAAAAGGCTGTGCTTGTCCTTGCCTCTCATGAAATGAACACGCATTTGGATATTCCTTACCGGGTTGTGATCAATGAGGCGGTGGAGTTGACCAAAACCTTTGGTGGCACCGACGCTTTCAAGTTCGTCAATGGCGTACTTGACAAAATCGCGGCTCAAGCCAGGGAATCGGAAATTCGCGCACAACCGTAAGCCGGTTGATCGGGGTGTTGTGGAATTTGATCTGATAGACCAATATTTCAACCGACCTTTTCGGCCGTTGAGTCAGGCCCGCAGAGAAACCGTGCTCTCAGGCATCGGGGACGACTGCGCGACCTTGGCTGTGCTGCCGGGATACCACCTGTATGTGTCCACAGACACCATGGTTGAAGGGGTTCATTTTTTCAGTGATCACCCCGCCTACGACCTTGGCTGGAAGGCTTTGGCGTGCAATTTGTCCGATCTTGCGGCCAGTGGAGCCACTCCGATGGGTTTCACCTTGAGCCTGACCTTGCCCCGTGTCAGTGATGCGTGGCTGTCTGGCTTCTCGCAAGGGCTTCTGGCTTTGGCTCAGCAATCAAGTTGTCCATTGGTCGGAGGCGACACCACTTCGGCAGGCCCGGGTGGCACACTGTCTGTTTCGATCACGGTATTGGGTCAAGCGCCTAATTCCCAATCTGGATTTGCCCGGCATTGTGCGGTTATAGACGACGATGTGTGGGTGAGCGGTCTGCCTGGGCTTGCCCGAGTGGGTTTGATGTCTGAGTTCGCCAGTCGGCAAATGTGGACAGAGCTGGGTGCAACTGCGAAGGAGCAGCAGGCGGTCGCCAAGGTACTGGCGGGGTTGCCACCGGATCTGCTGGCGCAGGCCAAGGTCGCTTTGCAAACTCCTGAGCCACAGCTTGAGTTGTCTCGAAAGTTGGTTGGACATGCGCATGCCTGCATCGACTTGTCAGACGGGTTGTCTGGTGACCTGGGGCATATCAGCAAGGCCAGCGCGTGTGGCATTCAGATTGTCCAATCTGATGTCGATGCTTTGTGGCTTTCTCGATTTCCGGCTCTTGGGTTCAATGATCGAGTTGAACCTTCGACGATGGCGTTCTTGCGCCATGCTTCCTTGGTTGGGGGCGATGATTATCAATTGTGTTGGACCGCGGATCCACGCAGTAGAAAGGCTGTGGAGTCGCTATTGCCAAATCCTGCCAGGATTGGGACAGTGGCGACCGGGCACGGTGTGTGGTTGCTTCAGCCCAATTCACCTCCGGTAAACATGCTTTCTTTGTCTTACGACCACTTTAAGGTGACCAGTCGTGAATAGCCCACTTCAAACGCGCACAAGCAGGCGCCCAAGCTGGCGTTTCATGATGTCACACCCGGCGCATTGGGTGTCATTGGGGTTTGGAAGTGGACTTGCCTGGTTCATGCCCGGCACCTTTGGCACGCTGATGGGTTGGTTGCTGTTTGTCTGGCTCGATCCTTGGTTGACGCACGTCGATTGGATGTGGGTCATCACGATTGCTTTTTTGGCGGGTTGTGCCTGTTGTCACTACACGGGTAGAGCTTTGGGCGTGATAGACCATGGTGCGATTGTGTGGGATGAAATTGTGGCCATCTGGATTGTGCTGTTGTTCAGCGCGACTCATTTTTCCACGCCATTGGAGCAGTTGGCCTGTGTGGTGGCGTTCCGGTTTTTTGACATGGCCAAGCCGCCTCCCATACGCTGGTTTGATTCTCATTGGAAAAATGGTTTTGGTGTGATGTTTGATGACGTTGTGGCCGCATTCATGACATTGCTTGCTTTGGCTTGGTATGTTCACGTATGGGCTTGAATGCGGATTGGTCGCTGCCAGTGAAGGGGAATGCGCTTGGACACAAATGATTTGGCCAAAGTGGAACAGATTGCAGCCTTGTTTCGGGCAGCGAAGGCCAGGCTAGGGCTTGTAGAGTCTTGCACTGGCGGTGGTTTGGGCCACGCCTTGACCAGCCTCGCAGGTTCGAGCGAATGGTTTGAGGGTGGTTTGATCACCTATTCAAACCGCGTGAAAATGAAATCTGTTTACGTCCGCGAGTCTACCCTTGAGCAGCAAGGCGCTGTCAGCGAAGACTGCGCCAAGGAAATGGCCAATGGCGGCATGATTGCCTTGGGTGTTGACTGCTGCTTGTCGATCACCGGAATTGCCGGGCCAGGCGGAGGCAGCGCAGACAAACCCGTAGGCACGGTCTGGTTTGGGTTAGCGGTTCGCCACCGCTCGATAGAAGCTTTTTGTTGTCAATTCGAGGGCGACAGAGAGCAGGTGCGGGCCAAAGCGATACAGGAAGGGTTAAATATACTGTCCAAGGTATCACTCCGAAAGGCTGTATAGATAACCAGTAAAAAGTGTGCAATAATTCGCTCTATTCAGATTAATCAATATTGAAGGCTCATCATGGAAGATCTCAGAACAAAGAACCAATCCGCAGACAAAGTGAAGGCATTGGCCGCGGCGCTGAGCCAAATTGAGAAGCAATTTGGCAAAGGCAGCATCATGCGTTTTGGTGAAAACGAGGTCGAAAGCGGCATCCAGGTGGTGTCGACCGGTTCGCTGGGTCTGGATGTGGCGTTGGGCATTGGCGGCCTTCCGCGCGGTCGCGTGGTTGAAATTTATGGCCCGGAATCTTCAGGTAAAACCACTTTGACTTTGCAGGTGATTGCTGAAATGCAAAAACTGGGTGGCACCTGCGCTTTCATCGATGCGGAACATGCACTTGATGTGCAGTACGCGTCCAAGCTGGGTGTGAACCTGCCCGATCTCTTGATTTCCCAGCCTGACACGGGTGAGCAGGCACTCGAAATTGTGGATTCCTTGGTTCGCTCCGGTTCGGTTGATTTGGTGATTATCGACTCCGTGGCCGCGTTGACGCCCAAGGCTGAGATTGAAGGCGACATGGGTGATTCCTTGCCCGGCTTGCAAGCACGCTTGATGAGCCAGGCCTTGCGTAAACTGACAGCCAATATCAAACGCACCAATTGCCTCGTCATCTTCATCAACCAGATTCGCATGAAAATTGGCGTGATGTTTGGTAGCCCAGAAACCACCACGGGTGGCAATGCATTGAAGTTTTATTCTTCGGTTCGCCTGGATATTCGCCGCATCGGTTCCATTAAAAAGGGCGATGAAGTGGTCGGAAGCGAAACCCGGGTGAAAGTCGTTAAAAACAAAGTCAGCCCACCTTTCAAACAGGCTGAGTTTGATATTTTGTACGGTCAGGGCACCTCTCGAGAAGGTGAAGTGGTTGATTTGGGTGTGTTGCACGGCTTTGTTGACAAGGCAGGCGCGTGGTATTCATACAACGGTGAAAAAATTGGTCAGGGTAAAGACAACGCCCGAGATTTTTTGAAGGCCAACCCTGCGATGTCCGCTGAAATCGAAAACAAAATCCGCGAAAAACTGGGTGTTCGTTTGCTGGAAGAGTCAGCACCGGCCGCGGCGTCGAAGAATGATGAAGCGAAAGGCAGCTGATTCGAAATCAGACGATGGCGAGCGCGTTAAACAAAAGCGCTTGCCTTCTGCAAAGTCCAAAGTGGTGTCCTTGCTCGCACGTCGGGAGCACAGTCAGCTTGAGTTAAAAGCAAAACTGACTCAACGGGGTTACACCGACGAAGAGGCGAGTGATGCCATCCGATGGGCCGCTTCGCACCAATTTCAATCCGACGAACGTTTTGCGCTCAGTTTGTTTCGCCGGCGTGCATCCACCTTCGGTGATCGTGCCATTCAAGCAGAGCTGGGTCAGCATGGGCTGTCAAATAGTCATCTTGAGGCCGACAAAACGGCTGAATCAATGTGTGAAATTGAGCGCGCAGTGGCTTGGGTCAAGCGTCGCAAGGCCACTGCCCTCGACGCCTTGTTGGCGAACCCTGAATCGACCGATACCGGCGAATTGTTGAAAATAAAGTCCAGTGTATTTCGCGCTTTAAGCTCCAGAGGGTTTGAATTTTCACACATCGATCAGGCCTGGCGTCGAATTCTAGATGAGTTCAATTCCAATGCGTGATATGATCCATTCCGGCTTATGTGTTTCCATAGAAGTGATAGTCTAGTTAAATAACGAAGCGTTATTCAACGACACAAGAAGCAAAGAAAGAGATGGATAAAACCCTTCACTGCATGCCTGTCATGCCTTGTCCTTGCCTCGGCAGTACGTCCGAGAACCCGCTTGCGCTGTCACGCAAAAAAAACACTCTCCCATTAAAAAATGTTGCCAGTTCAGCCGCTTTGTTGCGTCTGCACGGCTCGCATTAACTTTCCCAGCAAGGAATTCAAATGAAGATTCACGAGTATCAAGGCAAGGAAATTCTCAAAAAGTACGGTGTTGCCGTTCCAACCGGATACCCCTGTTTTTCGGTAGACGAAGCGGTTGCCGCTGCAGACAAATTGGGCGGCCCGGTGTGGGTTGTTAAGGCCCAGATTCACGCAGGTGGTCGCGGCAAGGGTGGTGGCGTGAAGGTCGCGAAAAGCATGGAAGATGTGAAAACCTACGCCAGCCAGATCTTGGGTATGCAATTGATTACTCACCAAACTGGACCAGAGGGGCAAAAAGTGAGCCGCCTGTTGGTTGAAGAAGGTGCAGACATCAAGAAAGAGTATTACGTGGGTATGGTTGTTGACCGTGTGACGCAACGCGTTTGCGTGATGGCGTCTAGCGAGGGCGGCATGGAGATTGAAGAGGTGGCTGAGCACACCCCGGAGCTGATCCACAAGGTGTATGTGGATCCTGTTGCTGGTTTGAGCGACGCCGAGGCGGATGACCTTGCCACCAAAATTGGTATTCCTTCGGCTTCGATCGCAAAAGCCCGCGTTGCTTTCCAGGGGCTTTACAAGGCATTTTGGGAAACAGACGCCAGCCTGGCGGAAATCAATCCGTTGATTCTGACAGGCTCGGGCGACATCATTGCCTTGGACGCCAAGTTGAATTTTGATTCCAACGCACTGCATCGTCACCCCGAGATTGTGACTTTGCGTGACCTGGCTGAAGAGGACCCCGCCGAAATCGAAGCCAGTAAATTCGACCTGTCATACATCAGCCTGGATGGAAACATTGGTTGCCTGGTCAATGGTGCTGGGCTGGCCATGGCGACCATGGATACGATCAAGCTGTTTGGGGGTGAGCCCGCCAACTTCCTCGACGTGGGCGGTGGCGCCACCACTGAGAAAGTGACCGAAGCGTTCAAAATCATGTTGAAAAACCCGAATTTGAAGGCCATCTTGGTGAATATTTTCGGCGGCATTATGCGTTGTGACGTGATTGCCGAGGGCGTGGTCGCTGCTTCCAAGGCTGTTGGTTTGTCAGTGCCTTTGGTTGTGCGCATGAAGGGAACCAACGAGGACTTGGGCAAGAAGATTTTGGCTGATTCGGGTTTGCCTATCATTGCAGCGAACACCATGGGTGAGGCTGCCCAAAAAGTGGTGGCTGCGACCAAGTCGGCTTGAACGCTTTCAACCAATCGAGATTTAAAGCAGGTGATGTCGTGTGGCGCACCTGCCACTACAAAGGATTCTGACAATGTCTATTCTGATCAATAAAAACACCAAGGTGATTACGCAAGGTATCACTGGAAAAACAGGTCAATTTCACACACGCATGTGTCGTGAATATGCAAACGGCCAAAATTGCTTCGTTGCTGGCGTGAACCCCAAAAAAGCAGGCGAGGATTTCGAAGGTGTGCCTATTTTTGGTAATGTTGCCGACGCGAAAAAACAAACGGGTGCGAATGCGTCTGTTATTTACGTACCACCTCCCTTTGCTGCCGCAGCCATTTGGGAGGCCGTTGAAGCCGACTTGGACTTGGTGATCTGCATCACGGAAGGAATTCCCGTGCGCGACATGATTGATGTTCGCGAGCGTATGCGCAAAGAGGGTCGTAAAACCATCGTGGTTGGCCCAAATTGCCCAGGCGTGATTACACCTGACGAAATTAAAATCGGCATCATGCCCGGCCACATTCACAAAAAAGGTCGTATTGGCGTGGTTTCACGCTCGGGTACCCTAACCTACGAGGCAGTGGGTCAGCTCAGCGAGCTTGGTTTGGGCCAGTCCACTGCAGTTGGTATTGGTGGCGACCCGGTCAATGGTTTGAAGCACATCGACGTGATGCGCATGTTCAATGAAGACCCAGACACGGATGCGGTTGTGATGATTGGTGAGATCGGTGGCAGCGATGAGGAAGAAGCCGCACTTTGGGTCAAAGACAACATGACCAAGCCTGTGGTCGGCTTCATTGCCGGCGTGACAGCGCCCCCAGGAAAACGCATGGGCCATGCAGGCGCCATTATTTCAGGCGGCAAGGGCACAGCTCAAGAGAAGCTGGCCATCATGGAAGAGTGCGGTATTACCGTCACCAAGGATCCTTCAGTGATGGGTCAATTGTTGAAGAAAGCCATCGGCGCGTAATCCACTCGGTCGATAGTTCCATGTGAACCCACCAGTCCCCAGGATTGGTGGGTTTTTCTTTTTCACCTTGATGGGGGTCAATTTAATGTGTGCGTCGCGTAACACTGATCCCTCAACAACCTAATTCGAGGATCACAGACATGACGCACATCCAAGTTTTTCGTCGAAAAGCAGTCCACACCGGTTTCACACTGATCGAATTAATGATTGCCATCGCGATCGTGGGTGTATTGGCTGCAATTTCAGTTCCAGCTTACACAGACTATTTGAACCGAGCCAAGGTGAGTGAGGCCATGGCCGCAATCAACGCATGTAAGGTGAGTGTGGCCGAGTTTGTGGCACTCAACGGCGCTTTACCCGCATCCGCGGATCAAGCTGGCTGTGATGCCACTCCCAATACGCAGTATATAGACGCGCTCGCTGTAGGCGCCGGTGGAGTGATTAGTGCGACAATTCGAAACGTTCATCCAGACATCAATAACGACCAGCTTCGGATTCGACCCTCTTCCACACCGAATGCTTTCACTGCACTTCCAGCAGGGTCCACGGAGATCGCATGGTGGCAGTGTGGCGCAGACTCTACGGTGACGGATGCAGGGCGGAGATTTTTGTCAGCCAATTGTCGTGCAGCAAGCTTTTAATTGAAGTTGTTTCAAATCAAATCAAGGCGTGTTGAAATCTGACTTTCCCCCACGTTTTTCGACCAGTTTTGTCTGCGTCATGATCATGCCCTTGTCAATTGCCTTGAGCATGTCGTAAATGGTCAGGAGTCCGATCTGGACTCCTGTCAGCGCTTCCATCTCTACGCCAGTTTTGCCGACCGTTTGGGCCGTGCAGGTGCAATGCACTTCGCAATCGGAGTCATTCAATTCGAACTCAACGGCCAAGCGGGTCAAAGGTAGTGGATGGCACAGTGGAATAAGGTCAGCCGTGCGTTTGGCGCCTTGAATGGCTGCAATCCTGGCGACACCCAGTACATCTCCTTTTTTGCTGTTTCCAGCCTTTAAAACCTCGTAGGCGGCAGCGCCCAAGCGAATGGTTCCAACAGCCACGGCTTTACGCTCCGTTTCAGTTTTGGCGCCTACGTCCACCATGTGTGCGTTTCCAGATTGGTCAAAATGCGTCAATCCGCTCATGTCTTGTCCTTGCGTGCGTTTGGGTTTACCGAACTTAACCGAAGAAAACTGTCCTCGGTTCTGTTTCAGGTTGAACTTGTTTTACATCGCGTTATCATACCCACACTACCTATGAATTGAGTCAACCATGCGCTTTCAGTTTCGTAAAAGTGTGTCAACAGTGCTGTGCGCGGCCACTTTGTTTTCTTCGGTTGCTAGCCCCGTGGTATTGGCCAATGATTTGAACCTGCCCAGCTTGGGCGACGCTGCAGGTGCAGACTTGTCGGTGCAGGATGAGCGCCGCCTTGGCGCCTTGATCATGAAAGATTTCCGCACCTTTGGAGCGGTCAACACCGATCCGGAAATCACCGCGTACGTGACGCGGTTGGGCAATCGAATTGTTCAGGCTGCTGGTGAATCTCCATCGAATTTTGAGTTTTTCCTGGTAACTGATAAGTCATTGAATGCCTTTGCAATGCCCGGAGGCTACATCGGTGTTCACACCGGCTTGATTGCTGCAGCACAAACTGAATCTGAATTGGCTTCTGTGTTGGCACACGAAGTGGGGCATGTCACGCAGCGCCACATCGCACGTCGATTTGGTCAGCAAAAACAAACCAGCGTGGTTGCAACAGCGGCGTTGATCGCAGCCTTGTTGGTTGCTGGCTCAAATGCTCAGGCCGCGTCAGGTTTGATGGCTGCCGGTGCGGGTTTCTCGATTGATCAGCAGTTGGCCTTCTCACGCGCTGCAGAACGTGAAGCTGATCGGGTGGGTTTTTTGACGCTACAAAAGGCGGGGTTCGATCCACAAGGCATGGTCGATTTTTTTGGTCGCCTGCAAACAGCCTCTCGGCTTTATGAAAACAATGCACCTTCTTACTTGCGAACGCACCCTTTAACCACCGAGCGCGTGGCCGATATTCGCAACAGGGCGGGTTTGGAAACCACAAGAGTTCGAACCGAAAAACAGGCTCAGCTTGAGTTCGAGCTGATTCGGGCGAAATCAATGGTGTTTGCTGAGCGAAGCAATCAGCAGTTGGCAGATCGCATGAAAATGTTTGAAACACCGAATGATCAGGAAGCGCTTACCAGCCCAGTGGCGCTTGAGTATGGGCGATCCTTGGTGTTTGCTGCTCAAGGCAAGCCTCGGGAAGCGCTCGCAGCCAGTGAGGCGGCAATCAAGGTGTTTAACGATCAGCAGTCTGTGATGCGAAGCCAAGAGACGCCGATGTTGCTGCAAAGCCAGAAATTGCGCATGAGTATGGACAACCGCTTGGCGAACCTTGCAGCGCCCATTGACCAAGCGCCGCCCAGGTCGCGCGCAGATTTGAAAGGTCAGGATGCTGCACTACTTGGCGAGCTGACTCAGTTCAGGGACCAGTACAAAGGCGACATGCCTGTTCGCTTGTTGTATGCGGAGGGGCTCCTGCGTTTGGGCTTGTACGCAGACGCTGAGCTGTATTTGAAGGATATTGCCACCGCCTACAGGTCAATTCCCGAAATTCATGATTTGTTGGCTCGAGCCGCTTTGGCTTTGGGAAAGCCGGCCGAGCATCATTTGGCCTTGGCACAGGCTTACAATGCGAGGTCGGCTTATTTACCAGCCATCGAGCAGGCTGAAATCGCCAAGCGATTTGCCAAAGACAATTTTTATCTATTGGCTGAAATCGATGCCAAGCAGCGAGAATACAAACGCAGGGCAGATGCTGAGCGTGAGTTGGCTCGATTCGGCAATTGACCCAGTGGGCAACACAAAGCGACTCTGGTTTACTGACTGTTCAAGTGAGCGTCGCTGACGCGCTGCACTTCGTTGGCTGAACCCAACATGACTGCACACCGTTGATGCAATTCACTGGGTTGAATGTCCAATATGCGTTGGGTGGCATCGAAACTTTTTCCGCCTGCCTGTTCAACCAACAAACTCATGGGGTTGGCCTCATACATCAAACGCAGTTTGCCCGGTTTATTTGGGTCGCGCTTGTCTTTTGGGTACATGAAGATGCCGCCACGAGTCAGCACCCGGTGCACATCAGCCACCATGGAAGCGATCCATCGCATGTTGAAGTCTTTGCCTCGTGTGCCGGTTTTGCCTTCCAACAGCTCGGCTACGTAATTTCGTACTGGCGCATACCAATGCCGTTGGTTCGACATGTTGATGGCGAATTCTTTGGTGTCTTCAGGAATCGACATGGCTTCGCTGGTTTGAATGTATTCGCCGGCTTCTCTGTCTAGAGTGAAAGCTGTCACTCCCTTGCCAAAAGTCAGAACCAGTTGTGTTTGGGGGCCATACACCACGTAGCCTGCCGCTTTTTGCGCGGTTCCAGGTTGCAAAAATACACTGTCGTTCACTGGGGTGCCGCCGGGGTTGGGCAGCACCGAGAAAATGGTACCGATGGAGACATTCACATCGATGTTGCTTGACCCATCGAGAGGATCAAACAGCACGAGATAAGGCCTGTCGGCATGCCCTGCGACTGGGGAGCAATGATCCAGCTCTTCTGAAGCCATCCCCGCCACTACGCCTGTTTGGGCCAATGCGTTGAGGATGAGGTCATTGGCGATGATGTCGAGTTTTTTTTGTGTTTCGCCTTGTACGTTTTCGGATTCGGCTGAACCCAGTATGCCGCCCAGTGCGCCTTTGTGTACAGCCGCTGAAATGTCTTGTGACACTTTCGAAATCGCCAACACCAAGGTACGCATGTGCGCATCAATTTGTCCGGCGCCTTGTTCTTGCATGGCAGCGTCAAGATACTGCCCCAATGTGATTGTCATTTCAGTCCTTTCTCATGAATAGTTTGCAAATCAATGGGGGTCCGCACCAAAGGCTTTGCTGACGACTTCGCGTACATCGGGCGACAGGTTATCTGCTTCTAAAATGCGCTGCAACTGAGCCCGGGCGTGTTCCTGCAGTGGTTCGATCAGTTTGCTCCAGCGGTCCAGTGCTCGCGCCATGCGTGCCGCCACTTGTGGGTTGATTGTGTTCAGCTTAAGCACCAGGTCAGCCCAAAGAGTATATCCCTCACCGTTTTGGCTGTGGAAGACGCTCGGGTTTTGCATGGCAAATGCCCCGAGCAATGAACGGGCACGGTTTGGGTTTTTCAAGGTGAAGGCTGGGTGCTTGAGTAAGTGCCGCACTTGAGCCAAGGTGTCGATTTCGTGGTTGCTTGCGGGGGTCGTGGCCTGAAGCATGAACCATTTGTCGATGGCCAAAGGTTCTTTCTGAAAACGCTCGTAATAATCTGTAAGTTCCTCAGCGTTGGCCGGCCCATTGTGCACGATGTTGATCAATGCGGCCATGCGGTCAGTCATATTGTTCGAGGCTGCGTATTGTGCTTTCGCCACGGACAAGCTGTCCTCGCTTTGAATCGCGCTGATGTACGACAAACAAAGGTTTTTCAAGGCGCGTTCACTCGCCGCAACAGCATTGTATTGGTAGGTCTCGCCGGTGCGGTTTCTGGACTGATACAAGTTTTGAATGTCTTGCGCAAACACACAGGCCAGCAAGTCCCGAAGAGTGGCCCGTGCAAAGTGCATTGCAGCCGGGTCAACCAGGCCTTTTGCATTCTCCAGCAGGGTGCCTTCAGCAGGCAGTTGCAGCGCAAGGGCAAGAAAGCCGTCGGACAATGCTCGGTCAGCCAGCAGGTTTTCAAATGTGGTCAAGGCAGCCTTGACTGCCGGGGAGTCTGTTTCGCCGCGTTTGTTGTAAATATCCAGAATGGCGCTGCAATAAATTTGTTGACAGGCATCCCAACGGTTGAAGGGATCGTTGTCATGGCCAGCCAGGAAAATGAGGTCGTCTTGTTGGTGAGCGGTGTGTAGCACCACAGGCGCGGAGAAGCCGCGTAGCAAGGAGGGCACCACATCTTCAGTCAATCCTTCGAATACAAAAGTTTGAGAGGGCTTGGTGAAATCGAGCACATCACCGTGCAAGGCCTGTGGGTGATTGCCAAGTACAACGGCTTGGTCTTTACCGCTTGTTTTTCCAACAAAACCGATCCTGATGGGTATGTGAAACGCGGGCTTGTTGGTCTGGCCTGGTGTGGGCAAGCAGCGCTGCTCCAACGTGAGTTCAAGCTTCCCATTGTGTTGTTTCCAAGACGCTGAAACCTCGGGTGTGCCGGCTTGTGCGTACCAGTGTCGGAACTGTTGTAGATCGAGTTCGGGGTGCTTTTCCTGTAGCGCAGTTTCCATGGCGCAAACAAAGTCTTCGCAAGTCACAGCTTGCCCGTCATGTCGTTCGAAGTAAATCTGCATGCCGCGCTGAAAAAGGGTTTCGCCTAGCAGCGTGTGCTGCATGCGAATGACTTCGGCGCCTTTTTCATACACAGTGACGGTGTAGAAATTATTGATTTCCTGATAGCTGTCGGGGCGAATCGGGTGTGCCATGGGACCAGCGTCTTCTGGAAATTGAGCAGCTCGCAACACCTTGACGTCTTCAATGCGTTTGACTGCCCTTGCCGAGCTTGCCTGCTCAGGGTCCAGGCCGTGGGCCAGCATGTCAGCGGAAAATTCCTGATCACGAAATACGGTCAGGCCTTCTTTCAAAGAAAGCTGGAACCAGTCTCGACAGGTCACGCGGTTGCCGGTCCAGTTGTGAAAGTATTCATGGCCAACGACGCTTTCTACGTTCTCAAAATCCACATCGGTGGCCAACTCAGGGTTGGCGAAAACAAACTTGGTGTTGAAAATATTCAATCCCTTGTTTTCCATGGCTCCCATGTTGAAGTCAGCCGTGGCCACGATCATGAAGCGATCCAAGTCCAGGTCAAGTCCAAACCGCTCGCGGTCCCAAAGCACTGATTTTTTCAGGCTTTCCATGGCGAAGTCTGTTTTGTCCAGGTTGCCTGGCTCAACCCAAACCTGTAGCAGTGCTGGCCTACCGTTGGCTTTGTTGATGTACTCCTCTTGACACACGAAGCGACCAGCCACCAAAGCAAAGAGGTAGGCTGGCTTTGGAAACGGATCTTCCCAGCGGCTTAAGTGCAAGCCGTCACCCAGGGATTTCTCTTCGATCAGGTTACCGTTCGAAAGGGTGACCGGGTGGCTTGCCTTATTAGCGATCAATGTCACTGTGAACAGGCTCAGAACGTCGGGGCGGTCGGGAAAGTAGGTGATACGCCGAAATCCTTGAGCTTCGCACTGAGTGAAGAAATTACCATTGGAAACATATAGACCTTCCAGGCGAGTGTTTTGATCGGGCTTGATCTTGACAGTGACCTCCAAAACGCCTTGGCCGCCGGGTTGATGCACTTCAAGCCCAGTTGCTGTTTGTGTGTACGCTGAAGTGGGCAGAAGTTCTCCATTCAGCGCGACCGATACAAGTTCAAGGTCTTCTCCATCCAACTCCAGCGGCAATGCTGTATCGTGATGTTCGCTCCACGGTTCAAACGCCAGTCGGCTTGACACCTTGGTTTCGCTGGCCCCCAACACGAATGTCAATTCGGTTTTCGTGATTCGGTGGTTGGGCGCTTTGTAGTCTTTGCGATAGAAGGTGATTGGCGCTTGGGCGTCTCTCATGGGTGTTCCTTGTGCTGCTGGGTTCAAACAATCAACGGATTGATTTGTAAATCAATGGTCGTGGTTGCAATCGGGGCCGTGTTGGTGACCATGGTCATGCCGATGAGTGTGTCCATGCCCGTGGTCATGATCACAACACTCATCGTGTTTAATCTCTGGGGCCACAATTTCGTTCATGGGGGCTTCAGTTTTGCCAAATTCCAGTTTGAAGTGTTCAAGCAAATGCATGCATTCGTGGCTGGCCACAACCTGGGCGCCTTCAGAGGTCAACTGGACGGGCCAGAAGTTCAAGCCTGCCACGTGAAGGAAGGTTTCGAAATTCTCTTGGCCACGCGGCACGGTGAATAGCTCTTCAGTGGCCGCCTGAATAATTGCCCATTCGTTGGTGTTGGACACTAGCCTGTCGCCCACCTCCAGTGCATCGTGAATGTGGCAAATGAGTGTGCTTCCGTCAACGGCTTTGGCGTCGTGAGGCACCTCTTGCCGCTGATCAAAAGTGAGGCTCAGTGTTTTTGCATTTCGCAACAACACCGAGGCCACTTTGTGGTTTGCTTTGACCACTTTGTTGTACACCACATCGTGGTGGTGCTCGCATTCAGTGCTGTGGTGGTGTTCGTGTTCATGATCGTGGTGATCGTGACCATGGTTGTGATCGGTGCTCATGTATTTAGCCTTGTGTGGTGTTAATCGCGGAAATTTTCAAAGCCAAGCGGCGTGTCGGTGACTTTTTGTTTGAGCAGTGCGATAGCGTTTTGCAAGTCGTCGCGTTTACCACCTTGAATTCGTACGGTGTCACCTTGAATGCTGGCTTGCACTTTCATCTTGCTGTCTTTTATTTCTTTGACCACTTGCTTGGCCAGGTCTTTGTCCAGGCCGTTCTTCACCAATACGGTTTGCTTGATTCGATCGCCAGACATTTTTTCTTTTTTATCGAAGGTCAGAAAGCGCACATCCACGCCTCGTTTGGCGCATTTCGCACGAATAATTTCGGCGACTTGGTCCAGTTTGAAGTCGTCGTCTGCGTGCACAAGCAACGTGTCTTCGTTCAGCTCCACCTTGGAATCTGACCCTTTGAAGTCAAACCGGGTTCCAATTTCTTTGTTGACTTGGTCGACTGCATTGCGCAATTCGATCAGGTCGGGTTTGCAGACCACATCAAAAGACGGCATAGTTTATTCCTTCAAGCATAATGCCCCATTGTAATCGTTACGTCGCTTTCTATGTCAGTTCAAGACGCAAGCTTCCCTGTTGATCTGGGGCCAATGCACACTTTTGGCTTGGTCTCGTCGTGCCGTTCTCACCGAACCCTGCGTGTGGCGGCTGATTTCAAGGCCTATGCCGATTCGCTGGAGGCCGGTGAGTCGCCCTTGTTGTTGGGCGAGGGCAGCAACACGGTGTTCACAGAGCCGCTGATTAATCGCACGGTTTGGACGCTTGGCCTGACTGGCAAGCAATATCTTGGGCTGCTCGGTGATGCGCACCACTTTCGTGTTCAAGGCGGTGAAAATTGGCACCAATGGGTTGAATGGTCGGTGGCCAATGGTTTTGCGGGGCTTGAAAATCTCGCCTTGATCCCCGGCAGTGTGGGCGCCAGCCCGGTTCAAAACATCGGTGCTTATGGGGTGGAACTGGTGGATCGCATTCATGCGGTTCAGGTTTTTGATGTTCAAGACCGTCAATTCAAAACATTGAGCCGTGATGCATGCCAGTTTGCTTATCGGGATAGCTTGTTCAAACAGGAAAAGCCTCAACGGCATGTGATTGTGGCTGTGGATTTCACGCTCCCGGTTCAATGGAAGCCTGTGCTGACCTATGGTGATGTGCAGGAGCGAGTGACGAAGTTGGGCGCTGTTTCACCACGCAATGTGATGAAAGCAATCTGTGCCATTCGCACCGAAAAACTACCGGATCCAGCTGTGTTGGGCAACAGTGGCAGTTTTTTCAAGAACCCAATTGTGAGTAAGCAGTTTGCACAAGAGCTGCGAGCGAAACACCCGAACTTGGTTGGCTTTCCCTTGGGGTCTGATTCTGAAAAACTGGCTGCGGGTTGGCTGATCGATCAATGTGGCTTGAAGGGCTACCAGCGCGGTGGCGTGGGTGTGTATTCAAAGCAGGCCTTGATTTTGGTGAATTCTGGACAGGGTACAGGCCGTGAGTTGACCGATTTGATCGCCCACATTCAGACCGAAGTCAACAAGCGATTTGGAGTGACCCTCGAGCCCGAGCCCAATCTGATCGGGACGATATAAGTGTTCTACCGCGCAAAAAAACCACCTGTTCCCAGGTGGTTTTTTGTTGTCAACGTTTTGATGATTCGTTGAGATGCGTTAACCGCCACGTTTCAGTTTGGCGTTGGCCGCAATGCGCAATCGCAGGGCGTTGAGCTTGATGAAACCGCCTGCATCTGCCTGGTCATAGGCACCGCCGTCTTCGTCAAATGTGGCAATTTTTTCGTCGAAGAGCGAGTCGGTTTTTGAATCACGAGCCACCACAATCACATTGCCCTTGTACAGTTTCAGGCGAACCCAGCCGTTGACGGTGTGTTGCGTGTAATCAATCAAGGCCTGCAATGCCAAGCGTTCCGGTGCCCACCAGTAACCGTTATAAATCAAGCTGGCGTAGCGGGGCATCAAATCGTCTTTCAGGTGCGCCACTTCACGGTCCAGAGTGATTGACTCAATCGCCCGGTGGCCTTTCAGCATGATGGTGCCTCCCGGGGTTTCATAGCACCCACGGCTCTTCATGCCAACATAACGATTTTCAACCAAATCCAGTCGACCAATGCCGTGCTTGCCGCCTAGGCGATTCAGTTCAGTCAGCACTTCGGCAGGGCTCATGGCTTTGCCATTGATGGAAACGATGTCGCCTTTGGAATACTCCAGGTCCAGATACTCTGCTTCATCGGGTGCAGCTTCCGGGCTCACTGTCCAGCGCCACATGGCTTCTTCGGCCTCAGCGCTTGGATTTTCAAGATGGCGTCCTTCGAAACTGATGTGCAACAGGTTGGCGTCCATGGAGTAGGGCGCACCGCCTTTTTTGTGCTTCATGTCGATCTCGATGCCGGCGTCTTCAGCGTATTTCAGCAGCTTTTCGCGGCTCAACAAATCCCATTCGCGCCAGGGCGCAATGATCTTCACACCGGGCATCAATGCGTAAGCACCCAGCTCAAAGCGTACCTGGTCGTTGCCTTTGCCCGTGGCGCCATGGGAAATGGCGTCGGCGCCCGTTTCGCGCGCAATGTCGATCAAACGCTTGGCGATCAAGGGGCGGGCAATGGATGTACCCAGCAGGTACTCACCTTCGTACACTGTGTTTGCACGGAACATGGGGAACACGAAGTCGCGTACAAACTCTTCGCGTACGTCATCAATGTAGATATTCTCGGGCTTGATACCAAACTTCAATGCTTTCTGGCGTGCGGGTTCAAGTTCTTCGCCCTGGCCCAGGTCGGCAGTGAAGGTCACGATTTCGCAGCCGTAGGTGTCTTGCAGCCACTTTAAAATCACCGAGGTGTCTAATCCACCAGAATAGGCCAGTACTACTTTGTTGATGTCGCTCATGGTTCTCAATCAAAAAAAAGGTTGGTGAGGGGGCGCTCAGTGGCGGCCCAACAAAAGGAATTCCATCAGGGCTTTTTGGGTGTGAAGGCGGTTTTCAGCCTCATCCCACACCACGCTTTGTGGCCCATCGATCACTTCGGCTGCCACTTCTTCACCCCTGTGGGCGGGCAGGCAGTGCATGAAAAGCGCTTCCGGTGAGGCAACATGCATCATCTCGCCATCCACCTGGAAGTCTGCAAACGCCCTGCGACGTGCTTTGTTTTCATCTTCAAAACCCATGCTGGTCCACACATCCGTGGTGACCAGGTCAGCGCCTTTACAGGCATCCATCGGGTCTTCGAACCACTCGTGGTGTGTGCCTTGTATATTTGTTTTCGCAGGGTCGATGTTGTAATCGCTTGGCGTTGAAATATTCACTTTGAAGTCCAGCAATTCCGCGGCCTGAAGCCATGTGGCACACATGTTGTTGCCATCGCCCACCCAGGCCACTGTTTTGCCTTGAATACTGCCCCGATGTTCTATGAACGTGAAAATGTCTGCAAGAATTTGACAGGGGTGGTATTCATTGGTCAGGCCATTGATGACAGGCACACGGCTATTGGCTGCAAACCGTTCGATAATCGCTTGTTCGTAGGTGCGAATCATCACGATGTCACACATGCGGGAAATCACTTGCGCCGCATCTTCAACGGGTTCGCCCCGGCCCAATTGCGAGTCTTTGGTGTTCAAATAGATTGCAGAGCCGCCCAACTGATGCATGCCCGCTTCAAAGCTAAGGCGAGTGCGTGTTGAGGCTTTCTCGAAAATCATGACCAAGGTGCGGTCCTGAAGCGGGTAGTAAGGTTCGTAACGCTTAAAGCGAGCCTTGACTTCCCGACTGGATTGCATCAGGTAATCAAATTCGTCTTTCGTGATGTCGTTGAATTGTAAAAAATGTTTGATAGGCATTTTTGTTTACCGGCTTGCCCTGCAGGCCGGATCCTTTTTAAGCGGATTGTTCAAGAAACGCTTTAATCAATGGGGCCAATTCCATGGCCAGCGTTTCTGCTTCTTCTTGCTTGATAACAAGCGGTGGCAACAATCGAACCACATTGTCTCGTGTCACGTTGATGATCAACCCTTTATCACGCGCAATACCGACCAGTTCGGCGCAAGGTTTCCACAACTCCACACCGACCATCAAACCGCGCCCGCGTATTTCTTTCACGCCTGCAACGCCCGCCAATTCCCGGCTCAACACTGCACGAATGAGCTGGCCCATGCGTTCTGCGTGCTCAAGCAAGCCTTCCTCGGTCATGATTTGAAGTGTGGCCAATGCGGCCACTGAAACCAATGGACCGCCGCCAAACGTCGTGCCATGTGAACCGGGTGTCATGACGCCGGCTGCAGCCCCACTGGCCAAGCACGCACCAATGGGCACACCGGAACCCAGGCCCTTGGCCAGCGTGATGACATCTGGTTCAATGCCTGAATGCTGGTAACCAAACCATTTGCCGGTTCGGCCGATTCCGCTTTGGACCTCGTCAATCATGAGCAACCAGCCTTTGGCTGTGCACAGTTTGCGCAACGCTTGCAGGTATTCGGTGTCGGCCACGTTGATGCCGCCTTCACCTTGTAGCACCTCCAGCAACACCGCCTGAATTTCTGGGTGGTCATCCGCAGCCTGTTCAATGGCCGCAAAATTCTTGTAGGGCACGCGCACGAACCCCCCAGGCAGTTCCCCGAAGCCAATTTTTGCTTTTGGGCTGTCGGTGGCAGCCAGGGTGGCCAAGGTTCTGCCGTGCCAGGCGCGTTCCATCACGATGATTTTTGCGTTTTCAATGCCTTTTTTGTAGCCGTAATGGCGGGCCAGTTTGATCGCAGCTTCGTTGGCCTCGGCGCCCGAGTTGCAAAAAAACGCCTCTTTCATACCCGAAATTTCACACAAGCGTGTTGCCAGTTTCGACTGTTCAACCACGCCGTACAGGTTAGAGGTATGAATCAGTTTGCCGGCCTGTTCGGCAATCGCCTTGACCAGTTTTGGGTGATTGTGGCCCAGGCCATTCACCGCAATACCAGCCAACCCATCGAGGTACTTTTTGCCTTCCGTGGACCACATCCACACGCCCTCGCCATGGGTGAAGGCGATTGGCTGGCGAGCATAGGTTTTCATCAAATGATCAGTCACGGCAAAACTCTCTCAGGGTAACGAGTCGAAAACAGGGGCTACAAAAGCAAACGCAGCCGGGTGGGTGTTTGGCTGCGTTCAGCAAAGCGAAATTGTACGATGAATCAAGGCTTAAGGGCTAGTCCTGACGGTGTGCCCGGCTTCGAAACTCATCCAGATCCGATGGCAGGTGCTTGGCCTTTAGGTATTCCGTTGCCACCACAGACAAACTTTCGAGATTGTCCAGTGGAAAGGGACGCCCCGAGGTGCGCACATTGTCGATTTTCATGGAGTCCACGTTGTCGCGGCTCATGATCGGTTCGCCAGGGGCCAATTCCATCATGAAAGCCTGAATTTTGGCCAAGGCGTCCGGGATGCCCAACACCAACGGGTTCTTGCCGATGGCCCGGGCAGACAATTGAACGAGTTCTTTCAATGTGAATACTTCTGGACCCACCAGGTCATAGGTGTTGTGCAAGAAGTCTTTGCCATCGTCTTCTACGCAGGCAAGAACCGCTTTTGCAACGTCCCCCACCGCCACGGGCTGAAAGCGCGCTTTCGCGCCTGCCAAAGGGAAAAATGGAGTGATTTTGCTCAGGCTCGCGAAAGTATTTAAAAAATTGTCTTCACGACCAAACACAACCGACGGGCGCAGAATGGTCCACGCCAGGCCGCTGTCTTTGACAATGGCTTCGCCGTCGGTTTTTGAACGCAGGTACATCGATGGCGCAGGGTTTTGCACCCCAACACCCAGTGCACTGATGTGGACGATCCGCTTCACGCCGTGTTTGCTCATGGCTGCGCACAGTGCTTTGGGAAACTCGACGTGATTGACGCGAAAGTTCTGGCCGTAAGGCTTACCCGGCTTGCTGTGTAACACGCCCAGCAAATTCACCACCACATCCTGACCTGAAACCAATCGGCCCAAGGTGGCCCGATCGTGAATGTTGGCCACTTGAATGCGACAGGTTGGAAGGGTTAGTAGGTGCTTTGCGTTGTTGTAACGCCGCGTGGGTACGGTCACGGTGAAGCCCGCGGCAACCAGCTGGTTACACACGGCTTGACCTAAAAAGCCAGAGCCTCCAATGACCAATGCATTCTTTGTTTTACTCATAGGACTGCGCACGCTGAATTATTTAGACCCGTAGATGATACCCAGTCTTTGTTTTAAAGGTGCCGAGGAGTTGTTCAAAAGCAAGGAATAAGCCACTGTGTTGGACATCACGTTCTTCACATAGCCCCTTGTTTCATCAAAGGGTATTAATTCTGCGAAGATTGCTCCCTCGATCGAGCGGTCACCGAGGCGTCTTTTCCACAGCGCGGGGCGGCTCGGCCCCGCGTTGTAGCCAGCCGATGCCAATACGGGTGATTGATCATGTTGTTCATACACCATCTTCAGGTAGCTGGTACCCAAGGTTAGATTGGTTTCAATCTCCGTGATGTCTGCGGGTTTGAATTCAGACATGCCAATTTTTCTCGCAACATACTTGGCGGTGGCGGGCATCACTTGCATCAAACCGCTTGCGCCTACTCCGGATCTTGCGATGGTCACAAATCTGGATTCCTGACGAATCAAGCTATACACCCACGATTCATCCACTCCAATTTCGCTGGTTTTGGCCTTCATGTTGTCGCGAAATGGCGTGAGGTAGCGCAAGGCCAGATCATGCTCGTGTTCTGTTCGGTCGGCCGCTGCAATGGCTCGGTCATAAAGCTGGTTCTTCTCGGCCCATGAGGCCGCCGCCAGCAAATCGCGGTCGTTCATTTGCGCGACTTGTAAATTGAACTCCCAAAAACCTTCAGTTCTCAAGCCGGCGTCGTACAGGGCGAGGGCTCGGATCAACCCAGGGTTCTTCTTCGCTTTGTCAAGTTCCGTTGCCGTGAGCAGCTCTGGGCGCTTTGGAGCGGAAACCACCTCTCCCAACTCCTCAACGGCCAGTTTTCCATAGAAGGTAAAAGGATTTGCAATTTTGATCCATTCCTGGCGTGCCTCCACCATCTTCGATTGCGCAGCCAAAGCACGGCCGCGCCAATAAACCCAAGTTCGTTCCTCTGCCAGGTCCGCGCTCAGTGCATTGGTGGCTTGCAACACGGCGTTCCAGTCTTCAAGCAGCAATGCTGATCTGACGTACCATTCTTGCTGCTCACCGTTCATCACTTCGGGGTTGCTACGGCGGAAATAGCTCAGCGCGTTGCGATCCCAAACCAGGCCTGCACGATAACCAACATGGGCCCACAGCAGCTGGGCCGAGTGATTGGACAGAGCACCGTATCGTTCACGTTCAATCTGACTTGCAACCCAGGAGTGTTCCTGCACAGCCTTGCGTGCCAATGCCAGGGTGATGTACAAGTCAGAACCATGATTCTTGGTGGTCGAGGACTTCAAAAAACCGTCAGGGTTGAACATCGCGCTTCTTAACGTGCTGGTGCTCAACTGTTTGGCCCAGGGCAGTTCACCCATGTCATCTACGAATTGGATTGCATTGGTCAACTGATTGTTGGCGGCCAAATGGAATACATGTTTATCAAGGTCCAACGGTGTGACTGCACCACGCTGATAGAGATTTTGAAGCAAAACTCGACACGTTTTCGGCAGGCGTTTGTCATGATTCAACACTGCGTTAAGCTTGTAACGCACCAGTTGGCCACGTTCAGCGGCGAACATCAAGTCAGCGCATTCAACCCCTTGATCGGGCCGGTAGCGAAGCTGGCTTCTCTGTTCTTCAAAATCAGTCCATCTGCCTGCAATAGCCAACTGTTCAAGCCAGTCTCGGCGAAGTGTTTCCGCTGGCCAAGAGTTTTCATGCACCCTCAAAAGCGTGGTGACATCGTCCTTGTCCCATACAAAATGTTCGCTGTCGTTTGTCGCACTTCGACCTTTTTGCAAAAACCGAAATTGCCAGATGTCTGCGTAGGGTCTGAACACACTTTTCGCCGGCAATTGGATCAACAGGCGGTTAAACTGATCTAAAGAGCCATTGGCATAAGCTTGTTTGATTTGTTTGGTCAACTCAGCTTCTTGTTCCAGATTTGGCGCAGCGGCCACCGAACCCGTCAACAAGGCTGTCGCCAGCAATGGGATTTTGATCCAACGGATGAATGGCTGAGAATTAATCATTGTTCCTGAGATGAAAAAAACGTTAAGACAACATTCACTCGCATACCGCGGTCAAATGACTGCCCGTGAATTCGCGTTGTATAGCAAGCAGATAGGTGAGCTAGCTAACACTCTACTCCAATCTTTTGGTCCATGCACTGTGGGTTTTTTTTACCCGACTTCCGGTGAGCCAGACCTACTGTCTTTAGTGAATAATAGGGAGCTCGAGGGGGTCATTTGGGCACTTCCAGTCTGTTGCTCGGATGCAACGGGCAATCACCTAAAGTTCGCTCGCTATACCAGCGATACGCCCTTGGAGGCTGGCCGTTATAACATTCCCGTGCCCCGTGAATGCAACTGGGTCGATCCCAATGTGATTTTAATGCCTTGTCTGGGTTTCGATCGCACTGGTGCCCGTTTGGGTTACGGTGCCGGCTGGTATGACCAAACCATGAGTCGCTTGGTACCAAGGCCGTTGACTGTCGGTGTTGCGTACGCTGCCACCGAGTACGCACCGCCTTTTGCCCAGCCCCATGATCAATTGTTGGACTGGGTGCTGACTGAAAAAGAGGCAATCAAAATCACCTCTTCAGATAAGGCCTAGTAGCCCAAGCGGTCCAAGATGGCCAGTGTCGGGGCGGCGGTATTCATGGTGTAGAAGTGCAAGCCTGGGGCTCCTTCTTTAATCAATGATTCACACAAATTACTCACGACCTCCAAGCCGAATGCCCGGATGGATTCCCGGTCGTCGCCATAGGACTGCAGCCTGTTTCTGATCCATCGGGGAATTTCTGCACCACAGGCGTCGGAAAAACGCGCCAGTTGACTGAAGTTGGTGATTGGCATGATGCCGGGCACCAATGGGATTTCTATACGATGTTGAACCTGGTCCCGAAAGTACAGGAATGCATCGAGGTTGAAGAAGTACTGGGTGATCGCTGAGTTTGCGCCGCATTTGACCTTGTGGACGAAGGCCTCTATGTCAGCAGCAGGGGTCTTGGCCTGCGGATGGGTTTCGGGATAGGCCGCGACTTCAATAAAGAAATGGTCGCCGGTTTCCTTGCGAATGAACTCCACCAGTTCACTGGCGTAACGGAATGAGCCAGTTTCCAACATGCCCGAGGGCAGGTCGCCTCGAAGTGCAACAATTCTGCGGATACCATGAGATTTATATTGAGAAAGCAGACTCGCTACTTTTTCCTTGGATGAGCCCACGCAGGACAAGTGGGGCGCGGCCTCTTCGCCTGTGGCTTGGATTTCAAGAACAGTGGAAAGGGTTCCGTCTTGCGTGGTGCCGCCTGCGCCAAAGGTGACCGAGTAAAACTCGGGATTGCGTGTGGACAACTGCTCGCGGGTTGCTCGCAGCTTCTGCGCACCTTCCTCTGTTTTTGCAGGAAAAAATTCAAAGCTGATATTCATGGTTGCATTTTGGTTCATGAGGTCCATCACTGCATGCAAGGCTATCGTCGCGTTGCGTGCAAAAAGTATTCTTGGTTTCCTTCGCCACCTTTGATTGCGCATTGAAAGAAACCGTGCATTTCAAATTGGTTGGCGCTACAGCATTCCTCAAGGTCGTTCTTGAGCGGTTCAATCAATGCGTCAGCATTTTTAACAAGTCCGTTTTTGCCGATGTGTTCAGGCCCCACTTCAAACTGGGGTTTGATCAAAAACAACGCTTCGCAATGCGCGGGCAGCAGGCTTGCCAAATTGGGCATGACCTTGCGAAGCGAAATGAATGACAGATCGGCTACGGCCAACTCCCACGGTATAAAAGTGGGCTGATGAAGTCTGATCTCGTCCAGCAGATTGCTTGCATCGGTTTTGTACAAATTAATCCCTTCCATTGCAAACACATCGCTTCGCTCGCGTAATTTGGGGTGAAGTTGGCCTTTGCCAACGTCCATTCCAGTCACACACAACGCACCAGCTTGAAGCAAGCAGTCGGTGAAGCCACCGGTAGACTGGCCAAAATCCACGCATCGCTTGTTGTTCGCTGAAACATGGGTTTGCTCCAACGCGTGAAGCAGCTTGAGGCCACCGCGCGATACATATTTCAAAGTAGAGCTTTCTGAAACTTCAAGCGCCGCAAACGCTTCAATGCGTTGCGACGCTTTTTTCACCAATTCCGCTGGCTGGTTGGGCCTTGAGCGCACAGTGACTTTGCCTTGTTCGATCAATTGCTGGGCCTGCGCTCGAGAAGGGCACAGTCCTTGTTCAACCAAAGCGATGTCTGCGCGCAAGGTCAACCTGCGTAATTAATAGCGGTAGTGGTCTGGCTTGTAAGGGCCTTCTTGCTTGACACCGATATAGTCAGCCTGCTCGCTGCTCAACTCAGTGATTTGTGCACCAATTTTCATCAAATGTAAGCGAGCCACTTTTTCGTCCAGGTGCTTGGGCAACACATACACGCCCACTGGATAGTCTTCGTTGCGTGTCCACAGCTCGATCTGGGCGATGGTCTGGTTGGCAAAGCTTGAAGACATCACGAAAGAAGGGTGTCCGGTACCACAACCCAGGTTCACCAAGCGGCCTTCTGCAAGCATGATGATGCGCTTGCCGTCCGGGAAAATGATGTGATCCACTTGAGGCTTGATGTTTTCCCACTGGTACTTCTTCACGCTTGCAATGTCGATCTCATTGTCAAAGTGCCCAATGTTACAAACGATTGCCTGGTCTTTCATTTTGACCATGTGGTCATGGGTGATGATGTCTTTGTTGCCCGTGGCGGTCACAAAAATGTCAGCTTTGTCAGCTGCATATTCCATAGTCACCACTTTGTAGCCTTCCATGGCGGCTTGCAACGCGCAAATTGGGTCAATTTCAGTAACCCAAACCTGCGCAGACAGCGCGCGTAGCGCTTGAGCAGAGCCCTTGCCCACATCACCGTAACCAGCCACTAAAGCAACCTTGCCGGCAATCATCACGTCTGTTGCACGCTTGATGCCGTCAACCAATGATTCGCGGCAACCATACAGGTTGTCGAATTTGGATTTGGTCACGGAATCGTTCACATTGATTGCAGGGAAGGCCAGCTCACCTTTCTTGTGCATTTCGTACAAGCGATGTACACCGGTGGTTGTTTCTTCGGTGACGCCTTTGACTTCCTTCAAACGCTTGGAATACCAAGTGGGATCCTTTTTCAAGGTTTCCTTGATGGATTCAAACAGGCAAGTTTCTTCTTCGCTGCCTGGGTTATTCAGCACGCTCAAGTCTTTCTCTGCCTTGGTGCCCAAATGCAGCAGCATGGTGGCATCTCCGCCGTCATCGAGAATCATGTTGGAGAATCCACCATCGGCCCATTCGAAAATGCGGTGCGTGAATTTCCAGTAGTCGGTCAGTGACTCGCCTTTGAATGCGAACACAGGTGTACCTGCTGCAGCTATTGCGGCTGCTGCATGGTCTTGGGTGGAATAGATATTACAAGAGGCCCAGCGCACTTCCGCACCCAATTCAACCAGTGTTTCGATCAACACCGCTGTTTGGATGGTCATGTGCAATGAACCGGTAATACGGGCGCCTTTCAAGGGTTTTGCAGCTGCATATTCCTTGCGAATGGCCATCAGGCCAGGCATTTCCGTTTCTGCGATTGCGATTTCTTTGCGGCCGTAGTCGGCCAGGGACAAGTCAGCGACGAAAAAGTCATTTTCGCCGGTGGCGGTGATTGGTTTTGCAATGGCGTTCATCACGCCCTCCTTTGTAAAGTTCAAAAAGAAAGAAGCGTGAGCGCCGTTGTTTGTTTCCTGTTCGAGCCTAGCACCCCAGTAAAATATGGGTGTGTCGCAACGCTCCTCGAACTTTTCAAGTTTAACAGGCTTGCACCAGCGTGGCTACACCCAAATGAATGCAGGTGTAGCCAGTTTGATTAAATACCCGCTGCAGCTCGCAGTGTGTCAGCCTTGTCAGTCCGCTCCCAAGTGAACTCTGGTTCTTCACGGCCAAAGTGGCCGTACGCCGCTGTTTTCGCATAAACAGGTCGCAGCAAATCCAGCATTTGAACAATGCCTTTGGGGCGCAAATCGAAATGAGCACGAACAAGTTCGGTGATCGCTGCGTCTGAAATGCGACCGGTGCCGAAAGTGTTCACCATGATCGATGTGGGCCGAGCCACGCCAATGGCGTAGCTAACCTGTACCAGGCAGCGATCGGCCAAACCGGCGGCAACCACATTCTTGGCCACATAGCGACCAGCGTAGGCCGCAGATCGGTCTACCTTGGAAGGGTCTTTACCGGAAAATGCGCCACCACCGTGAGGAGCTGCGCCACCATAGGTGTCGACGATGATTTTTCTACCGGTCAGGCCGCAATCGCCTTGTGGGCCGCCAATGACGAAGCGCCCGGTTGGGTTCACCAGGAAGTTGATGTCGCCTTTGACCAATTCTTTGGGCAGGACTGGCTTGATGACATCCTCAATCACGGCTTCACGCAGTGTAGCCAGCGAAATATCGGGCGAGTGTTGTGTAGACAGCACCACTGTGTCGATGGAATCGGGTTTTCCGTTCACGTAACGCACAGTGACTTGTGATTTTGCGTCAGGGCGAAGCCAGTTCAAACGGCCGTCTTTGCGCAACAGGCTTTGGCGCTGAACCAATTGGTGGCTCAAGTGGATCGCCAAAGGCATAAGTTCTCGGGTTTCGTTGCAGGCGTAACCGAACATCAAGCCTTGATCGCCTGCGCCTTGGTCCAAGTCATTGTCATGTGCTTTGTCCACACCTTGAGCAATGTCTGGGCTTTGGCGGTCGTAGCACACCATCACTGCGCAGCTTTTGTAATCGATACCGTAGTCGCCGTTGTCGTAGCCAATGCGTTTGAGCGTTTCGCGCGCCACGTCAATGTAGTTGACCTGGGCGGTGGTGGTGATCTCACCGGCCATCACCACCAAGCCGGTGTTGGTGAGTGTTTCTGCGGCCACGCGCGCGGTTGGATCTTGCTCAAGAATTGCGTCGAGAACTGCATCTGAAATTTGGTCTGCAACCTTGTCCGGGTGGCCTTCAGAGACAGATTCTGAAGTGAAGAGAAAATCGTTTGACATTAAAAAAGCTCCAAAAAAACAAAGGGTTGTGCGGCCGCCTTGTTCGTTTGAAGCTGGGGCGACGCTTTAGCGGATTTGTTTGAGTTCGCCCCGCAAGTTGTCTTATTAACTCAGCGAACACGGCAAATATACAACATCGGCTCGGTAATGCAAAGGTGAGTGGTTACAATCTGCGCATGATAAGAAAAACATTTCAATTCCTGGCGGCCATGCCACTTTGGGCCTTGCACGGTTTAGGTGCCTGCATGGGCTGGGCCGTGTATGGGCTTTCCGCCAGCTATCGACGAAAAATTGAAGTGCAGTCCAAAATTGCTTTTCCCAACAATGAATTGGCCAGGCTGGCGGCTGTTCGGGGCTCTGTGAAGCACGCTGGCATGGCCTTGTTTGAATTGCCTTTTCTATGGGGTCGAAGCACCTCCGAAGGTGCGGGGCGTGTCACTGAAATCGTCAATTGGGATGTGATTGAACGCGCGCAGGCGAAAGGGCGAGGCATCATCTTCTTAACGCCTCACATGGGAAGTTTTGAGTCTACCGCTCAAGTTTTTTCATCCCGTGCGCCGATTACTGTCCTCTACCGTCCTAATCGAAAACCGGAAATGCAGGCTATCATTGAGGCCAGTCGGGCTCGTGACAACGTTCAAATTGCGCCCACCACACTAGGCGGTGTCAAAACATTGCTTAAGGCGCTCAAACGAGGCGAAGCAGTGGGCATGCTGCCCGACCAGGTGCCCTCCGAAGGTGAGGGCGTTTGGGCCCCCATGTTTGGTGTGCCTGCGTACACCATGACATTGCCGGCTCGTTTGCAGGCCAGCACCGGCGCAAGTATAGTGCTGGCCGTTGGGTTTCGAAAGCCGGCGGGGCAAGGTTTTCGTCTCGAACTGTTCGAAGGCCCCGCGCTGCTGAGCGCGGACCCTATTGAGGCTGCAACTGAAGTCAACCAGGCCATGGAAAACCTGATCATGAAATATCCCGAGCAGTATTATTGGGGCTACGAACGTTTTAAATCTCCTAAAGCATGAATCGGAATCTATTGTGACCCGTGTCTTCTTAAGCCTCTGGCTTTTTCTTGGGCGTTTGCCATTCGTACCGTATGCAGTGATCTCTTCGTGCATCGCACTAGTGCTCACGGTTGTACTGTTTGCTTTCGCTCGCGAACGTCGCATGGTTGCATTGACGAATCTGACTTTGTGTTTTCCAAATGCATCTTGGCCCACTCGAATGACTTGGGCGATTCAGCATTTCTACTTTTATCTCAGAACCTTCCTGGATCGGGCTTGGCTGTGGTCGGGCAATGCAGGTTTGGTGAAAAATCGAGTGCGCATTGTGAATCCGCAGGCGTTGATTGAGCTGGCGCCAAACACTCCGGTGATCTTTCTTGCTCCCCATTTTTTGGGTCTTGATGCGGCGTGGAGTCGGCTGTGCCTGGAAGTCAACATGGTCACCATGTATTCCAACCAGAAAAACCCCGTGCTCAATGACTTGGTGTTGAAGGGGCGCTCGCAGTATGGCGATCAATTGCTGTTGTCTCGTCAGCAAGGTGTGCGCCCATTGGTTTCGGCCATGAAGAAGGGGCGTCCGCTGTATTACTTGCCTGATATGGATTTTGGCGAGCGCGACTCGGTTTTTGTCAGGTTCTTTGGGGTGAAAGCGGCCACAGTCACCGCTGTGAGCCGTCTTTCCCGAATGATGGGTGCAAAAGTAGTACCCGTGACCACGCGATACAGTTGGGGGCGCTACGAGGTCACCGTGCATCCGGCATTGCCAAATTTCCCGCTGGATGACGATGAGCAGACCACACAGGCGATGAATCATCACATCGAAACCTGGGTGAAACACAACGTCGCCCAGTACTTGTGGTTGCACAAGCGTTTCAAGACCCGTCCGCAAGGCGAGTCCAGAATATACTGAAGCCACACAACTTCAGAATTACTTTTTGACAGGCGCTGTTGGCGCAAGGCACCCAATATGAGTTCAAGACATTCCATTTTTTTCACCAAAATGCATGGTGCTGGCAACGATTTTGTGGTGCTCGATAACCTCAGTGGGCAACTGGATTTAACGTCTGAAACGATCAAGAAGCTCGCCGATCGCCATTTTGGCGTCGGGGCCGATCAGGTTTTGGTGGTTGAGCGTTCGGACATCGCCGATTTCAAGTACAGAATCTTCAACGCCGACGGGCAAGAGGTGCAGCAATGCGGCAATGGTGCCAGGTGTTTTGCGCAGTACGTGGTCGACAAGGGGTTGACTGACCAACACAAAATTCGTGTAGAAACTTTGGCTGGCATCATTGCGCCTGAGCTGATCGTGAATAATCTCGTGAAGGTGAACATGGGGCCGGCGTATTTCGATGCAGCTCAGGTCCCTTTTGTTTCAGACAGTCTGCCCTCCCGCAAGGTGGGCCAACTAACGCAATATAAACTGCCGGTGGATTGCACGCCTGACCTCGAGGAGTTATGGGTGGCGGTGGTCTCCATGGGCAATCCGCATGTCGTGATCCAGCTGGACAAGCCGGCCACTGATGACTTGGTGCAACGTTTGGGCGCTGTCTTGGAATCCCATCCCCGCTTTCCGGAGCGCGTCAATGTGGGTTTCTTGCACGTGGTTGACCGAGCGCAGGTTCATCTGCGGGTGTACGAGCGAGGCGTTGGTGAAACACTGGCCTGTGGCACCGGGGCTTGCGCGGCTGCCGTGTGTGCCATGCGAATGGGCTTGATTGCAGACAAAGTGAATGTGGTTAAAACAGGCGGTACGCTCACCATCGAGTGGGATGGCCAAGTAGAAAGCGATGTACTAATGACCGGGCCCGCCCAAACAGTCTTTGAAGGAGAGTTTTATTTATGAATGAAGAGGCCATCCAGGTCGCCGACTTTTTGAAAGCCCACCCGGATTTCCTGATCCGAAACCCTGGTGTGTTGGCGTTTGTGAAACTGCCTGAACAAAATGGCGGCAATGTGACTTCCTTGCATGACCGGCAAATGCAAACGATGCGCGACAAGGTCAAAGCCTTGGAGCATCGTGTGGTTGAAATGACCCATGCGGCTGTTGAAAATCAGGCGATTATTGAGAAGCTGCAAACAATCACGCGCGCCTTGTTGATGCTGAAGAACGAGCAAGATATCCCCACCGTTTTGGTTGATCAAATTAAAAAGTTGTTTCTCGTGCCCATGGTTCGTTTGCAACTTTGGACAGATACCCCGGATAGCGAATCTGATCAGGCCATTGTCAATGACATGCCTGGCTTGTACTGCGGCTTCGCTGAAAATGCGCCGGCGTTGTCGGTGTTTCAAGGTGAAGAGGTCGCGCCGCGTTCAGTGGTGCTCATACCGCTGCGCGCAGGGGTCAATCCGGAAAGCTTCGGCTGCCTGGGGTTGGGCTCGCCCGACAAGGACCGCTTTTCCCCCACGTTGGAAACAGACTTTTTAAATAACCTGGCTGAACTCGCATGCGCATCGCTGAGTCGACTTCACACCAGCAAGGCCTGATCCAGACGTATCTGGATTTTATCGTGCTGGAACGCAGACAAAGCCCGAACACGGCGGCGGCTGTGCGTCGAGACCTGGCTTGTATCGACGTGCCTCTTGCGGGGGTTTCGCCGCAAACTTTGAAAGGCATACTCGCCAAACGCCACGCTGCGGGGGCGTCGCCTTCCAGTTTGGCGCGAATGGCTTCCAGTTGGCGCGGTTTTTTTGCTTTTTTGACTGAACGCAAGCACATTGAAATCAACCCGGCTTTGGGTTTGAAAACACCCAAACAAGCGAAACGCCTGCCCAAAGCGGTGGGGGTTGATCCATTGTTGGCCATGCTCGATTCGGAGCTGCCTGAGGTTTTCAGGCTTGCGCAAGCGCAAGCTTTGGTGGTGTTGCTGTACAGCACGGGCTTGCGCGTGGGTGAAGCCTTGTCATTGAAAGTCAGTGATGTTCAAGGGCAGCGTGAAATTCGCGTGTTGGGCAAAGGCAATAAAACCCGCGTGGTCCCGATTCTCGATGGCGCAGCGGCTTTGATGGAGCAGTTTCTGCAAAAAAGGCAAATTCACTTGAATGGAGTTCAACCTTCGCGATCGAAAAGGCTGGATGCATCGAGCAACAGCGAGATCGAGCAATCCTTGTGGTTGACGGTGAAGGGCAAACCTTTGACTGTTCGGCAAGCCCAGAAAGATGTGGCGCAATTTGCCGCCATCAAGGGGTTTGATCAACATTTACACCCGCACATGCTGCGTCATTCGTTCGGTAGCCACATGTTGCAAGGCACGCAAAATTTGCGAGCTGTCCAAGAGTTGCTTGGCCATGCATCCATCGCTTCAACTCAGGTGTACACCGCTTTGGATTTTCAACATTTGTCCAGCGTGTATGACCGCGCTTTTCCCCGAGCCAAATGAATACTTTGCAGTGGATTACAACGCAGAGAGTAATCGGTGGGCTGCGCTGCCCATGCTCTCTGTCTCCAAACGGTGTGGCTCCTGTTCCAGCAATTCGGTCAGTGTAGGCCCTGTATTGTGAGTTGGGTCGTTGCCAGCGTAGCGTTTGCGCGCTGCAATCATGGTGTTCATAACGGCGTCAGCCTGCGCGGTTAAAAATTCCTTTGCATACAGCATCGCGACGGTGTCGGCGAACAATTCCTGCTTGAAGACGGTTTCAGGCGATACGCTGAGCTTGCCTGTGTTTCGCAAACCTTTCATCTGTGCATTGTTGATGTCATAGTCGGTTACGAATTGTCTTCCTTCTTTAAAGCAATGGCCCGTTTCATGCGCAACTGATGCAGCAATGATCGCATCCCATTCACTGGTGTTGTCGTGTCTGAGGAATCGTCCCCACTGGCTCCACGCGGCTTCATTGATATTGATGATCACAACGCACTTGCCGTTCAAATACGAAATGGCGCCTAATGGCGTGGGCTCAGGGCGTTGGGTTACGATCAATGTTGGTTTGTTGACCATGTGGTCTTCGAGATGTTCGATCACCCGGTGTGCAATCGCCTCAACGCGCTGGGCTGGCAACTGGTCGAAGTCAACTGGGCTGAGACCCATTCCCAAGGAAAGCAAAAAAGACAACATGTGAAACCCAATTTTTCGTGCAATTGAGTTCAGTTTGTTCTGTCGGCTCTTGTTCTCTTGGGCGGAAAAAAGTCTTAAAAATCAGCCTAATCCTGCAAAGTAGGTGTTTGCTTGCTGCGCCACGTCAGTATTTCGCTGACAAGTTCCGGCCCGTGAAGCAAGCGATGTTGCCAACGTAGCGCATGGGTTCTCAGAGTGGGCATGTATGCCAGCAAGTCGATCCAACAATCCGCCATGTTGAGTTGTTCGTCGGTGCGATTCCATGCCTGCCAGCAGCGCCACAGCGCCAAAGCTGCCCGTGACTCAAGTTCTGCGCAATACAGTGAAAAGAATTGCTTCAGTTTCACCTGGTGTGCGTTGTCTTCGGTGGGGTAAATTTGCCAAACCATGGGTTTGCCGGCCAATTGCGCTCGCACAAATGAATCCTCACCCCGCACGAACAACACCTCGTATTTCGACAGTAAATCATCGAACTCAGACTGCGGGCGGAAACCAATGTGCTTGACCAGCGAGTTGGATTCAGGCTCGTGTGTGGTGGAGCCAGCACAATCAATATGCCAGTTGGCTCCGTTGTGGTTGGCTTGCTCGCACCCCTGTGCCAGTTGTTTGAGCGGCGCATTGGGATAGGCAAATACGAAAATTCGTTCGGTTGTTGGTGAACCCGTGGCGGAGCGATGTTGCAGGTTTGCTGGAAGGTCGCAATGTATCAGGCCACCTGTTTTCGCATTGAAGCCGGGGTAGAACAGAGTTGACCGGTGCCCTGTGGCTGGGTCCACCGCTTGGTTTAAATGAAAACTTTCCACCCAATCCTCAGCCGACAAGTAATCTACAACAAGCCAGGGCGTGCTTTTGTATATCGCTTTCAATCCAAGTTCAAAGCGGTGCTGTGTCTGTTCGCTGGACGTGCCAAATGGCTCGATGATTAAATCAAGCGAATCTAACTGGCGAGGGTCAAAGTCGGGTGCACTGGCCTCGACCAAATCCAGATGATCAAATTCAGTGCGTGGGTACAACAGTTGTAAAGTCGCGGGGTGGTCGTGCAGTAAAAACACGCGATGGTTTTGGGTCGCTAGTGCTTTTGCAAGCCGCAAGCAAAAGCCAGCGTCGCCGAAGTTATCAATCACTTTGCAGACAATCGCGATGCGCATGATGTTGGGCTCAATAAAAAAGGCCCCGCGCAGGGGCCTTGTTTGCTCGACGTGAGTAGCTTACTTCACGCGGTTGCGATATTCGGCAGTGCGAGTGTCGATTTCGATTTTGTCGCCGATTTCAACAAATGCAGGTACCTGGATCTCAAAGCTGGTTGGTTTAATGCGTGCAGCTTTCATGATTTTTCCTGAAGTATCACCACGCACTGCTGGCTCTGTGTATTCAACTTCACGAACCAGGCTGGTTGGCAACTCAACAGACAGGGCTTTGCCATCGTAGAACACCACTTCGCATTCCATGCCATCGTCCAGGTAATTCAAAGCGTCGCCCATGTTTTCAGCTTCAACTTCATACTGATTGTATTCGGCGTCCATGAACACATACATTGGGTCTGCGAAATAGGAGTAGGTTACATCCTTGCGCTCAAGCACCAACAATTCAAATTTTTCGTCCGCTTTGAAAACGCTTTCCATGCCGGCACCGGTCAGCAGGTTCTTCATTTTCATTTTTACAACAGCGGCATTGCGGCCAGACTTGTTGTATTCGGTTTTCAGAACCACCATGGGGTCCTTGCCAACCATTACGACGTTACCGAGGCGAACTTCTTGAGCAGTTTTCATGAGTTTGATGAGGATTTAAAATTCAAGCTGCACATTGTACTCGAAGTGCCTATTCGTACAAGGCACTTTTCTGAACGTTTTCTTGGGCATAGCAGTGGATTGATATGTTTTTACGACACGGCTGGCTTCGACTTGTTGAAAACAAGTTGTGGGTCCACCTCAATGAAGGCTTTTTCTGCCAACGTGTTTGGCAATTGATAGGGGCCAACAGTGGACCTGTGAAGTGCCTCAACGTGGTTACCGACGGCAGCAATCATGCGTTTGACCTGGTGGTATTTTCCTGTGGTGATGCCCATGGCCAGTCTTCCGTCTTCTAAAAGCTGCGCGCGGCTGGCAACAATGATCTCCGGTTCGTCATCCAGGTCAACCCCCTGGGTCAAACGTGAAATTTGCGATTCAGTGAATGGTCTGGCGCCGGTGATCAAATAAATCTTCTCTATTTCCTGTTTGGTTCCCACCTTCCCGCTGATGAGTTTGTGAATGAACTGGCCATCGTCAGAAAAAAGAAGCGCCCCTGTGGTGTCCACATCCAGGCGCCCCGCGGCTTGAAGCCCTCGTTTTACATAGTGTGCGGGCAACAAAGAGAACACAGAAGGGTGAATGCTGGGCAGGTGCGATGTTTCATAACCCGCCGGCTTGTTCATCAAAATGTATTTGTATTGAGTCACGGCATAGCTTTTTCCATCAATTTCGAGGTGGTCGCCCATGGCAATTTCCTCGGTTTTTGGGTCCAAAGGTAGTCCGTTTCTCAGAATCTCAGAGTGCCAAAAAATTTCTTCGCATTCCCTGCGAGATCCAAGTCCTTGTGATTGCAGAATTTTTACGCTGGGTCGTACTTTCATGAGTGGAAACTTCCAATTATTTCGTCAAAAGAGTTTGACAGCTTTTGTAAGTGTGTGCATAATCTCGCTTCTCTGCTGCAACGACAGCAGGGCGAAACGAAGCAAACAAGCGGTTCGGCAGGTCTGGAAACGGGCGGTTTTGAATGGGTTGTTTGTTGGTTTTTTCGAGATGA
>CAXRAE010000013.1:0-6302 GCA_964229025.1 Limnobacter sp. | reverse complement strand
AAGTGCCGCATAACTTGGTTTCACTGGTCGCGGTGAAGTCAAATTTGGAGAATCAACATGAAAGTAGTTGCAACATCCCGCACAGAGCAGGGTTCCGGAGCGAGCCGCCGCCTGCGTCGTGCTGGCCAGGTACCTGGCATTGTTTATGGCGCCAATCAGGAAGCTCAGGCTGTGTCAATTGAACACAACCCCCTGTGGCACGCAATTCAAAAGGAAAAATTCCACTCCAGCATTCTGGATCTGGAAATTGACGGCAAGTCACAGCAGGTATTGTTGCGTGACTACCAGTCACACCCCTACAAGCCACAATTGCTGCACATCGACTTCCAGCGCATCGACGGTAACCAGAAGATCCACATGAACGTGCCTTTGCACTACTCAGGTCACCTGGAAAGCCCAGCGGTCAAGCTGTACTCCGGTCAGGTTACATTTGTGGCCAATCAGATCGAAATCGAATGCTTGCCCAAAGACCTGCCTGAATTCATCGCCGTAGATTGCAGCGTGCTGGACGTGACCAAGCGTTCAATCCACGTGACTGACTTGCAACTGCCTGCTGGCGTTGGCATTCCCAACCACGGTCAGCAAGATCTGTCACTGGTTACAGTGAAGATCAAGGCCGGTGCTGCAAAAGGCGGCGACGAGTAAACCCTCGAAGTCCAATTAGTACCGAAAAAGCCGCTGCACTGAAGTTCAGCGGCTTTTTTTATGGGCACAATGTGGGCTCATTCATCAATCAAGCACCAAACCCGAAGTGAACAACACACCCAATTTCGATGAATTGCCTCTGGGCGATCAGATCAAACAAGTGATCGCACAACTGCCCGCAAACACGGTCAGCCTTGGTGAAATTCTGAATCTGGTAGGGCGGGACGGCATGCTGCTGCTGGTTGCATTCCTGACGCTGGTCTTCATGGTGCCGGTTTCCATTCCGGGTGTCAGCACCATTTTTGGCGCAGCCATTTTGCTGATTGGCATCAGCCGTGTATTTGGGCGCACATTGTGGCTGCCCAAGCGCTTCAAAGAACGCGCCCTGCCTTCAGACAAATTACGCAATGCACTTGAAAAAGGTTTGGTGTGGATTCCGCGCCTTGAAAAGATCAGCAAACCGCACCGCATGGCCTGGCTAACCACAGGTCGAGGCATGAACCTCATCAATGATGGGGGTCTTATTCTGGGCGCCGTGTTGCTGATGGCCCCGTTTGGCTTCATTCCGTTTTCCAATACAGTGCCCGGCATTGCCTTGCTTTTTCTGGCAGTAGGCCTGATTCAACGCGACGGTGCTGCGGTGCTCTTGGGGCATCTGGCCAATGTGGCCTCAATCGTGTACTTCGGTGTACTCATTGGCGGCGGCGGCATGATGATTCAAAACATGCTGCAAAACTGATTGTTCAAATCAGCCTATGGGCACCTCGGTTTTATCAACCACCCGGCGCAACACGAAACTGGTGTGTACGCCCGTCACACCTTTGATACGGGTAATTTTATTCAACAGCAAATTCTGGTAGCCATCCATGTCGGCCACAATCACTTTCAACTGGTAATCGGCCTGCTGACCAGTAATCAGCAAACATTCCAGCACCTCGGGAATGGCGGCAATGGCCTCCTCAAAACTGGCAAAGCGTTCTGGCGTGTGTTGATCCATTGAAATATAGATCAGGGCCATCAAACTGTAGCCCAGCTTTTTCGCATCCACCAAGGCACGGTAACCGGTAATCAAGCCAGCGTCTTCAAGCGCTTTGACACGGCGCAAACACGGCGATGGCGACAAACCAATCGCGTCAGCGAGGTCTTGATTGCTCATTCGCCCATCTGCCTGTAGCAGGGTCAAAATACGTTTGTCATAGCGGTCCAGCTCTTGCATTTGGCTATAAATGCCTTCAAATAATCCAACAACGCAATTGTCTGCCAATTTATATAAATATCCAAGCAACAAACGCAATCATCTTTCATCTCAAAACACCTACACTGTGTTTAATCGATTCACCTTTCAGGCCAACGAAGCATGTTGAAGAACCCCGCCACCAAATATCGCCCCGCTTACAAAGTGGACCTGCCCGACAGAACCTGGCCCAACAAGGCTATTGAACAAGCGCCAATCTGGTTAAGCACTGATTTGCGCGACGGCAACCAGGCGATTTTTGAGCCCATGAGCGTGGCCACCAAACTGGACTTCTTCAAGGAATTGGTGCGCATTGGCTTCAAGGAAATTGAGGTGGGTTTTCCTGCCGCGTCGCAGATCGACTTTGACGTGGTCCGGTATTTGATCGACAACGATTTGATTCCGAACGATGTCACCCCCATGGTCATGACCCAGGCTCGTGATGACCTCATTGAGCGAACAGTGGAATCGGTGATTGGTGCCAGAAGCGCCATCGTCCACATCTACAACTCCACCGCACCCGTGTGGAGAAATACGGTGTTCCGCATGACTGTGCCCGAAGTGATCGACATGGTGAACAAGCGCGTGCAAAAAGTGAAAGAACTCACCGATGCTCACCCGGAAACACAGTGGGTTTTGCAGTACTCGCCCGAGTGTTTCAACATGACAGAACTGGATGTGGCCTTGCAGGCTTGCAACACCGCCATTGAAGCGTGGAATGCAGGGCCGAATCGCAAGATCATCATCAACCTGCCCACCACCGTGGAATGGAGCACACCCAATGTGTTCGCCGATCAAATTGAGTGGATGAACCGACACCTTGCCCGTCGTGAGCATGTGGTGCTTTCCGTGCACCCACACAATGACCGCGGCACGGGTGTGGCCACCGCCGAACTGGCCATGATGGCTGGCGCACAACGTGTTGAAGGTTGCCTGTTCGGCAATGGCGAACGATGCGGCAATGTCGATATCGTGACTTTGGCCTTGAACATGTACACCCAAGGTGTGCACCCGAACCTTGATTTCTCCGACATCAACGCAGTGGCCCGAGTGGTGGAAAGTTGCACGCAGTTGCCGATTCATCCACGCCACCCTTATGTGGGCGATTTGGTGTACACCGCTTTTTCCGGTTCGCACCAGGATGCCATCAAAAAGGGGTTCGATATTCAAAAGCCCGATGCCATTTGGGAGGTACCCTACCTGCCCATCGACCCGGTGGATGTGGGCCGCACCTACGACAGCGTGATTCGTGTCAACAGTCAGTCTGGCAAAGGCGGCATTGCCTACATTCTGGAACGTGAACATGGTGTGGTCATGCCACGCCGCATGCAGGTGGAATTTTCAGGCGTGGTACAAAAGGTCAGCGACAGCACAGCTGCGGAAATGACGTCGCCTGCCCTGTGGGCACTGTTCGAGCAAACCTACTTGCAAAACAACGACAGCCAGCCGCGCTACATCAGCCACAAAGTGTTTGATGCCGAAGGTGGCCAAGGCATTGAGATTACCGTACAACAGCGCGGTGAAACCATTCGCCTTGAAGGTGTGGGCAACGGCCCCCTGGATGCCGCTGTGCAAGCCCTTGGTGTACCCATGGACATTGTGGGGTTTGAGGAACGCAGCGTCGGCCAGGGTGCCAAATCAAAAGCCATGGCCATTATTGAGGTAAGCGTGCCCAACATGCCCGGCAGCAAGTTCGGTGTGGGGTTTCACGACAACATCACCACGGCCAGCCTGATGGCGCGGGTGAGTGCGTGGAGACGGGTCGAGGCCAACGCACCAGCAAAAGCCGGCGCGATTTGATCAGGTATACCCCTGCTTCCAGGGCACTGCTTTGAACTTGACCACGGGCCCTGGTTCACCATTTGGTGACTGAAGGGCCTTGCTCAAATCCAGCTGGAAGTTTTCTTCTCTGGGTGAGGGTCGCTCCAGGTCGAACTCGATTCTGAATGAATAGTTGTGCAATGGATCCTGAAGAACTCGAGCGGCTGGCACATCCCTGTAACCCCATTTGCCGGTCACGTTGTTCACCTGACCATCATCGGTCCATCGCGCATACTCTGACGCTTTCACAGGCGCATGTGGCTGACCGTTGATCAAAAACCTGGCCTGGGCGGGGTCGAACAACAATTTGGAATTCATTGACTTCATTTCGACATAAGCCACGAGCTTGTTCGTGTCCCTGGCACCAATAAACTTGTCAAAAGGGTCAATGGTGGTGGGGACCACAAACAACATCACGGTGTGGTCCCGTGTTTGCAGCTTGTTGTTCAACTCCACCGACAATTGAACATCGTTCCAGTCCAGCTTGTGGCGCGACTGAAAGCCTGGCCCCGGCTTGGGTGGCAACTGATCTGCGGAGCCAATGTAGGCAATGCTTTCCACGCCAGCCCGAAAACCTGCGCAAGCAGTCAGGTTCAAACACAGCAACACCACAGCACAACAACGAAGGCTCTGAAAAACATTCAACATGGCATCTCCGGGGAATGGACGATCTGAATATTATCGAAGTCCTGAATAAGCGGGTAGGTGGTTTGAACATCGAATTTCAGACAAAATACAGCCTTGTGAATCAAAGGGCTGTATTTCTTCATGTCCAGCAACACCCCCATCAAATTGATTGTCGGCTTGGGTAACCCCGGCCCACAGTATGCCGACACTCGCCACAACGCAGGCGTGTGGTATCTGGAGGCGCTTGCGCGCAAGCACAATGTATTTTTACAAAGCGACAAGCGGTTTTTCGGCGACATGGCGCGCATTAAATTTGCAGGTGAAGACGTGTGGTTGCTGTTTCCCACCACGTTCATGAACCGCTCCGGGCAAGCCGTTGGTGCTCTGGCCAAGTTCTTCAAAATCAAGCCTGAGGAAATTCTGGTCGCACACGATGAGCTGGACCTGCTGCCGGGTCAAATCAAAATGAAGAAAGGCGGCGGCCACGCGGGTCACAATGGTTTGAAAGACATTCATGCCCACATGGGCAGCAACGAATTCTGGCGCGCACGCATTGGCATTGGCCACCCACGTAGCCTCAACCTTCAACAAGGCGTAGCCGACTTTGTATTGCATCGCCCCAGCAACGATCAACAGCAGGTGATCGACAAATCAATCGATGTGCTGCTGAAACACACCGAGTTAATATTGAAGGGACAAATTGGCCAGGCCACCACGCACATTCACACGGAGTGCGCATGAGAAGCAGCATACAGATTATTTTGGGCGATCGCGCCAAAGCGCACATTGCCAACAAGGGCCTAAAGCCGGAAGACATTTGCGCCATCCCCGCTGCTGCTGGGGGTCCGAAAGGTTTGATTTTGCAAGGGCTGGATCAGTATTTGTTCAACGAGTGGTTGAGCGCGTCCCACCTCAAAACCCGTGCCGCCAATGGTGTAAAACCCTTGCAATTGATTGGTGCCTCCATCGGTGCATGGCGCATGGCAGCCGCGGCCAGCAGCAACCCGGCAGCCACACTCAAACGGTTGGCGCAGCAGTATGTCGAGGCACAAAATTACACCAAGGGGGTGGACCGATTCGAAATCAGTCGAGTGTGCCAGGCTATGGTGCAGGCCGTGGTGGCCGAGGAAGCTCAGCACATGGTAAAGCCGACTGGCAAAGAATTGCTGGTGTGGGTCAACAAAGGGCTCACACCGCTGCACCACGCGCAGCAGCAGCGCGCCCGCAAGCGAGGCTTTGCCAGCGCAGTATTGGCCAACAGCGTTAACCGCAATCGCCTTTCCAGCTATTTCGAGCGATGGGTGTTTCAAAGCCCGGGAGCCCACACCGATTGGCTCAAGCAGCCCTTTGATCGTATTCCCACCAGAATCGAAGATCTGGATGCATTGAACATTCACGACGCCTTGTTGGCCAGCGGCAGTATTCCGTTTGTGCTGAACCCGGTTCATAAAATTGCACTGGCCCTCCGTGAAAACCACCCGGAAGTGAAATACCACGAGGGCCCGTTCTGGGACGGTGGCTTGACCGATTATCACCTGGCCCTACCCTATCATCGACTCGACGGTCTGGTGCTATACCCGCACTTTGCGCCCACAGTTACACCGGGTTGGCTGGACAAGTTTTTAAAAGTACGCAAAGCCAAACCCGAGTGGATGAGCAATGTCATTCTGGTGTGTCCCTCACCTGAATTCGTGAAGCGCCTGCCCGCCAAGAAAATTCCGGATCGAAGTGACTTCAAGCGCTACAAATTTGACCACCGCATTCGTATACCACTGTGGCAGGCGGCAATTCGCGAAAGCGAACGCATGGCAGAAGACTTTTCAACCTGGCTTGCCAACGTGAATCGCTAGGCGCGGTACAATTCACCCCATTCAATTAAGCACTTAGCGAATTCTCATGACTCTCAAATGCGGCATCGTTGGCCTTCCCAACGTCGGTAAATCCACCCTGTTCAACGCGCTGACCAAAGCGGGCA
>CAXRAE010000012.1:0-58055 GCA_964229025.1 Limnobacter sp. | reverse complement strand
ACCTGTTGAACAAAGGTTATCGCCGTATTCAATGATTCGCGCTGCCTCGCCAATAGAATGGGTGCCAGTGGTGCACGCCGTTACCATGGCAATATTTGGCCCTTTCAGCCCATACATGATCGACATGTGACCTGAAATCATATTAATGATGCTTCCAGGCACAAAAAATGGGGAAATACGGCGATAACCTTTGTTCAACAGGTCAGAGTGGGTGTTTTCGATCATTGGCAAGCCGCCAATGCCGGACCCGATGCTGACGCCGATTCGTTCAGAGTTCTGTTCGGTCACCTCAAGGCCTGAGTCTTTGAAGGCTTGAATCCCTGCGGCTAAGCCGTAGTGGATAAAGGTGTCCATGCGGGCGGCTTCTTTGCCCGGGATGTATTCGGCCACGTCGAAGTTTTTCACTTCACCAGCAATCTTCACTGACAGCGCTTCTGTTTCAAAGCGGGTGATGTTTGAAATGCCCGAGCGGCCTTCTGTCAGGCTTGCCCAAGCTTCGCCAATGGAATTACCCACAGGGCTAATAATACCCAAACCGGTAATAACAACACGTCTACGGCTCACAAGCCCTCCTGTTATCCAAAGTGTTGGGAAACTGGCCCGCTAAAGCAGCACAGAAGACGAAAACCCTGCCTTCTACGTTTGCACGCGGGCCAATTCACCGCATTAAGACTTAGAGTTTGCCTTAACGTAATCAATCGCTTGTTGAACAGTGGTGATCTTCTCGGCTTCTTCGTCGGGAATTTCTGTTTCAAATTCTTCTTCCAACGCCATCACCAATTCCACTGTATCCAAGGAATCAGCGCCGAGATCATCAACAAAAGAAGATTCAGTTTTGATTTCTTCTTCTTTCACGCCGAGTTGTTCGGCAACAATCTTTTTAACGCGCTGTTCAATGTTTTCCATTACGGAGCCTCCGTGGGTTTTAAATAAAATCGAGAGAGTGTATCAAGGCAATATGTCAGATCATATTCTAAAAGCCTTGATACTAGCCCATCCACATTCCACCATTCACGTGTAATGTGGTTCCAGTCACATACCCCGCTTGATCGCTTGCCAGATACAACACCGCAGATGCGATGTCGGAAACCTGTCCAAGCCGGCCAAGCGGAATTTGTTCTTTCAACTGATTCACCTGATTTTCATTCAGGGCGTCAGTCATGTCTGTTTGTATGAATCCGGGCGCCACACAGTTTACAGTGATATTGCGGCTACCCAGTTCGCGTGCAAGCGCTTTGGTCATTCCTGTGACTCCAGCCTTCGCTGCAGCATAATTGGCCTGCCCTGCGTTTCCACTGGTACCGACCACCGAGGTGATATTGATGATGCGCCCGGTGCGCGCTTTCATCATGGGTTTGATGGCCAATTTTGCCAGCTTGAACACCGATGACAGGTTGGTGTCGATGACTGCGTCCCAATCGTCATCCTTCATCCGCATGGCCAATTGATCGCGAGTAATCCCGGCGTTGTTCACCAAAACAGCCAATGTGCCCAGCTCAGTGGCGATGCGCTCGAACAATTGCGACACAGATTCCTGATCGGTCACATTCAAAACCGCACCAAAACCTTTCACTTCAGCTTCTTGAAGCGCCTCGGAGATACGTTGCGCACCTTCAGCAGAGGTGGCGGTGCCAACGACAGTGGCGCCGGCTTTACCGAGAGTCAGGGCGATCTCGCGACCAATTCCGCGGCTTGCACCCGTTACCAACACCACTTTTCCGGTTAAGTCAAAAAAATTCATTGCTCATTGTCCTTTTGTACTTCAGCCGTGGCTTAAGCAAAGCCGCGTTGCTCGTGCATATCAAGCGTTCAACAAAGCTTGGATGCTGTCAGGATCGTTGATGTTGGCCACGGGGACATCACAGATGCGCTTGACCAAGCCAGCCAGCACTTTTCCTGGGCCACATTCCACAAATTGGGTTGCACCATCGGCAACCATGGCTTCAATGGTTTCAACCCAACGCACGGGCCCGTATGCTTGACGGACCAAAGCATTTCGAATTTTGGCGGGATCCGACTCAACGGCCACATCAATATTGTTGTACACAGGCATGCGCGGCGATTCGAATTTGATTTTCCCCAACGCCGATTCGAGCTTGATTGAAGCCGGTTGCATCAAACTAGAATGAAAAGGAGCAGAGACCGGTAGTTCGAGGGCTCGCTTGGCCCCCAAAGCTTTTGCAGCCTCGCAAGCTGCCTTCACGCCCAGCGCCGAACCAGCAATCACCACTTGGTTGGGTGCATTGAAATTCACTGCTTCAGCCACTTCAGCGCCAGTACTGGCCTGCAAACACGCTTGTTTTACCTGATCATCACTCAATCCGAGGATAGCTGCCATACCCCCTTGACCGACAGGCACCGCCTCCTGCATCGCCTGCGCACGGATTCGGACCAAACCCAGACCTTCGGAAAGACTGAACACCCCTGCGGCCACCAAAGCGGCGTATTCGCCCAAAGAGTGACCTGCAACCATGTCTGGCAAATCCCCACCTGCCTCAACCCAAGCGCGCAGCACCAGTACATCTGACATCAACATGGCCGGTTGCGTATTTGCGGTCAAATTCAACGCATCAACAGGACCCTGTTCAATCAGAGAGGCCAAATCTTGACCCAAAGCCTGTTCGGCCTCGGTGCTTACCGTGGCGTACACACTGGAAAATTGCTTGCTTTGTTTAAAGCCATCGAGCATTCCAACAGATTGGGAGCCTTGGCCTGGAAACAAGAACGCGATTTTTTTTGTCATTTCGAGGATTTCATCTAATTTGAAATTTCGGCTATTTTACATGCGAACGAGCACGCTACCCCAAGTAAAACCGCCACCGACGCCTTGTAAAAGCACGTTATCGCTCTTTTTAATCAGTTTTTGCTCCACTGCATGGTTCAAGGCCAGGGGCACTGACGCCGCAGAGGTGTTGCCGTGTTGCCCCACTGTCACAACAACACGGTCTTGCGAAAGCTTTAATTTTTTCGCCACGGAATGAAGAATACGAACATTGGCCTGGTGAGGAACCAGAAAATCGAGATCTTTTAGATCAAAATTCAGTTCATCAAATAGCTCAATCGCACTATTTCCGAGAACTGACACGGCTTGGCGAAACACAGCTTGCCCATCCATGCGCAAGAAAGGGTCACCAGTGACCACACCGCCAGCGATTCGACCCTTGGTGTGCAAAATGTCACCCAAGCTGCCATCAGAATGTAACTTGCAACCCAAAACGCCAGGCTCGTTGCTTTGCTGCAAAAACACAGCCCCAGCACCATCGCCAAATAGCACACAGGTGGTGCGATCGTTCCAATCCATTAATCGACTGAACACTTCTGAACCAATGACCAGCGCGTTTCGTACCTGACCAGACCTGATCATCGAATCAGCCACAGTCATGGCATACACAAAACCACTGCACACGGCTTGAATATCGAAAGCCACAGCCGTTTTCGCACCGATGGCTGCCTGCACGGCACACGCGGTGGACGGAAAAACCTGATCAGGAGTGGAGGTTGCAAGAATGATGAGATCGACCTCTGATGGCTTGACCCCTGCACGGTCAAGCGCTTGCGTGGCTGCCGCGCTGGCCAACACACAGTTGGTTTCATCGGGTTCACAGAGGTAACGCTGCTGAATACCAGTACGGGTTTCAATCCATTCGGCACTGGTTTCTACGCCTTTGAGCGCTAGAAACTCAGTCAACTCCTGATTGGAAACAGCCCGTCTGGGCAGGCTCGCGCCCGCGCTCAGTATTGCACTGTATCGAGACATCTGGTCACTTAATTGGTTTGTGCCTTGGTATCAGCTGTGCTTTCAGTCTCTTTGGCTTGATCTGCCGGCGCGCTCAATGGCACATAATGCGACATGGTCAAGCGAATGCTGTCTAGCAAATTTGCGTTGGCAGCGTCGTATGCGCGTTTAATCGCATAAAAGAAAGCGTATGCATCAGCCGAGCCATGACTTTTGATCACAATCCCTTTGAGCCCAAGCAATGCTGCACCGTTGTATCGGCGGTGGTCCACCCTTTTTTTGAATCGGAGCAACACGGGCGCAGCAAAAATTGCCGCCACCTTGGGCCACAGGCCTCTTTTAAACTCTGTCTTGATGATGTCGCCCAGCATTTGCGCCAAGCCCTCAGAGGTTTTGAGTGCAACGTTGCCCACAAAACCATCGCACACCACGACGTCGGTGGTGCCTTTGTATATATCGTTGCCTTCCACGTTCCCATGGAAGTTCAGTTCGCTTGCCCGCATCAACTCTGCAGCTTTTTTGACCACATCGTTGCCTTTGATCACCTCTTCACCGATATTCAGAAGGCCCACGGTGGGTTTTTCGATGCCCTCGGTGCCCTTGACGAACGCCGAGCCCATGACCGCAAACTGAAACAAATGAGCAGGCTCACAATCGACGTTGGCACCCAAATCGAGCATCAAAGTGCCCTTGCCTTTCATATTGGGCAAAGCCGATGCAATGGCAGGACGGTCAATCGTATCGAGAGTCTTTAGCACGAATCTCGAAATAGCCATTAGCGCACCAGTGTTTCCTGCGCTCACGAACGCACTGGCCAATCCATCCTTGACCAGATTTGCACACACCCGGATGGACGAGTCTTTCTTGTTACGCAATGCTTGCGCAGGAGCCTCGTCCATGCTTACCACCTCGCTGGCGTGGCGTATGGTGATTTGCGGGTGTTCTAGTGCCTTTTTCTTCTGAAGAGCTGCCTCAATTTCATCCTGTTTGCCGACCAGCACCAGTTGTACATCCTGGTGCTCCTTGAGAAAGCGCAAACAGGCCGGTATGGTGACCGATAAACCGTGATCTCCACCCATGCAATCAATTGCTATGCGAACCATCCGTTCTTAGACCTTTTGGTTTTCATGGCAACAGACTGCAGTTGCCTTGTTATCGGATTCCGAATTACTCGTCAGCTTTTGTTTTCACCACTTTCTTGCCACGATACATGCCGTTGGGGCTGATGTGGTGGCGCAGATGAGTTTCACCAGAAGAAGAGTCAGCGGACAAAGTTGGCGCTGTCAGGTTCTGGTGCGAGCGGTGCATGCCACGCTTGGACGGTGATTTTTTGTTCTGTTGAACAGCCATTTTAAAGCTCCATGTATAAAATTGTTACTTCTTGCCAGACTTCAGCAAGTCGCTGAGGTTCGCAAAAGGACGCTGTGTTTCTGAGTTTGAACCATCAGCAGTGTCATCCTGATAGTCGTCAGTGTCTTCTGGTGCGTCTTGGTCCACCCAACTTCGCCCTGCCAGGTCAGCACAGCTTTCATGCTTGGGAAACATTGGACACGCCAATAAAATTTCGTCTTCCAGCCAATCTCGCAAGTTTATCGCACCTGGGCAGGCAACAACGTCGGTTTGCTCATCAAGTGTATCTTCGTCGTAAGCATCTGCCTGCGCTTCAGAAGTTTGCAACACCAAATACCGATCAAAGTCGATGGAGTACGGCACGCTTTCTGCGCAGACTACACAAGGCATTTCAACTGTAAAGTGGCCTTGAAAGCGAATCACGCTTTCAGACTGGGCATTGATTCGCCCAGACACTTCCCAATTGCTGACATCGCAATTGGAAATCAGCTCGTCGTTGCTGACCCGAGGAAAATCGAACTTAACGTCTGCACTGCTTAGAACACCGCCAGTGCGGGTAAATGCCCAAGCGTCGAATTCCACAAACTCTTTTTGTGAGCCTTTGCGTTGCATGCAGATAAGAAAAGCAGGAAACGCGCGATAATACTCTGCATATTGTAATCTGTCAAAGCCCCACACCACTCCAAATGACCCAATCTGTTTACCTTGCCTCGAGCTCCAAGTACCGCCGAGAGCTGCTGTCCCGTCTTCGCGTCAACTTTCACTGCAAATCGCCTCAAATCGACGAAAGTGTAAAGGAGGGAGAAAGCCCACTGGACAATTGCATCAGGCTGGCCCGTGAAAAAGCCTTGGCGATTGCGCAGGAACACCCCGATGCGGTTGTCATTGGATCAGATCAAGTGGCTGATGTGAACGGAGATGCCATCAGCAAACCAGGCACCCACGAGAAGGCTCGGGCTCAGTTGCGCGCCATGAGCGGACAAACAATCATCTTTCACACTGCCGTGTGCGTGGTTCGCCACGACACGAAGCAGGTGCTCGAATTCACTGTGCCCACTCAAGTGGAGTTTCGAGAACTGAGCGACGCTGAAATTGAGCGCTATTTAATCGCCGAAGAGCCTTATGATTGCGCCGGCTCAGCCAAAAGCGAAGGTTTGGGTATTTCTCTGTTGAAAAAAATAGAATCGACCGACCCAACCGCGCTGATTGGGCTGCCACTCATTGAAGTGGCCAACGCATTGCGCGAGTTCGAAATCACCCTGCCCTAGGACAAATCATGCTTTACCTGGTGCCCAGCCCGCTGAGCCAAAAAACGCCAACGCTGTCAATCATGGCAGCAGACCTGCCTCTGGTTCAATCATGCAAAACGTGGCTGGTTGAGAATGCCAAGCCTGCTCGGGCTGCTTTGGCACATTTCGATATGCCCGTACCCATTCGGGAATTGGAATTGCATGAAATCGACAAACTGAACCCAAGCCAACGCCGAGCCCTCATTGAGCGGTGCAAGCAAGGAGAACCAATTGGTGTATTGAGTGACGCTGGCTGCCCCGGCGTTGCTGACCCCGGCTCTGAAATTGTGGCGTTGGCGCACCAATCTGGCTGCCCGGTTCACCCTTTGGTCGGCCCCAGTTCCATTTTACTCGCCTTGATGGGTAGTGGCCTGAACGGCCAGAACTTTCACTTTCACGGCTACCCACCTCTGGAGCCCGCCAACCGGGAAAACTGGATCAAACAATCGGACAGGGATTCGAAAAGCCAAGGCTGCACACAAATGGTGATAGAAACACCATTCAGAAATGACAAATTGATCGAAGCTTTGCTAAAAAACCTGAGCGAGCACACCCACTTGTGCATGGCTTGGGACCTGACCGGTGCTGAACAATTCATTCAAACCAAAACGGTGACGCAATGGCGAAAACAGGTACCCAACCCAGGCAAGTTGCCTTGCCTGTTCTTGTGGCTTAACGGAAAGTGACGCCGTTGGTAACCGCCCACTCAGGAAATGCAGCGCGCACCCCCATGCCAAACACCACACCAACACGTTTTGCGAAACGCTCTGCAACCGATTCCTGCTTCGTGTAATCGAAGATTTCCTCGGCGTTCAGGACATCGCGGGCGACTTTGTCGATGGAACCCAACTCATCAGCCAAGCCCAATTCTACGCTTGTGGCGCCTGTCCACACCAAGCCGCTGAACAACTCGGGGTTGGGCTTTAGCCGCTCGCCTCGACCTTGTTTGACCACATCGATGAATTGCTGATGTATCTCAGCAGCCATCTGCTTGGCAAATTCTGTTTGATATGGGTCTTCTGCGCTGAATGGGTCAAGAAAACCTTTGTTTTCACCAGAAGTAATTAGGCGACGCTCAATCCCTAGCTTGTCCATCGTGCCGGTGAAGCCAAATCCGTTCATCACCACACCAATAGACCCGACCAAGCTGGCTTTGTCGACATAAATCTTGTCGGTCGCCGCAGCCACGTAATACCCGCCAGACGCAGCCACGTCTTCAACGACCGCGTATATTGGCTTGTTTGGGTATTTGGCCCGCAAACGTTTGATTTCATCGTTAATGAGACCCGCCTGGACGGGGCTTCCACCCGGGCTATTGATGCGCAGAATCACGCCCACAGCTTGCTCGCTTTCAAACGCCGATCGAAGGCCAGCATTAACTCGCTGGGCGCTGGCCAAGCTGTCGGAGGAAATGATGCCATCCAGATCAACCAATGCCGTGTGCTGAGTCACCTCCATCTTCGGCCCAACTGAAAAACCAAGGAATAAGGCAAACAACAAACCCACGTAACCCACACCGATCAGCTTGAAGAAAATACCCCAGCGACGTTTTCGGCGTTGTTCCCGCAAGGATTCACTGGCAAGCTTCTCCAGCAACTTGCGCTCCCATAGTTCATTTTCATTGCTCATACTTAATCCTCAATGCCATCGGCTGGCACGGTAATGACACTGGATGGGGTCCAGAACACCCCACCCTCTTTTTCTTCCACTTGCAACTTGACCAAAGGGTTGCCGTCGCATGGGCCGCCAAGGCACGCGCCATCGGTGGCGTCGTAACTGGCGCCGTGAGTGGCGCAAACGATGATTCGACCTGAATCATCAAGAAATTCACCGTAATTCCAGTCCATTTCAACCGGCACATGGGAGCAGCGATTCAAAAAACAACGCACCTCGTTGTCAACACGCACCACAAACGCAGTGGTTTCCTCGCCGTTGTAAAGCACCTTGAAACGATAACCTGTGCCTCCTTCGGACAAATCACTGGAATTACATACTTGTAACTGAGCCATGCTTACCTGGATTGGGAAATGGTTTGAATCAACCAGGGGGCCAATTCATTGATAGAGGGGAAAGACTTCAAATGCGGCACTTGGTTCAAGAGGCGAACTGGATGCGCTCCTTTTTGAACCGATAACGCATGAACGCCGGCTGCTTGAGCCATGTTCAAGTCGTGAGTGGTGTCACCAATCATGACAACGTGCTCGGCCGGGGTGTCGAACTCTTCCATGAGCTCCAACAACATTTGCGGGTGAGGTTTGCTGTGGCATTCGTCGGCACAACGTGAACCCATGAAGAACCGACCGGTGTCGGAATTCGACATGGCGCGATTTAAACCGAGCCGGCTTTTCCCGGTCGCCACCGTGCAAATGACACCCAAATCATTCAAAGACTGCAACAGAGGCACTGCTCCTGAAAACAGGGAAAGCTCATGGTCTTTGCTGAGATAATGCGTTCGGTAACTCTCGACCAAGCGGGCAATTTGTTGATCGCTGGCGCCAGGCGCCGCGTGGCGCAATGCGTCAGTCAGGCCCAGTCCGATGACATAAGAGGCGATTTCCTCGCCGGGATCAGGTAGGCCTGCGTCCAGGCAGGCCTGTTGGATCGCACGGGTGATTGCGCCGGTGGAATCCAATATGGTTCCGTCCCAGTCAAACACCACCATTTTGTAACTCATTGATTTGGTACTGCCTTCAGTGATTTAAGAAATTGCTTCAGTTCGGGCGCCAAAGGCGCCTCTATAACTATAGTTTCATTTGTTTGCGGGTGAGTCAGCTGCAAGCGCGCAGCGTGTAAAAACATGCGCTTTAGTCCCGTTTGCGCCAGCTTTTTATTGACTTCGAAATCCCCGTAGCGATCGTCGCCCGCGATGGGGCATTGATTTGCACTGGTGTGTACCCGGATTTGGTGAGTTCGCCCTGTCAGAATTTGAGCTTGAAGCAAGGTATAACTTGAATTGCTCACGCTATACCTTTGAATAATTGTGAATTTTGTTAAAGCCTTATCACCCTGAGGATCGACAAAGACCCGCTGTTCCTTTTCGCTCGCCTGAATTTTCAGCAATGGCAAGTCAACTTGTCGCAAAGACCCTGGCCACTGACCAAGCACCAGTGTTTGATAATATTTTTTCCAGCTTCGATTTCTAAGTTGTTCTTGCAAGCGCCTGAGTGCGCTTCTTTTTTTGGAAATAATCAGTACACCTGATGTTTCGCGATCGATGCGGTGCACTAATTCAAGATCGTCTAAACTTCCTTCTCTAAGTGCCCGAATACACTCAATTAACCCAAAGGAGCTACCTGAACCACCATGAACGGCCATGCCCGAAGGTTTATTAACAGCCAATAGCCACGGGTCTTCATACAGAACGGGAATGGCCGCAGCGGCTTTTAATAGCGACTGCACACTTCGAGTATTTTGAGACAAATCTGTTTTAAGCTCATGTTTTTGAATTGTTTTTATTGGGGGTACTCGAACCACATCACCAAGATCAAGCTTGGTTTTGGCTTCAGCTCGTTTGCTGTTCACCCTCACCTCGCCAGACCGGATCACCCGGAACAAATGGCTTTTGGGCACACCTTTACAAACGCTCGCAAGAAAATTATCGAGGCGCTGGTCTTGATGTTTTTCGTCAATTTCGATTAAAACAGCCCTGTCGGGATTGGGTTTTTCCTGTGTTTTCAATTCTTTGTTTTACCAATTGGGCAGGTTCAGCATATAATCGAATTATCGCTTGGGAAGCGTCCGAATTCGCTTCAGGATACGCCCCATCGTGATTTAATTTATTGGGTGTGTCGCCTACCCTGGATGGCGGCAATGATGGCTGAAAAAGAGGCGCGCGGCTGCAAAGCCCGCCTTGAGCTGGACACAAAGATTTTATACGCACCAGTGCGCACAACAAGCACTGGGTATTAACAAGAACGATGCAGGCCCACCTCGATCAGGTGTAATTTGAACCAATATTTATTATTAAATATCAATGCCTTAGCAAGAATGCAACCCTAGTAATAGTTGGTTGCGCATGTAGTATTCGTTTTTGATTGTCTTTGTTCCTTCCGCTTTTTCGGCCTCTCTTTTCGCACTACGGTGCTTTTGGAGTGTGCATGAAGCGCATGTTATTCAACGCGACTCATTCTGAAGAGTTGCGGGTCGCCATTGTCGACGGCCAGAAACTAATCGACATTGATATTGAAACAGCTGGCCGTGAACAACGGAAAAGCAACATCTACAAAGGGGTTATTACCCGAGTAGAGCCAAGCCTCGAAGCCTGTTTCGTCAACTACGGTGAAGACCGTCATGGTTTTCTTCCATTCAAAGAAATTTCCCGTCAGTACTTCAAAGAAGGTGTAGAGGCCGGCAAGGCTCGCATTCAAGATGTAGTCAAAGAAGGACAAGAACTTTTCGTTCAAGTCGAAAAGGAAGAGCGTGGTAACAAAGGCGCGGCCTTGACCACCTTCATTTCCCTGGCCGGGCGTTATCTGGTCCTGATGCCCAATAACCCCCGTGGCGGCGGTGTGTCTCGCAGAATTGAAGGCGAAGAGCGCCAGGAACTGCGTGAAGCGCTCGACAAGCTTGAATACCCCAAGGGCATGAGTATCATCGCCCGCACAGCGGGGATTGGTCGTTCTGTGGAAGAGCTGCAGTGGGATTTGAATTACCTGTTGCAACTATGGACCGCTATTGACGGCGCCGGCAAATCAGCCAGCGGCGCGTTTTTGATTTACCAAGAAAGCAGCTTGGTGATCCGGGCGATTCGTGATTATTTCAGCCCCGACATCGGTGAGGTGTTGATCGACACCGACGAAATTTATGACCAGGCCAAACAATTCATGCAGCACGTGATGCCTGACTTGATGAACCTGGTCAAACGTTACCGCGACGACATTCCTTTGTTCAGCCGGTTCCAGATTGAACACCAGATCGAAACAGCATACAGCCGCATGGTTCCGTTGCCCTCCGGCGGCGCCATTGTAATAGACCACACGGAAGCTTTGGTTTCGATCGATGTGAACTCTGCCCGTTCGACCCGCGGCACTGACATTGAAGACACGGCGCTTCGCACGAACCTGGAAGCAGCCGAGGAAGTGGCCCGTCAGTTGCGTCTACGCGACCTCGGTGGCTTGATCGTGATCGATTTCATCGACATGGAAAAAGCCAACAACCAGAAGGAAGTCGAAAATCGCGTTAAAGACAGCCTGCATCTTGATCGCGCACGCGTACAAATGGGAAAAATCAGCCGGTTTGGCTTGATGGAATTGTCTCGTCAGCGCATTCGCCCTGCCCTGAATGAAGGTTCTCACACCACATGCCCGCGCTGTAATGGCACTGGCGTGATTCGCGACACTGAAAGCACCGCCTTGCATGTACTGCGTATTTTGCAAGAAGAAGCGATGAAGGAAGGCACTGCCAACGTGCAGGCGCAAGTGCCCGTGGATGTGGCCACTTTCTTGTTGAACGAAAAGCGCTCGGAGATTTACAAGCTCGAAGCGCGCTTGAAAGTGTCGATTTTGCTGATTCCAAATCGCCACCTGGAAACACCTCATTACGAGATCACGCGCTTGCGTCATGACGATGAGCGCCTGGAAGACACGCGTCAGAGCTTTGAAATGGCTGCAGCCAAAGAAGAGCAAAGCTATTACGACAAGAAAGTGGAAGGCGCGGCAGTGAAGCGCCAAGAAGCCGTAATCAAAGGCGTGATTCCCGCCCAACCTGCACCACCCCATCAGGAACGCAAACCGCGTGCTGAGGTGGCTGTGATTGCGGCAGCGCCAGCGGCGCCTTCACTGTTCGAACGCATCATTGCCTGGTTCAAGGGAGGCAACACGGCTGAGACACCCACCGAGGTCATTGAACAGAAAACCACTGAACGCGGTGGACGTGGTCAGGGCCGTGGACAAAGCGAACGTGGTGATCGCGGTGATACCCGTGGTGGCCGTGGCCGCAACCGCAGGCGCGGCGGACGTGGTCGCGACGAATCTGGCTCCGATCAGAACACGGAAGAAGTGACTAAGGTCGCTGAAGAAAAACCCCAACGAGGCACTCAACAGGGGCGCGGACGCAACCGGCAACGTGATGAACGTGCCGCTGGTGCAGAGGTGTTGGAAGTTAAGCCTTTGGCGAAAACTGACAGCCCGGTCGAAGCTCAAACCGAGGCGCAGGAAGCGCAGGACAACGGGGAACGCACTGGCGGTCGTCGCCGTCGTCGCCGCGGTCGTGGAGGTCGCGGCGCAGCGGATTCAGACCAGAACTCATCGAACGTTGAATTGCTTGGCAATGACAATGCGCAAAGCGACGCCAATTCTGAGGATGAAGAATTGGCCAACAAAATTGCGGAAACCATGTCGTATGGCAAGGATGAAGACGCAAGCAATGATGAACCACGCCGTCGCCGTCGCCGTCGTCGCGGTGGAAACCGTGGCGATTCAAGCAATGCTGAATCCAATGAAGGTGAATCAGGACGCATCGATAATCAAACCGATGTCAGTGAGAACCTGGATAGCCAGGACGCTGCAGCGCAAACCAGCGATTCAAACGGTGAAAAGCCGGCAGTTGAGGAACCATCGGTTGAAAAACGTGAGCCAGTGGTTGCCCACGCCGCATTACCAGCTGAGCCCACTGAGATGGCCAGTCAAGTGAAGTCAGTCGAACAGCAGCGCCAGGAAGAAAGTCAAGAGCAAAAGCCTGAGTTGCTGATCAACCCGCCTGCAGAGGCGAAGGACGAAGTGGCAACTCCACTCGACTTCACTGAGCCAGTGGCAACAACGGCAGCTGAGCAACAGATTGAGCCAGTACAGGAAACAAAAGCTCAATCTGAACCGCAAAAAGCAGTTGAAACACAGCTTGGCGACGCGACCCAGGCTGAAGCCACCGAAGAAGCCGCCCGTGCTCAAGAGGAGCCCAAGCATGCTGCTGAGCCCTCGAAGCCAGCTGTTGCAGGCAACATGAGCAAAGCTGCTTTGACTGATATGTTGGACAAGGCCGGTATGCTGTGGGTTGAAACAGACCACGAGAAATGGACTGTGGTTCAAAAAGAGCTGGCTGAGGCACCAAAGCCTGTTCGCCCTGTTCGTGAACGCAAGCCGGTGGTCAAAATCGAAGTGGATAATCTGGTCATGGTCGAGACCAAACCAGAATATCGAGGTGTACAAAGCTAATATTCTGTGTAGTCAAGCAGAAAGCAAAAGTACATACGCGCTTTAGTACAACCAAGAAGCCCGTCTGAATTTCATTCAGACGGGCTTTTTAGTAAGCATTGAGCATGAATACACTGAAGTACCCATGCGCGATCATGTCAATCACAACCACTGGATGAAAGGACGACGGTAGACGAAATGTTCAAAGTACCTGACAGCAAAATAACTCATTGATTGAACAGGCACCACACCATGCAATGCTGCTGATGTTGAAGACTGCATGCAAGGTTTGAATCAACAAAGGAAACATGGTCTAAAAAAAAGCCCCACCATTGCTGGAGGGGCTTTTTAGCTGGGTTCATAGCCAAGCTATGAGAACTCTATCAATCAGCTATTCAGGGCACCAATACTTGTGAACCCATAGCGGCTTCACCTTCTTTCGAACGAATGGCTGGCACTTTACCTGACTTGATGTCGTCATACCAGGCATCGTGATGTGCTTTTGCCCATGTTTCATCCACATAACCATCGCGCATGGCTTCAAGTGCACCTTCCATACCGATGGAGCCGATGTAGATGTGACCCAAAGACATGATGATGAACAACAGCGCTGCGCTGGCGTGAATCACGTGCATTTCTTGCATCAAAACACGGCCCTGGTCAAAGTTGGGGAAATTGAGAACCAAACCCGTGACTGACACAGCGATACCCAATATAGTCACACCCCCCCAAAACCAGATCTTCTCGCCCATATTGAAACGGCCAGCCGGGGCATGACCCAACAAACCGCCACCTTTCTTGAGCCATTCAATGTCGTTTTTCTCAGGCATATTGTCTTTCACATACATGATGAAAAAGACAATCACGCTGACAGCAAACAAGGGGCCCACAAAATTGTGGATCAAGATACTGATTGCTGCAAACCAGGAAAATACATTGAGACCCAAAACAGGTGCCAACACATACTTGCCAAACATCAGCAATAGGCCGGTGACCGCGAGTGCCACGAAGGTGAATGCCATGGTCCAATGGGCCAGGCGCTCAGCCGATGTGAAACGCTCGATCAGTTTGCCTGTACGTGGCTCTGGAAGCTTCACTGGGCCTTTCACCAAGTGAGCGCCCATGATTAGCAAGAACACCACCGCAACTGCCCAACCACCGTAAACAGTGATTTGTTCGTTACGAATCTGGCGCCAGGTTTCTCCACTTTTGTTGATCAACACGCCAGTTTCACGGCCCTTGGTCACTGTGGTGAACGATTCACCAGAAGCAACACCAGACCACACTGGAGAGTTATTCAACGGTTGTGTTTGTTGCTTTTCAACCTGTGCCTTGGACATTGGGGTTGCGTCTTGCGCAGCAGCCCCGACTGACCACAAAGAGCAAACCGCAAAGACCAAGGCCAAAAACAAGGCGAAAACGCCCTGGTTCAGGCCCGGCTTTGAAGCCGCTCGGATCGTTTCATTTGTCATGATGACTCTCCTTAGTTGGCCGTGGGCGCGCTACCAGTGCGGTTGTACTCGTTCTGGCCTTTTGCCCTCACTTTCAGGTTCTCTTCCCAGCTTGATTTGTCACCCGCCTGAAAACCACCGGCTGTGTACTGTCCTCCGCCTGATTGAAAGTCGGGCGCGTCTGGTTTGCCAGCGTAACCCTTGCCTTCATTGGCGTCTTCCAGGGGTGAACAACCCGTGGCCAGGATGAGGCCCGCGAAGGCCCCGGAAAGAATCAACTTACCGCGAAGTGCCATATTTACGCTCCTTCCTTGGCGGGTTGGCCATAAGCAGAACTCCAGCCCCAAACTTCGGCGCCTTTGCCACGAACCACCACACGATTGCGGAAGATGTCGGAAACAACGTCGCCATCACCAGCCAGCAAGGCTTTGGTTGAACACATTTCTGCACACAATGGCAGCTTGCCTTCGGCAAGACGGTTACGACCGTACTTCTCAAATTCAGCCTGAGAGGTGTCTTCTTCTGGGCCACCTGCACAGAATGTGCACTTGTCCATTTTTCCGCGCTGACCAAATGCACCTTCCTGAGGGAATTGTGGTGCACCAAATGGACAGGCGTAGAAGCAGTAACCGCAACCGATACACAGGTCCTTGTCATGCAACACAACACCTTCATCGGTCTTGTAGAAGCAATTGACGGGACAGACGGCCTGACAAGGCGCATCGGAACAGTGCATACAGGCCACGGAGATTGAACGCTCCCCGGGTTCGCCATCGTTCATGGTTACAACGCGGCGGCGGTTGATACCCCACTCTACCTCGTGCTCGTTTTTACATGCGGTGACGCAGCTATTGCACTCAATGCAACGCTCGGCATCACACAGAAACTTCATACGTGCCATTTTCTTATCTCCTTTGCATTAGTGCTTAAGCCAGCTTTTCAATCTGGCAAACCGTGGTTTTCGTTTCCTGCATCATGGTCACCACGTCATAGCCATAGGTTGTCGCCGTATTCACGGATTCACCACGAACAATCGGCGCTGAACCTTCCGGGTAGCTGCTGATCATGTCTTTACCTTCCCAATGTCCAGAGAAGTGGAATGGCATGAAGACAGTGTCCGGTGCCACACGACGCGTGACCAAAGCCTGAACCTCGATTCTTGCTCCTGTTGGTGAGGTCACGCGCACGGTGTCTCCATGCTTGATTCCACGGTCGTTGGCCGCAACGGGGTTGATTTCAACAAACATGGTTTGTTGTAGTTCAGCCAACCATGGGTTGGAACGGGTTTCTTCACCACCACCTTCGTATTCCACCAAACGACCAGAAGTCATGATCAACGGGAAGGACTTGCCGATATCAGCATTCTTCTCTTGAACGGACTTGTACAGAGTCGGCAGGCGCCAGAAAGCGGCCTTGTCGTCGTGTGTGGGGTACTTCGCCACCAAATCCGGGCGGGTTGAATACAGCGCTTCACGGTGTTTAGGCACTGGATCCGGGAAGTTCCACACTACAGCCCGAGCCTTGGCGTTACCAAACGGGTGGCAACCATGCTTCATGACAACGCGCTGGATGCCACCTGACAGATCGGTTTTCCAGTTTTTGCCTTCGGCTTCTGCCTTTTCGGCCTCGGTCAAGTCATCCCACCAGCCCAGCTGCTTCACCATGTCGGCCGTAAATTCTGGATAACCTGTTGTGATTTCAGCGCCCAGTGAATGAGAACCGTCTTCTGCCAACAAGCTCACACCGTCTTTCTCGACACCAAAGTTGGCACGGAAGTTACCGCCGCCGTCCATCACATGCTTGTCAGTCTGGTACAGGTTGGGAGAACCGGGGTGCTTGGCTTCCGGTGTGCCATAGCATGGCCATGGCAGGCCAAAATACTCGCCGTCGCATGGGCCGCCTTCGGCTTTCAATGTACGTACGTTGAAGGTGTGCATGTTTTTCATGTGCAACTTCAAACGCTCTGGGCTTTGACCGGTGTAGCCAATTGTCCATGTGCCTTTATTGATTTCGCGCAGAATGGACTCGATTTCCGGTTCCATCATGCCGCCCTTGCCTTTCACCATGGTCAGGTTCTTGGTCAGTTCTGCGGCGAAGCCAAGTTTTTCTGCCAACTGATACATGATCATGTGATCATTGCGGCTATCGAATAATGGCTCGATGACCTTTTCACGCCACTGAACAGAACGGTTTGATGCGGTGATTGAACCATAGGATTCAAACTGAGTGGTTGAAGGCAGCAAATACACTTCGCGGTTGGGGTTCAAGCCAGCTGGGTCGCCTGGCATGGCGGCCATCGCCGCAGTGGCGGTTGGATATGGATCGACAACCACCAAAAGATCGAGCTTGTCCATGGCTTTTTTCATGTCCAAACCACGTGTCTGCGAGTTGGGTGCGTGGCCCCAGAAGAACAGACCTCGAAGGTTACCTGCCTTCTGGTCAATCAGCTCTGGGTTTTCAAGTACACCATCGACCCAGCGCGACACTGTCATGCCGCCCTTGGTCATCATTCCCTCCGCGTAGCGGCTCTTGACGTACTCATAGTCCAAGCCCCAAACACGGCACCAGTGCTTCCACGACCCTTCGGAAACACCATAGTAGCCGGGCAATGAGTCGGGATTGGGGCCTACGTCGGTTGCACCTTGCACGTTACAGTGACCGCGGAAGATGTTGGCACCACCGCCTGAAACACCAATGTTGCCCAATGCAAGTTGCAAGATGCAAGACGCACGAACCATGGCGTTACCAATCGTGTGTTGGGTTTGCCCCATGCACCACACGATTGTTGCAGGCTTGGCCTTGGCCATCATCTCGGCCACTTTGTACATTTGGGCCTCCCCCACGCCACAGGCCTCTTCCACCTTGTCAGGTGTCCAGTTGGCCATCACTTCGGCCTTGATCTGGTCCATTCCATAAACGCGGTCATTGATGTACTTCTTGTCTTCCCAGCCATTATTGAAGATGTGATACAACATGCCAAACAAAAATGGAATGTCTGAACCGGAGCGAATACGCACAAACTCGTCAGCTCGAGCTGCCGTGCGGGTGAATCGTGGATCAACCACAATCATTTTCGCACCAGTTTCTTTGGCATGAAGCATGTGCAACATGGACACTGGGTGTGCTTCAGCGGCGTTCGAACCGATGTACAAGGCACACTTGGTGTTTTGCATGTCGTTGTAAGAGTTGGTCATCGCACCGTAACCCCAAGTGTTTGCAACACCTGCCACAGTGGTGGAGTGGCAGATACGCGCTTGGTGATCGCAGTTGTTGGTACCCCACAGGGATACCCACTTGCGCATCAGGTAGGCCTGTTCATTGCTGTGCTTTGACGAACCAATCACAAAAACGGAATCGGGGCCGTTGGCCTCGCGCAATTCCATCATTTTCTTGCTAATGGCATCCAGAGCCTCGTCCCAAGTGATTTTTTCGTATTTGCCGTTGACCAGCTTCATAGGATACTTAAGGCGATGTTCACCATGGCCGTGTTCGCGCAGGGCCGCACCCTTGGCGCAGTGTGCCCCGAGGTTGATCGGGCTTTCAAACACTGGATTCTGGCGAACCCACACACCGTTTTGCACCACTGCGTCGGTTGCACAACCGACTGAACAGTGTGAACAAATCGTGCGCTTGATTTCGATTGTTCCGCCTGCAGTACCACCTTCCGCAGCCGCTTGCGCCTTGCGAACCATGCCGAATGGCAAGCTACCAGCAACCGCACCAGCACCCACGCCGATACCGGAACGCTTCAAGAACGCACGGCGGTCCATGGTGGCGCCCAAGCGAGATCCAATCTTGCTCAGCAGACTATGGTTGTGATTTGGAATCACTCTGGCCACTGTTTTTTCGTCTCTTCTTTTTAACATCCTGGTCTCCTTGGATTACACCAGCAAGGTTCTGTAATAGGTTTTGACATGCTCTGAAAGCTGATAACCTTTCGGCTTATCTGACATTTCAGCGGCGGCAGATTGCTCTACCAATTCAGGCCGTTTGCTCACCACAAGGGCTGCGCCAGCAGCTGCCACGCCCGCACCAGCACCTACCAGAAACTGGCGTCTTGCTAGCTTGGGATTGTCTTGACTTTTAATTTTCTTGGTCATTTCCATCACCTCCAATCAAACTGCGCTTTCGAAATCGAAAGACTGTGTTTCAACATCAAAGAACACGCGGGTCAGGCGACCCACGGTTTTGTAAAAATCGGTATTTGCTGCGGCCTCAATGTCATCGGCCATTTGGTTGTACCAGCTGGCAATATGTGCATGAAAGAAAGCACGTTGTTCGGGGAAAGCCACCGGCGGGTCATCTGCAAGAATCAGGTAGCGCATAACTTCGCACAAGAAGGCAATGTGATCTTCAGTTTCAACCAGTGACTCATCACGGGTCAGGCCGAATTTCGCCAAATCATCGCGCAACAACACTAGAGGCTTCTCGTTCAAGTACCCGGACATAAAATACGAACCGTACACCATGACTTCAGGTCGACCCACGCCAATAAAGTTGTCTACGAACTCCTGATTGATCTGCTTGCTGTCAAATTGTGAGACAACGCGAAGCAACTCGGAAAACTCAAAACCCAAGGGGGTAGTGATGTCGATCGACGCACGATCAATTTCACGAAATTTAGCCAGAAATTCATCCGTCACGTTGCCGGAGTATAAGTGAGACAATAAACCGTAGAAATCGGCTCTGGCCCAGTCTTCACCTGCGATCAAATTGTCGTCTTGTTGAGCTGGGGCGATCATTTTTTCACCTCAAAAATGGTCATTTCATCTTTGGCGCTGTACATGTCAGTAACCCTGCAGTCAGCACACATTTTCAAACGATTGGCATTGCGGGCAAACATGCTGTGCTCGCTCAGTTTGGCAAACATGTTGTCGATCATGTGCTTGGTACCAAACGCCTTGCCGCAACTGATGCAATGAAAAGGCTGAGACTCATTGAGCACCCTCTTTTCCCGTGCGGCTGCACCAAGGGTGAGCTGAGGCTTCAACTCCATGGCACCTTCGGGACAGGTTTCTACACACAAGCCACACTGAAGGCAGTTGCGTTCAATAAAGCGCAATTGCGGCATTTCAGGGTTGTCGATCAAAGCGGAGGCTGGGCATGCGCTGGTGCAACTCATACACAAGGTGCATTTGTCTTTGTTGACCAATACCGCACCAAATGGTGCAGGCTTGGGAAGCGCAAGAGTACTATCTGCCTTGAAACCAGAAATAAGCTCAGCTTGCTCTGCCAAGTGATCTACCGCGAATTCCATGCGGGTGCGCTTGTTGGCAGACATCTCAAAGCTTGCTGCTTCAATTCCCATGGTGGGCAGATCTGATGGTGCAAACAGGTCTTGCTGCTGGCTTGCATTCAACAAGCGAATACGCGCACCGTAGTTCATGCCTTGTAGCAAGGCATTGACCCAACCCACCTGAGCCGCCAACGCCTGCTGGTAGTAGGTGGATTCTTTTGGATCTTGATAAATCGTGATTCGGTCTGCGCCAAAGGCCAATGCCGACAACCACAAATCAGGGCCTACGCTTGCGCTGTGGTTTAACTCAATAGGCAGCAGGCTGAAACCAGACATGGGCGAGTTGCCCAAAGTAACTTTGGCTGCACGCTTGGCGGACTCCAGCCAATCATGCTCAAGTTCCGAGCCGTGGAACACCACTTCCAGCTTCTTGCCGCCACTGGCACGGAAAGCTTTTACTGCCGCTTTCAATGACCGGCCTTGAACGGCCGCTGGGGACAGCGCAAATTGAATCGCCCCACTTGGGCACACCGAGGTACACGCACCACAACCCAAACAAAGATTGGGGTTCACCTCAATTTTTTCGCCGGAAGAAGAAATGGCCTTGGTGCTGCAGCTGTCAATGCACGCCGTACAGCCTTCTTTATTGGAGCGGCTGTGGGCACACAACGAGGGCTTGTATTCGAAAAACTTGGGCTTCTCGAATTCACCTACAGTCTGCACCGCGTCAAGCATGGCTTCCGTAAGCAATTGCTCGCTTGCGCCCACATGCCAGTAACCCAAAGGCGCCTGACGATCGGCAAACAAGCCCGCCGAGGTGCAATCAATCACCATGTCATAGTGGCGCTCGGCAACCTCATCCATATTGGAGAAAGAGATCGCCTTGAAATCGCCACAGGCCTTGATACAGGCACCAGTGCGGTCGCAGCTGTCCAGATCAATCGCGAAAGAAGAACCGGAAATTGACTGTGTTGGGCAAGCGGCTTCACAAGCACCACAACGCGTACACAATTCAAGATCAACTGGGTTGCTCTTTTGTGTTTTAAGTTTGAATGCGCCCAAATAACCATCAATCGAGCTCACCTTCAAGGCCAGCACGTTCACATTTCGGCTGCTCGGCAGGCTCAATCCGGAGATGTCTTTAACCAACAAATCAACACCGAGACTTTTTGCAAGTGTTTGGGCATGCTGCAGCTGATTATCATTGTCACAAACCATGGCCAACCGACCTTCAGATTTGAAAACCACGGCAGGCACCGGATCAACCTGAAATTCAGTTTCATAAGCAGCCAAGGCTGCTGCGGTTGCAGCAATTTGACCCGAAGCTTGCTGGCTGGACTGTCCACGCAACAAACCGCGCAAGTTAATGAACTCAATATTTTGCACCGAGGCGGAATCAGCCACAGACTCAAACACCGACTTCTCTTGGGTACAGCCTACGAAGCAGCGCTCTGCACCTGCTTTCTGTACACCATCCAATACATTGGCAATACCGTCTCTACAGGCACGCTGGGCAGAAACAAATTGGATGCCTTCGGCCTTTGCTCCGGCAAGGGATTTGTCGATTTGCTCACCGCTGCCCTGGCAGCCACACACAAACACGCTTGAATTGGTCATTCCATCTTCTGCTGTTGATTATCAAGTGGATTACTGCAAAACTTGTGCCAGTAAAGCCACATGAAATTTTTCATTAAAAATCATTACACTAGAGTTACAACTCTAAAAGGCTAACCTGCTGTGGTCTATTTTGTCTGTGTCGCCCTGGACAAAGCATGCGACAAAATGTCTCAATTCAAGTTGACTTGCTAGAATTGGAATTGGATGGTTTCTCCGTCTTAAAGCCTTGCTCATCAAGGGTTTCCACTTGTTCAGCATTGGGGTTTTCATCACTAGGGTTTACCCTCGATTCTTCACCAGCCTCTGAATTGTCCATGACAAGTTCGCCATCTTCTGACGCGGACTCACCAGTTGTTGGAATTGCTGGCGTAGATGCTTTTTCCGCCTCCTCTGCGAGTTTTTCCAGGTCAGGGCGACTCAACAGTTGCTTGGAAAACGTCATTTTTCCGATTTGCTCCTGACTCAGCGGCACAAAGGTGTTGTAGTCCTCGATGTAAATATCCAGGCCGTCCATCACGTTGTATTCAGGCCGCGAAAACAAAGCCTTGAAGGCTTTGTTTTTCAACTCAGTCGAAACTTTGTCCGACAAAAAGGCCTTGACATCACCGCCTTGCTCAATGCCTTGCAGATCCGCTTCAGTTGGCACTGGGGCTTCAGGTTGTGCATTGGCTTCAGGTGCCCCCCCGACTACCCTCCCTGTATCGGCGAGCTGATCCGAACCCGTGCCCTGTCCGGGCGGTGCTGGAAGGCTTGAACCGCCTTCGGGTTTCAAAACCGAAGGCGTCAACTCTGTTTCGGCAGGCTTTTCTTTCGCCTCAAGCTTTCGCTTGGACCAACGACTTAAAAAGTTTTCATTCATTACATCAATCCAGTTCAGTGGCGCTTACCGGGCTCAATAAAAGAGCGCGGGCGCCGGCGTTGCTTGGGCTCGGGCTTGTAACGCTCTTGAACCAGCTCGGCCAACCAGTTGGACACCGCACTTGGCAACGGCAAGGTTTGCACCTCTTCGTTGGAGTCCATCCAGCGTGCGGCCTCATCGTAGCTAAAGGTAGCCTCAAACACCTCCGGACGCAGGTTTTTATTGTCCTCCGGGTATCTCAAGCAAAAAAACAGGTACGGCTGCTCGGTATCCAGATTCAGGAAATACCCTTGCAATTCATCCTGAAACACGCGCGCGGTGACCTGGGTCACGGTTTCCTCGCCCTGCGCTTTCAGGCCAGACTCAACAGGCGCCAACTCAAGCACCTGCCAACGAAAGGGTTGCCATTGGGATTGTTGCTGAACCTTGCCAAGCCTCACCAAAAAAGAGACTTCACCCAACACCAGAAAATTTGCACTCAAAAAACACCTCATCGAGTTGCTTGGCCCCTTCACTAAGGGCACAATTCATAGTTATTAAACGAGAAGATACGTCAGTATCACAATAGGAGTTTGCCCCCATGGGGCGAGGGATTGAAGTATGACAGACCGAGTTATTCAACTGGTCCAGGACAATTCACGCTTGGTGCCGTTGAACGTCAACGCACCACAAAATCAGGATGTACCCGCCAAAGATCACTTTAATCGCAGGCTGCACGACTTGCGCATTTCGGTCACCGATCGATGCAATTTTCGCTGCGTTTATTGCATGCCAAAATCGATTTTTGATAAGGACTACGCGTTTTTACCTCACAAGGATTTATTGAGCTTTGAAGAGATTGAACAGGTTGCGCGTCAGTTTGTTCAGTTAGGCGTCGAGAAAATCCGCCTGACTGGCGGTGAGCCGCTGCTTCGAAAAAACCTGGAGGTTTTGATCGAAAAGCTCGCTCAACTTCGAACACCATCTGGCAAACCAGTTGAATTGACACTAACTACGAACGGCACCCTGCTTCGGAAAAAATCCAGAATTTTGAAAGAAGCTGGTTTAAGCCGCATCACCGTGAGCCTGGATGCAATTGATGATTCAGTGTTCAAAGCGATGAATGACGTTGACTTCTCCGTGGACGAAGTGCTCGACGGGATTGAAGCCGCTTACGAGGCCGGCCTTGGTCCAATCAAAGTCAACATGGTCGTCAAAGGTGGTATGAATGACCACCAGGTGTTGCCCATGGCCGCGCACTTCAAAGACACACCACACATTCTGCGCTTCATTGAATACATGGATGTTGGCAGCAGCAACGGCTGGAAAATGGATGAAGTAGTGCCTTCGGCCCGTATCATCAATCAAATTTCACAACACTTGGCGCCGTTGAATGTGGCTGAAGCCAACTACACCGGCGAAGTGGCAGAGCGGTGGAAATACGTCGACGGCAGTGGCGAAATTGGCGTGATTTCATCGGTTACCCAGGCATTTTGTAAGGATTGTACGCGAATTCGTTTATCGACTGAGGGAAAACTGTACACCTGCCTGTTTGCAAGCAAGGGCCACGACCTGAAACCATTGGTGCGATCAGGCCAACCCCCCGCATTGATTGACGAGCAACTTGGTCATGCCATCCGCAATCTGTGGGCACTTCGTGCAGACAGGTACAGCGAAATTCGCACCCAGAACACCACGCAACCCAAGGACCGCATTGAAATGTCCTACATCGGAGGTTGAACCACCCCATGGTTGCAAAAATAGACACCACACACGCGAGCATCCCAAGCACAGTTGAAATTGTCGCCACAAACGAGAAAGGCGAACAGGTGCATGTGCAGATTTCTGGCGAACACCCATTGACGCTTTATTTCGACAAGAAGGAGCTGCTGACCTTGATGACTCTGGGCGCGCAGCCCGAAGCACTGGCATTGGGTTGGCTGCGTAACCAACGGCTTGTTTCAAGCCCTGATGAAGTGGCGGCCATTCATGTCGACTGGGAAACAGAGAGCGTGGCTGTTACTTCAAGTGAATTGAAGAATAATGGCCTAACCATATGGGAAACAACCGAAAAAGCCCAAAAACTAGACAAAAAAACAACCACATCCGGCTGCGGCCAAGGCACAGTATTTGGCGATTTGATGGAAGACATCGACAACATCACGCTGAGCAATAACCACCCGCTGTCGCAGGAAGTGTTGTACGCAGTGATGGATCAGGTGCGCCGACACGAGTCCATTTACAAACAGGCAGGCGCGGTGCATGGTTGCGCCCTGTGCTCCAACAGTGGCGAGAACCGGGGAGAAATCCTTCTGTTTGTTGAAGACGTTGGGCGGCACAACGCGGTGGACGCCATTGCTGGGCAAATGTGGCTTCAAGACATGACCGGTGAAGACAAAATTTTTTACACCACAGGCCGCCTGACTTCCGAAATGGTCATCAAATGCGCCCAAATGGGTATTCCAGCGCTTGTTTCCCGTTCCGGCCTGACACAAATGGGTTACGAAATCGCCAACAAACTGGGCATCACCATGCTGGGGCGATGCCAAGGCAAGCACTACATGCTGTACACCGGCCAACATCGTTTCAACGCCTTACTTAACACACTAATCGCATGAGCATCTCAACTGAAGACATCGCCGCAGTCATCCTCGCAGGAGGCATGGGTCGCCGCATGGGCGGCACCGACAAGGGACTGAAAAACTTTCGACAGGCACCACTGACTCTGCATGCGCTGATGCGTATTTCAGGACAAGTCGGCAGCGTGACACTGAATGCCAACCGCAACATCGGTGCCTATGAAGGTTTTGGCGTACCGGTGATTTGCGACAAGGAGCCTGACTTTGCTGGACCTCTGGCTGGTATGCAGGCTGCTCTGGGTGAAACAACTGCGCCTTTTCTAGTCACAGTGCCCTGCGATGTTCCTCTTTTTCCTTACAACCTGGTCGAAAAATTGGCCAAACCATTCGAAGACAATGTTGGTTTGATGCTGACTGTGGCGTCAACGAAAGGGCGTGCACACCCCGTTTTTTGCATGATGCGCACCGAGGTGTTGCCCAGCATGGAAGAATTCATGCGCAAAGGTGGGCGAAAAATTGACGCCTGGTACGCCAACCTGCCGCACCAAAAAGTTGAGTTCGATGACGAGAAGGCGTTTCACAATGTAAACACCATTGAAGAGCTGCTGGAGCTCGAAAAACGCACCTGATCGGCTTCCAACGCAAACACCCTGACCACAACACAGAGCAGTAATTCATGAGCCAAGATTTTTTGACCGTTCCAGACGCAAAAGCGCGCATTCAGGGTCAGCTTTCCGTGATTGAAGGCACCCGCACCGTGGCGATCCGCGAAGCCTTGGGTCAGGTTTTAGCGCAAGAGGTGCTGTCGCCGATCAACGTGCCCGCCCACGACAATTCCGCCATGGATGGTTATGCCTTGCGCGGTGACGACATCAAGGCCGAGCAGCCCACTCGCCTGCAATGCGTAGGCACCGCCTTCGCAGGGAAAATGTATGAGGGCCTTATCGAGCCTGGGCAGTGCATACGAATCATGACCGGCGCAGTCATGCCAAGGGGTTGCGACACTGTTGTGATACAGGAAAACGTACAGGTTGAAGGTGATCAGCTCACCTTTGAACCCAAAGCGGTGACAGCGGGCGAGAACCGTCGGCTGGCTGGCGAGGATTTAACGGCCGGCAAAACCGCGCTGCCCGCCGGCAAAGTGTTGCGCCCCGCCGACCTGGGTCTGCTGGCGTCACTTGGCGTGGCTGAAATGGTTGTGAAACGCAAACTTCGTGTGGCATTTTTCTCCACAGGTGATGAGCTGCGTTCACTGGGCCAGCCCTTGGATGAAGGCTGTGTATACGACAGCAACCGCTACACCATTTATGGCATGTTGCAACGCTTGGGTTTTGTCGACGTCATCGACATGGGGGTGGTGCGCGATTCCAAAGAGGCATTGGAACAAGCCATGCTTCAAGCCATGAGCCAAGCCGACGCCATCATCACCTCGGGTGGTGTGTCTGTTGGTGAAGCCGACTACACCAAGGAAGTGATGGAAAAGCTGGGCTCGGTCAATTTCTGGAAAATTGCCATGCGCCCAGGCAGACCCATGGCATTTGGCCACATTCACCACCCCAATCAAAAGAGCAGTGCTTTCCTGTTTGGGCTGCCCGGCAACCCCGTGGCTGTCATGGTGACTTTCTATTCCTTCGTTCGCGACGCGCTGCTCAGGCTGGCGGGCGCCAACGCCATGCCTGTGCCAATGGTGTCCGCGAGGCTGGCGCAAGATGTGCGCAAGCGACCCGGGCGCACCGAATACCAACGCGCTCGGCTTCAAATGAACGATGGAATCTTGACTGCACATCTCACAGGCGCTCAGGGGTCTGGTATTTTGCGCAGCATGTCTGAATCGGACTGCCTACTGGTTCTTGAGCATGATCAAGGCTCCTTGAAAGCCGGAGACGTGGTCATGGCACTGCCTTTCGAAGGGCTGATCTAGCAAACCGCCTCGCCCTCCACCCTACCTACACCGGTGGAGTGAACCATGTGAGTGATTTCCAGCGTTGATTCCAGCCGCTACCATGAGCGCTGTTGAAATCAGGCTGACATCATGTTGCACGACCCACGAGCCAAATGCCCTGCCCCGCCAGCCCTGCTGGCGGCCTTAAAGCATTGCGAAATTGATTTCAAACAAAGCGTTTGGTTAATCGAAAAGCAATTGCAGCGCGATCAGGATGAGCCTACTTTGATCCAAGCGTATTTGCGGGCAACCGGGGTTGAGCACAAAGTGCACCGCCATATCGGTCGGGATGAAGCAAGTCACCTCACCACCCCAGCAATCGTGAAAACCGACCAAGGGCATTTGATTTTCATCGCCAGCCATCAAAGGGCAGAGAACAACCTGATGTGGGCAATTGAAATCCAGCCGGGCGGCCCACCAACCAATGCGGCACCTTCGGAATCGACCGAGCCAGTCGGCTTGTGGACTTTCTGGAAAACATTGCGCACCAGCACCTGGTTCAAAAAGGCAATTGACTTCGACTGGGCAGCGTTCAAACCGATTGTGTATGCATCGATTCTGATCAATGTGTTGGCGCTGGCAGCTCCCTTGTTTTCACTTCAAGTGTATGACCGCATCATCCCCAACCAGGCTTACGCGTCCATGTTTGCCTTGCTGCTAGGCGTAGGGTTGTGCCTTGCTTTTGAACATGTTCTGAAACACGCACGCCATGAATTGATGGAACTGGCCACCAGTGCCATGGACAGCCGTTGCGCTCAAAGCCTTTCCAAAGCGCTGCTGCAAACGCGCCAACACCAAACCGAACCCACGGCCTTGTTGCAGCACCTAAGGTCGTTTGAACAGCTGCGAGAGTTGCTGACAGGCGTTTTTCTGCTCACCTTCATTGATCTGCCTTTCATCGTGGTTTTTCTGGTGGTCATCGCCATCATTCACCCCCTGTTATTGGTCATCATGGTGGGCGCAATCTTACTGACCTGTACGCAAATCGTGCTCAGCCACCGCCACATGTCCAAAGGCGGCCAGCTACAAATGCATGCTGCAGGGCAAGCGCACAACCAATGGTTTACCACCTTGTCTGGACTTGATTCCATTCAAGCGCACGGCACCGAAGACTTGTTTGCCCACCGTTTGAACCGCCTGCAATTCAGAGCCAGACAAACCTCAAACACCCTGAGAACATATTTATTTGACGCCACACAAAGACTACACTTGGTGCAACAAGGCACCTGGGTGTTGATCATCTCGTTGGGTGTTTATCTCATCATCAACCAACAACTGACAGTGGGCGGTTTGATTGCTGCATCCATGCTGAGCTTGCGCTGCTTCGCGCCGCTCCAAAGGCTGCACGGGCACGTTGTGCAAACACACGCAGCACAGGCCAGTTTTCAGGAACTGGATCAGTTCATGGGGCAGCTTCAGCCCAAGTATGCGACCCACGCGCTGGCCCTCACCCGCCCAAGCCGCCTGGCGATTGAACAGGTTTCGGTGGCCAAGCCCGACAGCACTGACAACATACTTCAGGCTATTGACCTGCAGTTTCATGCGGGTGACCGAATCGGCGTGATCGGCCCAACGGGTTCGGGCAAAACATCGCTGCTTAAACTGCTTGCGCGCCAATTTGAGCCCAGTAGCGGTCAGTTCACACTAGACCATCTGGATGTGCAACGGATTCATCCCAGTGAGCTGGGCATGCACATTGGTTACGCAGTTCAACCGCCCAGTTTGATCAAAGGCAGCTTGCTTGACAACATTCGGTTTGAGCGACCTCACATCGACACGCAAGACTGTATTGACATCATCGAGGCCCTGGGCATGGCTGATTGGGTCAACGGACACAAAGATGGCATCCACATGCAAATCGAAAGCCACGGCAGTAATTTGTCATCCGGTCAAAAACAGTTGATTTCACTGTGTAGGGCGTTGGTGGGTAGCCCCGCTTTGGTGTTACTCGATGAACCCACTGTGTGTTTGGACCAAGCCACTGAAAATCGATTGATTCAGCGCCTTGAGCAATTTCCAGCCAATAGCATGTTGGTATTCACCACCCACAAATTGAACCTGCTGAAATGCGCTGACCAATTGGTACTGATGAACAAAGGCCACATACATGCGCAAGGTCACAAAGCCGACGTACTGCATCGTGCGAATGAATTGTCTAAGAAATCGTCAGAGAATCAAGAGAAGCGATCATGAAACTTCTACACCAACTTAAACAAAGGTGGCAATCCAGAACATTGACTTCTTGGGCACTGCCCACTGAACTTGACCTTGACGAGTACCGCAGCTGGAAGCTTCAGCACCTGCACACACAGCGCCTGATGAAATTGTGCATGCTGACATTGCTGGTGTTGTTTGGCTGGTCAGCCATCGCCACCGTTCCCCAGGCTGCACAAGGGGAAGCGCGTGTGGTGCCCTCTCAAAAACTTCAGGTGGTTCAGGCAGTCGATGGCGGTATCATTGTTGAAGTTCAGGTGCGCGAGGGGCAACGCGTAAAAGCCGGTGACACCCTGGTTCAAATCGACACCACACGCTTTTCATCGAGCTTGCGGGAAAAGGAAGCGGTCGACGCTTCGCTTCAATTCAAACACGCGCGACTCCTTGCGCAGCTCAACGATGGCAATTTGAAAGTTGAAGGCAACTTGTTGCAACAATTTCCTGACATGTATGCCCAGGAGGCCAAATTGCTGCAAAGCAAACTTCAGGAATGGGCAGCGCAAACAGCAATATACCAACAACAACTGGATCAGCGCCAACGGGAACTCGACGAAGCACAAAGCCGAGCAGTGGCTGCACAACGTAATCTGGATATTTCCGAGCAAGAACTCAGAAGCATGCGCCCGCTATTGAAAAGCGGTGCTGTTTCGCCCGTGGAAGTGCTAAGGCTCGAACGAGACGTGGCGAAAGCAAAGGGAGACTACGAGGGTGCCAAAGCACAAAGCAGCCGCCTGCAATCGGCCATCAGGGAGGCTAAACAAAAACTGGAAGAAATACGCCTCAAGCAAATCAATGAGGCACGCACTGAGCTGGCTGAGGTGAAAGCTCGCCTGGCCAGCCTGGAGCAAAACCAGATCGAACTGAGCGATCGGGTGAACCAGGCAACCCTGAAAAGCCCAGTGGATGGACTGGTTCAACGCGTGTTATACAACACCAAAGGCGCAGTGGTACCCGCGGGTAAAGAGGTAATCGAGATCGTACCGATCGATGAAGAGCTGGTATTTGACACCCGGATCAACCCCAAAGACATCGCATTCATTCGCCCTGAACAACAGGCCAGCATCAGGATCACAGCCTATGACTACACCATTTATGGCGCCCTGAAGGGTCAAGTCGACAGCATTTCAGCAGACAGCCTGATCGATGAATTTGGCCGCCCTTACTTCAGCGTCAAAGTGGCTGTACCCCGAGAGGAGATCAATGAAACCCTGCGTGTGATTCCGGGGATGATGGCCAATGTGAATATCGAAACAGAGCAACGCACTGTGCTTTCCTACCTCACCAAACCCTTGTTTCGCGGCGCAAGCGAAGCATTTAGTGAACCATAGATCATTTGAAATCACTTCCTATACACACATCGAGTTAACTCTCGAAATTCAGACCGGACCCTCGCTTTTGTAAATATTTATATTGGAACCAAACTCGTCGTTTGATCACACATCAGTAACATCAAACCCGAGGACACACATGAGCGAGAAAGCCCCGGTCAACAATATCCAGCACTGTGACCCAAACACACTGGGCCTGGCTAGAAAGCCTCGCCCTTCGATCAAACGCAAGCCCGATACCGAAGTGGTTGTCCAAATGGGGCCATTTACCGACGGGCAAATCACTGCGCCTGAATTGGTCCGCCCACTGGAAGGGCCAACCGAATGGCTCATCAAACCCAAAACGGGCGAAATTGTGCCTCTGGAAGCGGGTGCCCCACCCGAGAAAAACACCATTCGCAAGTACATCACTGTCAACGCTCAAGACACCGATGTACCCGATGATTTGCCAAAAATTTCAGATGGCTATGTGGTTGAACGTGTAACTCCCTTGCCTTTGCCCACCATGGATACACCTGCTCGTGAAAACGGGCAAGACACAGTTCGAATCATTGAAAAAGAGGGGCCCGCCAAGGTGGAATGCACCTCTGACAACAACAACCCACCCGTTAATGAAAACGAAACACCCTCAGACGACGATGGTGACGAGAACGGCGGCGGTGGTGGTGATGACGGCGGCGGTGGTGGTGACGAGAACGGCGGCGGTGATGACGGCGGCGGTGGTGATGACGGCGGCGGTGGTGATTGTCACAAGCCTGTGTGCTGCACACCCGTGGACGCTCGCAATGATCACGCAGAAACAGAAGAAAATTGTCCTATCACTGTCGATGTGTTGAAAAACGACCTGGGTTGCGGCGAGCTGATGATCAAAGAGGCTCATGCCCAGTGCGGTACTGTGGAAATCAAAGACGGCAAGCTGTTGTATACCCCGAATCACGGTTTTACCGGCAACGATGTCATCACCTACACCATCGGCGATGAAAGTTGCCTGACAGACACTGCCAACGTGTATGTAAAGGTGGAACATGGCTCCCATTACGGTGGAGGCCATGGATCAGGTGACTATGAATCTGGCAGCAGCACGGGATCAGGTGATTATTCATCGGGATCGGTCACCATCGAGCCGCCTGCACTCAGCCCAGAGGCACAAGGGGAAGGTGCTACCCGGGATACACGAGTCAACGATTACGAATTTTCTTCTGAGCCATACAGCACTGGCGACATCCTGGTGGGCGAGCATTCATCGGACAATCGTCTGTTTTCTGATGACTCAGGCGCCTCCTCATCAAGCAATCAACCCGACTGGTCGATGAGTGCTGAATCAAGCGCAATGATGAGCTCCGCGGTCGCCATGCAGGCACCAGAAGACCTTTCTATCGCCGCCTGACCAATGAAGAAAGCTCAATTACTCACGTTTAAACACTGCAGACACATGACACACACCTTCAAACTTTCCGCGCTTAGCATGGCGATTTCATTCGCTTTGTTTGGGTTGTCCACTTCGGCCTTGTGGGCTCAGCAGCCGGAACAAGCAGAACCCAACCCCCTGCTCGACAGCGTAACACTGGGTATGCGCAACAGCGCAACGTTGAATGCTGATTTACATGCCTTGGAAGCCCAAATTGAAGACGCCAATGGTGTGTTTGGGCGCATGCTACCTACGGTCGATTTGCGGGGCTCAGTTGGACGGGAAAACACGGATATCGATGACATCGAAAGTAGAACGTACAACGCCAACTCATATGGTATCGAAGCGCGTCAAAATATTTTCAACGGCTTCGCAAACCAGGCCAGGTATTCAGCCGCACATGCCGAAGCAATGCAAACCTACTTTCGTTATTTGAACAAAGCCAATCAAATCGCATTTGAGGCTTCTTCTTCCCACATTGATGTATCCAGATTTCAGGCTTTGACCAAACTCTCCGAAGAGAACTTGAAATACCACCAAGATCTGATGGAGCGCATCGATGAGAAAGTGAAAAGCGGTGTGGCCAGGCAATCTGACTTGGAGCAGGCCCGCAGCCGGTACACCTTAGCGCTTGGTAACCTCGCCACAGAAAAAGCAAATACCTTTTCCAGCATGGCTAACTACCAACGCATCACGGACAAAGTGTGGCCAACCAATAACATGGGTGAGTACAAAATCAACGCCAACTTCGAGATCGACAATCGTGAACGGCTGGTGTTTGCTTTGAACAACCACCCTTTGATCAAGGCTGCAAACGCCAACATTGAAGGCGCCAAAGATTCGGTTACAGCCGCGAGTGAAGGCTTTTACCCACGATTCGATTTGCGCGCAAAAAGTGATGTGTACAGCAATTACCTGTCTACCTTTAACGAGCGGCACATCACTTCCGTGGATGTGTTGGCCACAATGAACCTGTACAAAGGTGGATCAGACCAGGCTGCACGAAACGCAGCCATCAAGAGAAAAATGAGGTCGTTCGACGACAAGCTTTTGGTGTGTCGCTCAATACGCCAATCGACACAAACCGCCCTTTTCGATGTGGTCAGTCTTCAAAAGAAACTGAACTATTTCACCGAACAGGCCGAGGCCATCACCAAGGCACGCGCGGCCTATGCACAGCAATTTGCGGTGGGTCGTAGAAGTTTGCTGGATTTGCTCAGCGCGGAAAATGAGTACTTTCAGGCACAACGGGCACTCATCAATATCGAAGCAGATCTAAGCGTATCCAAGTTAAGGCTACTGGCTGCGACAGGGCAGTTGGTGAGCCTGTTTGGTGTGAATGATTTGCTCAATGCAAGTGAACCCACACAACGCGAAGTTCTGTTTTATAAGCAACAAACCGAAAATAGCAATGAAGAGGAAGGCTGCCCAGTCAGTTTGATCAATCTGAACGATTTTGAATTGCCCAACATCGGTTTTGATGAGGCTTTGAAATCAGTGAATTCAAATGACTCAACCAACACCTTAGCCCCCATTGAGCTGGCGCAAGCAGGCGTTGCAGCAGGCCTCGAGGCCGGCAACCAGTTTGCAGGGCTTGCAAACCCAGCGGAGGTGTCAAAAAGCTTGATCGACAAGACACAACTGTGGGCCAAAGCGTGGGAATCCAAAGACGTTAACAACTACATCGCCTTTTACTCCACTGGCTTTAAACCTGAGGAAGGCAGCTACAACAGCTGGCTGAGTCAACGGCGTGAACGCGTGAGAAATGCACAAGGTACACAAATCGAGATCAGCGATATTCAGGTGGTCCCAAGTTTCGACCAGGATAACGTGTACGAGGTGACTTTCATTCAGCACTACCGCGCTGCGCACTATGAAGAAAAGTCCCGGAAAACGCTGACTTGGCGAGAAAACCAAGGCATTTGGCAAATTGTGCGTGAGCAAAACCAGCCTATCAACACGGCCAAGGCGAGTGATACCAATAATCTAGCCGCGGTGTCTGCTGATTTGCCTCAACTTGCAATACACACGCCCAATCAACAATAAACCAGGCAAACCTGGCGGGCCTGAATAAAATGAGGGTCCGCTGCTTGGTGTCAGGCTAAAGCTTGGTTTCAGGCTAAAGCTTGGTTTTAGGCTCAACCCAGTACCTGTGCCAAAGCGACCAGCCTGGCAGCAACCACACACTGTGCCAGGCTCAGGTCACCAGACTCCAAAAAACAACCGCGCCCCGTAGCCTTTTCTCTGTACCCGTCAAAGGCATTGAATTCGCCACCGGCAACCACTCCGCCTTCATTGACCCGACTGGCCCGCACAACATGTACACCCTGATTCAACAAACGCCGCAACCCAGGTATCAAATTGTCTGGAATATTGCCGTGCCCCGGTGCGGCAACCACCACCGCAGCGGGCTTTCTCGCATTCAAATCCAGAAGTTGACGCACAACGCCATTGCCCGGTGAGCAATACAAAACAGCCACCTCCATGGACTCGAACAAGGGATGAACGGCCGCGTGCATGGGCAACAGATCCGAAAACAAACCTTGAGTCAACGCATCAAGGCCTGACGCTTCCTGGCCCGCCAAGCGCGCACTCAATTCTGCATATTGTTCATGCCAATTTGCTTGAGCTGACACGGAGAAAGGACCATCAAAGGCATCCAGACCAGCAGTACTCCACTTTTTAACCAAGGGTGCCGGCGTGTACAAGCCCTGCATCACCAGTCCAAAAGGAGGTGAAGCTGAGGAAGCGCCGTAAGGCGGCTGCGTTAAACACGACAACAAAAACTCAAATGAATCTTTGATGTTGCGCGGGCCATCGGCTTGCTCGTGATCAGACGGCAGCATGGCCCCAGTGAACAACAGGGGTTTGAGCAACAACGACGCTGGCAAAGTAAGGTGCAGGAAGTACAACATGTCTTCCATGGTGTCAGTGCCGTGCGTCACCAGCACGGCGTCAACCTGTGGGTCAGCCAGATATTGAATGAGCGTGGCTCGAAGCATCAGCATGTGCTTCAGTTCAAGGTTTTGACTGCCAATTGAATAGGGTTCGACAACCTGCCATTGCGCCCGCCTTAACAACGCAGGCATGTCGCTTAACAGGCTTTCCCCGCTGCGTTGAGCTGACTCATATCGCCAAGGCCCCTCTTGTTGCTCTACCAAGGTGCCTGCAATGGTTCCACCAGTCGAAACCCACACCATGCGAGGCAAACCCAGTTCGCCTGATTCATCAGGACCGTTCAGATTGCTCAGTGTGTTCATCGTCGTCTTGATCCTGACTTAAGCCCAACAGGCTGATCGCGTCTTTTTCAGGCAGTTCATCAACACCTTTGAGCTTGCGCTGCATCACGCGCGAACGAACTTCGGCATTTTCAATGTTCTTCGCTGCGCGCTCCAGCGTGTCACGGGTTTTGGCCAAAATATCGCCAAACTTTCCGAATTCCGTTTTCACTGCGCTGAGCACAGTCCAAACTTCACTGCTGCGTTTCTCCAAAGCCAATGTTTTAAAACCCAGCTGCAAGGCATTGAGCAAGGTGGTCAGGGTGATGGGGCCAGCCACTGTGACCCGGTACAAGCGCTGAAGGTCGTCCACCAAGCCAGGGCGCTTCACCACTTCAGCGTAAAGGCCCTCGGTGGGAAGAAAAAGAATGCCGAAATCGGTGGTGTGTGGAGGCGACAGGTATTTTTCTGAAATTGATTTGGCTTCTGCACGAATGGCCACGTCCAACGCTTTGGACGCTGCGGAAACGCCATCAGCATCGGCCCGATCGAACGCATCAAGCAGTCGCTCGTATTGTTCTTTGGGGAATTTCGAATCGATGGGCAACCACACCGGCTTGTCATCGTCTTTACCGGGCAAGCGCACAGCGAATTCAACAATGTTGTTGCTGCCAGGAATGGGCTTGATGTTTTGCCCAAACTGCGAAGGGGTCAGCATTTGTTCGAGCAAGGCTTGAAGCTGCACCTCACCCCAAGTGCCGCGGGTTTTCACATTGGTCAGCACACGCTTCAAATCGCCCACGCCTGTGGCGAGGCTTTGCATTTCGCCAAGCCCTTTGTACACCTGCTCAAGCCGCTCGCTCACCTGCTTGAAAGATTCACCCAAGCGTTGTTCCAACGTGGCGTGCAGTTTCTCATCCACGGTTTTGCGCATCAACTCCAGCTTGGCCGCGTTGTCCTCTTGCATGTCCTTGAGCTTTTGCTCAACCGACAGGCGAATTTGGGTCAACTGGTCTTGAATCAAGGTGTTGGTGCGGTGCAAGGTTTCTGAAAACTGATTGAGCTTTTCAGCCTGTACCTGGTTGCCTTGGGTGAATTGGCTAACAATCACTTGCTGCAAGCCGTTGGCTGCCTGTTGGCTTTCCGTTCGGGTTTGAGCAAACACCTGTTGAAGGGATTCAGCCTGCTTGGCTTGCCTGCCCTCCATATCCTGCCCCAACAATCGAATTTGCTTGGACAATTCTTCAGCCATGAATTTTTGGTGAGACTGTGCTTGTGCCACTGCGTCGATCTGTTGGCGAGTTTGCTGTTCGAACTGAGCCAACTGTTGCCCGATGCCCTCACTGCGACGGCGAAGTAGCACAACAAGGCACAATAGCACGGCCACCAACAACATCGGGTTGAGCCAATTGATCCAATCCACTGCGCTCATTTGGACTCACCCCGAATGGACACACCATGCAGGCCTTGGTTTGCACCCTGCGGGTCTGCTCGGTTGCGCATGAAGTCGGCGGTCCGGAAAAACGAAAGCATCAGCCCTTCAATTACTTTCTCGGGCAGGTCCATGGCTCGCAATGCATTCAACATGCAGGCAAGCCATTGGTCGCGGTCTTCACTGGCGATTGGAAACGGCATGTGGCGCATGCGCAGGCGGGGGTGCCCAAACTTGGGTGAATACAGGTCAGGGCCGCCCATCCAGCCCGACAGAAACAGATAAAAGTGTTCTCGCGCTTTGGTTAAATCGTTTGGGTGGAGCTTTCGAATTCTGTCGAACGCTGGGTTTTGGTCCATCTCATCGTAGAACAAATCAACCAGACGGCGCACCCCCACTTGTTGGTCACTGGGGGTTTCTCCAAAGTACAAAATGGGTGCTTTGGGTTGGTGATTCGAGTCGGTAGACATGTTCAGAAGGTGGCCAATAGGGGCTGAAAATAACAGCCCTTATTGTATACGGCCTAAAGCGCTGCCTGCCGCAGTGTTTGCATCACGGGCGCACGACAAACCTTGTTCACCGACCACGCACCAAACAATACCGATACAAATACACCTCCCAGCACGCCAGCCACCACATTGCCCAACGACATGTAATATTCAAACTCAAACACAAAATGCGCCACGCCCCAACCCAAGCCCTGGGCTGCAATCGCAGCCACCAAACCAGCCAGGCCACCCAACACGGACAATTCAAGCCAAGCGGCCCTCTGCAACTGCGCTGTTGACGCGCCCATGGCTCGGTAAATCGCGGCTTCACGTGTACGGGCGCGAGCACCTGTCATCACGCAAGCCACCACGACCAATCCACCGGCCAGCACCGTGAACATGAACACAAACTGTACGGCTTGCCCCACTTGCCCAAGAATTCGACGCAATTGGGTCACAATCAACTCAGTGTCCAAGACGGTCAAATTCGGAAACTGACGAACCAGGTTGCGTGACACTTCGGTGGCTTTGGATTTGTCCAGACTGACTGAAGTGATCCAGGTTTGCGGGAATGAGGAAAGCACATCGGTGGGGAAAATCATGAAGAAATTCACCTCCATGGAATCCCAGCGCAATTCCCGAATGCTGGTGATCTCGACTGTCAATGGTGTGCCTGCAATGTCGAAGGTGAGCGTGTCGCCTATGTCGATGCCAAGGCGTTGGGCCACACCGTCTTCAACCGACACTTGCGCCAAGCCGGGCTTGGCGTCAAACCACTGCCCTTGCGCCAACGTGTTGTGACTGGGCAAAGTATCCGTGAAGCTCAAATTCAGTTCACGTTCTACAGTGTTTCGCGCCCTGTCATCCTGAAAAGTATCAGCGGTGATGGTTTCGCCATTGATGGCGCTTAAGCGACCACGCACCATGGGAAACAGCGTCACAGGGTTCTCGCTGGCCTGCTTCAACTGTGCTTGCACACCCTCCACCTGATCGGGCTGGATATTGAATACGAATCGGTTGGGTGCGTCTTCGGGCACGGCATCTTGCCAGCGGTCAATCAAATCGCCCTGCACCACGGCCAACATCAACAACGCGCCCAGCCCCAGTGCAAGGCTAACCCCTTGCAACACCAAGGTGCCAGAGCGCTTGGCCATGCTTTGAAACACATCGATGCGATTGTTTTTACCTTTGCGCCCGCGGCCACTGAAAGCGAGCGCCTTGAGCAAAGCCCAGAACAGCAAGGCAAACACCGCCGATGTGGCTACGAAGCCTGCAAACAGCAACAAAGCCAAGGTGATATTCTGAACAATCAACAGGCACACGCCGATGGCGGTGAACAAGCCAAACACCACGGACAACACCAACTGCCCTCTGTTGCTTTTCAGCGTTTGGTGCCTAATCACCGCCACTGCCGGTGCGCGAAGTGCGTACCAGGTAGGAACTGCCGCGAACCCCAGCAACAACAAAGCAGACAGAAGCAAGCCCATCGGAAGGAAATGCAGGCCAGCCACTGGCAAGTCAACGCCGACCAATTCGGACAACAAAGCCAAAAGCCCCCAATGCGCCACCCAACCCAAAGCGACACCCAAAGCGCCTGCAATCAAGGTCAACAGGAGCATGCCTTGAACCCACATGCGCAGCAGTTTTTTGGGGGTGAACCCCAGGCTTTTCAGCACCGCCAGTTCGCTGGCTTGCTCTTTGGCGAACAGGTGCGACACCAATGCAATGCCCACACAGGCTACCAAGGTGCCAATCAACGCCGCCATCGACAGAAAATCATTGGCACGATCGAGCGTGCCGCTGACTTCGGGGCGACCATTTTCAAGTGTTTCTATTTCCTCAACCGGCGTGAGGACAGGCTCCAGTTCAGAGCGCAATTGCTCCACTGTTGCAGCCTCACCGGTGACATAAACCCGCCAAGTTGCGCGTGAACCCAAGCCCAGCAACCGTGATTCTTCCAAATCGGCTGTGTTCATCATTGCACGGGGCGCGAAGTTCACAAAACCTCCGCCGCGATCAGGTTCTACCAAAATCACCCTCGTGACGGGCCTCTTGATTTCACCAATTTGAATGTGGTCGCCCAGCTCGATGTTTAAAGAACCAAGAACACCCTGATCCACCCAGAACTCCCCTGCCGGCGGGCCGCTCTGTACGCGTGAATCGACACCTTGCGCATCTCGAACCTGAAGCGCACCCCGCAAGGGATACATGTCATTGACTGCTTTCAGGGAAACAAGCAAATCCACTTCTTCAGACGGGATCACACTGGGAAATACAATGCTTTTCGCGGTTCGAAGAGTCGAGAACTCAGGTTTTTCAAAAAGCTCCAGCCAATCGGCGCCCGCAATATTGCGTTTGGATTCAACCACCAAATCGCCCCCCAGCATTTGTGTGGCATCGCGCGCCAGCGCAGCCTCAATTCGTGCAGAAAACACACCAACCGAGGAAATGGCGGCCACGGCCAGCACCAAAGCCACGAACAAAATACGGAAGGATGAGCGTCGGGATTGCCGCGCCCAAAACTGGAAAGACTGCATAGGGGATTAACTGCCGGGATAAAACACCAGTTTAGGACAAAGCCCAAGGCCGAGGGTTCCCCTGATTGACCGGTCAAGGCATTTTCTTTGCGGCGAAGTGCGCAAAAAATCGACCGATCGTGCTATTTTGAAGCACCATTCCAACCATAAGCACTTCTTTTCAGTAAGATTAGCCGCAGAAATTACAAAAAACTACCGATTTTTAAGGAGACGGTAACGTGTCTGACGCATTCCCTCATTTAAACGCTCCCCTGGATTTGGGTTTCACCACCTTGCGCAACCGAATCATGATGGGTTCGATGCACACTGGGTTAGAGGACAAGTTTAAAGAATTCGACAAGTTTGCGGCCTATTTCGAAGCACGTGCCAAAGGCGGCACAGCCATGATGGTCACCGGAGGCTTTTCACCCAATCTGGAAGGTTGGCTTTACCCCTTTGCATCCAAATTGACCAGCAGCAGCGCAATCAAGCACCACCGCAAGGTCACAGACGCCGTTCACAAATACGACAGCAAGATCATCATGCAGTTACTGCACGCGGGCCGTTACGCCTACCACCCATTAAGCGTGTCGGCTTCCAATGTCAAGTCGCCAATCAATCCATTCAAACCGCGAGAAATTGGTGATTTTGGCATTCGCCGTACGATTGCAGCCTTCGCTCGGTCGGCCAAATTGGCGCAGCAAGCGGGTTATGACGGCGTCGAGGTGATGGGCTCCGAAGGTTATTTTCTCAACCAATTCATCTGCAAGCGCACCAACCACCGTACCGACCGCTGGGGTGGCTCGATTGAAAACCGCGCGCGTTTGTCAGTTGAAATTGTCCGCCGCATACGTGAAACCGTTGGCCCGAATTTCATCATCATTTATCGCCACTCACTGTTGGACCTGGTGGAAGGCGGCAACACTTGGGAAGAGGTGCGTTACGTGGCCAAAGCGGTTGAAGACGCTGGCGCCACCATGCTTAATACCGGTATCGGCTGGCACGAAGCGCGTGTCCCCACCATTGTCACCTCGGTGCCGCGCGCTGCGTTCGCCGAGCTCACAGCGCGCATTCGCAAAGACCTGAAAATTCCGGTGATTGCATCAAACCGAATCAACAAACCCGATGTAGCAGAAAAGCTGATCGCTGATGGTTCCTGCGACATGGTGTCGATGGCGCGCCCATTGCTGGCCGACCCGGAATTCGCCATCAAGGCTCAAGAAGGCCGTGCAGACGAAATCAACATTTGCATCGCCTGTAACCAGGCCTGCCTGGACCACACATTCAGCGCCAAACGCGCGTCGTGTTTGGTCAACCCGCGTGCTTGCCACGAGACCGAAATTGTTGATCAACCCATCGAGCGCAAAAAGAAAATTGCTGTCGTGGGCGCAGGCCCAGCTGGCTTGGCTGCATCGACTGAATTGGCCCGCCGTGGCCACGATGTCACCCTGTTCGACAAAGCTGAGGAAATTGGTGGTCAATTCAACATGGCCAAGCAAATTCCTGGCAAGGAAGAGTTTCATGAAACCATTGCCTATTTCAAGCGCCAGTTGGAGCTGAAAAAAGTCAACGTTCGCCTGGGCACAGTGTTCACCCCTGAGTTGGTGGGCAAAGAAAAATTTGATGAAGTAATCCTGGCCACTGGCATCAAGCCGCGAACACCCGGTATCGAAGGCATCGATCACCCCAAAGTGTTGAGCTACATCGATGTGCTGTTGCACAAAAAGGAAGTGGGCAAGAAAGTGGCAGTCATCGGCGCGGGTGGCATTGGCTTTGACGTGTCGGAATACCTCACACACGATTTCAACCACCCTTCCCCAACGCTTGACCTGGAAACCTGGAAAAAGGAGTGGGGCATCACTTTCGAACCTGAAAACGCGGGCGGTATTGATCGCATGAAGCCCCAACCACCCTCACCAGCTCGTGAAGTGTGGCTGTGCCAGCGTAAAGACGAACCCCTTGGCAAACGCTTGGGCAAAACCTCCGGCTGGGTACACAAAGCCAGCTTGAAAAGCCGCAAGGTGCATTTTATGCAAGGCGTGGAGTATCTGAAAATTGACGATCGTGGATTGCACATCATGGGCCCACATGGCCCTGAAATCCTGAATGTAGACCATGTGATTGTGTGCGCGGGCCAAGACCCATTGCGTGAACTCCAAGCCCCCATTGAAGCATTGGGCGTACCCGTTCATTTGGTCGGCGGCTCATCAGTGGCCGCGGAACTAGATGCCAAACGCGCCATCAACCAGGCCACACGTTTGGCCGTGTCGCTCTAAGGACTACGTGAAATGACACAGAAATCGCTGTTACAAAAAGTGTACGGGCAAATCGACAGGCTGCCGCCCGCGCTGAAAACCCGTGCGTTCTCAGTGGTGTTTGGCCGTGCAGTGAAGTATTTCCGCACCTCTGGTTTAAAGTTTGAATGGATTGAGCCCAACCATGCCATTGTGTTGATCAAAAACCGCACTCCAGTTCAAAACCACATTGGAACTGTGCACGCGGTGGCCATGATCATGATTGCAGAATCAGCCACCGGCGCACTGGTGGGTCTAAACGTACCGGCCAACGCCATTCCGGTGATCAAGCGCATGGAAGTGGACTACCGCAAGCGCGCGGTGGGTGATATGCGTGCTGAAGCCATGTTGACTCAAGAACAAATTGCCATGATGCAAACGCAGGAACGCGGTGAGGTCGACGTGGCGGTCACCATCACCGATGGAGAAAGCAAAGAACCGATTTTCGTGCGTGCCATTTGGGCCTGGACACCCAAACGTACAAGTTGAACGCAGGGATGCAGGAGAAAATCGATATGGCCCCATTTGAATTTCGCACCGTCCCCAGAATCGTTTGTGAATCGGGTTGTACCAACAGGCTCGGGGAGTTGATCGCCCCCATGCTGCCTTCATCAACACCCCATGCCAGGATTTTTGTGTTGGTGGATCCGTTCATTTCCGGCACAGCTGCATTCAAAACCATCGTTGCCAGCCTGGAATCAATTGGCCATGTACTGCTGGTGTGCAACGATGTAGAACCCGATCCACCCGAAGAACTTGTTCATCGGGTCAGCGCACTGGCTACTGATTTCAAGGCCGATTTGGTGCTGGCCATTGGGGGTGGTTCTACTTTGGATGTGGCCAAGCTGATTGCAATTCTTGCAAAAGGCAAGCAGGCACTGAATACCATGTACGGCGTGGGCAACGTCACAAGCGACCGCCTGCCCTTGGTGTTAGTGCCGACCACAGCAGGAACCGGTAGTGAAGTGACCCCGATTTCAATTGTGACCACGGGTGCTGAAACCAAAATGGGTGTGGTGTCTCCGGTGCTGTATGGTGATTTGGCCGTTCTCGATGCGGACTGGACATTGAGCCTGCCGCAGCATGTCACTGCCGCCACGGGGATTGATGCCATGGTGCATGCCATTGAGGCTTACACCAGCAAGCGCCTGAAAAACACCTATTCCGATTTTCTGGCCTGCGAAGCGTTAAAACTGCTCGCAACCAACCTGCCAACGGTGTGCAAAGACCCGGGCAACCGCGAAGCCCGACAAGCCATGATGCTTGGGGCCTGCATGGCAGGTCAAAGTTTTGCCAACGCGCCAGTGGGTGCAGTGCATGCGCTGGCGTATCCAATCGGCGGTATTTTTCACGTGGCCCACGGATTGAGCAACTCGCTGGTGCTTCCCCATGTTTTGCGCTTTAACTTACCTGCGGCCGAACAACAATACGCTGAGCTGGCTCAGGTGCTTAAACTGGGGCACCATGGGGACAACAATGCACAACTGGCGCAGGCCTTTATTGATTACACAGCCACGCTGTCGCCTTCCACTGGCTTGCCTGTTGGCCTTCGGGAAGTGGGCATTACCCCCAACGACCTTCCAATCATGGCAAAGGCAGCCATGCTTCAAACACGTTTGCTGAGCAACAATCCGCGCGATGTCAGCGAAGAACAGGCTTTGGCCATTTACGAAGCGGCGTATTGAATCACATGAGCACACTAAACCAGTTTCCACACCATCAAACCGTTCAAACGCGTTGGCACGACAACGACATTTACGGCCATGTGAACAACGTGGTGTATTACAGTTACTTTGACAGCGTGGTCAACCGCTTCCTGATTGAACAAGGCGGCCTGGACATTCACAACGGTGAAGAGGTCGGCTTTGTGGTTGAAAGCCAGTGCAAATACCTCAAACCGCTGGCTTACCCAGAGCCGATCACAGCGGGCTTGCGGGTGGGCAAATTGGGCAACAGTTCTGTTCGTTACGAACTGGGGTTGTTCAACGCCAAAGGGGAGTTGTGTGCCGAAGGTCACTTTGTACACGTGTTTGTCACCAAAGCCAGCAACAAACCCACACCCATTCCTGCAGGCATTCGAAAACAACTGGAAGGTTTGTTGACGACCTAAAAGCAGTCAACTCGGTAAGTTGCGCCCTGGCAATGATTTAAGTCCGTTTGCAATGCTTTTGACGCCCTTCCAGCTCGTGGCCTTGCGTTTCTGTACCATGGGCCACAGCTTCATGAACAGCTGCGCCGTGGCCAATACATCGGCGGCGGCTTGGTGCCGCTGTTCACATTGAATGTCGTAACGCTGCATCCAGACATCCAGCGGCAGTTGATGGTCTTCCTGATGCAACACGGCTGCCAAATGTTCCAAATCGAGCCAATGTTTGTGGGTGCAACGCCCCAACACCTTGCGCATGGCTTTGTTGATCAGGATTTCATCAAACCAGCTGTGAAAAGCGATCAAGGGCGAATTGTCCACATACTTCAGGAACTCACCCAAAGCCACGGCGGCTTTCACGCCCTTTTGTTGAGCGCCCAGCCCAATGCCGTGAATCAGAATGTTGTCTTTGTCGATGGTGTCGTACACCTCGGGAGGCTGCTTGATCACCACTTCGAATGTGTCGCTGAGTGAAATTCTGGGCCGACGCAAATCATCAAACACAATCGCGCTGGCTGCGATCGAAATCAGCCTGTCTTTTTTCGGGTTCAACCCCGATGATTCCACATCGACCACCACCCAACGATTGGGGTCGGGCTGCGAGAAATCGATGCTGCGAGCCAGCCTTTGTTTTAAATAACCCGCCCAGCCTTGGGCTGGCAACACTTGTCCTGGTGCATGGGTACTCAACGCATGTGCTCCGTTTCAATACGCTGCTGAAGCCTGCGCCCCACGCGAAAACATTCTTTCAATATGCGTCGATCGATGTTGTCGAGCACATCGTAATTCACCACATTGGGCTGGTCGATCAAATTGGGCACTGACACGCCTTCATCAAGCTGAATTCGAAGACGCATCATTTGTAAAAATTCAAACGCACTAACCCAGGCGTCACGCCGCTGTACTTCAACGCTCAAACGCTTGGCCACAGCCTCGAAACGGCGGCGAGTATTGACTTCATCGATTCCAAAAACCAAAGAAAAAAACCGCGCAGCATCAACAAACACCGCTGTGCCCTGTTTTTTCAGATCGAGCGTTCGGATGTTGTCAATTTCGCGCGTGTCAACGCTGCCGTGCCAAGTCAAAGGCGGGCGAAAACGCATGATGTTTTCCGCCAACAGGCGAAGAAAAATGGTGGACTCTTTTGCGCGGGTCACGATGTAATCGCGTAAAGGGGTTGCCAACTCTTTGTTGCCAGCCAGGGCGCGCAAATCAAAGAAAATATTCACCCGCAAGAGATTTTCCGGTGTCGCCACATCGATCCAGCGTGAAAAGCAGTTCAACCATTCCGCTGCCGTCATGCAACATTCCGGGTTACTGGCCATGATGTTGCCTTTGCACAGCGGGTAACCGCACAAATCCAGTGTTTGGTTCACCTCTTTGCCAAAAGCAATCCAGCGTGGCCGATCCACGTCAGGTTGCTCGCTCACGAACAAAAGGCCATTGTCCTGGTCTGTAGCAATGGTTTGCTCTGACCGACCTTCTGAACCAAAGCTAAGCCAGCAATATGTCTTGGGGTCAATGCCCATGCGATTGCCCACCACTTCGAGAATCCGCTCGGTGAGGACATCGTTCAGGTGACTGATCAATTCTGTGAGCTGTTTGGCACCAATGCCCTGCCCCAACAAATTTTTGGCGAAACTGCGCACATCGTTGGCACACAGGCGGAGCATTTCGCCATCTTGCGCTGAACGGATATTGCTGCTGATCTGCTTGAGCGACAAACGTTGCATGGCGAAAATATCACGCTCAGACACAATGCCACTGAGCTGCCCATTGCGAGTCACTGGCACATGCCGTATGCCGAACCGCGACATCAACAAAGCGGCATCCTGGGCTGTGTTGCTGTCTTCCAAGGTGTGCACAGGGGTGTTCATCACCTCTGAAACCGCGGTGCTCAAGGGTTTTTGCGCCATGGCCACACGTGAAAGAACATCTTGCCGGGTGAGTATGCCTTGAACCTTCATTGCATCGTCAACCACAATCATGGAGCCAATGCGGTGTTCATGCATCACCTCCAACACCTGCTTCAATGGCGTACTGGCCGTGCAGGAGAACGGAGAATGCCGACACACGTCGCGCAGTGGTTTTTCCAGTGTCTGTTCAGCCAGTGTCTGCGAAGAATACGCCACCTGAATGGCCTTTCTGGACAAGTCCAGAAATTGCATGGTTCGCCGCGTGAGGTAGTCTGAAAACACTGGGCTTTGCCGCGCCAATGCCTGTACAGCGTCAAAGGTAAACATCAGGCAAAACGTGTCTTCGCGAGCGCTGTAGGTGGCTGTAACCGCGCGTTTGGCCAAAAACGCATTCACCGGGAACATTTCACCGGCTTCATATTGAAAACCTGTAGAGGCGATATCAGCCAAGCCTTTACGGCCAACCGCCGAGCCCCGAATGACGTAATACAAATACTGGGGTGGGCCATCTTCCGGGCGAACGATCAACTCATTGGGCGCGAAATAGGTTTCGCTACAACCTTCGAGCAAGCAATCCAGTACATCGCTTGGAATTTCGCTGAAAGGTGCATGTTTAATCAGGCGCTGCTTGATGTAATCGAGCATTTGGCCCGAAGGGCTTAGGTGATCATTGGCGGCGTGATCAGTCCCGAAACCCTGGGCTGATGGGGAATTCTGTTTGCTCACATCGTCTCCATGAACTGGAATATTATGGCTGTTCTAATGGTTTTCCCCATTGTAGCGTCACGCACCGGAAAAGTGCGTGTTTCATTGGCGCGACGCCACCCAAAATACCGCTTGCCTTGCTTGTGGCGCAAGAATATATTCGCGCATCACCTTCTCAGTGGCTGTTTTTCGCGAGGTCAAAATGCAGTCCAACCCCACCACCTTTATTCTCGATGACGCTGGCGTTGAAGCCTTGTGCCAAAGCTGCGGCGTGTGCTGTTCTACATTCCGAATCAGCTTTTATTGGGGAGAAACCACTGCAGCCGAGGGTGGAGTTGTTCCAGTGGAGATGACTGAACAAATGAATTTGTACCGCAGCTGCATGAAAGGCAGCTCGCAGACCAAACCACGCTGCATCGCTTTAAAAGGCAACCTGGGTGAATCCGTTTCTTGCAGCATCTATGAAAACCGACCCTCCCCCTGTCGGGAATATCAGGTTTTCGATGAGCTGGGCAACTTGAACCCGCGTTGCAACCAGGCGCGAGAAAAACATGGCCTGGCGCCATTGAATGTCCGTTTTGTACCGGTTGTGGGCATTCCGGCCGATGTCACTTTGCCCACACCAGTGACCACGCCTGTGCACCCGCAAACCGCCTGAAGCACACCCGTACACATCACCCGCTAGTCTTTCAAAGAGGTGAGCGCCTGGCGAACAGCTTTGGCGTTGCTCAGCGCGAGCGCATTGTCGCCATGCACGCACAGGGTTTGAGCCAGCACCGTTCGTTGCCCCCCGCCCAAACAATCGATGGGCGCGCCTTCGATGAAACGCTGCGCCTGCTGGCGCACCACGTCGACCTGCTCAATCACTGCACCAGCCACTGACCTGGGCACGAGGGAACCATCCTGGAAATACCGACGATCGGGAAACGCCTCTTCCAGGACCGACAAGCCAGCTTGCCTGGACACGTCCACCTGCGGGCTACCCGCCAAAGCGAGCAATTTCAGATGAGGAAAGCGACGAGCCAACTGAATCATCAATTCAGCCATGTCTTCTTGATTGGCCGCATCGTTATACAATTGGCCGTGCGGTTTGAAATGCGAAGTCACACAGCCAGCGGCCAAAGCCACCTCTTCAAAAGACTCCACCTGCCTTGTCAGTTCTCCCAACAAGTTCGACAATGCCCCCGGTGGCCTTCGCCTTCCAAACCCCTCACGGTCGGGGTAACTGGGGTGTGCGCCAATCTGCACGCCGTGTTTCAGCGCCAGTTCACACGCCCGGGCCATGCTGTGCGCATCGCCCGCATGTCCGCCACAGGCAATGTTGCCCAGGTCAACCAGTTCAAACAGGGCTTCATCGTGTGGGCAGCCCTCGCCCAAGTCAGCGTTGATCAACATGATTTTGAATCACCTGTTGGTAAAGCATCCATTCGTTGGCGTGTTTTGCATTCAATTCGCAAGCATCACCCATGGATACAAGCTCAAATTGAAGCTGAACGCCCGGTCCGAACTGCGCCAGCTTCCAAAGATCACACCCCAACACACTGGCCACTCGGGGGTAACCACCCGTGGTTTGTGCCTCACTGAGCAACACCACGGGCAGCCCACTGGGCGGCATTTGCACGATACCCGGTTGTACCGGGCAGGATCGAATCGATGACGCCTGCGAAAACTTCATCGGCCCGCAGTCAGGGGTAAGGTGATACCCCATACGGCTACTTTGTATATTGAAACCATAGGATGTGTTCGCAAATGCCTGTTTGGACGCTTCAGTGAGCCAATCGAACTCCGGGCCAGCAACACACGCCACGCGCAACACGCCCCCTGCATCGACAGCGAAGGGCAAGGACAAACGCTTGTGGGTTCCCAATGCGGGTGTGCAACGCGCTGCACTGCCTATGGGTAGATCATCGCCCACCTGCAATGCCCTGCCCTCATAACCACCAAAGCCTGCGGCCAAACATGTACTTCGTGAACCCAACACAGCGTCCACATCAAACCCACCACGAACGCACAACACAGTCCAAAAGCCAACCTGGGTTGGATTGACCCGCAACACATCGCCCGCCTGCAAGGTGTACACCCGGCCGTCTTGCAACAGGTGTCCGTCAAGAGATGCGTTGGAACCACGGCTGGCCAGGATCAGGTCAAACCCCTGTGTGCACACGAACTCAAATTTACCCATCAATTCCAGCGCAGCCAAGCCTTCCGGGTTGCCCAAGGCGGCGTTGCCAATTCGATACGAGAACGTGTCCAGTACACCGCCAACGGGTACGCCCTGACCTTGAAAACCAAAACGACCAGCATCGCTGACAAAGCCTTGACCTTGCGCTTTCACCACCTTAAGCATGGTCAACCTGCACGAAACGCACAGTGTCACCAGGCTTGAACAGGGCCGCCTGGTCGCGGGCGCTTACATTGAACAATTCCGCTTGAACGCGACCGATCAGGTGCCAGCCACCCGGGCTTTGCCACGGGTAGACGGCACAATAACCATTGGCGATGGCCAAGGCACCCGCGGGCACGTGGGCGCGTGGCATTTCGCGGCGCGGCACAGCCAGCCTGGCATCCAGACCTTTCAAAGAAGCAAAGCCGGGCAAAAAACCCAAAAACGACACCCTGTAAAGTGCCTGGCTTTGAATGGAAATGAACTCGTCCTCAGTCAAGTTCAATTCTCGGGCCAATGGCGCAAGGTCTTGACCAACTACACCACCATAAGCCACTTCAATGACGTGCTCGCAGCTTTCACAAGGATTAACCTGCGGGGCTGATTGATGGTCCACTGAGTTCTGCGGCTGGTCTGAAAGCGTCTTCAGCCATTGTTGCAGGGTCTTCAACAGCGCTTGTTGGTTCGAAAGGGATTGGAAAGATTGCTTAAACACCACACTCACTGAACCATCGGCCTGCACCCACTCGCAAGGCGGCCAAGCACTGGTTTGTGCATGGTGTAAAAGCACACGCACCCACTGAGCTATTGTTGAATCTGAAACACGATGTTGCGATTCTTCGCTGTGCCAGTTCAATTCAAATACGCGGTCTGAGACCACAACAATATTGGACATGCTGCCAACCTGAGTCACCACACACACCAAGTGTACCCATAAAAAAAGCAGCCTGTGAAAAGGCTGCTTGTTTGGGGTATAGCAGGTGCCCTGCTTTACGCCGCGCGGCTTTGCTGGTCTGAGTCGATGGCTTGCAAGGTTTGGTCTTGAGCATCACCCTTGGCGCCACCGATCGGAATGCGACGGGCTTTCATTTGCTCTGGAATCACCTTGAGCAGATCAACCACCAGCAGGCCGTTTTTCAGATTTGCGCCTTCTACTTGCACGTGGTCTGCGAGGTTGAATTTGCGCTCAAAACTCCGAAACGCAATGCCTTTGTGCAAGTATTGCTTATTCTCGTCGTCCGCCTTTCGACCACGCACAGTTAGAACGCCGCGCTCGACTTCAATATCCAGCTCGTGGTCTTCAAAACCGGCCACCGCTACGCTGATTTGATAGCGGTTTTCCGCCAACGCTTCGATGTTGTATGGGGGGTACCCGCTTGATGTGTCTGCGCGCATTGCTGCATCCAAAATGCTGGCCATGCGGTCAAAGCCCACGGTGCTGCGGTAAAGGGGGGTCAGGTCGATTGTTGCCATGATTAATTCTCCTTCAGAAGCAATGAATCAAATTGTTTAACAGTGAAGGCGCTCTCTTAGAGACATCGCCTTCAAGATCTAAAATGTTGGCAAACCGAAAAATTTCAAGACCCCGGTTGATCACCGTCGATGTACAGCCACAGCCCGTGTTCGCGAACAAAACGGCTGCGTTCATGCAAACGTGTTGCGGGGCCGCTGTTTGGTTTGTAGCGGGCCACGAACTCCACCCAAGCGCTGTCTGCGGCCTGCGAATCGCCTTTGATGGTCAAACCGATCCATTTGCCCTCGTGCAGGTCAGCCTGGGCGTCAAGCTGTTTCGGCCGAGTCAGAGGGTGCCAGGTTTGCAATAAATAATCATTTAACCCCAGGGCATACGCACTGTATCGTGAACGCATCAAGGCCTGCGCAGTTGGGGCGGGCTTGCCCCCTTCATGATAAGGCTGGCAACAGGTGGCATATTGGCCACCTCCACAAGGGCACAGAGGCGATTTTTTAATCACGCGACTGGCATGAACTCAAGATGCGCCTTGTAAACCACCGAGGCACGATCAACCATGGGGCAGTGGCCCGTGTCTTTCAACATGAGATCATGCAGCGCGGGCTGGGCTTGCTTCAAAATGTTCAAACCACTGGGGTGCACCAACAGGTCGGAATCACCCCAAACCACCATCAATGGGCGTGTGGTTTCAGCCACCAGGTCGTTCAAGGCCGGGTTGCCCTCCGGGTTTACAAATTCCATGAAAACACGGTCAAGCAACGGTTTGTTGGCAATGCTGGTGCGTGCAAAGAACTTTCTCATGAAATTGGGCATGGCCGGCGGTTTTCCACTGAAACACAAATCCACCACTCGCTCATATTCCCTGAAATTCGCAGGCGCAAGGATCACTTGCCCGGTTTCACCGAACACGCGACCAATTTCGGTTTGCTCAGCGCCTTTCACACCGGCCGGGTTCAGCAGGCACGCACTTAAAATGCGCTCGGGAAAATTGGCAGCCAAGGCACCCGCCAGGTAACCGCCCATGGAGTTCCCAATCACATGGAAGTTCTTTACTTTTAACGAATCAGCCAATCGAACAACCCGGTCAGCCTGCTCCGTGATGTTGTATGTGGCTTTCTCTGGCCGGTCGGATTCCCCAAAACCAATCAAATCGGGCACCCACACGGTGTAGTGGCGCATCAAACGCGGGGCCAGCGCCAACCAGTTTTCTTTGTTGGCACCAAAGCCATGCAACAAAAACATGTCAGGCCCTTGGCCGCCCGTGTACAGCACGGTTTTGCCATCGAGGTTGCTCACCTGTCGTTTGTTTAAACCCATTTTTTTACACTTGGAATCGATCAATTTTCGACACAACCAATTCATGAACCCTGTATTCATTTCAAGCCACCTGTTTAATTTGTCAGTTTTTTTCTTACTTTTTTTCAAGCACGCCACCCATAGGGATCAACTCCATTGGACGACTTAACTTTTTTTGAATTTCGACAACAATACATTCAATGGATCCGTTGTCTGTGGGAAGCGATGGATTCCAGTCAAAAAATTGCTTGGTTTGAATAGGAGGATGTTCAAGATGAAAGCAAGTGAACTGTTAGAGCAAATTCGCGAGACGAATTTGTCTTATCTGTTGCTGGCCAAGCAACTCATCAACGAGGACCGGCAATCCGCCATGATTCGTCTAGGCATCGACGAACACACGGCAGACCTGCTGGAGCAACTCACCACCGCACAAGTGCTGCGCATTTCCAGCACCGATGTCCCCATGTGCAACGTTCGTTTCGAAGACCCATCCGTTTGGAAATTGTTGTCAGATCACGGCAAGGACCGTGCAATTTCAGGTTTGCACGCCGCCATTTTAATGGCTGGCAAAAGTGCACATGCAGGCGCAATCGCAGGCAACTGATTCATTGACTCAGTATTGAAGCCACGCCTGAACAGGTGTGCTTGAACCAACGCATGGGAGAACAACATGTCCAAGATCAAATCCCTGGTCACAGAGGTCGAACAGATCAAACTCGCTTCTGGCTTGATTGAACTGGATGCTCGATTGCAAGTATTGGAGAGCGAAACCCAGCTCTCAAGAGAGCGTCTTACACGCCTGTACAAGGAAATCAAAAAGAAGTCGCCACCCAAAGGCATGCTGCCTTTTTCAACCGACTGGTTCTTGACCTGGCAACCCAATATCCACGGCTCCCTGTTCTTGAACCTGTACTTGAGTAGCCAGCAAGTGCGTGACACAAGCCGTGGCGAAGCATTGCTCAAGGCTTATCAGATGTACCGCGAACAAGTGGAAATACTAGGGTTGCCCGAGGTGTTGTCCATGACGCGCGCCTGGTTGTTGATTCGCTTTTATGAATCAAAACAGATCAACACCACAGCCTGCGAGCATTGCAAGGGACAATTTCTGACCCATCATGACGATTTGAACGACAACTATGAATGCGGGCTTTGCAACATACCTTCCCGCGCGGGCAAAACAAAAATGAATCTGGCCGAGCAGTTTTTCAACGACGAAGCAAACCTGGAAACGGCGTGAACCTTACGCCATGAAACGCGCCAGAATCTGGCGGCTTCTGGGGTCTAGTTTCATCAAGTCTTCGATCATGAATTGCATGCCATTGGCGTGCGTCAACACGAGTCGCCCTCCCTCCAGACGACGGATGCTTTCATCTGAAGGCAGCTCGAAGCGACACGGTCCCCAGTCAGTCTCCAGGCTCCACACACTGGGCGTTGAATAAGTCGAAACCGAGGTGATGCGGTGGATCACAGGCCGATATTCACGCAAAGCCAAAAACTGCTCAACAACCGCCCTTGAGCCAGGCTCCAGTTCATCGAGTCGGTTAAACCAGGCCAATTCCTTGCTGTGCTCATCAACAATCGAGATGCTTTCATTGGGGGCTGAAAACGGAAAAGCCAACACAGGCATCACGGGCTGGCCAACCAAGTTGTCGCCCTTGTACAAAGACAACACACCCAAGGGCTCCTCGACTACGCGCCAATCACTCATATTGGGCTTGCTCCTGCTTCAATTTTTCCTGCGCCTGGTGCAAATGGTAAAAATGCGACTTCGCTGCCAACAATTCATCGTGCGGGCCTTCTTCAACCACACGGCCACGGTCCATCATTACAATGCGGTCCGCTTTGCGCAAGGTCGATAACCGGTGGGCAATTGCGATCGTGGTTCGACCTTTCACGAGGTTATCCAGGGCTTTCTGAATTTCTTTTTCAGTCTGGGAGTCGACCGAACTGGTCGCTTCATCCAGAATCAGGATTTTTGGATCAATCAGCAATGCGCGTGCAATTGAAATTCGCTGACGTTCACCACCTGACAGACTTTGGCCTCGCTCGCCCACCAGTGAGTCGTAACCATGCGGCAGGCGCAAAATGAACTCATGGGCATGCGCCAGGCGCGCCGCTGCAATGATTTCATCACGGCTGCTGTTGGGGCGCCCGTAGGCGATGTTCTCGGCAATGGTGCCGAAAAACAGGTACGGCTCTTGAAGCACCAAACCGATGTTTTCACGGTAACTGGCCATTTCAATGTCACGGATGTCAATGCCATCGGCCAGCACTGCACCCTCGCTGACATCGTAGAACCTGCACAACAGATTCACCAAGGTCGATTTTCCAGACCCGCTGTGACCGACCAAACCAATCATTTCACCCTGCTTCACCTTCAAGCTCACACGGTCAAGCACCTGGCGGCTGCCATAACGGAAAGACACATCACGCAACTCCAGATCACCCTTCAAATGGCTCACTTTGATGGGGTTGGTCGCCTCGGGCACTGAGGACTTGTAATCCAGGATGTCAAAGATGCGCTTGGATCCAGCCGCTGCCTTTTGGGTAACCGACACAATGCGGCTCATTGAATCCAGCCGGGAATAAAAGCGGCTGATGTAAGCCAGAAAGGCGGTCAGCACACCGACCGTGATTTGATCCTGCATGATCATCCAGATGCCAGAACCCCAAATAACCAAAATGCCCAGTTCTGTCAGCAAACTGACCGAAGGCGCAAACAAGGACCAGGTTTTATTGATTCGGTCATTGACTTCCAGGTTGCGCTGGTTGGCTCTCAGGAACCGGTTCGATTCCCGTTTTTCCTGCGCAAAGGCCTTCACCACGCGAATGCCGGGAATGGTGTCTGTCAAAATATTGGTCACCTCGCCCCACACGCGGTCAACTTTCTCAAAGCCCATGCGCAACTTTTCACGCACCATATGGATCAACCAAGCGATCAACGGCAGCGGCAGCAAGGTAAGCAAGGCCAACTGAAAATCGATGTTCATCAAAATCACGGCGGTCATTACGATCATGATCACATCGGTGATGAAATCAAGCGCGTGCAGCGATAAAAACAAATTGATACGGTCGGTTTCCGCACTCACGCGCGCAATCAGATCGCCAGTGCGCTTGGCGCTGAAATAGTCCAGCGACAAACCCATCAGGTGATTAAACGTGGTCGTCCGCAAATCCGATCCAATGCGTTCGGACACCAAGGCCAACATGTAGGTTCTGGCCCACGACAACGCGGCCGCAACCAGGGCAGAAGCCAACAAACCACCCAGGTATAACGTAGCCAGATCGGTGTTCATGGGCTGGCCGTTCTGAAACGGTATCAACACCTCATCCATCAATGGCATTGACAAATAAGGCGCCACCAACGTGGCGGCAGTGGACAACAAGGTCAACACAAAACCAGCGAGCAAACGCCAACGATACGGGTGCGCAAAGCGCCACAAACGCAACAGCGCGCGTGAAGACACCGGCTCATCAAAACTCAAGTCTTCCACATCGTCATCGGCAATCAACTGGGGCACGGGGTGTTGCACCTGGGCTACATGTTCGCCACCCTGCTCCACATCGCGTAACGCTTCATCGAGCAGCTCCACGAACTCCTCGAGCGCGCGGTGCAAGCTGAAACTGGCGTAAAAACGAAACAGCTGCCCACCGCTTGTCTTCAACAGCACGGTCGAAAGCCCGCCATGGTCGGATATCGACACATGGTCAATCTCGATCAGACGACTTCGAAAAACTGGCTCATTCCTGTCTTTGTCCACCACCACCAATTCAGCAGCGTTGAAAGCAATCAGGCTGCGGGAAAACTCACGCCTTGAATTCATGTCTGCAACAAAGACCACACGCACGGGCGTGCCCGTGGGCCAAATTTGTCCAAGGCGTTGCAGCTCGTTTTCAGACGGTGAAAATCCAACGATTTTCAAAGAGAATTCCCCCACAGTTCGCGAATTCGCTGATGTTACACCACTATTTCTAATGACACGGAGTTACCATTGGTCGAAAACCCATTCAATGAAACCAAACCCGCCAAGAACACGCTCATGACGCAAAAACGCCTGGAAATACTTCGCACCATGTGGTTGGATGGCCCAAATATCTGGACCTACCGCAGTTGCATCGAAGCACTCATCGACATCCACGAGTTGGAGCAATTCCCATCGAATTTATTGCCCGGATTTTACGACCGCATCACCGCCCTGCTCCCCGGCATGATCGAGCACCGCTGTGGTGTGGGTGAGCGCGGCGGTTTTCTGCTTCGCTTGCGTGAAGGCACCTACGCGGCGCACATTCTTGAGCATGTGGTCATTGAACTGCACCTGTTGGTGGGCCTGGATGTAGGCTTTGGTAAAGCCCGAATGACCAGCAAAGACGGCGTGTACAAAATGGTCTTCCGCACCCCCGACCCGGTCGTGGGCATGGCCTGCCTCGAAGCGGGCGTTCGACTTGTACATTCGGCCATTGAAGACACGGTCTTCGACATGGAGGCCGAACTGAAACAAATCAAATACCACTGTGACCAGCACGGCATTGGCCCGAGCACCCAACACATTCTTGACGCGGCTTATGAGCGTCGAATTCCCATCGTTCGCTTAAACGATGGCAACCTCGTTCAGTTGGGTCACGGTTGTGCACAACAACGAATCTGGACAGCGGAAACCTCCAAAACCTCTGCCATTGCGCAAGGCATTGCCGCTGACAAGGACTTGTGCAAAGAAATTCTTGCGCAATGCGGCGTGCCTGTACCAGAAGGTCGTTTTGCAAAAACCGCTGATGATGCATGGGAAATCACCCAGGACATCGGCGCGCCAGTCGTTGTCAAACCAGTCGATGGCAACCAGGGTCGTGGCGTGTCGCTTGAATTGAGCAAACAAACCGACATTGAAGCCGCCTGGCAACTGGCTTGGGATGAAAGTTACAGTGGTGTCATCGTTGAAAAATTCATTCGCGGCGCAGAACATCGCGTGTTGGTGGTGAATTACCGGGTGGTCGCCGTTTCCCGTGGCGAAGCTGTTTCGGTCATCGGCGATGGAAAATCCACCTTGCAAGCGCTGATTGATCAGCAAATCAACACCGACCCACGAAGGGGCGACAGCGACATCACCCCCCTCGATACAATCAAGTTGGACATCCACAAAGCGGTTCGTCTTCAGGTAGAGCGCCAAGGCTATCAGGCCGACTCCATCGTGGCCGCGGGCACTGAAGTGTTGATTGAACGAAACAGCAATGCATCTGAAGACGTGACCGACATCATTCACCCTGAAATTGCGCGATTGTGTTGCGTGGCGGCACGCGCAGTTGGGCTTGATGTCGCTGGCATCGACCTGGTGTGTGAACACATCGACCAAAGCCCAAGCACACAATCGCTGGCTGTGGTTGAAGTCAACGCCGGGCCAGGCCTGCTGATGCACATCAACCCTGCCAAAGGCCAGGCACGCAATGTGGGCAAGCCCATCATTGAATCCTTGTTCCCCGGTCAATCCAATGGACGCATCCCGGTGGTGTCTTATTCCGGCGGTGAAGAAATTGACGGCTTCGGCCCGGAACTGACTCAAATTCTTGAAGACCAAGGCCACAAGGTCGGCCTGGCGTGCAACCAGGGGCTGTACATGGAGGGCCGCACCATCAGCAGCGCGCCTTCAGCCAACTGGCAATCGGGCCGCAATTGCCTGATCAATCGAAATCTCGACACTTTGGTGATGCACGTGCACGCCCGCACCATTTTGTCCGAAGGCTTACCCTATGATCGATCGAGTGTGGCTGTCATCACCAGTCTGGGCAAGCTCGACGGCCTGGATGAATGGGATATCCTCTCCAATGATCAACTGTTCAACACCCTTCGCACCACCATCGACCTGGTTCTACCCAGTGGCTACGCGGTTATCAACGCCGATGAAGTCAGCCTGTTGCCACTGAAAGACTTGTGCGACGGCAAATTGATCTGGATCAGCAACAACCCGGACAACCCGGTGGTACAAGATCATGTCAAGGAAGGCGGCATGGCAGTGGTGTTAGAGGATGGCGCCTTGCAGTTTTTGGGCAATCGCGCCACGACTGAGACGAGAAGCCCGATTGCATTGAAAACAGGCTCGCAGGTGTCCATCAAGGCGCTGGCCCTGGCCGCTGCCGGGTGGGCCATGGATGTGCCCCATCACCTGCTTCGGGCAGACATTCGTCAACGTTACTAATTCAAAGCTGATGCAAGAACAAGGTCACCAATAAATATGAAAATTGAACGCATTCGCGCCCTGCGCGGCCCCAATTTGTGGAGCAAAAACACCAGCATTGAAGCCTTGG
>CAXRAE010000011.1:0-11997 GCA_964229025.1 Limnobacter sp. | reverse complement strand
TGTGTACAGGGAGGCCGCCGTTGCGGTCACGCTCAAACGCACACCACGTACGTTGTAGCCTTGCTGCATGAAAGCGGCACGGGCTGCATCCTCCAAGGCACCAATGCGACCCCACAGGTCAAGCTCCCAAGTGGCGCCAATGCCAAACTGCTGGCTTTCATACACATTCTGCCCACCAAATACAGGCACGTTGCCAGCCTGTGAGGGGCGGTTACGCCCGCTGGTGAACTGACCAAAAATGGAGGGCCACTTTTGTGATTTCGCAATGCCCAGTACAGCACCGGCCTCGTTCAAACGCTCATTGGCCAAACGCACATCGGTGTTGTTTTTCAAGGCCTGTTCAACCACTGCCGTCAACGCAGGGTCGCCCAACAACAGCCACCAGGCTTCGTTCTGAACCTGGCTCATGCCAACGCCTTTGGCGTTCTCAGGCACCACCACCTGGGTAGGCTGCTCGGGCTTGGCGGTGAATCTGTCCAGCAAAGGAATGCTAGAGGCACAGCCGGTCAGCGCCAAGGTCAAGCCCAAGGCAATCGCTGTTTTTGGAAGGGCTTTAAGCATGCTCGCCCCCTTTGTTCGTTGTAGATTGATTGGATGAATCATTTGCTTCCTCTTCATCACCATGGTGTCGTCCACCTTTTTCACTTCTGTCAATCAGACGGTAAAACAGGGGCACAAAGAAAATGGCCAGCAATGTGGCAGCAGTCATGCCGCCCATTACACCGGTACCCACCGCGGTTCTCGCGCCGGCACCCGCACCGCTGGAGAACGCCAACGGAACGACCCCTAGAATAAACGCAAACGAGGTCATGAGGATGGGGCGGAACCGCAAACGGGCTGCTTCCAGAGAAGCCTCCAATGCACTCATGCCTTCCTCTCGTTTTAGCACCGCGAATTCCACGATCAAAATCGCGTTCTTGGCAGCCAGGCCCAGCAAAGTGACCAAGCCAATCTGGAAGTACACGTCGTTGGTCATGTCACGCATCCACACTGCCAGCAAGGCACCGAACAAACCAAACGGCATGGCCAGCAATACGGAGAATGGCAGGGTCCACTTTTCATACTGTGCCGCCAAAATCAGGAACACCATCAGTGCACCCAAAATCAGGGCAAAACTGGACGAACCCGCAGAACGCTTTTCCTGGAAGGAGGCACCCGAGAAGTCATAGCTGAAATCATCAGGCAAGACCTCGGCAGCAATGTCTTCAATCGCCTTGATGGCTTCGCCGGAACTCACCCCAGGTGCGCCACTACCGAGCAATTTCACCGCCGGTAGATTGTTGAAACGCTCCAAAGTTTCCGGACCTTGCGAAAACTCCACTTTTGCAAAGGCAGAAATTGGAATCATCTCGCCTTTGTTGGAACGCACGTACATATTGCCGATGTCAGTCGGGCTTTTGCGATACTGCGCATCCGCCGACATCAACACCTGCCAGGTGCGGCCAAATTTGTTGAAGTCATTCACATAGTACGTACCCAGGCTTGCCGACAAGGTATCGAATACCTCATTCACATTCACTCCCATGGCGCGTGCACGTTCGCGGTCTACATCCACATACAACTGTGGTGTGCCGGGGCGCCACAGGGTTTGTACACCGGCAAGGCGGGGGTCGGAATTGGCTTTGGCGATAAAGTTATTCATCACCTTGGCCAATTCTGCCGGCCCACCTTCACCGCGGTTCTGAATGTAGAACTCAAAGCCACCGGCGTTACCCAGACCAAAGATTGGAGGTGGTGCAAAGGCCAGCACCAAACCTTCCTGAATACCCGCCGTACGACCAAACAATTCGCCCACGAGCTCCCCGGTTACAGCTTCGCGCTCATCCCAATGGCGTTGGGTCACAAACATGGTGGCTGCGTTGTTCTTGAAACTGCCGCCCAAAAAGTCGAACCCAGTGAATGCGACGGAATACTCATTGGCCGGGTTGGCAGCCACCGCATCCACCACTTCAGCGACCACCTTGTCTGTGCGCTGCAGGGTAGCGCCATCGGGCAAAAACACTGCGGCAATGAAGTAACCCTGGTCTTCATCGGGTACCAATGAACCGGGTGTGGCCTTGAACAAGCCGGCGGTCACCACCAGCATGACCAAAAACAGGCCAATACCAATGGCCGGACGCATGCTGATGACCTTCACGCCACCGACGTATTTGGTCGTGACACGGCCAAACCAGTCATTGAACCAGGTGAAAAATTTACCGGGTTTTTTGTGTTCATGTTTCAACAACATCACACACAATGCTGGCGTCAAGGTCAGCGCAACGATGCCCGAAACGATCACCGCAATCGCGATGGTGATCGCAAACTGGCGATACAGCTCACCAGTCAAACCACCGAGGAAACCAATTGGAATAAACACAGCCGACAACACCAGCACAATTGCAATCACCGGGCCCGTCACTTCCTGCATGGCCTTGATCGCAGCCTTTCGGGCACTTAAGCCCTCCTCATGCATGATTCGCTCAACGTTTTCTAGCACCACAATGGCGTCGTCCACCACAATACCGATGGCCAACACCATGCCGAACAAGGTCAGTGTGTTAATGGAATAGCCCAACAGGTACAAACCAGCGAACGCACCCAACAGGGACACGGGTACAGCCAGAATCGGAATGAGCGTGGCGCGCCAGTTTTGCAAAAACACATACACCACGATGAACACCAGAATCATCGCTTCAATCAGTGTTTTTACCACTTCGCGAATCGAGACTTCCACAAAACGTGTGGTGTCATAAGGCACCGCATAGTTAAGACCTTCCGGGAAATCTGCCGCAATTTCATCCACCGTGCCTTTCACGGTTTGAGCCACTTCAAGCGCATTGGCACCCGGCTGTAAAAACACACCCACCAGTGTCGCTGGCTTGCCATTGATGCGACCGGTAAAGTCGTAATCCTTGGAACCCAATTCCACGCGGGCAACATCTTTCAAGCGCAAGGACGAACCATCCGGATTCACCCGGATCAACACATTTTCAAACTGCTCAACATCTTGCAATCGACCTTGTGCTGTAATGGTGTAAACCAGTTCCTGACCGTTGTTGTTGGGCGCCTGGCCCACCTTGCCTGCAGCAAACTGTGCGTTCTGCTCGTTCAAGGCCGCGGCAATGTCGCCAGCTGTCAACTTCAATTGCGCCATGCGATCCGGATTGATCCAGATTCGCATTGCATAGTCTTTCGCACCAATAATCTGAACGTTGGTCGTACCCGGAATCCGCTTGATGCGGTCCAGTACGTTCAAGGTCACATAGTTCGAGGTGTAAAAGTCATCAAACCGGCCGTCTTCTGAGTAAAACGCCAACACCTGCAAAAATGAGGAAGAACCCTTGTTCACGGTTACACCTTGCCTGCGCACTTCCTGCGGCAAAATGTTTTCCACTTGCTTTACACGGTTGTTCACGTTCAAAGCGGCTTGATCAGGATCAGTACCAATTTCAAACGTCACCATGATTTCAACCACGCCGCTGCTGGCCGAAGTCGAGCTCATGTACATCATGTTCTCGACACCGTTGATGGCGTTTTCAATCGGCGCGGCCACGGTGCTAGCAATCACTTCGGCAGAGGCGCCGGGATACACCGCACGAACCTGCACCACTGGAGGTGCAATTTCAGGGTACTGCGCAATCGGTAAACCACGCATGGCAGCCAAACCCGCCAGCATGATGAAAATCGACAACACGGCCGCAAACACAGGCCGGTCGATAAAAAATTTCGAAAACATGAATGACCCCTTATTGCTTCTGCTCTGTGGCTACAGGTGCGTTGTCCTGTGTGGCGCTGTCAACAACTGCGGGCTGCGCATCGGCACCTGCAATCACGGGTTGTACGGGTGTTCCAGGTGGGGCCTTCATAAACCCGTCTGTCATCACTTTGTCGCCGGCAGCCAACCCGGCGGTCACGACCCATTGGTCACCTTTCCACTGCGCAACCTGCACCGGGCGTGGTGCCACAGTATTCTCAGGGCTGACGGTCATCACCACTTTTCCACCTTGGGGATTCTCTAGCACTGCGCGCTGTGGCAACAACACAGCATCCTTTTGCACCGCACCGCTGACGCGCACACGCACAAATTGCCCTGGGCTCAACACTTCCTTGTCATTGGCCAACACGGCACGTGCATCGACCGTACCGGTGGCTGGGTTCACGCGTACATCCTGAAAGCCCAGCTTTGCTTTCAATCCCATGGGTTTACCATCGGCACCCAGTACCTCAACCACCAAGTCGCCATTGCTCAGGGCAACCGCGCCACTTGCAATGCCTTTGCGCAATTGCTCATGGTCTTTTTCAGGAATACCAAAGTTCACATACACCTGGTCAATCTGGGTAACCGTGGTCAACAACTCGGAAGGGCCAGACACAAAACTGCCCTCGGAGTACAACGAACGGCTTGCAAAGCCATTCACCGGGGATTCAACCCGCGCATACTCCAGGTTCAGGCGAGCCGTGCGAACTGCAGCACTGGCCACTTGCAGGTCAGCCTTGGCCACTTCAAAGGCAGATTGCGCATTGTCCAATTCAGATTGCGACACCGCTTTGCTATCCGCCAGAGGCATGACACGTTTGTAATCTCGCTCTGCTTGGGCCGCGCGAACCTTGGCCGCATTTTCATCGGCCAGGGCACGGGCCAACGCAGTCTGATAAGGTGCGTTGTCCAAACTGTACAAAGATTGGCCTTTCTTCACTCGGCCGCCCTCTTCAAACTGGCGGCGCTCGATAATACCGGCCACACGGGCGCGAATTTCAACCTCGCGCAAGCCAGCAATTTGAGCTGGGTATTCATAAGTCAATTCGAGCGGTTGAGTTTTTACTTCAACCACGGGTACGGGTGCTGCCTGGCCGGCACCGGGGCCACCGGGGGCTTGGGCATCGGCGCCCTGGCCACAGCCCAGCAACAAAGCGCTGGACAAAACAGTCACCAGCAGCGCGGGCAGAAGGGTGGCTCCTGCAAAAGCGCGGCTGTAGGGGGAAGCTTGGGTTTGCTTTGATTTCAATGAGTTGCTGTGCATGATATTTGCCCTGTTATATCCTTGTGGGAATTTTTCGGGTTGATTTAATGACCGAGAAGTCAGATAATACATACATACATGAGTGTATGTAAATAAATTTTTCAATTTTGGCGTAGACGATTGTGGTAAGAAAAACGAAGGAAGAAGCGCAGGAGACTAGAAACCTGATTCTGGACACAGCCGAAGCAGTGTTCTCTGAGAAAGGGGTATCAAGGACCACGCTGAACGACATTGCCAAGGCCGCGGATTTGACGCGGGGGGCCATTTATTGGCACTTCAAGAACAAAGCCGACCTCTTTGATGCGATGTTACAACGCGTCATATTACCGATGGATGAATTCATCGCCACGCCCGATTTACACCCCGAGCAACGACCGCTGGCCTATCTACGCACGCGCTCCATGCATGTGGTGCGTACCTTGGCCGAAGACACTCGCACACAGCGGGTTTTTGACATCGTGATGCACAAGGCAGAAATGGTTGATGACATGTTGCCCATCCGAGACAGACACCTGGAAGCCATTCAAGGCTGCATTCAAACCATTGAAGCCGATTTTCAAGCCGCGATTGCCAAAGGCGAATTGCCTGCACATACCAATGCCCGTCAGGCAGCGATTGGCTTGCATGCCCTGATTGACGGGCTTTTTGCCAACTTTGTGCTCAGCCCAAACCTGTTCAACCTGATGGAGCAGGCTGAATTCACAATCGACAATTACCTCAACGGCCTGTCCAACCGAAAGTAACCCGGCTGACACAGGGGCCGGCTTTTCAAACCCGCCCAGTGACCGGAATGCCCGCCCCATTGATGTCGCGGGCAACATCGGACAACAAGAATCCAATAACCCCGGCCAAAGAGTCGGGTGCCACCCAATCGGCTGGGTCTGCATCAGGCATGGCCTCGCGATTGGCGGGGGTGTCCAAAATACTGGGTAACACGGCATTGGCACGAATACCCAAATGCTTGTTTTCCGCCGCCAGAGCTTCGGTCAAACGCAGCACAGCTGACTTGGCAGCCGAATAAGCCCCCATGCCTTCCGCTGCTTTTGATGCAGCCGCCGCCCCAATATTGACGATCACGCCACTTTGTTGATCCTGAAACTGCGGCAATATGGCTTGACACATATTCACGGTGGTTTGCACATTCATGGCGTACTGCGTATTCCACGTATCAAGGCTGCTTTCAGCCTGACGCTCCCAAACGAAACCACCTGCAATATTGACCACCGCATCGATTTGGCCAAAATATTCCCAGGCTTGATTCACCACCTCTTGAGCATGCTCGGGCAAGGTCAAGTCTACATTGCCAATCGACACCGCATCGCTTTCGCCTTCCCACTCAGGCTGATGCAAATCAATCAACAGCAGTCGATAACCCAAACTTCCCAAGTGGGTGGCCACCGCCTGACCCAAATTGCCTGCTGCGCCGGTGACGATCACCACTGGACTGCTGTTCATGTGAATTCACTCCCGAATTGATTGTGTGCGTGAGGACTATTTTGACATGCCGAATCGGCTTTCACGCCCCCACCCCCTTTGAATACCCCCTTTAAGGGCAACGCATTGGTGCAATGCTGAATTCAACAAAACCTGCCGTTCACAAGACATCACCGGAATTCTTGGAGCTTGTCATGTGGAACGGTTTATTTTTTGGTTTGGTCAGCCTGTTCACACCCCAGGCCAGCCTGCCCGACACAGAGACCATGAAGATGGAAATCGAGCAGTTCGCGCAGGTCTACGCAATCGACACTGATCGGATCCACGTTCGGGAAAGCACAATGAACAACCCCTCTCCATTCTTGACCAACAGTGGAATCAAAGCCTGCGTGCTGCACGTCAACCAACATGCAGACGCCAAGCGGGTGTGGTCTCATTTTCTGGATTCCGGTCACGCGGGTGCCGAACCCGCATTTCTGGCATTCACTTCGGCCCATGAATTGACCCACTGCCTGATGTCAGAAAAAGGAAAACGTGTGGCCGCCAAGCAGGCACTACAGGAACACCTGGGCATTCAATTCAAGAACAATGTCCATTTTGAAGAAACACTGGCGGATCTGATCGGCTTGGCGTATGTCCAGAAAGTAATGCCAGAACATTATGAGGTGGTGTATCAACGCGTGAAGTCGATTCGCACCGACTTTTCGAAACGAGATCCAGAGCACGACAGCTCGCGCGCCTTGAACACACACACCATCGCCTTCGCTGATCAAATGTTCAGCAAATCCAACACCATCCGTTTGGCAGACGCCGGTCGCCGGTAAAAAAATCATCTGTGAATCGGATCGTACGAAAGCACGATCTGCAAAAGCATGGTTAAATTCAAACGATCGTTTGAAAACAAACAAGCACAATTCACAGGTGACCCTTTTGAACAGCTTCCAATCCGTATTTCGCCCCAATCTGTTTGCAGGACAAACGGTGCTGGTCACCGGCGGAGGTTCCGGCATCGGCCGCTGTACCGCACATGAACTGGCCAGCCTGGGTGCAGACCTGGCCTTGGTCGGTCGAAAAATGGAAAAGCTTGAAACCGTGAAAGCGGAAATTGAGCAAACCTGCAAGGTCAAAATTTCCCTGCACAGCTGTGACATTCGCGAAGAGGAGCGGGTCAAGGAGACAGTGGCCGACGTGTTGGCGGCCCACGGCAAAATCAATCACCTGATCAACAATGCAGGGGGGCAATTCCCCTCACCGCTGAACATGATTAGTGGCAAAGGGTTCGAAACCGTGGTGCGTAACAACCTCACAGGTGGATTTTTGATGGCCCGAGAGGTCTTCAACCAATACATGATGTTGCATCTGGGCGAGTCCGACATGTCCATCACCAACATTATTGCGGACATGTGGAACGGCATGCCCGGCATGGGCCACTCAGGCGCAGCGCGCGCTGGCATGCTGAACTTCTCGGAAACAGCGTCCAATGAATGGGCTCCCGTGCGCGTGAATGCGGTTGCACCGGGCTTCATTGCATCGAGCGGCATGGACACTTACCCTGAGCCCATGAAACAAACCATCATGCAACTGGACAAGACGATTCCGTTACAACGCTTGGGCCTGGAGGCAGAGGTGTCAGGCGCCTTGGTGTTCTTGTGCAGCCCCGCGGCCTCATTCATCTCGGGTTCCTGTATTCGAATCGACGGCGCAGCCCCTAACGCGCGCCGCATTTGGCAAGTGGGCACCGGCAAACCCAACCCGGCTTTCAACAGCTTTCATTTGGGTGGCGTGCCGGAGGTAATTCAGCGTCGAGACGCTGCACGCGCCGCGGCCAGCAAGAAATAAGCCCGTATTTAAGGCTTGACACACCAAAGTCTCACCCGCAAAATCAAACAAACGTTTGATTTTTTTGATCCTCTTGCCGCTACTTAAAGCCACAAACCAATGCCTATTTTAGAGAGCCTCGTTTCCACAAATTCCGCCGAGTTTGAACTCAACAAGGCCAATATGGAAAAGGCCCTGAATGAACTTCGATCGCTGGAGAAACGTACACGCGACGCCTCGGCAAAAGCTGCGCCATCGTTTGCAAAGCGCGGGCAGTTGCTGCCGCGCGACCGGGTGGCGCTACTGCTCGACTCGGGTTCTCCTTTTCTGGAACTGAGCACCCTGGCTGGTTACATGCAAGATGGTCAAAAGGCCGACAAAAGCATTCCCGGCGGCGGCATCATTGCCGGGCTGGGCTATGTGGCCAACACCTTGTGTATGGTGGTTGCCAGCGATTCTGGCATCGAAGCCGGTGCGCTTCAGGCCATGGGCATTGAAAAAATGCAAAGGGCTCAGGACATTGCTCTGGAAAACAAACTGCCCTTCATTAACCTCGGCGAATCCGCTGGTGCCAATTTGTTGAAGTACAAAGTCGAGCACTTCATATTGGGCGGCGGTAATTTCTACCGCCTGGCCAAGCTCAGCGCGGCTGGGCTGCCCGTCATCAACGTACTGCACGGTTCGTCCACTGCGGGTGGTGCCTACATTCCCGGTTTAAGCGATGTGGTCATTATGGTTCGTGAACGTGCACGCGCATTTCTCGCTGGCCCCCCTTTGTTGAAAGCCGCCACGGGCGAGATAGCAACGGATGAGGAACTGGGCGGCGCCGACATGCACTGCTCAGTCTCAGGCTTGGGTGACTACATCGCCGACGACGACCGCCACGCCATTGCACTGGCCCGCGACGTGATGGCAAAAATCGACTGGAACAGCAGCAATCGCAATGTGATACCCACATTGAATGCTCACGCGCCTGCACCACGCTACCCAGCCGAAGAACTACTGGGTATCATGCCCGCCGATATCAAAACGCCGGTGGACATGCGTGAAGTCATCGCCCGCATCGTCGACGACTCCGACTTCCTCGAATTCAAGGCCAACTATGGTCCGGCCACGCTGTGCGGATACGCCAAGCTGATGGGTGTTTCCATCGGCATCATCAGCAACCTGGGGCCGATCGACACGGCTGGTGCCACCAAAGCCACGCACTTTATTCAAAGCTGCTGCCAAACCAAAACCCCAATCATCTACCTGCAAAACACGACCGGTTACATGGTGGGCAAAGAGGCTGAGCAAGGTGGCATCATCAAACATGGCTCAAAAATGATTCAAGCGGTAAGCAACGCAACAGTTCCTCAAATCACTTTGCTGTGCGGTGCGAGTTTTGGTGCTGGTAACTATGGGATGTGCGGCAGGGCATTTGGTCCACGTTTCGTGTTTGCCTGGCCTAACAGCAAAACTGCGGTCATGGGTGCCGAGCAAGCCGCCGGCACCATGGCCACTGTGATGCAGGCCAGCGCGGCACGAAAAGGCATGGAGGTACCAGATTTCATGCTGGAAAACATGAAAAAACAAATCATCGACACGTTTGAAGCACAAACCAGCGCATTCCACACCAGCGGATTGTTGCTCGACGACGGCGTGATCGATCCAAGAGACACACGACAGGTGCTGGCGCTTGCGCTGATCGCCTGTCTGCAACAAGAGCGCAGTGTGCAGCCCATGCAATTTGGCGTGGCTCGGCCGTAAAAAATTGACCCAACTCTGGAATGCAAAAAGGCACCCCGAAGGGTGCCTTTTCACTTTGCCGGGGGGTCGGAGCCCCAGGCAATACTACAAAGCTTAGATGGGCAGGCTGTCTGTGGGCAGCGCGCTGGTCAATGCATCCAGTGGGCTTGCACCGGAGGAGATTGGCAAGCTTGAGGGATCCAGCAGGCTTGTCAATGAATCCAGGGGCGTGCCTGTGGACGGGAAGCTTGGCAAGCCACCACCTGCACCGCCACCTGCTGCCAGGTCGGTCAGTACGCTAGGGTCCAGCAGTGACGTGACCATGTCCAAGGGCGTGCCTGTTTCGGGGATGCCGGGCAAACCGCCACCCGCGCCGCCACCCGCAGCGGCATCAGCCAATGGGCCCAAAACCGCGTCCAGGGGTGTACCTGTGGGGCCGTCGGATCCACCGCCGCCGGCGCCAGCCAGCGCATCGGTCAGAATGGCTGGATCAAGCATGGATGTCACTGAATCCAGAGGAGTACCCGTAGAGGGGAAGCTTGGCAAGCCGCCGCCACCGCCACCAGCCAGTGCGTCAGTCAGAATGCTTGGGTCGAGCAATGCAGTAACCTGATCCAATGGAGTGCCTGTTTCAGGGAAACTTGGCAAGCCGCCACCACCTGCGCCGCCCAAGGCGTCAGTGACTGGGCCAAGCACTGCATCCAACGGTGTACCCGTGGGGCCAGCTGCACCACCTCCGTCACCGCCGGGCAGTGGCAAGCCACCGGACAGCGCTGCAACTAGAGGATCGGTCACAGGGGTCAGTGCGTCGAAAGCCTGGTTCAGGCCATCGGCCAAAGGCTGAGAGACCATGGGCAGTGCATCAGTTGCCGTGGTCAAGCCATCAAACAAGGGGGCCGCCGCGTCAAAACCTTGGGTCAGACCGTCGTTCAAAGGGGAAAGAACTGGATCCAGTTGACCAACTACTTGAGCTACGCCGTCCGCCAATTGTGGGGTCACCATGCTCAAGCCACCACCCAGTTGTTCTGCGACCACGCGCAGGTTAACCGGCAAAGTATCAGCAGCGGCTGTCACCAAACCATCCTCATTGCCCGCCAATACATCGACCACGGGTGAAAGCGCTTCTTCAACAGCTTCAGTGATGGGCGTTACGTTTTGATCGAGCGAGTCGGTCACTGGGGCCAAGCCTGTCAGTGCATCGCTCAAGGTGTCGTTCACAGGGGTGAGGGCTGGCTCGAGTGCATCCGTGATGGGTGCTGTTTCTTCCAGAACTGGATCCAATGCTTCAGTCACAGGTGCCAACGCGCCTACTGGAGCATCAACGACTGTTGTGACAGGTGACAGCGCATCCAGGGTCTCTTCGAGTGCTGGGGAGGCCGGGCCAGCTGCATCGGTAACGGGCTCGAGTGCACCTGCGGCTGCTTCGCCGGAGCCACCACCGGAAGAACCACTGCCGGAGCCGCCGTCGCTGTCATCGCTTCCCAACACGAATGCAGCACCAGCTACAGCAGCCAGTGGGCCAGCCAAACCGCCCGCGGCCAAACCTGCGCCAAACAAACCAAACATACCGCCTGCGCCTGTTACGGCTACGGTTTCGCCTTCAGTCAACAATTCGAATTCGCCTTCGGCCACTTCAAACTCAGCGCCATTCTCACCTTCTTTCAGCGTGGCTACCGCGTTGGATTGCAGAATACCTTCTGTGGCTTTTTGACCTTCGGCGCCAGGAAATTCGATGTAAGCAGATCCTTCTGCACTGGTGGTAACTGTGTCACCTGCAGAAATAATGTCACCTTCTTTCAGAAGGACTTGTTCACCGTCGGGACGGGTTACAGAAACCTCTCCCAACACGCTTTTGATAATTCCCGTGATGTTAGCCACAGTGCATTCTCCGACAATGGTGTGTTCATTTAAAAGTTCGGCGAAAGTTCCGCCTTGTGAGAGTTTTACTGTCGGTAATCAGGAAATGGATGTGAATATTTCCTAATAATTAACAATGTTTAACATTATTTGTAAG